>NZ_JBVASX010000014.1:0-183888 GCF_057814215.1 Variovorax sp. F042
GGCTGCGTCATGCCGCCGCCGGGGGAGTCGTTTGGAGTCTTGAATGGTGTCCACCTGTGAGTCTGGTGGACACCATGCTGGTCGGGCCTCCCGGCGGATTCAAGATGGGTTGGCCGGACGCTTACGCATCAGTTGCCACGGGTCTGATCTTCAGAGTTCTGTTGTCGGATATGCGGCGATAGTCGACATTGACCCCATCTCGGCACGGACATGTTTGAGACATAGACGCGATGCCGACCGCTCCAACGGGCTATTGCGAAAGCTCCGCCCGACGTCTAGGCGTTCGGCACTTAAATTTCCCGGGTAAGCGACATGACCAAACAAGAACTGCTCAAGTACATCGCCGTAGCAGGCTACGACGTGGGCTTCGGGGCCAAAAAGCACTTTGCTAGTTACGACATCATCGAAAAGGGTCCTGGATGGTTGGGTCTAATCTCACTGACCGGCGGCATCTATAGCCTCTTTGTTCCATTCTGGGCGACCGCCCATGTCGCGGCTGTCTTCGTGATCTTCGGGATCGTGTCTCTCTACATCGGGTTCTACGGATCTGAAAAATCCCGTTACGAGGAGTCTGGCAAGGAACTAACCCGGGGATTTCATGCGCTTCACGTTTTCTATCGTGAAGTGAAGTCAATGCCTGATGGGGCGGACTTCGGCCCAGTGCTAAAGCAGGTTCAAGATCTTCACAACGATATGCTGAAAAAGTCTTTAAGTAGGCAGGTCTTTCTGTCGGATTGGTACGCGCACTACAAGTTCTTCTGGATTGCCCAGGTCGACTGGATTCACGAAGTTCGCCCGTTCAGTTTTTGGCGGGACAAGATTCCGTTAACCGCCTACTTTGCGCTCATCGCGCTCGTTGTCGGTTTCGCATCCTTCATCTATGGTTGGAGTGCTCCCGATGCTCGACTGGTGACCAAACCGGTCGCCTGCGAGGGCAAGCCATGACTTACGCGCACTTTGAGCAGTTCCGTAAGAACCTCGCGGTTCGAAACGAAGATGCCATTTCGACCTCGTACCGCTCGATCACGACAAGGTTAAACAAGGACTACTGGAATCTGGAGTCTGATTCGACCCACTGCTTGCAGGTCGGCTCCTATGGTCGCAACACTGCGATCCACGGTATCAGCGACCTCGACATGGTGTTTGAGTTGCCTGCGAAAGACTTGGAGCGCTTCAAGAAGGTCCAAGGAAACGGGCCTTCTCAGATGCTGCAGGAGGTCAAGAATTGCCTTACCGCGAGGTATCCAAACACGAAGATGAGCGGCGACGGTCAAGTCGTTGTCGTCGAGTTCAGCGGATACCGTGTCGAAGTGCTTCCAGCTTTCCACGATGCGAATGACAACTCGTACATATACGGCGACACAAACAATGGTGGCTCATGGTGCAAGTGCAAGCCGCGCCAGGAAATCGCAGCGACCAACGAGCGCAATCGCACTTCGAATCGAAATCTCAAGCGCGTATGCAAGATGCTCCGCTCCTGGAAGGAGGCTGTTGGCGCACCAATGAGTGGGATGCTCATCGACACGCTTGCCTATCGTTTTTTTGGGCAAACGACTTTGTATGACGACAAGTCCTACGGTAGTTATCCCGAATTGGCGCGGGACGTATTCGCCTACTTAGCGAATCTGCCGGAGCAAGACTATTGGCTTGCTCCGGGAAGCGCGCAACGCGTCGGTACCAAGGGGAAATTTCAGCGCAAAGCCAAAAAGGCAGCGGCAAAGTGCCAGGAGGCGATTGACGCGGACACCGACAAGAAGAAGGAGACCCTCTGGAAGGGGGTTTTCGGTTCACGCTTCTTCCCAAGCCTATCGACTGCCAAGGCCACTGCCGCCGTGATTGGAATCGGGCGGCAGATTAAACAGACGGAGGAGTTCATCGAGGACAAGTTTCCCCTCGATATCCAGTACGACTTGGATATCGATTGCGAGGTCAGCGCCGGCGGCAAGAATGAGGGGCGCATACGCTGGCTGCAGAGTGTTTTCCCTTGGGTAGCCCTAGGGCGGTCGCTACGGTTTTACGTCGAGAGTTGTAACGTGCCTAAACCCTATGGCGTGCTCTGGAAGGTGCGCAACGTCGGCATCCTTGCGGAACAGAAAAGCATGATTCGTGGGCAAATTGTTTCGGACAAGGGTCGCGAGGACCTTATCGAGCGTACCGACTTTTCTGGCGCGCACTTCGTGGAGTGCTTCATCATCAAGGATGGATACTGTGTCGCACGCGATCGACTGGAAGTGCCGATCGGCGAGCATTGATGGGGGCGATGTAGTCCTATGCGCAGCAGTCGTTCCCGCGCGCTCGCATTTGGCGGCTTCTATGAGTCTTGAGCAGTCCTCGGCGAGGCAGTTCCAGCGGCCAAACTGCAGGCCCCTTTGTCCAGAGACAGCCTGATTGCAGCCATCAGTCCTCAGAAGCGTTCCTATGCCTTGGAGGCCACACTTAAGCCTAGTCTGTGGCCGCATGCGAACCCCCTCACCTCTGCGGCATATCCCTAACCGAATACCCCAAACTAACTGTCGCATCCTCCGGAATAGCAGGCATCGTCGCATTCCAAGCCGCCCAGTCCGCCCGCATTGCAGCCAGTCGTTCAGGCTCCTTCTTCCCCAGATTCGCCCGCTCGCGCTCATCCGCAGGAATGTTGAACAGGTACTCGTTCCCGTCCACCTTCAAATACTTCCAGTCCCCATCGCGCATCGCTTCCTGCCCGCGATGGTTCATGCGCCAGTGCAGCGGCCGGCGAAAGCTGTGCTTCGCGTCCTTCAGCACGGGCATCAACGACACGCCATCCAGCGGATAGTCCGGATGCGATGAAACACCGGCCGCGTCGAGCATGGTGGCTGACCAGTCCATGGTCATGCAAAGCTGCGTGCTCTCGCCGCCCTTGCCAATCACCGCGGGCCAGTGCGCGATCCATGGCACGCGGATGCCGCCTTCGGTCAGGTCCATCTTGCCGCCCACCAGCGGCCAGTTGTCCGAGAAGCGTTCGCCGCCGTTGTCGCTGGTGAACACCACCAGCGTGTTGTCGGCCATGCCGTGCTTTTGCAGCGCGGCCATGATCCAGCCGATGCCTTCGTCCATGTGATGAATCATGCGGCGGTACACATGAATGTTGCCGCCGGCCAGGTCGAACAGGTTGTCCTTCACGGTGGGCGCCTTGGCGGCGTCGTCACGCGTTTCCCATGGCCAGTGCGGGGCGGTGTAGTGCAGGCTCAGGAAGAAGGGCGCTTCCTGCTCTGACATGCGCTCCACATACTCGACCGCGCGCTTGGAGAGGATGTCGGTGAGGTAGCCCTCTTCCTGCTTGTCTTCTTCGCCAAACCACAGGTCGTGGCGGCCGGTGGAGTCGCAGTGGGTGAAGTAGTCGACGCCGCCCGACATGGGCCCGAAGAATTCGTCGTACCCCGAGCGCAGCGGGCCGAAGCTGGGCGGGTAGCCCAGGTGCCATTTGCCGATGAGCGCGGTCTGGTAGCCGCTGGCCTTCAGCAATGAAGGCAGGGTGGGGTGGTCGGTGGGCAGGCCGAGCGTGGTGCTGCCGCGGCTCTTGCTGTTGATGGGCTCTTCGGCGGCGCCGCGCAGGCGGTACTGATAGCGGCCGGTGATCATGCCGAAGCGGGTAGGCGAGCACACGGGCGAGTTCGCGTAGCCCTGCGTGAGCTTCAGGCCGTTGGCGGCCAGGCCGTCGAGCACAGGCGACACGGGGCCGAACACGGCGTCGCGGCCGCCGTAGCAGCCGAGGTCGGCATAGCCGAGGTCGTCGGCAACGATGAAGATGATGTTGGGTCTTGTGGTCATGTCTCTTTGACGTTCTTCTTGAAGGGGTTCAGGGCTGGTAGCCCGACTTCTGCACCACCGGCGCCCACTGCGCGCGGTAGGCCTTGAGCATGGCGGCGGTCTGCGCCTGCGTGCTCACCACCGGCGTCATGCCGGAGTCCTTGAACTTGCGTTGCGTGTCCGGGTCTTGCATGACTTCGCGGATCAGGTTGGACAGGCGCTCGACCTTGTCCTTGGGCATGCTGTTCGGCGCGAAGAAGGTGTTCCAGCCGGTGGCGGAGAGGTCGAGGCCGGCTTCCTTGAAGGTGGGCACGTTCGGCGCAAAGGGCGAACGCTTGGCGCCCGACAGCGCCAGGATGCGCAGCTTGCCCGCAGCATGCTGCGGCACCACCACGTCTTCGGTGTCCACCGCAATTGGCACCTGCCCGCCGATCAGGTCGTTCAGCAGCGGGGCCGAGCCGCGGTAGCCGATCACCTGGGTCTGCACGTTGGCCTTTTCGCCGACCATGAGGCCAAAGAAGTGCGGCAGGCTGCCGGTGGCCGGCACGCCCACGTTGGCCTGCGTGGGGTTGGCGCGCATCCAGGCCAGCAGATGGTTCAGCTCGCGCACGGGCAGGCTGGGCGAGACGGCCAGCGCAAAGTTGTAGTCGTTGACGTACGACACGGGCACGAAGTCGCGCTCTGGGTCGTAGTTGTTGTCCTTGAAGACCAGCGGCGCGACGATCATCACGGCGGGGTTGGCGAGCATCAGCACGTTCTGGTTGGCGGGCGTGATCTTCACCTGCTGCGCCGCAAGGCGGCCGCCCGCGCCGGGCTTGTTGTCTACCACCACCGCCACGCCCAGCTTTGCGCCGAGCTTGTCGCCCACGATGCGCGCCACGCGGTCGGTGGCGCCGCCGGGGGCGTAGCCGACCACGATGTGCAGGGGGGTGTCGAACTTGGCCTGGGCGCTTGCCTGGGTGGCGAAGGCCGCCGCAAAGCCGGCAATGGCCAGCAGGCCGGCGGCGCGGCGGGTGAAAAGGGAGGTCGGCAGCATGATGGGCAAGTCCTTGTCGTCGTCTTCGGTCGGGCGGTGACCAGTAAGTGTGACCGCGAGGCTCGCGGTTGCGGACGATTCTGAAGACGCTGCGTTCGATTGATCAAATCAACCATTGCCGGGGTTTACCCCGCGACAACACCGGCCTCATCAGTCCACCTTCATGCCGGTTGCCTTGACGATGCGGCCGTAGCGCGCCTGGCTCGCGGCCAGGTGCTCACTGGCTGCGCTGCCGGTTTCGCCCAGCGGCACCATGTCGAGCGAGGCCAGCCGGGCCTTGACCTCGGGCAGGGCCATCGCCTTCTGCAGCGAGGCGCGCAGCGTTTGCATCACCGGTTCGGGCGTGGCGGCGGGCACCATCGAGATATAGAGCACCTCGAACTCCAGGCCCTTCAGGCCCAGTTCGCTCACGGTGGGCACCTGCGGCAACAGCGGCGAGCGTTGTTTGCCGGTAACGGCCAGCGCGCGCAGCTTGCCCGACTGCACCTGCGGCAGCAGGCCCGGTGTGGCGAGGATGCCGGCCTGCACCTCGTCGCCCATCAGCGCCAGCACGGCCGGCGAGTTGCCCTTGTAGGGCACGTGCGTGATCTTCGCGCCCGTCTCTGTGGCGAAGATCTCGGCGGCAATGTGGCCGGGGCTGCCGTTGCCGGCCGAGCTGAAGGTGGCCGGCTCGGCCTTGGCCTGCGCGATGAACTCGGGCAGCGTCTTCGCCTTGACGCCCGGGGCCACGCCGAAGCTCAGGCCCGAAGAGCTGAAGATCATCAGCGGCTTCAGGTCTTTGGCCGCGAAGGGCATCGACGCGTACAGGTGCGGGTTGATGGTGAAGGTGCTGTCGATGCCCAGCAGCACCGTGTAGCCGTCTGCCGGGCTCTTGGCGACCAGGTCGGCACCGATGTTGCCGCCGGCGCCGGGCCGGTTGTCGACGATGAAGGGCTGCTTCAGGTCTTTCTGCAGCGCATCGGCCAGCGCGCGGCCGAGGATGTCGATGGGGCCGCCTGCCGGGAAGTTGGTGAGGAACTTCACCGCCTTGGTGGGGTAGGGCGCGTCGGCTGCGGCGGCGTGGGGGGCGATGGTGCCAAGGGCGAGTGCCGCGCAGGTAGTGATGGCAATGGCAAGGCGGCGCGTGCCGCCGAAGGCTTTCGGTGAACCGGTGGTCATGTCTCTGTTTGTCTCCTTGTTGGAGGCAACTCTAGGAGGCTGGCGGCACCGGCACAACTGAAAGCTCTTCTGCCAGGTATTCCCGATGGTTATATTCAAACGGCCGCTCGCTCAAGGAAAGCCCCATGTCAGCCATGAACTTTGCGCGCCTGAAGCTGCGCCATCTGCAATGCCTCGTGATGGTGGCGCAGGAGCGCAACCTCGTGCGTGCGGCCGAGGCGCTGTCGCTCACACAGCCGGCGGTGTCCAAGACCATCGCCGAGCTGGAAGAGATCGTCGGCCGCCAGCTGCTGCTGCGCCGCCGCCGCGGCGTGGAGCTCACACCGGCCGCCGAGGTGCTGGTGCGCCATGCCGTCTCTGCCCTGCGTGGCCTGCGCGAAGGCATGGGCCTGGCCATGGACCAGCCCGAGGCCGACCAGTTGCGCGTGGCCGTCGGCGCCTTGCCGAACATGGTGGCCAACCTGCTGCCCGAAGCCGTCGCCCTGCTGAACGACGCTCATCCCGCGCTGCGCGTGCGCGTGATGAGCGGCACCAATGCGCAGCTCATGACGCAGCTGCGCCAGGGCGAAATCGACGTCGTGCTCGGCCGCCTCGCGCAGGCCTCGGCCATGGCTGACCTGGCCTTCGAACAGCTCTTCAGCGAGCCCCTGCTGCTGGTGGTGCGCCCCGGCCATCCGCTCGCGTCACGGCGCAAGCCGACGCTCGACGCGCTGGCCGCACATCCGCTGGTGCTGCCGGTGTCGGGCACGCTCATCAGGCACACGGCCGATGCCTTCCTGATCGCGCAAGGCCTGGCGCTGCCCAATCGGCTGGTGGAGGCGACCGACACGAGCTTCGTGGTGGGGCTGCTGCAGCGCTGCGACGCAGTATGGTTCGCGCCGCAAGGAGCGGTGGAAGGCTTCATCGCGCGCGGCGAGTTGAAGCGCGTGGCCATCGACACGTCGGGCACCGAAGGCCCGGTCGGGTTCACGGTGCGCCGCAGCGGCGAGCTGGGGGAGGGCGCGCGGCTGCTGCTCGCAACGATCCGCGGGATCGTGCTCAAGCGAAAGAGCTGAGGCCTTAGGCGGGAGCCTTGAGGTCGTTTTCCCGCAGCATCACGGGCTCCATCGAGCCCTGTGCCAGCCGGCGCCGCACGGCCGCGTCGATTTCCTGGGCATGAAGGCCGTAGGTGTTCAGTGGGTCGGCGTCTTCGCCGGTGCGGTAGTGATAGCGCAGGGTTTCCCTTCCGATGCTCGCGTTCACGTCGTGGCCCTCCACCGCCACCGAAAAGCGCACCGTGCCCGAAGCGTCGTGAAAGAAGGCGGCGTCAGCCATCGCAAGGCCTGGTGTGTGTCATGGGAGTCCTTTCGGTGATGCGCAGAAAGACATCCGCGTGGGGCACTCTAGTCCTTAATGCTGGTGGCGTCTGTCCGGTCTCACGCTTATGCTCTCGCCGGCATGGACATACAGAGGAGGAGCAGCCGATGAGTTCGTTGGAAGAAGTCTGGGCCTACCGCGAGGAGACCCTTTACCCGCAGCTGTTCGGTGAAAAGCACAACGGCATCTTCGTGCTGGACCACGACGACTTCACGTCGCTGGGCGCCGAAAACGTCGATCCGCGCTGGCTGCACCTCGGCGTGTTCGAGTTCGAGCCGACGCCCGCGCGCAACTCGTGGCTCTACGTCACTTCGGGCGGGTCGACGCCCTGGGAGACGGAGCCTGCCGACTACAACCCCGAGGAATATTCGTGGCTGGGTTCCGAGTTGGTCATCGAAGTGCCCTCGCAGCCCAAGGACCAGTGGCCGATCAAGCTGCTGCGCCGGCTGCTGGCCTACAACGTGCTGCTCGCGCACGGGCAATTCGGCGAAGGCAAACCGTTGCTCGACTACGGCGGCCGCATCCCCATTGGCGATGTGATCCGCGAGAAGGGCGCCATCGGCCTGCGCTGCGTCGTGCTGGCGGAGCCGAAGCACTACCCCGCCACGGCGCAGCTGGCCTCGGGCCAGTTCGACTTTCTTCATGCCGTGGGCATCACCGATTCGGAAAAGGACTGGGCCAGGGCGCACAGCTCTGAAGCGCTGCTCCGGCTGCTCGAAGTGCATGGCGGCTTCCCCGTGACGGACCCGCGACGCAAGGCCGTCGCATGAGCCGTGCAAAAGGAGCTACAGCCGCACCAACAAAGTCCGAACCGTCGCGTGAGCGTGCGCTCGAGCTGGCCGAGTCGCTGCATGCGATGGGCCCGATCGAGGTCAAGCGCTTCTTCGGCGGCTTCGGGCTGGTCATGCAGGGCGTGCAGTTCGCCTTCGTCATGAAGAGCACGCTCTACCTGCGAGTGGACGACACCACCCGCCCGGAGTTCGAACGCATCGGGGCGACGCCTTTCACATATGCCACGCGCGTCTCGAACGTCAAGGTGGCGAGCTACTACCAGGCGCCGGTCGATGCGATGGACGACCCGCACGTGCTGCACGAATGGGCCGTGAAGGCGTATGCGAGCGCGGTGGACGCACAGCGGCCTAAGCCTGCTGCGCCGCGCAAGAAGCGCCCCGCTCAGGCGCCGACGTAGGCCGCGAGATGCTCGCCCGTGAGGGTGGAGCTGGCGGCGACGAGGTCAGCAGGCGTGCCCTCGAACACGACCCGGCCGCCGTCATGCCCGGCGCCGGGGCCGAGGTCGATGATCCAGTCGGCGTGCGCCATCACCGCCTGGTGGTGCTCGACGACGATGACCGACTTGCCTGCATCCACCAGCCTGTCTAGCAGGCCGAGCAGTTGCTCGACGTCGGCAAGGTGCAGGCCGGCTGTCGGCTCGTCGAGCACGTACACGCCGCCTTTCTCCGCCATATGAGTGGCCAGCTTGAGCCGCTGCCGCTCGCCGCCCGACAGCGTGGTGAGCGGCTGGCCCAGGCTGAGGTAGCCGAGCCCGACGTCGGCAAGCCGGTCGAGGATGGCGTGTGCGGCCGGCGTGCGTGCATCGCCAGCGCCGAAGAACTCTTTGGCTTCAGTCACCGACATCGCGAGCACTTCGCTGATGTCGCGCCCGCCGAAGTGATGCTCCAGCACCGAGGCGTGGAAGCGCTTGCCCTCGCACTCCTCGCAGGTGGTGGCAACGCCGGCCATCATCGCGAGGTCGGTGTAGATGACGCCCGCGCCGTTGCAGGCGGGGCAGGCGCCCTCGGAGTTGGCGCTGAACAACGCAGGCTTCACGCCGTTGGCCTTTGCGAACGCATTGCGGATAGGGTCGAGCAGCCCGGTGTAGGTGGCTGGGTTGCTGCGCCGCGAGCCGCGTATCGAGCCCTGGTCTACCGACACCACGCCCGCGCCGGCAGGAATCGATCCGTGCACGAGCGAGCTCTTGCCGGAGCCGGCCACTCCCGTCACGACGACCAGCACGCCGAGCGGTACATCGACGCTCACGTTGCGCAGGTTGTGCGTCTTTGCCCCGCGAATCGGCAGCTTGCCCGTGGGCTTGCGCACTTTCTTCTTGAGGGCGGCCCGGTCGTCGAGGTGCCGGCCGGTGAGGGTGTTGCTGGCCCGCAGTGCTTCGACAGTGCCCTCGAAGCAGACGGTGCCGCCGGAAGTACCGGCCCCGGGGCCGAGGTCGACGACGTGGTCGGCGATGGCGATGGCCTCGGGCTTGTGCTCCACCACGAGCACGGTGTTGCCCTTGTCGCGCAGCCGCAGCAGCAGGCTGTTCATGCGCTGGATGTCGTGGGGGTGCAGCCCGATGGTCGGCTCGTCGAAGACGTAGGTCACGTCGGTGAGCGAGGAGCCGAGATGGCGAATCATCTTCGTGCGCTGCGCCTCGCCGCCCGAGAGCGTGCCCGAGGGACGATCGAGGCTCAGGTAGCCGAGCCCGATTTCCACGAACGAGTCGAGCGTGTGCGCCAGCTTGGCGAGCAGCGGCGCCACAGAAGGCTCGTCGAGGCCGCGCACCCATTCGGCCAGGTCGCTGATCTGCATGGTGCAGGCATCGGCAATGCTGATCTTCTTGATTTTCGAAGACCGGGCCGCCTCGCTGAGGCGGGTGCCTTCGCACTCGGGGCAGGTGCTGAACGTTACTGCCCGCTCCACGAAGGCGCGGATGTGCGGCTGCATGGCGTCGACGTCCTTGGCCAGGAAAGACTTCTGCACCTGCGGAATCAGTCCCTGGTAGGTGAGGTTGATGCCGTCGACCTTGATCTTGGTCGGCTCCTTGTGGAGCAGGGCGTCGAGCTCTTTCTTGGTGAACTTGCGGATCGGCTTGTCGGGGTCGAAGAAGCCGCAGCCGTTGAAGATGCGGCCGTACCAGCCCTCCATGCTGAAGCCGGGAATGGTGAGCGCGCCTTCGTTGAGCGACTTGCTGTCGTCGTAGAACGCCGTCAGGTCGAAGTCGGTAACGGCGCCCCGGCCTTCGCAGCGCGGGCACATGCCGCCGGTGCGGTTGAAGCTTTGCTTCACGGTCTTGCTGGCGCCGCGTTCGACGGTGATGACGCCGGTCGCCTTGACCGATGGCACGTTGAAGGCAAAGGCGCTGGGCGAGCCGATGTGCGGCTTGCCGAGCCGGCTGAAGAGAATGCGCAGCATCGCGTTGGCGTCGGTGGCGGTGCCGACGGTGGAGCGCGGGTCGCCGCCCATGCGCTCCTGGTCCACGATGATCGCGGTCGTCAGGCCGTCGAGCACGTCGACCTCGGGCCGCGCCAGCGTTGGCATGAAGCCCTGCACGAAGGCGCTGTAGGTTTCGTTGATGAGCCGCTGCGACTCCGCGGCGATGGTGCCGAACACCAGCGAACTCTTGCCCGAGCCCGAGACGCCGGTGAACACCGTCAGCCGCCGCTTCGGCAGCTCGACGCTGATGTCCTTGAGGTTGTTCACGCGGGCGCCCTGCACGCGGATCAGGTCGTGGTGGTCGGCGGCGTGGGGTGCGTTCTTCTGCGTGTCCTTCGAGTCCTTCTTTGGGGCCTTGCTCATCGTGTCTCCGTCTTTTGGATGATGGGTCAGCGCAGTTGCTGGATGCGGATCATGTTGCCCGCCGGGTCGCGCACGGCACAGTCGCGAACGCCGTAGGGCTGTTCGGTCGGCTCCTCGACGATCTCGGCCTTGGCGGCCTGCAGTCGCGCGAAGGCGCCATCGAGGTCCTTGGTGGCAAACAGGATCGTGGCGTAGGTGCCCTTGGCCATCATCTCTGCGATGGTGCGGCGCTCGTCGTCGGTGAGGCCGGGCGTGGCGGCCGGCGGATACAGCACGATCGAAATGCCGGGCTGGCCGGCGGGGCCGATCGTGATCCAGCGCATGCCGCCGTATCCGACGTCGTTGCGAATCTCGAAGCCGAGGGTGTCGCGGTAGAAGGCCAGCGAGGTTTCCGGGTCGTCGTGCGGGAGGAAGGTCGAGTGAATGGTGATGTTCATGGCGATAGTGCTAGGTAGGCAGGGGTGGCGATGCTAGCTGCGGCTCGGGGGCCGGCGCTTCTCGATTCCTGATCGGTCGTGTCACCTGCTTGGCCACGCACGAAGGCATTCCCTCGGTCGCGCTCGCTTCCTGGCGCCGGTAGCTGCCGGGCGGCATGCCGACGAGTTCGGTGAAGCGGGTGGTGAAGGTGCCCAGCGACCCGCAGCCGACCGCGAAGCAGACCTCGGTAACGCTCAGGTCGCCGCGGCGCAGCAGCGCCATTGCGCGCTCGATGCGCCGCGTCATCAGGTAGGCATACGGCGGCTCGCCGTAGGCGATGCGGAACTGGCGGCTGAGGTGCCCGGCCGACATGCCCGCGTCGCGCGCGAGCGTTTCAAGGTCCAGTGGCTGCGCGTATTCGCGGTCGATCCGGTCGCGAACGCGGCGCAGCCGTGCGAGGTCGCGCAGTTGCTGCGCAGCGGTGGGTCTGCTGGTCATCCGGCGGATCGTGCCACGGTGCGCCGCAGTGCTCAAGCCGAGTGGGGCGTTCGAGATCAAGGGGCTTTTGAATCGCAGATCGGCCGCTTGGTCTAATGGTGGACTCATGAGAAAAGTCGACCCTGAACGCCAGTCGCTGGTCGACGCCCTGCGCGGCTTCGCGCTGCTGGGCATCCTTGTCGTGAACATCGCGAGCTTTTCCTCGACCTACTACGGCGTCGGCGTGCCTGATCCGATGGCGCAATCGGCACTGGAGCGCGCGGCCCTGCTCGTCAGGACGCTGGTGTTCGAGACCAAGTTCTACCTGCTGTTCTCCTTTCTCTTCGGCTACAGCTTCACTTTGCAGATGCGCGCGGCCGAACGCGACGGCAAGCCCTTCGCGCCGCGCCTGCTGCGGCGCCTGGGGGCGCTGTGGGTCATCGGCCTGTTGCATGCTGTGGTGCTCTATCACGGCGACATCCTCACCACCTATGCGGTGCTGGGCGCGGTGCTGCTGATGCTCCGGCGGCGCAGCGATGTGTTCCTCGCGCGCTGCGCGGTCGGGCTGGTGCTGGCGACGGCGCTGCTCTGGGCCGGCATGGGGTATCTGTGGGCGATGGCCGGCATTCCGCAGGACACGATGCGCAATGCCTACGGCGAGGCGGCTGCGGCACTGGGGGCCTATCGCGGAACGCCCGCCACGGTGATCGTCCAGCACCTGCGCGAGCTGTCGCAGATCTGGTGGGTCACGGGGCTGGTGCAGGCGCCGACGGCGCTGGCGATGTTCTTCGCGGGCTTCATCGCCGGGCGGCGCGGGCTCTTCGCAAATGCCGATGCGCATCGTGCGCTGTTCCGGCGACTGCTGTTCTGGGGGCTGGCCATCGGGCTGCCGGGGGCCCTGGTGTATGCCTTTCCGTCGATAAGGCTGGACAACGCCGTCCGCGAGCTCTATGGCCTCGCGGCCACGCTGCTGACGGCGCCTTTTCTTGCCGCCGCCTATGCCTCAGGCCTGGTGCTGCTGATGCAGACGCCGCGCGGTCAGGTGCTCGAAGGCCTGCTGGCGCCGGCGGGGCGCATGGCGCTGACCAACTACCTGATGCAGTCGCTGGTGTGCGCATGGCTCTTCCTGGCGTACGGGCTGCGCTGGATCGGCACGGTCGGCCCGCTCGCGGCCACGGCCATCGCCTTCGTGATCTTCGCGGCGCAGCTGGTGTTGAGCCGCTGGTGGATGAGCCGCTTCGTCTACGGGCCGGTGGAGTGGCTGCTGCGCGCGTTCACGAACCTCGCGCTTCCCGCGATGCGCCGCAGGCGCTGATCCCTGATCGCAGCGTTTACGGTGGCGGAAGTGGCCGCGACCACAGCCACGCCAGCACCGTCGCCATGCACGCGATGGCCAGTACGGCGAGCCAGGTGCGGTGTGCGGTGAAAGAAACGATCACCGCGCACACCGCCATCGTTGCCGTCGCGCTCCACTTGGCGCGGCGGCTCACGGTGCGGCCGTTGGCCCAGTTGTGCAGCAGCGGGCCGAACAGGCGGTGATTCAGCAGCCAGGCGTGCAGCCGCGGCGAGCTGCGGGCGGCCGCCCAGGCGGCCATCAGGATGAACACCGTCGTCGGCATGCCGGGCACGACGACGCCGATGAGACCGAGCACCAGGCACAGCAGCGCAAAGCCGTACAGCAGGGCCCGCGTGAGCGCGGAGTGCCGTTCGGGGGGCGGTCGCTCTGGCTTCAAGGCCGGATCAGGCCGCGGCCTGCTGGTGTTCGCGCTCCTGGTTGCCTTCGCTCGCGATGCGAGTCTTCGGCAGGAACTGCGGGTACTCGCGCTGCATGAAATCGATCAGCCCCTCGCGCACGCTGCAGCGCAGGTCGAAGGCCAGCCCCGAGGTGGCGGCGGTGCAGAGCACGCGGACCTGCATGGTGCGCTCGGTGGCGTCGGTCACGCGCAGGTTGAAGAAGCGGCCGTCCCACTCGGGCGCGGCCTTCACGATGCGCTCTGCCTCTTCGCGCAGCGGCGCGAGCGGCATGCCGTAGTCGACGTAGATGAAGACCGAGCCGAGCAGCTGGGCCGAGTGACGCGTCCAGTTCTGGAACGGCTTCTCGATGAAATAGGTGAGCGGCAGGATCAGGCGCCGGTCGTCCCAGATGCGGATGACGACGAAGGTGCCGGTGATTTCTTCGACGCGGCCCCATTCGCCTTCGACCACCAGCACGTCGTCGATGCGGATCGGCTGCGCCAGCGCAATCTGCAGGCCGGCGATGAGGTTGCTGAACACCGGCTTGGCCGCCAGACCGGCCACGATGCCGATCACGCCGGCCGAGGCCAGCAGGCTCGCACCCACCTGGCGTGCGCCGGGAAAGGTCATGAGCATCATCGCGCCGCCGGCCACCACGACCACTGTCATGGCGGTGCGCGCGAGCACGCGGGTCTGCGTGAGCACGCGACGGGCCTGCAGGTTGTCGGCGATGTCGGAGGGGTTCTGCGCCAGCACGCCGTCGGCGAAACCGCTGATGGCTTTCACGGTGAGCCAGGTGGCGGCGGCGATGAGCAGCAGGCCGTTGAGGTGGCGAACGTTGCCAATGAAGCGAAGGTCATCAGGCGCCGCCTGGAAGATGAGCAGCAGCGCAACCAGCGGCAGCACCAGCCGTGCCGGCGCGTTGCAGTTGATCACCATCGCGTGCACCGTGGGTACGGGGCGGGTGATGCGCTTCAGGACAAGGCCGCCGATGCGGTGAACCAGAAGAGCGAGCGGGATGGCGACGAGGATGGCAATCCATGTGCCGAACCAGGGGTGGGCAAGTATCTCTTTGGTCATCAGGCGGTGGTCGTCGTGGCTGCTGTTGTCTCGTTCAGTGGTTGAAGAATTCGCGCCGCGTCGTCGCGCAGCTGCGTGGCCAGGGCCGTGGCCAGGTCGAGCCGGCGCAGCAGCCAGGGGCTGATGTCGTTGTCGAACGGGTCGGGCAGGGGGATCGGGCCACCGACGGTGGTCGAGCCGGCGCTCTCGGGGTGAGAGGGGCCGGTGGTGGGAGTGGTTCCGATGGCCGCCTCGATGCGCTGCGCGGTGCGGCTGATGGGGCCCTCGACCTCTGCCGGCGTGAGGCGGTCGCGCCGCAGCACGAGCATCGACTTCACCGCGCTCAGTTGCGCGAGCAGCTGGTAGCTGTGGGCCTGCAGGTGTTCGAGCGGCTCCAGCGGCGGCTGCACCGCGCGCGGCTCGGACAGCGAGCGCTGCGTGGCCTGCACCAGCGCCGAGAGGCTGTCGTAGGCCTCGCGGCGCGCGAGACGCCATTCGAGCTCGGGGCTGCTGTCGATGGCCTGCAGCTGGCCCAGGCCGAGCGCCAGGCGCGCATGCCGGGCCTGCGCGGTGAGCACGCGCGACACCAGCGCCGGAATCTGCGTGCGCTCCCACGAGGGCAGCACGTAGCAGAAGCCCCAGGCCAGCGCTGCGCCGATGAGCGTGTCGGCGATGCGCTCGAACAGCGCGAAGATGGGCGCCACGCCCACGTTCAGCATGTGGGCCTGCACCAGGCCGAGCACGGTGGCCGCCACGGCGGTGATGAGGTAGCGCCGCACCGCGAAGCTGTGCGCAATGGCCTGCGCCACGGTCACGATCACCAGCAGCATCAGCGCCGACGGGTGCGCCGACAGCAGCCCCACCGCGAGCACGCAGCCCAGCAGCGTGCCGGCCACGCGCGCGTTGCGCCGCTCCAGCGTCTGCGAGAGGCTGCCGCGCAGCACGACCACGATGGTCAGCAGGATCCAGTAGTCGTGAGAGCCCCAGGGCATCGACACAGCGATGGCGTAGCCCGCGGCAATGGCCAGCGCCGCGCGAATGGCGTGGCGCAGCGGCGGCTGGTCCCAGCGCCACAGCGTGAGGAAGGGGCGCAACGACCAGTCGGTCGGGCTCACGAAGAGCTGCCAGTTGGCGCGCACCACGGCAAGGTTGGGCTCGGCATCGCCGCGCGCCATGGCCGACAGGCGCAGCACTTCGTCGTTGATGTGGCCGATGCGGCTGGCCAGCCCGCGCGCGAGCATGGCAGCCGTGGGGCCGATGTGGCCGCCGCCTCCACCGTGCATGTTTGCGCTGTCGTCGGCCGAAACGTGGATGGCCGCGAGGCGCGGGCGCCGGTCGGCCACGGCTTCGGGGTGGCGGCCCATCATGAGGGCGTCGGCCAGCGCGATGGTTTCGTCGGCGAGTTCTTCGAGCACGCAGCGCATTTCGATCAGCGCCTCGGCATGCGCGGGGTGTGCGCGCAGGGTGTCGAGGTCGAGCTCGCTGGCCAGCAGCTGGTCGCGCATTTCGAGCACGATCACCAGCATGGCGGCCAGGCGCTGGCGGCGCGGGGTGCGCGGCGATTCGAGCACGATGTCGCGCGTGGCCTGCAGCTGGTCGGCCAGCGCGGCCTGTTCACGCAGCAGCTGGCCCAGCACCGGCGCGGGGGTGTCGCGCACGTCGCGGGTTTCGTCCTGCGGCAGGAACTGGCTGGCCTCGGTGCGCATCAGCGCGGCCAGCGAATACAGCACGTCGGCCACCGACTGGGTGCGAAAGCGCCCGTTGAGCGCCAGGTTGGCGAGCGTGGCCCAGATCACGTACAGGCCTGCGCCCAGGCCGAAGTGCCAGGTGCGCTCCAGCGCGTCGGCCATGCCGGTGGGCGCCGGCGTGGCCATGGAGAACACCATCGAGAACATCACCGCGATCGCGATCGGGATGCCCCGCTTGCCCCAGGCCATGGCCAGGAAGGCCATGAAGGTGGCGGGCACCAGCAGAAGCCCGAGGCGGATTGGCGCGGTGTGCAGCATCTGCACGGCAAAGAACAGCGGCAGGCCGATGAGCGGCGCCGGCAGCATCTGGAAGAACTTGCCGCGGCGCGGGCCGGGCAGGTCGGGCGGCGCGGTGACGATCACGCCGGTGGCGGCGGCCGAGGCCGCGATGGTGCCGAGCCAGAAGTGGATGCCGCCCGAGATGAACAGCAGGCCCAGCGCAACGGTGAGCCCGCTCGCGACGTAGTGGCTCAGCGCAATGCGCAGAGCGGCACGAACGCGGGGCGCGGCGTTGGGCCCCAGCATCGTCACTTGGCGGAAGCGTCGCCCTCGTGGGGCTGGGAAGGCTGGGAAGACTGGGGAGAGGCACCGTTGGCGGGCGTGTCACGGCGCACGCGCGTGAGCTTGCGGGGAGCGGGCTTCGCTTCGGCCGTGGCCGGGGTGGCGCCTTCGGCCGCTTCGTCGGCAAAGTCGACCACGGTGCTGCGGGCGTAGAGGTCAGCCGAGGCATCGTCCGCGTTCGACTTGGTCGAGGCGGACACGGCGCGCACGCGGTCGCTGGCGCGCAGCTTGTCGTCGACGTTGGCGAACTTGGAGTACTTGGCGAGCAGCGGCACCAGCTGGCCATAGATGCGCGGGGCGCCGGCCAGGCATTCGCGCTGTTCGAGGAATTCGGGCTCGCCCGTGAAGTTGCCGATGAGGCCGCCGGCCTCGGTGACCAGCAGCGAGCCCGCGGCCACGTCCCAGGGGTTCAGGCCGGTTTCGAAGAAGGCGTCGGTGAAGCCGGCGGCCACGTAGGCCAGGTCGAGCGCGGCGGCACCGGGGCGGCGCAGGCCGGCCGCGCGGGGCATCATGTCCGCCATGATGGCCAGGTACTGCTTGAAGTTGTCGCCGGTGCGGAACGGGAAGCCGGTGGAAATCAGGCACTCGTTGAGGCGGGTGCGCTTCGAGACGCGGATGCGGCGCTCGTTCATGTAGGCGCCGCGGCCCTTGGTGGCGGTGAACAGGTCGTTGCGGGTGGGGTCGTAGACCACAGCCTGCTCGATCTTGCCGCGCACCGACAGTGCGATGGACACGCAGTACACAGGGAAGCCGTGGATGAAATTGGTGGTGCCGTCGAGCGGATCGATGATCCAGACGTAGTCGGAGTCTTTGGCGCCGTATTCGGTGCCCGATTCTTCGGCCAGGATGCCGTGCCCCGGGTATGCGCCAAGCAGCGTCTCGATGATCGCTTTTTCGCTGGCGTGATCGACTTCGGTGACGAAGTCGTTGACCTGCTTCTGGGAGATGCGCACGGCCTCGACGTCGAGGGCGGCGCGGTTGATGATCGCGCCGGCGGCGCGTGCGGCCTTGACGGCCACGTTGAGCATGGGATGCAGGTTGGGGGACGACATTCTGGATTGTGAGAAGAACGGTGGGGTTGGTCCCCCGGAGGCGACCCGGCGATGCGGGCGGCGAGAATCGGGCATTTTACCGGCTCCGCCCGTTAGTGTCTCCAAACCCGCCATGCGCACCCGTTTCATCCTGATCCAGACCAGTCACGCCGGTAATGTGGGCGCCGCCGCCCGCGCCATGAAAACCATGGGTTTCGACGACCTCGTGCTGGTGGCGCCCCGCTGGGCCAACGTGCTGCGGCGCGAGGAAACCATCCAGCGCGCAAGCGGCGCGCTCGACGTGCTGACCAACGCCCGCATCGTCGAAACGCTGGATGAAGCCCTGGACGGCGTGACCCACCTGTGCGCCACGGCCATGATCCCGCGCGACTTCGGCCCGCCCACCCGCACGCCCCGGGAGCACCTGGAGCCGCTTGCGAAGCAGGGCGATCAGCACGTGGCTTTCCTGTTCGGCTCAGAGCGTTTCGGCATGCGGAACGAGGACGTCTACCGCTGCAACGTGGCCCTGAGCATCCCGACCGACCCGAAATTCGGCTCGCTCAACCTGGGCGCGGCAATCCAGGTGGTTGCTTATGAATGGCGGCTGGCGCTCGGCGGCTACGAGGTGCGCGAGGCCATCAACCCGGTGCAGGCGGCCGATGCGCAGGCGGTGGCCGGCATGCTCGACCATTGGGAGCGTTCCCTCGTGGAGATCGGCTTTCTCGACCCAGAGGCGCCCAAGAAGCTGATGCCGAGGCTGCAGCAGCTCTTCAACCGCGCCCAGCCCACGCCGGAAGAGATCCACATCCTGCGCGGCATCGCCAAGGCCATGAGCGACGCCACTCGCCCGCCGCGAGGCTCGTAGCCTTTTAAAACCTTATCGCCTGTAAGCGATGACGGCGGGTTATAGACTGCCCGCCCCATATCGATAATAACGACAAAAGGCAGCGATGTTCTCTCGACTGCGCGCCGACATCCGGTGCATCCTCGAACGCGACCCGGCCGCCCGCAGCGCCTGGGAAGTGATCACGGTCTACCCCGGCTTCCATGCCGTGGTGCTGCATCGCTGGGCGCACGCCTGTTGGACGCATGGCTTCAAGTGGCCCGCCCGCTTCATTGCGCACTGGGCTCGCTGGATGACCGGCATCGAGATTCACCCGGCGGCCAAGATCGGCGAGCGGGTGTTCTTCGACCATGCCATGGGCGTGGTGGTCGGCGAGACGGCAGAGATTGGCGACGGCTGCACCATCTATCAGGGCGTGACGCTGGGCGGCACCTCGCTCTACAAGGGCACCAAGCGGCATCCGACGCTGGGGCGCAATGTGGTGGTGAGCGCGGGGGCCAAGGTGCTGGGCGGGTTCGTCGTCGGCGACGGCGCCAAGATCGGCAGCAATGCGGTGGTCATCAAGCCGGTGCCGGCAGGGGCGACGGCGGTGGGCATTCCCGCACGCATCATCCCGTCGAAGACCGACGAGAGCGCCGATGTGGCCGAACCGCAGAAGTTCTCGGCCTATGGCATCACGCAGGACGACGATCCGCTGAGCCAGGCGCTGCGCGGGCTGGTCGACAGCGCATCAGGGCAGGAGCACCAGATCGCGCTGCTGTGGCAGGCCATCGAGAAGTTGTCGGCGCAGCCCGGCACCAAGGACTGCGTGCCCGGCGACGCGGCGCGCGACGAGAGCTTCGAGGCGGACAAGCTCACGCAGCTCATCGGCAAATAGCGAGCCCGGCCGGCCTGACTAGCCGGCGCGCTTGGCGGGCGCGTGCAGCGCCCCATGCACGTGGCCTGCGTGCTGACTGAAGGCCTCGGGTGCGAGCGCGGCGGTGTCCAGCTCCTGCAGGATGCCGCAGGCGCTTGCCGATTCGGGGCCGCAGCACTGTTGGCGCAGCGCCTTCAGCTGCTTTTCCAATGTCTTGAGCTCGGTGATGCGCGCGGCCACGTGGCCGATGTGGTCGTCCAGCAGCTGGTTGACCTCGCCGCAGTCTTCCTGCGGTGCGTCGCGAAATTTCAGCAGGCTGCGGATCTCGTCGAGGGTCATGTCCAGCGAGCGGCAACGGCGGATGAAACCCAGGCGCTGGGCGTGGTCTTCGTCGTAGATGCGGTAATTGCCGTCGGTGCGCGCGGGCTCGGGAAGCAGTTGCTCGCGCTCGTAGTACCGGATGGTTTCGACCGGCGTGTTCGCGACCTTGGCCAGTTCACCGATTTTCATGATGCGGCAAATGTACGAGTGGAAATGAGCGGTTGACTCTACACCTGCTTCAGGGTTTCCAATCGATTCCATGACGAATCGGACCACTCTGAACCCGGTCACTCCGGCCCTTCACCCGCACGATCACGACCATGGTCACAGCCATGCGCACGGACACACGCATGCGCATGCTCCGGCCGAAACCTCCTGCTGCGGCAACCCGGTCTGCGGCTCGTCGCCAGCCGTCGTCGACACGGCCGACATCCCGAAGGGCGCCTTGCTCTTTCGCATTCCCACGATGGATTGCGCCGTCGAAGAGTCCGAGATCCGCCGCGCGCTGGAGCCGGTAGCCGGTGTCCAGGGTCTGCGCTTTCGCCTCGGCGAACGCACGATGGCAATCACGGCGGACGCTGCTGCCTTGCCCCTGGCGCTCGATGCAATCCGCAAGGCCGGCTTCAAGCCCGAGCCTGTAGTCGAAGCGACAGGCGCGAAACCCGTCGCACCAGCGCGCATCGCGGGCATGAGCATGGGCCTCGCGCGCCTCGTCGCCGCATTGGTGCTGGCCATCGCGGCCGAGTCGATCTCCTTCATGGGGCTCGAGGGCAAGGGCTTCATGGCCGCCGAGATGGTGCTCGCGCTGGGTGCCATCGGCCTCGCCGGACTCGACACCTACAAGAAGGGCTTCGGCGCATTGGTGCGCGGGCGCCTCAACATCAATGCCCTGATGGCCGTGGCCGTGACGGGCGCTTTCATCATCGGCCAGTGGCCCGAAGCCGCGATGGTGATGGCGCTCTATGCGATTGCCGAGCTCATCGAAGCCCGCGCCGTGGACCGCGCGCGCAACGCCATCCAGAGCCTGCTGGCGCTCGCGCCCGAGCAGGCCGAGGTGAAGCAGGCCGACGGCAGTTGGAAGACTGTGATGGCCGACACCGTGGTGCTCGACACCATCGCGCGCATCCGCCCCGGCGAACGCGTGCCGCTCGACGGCGTTGTCACCGCCGGCATCAGCGCCATCGACCAGGCACCAGTCACGGGCGAGAGCATTCCGGTCGACAAGACCATCGGCGACGCCGTGTTCGCAGGCACCATCAACCAGACTGCCGCGCTGGAATTCCGCGTGACGGCCGTGGCGGCCAACACCACGCTCGCGCGCATCATCCACGCGGTCGAAGAGGCGCAGGGCTCCCGCGCGCCGACGCAACGCTTCGTCGACAGGTTTGCCGCCATCTACACGCCCACCGTCTTCGTGCTGGCGCTGGCCGTCGCGACGCTCACGCCGCTGTTCATGGACTGGACGTGGCTGCAGGCCATCTACAAGGCGCTGGTGTTGCTGGTCATCGCATGCCCCTGCGCGCTGGTGATTTCCACGCCCGTCACGGTGGTGAGCGCGCTCGCATCGGCCGCGCGGCGCGGCATCCTCATCAAGGGCGGCACGTATCTCGAAGAAGCGCGCAAGCTCAAGGCTGTGGCGCTCGACAAGACCGGCACGATCACCGAAGGCAAGCCGAAGCTGGTCGAGTCCACGTTGATCGAAGCATCGGGCAACGAAGCTACGGTGTTCGCCATTGCCGCCAGCATCGCGGGCCGCTCGGATCACCCCGTGTCGAAGGCCATTGCCGAAGGCTTGAAGGGTCAGCGGGACGAGGTCGGCGACTTCACCGCGCTGCCCGGCCGCGGCGTGCAGGCCACGCACGCGGGGCAGGCCTACGTGCTCGGCAACCACCGCCTGATCGAGGAACGTGGCCTGTGCACGCCGTCGCTCGAAGCCGAATTGAAGCGCCATGAAGAAGCGGGCCGCACCGTCACGCTGCTCGCATCGGACAAGGCCGTGCTCGCGCTGTTTGCCGTGGCCGACACCATCAAGGAATCGTCGCAGGCCGCGGTTGCGGAGCTGCGCGCCCTGGGCGTCGTGCCCGTGATGCTCACCGGCGACAACACCGCCACCGCGAAGACCATCGGCGCCCACGCCGGCATCGACGACGTGCGCGGCAACCTGCTGCCCGAGGAAAAGCTCGACGCCATCAAGGCCATGCAGCAGCGCTACGGCGCGGCCGCGATGACCGGCGACGGCATCAACGATGCCCCCGCGCTCGCGCAGGCCGACATCGGCTTCGCGATGGGCGGGGCCGGTACCGACACCGCGATGGAAGCGGCCGACGTGGTCATCATGAACGACGACCTGCGCCGCATTCCCGAAACCATCCGCCTGTCTCGCCGTGCGCATTCGGTGCTGTGGCAGAACATCACGCTCGCGCTGGGCATCAAGGGCGTGTTCTTCGTGCTCGCGGTGTTCGGCAGCGCGACGATGTGGATGGCGGTGTTCGCTGATATGGGCGCGAGCCTGCTGGTGGTGGCGAACGGGCTGCGGTTGATGCGCGTGCCGAAATAGGTCGTTGCTGTCGGCCTTACCAGCGCGCTGCCCACTTCTCCAGCGGCACGCGCGCTGCATTGCACACGTAGCTCACCGAGTGGTACCAGCCCGCGAGCATCATCAGCTCGACCAGCTGCGCGTGGCTCCAGTGCGCGCTCAGGGCCTCCCACAGCGCATCGTCGATATCGCTCGCGTTGTGCAACTGGTCGACCATCGACACCAGTAGCCGATCGCGCGGCGCGAGCAATGAGAGATCACCGTCTGGCGAGGCCATCACCCGTCGGTCGGTCTCGCTGAAGCCAGCCGCGTCTGCAAAGCCTGTCCAGTGCACACCCCATTCGTACTCCGCGCCGCAGCGGGCGCAGACCCGCAGGATCACGATCTCGCGTTCGCGCAGGCTGATGGCTGCCTTGCGGCCGAGCAGGTAGCGACCCAGGTCGAGCGTGCGCTCGGCCAACGTGGGGTTCACGGCCATCACGCGGAACAGCGCGAGGACCTCGGGCGCCTGTGGCGGCGTCATGCGCGTGAGCAGTTCGCCGATGGGTTCGGGGTAGGGGGCTTCGAGCGGGGGGATCCTCGGCGCGCGGTTCGCGGCTGTCTCGGCCATGGGTGATTCCTTCGATGAAGTGGATGAGGTTGCTACGGAAAGCGTAGCGATCGGGCGCAGTCTATCGCTACGAAATGCGTAGCGCAAGGGCGTACACTCGCCAATCAGTCATTCGAAGGATTCGGCATGGAAGACGCACAACCCACGGCATCGCGCCGACCCATCATGCGGCTGCTGGAGCAGCTCGGCCGCAAGGGCACGCTGCGCATCCTGTGGGAGCTGCGCGACGGCCTGCCGCAGAGTTTCAGGGCGCTGCGCGTCAGCACGGACGACATGTCGCCCTCGGTGCTGAACGACCGGCTCAAGGAGCTGCGCGCCGTCGGCGTGGTCGAGCTCGCCGACGCGGGCTATGTGCTCACGGAATCGGGCGGCGAACTCGTCAAGCGCCTCACGCCGCTGAACCAGTGGGCCAATCGTTGGCTCGACGATGCGGCTTCGAACTAACATCAGCCGAATTTCTCCACCGATTCCAGCTCTTCGATGTCCGTCACTTCGCTCCTGCTGCAGCTCATCGTCATCCTGGCCACCGCGCGTTTATGCGGGTGGGTGCTTCGTCATGTGGGGCAGCCCGGCGTGGTCGGCGAGATGGCGGCGGGGCTGATGCTCGGGCCGGTCGTCATGGGCGCGTTGTTTCCCTCGCTGCACGCGCAGCTGTTCTCCAAGGAGTCGCTGCAGGGGCTCTCATCGCTGTCGACGCTGGGGCTGGTGCTGTTCATGTTCGTGGTCGGCCTGGAGCTGCGGGCGTCGCAGGGCGTGCGTGAGCAGCTTCGCTCGGCGGGCTATGTGGGCGTGCTGAGCGTGGTCGTGCCGATGGCGCTGGGCATCGCGATTGCGCCGGCGCTGCATCCCACGCTTGCGCCGGCCGGCGTCGGCTTCTGGCCGTTTGCGCTGTTCATCGCGGCGGCGCTGTCGATCACAGCCTTCCCCGTGATGGCGCGCATCCTGAAAGACCGCGGCATGACGCGCACGCCCTTCGGTCAGCTGTCGCTGGGCGCTGCGGCCGTGGTCGACGTGTTCGCCTGGATCCTGCTGGCCTTCGTGGTCGCGATGGTCGGTGCAGGCGAGGGCTACCAGGGCCTGCTCAAGACCACGCTGGGCATGGCGGTGGTGCTGCTGGCGCTGTTCTTCGGGCTCAAGCCGGCCTTCGCACGGCTGCTGCGCGCCAAGGCGCCCGAGGGCGAACCATCGACCACCGTGATGGCGGCGCTGATGCTCGGCCTGCTGGCGACGGCGCTGGTCACCGAGTGGCTGCACCTGCACGCGGTGTTCGGCGCCTTCCTGTTCGGCGCCTGCCTGCCGCGCGACGACCGGCTGCTGAAGTCGCTCACCGAGCGGATCGAGCCGATCTCCATCGTCGTGCTGATGCCGCTGTTTTTCGCGCTGGCGGGGCTGGGCACCACGTCCAACGCCTTCTCGGGCGCGAGCCTCGGCGCGATGCTGCTGATCGTGGGCGTTGCCACCGTCGGCAAGATCGCCGGCGGCGCGGCCGGCGCGCGCATGGCGGGCTACGGCTGGCGCGACAGCCTGGCCACCGGCTCGCTGATGAATGCGCGCGGGCTGATGGAACTCATCGTGATGAAGATCGGCCTCGACGCGGGGCTGATCGGCCCGGAGCTTTTCACGATGCTGCTTGTGATGGCGCTCGTGACCACGGCGATGACGGGGCCGCTGATCAACCTGTTCATCGGCCGCAAGGCAGCGGTTGCGGCAGATGCCGCGCACGCCAAGCCCTAGTCCCGGTCGCTGCTGCGCCGTACCGTGAACCCGATGCGCGTCTCGCCGCCCTGGCTGGCCGCGAACACGCGTCCGCCGTGCATGCGCGCGATGGCTTCCACGATCGACAGGCCCAGGCCGTGGTGCCGGGTCGAACCGTCCCGCGCCTGCGCCGCGCGGTAGAAGCGCTCGAACAGGCGGGGCAGGGCGGCGGGGTCGATCGGCTCGCCACGGTTGACGACCGCGACTGCGAATTCATCGTTGTTCTCTACCCCGATCTCGATGCGAATCGTCGAAGCCGGCGCCGCGAAGCGGATCGCATTGCCCAGCAGGTTGAAGAGCGCGCGCCGCACTAGCGCGGCGTCCACGTCGGCCATGGCGTCGCCCTTCACTTCCGCACGCAGGCCGGCTTCTTCCAGCATGGCGTCGTAGAAGTCGATTACGTCGCCGGCCTGCACCGCCAGGCTCGTCACCGCCCGCGTGCGCATCGGCGCGCCGCGTTCGGCCTGCGAGAGAAACAGCATGTCGGTGACGATGCCCGAGAGCCGGCCGATCTCTTCGAGGTTGGAGGCGAGCACGGTCTGCAGCTCTTCGTTGCTGCGCGGGCGCGTGAGTGCGAGTTCGGTGGAGCCGATCAGGTTGGCCAGCGGCGTGCGCAGCTCGTGCGCCACGTCGGCGTTGAATGATTCGAGCTGCACGTAGGCGCGTTGCACCCGCAGCAGCAACGCGTTGAACTGCGTGATCCATGGGCGCAGCTCTTCGGCGAAGTCCATCGCGTCGATGGGGCGGTTGGCCTTGTCTGGCGCCATTGCAGCGGTGCGCTGGGCCAGCGCCTTGAGCGGGCGCAGGCCGCGCCGCACCAGCCACATGCCCGTGAGCGAGACCAGCGCCGTGCCCAGCACGACGGCTCCCAGCAGCGTCCATGCGAGCCGTTCGAGCAGGCGGGCTTCCTGTGCCGTGTTCACGCCGAGCTGCACCTGCAGCTGCGTCGTCAGGCCACTCTGCTGCCAAGGCACCACGAGGTCGCGCCGCATCCAGCGGCCGCCGGCCGTGGGACTGGACTGGAAAAGCTGCTTGCCCGCATGCGAGATCGACAGGCTCACGTCGTCCTGCATCGAGAAGAAGTCGTCGAGCTTGTGCCGCAGGAAGACGAGGTCGCCGCCTTTCTCTGCCTCCTTGAGCAGGTGCTCCACCAGCACTGCCTTCTGGTTGAGCTCCTCTTCCTGTTTCTGTCCGAAGCTCCAGGCCGTGACGAGGTAGATGGCGAAGCAGATCACGCTGAGCCCGAACAGGGTCTGCGCGGCGAACCAGAGCGACAAGCGGCTCTGGAGTGAGTGCGGCCGGGCGGTCAAGACCAGGAGCGGTCTTCGAGGACGTAGCCCATGCCGCGCACGGTGTGCAGCAGCTTCACCTCGAACGGGTCGTCGAGCTTGCTGCGCAGGCGCCGGATGGCCACTTCGACCACGTTGGTGTCGCTGTCGAAGTTCATGTCCCACACCTGCTCGGCAAGCGTGGTGCGCGACAGGATCTGGCCGCGTCGGCGCAGCAGCACCAGCAGCAGCGTGAACTCCTTGGCCGTGAGGTCGAGGCGCGTGCGGTTGCGCACGCACTTGCGGCTGAGGAGGTCGACCTCCAGGTCGGCCAGCCGCAGTACGGTCGATTCCTGCGGTTTGCCGCGGCGCAGCAGCGCCTGCACACGGGCCAGCAATTCGGAGAAGGAGAAAGGCTTGACGAGGTAGTCGTCCGCGCCCTGTTGCAGCCCCTGCACGCGGTCTTCGACCTTGTCGCGCGCCGTGAGCACCAGCACGGGCACGTTCTTCGTGCGCCGGATGGCCTGCAGCACGGCAAAGCCGTCGATGCCGGGGAGCATCACGTCGAGCAGGACCAATGCGTATTCCCCCTCTGTGGCGAGGTATCTCCCCTCGATGCCGTCGCGGGCGATGTCCACGACGTAACCGTTCTCCTCCAGCCCCTTTTTTAGGTAGTCGCCTAGTTTGGGCTCGTCTTCGATGACAAGTATTCTCATTGCCGCATGGTATCGAAGCACTTTCAATAAGCGGGTTACGTTTCGGTAATCCTATTGACGGACAAAACCCTGCCCCCGTGTCATACATTGCGCCGGGCCTGCATTTCGAAGGGCCATTGCCGGAATGCCCGCCGCAGTCCGTCGATATACTTTTTGCCTCCATGCGCCGCTGGCTCCTCATCTTCCTGCTCGTCCTGTTGCCGTTCCAGTTCAGCTGGGCGTCGGCATCGGCGTATTGCCAGCATGAGCGCGATACGCAGCCCGAGCACTGGGGCCACCACGAAAGCGAAACCCGCGGCACCGACCGCAGCCACAGCGGCGAGGGCGCGCAGAAAAACTCCAGCACCCAGCCCAATGCAGTGGTCGGCGAATGCGCGGTCTGCCATGCAGGCTATGCCCAGCATGCGGATGCTTCGGTGGCGCCGGTGCTGGCTGCGGCGCGCGTGGCCCAGGCCCTGCGCGCAATGCCTGCCGAGCGCTTTGCCTCGCACATCTCCGACGTTCCGGTTCGTCCCGACTGGTCTCTCGCCCTTTGATTCGGCGAGAGAACACATTCCCCCTCTGATACTCACCATCAGCTGAGCTCTTCTCGCCGAATTCGTCCGTCCGTTGTTTCGCAACCCAGGAGAATTCGATGCGCACGCTCTTCGTGCCGCTGGCCATGTTGGCCTTGGCGGCGCCCCCGGCTTTTTCACAACAGGTCGCAGTGTCGGCCGCTGCCGGCACCCCGTATTCACAGCAGTCCAACGCGGCTGCCCGCACTCTGGAGCCCGTGGGCCCGCTGACGTTGCGCAACGCCGTTGCGATGGCGTTGCAGGCCAACCCCGGCCTGTCTGCCGCGTTCCGCGAGCAGGAGGCCACCGAGGCCGCCATCGTCCAGGCCGGCGCCTGGCCCAACCCCACGCTCGACGCGCAGGTGGAAGACCTGCGCCGCGACAACCGCACCACCACGCTGCAACTGAGCCAGCCCCTCGAATTGGGTGGCAAGCGCGCGGCCCGCGTGACGGCGGCCGAACGCGCGCGCGACCAGGCCGCGTCGGCGCTGGCAGGCCGCCGCGCCGAGGTGCGCGCGGCGACTGTCACCGCCTTTTTCGACGTGCTCACCGCGCAGGAGCGCCTGCGGCTCGCGCAGGACTCGGTGAGCCTTGCACAGACAGCCACCCGCGCAGCGGCCAACCGCGTGGCCGCCGGCAAGGTCTCGCCGCTGGAAGAAACCAGGGCGCGCGTGGCCGAGGCCGGCATCCGCGTCGAGTTGCTGCAGGCCGAGGGCACGCTGCGCTCGTCGCGCCAGCAGCTGGCCGCGCTGTGGGGCAACCCGAACCCGCGCTTCACGCAGGTGGATGGCGCTGTCGACCAGCTGCCGGCACCGGTGCAGGACGTGGCCAGCCGCCTGGGCGCGGCGCCCGTGGTGCAGCAGGCGCGGCTCGAAGTCGAGCGGCGCAAGGCGCTGTCCGACCTGGAGCAGGCCAAGCGCATCCCAGACGTGACCGTGTCGCTCGGCGCCAAGCGTGTGCCGGCATCCGAAGGCGAAACCGGCAGCAGCCGGCGCAACCAGGTGGTCGTGGGCCTGTCGATTCCATTGCCGATCTTCGACACCAACCGCGGCAACGTGGCCGAGGCCCTGAGCCGCGAAGAGAAGGCGCGCGACGACCTCGTCGCTGCCGAGCTGCAACTGGGCACCGATGTCGCGCAAGCTTCGGAGCGCCTGCGCTCCGCGCGCGCCACCGCCGAGACGCTGCAGCGCGACGCGCTGCCCGGCGCCGAGACCGCCTACAAGGCCGCCACCAAGGGCTTCGAGCTCGGGAAGTTCAGCTTCCTGGAAGCACTCGACGCGCAGCGCACGCTGTTCCAGGTGCGAGCGCAATACCTGCTGGCACTCGCCGACGCGCACCGCGCCGCCGGTGACCTCGACCGACTGCTGGGCAACGAAGGCAACGACATCTCTGCCGCGACACCACCCGTCGCGCGCTGACAGGCAAGCAAGGAACTCCACACATCATGAACACCGAAGAACGCAAACCTTTCGCCGAGCGCGTCGGCAAGAAGCAATGGATCGCCATCGCGGTTGTCCTGGTGCTGGGCCTCGGCGCGGGCGCGATGATCCTGCGCACATCACCCGCCAAGCCCGAAGCGGCCGGCCATTCGGAAGCTGCCGGGCACGGCGACGGCGAGCATCACGAAGAAGGCGGCAAGGAAGCCAAGGAAGAGGGCAAGGACCACGACCACGATCACGGCGAGGCCAAGGGCCATGCCGACAACGAGCACCACGAGGAAGGCAAGGACAAGGAAAAAGCCGCAACGTCGCAGCACAAGGAAGACGAAGAGAAGATCGCCTTCACCGACGAGCAGGTCAAGGCCGCCGACATGACCATCGAGAGCGCAGGCCCCGCGCGCATCAAGTCGTCGCTGCAACTGCCTGGCGAAATCAAGTTCAACGAAGACCGCACGGCCCACGTGGTGCCGCGCGTGGCGGGCGTGGTCGACAGCGTATCGGCCGACCTCGGCCAGGAGGTCAAGCGCGGCCAGGTGCTGGCGGTGCTTTCGAGCCCTTCGTTGTCGGAGCAACGCAGCGCGCTGCAATCGGCACAGCGCCGGCTGGAGCTGGCCCGTTCCACCTACGAGCGCGAGAAGAAGCTGTGGGAAGAAAAGATATCTCCGCAACAGGACTACCTGCAGGCCCAGCAGGCCATGCAGGAAGCGCAGATCGCGGTGGCCAATGCCAACCAGAAGCTGCTGGCACTCGGTGCCACTCCGGGCTCGTCGGCGCTGGGCCGCTACGAGCTGCGCGCGCCCTTCGACGGCATGGTGGTCGAAAAGCACATCTCGCTCGGCGAATCGGTGGGCGAGGCCGTCAACGTCTTCACCATCTCTGATCTATCGACCGTGTGGGCCGAGATCAGCGTGGCCGCCAACAACCTGAACCTGGTGCGCATCGGCGAGCCGGTGAGCATCCGCTCCAGCGCCTTCGACCAGACCGCGACCGGCAAGGTGTCGTACGTGGGCTCGCTGATCGGCGCGCAGACGCGCACCGCCACCGCGCGTGTCACGCTGACGAACCCGCAGCGCATCTGGCGCCCGGGCCTGTTCGTGAACGTCGAGCTCGTCGCCTCAGAGACGGATGCCCCCGTGACCGTATCGGCCGAAGCGGTGCAGACGGTGGAAGACAAGCCGACCGTGTTCCTGCGCGTGCCCGGCGGCTTCCTGCCGCAGCACGTGCAGACCGGGCGCAGCGACGGCAAGCGCATCGAGATCGTGAGCGGCCTGAAGCCCGGCGTGCCCTATGCGGCCAGCGGCAGCTTCGTCGTGAAGTCGCAGCAGGGCAAGAGCTCTGCCACGCACACCCACTGAGGAAGTCCGCATGTTCGAACGCATCATCCGCTTCTCCATCGAGCAGCGCTGGCTGATCCTGCTTGCCGTGCTCGGCATGGCGGCACTCGGCATCTTCAGCTACCAGAAGCTGCCCATCGACGCCGTGCCCGACATCACCAACGTGCAGGTGCAGATCAATACCGCCGCGCCCGGCTACTCCCCGCTGGAGACCGAGCAGCGCGTGACCTACCCCATCGAGACCGTCATGGCGGGCCTGCCGGGCCTGCAGCAGACCCGTTCGCTGTCGCGCTACGGTCTTTCGCAGGTAACGGTGATCTTCAAGGACGGCACCGACATCTACTTCGCGCGGCAGCTCGTCAACGAGCGCATCCAGTCCGCGCGGGAGAGCATGCCCAGCGGCATCTCACCGGTGATCGGCCCCATCTCGACCGGCCTCGGCGAAATCTACCTCTGGACCGTCGAGGCGGAAGAGGGCGCGAAGAAGGCCGACGGCAAGCCTTACTCGCCCACGGACCTGCGCGAGATCCAGGACTGGATCATCAAGCCGCAGCTTCGCAACGTGGCGGGCGTGACCGAGATCAACTCCATCGGCGGCTATGCAAAGGAGTTCCACATCGCGCCCGACCCGGCCAAGCTGCTGGCCCACGGCCTCACGATGACCGACCTCGTCACCGCGCTGGAACGCAACAACGCCAACGTGGGCGCGGGCTACATCGAGAAGCGAGGCGAGCAGTACCTCATTCGCGCGCCGGGGCAGGTGAAGTCGGCGGAAGACATCGGCAACGTCATCCTCGGCAACGCCAACGGCATTCCGCTGCGCGTGCAGGACGTGGCCGAGGTCGGCATTGGCAAGGAACTGCGCACCGGCGCGGCCACCGACAACGGCCGCGAGGTGGTGCTGGGCACCGTGTTCATGCTGATCGGCGAGAACAGCCGCACCGTGTCGCAGGCGGTCGACAAGAAGATGCAGGAGATCAACCGCACGCTGCCCGCCGGCGTGAAGGCGGTGACGGTGTACGACCGCACCGTGCTGGTCGACAAGGCCATCACCACGGTGAAGAAGAACCTGTTCGAGGGCGCGGTGCTGGTCATCGCGATCCTGTTCCTGTTCCTCGGCAACATCCGCGCGGCGCTGATCACCGCGCTGGTGATTCCGCTGTCGATGCTTTTCACCTTCACCGGTATGGTGAACCAGAAGGTCAGTGCCAACCTCATGAGCCTGGGGGCGCTGGACTTCGGCATCATCATCGACGGGGCGGTGGTGATCGTGGAGAACTGCGTGCGAAGGCTGGCCCATGCACAGGCGCACAAGGGGCGGCCGCTGACGCGCAGCGAGCGTTTCCACGAAGTGTTCGCGGCCTCGCAGGAGGCGCGCCGGCCGCTGCTGTTCGGCCAGCTGATCATCATGATCGTGTACCTGCCGATCTTTGCGCTCACGGGCGTGGAGGGCAAGCTGTTCCACCCGATGGCCTTCACCGTGGTGATTGCGCTGCTGGGCGCGATGATCCTGTCGATCACCTTCATTCCCGCGGCAGTGGCGCTGTTCATCGGCAACAAGGTCAGCGAGAAGGAAAACCGCCTGATGGTGTGGGCCAAGCGCGGCTACGAGCCGCTGCTGGCGCGCGTCATGGCGGCCAAGCCGCTGGTCATTACCCTGGCCGCCGTGGCGGTGGTGCTGTCGGGCCTGCTGGCCACGCGCCTGGGCACGGAGTTCGTGCCGAGCCTGAGCGAAGGCGACTTCGCCATCCAGGCGCTGCGCATTCCGGGCACCAGCCTCACGCAGTCGGTCGAGATGCAAAAGCAACTCGAACGCACGCTGAAGGCGAAGTTTCCGGAGATCGAGCGCGTGTTTGCGCGCACCGGCACGGCCGAGATTGCTTCGGACCCGATGCCGCCGAACATCTCCGACGGCTACATCATGCTCAAGCCCGAGAGCGAATGGCCCAAGCCTCGTCGTACACGCGAGGAGCTCCTCGCAGCGGTGCAGGAAGAGGTGGAGAAGCTGCCGGGCAACAACTACGAGTTCTCGCAGCCCATCCAGCTGCGCTTCAACGAGCTGATCTCGGGCGTGCGCAGCGACGTGGCCGTGAAGATCTTCGGCGACGATATGGACGTGCTGAACAAGACGGCCGCCGAGGTGTCGGGTGTGCTGGGCAAGATCGCCGGCGCGGCCGAGGTGAAGGTCGAGCAGACCACCGGCCTGCCGATGCTCACCGTGAACATCGATCGCAACAAGACCGCGCGCTACGGCCTCAACGTGGGCGACGTGCAGGACGCGATCTCCACCGCGGTAGGCGGGCGCGAGGCGGGCACGCTGTTCGACGGTGACCGGCGCTTCGACATCATCGTGCGCCTGCCCGAGAACCTGCGCACCGACCTCGAAGCCATCAAGCGCCTGCCCGTGGCCCTGCCCAAGGGCGCGGGCGCCGAAGGCCAGCGCACCAGCTTCATCCCGCTGGGCGAGGTGGCCACGCTCGACATCGCGCCCGGCCCCAACCAGGTGAGCCGCGAGGACGGCAAGCGCCGCATCGTGGTGAGCGCCAATGTGCGCGGCCGCGACCTCGGCTCCTTCGTGGCCGAGGCAGAGGAGGCCATGCGCAACGTGAAGATTCCCACCGGCTACTGGACCGTGTGGGGCGGCCAGTACGAGAACCTCGCCTCGGCCACGCAGCGGCTGCAGATCGTGGTGCCGGTGTCGCTGCTGCTGGTGTTCACGCTGCTGTTCGCGATGTTCGGCAACCTCAAGGACGGCCTGCTGGTGTTCACCGGCATTCCGTTCGCGCTCACGGGCGGCATCGTGGCGCTGTGGATGCGCGGCATTCCACTGTCGATATCGGCGGCGGTGGGCTTCATTGCGCTGTCGGGTGTGGCGGTGCTCAACGGGCTGGTGATGATCTCGTTCATCCGCAACCTGCGCGAAGGCGGCCTGCCGCTGGACGCTGCCATACGCGAAGGCGCGCTCACGCGGCTGCGACCGGTGCTGATGACGGCGCTGGTCGCCTCGCTGGGCTTCGTGCCGATGGCCATTGCCACCGGCACCGGCGCCGAAGTGCAGCGGCCGCTGGCCACGGTGGTGATCGGCGGTATTCTTTCGTCGACCGCGCTGACGCTGCTGGTGCTTCCGCTGCTCTACCGCATTGCGCACCGGCGCGATGAAGAAGAGGAAGAAGTGCAGGAGCAGGTTCATGGCGCGCCACTCGATCCTGCATTGCAAGGCTCCCATGGCACATGAGCATTCACACGCTGTAGGCGGCAACGAGAAGGCACTGCGCTGGGCGCTTCTGCTGACCACGGTCTACCTCGTGGCCGAGGTGATCGGCGGGCTGGTGTCGGGGAGCCTCGCGCTACTGTCCGATGCAGCCCACATGTTCACCGACACCGTGGCGCTGGCAATTTCGCTGGCCGCCATCTGGATCGGCAAGCGGCCTGCGGACAGGCGGCGCACCTTCGGCTACTACCGCTTCGAGATCCTGGCGGCGGTGCTGAATGCGGTGCTGCTGTTCTTCGTGGCTATCTACGTGCTGTACGAGGCCTGGCGGCGCATCTCCACGCCGGCCGAGATCCAGTCGACCATGATGCTGCTGGTGGCCGTGGGCGGGCTGGTCGTCAACCTGATCGGCATGCGGCTGCTCGCGGCAGGCAAGGACAAGAGCCTCAACGTGAAGGGCGCGTACCTGGAGGTGTGGGCCGACATGCTGGGCTCGATCGGCGTGATCGTCGGGGCTCTGGTGATCCGCTTCACCGGCTGGGCGTGGGTCGATTCGGTGATCGCGGTCGCCATCGGCCTGTGGGTGCTGCCGCGCACCTGGCGGTTGTTGCGCGAGAGCCTGAACGTGCTGCTCGAAGGCGTGCCTGACGACGTGGACCTGCCCGAGGTCGAGCGTGCGCTGCTGGGCAGCGAAGGCGTCGCCAGCCTGCACGACCTGCATGTATGGGCACTCTCGAGCGGCAAGGTGAGCCTCAGCGTGCACGTGGTGTGCACGCCGGATGTGGATGACATGGCGCCGCTGATGCTGCGGTTGCGCGCCCTGCTGGCCGAGCGCTTCGACATCCACCATTCGACGGTGCAGGTCGAGCGCGTGCCCTGCGAGCAGGCGGCCGAGAGCCATGGTTTCGGGCCTGCGGTCGCGGCCACCTAGCTGGCCGGACCGGTCGATCTGACCGATTCCTGGGATTTTTCGGTCCCGGTGTCACAAACGCCCCCCGCTGGACGTCTTGCCTGCATGGACGTCCACGGGGGGCGTTCTTGACTCCGACTCTCCTTACCGAGGAATCAACCATGAAGATCGTCATCATCGGAGGCTCCGGCCTCATCGGCTCCAAGCTCGCCACGCGCCTGCGCGATGCAGGCCACGAGGTCAACGCCGCGTCGCCCTCGACGGGCGTCAACGCGCTCACCGGCGAAGGCCTGAAGGCCGCGCTGGCGGGCGCCAATGTGGTCGTCGACGTCGCAAATTCGCCCTCGTTCGAGGACGAGCCGGCGCTCCAGTTCTTCGACACCGCTGGGCGCAACCTGCTGGCCGCCGAGGCGGAAGCCGGCGTGACGCATCACATCGCGCTGTCGGTGGTCGGCACCGATCGCTTGCTGGCCAGCGGCTATTTCCGCGCCAAGCAACGCCAGGAAGAGCTGATCGAGGCCTCGCCCGTGCCCTGGACCATCGTGCAGGCCACGCAGTTCTTCGAATTCGTGGCCGGTATCGCCGACGGGAGCGTGCGGGGCGGCGAAGTCCGGCTGTCGAACGCGTTGATACAGCCGATGGCGGCGGACGACGTTGCGGCTGCGCTCGCCGCCGTGGTGGCCGAGCCCCCCGCGCGGGGCCGGATCGAGATCGCGGGCCCGCAGGCGTTGCCGCTCGACGCGCTGGTTCGGCGCCTGTTCGCGGCGACCGGCGACAAGCGGCCGGTGGTCACCGATGCCGGGGCGAGCTACTTCGGCGTGCAGCTCGACGACCGGTCGCTGACGCCCGGCAACGCCCCGCGCCTCGGGACGATCCGCTTCGAAGACTGGCTGGCGCAGCGTGCGCTGGCCTGAAAGGCAACCCATGACCCGTTTTCAGAAAACCTGCATTTCCCTGGGCCTTACGTTCGGTGTGCTTGGCGTGTTCGTCGCCATGCCCGCCCTGGCGGCCCCCGAAGCCGCCGTGACCATGCTCATGACGAAGGACCTGGCGGACATGCCCGGCAAGGAAGCAGTCACGTTCGTTGTCGACTTTCCGCCAGGCTCAGTCGATCCCGTCCACCGCCACGACGCCCACGCCTTCGTGTACGTGCTCGAGGGATCGATCGTGATGGGCGTGAAGGGCAGCAAAGAGGTCACGCTGACCTCCGGCCAGACTTTCTACGAAGGCCCGGCCGACATTCACACGGTCGGCCGCAACGCCAGTGCCACCAAGCCCGCAAAGTTCCTCGTGACGATGGTCAAGGACAAGGGCGTGCCGTTGCTCACGCTGGTCAAGTAGCCGCTCAGCGCGGCGGCCGGATGGCCGACTTGGGCCTGAAAGCCTTGCAGACCGTGTCGTCGGTCTCCAGGTACGGCCCGCCGATCAGGTCGATGCAGTAGGGCACCGCTGCGAAGATGCCCGGCACGACCTGCACGCCCTCGGTGTCCTTCAGCCCTTCGAGCGTTTCCGCAATCGACTTCGGCTGGCCCGGCAGGTTGATGATCAGGCTCTTGTCGCGGATCACCGCCACCTGCCGCGACAGGATCGCGGTCGGCACGAAGCGCAGGCTGATCTGGCGCATCTGCTCGCCGAAGCCGGGCATTTCCTTGTGGGCCACGGCCAGCGTGGCCTCGGGCGTCACGTCGCGCAGGGCGGGGCCGGTGCCGCCGGTGGTCAGCACCAGTGAACAGCCCGCGTCGACCAGTTCGATCAGCGTGGCGCTGATGCGGTCGGCCTCGTCGGGGATCAGCCGGGGTTCGAATTCGATGGGGTTCTTCAGCGCCCGGCCAAGCCACTCTTTCAGCGAGGGCAGGCCCTTGTCTTCGTAGGTGCCGCTGGAGGCACGGTCGCTGATGGAGACGATGCCGATGCGGACCGGGTCGAACGAACTCATGCGTCCTCTTCCCGGTCTTGGGCGGCGGCCGCTGCCGCGTGGTCGGCTCCGCCGTGCACCGCCAGTTGGGCGCGCACCAACTGGAAGATCTCGCGGTAGGCCTTGCCCTGGCGCGGCGCTTCGCCGGCCGGGCCGGTCTTCATGTCCTTGCGGGCCTGGCGCACCAGGGCGCGCAGCTGCTGGGAATCGGTGGCGGGGTGGGTTTCTATCCAGCCGCCGAGGGCGTCGTCGTCGGCAATCAGCCGGTCGCGCCAGCGCTCGGCCTCGTGCAGGGCTGCGGTTTCGGCGGCCGGCGCGACGCTCTGCTCGGACAGGGCTTGTTTAACGGCCTCCAGCACTTCGGGCTCGAGCTTGCGCATGAGCTTGCCGATGAACTGCATCTGGCGGCGCTTGCCCTCGAAATTGGTGATGCGCTTGGCTTCGGCGATGGCGTCGACCAGTTTTTCGTCGAGCTGGAGCGTATCGAACAGGCCGGCGCGCAGCGTGAGCAGCTCGGTGCCTAGCTTCTGCAGCTCGTCGCTTTCGCGCTTGAGGTCGGTACGGCTGGCTTCGTCGGTGCCCTTGAGCTCGCGCTTGAGCTCAAGGTCGAGTTCGCTGCCTTCGGCAACGAACTGGCCACGGACGAAATAGCCTTTTTTGGGTTTGCGGGACATGGAGTGGATTCTGGGCCGCACCGTGCGGCGTTGCAACGCGGTGGGAAGCTGGGGAGAAAACGTGAAACAGGGGGCGCAAGTATCATAGCCACCACATGACGACATCCTCCTCGCGCGCCGATTCCGGCTTCGCCTACAGCCGCTCCTTCTTCGAAAACCTGGTCGACACCGCCTTGGCGCATGCCAGGAAGCTCGGTGCCACCGACGCCGGGGCCGAGGCCTCCGAGGGCTGCGGCCTGAGTGTGTCGGTGCGCAAGGGCGAGCTCGAGAACGTCGAGCGCAACCGCGACAAGTCGCTGGGCATCACGGTCTACGTGGGCCACCGCCGCGGCAATGCCAGCACCTCCGACTTCTCCGAAGGGGCCATCAAGCAGACCGTTCAGGCGGCCTACGACATCGCCCGCTTCACGGCCGAAGACCCCGTCAGCGGCCTGCCGGACGAGGAAGACATCGCCAAGGTGCACCCCGAACTCGACCTGTTCCACCCCTGGGACGTGACGAGCGAACAGGCCGCCAAGCTGGCGCTGGAGTGCGAAGAAGCGGCCCTGTCGACCGACAAGCGCATCACCAACAGCGAGGGCGCGGGCGTCTCGGCCCAGCAGAGCCACTTCTTCAGCGCCCACACGCACGGCTTTCGCGGCGGCTACGCCAGCTCGCGGCATTCCATTTCGGTGGCGCCCATCGCCGGCAAGGGCGACGACATGCAGCGCGACGCCTGGTACAGCTCCATGCGTTCGGCCGATGAACTGGCCAGCCCGCAGGCCGTGGGCCGCTACGCCGCCGAACGGGCGCTCAGCCGCCTGAAGTCGCGCAAGATCAAGACCACCGAATGCCCGGTGCTGTTCGAGTCGCCGCTGGCCGTGGGCCTGCTGGGCGGGCTGGTGCAGGCTGTGAGCGGCGGGTCGCTGTACCGCAAGAGCACTTTCCTGCTCGATTCGCTGGGCAAGCCCGTGCTGCCCAAGCACGTCGACGTGGCCGAAGACCCGCACGTGCTGCGCGGCAAGGGCAGCTCGCCCTTCGACGACGAAGGCGTGACCACCCGGGCGCGCAAGGTGGTCGATGCCGGCCGCCTTGAAGGCTACTTTCTCTCGACCTACTCGGCCCGCAAGCTGGGCATGAAGACCACCGGCAATGCCGGCGGCTCGCACAACCTGACGCTGAGCTCGCGCCTGACCAAGCACACCGACGACCTCGACGCCATGCTCGCCAAGCTGGGCACCGGCCTGTTCGTGATCGAGCTGATGGGCCAGGGCGTGAACTACGTGACCGGCGACTACTCGCGCGGCGCCAGCGGCTTCTGGGTCGAGAAGGGCAAGATCGCCTTCCCGGTGCAGGAGATCACCATCGCCGGCAACCTCAAAGACATGCTCATGGGCATCGAGGCCATCGGGGCCGATGCCTACACCTTCGGCGCCAAGACCACGGGATCGGTCCTGGTGAACCGGATGAAGATCGCCGGCAGCTGAGAAAGCACCGCCGGCCACCGCGCGAAGGCTCGTACACCCATGAGACACAACGCAGCGCGCAAGCCGGAACTCGAGCACGAACTGCTGCGCGACCCGAGGCTCGGCTTCGAGCCGGCGGGCGGCAGCTCGGTACGCTGCCTGCAGCACGGCGTGCCCTGGCCCTTCGACTGCTGGCACTACCACGACGAATACGAGCTGCAATGCATCAACCGCAGCAGCGGTGACGCCTTCGTCGGCGACCACATCGGCCGCTTCGAGCCCGGCTACGTGGCCCTGGTGGGCGCTCGGCTGCCCCATACCTGGATTTCGCACGACGTGCCGCCCGAGGGCATAGCCGAGCGCAGCATGGTCATCCACTTTCGCGACGAGCCGCTGCGCAAGGGCACCGACCTGTTCCCGGAGCTGAAGGCGGTGCTGCCGATGCTCGACCGCGCCAGGCTCGGCATCGAGTTCTTCGGCATCCACGCGCTGGTGCGCGAACGCTTCCTGCGCGTGCAGGCGCAGGAGGGCATGGCCCGGCTGGCGGAGTTCATCGGCCTGCTGCACGAGCTGGCCCGCTGGCCCGACTGGCGCCAGATTTCGAACACCACAGGCACGGCGAGCGAAGACCCGAGCGCCAACACCCGCATGCGCCGCGTGCTCGACTACCTCGACCAGCACCTGACCGAAGAGCTGTCGCTGCCGGCCGTGTGCGCCGTGGCCAACATGGCCGAAAGCAGCTTCTCGCGCTATTTCCACAAGCACATGGGCGCCACCTTCACCGACTTCGTCACTCGCCTGCGAATCGCCAAGGCCTGCGAGATGCTGCAGACCTCCGACCGGCTGGTAAGCGACATCTGCTACGAGGTGGGCTTTGCGAACCTCGCGAACTTCAACCGGCGCTTCCTGCAGCTCAAGGGCATGACCCCCTCGGCCTATCGCCAGCAGGCGCAGGACCGCTTCGGCCTGCGCACCGCGCAGAACACGCCGCTCGCCACCACGGCCTGAGCTTCCCGGTGCTGAAGCTCATCAGGGGCTGGCATCCTGCGGCGTCAGGTGCCGGGTCATGGCCCAGAACGCCAGTGCCAGGCCGCTGGTGAGGGCCCCGGCCAGGCAGACGATGTTCCAGCCGCCGTGTGCATACAGCATCGTCGAGGCGATCGATCCGGTGGCGGAGCCGATGGAATAGAAGATCATGTAGCCGGCGGTCAGGCGGCTCTGGGCTTCCGGGCGCACGCGGTAGATCAGGCTCTGGTTGGCGACGTGCACCGACTGCAGGCCGAAGTCGATCGTGACGACGCCGACCACCATCGCCCAGATGGACCACGGCAGCATGGCGATGAGCGCCCAAGACAGCAGCATCACCGACAGCCCGATGCCGGTAGTGCGCTGTGCGCGGCCCCGGTCCGCCTGGCGGCCCGCGCGCGCAGCGCCCATGGCGCCGGCCGCGCCCGCCAGGCCGAACAGCCCCACCTGCGTGTGAGACAGCGAGAACGGCGCCGCCGTCAGCGGCAGCACCATCGGCGTCAGCAGCATCGTGATCGCCATGAAGATCAGCATCGCGAGCACCGCACGGATGCGCAGCACAGGCTCTTCGGCGAAGAGCGTGAACACCGACCGGATCAGCTGCAGGTACGAAATGCGCACCGAGGGCAGTGCGCGTCGCGGGAGCGCCTTCCACAACAGGCCGGAGACGACCAGCGTGGCCGCGGCAGACACCAAATACACCGAGCGCCAGCCGACAAGATCGGACAGCGTGCCCGACACCGCCCGCGCCAGCAGGATGCCGACGATGATGCCGCTGGTGACGATGCCGACCACGCGGCCGCGCTCGCCCGGCGGGGCCATGAGTGCGGCGTAGGCGACCAGCACCTGCGTGACGACGGCCAGCAGGCCCACGGCGGCCATCGCCGGCAACAGGACCGCCGCGCTGGGCGCCAGCGCAACGCAGAGCAGGGCGATCACCGACAGCAACGATTGCCCCACGATCAACTGCCGCCGGTCGATCAGGTCACCCAGCGGAACGACCAGCAGCAGCCCCAGGCCGTAGCCGACCTGCGTGATGGTGATCACGATGCCGACCGTGGCGGGGCGGATGCCGAAGGTGGCCGCCAGCGTGTCCAGCAGCGGCTGGGCGTAGTAGACGTTGGCCACGGCCAGCCCGCAGGCGACCGCGAACAGCAGCGCCATCGCGGCCGTTATCTGTGGCGTGGCAGTCCGTGCCTGCGCATCACGGGCCGCGGCCGCATCGATGTTCAATTGCATGGCGATGCCCTGCCGTCAGGCACGCAGGGCGTCGTGGAAGCGCTCGATGTGGGCGGCAATCGTTTCGCCCAGTTCTTCGAGCGCGAAATGGCCGGTGTCGAGCAGCTTGAAATCGATCTGCCGTAGGTCGCGCTGGTAGGGATACGCGCCCGACGGTGGAAAGATCACGTCGTTGGCGCCCCACACGACCAGCGTCGGCGGCTGGTGCTGGCGGAAGTAGGCCTGCCAAGCCGGGTAATGCGAGAGATTGCGGCCGTAGTCGTGCAGCAGGGCCGCCATTGCGTCTTTGTTGCCGGGACGGGCCAGCAGGGCGCGTTGCAGCAGCCAGCTGTCGGGGTTGATGCGCGCCGCGTCTTTCACGCCGTGGGTGTAGTTCCATTCCAGGGCTGCGTCCGACATGGCGGCTTCGCGGATCCTGGCGTAGTTGGTCGGCGACGGGTCCCTCCACAGCTCGCGGGCCAGGCCCCAGAAATCGTCCGGCAGGCCTTCTTCGTAGGCGTTGGCGTTCTGCACGACCAGGAAGCTCACTCTTTCGGGGTGGCGGCTGGCCAGCCGGAATCCCACCGGGCCGCCGAAGTCCTGCATGTAGAGGCCGTAGCGCTTCAGGCCGAGTTGTTCCGTGAACTTCTCGACGACGTCGGCGAGGTGGTCGAAGGTGTAGCTGAACTCGACGACCGATGGTGCATCGCTGTGGCCGAAGCCGGGGTAGTCGGGTGCGATGACGTGGAAGCGATGGGCCAGCCGTTCGAGCAGCTCCCGGTACATGAAGGAGGAGGCCGGAAAGCCATGCAGCAGGAGCAGGGGCGGCAGCGCCGGGTCTCCCGCCTCGCGGTAGAAGATGTTCAGGCCGTCGATGGTGGCGGTGCGGTAGTGGGTCATGGCGGATTCCGGAAAGGGGTGGATTGGGGCGATTGGCGATCGGCCGGTCGCTGCACGTTCTGCTTTCGGCGTTCTCGGTTTCAAAACAAAACCACGAGAATTCTATCTATCTGGTTTTACATTGCAACCGATTGGCAAATTCGTACGCCACCCCCGGCAAAACCCCAAGCCCGCTGGTCATCGAAGTACCAGTCCACCGGCGCGCGTGTACGCAGCGCCCGCCCACGGCTGCATACGCTTCGTCCCTCTCGCAAGCCCTTCACAAACAAGACCAGGAGACGAACGATGACGAACCGAGCCACGCGCTGCATCAAGGCCGGCGCACTGTTGCTGGCGGCATTGGCCGCAGCGGGCCATGCGCAGGCGCAGCAGGCCTGCAAGGACGATGTGCGCGTGCTGTCCCAGCCGCGCGACGGACTGACCCTGCTGGAAAAGTACAAGGACGAGTTCAAGGCGCTGAGCGGCGCGTCGTTCAGCATCGACAACCTCAACGAGAACGACCGCCGCACCAAGACCCGCGCCGACGCCTCGACCGTCGGCAAGTACAACGTGTACTACGTCGACGAGGCCAACGTGCCGCTGTTCGCCCAGTCGAAGTGGATCGTGCCGCTGGCCAAGTACTACCCGGCGGACTACGACTACGCCGACTTCGACCCTGGCCGCCAGAAGGTCGCCACCTTCGACGGCCAGGCCTGGTTTGCGCCGCTCACCGGTGGCGGCGACTTGCTGGTCTACCGAAAGGACCTGCTCGAGAAGGCCGGCATCAAGCCGCCGACCACGCTCGAGGAATTCGCCGAAGCCGCGAAGAAGCTCAACGACCCGGCCCACGGCATCTACGGCGTGGCCCTGCGCGGCCAGCGCGGTTCGGGTGCCAACGTGTGGCGCTGGATGCCGTTCTTCCGCGGCTACGGCGGCCAGTGGTTCGACGGCGACAAGCCCGTGTTCGATTCGCCCGCCGCGGTGAAGGCCACGCAGACCTACCTCGACCTGTTCAAGTACTCGGCGCCCGGCACCAAGACAGGCGGCTGGGACGAGGCCACCGGCGCCTTCCTTGCGGGCAAGGTGGCGATGCTGATCGAGTCGACCCCGCTGGCGGGCAACGCGCTCGACCCCAAGATGTCGACCGTGATCGGCAAGGTTGCCTACCTGCCGCCGCCCACGCCGCTGACCGGCGGCGGCTACGGCCACGGGCTGGCCATCGGGGCCAAGGCCAACAAGACCGAGGAGGCGAAGAAGTGCGCGGGCCTGTTCGTCGCCTGGGCCACTTCCAGGCAGCAGGAGCAGCGCCGCCTCGCCGAAGGCCAGTTCGGCGAGCTCAACCGCACCAGCGTGCTGGGCAGCCCCGAGTTCGCCAAGCGCTACGGCGCCGACCTCGGCAAGGCGCTGGCCGACACCGGCAAGCTCACGGCCGTGAACTTCTGGCAGGACGCCGCCTGGCCCGATCTCGGCGACCGCTGGGGGATCATTCTCGAAGAGCTGATCACCGGCTCGCGCACCGACATCAAGGCCGGCCTCGACGAGCTCGACGCCTACGCGAAGCAACTGATCGCACGGCGCAAGAAGTGATGGCCGCCAGGGAGAAACGAAAAAAGACAAGGCTGCCGGTCGTCTTCATCGGGCCGGGCCTGCTGGTGCTCGCGGTGCTGGCGCTGGTGCCGACGCTGTTCGCGATCGGCATCTCCTTGCAAGACCGCGAGCTCGGGCAGGCCGATTCCAGCTGGGTCTGGCTGTCGAACTACATCCAGCTGTTTTCCGATCGGCGCTTTCTCAACTCCGTGCGGGTGTCGCTGGTGTGGGAGGTGTTGACGGTCAGCGCGACCATGGGGCTCGCGGTGCTGCTGGGTGTGCTGCTGTTCCAGTGCACCACCGCGCGCTGGCGCAACGTGTTGTCGATGCTGTTCATCGTGCCCGTGCTGCTGCCGCGCGTGTCGGCCGCCTTCGTGTGGAAGTTCGCCTTTCATCCGCTGTTCGGACTGCTGACGTATCCGTACAAGGCGATCACCGGCGAGCCGCTGGACCTGCTGGCCAGCCCGCTCACGGCGCTGATGACGGTGGCGTTCGTGGACGTGTGGCAGTGGGGGCTGTTCTTCGCGGTCATCGTGCTGAAGCTGCTCGAGACGTTGCCGCCGCAGCCCTTCGAGGCCGCGCGCATGGACCATGCGAAGACCTGGGAGGTGTATGCGTACGTCGCGCTGCCGATGCTGAAGGCGCCACTCATCAGCCTGACTTTCGTGAAGATGGTGGAGTCGCTGCGTGCCTTCGACCTGATCTACGTGATGACGCGTGGAGGGCCCGGCATCTCGACCGAAACGCTGGACATGTACGCCTTCTCGCAGGGCTTCATCGAGTCTGGGCGCATCTCGTACGCGTCGAGCATGGCGGTGCTGATGATGGTCGCCTCGACCGTGGCGTTCACCTACATCTGGAAATGGACGCGACCGAAATGAGCGCTTTGCCAAAAAAGAAAACCCCGTTCTCCCCAAGCACGCTGCTAGCCCGGCTGGTGCTGGTCGCCGCAGGGCTCTCCGCACTGGTGCCGGTGCTCTGGACCTTTCTCAACTCGTTCAAGAACCGGGTGGACATCGTCTCGGCAGTGCCGAAGATCTTCTTTACGCCGACACTGGAGAACTACGTCTACGTGCTGAGCCGCGAGGCCGTGGCGCAGGGGCTGCTCAATTCCATCGTGGTGGTGGGCGCGGCAGTGATTGCCGGCGCGGTGCTCGGGCTGCCGGCTGCCTATGCGCTCGCCCGCTATCCGCTGCGCTGGGCTGACGATATCCAGTTCTTCGTGCTGTCGATGCGCTTCCTGCCGCCCGTGGCCGTGGCCATTCCGCTCATGGTGATCTGGCTGCAGCTGGAGTTGTACGACACGCGCTTCGCGCTGATCGTCACCTACACGCTGCTCACGCTCTCGACCGTGATCTGGCTCGCCATACCCGCCTTCAAGGCGGTGCCGAAAGAGGTGGAAGAGGCGGGTCGCGTCGACGGCTACGGCCCCTACGCGATCTTCTTCAAGGTGGCGCTGCCGATTGCCGCGCGCTCGCTGGTCGGCGCCATCGCCTTCGGCTTCGTGCTGGTGTGGAACGAGTTTCTCATTGCGCTGATGCTCACCACTTCGGACGCGAAGACGCTGCCCATCGTTGCCTCGGAGCTGAGCCAGCTCGGGCGTGACGTGCCGTGGGGCATCTTGAATGCCTCGGTCATCCTGCTGTCGCTGCCACCGCTCTTGATGGTCGGCGTGCTCAGCGGCTTCCTCAACGCCGCCTTCAAGCGCAAGCGCGACGCAGCATGAGCCAGATCATTTCCTTTCCCTCGAAGAACAACATGTCCGCAATCAGCTGTCACAACATCATCAAGCGCTACGGCGAAACACAGGTCGTGCACCAGTTCGACCTCGACGTGTCGGACAACGAGTTTGTCGTGTTCCTGGGCCCCTCGGGCTGCGGCAAGTCGACCATCCTGCGCATGCTCGCAGGGCTGGAAGATATTTCCGACGGCGACCTGCTGATCGGCGGCCAGCGCGTGAACGACTTGCCGCCGCAGGAGCGCGGCATTGCCATGGTGTTCCAGAACTACGCGCTCTATCCGCACATGAGCGTGCGCGACAACATCGCATTCGGCCTCAAGCGCCTGAAGGTGCCCAAGGCCGAGATCGATGCGCGCATCAAGGAGGTGTCGGACACACTGGGCCTGGAGCGGTACCTGCAGCGCAGGCCCACCGAGCTGTCGGGCGGCCAGCAGCAGCGCGTGGCGATTGCGCGCGCCATGATCAAGACGCCCAAGGTGTTCCTGTTCGACGAGCCGTTGTCCAACCTCGACGCCAAGCTGCGCAACCACATGCGCGTCGAGATAGCCCGGCTGCACCAGGCGCTGAAGACCACCACCGTGTACGTCACGCACGACCAGCACGAGGCCATGACGCTGGCCGACCGCATCGTGCTGCTGCGCGACGGGCGCATCGAGCAGGTCGGCTCGCCGCGCGAGATCTTCGAGCGACCGCGCTCGGCCTTCGTGGCCGGCTTCATCGGCACGCCGCCGATGAACCTGGTCGAGATGATGGTGCGTGACGCCGATGGCTACTTCGAGCTGGCGGGCCGCGAAGGCACGGTGCGCGTGGACGCGCGCCGCTTCGCACTCGAAGGCCGCGAGCGTGTGACGCTGGGCGTGCGGCCCGCGCACCTGCAGGTCGACACGCAGGGCGGTCGCGCAGGCGGCTTTGCCGGCGAGGTGCAGCTCATCGAATACCTCGGCAACGAGGTGCTGGTGAGCTTCGGGCAGGGCGAGAGCGAAATCGCCGCGCTGATGCCCTCGGCCCAGTGCCCGCGGCTGCGCGATGCGGCGCGCTTCGTGGCCGACCCGTTGCAGGTGCACCTGTTCGACATCGACACCGGTGCCTCGCTGCTGCGCACCGACACCCCTTTGCATTGACACCTCCGACACCCCTTCAAGGACGAAAAGAAATGAAAGCACTGGTTCTGGAAAAAGCGCATGAGCTCAAGCTGCGCGACGTAGACCTTCCCCTGGACATGGGGCCGCGCGACGTGAAGATCCGCATGCACACCGTGGGCGTGTGCGGCAGCGACGTCCACTACTACCAGCACGGCGGCATCGGCCCCTATGTGGTGGAAGATCCAATGATCCTGGGCCACGAGGCCTCGGGCGTGGTGGCCGAGGTGGGGGCGGAAGTCACGCACCTGAAGCCCGGCGACCGCGTATGCATGGAGCCCGGCATTCCGCAAATGGACTCGCGCGCCACGCTCGAAGGCATCTACAACCTCGACCCTGCCGTGCGTTTCTGGGCGACGCCGCCGATCCACGGCTGCCTCACGCCTTTTGTGGTGCACCCGGCGGCCTTCACCTTCCGCCTGCCCGACAACGTGAGCTTCGGCGAGGGCGCCATCGTCGAGCCGCTGGCCATCGGTCTGCAGGCCGCGAAGAAGGCGGCGCTGAAGCCGGGCGACGTGGCGGTGGTCATCGGCGCGGGCACCATCGGCGCGATGACGGCGCTGGCTGCACTTGCGGGCGGCGCGGCGCGCGTGATCCTCGCTGACCTCGTGCCCGAGAAGCTGGCGCTGTTTGCGGACAACCCGGCCGTCACCACGGTCGATGTGCGCAACACCAAGCTCGCCGACACCGTGAAGTCGCTGACCGACGGCTGGGGCGCCAACGTGGTGTTCGAAGCCAGCGGCAGCGCGCGCGCCTTCGACGACATCTTCGAGCTGCTGTGTCCCGGCGGCTGCCTCGTGATGGTGGGCATACCCGCTGGCAAGGTTGCCTTCGACATCGTGGCCATTCAGGCGAAGGAAGTGCGCATCGAGTCGGTGTTCCGCTACGCCAACATCTTCCCGCGCGCGCTGGCGCTGATCGCGTCGGGCCAGGTCGACGTGAAGCCCTTCATCTCGCGCACCTTCGCGTTCGAAGATGGCATCGAGGCCTTCGAGGAGGCCGCTGCGGGGCGCGCGACCGACGTGAAGATCCAGATCGAGTTTGGGGAGCCCGTCACTTCCTCGTAGCTTCTTCCGGAGGCGCGATCAGGTGCTCGAGCATGCGCCGGGCGTTGAGCGGCAGGTCTTCCGACGAGCGCACGCAGGCCATCAGCGTGCGCTCGGCCCATTTGTCGGCGAGCGAGGCGCGCGCGATCTTCATCGAGCGGGCGCAGCGCTCGGCCGCGGTCTGCGGCACGATGCCGACGCCGATGCCGTACTCCACTATGCGGCACACGGCCTCGAAGTTGCGCACCCGCACCCGGTAAGCCAGGTGTTTGCCTAGCGCACGCACATGCTGGGTGATCAGCAGCTGCAGCGCGCTGTCCGCGGGCAGGCCCACGAATTCGCTGTCGACCACATCGGCCAGCTGCAGGCGCCGGCGTCCGGCAAGGGCGTGGCCGCGTGGCATCACGAGCACGAGGTCGTCGCGGCGGAAGGGGTGGCATTCGAGGCCTTCGCTGTCGATGGCGTCCGAGACGATGCCGATGTCGCACAGGCCGGCGCGCAACGCGTCCACCGTGTCGGGGCTGGGGCGTTCCTCGAGGTCGACCGAGATGCGTGGATGCTCGGCGAGAAAGCGGCTCAGCACCTCGGGCAGGTGCTCGGTCAGCGCCGAAGTGCCGCACATGAAGCGCACGTGTCCCTTGAGGCCCTGGCCGTATTCACCGAGTTCGCCGCGCAGCCGCTCCATCTGCTGCAGCACGACGCGCGCGTGGTGCAGCAGCGTGCGGCCGGCCTCGGTGGGGCGTACGCCCTGCGCGTGGCGGGTGAGCAGCGGGGAGCCGAGCGCGTCTTCCATGCCGCGCACGCGCTGGCTGGCGGAGGCCAGCGTCATGTGCGAACGCCCGGCGCCGCCGGTGAGGCTGCCGGCTTCGACGACGTTGAGGAAGAGCCGCAGGTCGGTGAGATCGAATCGCATGGTTCGGCGGAGTGTGCACCAGGAGCCTCAGCCGCAGCCTGAGGCTACCTCTGCGAATGCCCGATTTCCAGAGGCCGGCTTCGTCGGCAGAGTCGTGTCCCGATGACGCATTCGATCGACACAACGAGTTTCTGGGCCGCCGCCGCAGCGGTGTACCTGCTGGCCGGGGTGATCAAGGGCGTGGTCGGCCTCGGGCTGCCGACGGTGTCGATGGCGTTGCTCGCGCTGTGGATGTCGCCGGTACAGGCCGCGGCGCTGCTGATCGTGCCGTCGCTCGTCACCAACATCTGGCAGACCGGGCCGCGCGCGACCTTCATGCCGGTGCTGCGGCGCATCGGCGGCATGCAGGTGGGGGTGGTGATCGGCACGCTGGGCGGGGCGCTGTGGCTGGGCGTGCCGGCGGGGGCCTGGGCTTCGTTCGCGCTCGGGGTGGCGCTGGTCGTCTACGCGGTCTGGGGGCTGACCGGGCGGCAGCTTCACGTGACCGACGCGCAGGCGCGCTGGGTGGGGCCGCTGGTGGGCATCGTCACGGGGCTGGTGACGGCGGTGACCGGGGTGTTCGCGGTGCCGGCGGTGCCGTACCTGCAGGCGCTGGGGTTCCAGCGCGATTCGCTGATCCAGGCGATGGGGATCTCGTTCACCACCTCGACGGTGGTGCTGGCCATCGGGCTGGTCGGGAACGGGGGCTATCCGATGTCGGCGATGGGCGGGTCGATCGCGATGCTGGTGCCGGCCATCGGCGGCATGGTGTTCGGGACCTGGCTGCGGCAGCGGCTTTCGGTGGCGGTGTTCAAGCGCTGCTTCCTGATCGGGCTGGCGCTGCTGGGCCTGTACATGGCCGCGCGCGCCGGGCTGTGAGCCGAAGTCAGGCTGCCTGCAGCAGGGCCGCGCGCACGCGCTCGATGGTCTGGCGGTAGGGCAGGGCGAAGTCATCGAGTGCATCGCCCGCTTCGAGCCAGCGGAACGCGAACACCAGGCCTTCCTCTTCAGGGCTGCCCGTGGCCATGTGCGTGAAGGTTTCAGGCAGGGCGCCTTGGGCGCGCATCAGGAACAGGTGCCACAGCTGCGGGTGGCGGTGCGTGTTGCCTTCGACGCCGGCTTCGCATTCGCGGTGCAGCGTGCCCAGCGATTGCAGCGGGCCGGTGTAGTCGAGGCCCGATTCTTCGAGCAGCTCGCGGCGCACCGCCACTTCAGGCGATTCGCCGGGCTCGATGGTGCCCTTGGGCAGCTGCATGTTGCCATCCTCGGGATGGCGGAACACCAGCAGCCGGCCCCGCGCGTCAACCATGCAGGCGCAGGCCTTGGGGATCGTGGCGGAGGGGCTGCTGCCGGTGTTGTTCATCATCAGGCGCCCGTCAGAGCGGCCTTGACCGCTGCGCTGACCTGGCCCATGTCGGCCTTGCCGGCGAGGCGGGTCTTGACCACGCCCATCACCTTGCCCATGTCGCCAGGGCCGCTGGCGCCCAGCTCGGCCACGATGGCCTTCACGGCGGCCACTGTTTCATCGGCGCTCATGCGTTGGGGCAGGTAGGCCTCCAGCACCTTGATCTCGGCAGCTTCCTTGTCGGCCAGATCGGGGCGGCCACCGGTGGTGAAAGCGGCGATCGAGTCCTTGCGCTGCTTGACCATCTTGTCGACGATGGCGACGACCATGGTGTCGTCGAGCTCCACGCGCTCATCGACTTCCTTTTGCTTCAGGGCGGCGAGCAGCAGGCGGATGGTGGCCAGGCGCTCGGAGTCCTTGGCGCGCATCGCCGTCTTCATGTCTTCGGTGATTTGTTCTTTGAGAGTCATTCGGCAACCTTTCGGAAAAAACAAAAGCCGCGGCAGGTTTCCCTGGCGCGGCTGAGGCAACGGGGCGGCGGTGCTGACTTTCGTCTGGAGCCGGCCGCCCTGGGTGTTGCTTAGTACAGCTTCTTGGGCAGCTGCATGCTGCGCACGCGCTTGTAGTGGCGCTTGACCGCGGCGGCCTTCTTGCGCTTGCGCTCGGCGGTCGGCTTTTCGTAGAACTCGCGGGCGCGCAGGTCGGTCAGCAGGCCGAGCTTTTCGATGGTGCGCTTGAAACGGCGCAGTGCGACGTCGAAGGGCTCGTTTTCTTTAACGCGGATGGTGGTCATTGATGAATCGTTGAAATGAATTTGGCCTGGAGAGATCGAGGCCCCAAGCCGGGGTTCCTCAACTGAAAACTTTTTGCGGCCGTTGAGGGGAGGCCAAGAGTTAGCCCGCGATTATAGCGCGGTTGCGCACGCGTGGGCGCTCGCCCAGGCCCATTGGAAGTTGTATCCGCCCAACCAGCCGGTCACATCGACCACTTCGCCGATGAAATACAGGCCCGGCTGCTTCGATTCCATGGTCTGGGACGACAGGTCGCGGGTGTCGACTCCGCCGGCCGTGACTTCGGCTTTTTTGTAACCTTCGGTGCCGCTGGGGGTGATCTGCCAGCGGGCGATGCGCTCCGACAGGGCCGCCAGCGACTTGTCGGCAGCTTCGTTGACAGGACGTTGCAGCGCCGGATCCTGCCCGACCCAGGCGTCAGCCAGCCGGGAGGGCACCAGCGTGGCCAGTTCGTTGGCGATGCGCTTCTTCGAGCGCAGCTTGGCTTCGCCCAGCGCCTCCGCCACGTTCATGCCGGGCGCGAAATCCAGCGTGAGCGGGGTGCCGGGCTTCCAGTAGCTCGAAATCTGCAGCACCGCCGGGCCAGACAGGCCGCGGTGGGTGAAGAGCAGGTCTTCGAGGAAGGCCATCTTTTCCTTCTTCGCTCCGGTCTCGATGCGCACCGGCAGCGCCAGGCCGGCCAGTTCGGCATACGGCGCCCAGCCTTCGCCGCCGAAGGTCAGCGGCACCAGCGCCGGACGGGGGGTGACGAGGCGCAGGCCGAACTGCTCGGCAAGGCGGTAGCCGAAGTCGCTGGCGCCGATCTGGGGGATCGACAGGCCGCCCGTGGCCACCACGATCTTCGGCGTTTCGATCAGCCCGTGATCGCTCTCGATTTGATAGCTGCCAGCGCCCGACTCATCAGCATCAGCGCCAGAAAACGCAATCTTCCCGACCTTGCACGGCTGCCACCGCTCGACCCCACCCGCCGCGCATTCCGCCAGCAGCATGTCGACGATCTGCTGCGACGAGCCGTCGCAGAACAGCTGCCCCTTGTGCTTCTCGTGGAAGGCAATGCCGTGTTTTTGCACCAGCTCGATGAACTGCTGCGGCGCATAGCGCGACAGCGCCGAGCGGCAGAAATTCGGGTTGTCGCCGATGAAGTGGCGCTGCGGTGCGCGCACGTCGAGATCGCGGTTCGTGAAATTGGCTCGCCCGCCGCCCGAGATGCGGATCTTCTCGCCCACCTTTTCGCTGTGGTCCACCACCAGCACCCTGAGCCCGCGCTGACCCGCCACGCCGGCGCAGAACAGCCCGGCAGCCCCGGCGCCGATCACGACGACGTCGAAGCGCGATGAAGCGGCCGCGCTCAAGGGCCGTCTGCCGCGAGCAGCGGCGGCGGGTTGTATTTCAGGTGGCCCACGTAGCGCAGCGGCTGCGTGGTGGCAATGGAGGGCACGTCGCCCTCGCGCATGTGCAGCAGGTCGGACGGGCTCACCCAGCGCGGGTCGGCGCTGGTGATCGGCAGGCCAGCCTGTTTGTAGGCCTCGAGCACGAACTGCGAGCAGAAGAACTGGTCGTCGCGGCTTGCACCCAGCTGCACCATCGCCATGCCGCTCACGCAGTAGTTGCTGACCGCGCTTGGCACCAGCGGTAGTTCGCACAGGCGCCGGTTCAGCACGAAAGGCGCGTTCAGCAGCACGCCCACGGTGTTGTAGCGCGCGCCGACCTGCGACAGCGCCCATTCGCGCATGCGCCCGGCACCGGCTTCGTCGACGCCCGGCACGCGAAAGGCCACCACCATCTGCTCTTCATCGACCAGATCGGCCAGCGGCCGCGCGCGCACGCCGGTGCCCACGGCTTCGGCGATCTGGCCGTCGCCGAGGTACAGCACCGCGTGGCTCACCGGCGAGAAGGTGCCCAGCCGGATGCCGAAGGAATTCACCGTGGCGATGGAGGTCAGCAGGATGTCGCCGGGCTCCAGCGCGTCGGCCGCGATGAGTTCGCCGCCGTTGCCTGGCGCGATGACCGAGCTCTGCACCCGCAGACGCAAGCCGGCATCCTTGGTCGGCAGGTCGATGCGGGTGGCGCAGGCCGTGAGCAGCAGGGCAGCGCCCGCGGCAACGACGACCGCGGCGGTCTTGAACGCGGCGCGCATCAGCCCTTCCAGATGAACGGAAACTTCAGCTGCTTGAAGAAGCCGTTGGGCACGTAGTCGCCCAGCACGCCGTATTTTTCGGGCCAGAGCTTGGTGCTCTTCACCGCGGTGCCGAAGATGTAGTCGAGAAAGGCGTAGTGCGCCGCGTAGTTCTTGTCGAGTGCTTCCTGGTCCTGGCTGTGGTGCCAGTGGTGGAAGTTGGGCGTCACGATCAGGTAGCGCAGCGGACCGAGCCGCACGCTCACGTTGCAGTGGTTGAACACCGCCTGGAAGCCGACCACCACGATGTAGGCGTCGATCACGTCCTTGCTGAAGCCCAGCACATAGATGGGCGCCAGCACCAGCGTGCGCGTGATCAGCAGTTCGAGGATGTGCTGGCGCGAGCCCGCCATCCAGTCCATGCTCTTCACGCTGTGGTGCACCGCGTGCAGGCGCCACAGCACCGGCACCTCGTGGTAGGCGCGATGCGTCCAGTACTGCACGAGGTCGGCCACCAGAACGATCAGCAGCAGCCCGGCCCAGAACGGCAGGTTGCCCACCCAACCGCGAATGCCGTCATTGGCGGCCCAGCCGAAGAGCTTGTGCACCATCAGGTTGGTGGCCAGCAGCACGAAGCCCACGATCATGTGGTTCACCACGAAGTGATGGAAGTCGGTCTGCCACTCTTCGCGGAACACGGGCTGGTCTTTGCGCAGCGCAAAGAGTTTCTCGATGAAGATGAAGATCAGCGACGAGCCCAGCAGGTCGAGGATGAACCAGTCGAGCCCGATGTACGGCGTGTTGTCCGCGAAGTCGTGCACCGGCACCTTGTGCCCGCCGAGCAGCGCCGACGCCACCACCAGCAGGAACGCCGCCGACGAGAGCCAGCGCGAGCGGTTGAAGATGATGTTGACCAGCGACAGCCCACCCGAAATGACCAGCGCCGCCAGCAGGATGTAGCGCATCACGTCGACGTTGTAGCTCTTGCGCAGCTCGGGCGTGGTGAGGTACTGCGGAAAGTGGAAGGCCAGTACGCCGAGGAAGCACAGGATGGCCAGGCTCAGTGCGATGGTGCCTGTGACCAGCCCTTGGCCACGGCGCAGTTCGCCGTGGTTATGGGTGAATTCGTTGAGTTTGTCGATGTCCAGCATGCCCGCCTCTCTCGCTTGTACTTTGTGTTGGAGCGCGATTTTAGAGGCGGCTGTAGGAAAAATCTCACCTGGGCCGCACAGCCCTGCGGCGCAGCAGCGCGGCCGAGCCCAGCGCCACGGCCATCACGAGCAGCGACACGACGGTGGTCACCGTGCCCAGCGCATAGATCGACGGCGTGGTGACGGTCGAGGTCAGGCCCTGCAGCTCGAGCGGCAGCGTGTTGACGTCGCCGATGGCCTGCGAGGTGCGGGCGATCTCGTCCCACGACAGCGTGAAGCCGAACATGCCGATGCCCACGATCGACGGGCCGATCAGCGGCAGCACCACGAAGCGGAAGGTCTGCCACGGCGTGGCACCGAGGTCGCGCGCGGCTTCCTCATAGGCGGGGTTGAAGCGGTTGAACACCGCGAACATGATGAGCAGGCCGAAGGGCAGCGTCCAGGTCAGGTGCGCGCCGAGGGCGGAACTGAACAGGCCCAGCGCGGTGCCGTAGCCTTCGAGCAGCGTGGTCGCGTCCATCGCCGTCAGCACGCTCTTGATGCCCGTGTCGATCAGCCGGAACTGCAGGCCGATGCCGAGCGAGATGATGATCGACGGCATGATGAGGCTGGCCACCGTGACGAAGAACAGGGCGTTGCTGCCCGCGAGCTTCTTGCGGAACGCCAGGCCTGCCAGCACCGACAGCACGACAGTGAAGGCCATCACCACCGCGCCCAGCGCCAGCGAGCGCCTGAAGGCCGCGCCGATGTCCACTGTGCCCAGCCCTTCAGCCAGCTTGTAGAACCAGTGCAGCGAGACGCCGCGCAACGGGAAGGTGAGACCGCCCTCGGGGCCCTGGAAGCTGAGCACGAAGATCGTGATCATCGGGCCGTAGAGGAACAGCACGAACAGGGCGAAGACCGTGGCGAGAGGCCAGAAGCCGGGGCTGCGTTGTTCGCCTATGCGTTGGCTCATTTGTATTTTTCCTTCAGGGCGTGAGCGCGCCCCGAACGACGCACCCCAAACAGAACGGAAGAATCCAGGTTCACCCTAGAGCTCCTTTCGAATGTCGACCAGCCGTGTCAGCCCCCAGATGATCATCAGCACGACAGCCAGCAGGATCATCGCGTTGGCCGCAGCCAGCGGAAACTGCAGGTACGAGGTCTGCACCTGGATGATCTTGCCGATGGAGGCGATCTGCTGGCCGCCCATCACGCCGATGGTGACGAAGTCGCCCATCACGATGGTGATGACGAAGATCGACCCGATCAGGATGCCGGTGCGCGACAGCGGCACCACCACGTTCCACAGCGTCTGCCAGCCCGAGGCGCCCGCATCGCTGGCTGCTTCGAGCAACGAGCGGTCGATGCGCATCATGCTGTTGAAGATCGGCACGATCATGAACATCGTGTAGAGGTGCACGAAGGCCAGCACCACCGAGAAATCGGAGAACAGCAGCCACTCCACAGGCTGGTTCACGAGGCCCAGGCCCATGAGCGCCTGGTTGACCAGCCCGTTGCGCCCCAAGAGCGGCACCCACGAGATCATGCGGATCACGTTCGAAGTCCAGAAGGGCACCGTGCACAGCACGAACAGCACCGTCTGCATGGTCGACGAGCGCACGTGGAACGCCAGGAAGTACGCAACCGAAAAGCCGATCAGCAGTGTGATGCCCCACACCAGCACGCAGAACTTGAACGTGCTCAGGTAGGTGTTGAGCGTGACGCACAGGTCGCCGTTGTCGGTGAGGCGCGAGCAACCCTCGAACAGGCTCAGGTAGTTGCGCAGCGTGACCGCAGGGATCAGCTCGTATTCGTTGAAGTTCCACAGGCTGACCATCGCGACCAGCGCCAGCGGAACCAGGAAGAACAGCAGGAACACCAGCGCGAACGGCGCCGCCTGCCACCATGCTTTCACAGCATGGATGGGCGTGGTGGCGACGGACGCGCTGGTCGAGGGGGCGCTCACAAGCTCAGGTCGAAGGTCAGGCCGCGACGAACTCGTTCCACTTGCGGACCATGTACTCGTTCTCGTCCATCACGGCGTTCCAGCAGGCGATGCCGCCCATGCGCTGTTCGTAGCTGCCGCCGTCGCGCACCGAGCCTGCCTTGGCGATCACGTCGCCCTGCGGGCTCTTGATGTCCTGCGCGGCGGGCTTGCCTTCCATCCAGTAGGCCCACTCGTAGGCTTCCATCTTGGTCTTGGCGGTGTCGAGCACGGCGCTGTAGTAGCCCTGGCGGTTGAGGTACGCACCGGCCCAGCCGTCGAGGAACCAGTTGATGAACTCATAGGCGCCATCGAGCTTCTTGCCCGAGAGCGTGGCCGGCAGGCCGAAGCCCGAGGCCCAGGCGCGATAGCCTTCCTTGAGCGGCTGGAAGGTGCAGTCGATGCCCTTGCTGCGCACGGCCGTGACGGCGGGCGACCACATCGACTGGATCACGACCTCGCCCGAGGCCATGAGGTTCACCGACTCGTTGAAGTCTTTCCACAGCGCGCGGAACTGGCCGGCCTTCTTGGCTTCGATCAGGGTCTTGATCGTCAGGTCGATCTCGGCCTTGGTCATGTTGCCCTTGTCGGCGTACTTGTGGATGCCCTTGGCCTCCACCACCATCGCGGCGTCCATGATGCCGATCGACGGAATGTTCAGGATCGCGGTCTTGCCCTTGAACTCGGGGTTCAGCAGCTCGGCCCACGAAGAGATCGGACGCTTGATCAGGTCGGGCCGGATGCCCAGGGTGTCGGCGTTGTAGGTGGTCGGGATCAGCGACATGAACTGCGTGGCCGACTTCGCGAAGACCTTGCTCTTCTCGCCCTCGAGATAGATCACCTTGACCGGCGCCGTGCCCTGGCTGCCGACCTTCTTGCCCGCAACTTCGCCCTTGGTGAAGAGCGAGGTGATCTTGTCGGCGTTCTTCACGCGCTTGGTGTCGATGCCCTTCAGGTTGCCGGTCGGCACGATCTTCTTGAGCGAGAAGAACTCGGTATCGATCAGGTCGAAGCTGTTGGGGGCGGTCACGGCGCGCTTGGTCACGTCGTCGGTGGTCACGGCCACGTACTGGATCTCGATGCCGGTGTCGGCTTTGAATTTTTCGGCAATCGCCTTGTCCTGGTTCACCGCGGTGCCGAGGTAGCGCAGCACGATCTTTTCCTGCGCATGCACGAAGGGCGCGATGCCCGTGGCCAGGATGCCGGCCGTGCCTTGCAGGAGGGTGCGGCGCTTGACGCCGTTGGACGAGTCGATGGAATCGGTCATGGCTGAGTCTCCAGAGAAAAAAGTGGAAAGAAACGAACGCAGGAAAAAGGGAAGCAGGTTGCGGATGCGCTCACAGGGTCATTGCGAGCGCGGCCGTGTCGTCGCGCTGGCGAGCCCCGGCGTTGGCGGGCGCCGAAGCCCGCTCGCCCGGTGGCTTGACGCCGGGGCCGAGCACGCGCGCGTCGGCTTCGGCCCATGAGAGGCGCACCGCCTCGCCGTGCGCATAGGGGCGCGCGAGGAAAGCGGCTTCGCCGAGCAGCACAGAGACGTTCTGGCGCCCGGCGGCAGCGCCTTCGAGCGCCAGGCCGAGCAGCACGTAGGTGCCCTGGTATTCGACGTCGGTAACGGTGGCGGCAAGGGCAGTGCCAGCCGCGTCGCCCTCCGAAGCCGCGGCGATCCGCATGCGGTCGTTGCGCACCGCGATCGGGCCGGCTGGCGTGTCGAACACGTTGTGGCCGCCCATGAAGCGCGCCACGAACTCGCTCGCCGGGTGGTTGTAGACCGCGTGCGGCGAGCCGACCTGCTCGATCACCCCGTGGTTCATCACCACCATGGTGTCGGCCAGCGCCATCGCCTCTTCCTGCGAGTGCGTCACGTGCACGAAGGTCAGGCCCAGTTCCTTCTGCCAGCGTCGCAGCTCGGCGCGCATCTGGATGCGCAGGAAGGGGTCGAGCGCCGACAGCGGCTCGTCGAGCAGCAGCACGCGCGGCTCGGTGATGAGTGCTCGCGCCAGCGCCACGCGCTGCTGCTGGCCGCCAGAAAGCTCACCGGGCTTGCGGTTGGCCAGGTGGCCCATCGCGACGCGTTCGAGCAGGTCGTTGGCGCGCTTGTGGCGCTCGGCCTTGCCGACGCCCTTCATCTTGAGGCTGAAGGCCACGTTGTCGGTGGCCGAGAGGTGCGGGAACAGGGCGAAGCTCTGGAACATCATCGCCGTGCCGCGCGCTGCCGCGGGCAGGTCGGTGATGTTGCGGTTGTCCAGCAGGATGTCGCCGCTGGTGACGGACTCGTGGCCCGCGATCATGCGCAGCGTGGTGCTCTTGCCGCAGCCCGACGGGCCGAGCAGGCAGCAGTAGCTGCCGCTGGCAATGCGCAGGTCTATCTGGTCGACGGCGGCCGGTGTGCCGGGGGCATAGCGCTTGGTGAGCGCGACGATCTCGACTGCGGCGGGTTCGGGCGTGGCGACGGCATTCATTGCCGATGGCTCAGCACGATCCATGCCACGTTGTGGTGCGCGGCGCCCGTGCCGCTCGTGCTGTCCTCGCCCTGGTCAGGTGCCGATCAGGTACCGAACTTGTCCGCGTCCACCGGTACCTCGGCGGCTGCCAGTCCGCGCAGCACGTCGCCCACCACGATCACAGCCGGGCTGGCCAGCCCGGCCTCGGCGATGCCGTTCTGCAGGTTGCCCAGCGTGGTCGCGATGTGCCGCTGGTGCGGCAGGCTCGCATGCTGGATGACGGCCACCGGCGTGTCGCCCGGCAGGCCTTGCAGCAGTTCGCGTTCGATGTGCCCGGCGCCCGACACGCCCATGTAGATAACGAGCGTGAGCCGCGCGTTGTACGCCGTCGCGGCCAGCGCGCGCCAGTCGGTCGGGTCCTCGGCTGCGCCGGCCCCTGTCTTGGCATGGCCGGTGACGAACACCACGCCCTGCGCATGGTCGCGGTGCGTGAGCGGCACGCCCAGCGCGGTCACGGCCGCCAGGCCGGCGGTGATGCCGTTGACCACGGTGCATTCGATACCGGCTTCGCGCAGGTGTTCGACTTCTTCGCCACCGCGGCCGAAGATGAACGGGTCGCCGCCCTTGAGGCGCACTACCGTCTCGCCTTCGCGCACAGCGGTGATCATCAGCCGCTCGATGAATGCCTGCGGCGTGCTCTTGCAGCCGCCGCGCTTGCCCACGTGCACGATGCGCGCTCCGGGGCGGGCGTAGGCCTGCACGATCTCGTCGTTCACGAGGTCGTCGACCAGCAGCACCGTCGCGGCCTGGATCGCCTTCACGGCCTTGACGGTCAGCAGTTCCGGGTCGCCCGGGCCGGCGCCCACCAGCGTGCAGCGGCCGGTGATGAGGGAGGTGGGGGTGTCGTTGTTCATGCGTGGGATGCCAGTTGCGTGATGTGCCTGACTTGCGCCGCAATGGCTTCGGGCACGGGAAGCTCGCCGGCCAGCACGCGGCGCGTGTAGTCGGCGGTGGTGGCGACGTCGATTTCCTTCGGCAGGCCCGGCACTTCGGCGGTGGTGCCGGCCTGCTGCGCCTGCAGTTCGGTGCGCACGCCGCGCACGAAGCCGTCGATCTGCGCGGTGCGGCGCGGGTCGGACACCACTTCGCCTTCGAGGCCGCGCGAGAGCAGGGCGGTCATGCCCGTGAGTTCGAAGGTCTCGCCCATGGTGCGGGCGTATTCGGGGTGTGTGTAGCTGGCCACCACCACGCAGGGGCCGGCGGTGGGCTGCATCAGCTTCACCACGCTGTGGCCCGGGTTGCGCAGGCCGACCACGCGGCGCACATCGAGCAGGCGCTTGAGCGCGGGGTTCAGCAGTTCGGTGGGCGCAAAGGCCGCTTCGCCGTTGGCGATGGGGCGGATGGCGGTCATGGGCGGAACATCGAGCGCCGAGAGCACGTTCGACGCCAGCACGCGCGAGGTTTCGCTCGCACTGCCGTGCACCAGCACCGGCAGGCCTTCGCGCGCCAGCAGCAGCGCCAGCAGCGGCGTGAGCACCGGCAGCTTGCGCGCGCCGTTGTAGCTGGGCAGCACGACCAGCGCCCGGTCGCCCGCCGGGATGCGGTTCAGCCGCGCATGGGTGGCATCGAGAAAACCGGCCATTTCCTCGGGCGTTTCGCCCTTGATGCGCATGGCCAGGCAGAAGCCGCCGATTTCGAGGTCGGTGACGGTGCCGTCCAGCACCTGGCCGAACAGGTCGGTGGCCTGTTCACGCGTGAGCGGCTTGGCGCCTCGCGCGCCGCGGCCGATTTCCTTGATGTATTGGCTGATTCCCATGGGTAGGCGGATTGTCCTGCAACGCTTATGCCGGAATGTCATTCGGCTTATGCACAGGGCTGTCATGGGGCTTCCACCATCGCTTCGGCTGGCGTAGCCCGCACCATGCGCTTGAGTTCCGGAATGCACGAGCCGCAGTTGGTGCCGCACTTCAGCGCGCCCTGCAGCTTCGCCAGCCGCTCGTCGGCGGTGCCGGTGCAGCGGCCCAGTTCGGTCTGGATCGCCACGTCCGCCACGTTGAAGCAGGTGCACACCGTCTTGCCGCGCGACTGCACCGCCACCGGCGCTTTCGAGCCCGGCGACAGCAGCAGGCGGCCGTAGCTTTGCGCCGGCAGTTCCTCGCGCAGCAGCGTGGAGATCCAGGTTTCGGCGCTGGTGTCGCCGCCCAGCAGGAAGGCTTCGAGGCCCGCGCTGCCGTCGGCACGGCGCACCAGCCGGGCCGAGCGGCGCTGGCCCCGGCGGCGGTCGGCGTAGCGCAGGGTGTCGGCGGTCTGCAGGCCGAGCAGGGCTTCGATCTTCTCGACCAGCGCGTCGTCGGGTGCGTCGTGCGCAGCGGCGCGAAAGAGGAGGCCGCTGCGTTCGGCGCCCTGCGTGTTGCCGGCAAACGGCACGCAGGTCGCAAAAGGAAACAGCGCCATCATCGGCTGCAGCGCACGGTGCGCGGCCAGCGCGTCGCCATCGGGCAGCCAGGCCATGGCCAGCAGCGACCACGGCAGCTCGGCCTTGAGGATCTTCACCGGCGTGTGCTTCAGCTCGGGCTGCTTCGAGGTCGGACAGTAGGCCGGCGTGGTCAGCGCGTTGATGCCCGCGAGCCGTGTGCCGTTCGACGAGCAGCCGCTCAGGTACTCCTCGCCCCAGTGCATGGCGACGAACGCCTGGCTCAGCCCCACCTCGGCGCTGGCGCGCGCGGGCAGCATGATCGAGCCGCGCCTGGAGGTCAGGTGCACCAGGTCGCCTTCGCGGATCTGGCGGCGCGCCATGTCCTGCGCGTTCATCTGCACCACCGGCTCAGACACATGGCCGAACAGGCGCCCGACGGTGCCGGTGCGGCTCATTCCGTGCCACTGGTCGCGCAGGCGGCCGGTGTTCAGCGAGAAAGGGTAGCGGGCCTCGCGGGCTTCGGCCACCGGCTTGTAGGCCGTGTCGACGAAGCGGGCGCGGCCATCGGTCGTGGGGAACACGCCGTCTTCGTAGAGGCGCACGCGGCCGGTGCTTTCGCCTTCCTTCAGCGGCCACTGCTGCGGGCCGGTGGTTTCCAGCATCACGTAGCTCAGGCCGGTGATGTCGAGGTCGCGCCCGCGCGTGGACTCGCGATGCTCGTTCCAGACCGATTCGGCGGTCTCGTACGGAAACAGCGTGAACGCGCGACCCAGCTGCCTTTCGAGCCGGTGCGCGAAGGCCACGGCTATCGACCAGTCGTTGCGCGCCTCGCCGGGCGCCGGCACGGCCGGGCGCACGCGCGAGATGCGGCGCTCGCTGTTGGTCACGGTGCCTTCCTTCTCGCCCCAGGTGGTGGCTGGCAGCAGCAGGTCGGCAAAGGCGCAGGTGGCGGTAGTGGCAAAGGCTTCCTGCACCACGACGAACTCGGCGCGTTCCAGCGCGCGGCGCACCGTGGCCTGGTCGGGCATCGACTGCGCCGGGTTGGTGCAGGCGATCCACAGCGCGCGGATCTCGCCGTCGGCCGCGGCCTGGAACATCTCTACGGCCGTCTTGCCCGGCTTCTCGGGCACCGAGGGCACGCCCCACAGCGCGGCCACTTCGGCGCGGTGATCGGGGTTCGCCAGGTCGCGGTGCGCGCTCAGCAGGTTGGCGAGGCCGCCGACTTCGCGCCCGCCCATTGCATTGGGCTGGCCGGTCAGCGAGAACGGACCCGCGCCGGCGCGGCCGATCTGCGCGGTCGCCAGGTGCAGGTTGATGAGCGCAGCGTTCTTCGCCGTGCCGCTCGACGACTGGTTCAGGCCCTGGCAGTACAGGCTCAGCGTGGCGGGCGAGGTGGCGAACAGCCGCGCCGCCTCGAGCAGGTCTTCCTTCGGGATGCCGCACACCTGCGCGACCTTGTCCGGCGTGCACTCGCGCACCGTCGCCTTCAATGCGTCGAAGCCGTTGGTGTGCGCCGCGATGTACTTCGCGTCGATCCAGCCTTCCCACAGCATCAGGTGCAGCATGCCGTTGAACAGCATCACGTCGGTGCCGGGCTGGATGGGCAGGAACAGGTCGGCGATCTCGACCGTGTCGGTGCGGCGCGGGTCGGCCACGATGATCTTCAGCGCCGGGTTCGCGGCCTTCGCGTCCTCGATGCGGCGAAAAAGAATGGGGTGCGCCCACGCCGTGTTGCTGCCCACGATGAACAGGCAGTCGGCGTGCTTCAGGTCGTCGTAGCAGGCCGGCGGCGCGTCGGCGCCCAGCGTCTGCTTGTAGCCGGCCACGGCGCTGCTCATGCACAGGCGCGAGTTGGTGTCGACGTTGTTGGTGCCGATCAGGCCCTTGGCGAGCTTGTTGAAGACGTAGTAGTCCTCGGTCAGCAGCTGGCCCGACACGTAGAAGCCAACCGAGTCCGGGCCGTGGTCGCGGATCACCTGCGCGAACTTGCCGGCGGCGTTGTCGAGCGCGGTGTCCCACGTCACCGCGGTGGGCGCTTCTGCGCGCACGAGGCGCTGCATGGGCTGCAGCAGCCGCGTCTGCCGCGTGACCGTGGCGCTGGCCGTGAGGTGCAGCGTCGAGCCCTTGGTGCACAGCCGGCCGAAGTTCGCCGGGTGGTCAGGGTCGCCGCGCACGCCGGTGATCTCGCTGCCCTGCGATTCGATGATGACGCCGCAACCGACGCCGCAGTAGGGGCAGGTGGAGCGGGTCTCAAGCGTCATGGGTTATTCCAGCGGCAGAACCGTCAGCACCGCGAACGGCTTCGGGCCGGCGACCGGGCGCTCCAGGTCGATGGCGTGCGTGGCCAGTTCGCCCGCGTCCAGGTGCACCACGCCGTCTTCCACCTTCACGGCGAACTTCGGCGTGCAGCCTTCGTCGGGCGACCTGGCGCAGCCGTCGTCCAGCCCGATGGCCCAGTTGTGCAGCGGGCAGGCCACGCTGGTGCCGAACACGATGCCCTGGCTCAGCGGGCCACCCTTGTGCGGGCAGCGGTCGAGCAGCGCGAACACCTCGTTCTCGGCGTTGCGGAACACGGCAACGTCCACGCCGGCAGGCCGCGCCACGCGGCGGGCGCCGAGCACGGGGATGTCGTCGATGCGGCAGATGACTTTCCAATCGCTCATGGTGTCTCCTTTCAGGCGGTCTGGTGGGTGTCGATCGGCGCCGTCAGCGGCGTGAACTGCCGCACATCGACCGAGGCCTGCGCTGACTCGAACCACGGATCGGGCTCGCCGTCGAGCGCGAACTGCAGGCGTTCCCACAGCGCCTTGCGGCCTTCGGCGTCGTCGAGGATCTTCTTCTTCACGTAGTCCAGCCCCACGCGGCCGATGTAGTGCACCGTGCGCTCCAGGTACCAGCCCTCTTCGCGGTAGAGCTGCAGGAAGGCGCCCGAGTACTCCATCACTTCTTCGGCCGTCTTCACCTTCACGAGAAACTGCGCCACCTCGGTCTTGATGCCGCCGTTGCCGCCCACGTAGAGTTCCCAGCCCGAGTCGACGCCGATCACGCCCACGTCCTTGATGCCGGCCTCCGCGCAGTTGCGCGGGCAGCCCGACACCGCCAGCTTGACCTTGTGCGGCGAGTACATGGCCCACAGGGCGCGTTCCAGGTCCTTGCCCATCTGCGTGGAGTCTTGCGTGCCGAAGCGGCACCACTCGCTGCCCACGCAGGTCTTCACCGTGCGCAGCGACTTGGCGTAGGCAAAGCCGCTGGGCATGCCGATGTCTTTCCAGACGTTTTCCAGGTCTTCCTTCTTCACGCCCAGCAGGTCGATGCGCTGGCCGCCCGTGACCTTGACGGTCGGAATCTTGTACTTGTCGGCCGCGTCGGCAATACGGCGCAGCTCGTCGGGCGTGGTGTGGCCGCCCCACATGCGCGGAATGACGGAGTAGGTGCCGTCCTTCTGGATGTTGGCGTGGCTGCGCTCGTTGATGAAGCGGCTCTGCGGATCGTCCTTGGCCTCCTTCGGCCAGGTGCTGATCAGGTAGTAGTTGATGGCCGGGCGGCAGGTGGCGCAGCCGTTGGGCGTGCGCCAGCCGAGGTTGCGATACACCTCGTCGTGCGTCAGGTAGTGCTCCTTGCGGATCGCGTCGCGCACGTCCTGGTGGCTCGCGTCGGTGCAGCCGCACACGGCCTTCTTCTTGGGCGTGGCCGAGTAGTCGCCGCCGGCGGTGAACATCAAAATCTGCTCGACCAGCCCGGTGCACGAGCCGCAGCTGGCACTGGCCTTGGTGTGCTTCTTCACCTCGTCGAGCGTGAACAGGCCCTTTTCCTTGATGGCCTTGCAGATGGTGCCCTTGCTCACGCCGTTGCAGCCGCAGACCTCGGCGTCGTCGGGCATGGTCGCGGCCTTGTTGTGGCCCTCGTGGCCGGTGTCGCCGATGTTCGATTCGCCGAACATGAGCTTGTCGCGGATGTCGTGCACGCTGCGGCCGTCGCGCAGCAGCTTGAAGTACCAGCTGCCGTCCACCGTGTCGCCGTAGAGGCAGGCGCCCACCAGCTTGTCGTCCTTGATCACCAGCTTCTTGTAGACGCCGCCGAAGGGGTCGCTCATGACGATCTCTTCCGTGCCTTCGCCGCCCATGAACTCGCCGGCCGAGAACAGGTCGATGCCCGTCACCTTCAGCTTGGTGGAGGTGAGCGAGCCCAGGTAGCGGCCGATGCCGAATTGCGCCAGGTGGTTGGCCGCCACCTTGGCCTGCTCGAACAGCGGCGCGACCAGGCCGTAGGCAATGCCGCGGTGCGCCGCGCACTCGCCCACCGAGTAGATGCGTGCATCGGTCACGGTCTGCATGGTGTCGGTGACGACGATGCCGCGGTTGCAGTGCAGGCGCATCTTCTCGGCCAGCTCCACGTTGGGGCGGATGCCTACGGCCATCACCACCAGGTCGGCCGCCACCTCGGTGCCGTCCTTGAAGCGGATGGTCTTGACGCGGCCGCCCTTGCCGTCGTCGCTGTCGCCGACGAGGTCTTGCGTCTGCGCACCGATCCGGAACTTCAGGCCCCGGTCTTCCAGCGACTTCTGCAGCAGCTTGCCCGCCACGTCGTCGAGCTGGCGCTCCATCAGCCAGGGCATCACGTGCACCACAGTCACGTTCATGCCGCGCAGCATCAGGCCGTTGGCGGCTTCGAGGCCCAGCAGGCCGCCGCCGATGACCACCGCGTTCTTGTGCGTGCGCGCGGTCTCGATCATGTAGTCGGTGTCGGCGATGTCGCGGTAGGCGATCACGCCCTTCAGGTCCTTGCCGGGCACCGGCAGCATGAAGGGGTTGGAGCCGGTGCACATCAGCAGGCGGTCGTAAGCGGCCTCGGTGACATCGCCTTGCGAATCCACGGCGCGCACGACGCGCTTGACGCGGTCGACTTCCACCACCTTCTTGCCGGCGTGCAGCGTGATGTTGTTGTCCGTGTACCACTCCCAGCTGTTGAGCACGATCTCGTCGACCGTCTGCTCGCCCGCCAGCACCGGCGACAGCAGGATGCGGTTGTAGTTGGGATGCGGCTCCGCGCCGAAGACGGTGATGTCGTACAGCTCGGGCGCGATCTTCAGCAGCTCTTCGAGCGTGCGCACGCCGGCCATGCCGTTGCCGACCATTACGAGTTTCATTTTCTTCATGGGGCTGGACCTTTCAGGGAAATCAAGCAAAGGAGCGCCCGCGGCGCGCGTTCAGAATCGCGCCATGAGCTTTGAAGTGGACATCGGCTACAGCAGCCAGCGCGGACCGCGCGAGCTGAACGAAGACTTCGCCGGTGCAGTGCATGCGCCGCCGGGCGACGAGGCCCGCGGCCTCATCGCGGCCATTGCCGATGGGGTGTCCAGCGGCGGGCACGGCCGCGAAGCGGCGCAGACCACGGTGATGGGCCTGCTGGCCGACTACTTCGCCACGCCTGCAACCTGGGAGCCGACCGCCGCGCTCGACCGGCTGATCGGCGCGCAGAACGGCTGGCTGGCCGACCACAACCGCCGGCGCCAGAGCAAGCAGGACGGCGGCACGGCGCTCACCACGCTCACCGCACTGGTGCTGCACGGCCAGAGCTACACGCTGGCGCACGTGGGCGACACGCGCGCCTGGCGCGTGCGCGCCGGCGGCGGGCCGGCCGTGCCGCTCACGCAGGACCACGCCTTCGACCACCCCGACATGCGCAGCCGGCTCACGCGCGCCATCGGCCTCGACGACCAGGTGCGCGTCGACTACGCCCAGGGCGACGTGCGCGTGGGCGACTGCTTCGTGCTGAGCTCCGACGGCGTGCACGGTGTGCTCAAGCCGCAGCAGGTGGCCGTGCTGGCCCTGCAGGGCGATGCCGAAGCGGCCAGCGAGGCGCTGGTGCATGCGGCGCTCGACGCCGGCACGCGCGACAACGCGACCGCGCTGGTCATCCGCGTGGTGGGGCTCGATGCGCGCCAGCTCGACGACGAGCTCGGCGACGGCCGCCGGCTCGCACCGCCGCCCGCGCTGAAGGTGGGCGACGTGCTCGACGGCTACGCCATCACCGCGCTGGTGGCCGACACCGGCGTGCACCTGCTGTACCAGGCGCGGCATCCGCAGACGCGCGAGCTGGTCGCGCTGAAGACGCTGCATCCCTCGCGTGCCGGCGATCCGCAGGAACGCGCGATGCTGGCGCACGAGGCGTGGCTGGGGCTGCGCGTCGGAGGTATTGGAGGCGGCGGTTTCGTTCGTGTGCACGAGCGCGCCGAGAACGCGAGCGCGCTGTACATCGTGTTCGACTGGCATGGCGGGCGCACGCTGGAGCAGTTGCGCAAGGCGAACGCGCGCGGTGCGGTGGCCGAGGTGGTGACCGCCGGCGTCGAGCTGAGCCGTGCGCTCGGCCGGCTGCACCGGCAGGGCGTGATCCATCGCGACATCAAGCCCGGCAACCTGCACCTGGGCGACGACGGGCGCTGGCGCATCCTCGACCTGGGCGTGGCCCTGTCCGGAAGAGAAGGCACGGCCCAGCGCGAGCTGCATGCCGGCACGCCCAGCTACATCAACCCCGAGCAGTGGGAGGAGGGCGGCACCGCCGACGCGGCCAGCGACCTGTTCGCGCTCGGCGTCACGCTGTACCAGTGGCTCACCGGCCATCTGCCCTACGGCGAGATCGAGCCCTACCAGGTGGCGCGCTACCGGCGCGATCCGGTCGCGCTCTCGCGCATCCGCCCCGACGTGCCGATCTGGCTCGATCACCTGGTGCGCAAGGCCGTTGCCCGCGATCCGCGCGAGCGCTTCGAAACCGCAGAGGAGCTGCTGCTCGCGCTGGAGCGCGGCGCCTCCCGCCCTGTGAACGCGCCCGCCGCTACGCCGCTGATCCGCCGCGACCCGCTCGCGCTCTACCAGCTCGCGCTCGGCGTGTCGGTGCTGTTCAACGTGCTGCTCATCGTGTGGCTGCTGTTCTTGCCACGTTGAGCGGAAGACGGCGGGACGTGTCATGAGCGTGCCGTCTTTCGAATGTGGGGGGCAGCTGCGTGCGGCGTCGTGACGCGCGCACGGCCGCCCTTTTCGGCCCAGGTGCGGGTCCAGCGGATCTGCATCACGCGCATCACGCCCAGCATCACCAGCGACAGCGCCGCGAAGAACACGAAGCCCCAGATATAGCTGCCCAGGTATTGCTTCGACAGGCCCATGGCGTTGGGCACGAGGCCACCGCCCAGTGCGCCGATCTCGCCGATCATCGAGCCGGCCACCGCCGTGCTCGTAGGCCAGCGCAGCGGCACCAGCTGGAACAGCGCGCCGTTGCCCGCGCCCAGTGCGGCGAAGCAGACGATCAGCACCAGCGTGGTGACGGCCAGCGAGCCTGAAGAGAAGCCCACCAGCACAAGGCTCACGGCCACCACCAGCAGCACCACCGTCAGCGTGTTGACGCCGCCCCAGCGATCGGAGATCCAGCCGCCCACGACGCGCACGGCCGCGCCCATGAAGGCCGCGAGCATGGTCAGCTGGCCGGCCTGCACCTTGCTCACGCCGAACTGGTCGTAGTAGTACGAGGGCAGGAAGGTGGTAAGGCCGATGAAGCCGCCGAAGGTCACGCCGTAGATCAGGCTGAACACCCAGCCGTCTTTCTCGAACAGGCAGGCAATGTGCTCGCGGAAGCTCGAATGGGCGTTCACGTCCGGCGGCTCCTTGGCGAACACCACCATCACGACCATCGGAATGAGGATGGCGACGGCGGCCACGCCGTACACCGCCTGCCAGCCCAGCCAGTTCGCCAGCGGCGGTGCCACCAGCACCGACACCGCCGTGCCCACGTTGCCCGCGCCCACAAGGCCCATGGCCAGGCCCTTGTGCTGCGGCGGGAACCAGCCCGAGCCCAGCGACAGCGCCACGCCGAAGCTCGCACCCGCAATGCCCAGCAGCACACCCATGGCGAGCAGGTCGTTGAAGCTCTTGACGAAGAAGAAACCGAACAGCATCGCTACCGCGATCAGCGCCATCTCGACCAGCGTGGCCTTCTTGCGGCCGATGTACTGCGAGAGGATGCCCAGCGGAAAGCGCATCAGCGCGCCCGCGATGATCGGCACCGACAGCATCAGGCCCTTCTGCGCGGGCGAGAGGTTGAAGGTTTCGCCGATGAAGGGCGCCATGGCGCCGTTGAGCACCCAGATGCAGCAGGAGAACGAGAAGTACAGGAAGGCCGCGAACAGTGTCGGGCTGTGGCCTGATTGCAAGAAATTCCTGAAGCTGGACATGGCGTTCAAAGATGCGAAAAGCCGCGGCGCGACCCTGGAGAGGTCGTGTCGACGGACGGGGTTGGGGTCGGAGTGCCGGCAGCGGACGCTGTCGGCGTGGGGGTGTGCACGGCGTGTGAATTGCCGGGCCGGCTGCAGGAGCCTGCAGCCTCATCACCAAAGCGGTGCTTCGTTACACCGCGCTCCGTTTCATGCAAGAGGCGTGCCCGCGAGTTCGCGCGGGCGTGGCCTATGCTCGCGGTGCGTTCCCACACCGCTTCCCCAAGATGTCCCTTCTCGTTGTCCTGCCCGATGAACCTGCCGGCCTCGTGCTGCCCGAGGCGCTTGCGCGGGCACTGTCCGTCGCTGGTCTCGACGTGCTCGGCTGCGCGGATTGCGGCAGCTTCGCGCGGCAAGTCGAGGCGCTGGCCCCTCGACAGGCCTTGATCTGCCTGCCTTTGCCCACGCCCGCGCTGCTCGATGCCTTGCGCACGTGGTCCGGCCTGCCGCCGTGTGCGCTGAGCCTTGTCAGCGCGCCGTTGAGCGGTGCTCAGCATGAAGAACTGGTCGCACTCGGCGTGCACGCGTGGATGCAGATCGATGCCATCGATGCCGCATCGCTCGCCGCATTGACCGCCCGAGCCCGGTCGCGCTGGCAGCGCGAGGCCACTTTGTGCACCGAACTGGAGAGCCTGCGCACCCGCATGGACGAGCGCAAGTGGGTCGACCGCGCCAAGGGCCTGCTGATGTCCGCGCGCGGCATCGGCGAGGACGAAGCCTTCGGGCTGCTGCGCGGCGCCGCGATGCACGCCAACTTGCGTCTGGGCGAGGTGTCGCGCTCTGTCATCGAGGCGGCGCAGTGGGCCGATGCGATCAACCGCGCCGGACAGCTGCGCATGCTCTCGCAGCGTCTGGTGCGCGTGGCGGCACAGCTGCTGGGCAGCATCGACGCGCAGCGGGCGCGGGTGCTGCGCACGCAGTCGGCCGAGCGGGTGCAGCAGAACCTCGATCATCTGGCGGCCCTCGGGCTCGGTGCGGCTGGTGCGCAGGCGCTGGGGGATGCGCAAGCCGCGTGGAGCGGACTGGCCACTGCCCTGACCGCGCGGCCGACGGCCGCGGGGCTGGCCGACATCGACCAGCGCGCGGAAGTGCTGCTCCACGCAGCGGAGGCCTTGACGGAGGCGCTCGAAACCTCGGGCGCGCGGCGCGCGCTGCGCATCGTCAACATCTGCGGGCGGCAGCGCATGCGTGCGCAGCGGCTGGCCAAGGACGCGCTGCTGGCCGCCGCGCTGAAAGAGAAGGCCGCGAACGCGCGGCTGGTGCCGACCATGGCCGAGTTCGAGGCCGCATTGCTCGAGCTGGAGCACGCGCCGCTCAGCACCACCGAGATCCGCGCCGCGCTGGCCAGCGCCCGCGACGAATGGCTGCGGCTGGTCGGTGGCGTGCGCACGCTCGACAGCGCCGACGGCCGCGCCACGCTGGTGCGTTCCAGCGACGCGCTGGTCGACACCTTCGAGCGCCTCACGGCGTCGTACGAGCACAGCCTGCAAGTGATCATGTCCTGACGCCGGTTGTGCTGGCGCGGGCGCAGCGTCAGGCCGCGACCTTCTCCACGTGCGCCTGGCGCGTGTAGAGGAAATCGATCACCGCCTTGCGTGCGTGCACATAGGCCGGGTCTTCGGCCAGTTCGACGCGGTTGCGCGGGCGCGGAAGGTTCACTGCGAGCACGTCGCCGATGGTGGCGGCAGGGCCGTTGGTCAGCATCACGATGCGGTCGCTCAGCAGCACGGCCTCGTCGACGTCGTGCGTCACCATGACGACGGTGCTGTGCGTCTTCTGCACGATGGCCAGAAGCTCGTCCTGCAGCTTGGCGCGGGTGAGGGCGTCGAGCGCGCCGAAGGGCTCGTCCATCAGCAGCACCTTGGGCTCCATCGACAGAGCGCGCGCAATGCCCACGCGCTGCTTCATGCCGCCGGAGATTTCGCCGGGCCGCTTCTGCGCGGCGGGCGTGAGGCCCACCAGCGCCAGCGCCGCATCGGTTCGCGCACGCAGCTGCGCCTTGCTTTCGGTGGCTGCGAACACGCGCTCGACCGCGAGGTACACGTTCTCGAAGCAGGTGAGCCAGGGCAGCAGAGAGTGGTTCTGGAACACCACCGCGCGCTCGGGGCCGGGGCCCCTGATTTCCTTGTTGGCGCACAGCAGCGAGCCTTTGGTGGGCGTGGTGAGCCCCGCAATCAGGTTCAGCAGCGTCGACTTGCCGCAGCCCGAGTGGCCGATGAGCGTGATGAACTCGCCCTTGGCCACGTTCAGGTTCACGTCGCGCAGCGCGACGAAGCGGCCCTTGGGCGTCTTGAACGCCTGCTCGACCCCGTGGATCTCGATGTACTTGCTGTCGTCGATCATGACTTCACCTCTTCGAACGTGAACGCCGTTGCGAGCTTGATGAGCGCGAACTCCAGCACCAGGCCGACGATGCCGATCACGAAGATCGCGATGATGATGTTGGCGACGTTGAGGTTGTTCCACTCGTCCCACACCCAGAAGCCGATGCCGACGCCGCCGGTGAGCATCTCGGCCGCCACGATCACCAGCCACGCGGTGCCCACGGCCAGGCGCACGCCGGTCAGCATGTAGGGCAGCACGGCGGGAAACAGGATCTTGGTGAGGATCTTCCATTCGCTGAGGTTCAGCACCTTGGCCACGTTCATGTAGTCGCTGGGCACGCGCTGCACGCCCACGGCCGTGTTGATGACCATCGGCCAGATCGAGCAGATGAAGATGGTCCAGATGGCCGCCGGGTTGGCGCCCTTGAACACCAAGAGGCCGATGGGCAGCCAGGCCAGCGGCGACACCGGGCGCAGCAGGCTGATCAGCGGGTTGAACATGCGCGCGAGAAATTCGAAGCGCCCGATGGCAAAGCCGGCCGGAATGCCGACCAGCGCCGCCAGCCCGAAGCCCAGCGCCACGCGCTGCAGCGACGAGAGCACGTTCCAGCCCACGCCCTGGTCGTTCGGGCCCTTGCTGTAGAACGGATCGCTGAACACCGTCACGGCCTGCTGCCAGGTGGCTGCGGGCGTGGGGAAGCCGGTGGTGCTTTTCATGGCCACCACTTCCCAGATCAGCAGCAGCAGGCCGAAGCCCGCCAGCGGCGGCAGCACGCGCATCCAGAAGGCGCGCAGGTCGATGGGCGTGCGCACCCGGGGCTCGGGCGCCGGGGCGGGTGCGGGCTTGGGGGCTGCCGGCCTGGCGGCGACGGAAGGGGCCACTTGCGTCACCTGCGCGGTGGTCGCTTCGAGCGGCGAGTGAAAGACTGCGCTGACCATGTTGTTCTCCCTATGCATGAAGCTTGAAGGACTCGGCGTACTTCTTCGGGTCCTTGCCATCCCAGACCGAGCCGTCGAACAGCTTGCTGGTGCGCATCGTTTCCTTGGGCACCGGCGTCTGCGTGGCTGCGGCGGCCTGCTTGTAGATGTCGATGCGGTTGATCTCGGTGGCCACCTTCAGGTAGTCGGGGTGTTCCTTCAGCAGGCCCCAGCGCTTGTGCTGCGTGAGGAACCACATGCCGTCCGACAGGTACGGGAAGTTCACGGCGCCGCCGTTGTAGAACTTCATGTGGTTGGGGTCGTCCCAGCTCTTGCCCAGGCCGTTGGTGTAGCGGCCCAGGATGCGCTGGTTGATGGCGTCCACGCTGGTGTTGACGTAGCTCTTGTCGGCGATGGTCTCGGCCATCTTGTTCTTGTTCTGCAGGCCGGTGTCGATCCACTTGCCGGCCTCGAGGATGGCGGCGGTCACGGCGCGCGCGGTGTTCGGGTATTTCTTGGTGAACTCGGCCGTGGTGCCGAGCACCTTCTCGGGGTGGTCCTTCCAGATGTCCTGCGTGGTGATGGCCGTGATGCCGATGCCGTCCATGATCGCGCGCTGGCCCCAGGGTTCGCCCACGCAGTAGCCGTCCATGTTGCCCACGCGCATGTTGGCCACCATCTGCGGGGGCGGCACGGTGATGTTCTTCACGTCCTTGAACGGGTCGATGCCGGCGGAGGCGAGCCAGTAGTAGAGCCACATGGCGTGCGTGCCGGTGGGGAAGGTCTGCGCGAAGGTGTATTCGCGCTTCTCGCTGGCGATGAGCTTGGCGAGCGAGGCCGCATCGACCGCGCCCTTGTCCGAGAGCTTCTTCGACAGCGTGATGGCCTGGCCGTTGTTGTTGAGCGTCATGAGCACGGCCATGTCCTTCTTGGGGCCACTCACGCCGAGGTGCACGCCGTAGACGAGGCCGTAGAGCACGTGCGCCATGTCGAGCTCGCCGTTGACCAGCTTGTCGCGCACGCCGGCCCAGCTGGCTTCCTTGCTGGGGACGATCTTCACGCCGTACTTCTTGTCGATGCCGAGCACCGAGGCCATCACCACGCTGGCGCAGTCGGTCAGCGGGATGAAGCCGATCTTCACTTCTTCCTTCTCGGGCTTGTCCGAGCCCTGGGCCCAGACGGCGGCGCGCAGCGCCGGGTCGATGCCGACGGCACCAATGGCAGCGGCTTGCAATACGCGGCGTCGGCTGAGGCGGGTTTTGAGCAGGTCGGTCATGGGGCGGGGCTCCGGTTGAAGAGAAACAACAAACAAGAAAGACAAAAACGAAAAGGCGTCCGCACCGCGCAGGGGCTGCTCGAAAACGAGCCCTTGCGGGATGGGGACGCCTTTGTCCGGTTCGGTGGGAGACACCCGCCGTTGGGTGCCGCCTGCCTGAAGACCCATTGGGGGGCCTACGAACTTATTGCTTGCAAGCGGTGTGCCAGCCTTCGGGTGCTACGGGCTGCTATCAAGAAAGTAGCGGGATGCGGCCGCACAGCATGGGAGAGGGCTCGATCAGGCCGGGAAGTGCCGGATGGCACAGTTGTTGTGCACTGCACCAAGTTGAACGGCAGGACCGCTTCAACGCGGCGGCGCGCGGTCGAGCATGGGCAGGTAGTCGGCCATTGCCAGCATCGACTCGGCCACGTCGACCAGCCGCCGCTTCTGGTTCATCGCGGTCTGGCGCAGCATCTTGTGCGCGTCTTCCTCGCTGAGCCGGCGGTGCGCCATCAGCAGGCCCTTGGCGCGTTCGACGATCTTGCGTTCGTTGAGTGAGGCGCGCACGGTTTCGAGCTCGTCGCTCATGGCCTGCAGGCGGTGCGACTGTTCCTGGACCATGTCGAGCACCGAGCGTTCGAGATGGCGGCCGAACTGCGCGGGAGCGGCCGACTGCGCGTCGGCGTCATCGAAGAACAGGGCACCGGCCTGCGGGGCCAGCGTGTCGAGCAGCTGCCGGTATTCCTGCAGCTCGCTGCGCGCCTGCACGGTTTTTCGCTCGCACAGCGCGCGCAGGTCGGCGGCCAGGCGGTCCTCGACGATCTTCATGGCGTCGATGCGGCGGGTGCAGCAGTCGAACCAGGCCTGGCTGAGCGGCACGTCAGCCGGCGTGGAGGCGGCGCCGCGCCGGCGGATGCGTTCGAGCTCGGCCACTTCGGCATCGGGCTGGCTGTTGCGCCACAGCGCGAGCACCGCCTCGCCGGAGAAATCGGTGAACACCTGGAAGCAGCGTTCCTGCGATTCGATCAGGTGCAGCCACTGCAGGCGCTGCGCCTCGTCGCTGCGGCCCAGCGCCAGCGCTGCGGAGCCGAAGGCGCGCTCCTGGCCGGCGAATTCCTTGCCCTGCATGAAGTTGAACATCGCGACCAGCAGGCGCGAGATCTCGGGGTCGGTGGCGCCGTCGGCCGCCTCGAACACCACCGACAGCAGGCCGGCGACGAGCTTGGCGAACGCGGCGGTGGATTGCGCCGGCTTCAGCTCGAGCGCATCGATGCGGCGGCGCAGGCCGGGCAGGGCGTCCAGCCCGGGGAGCACCCATGCGATGCGGCTGAACAGGCGCGCGCTGTTGCCGGTGCCCGCGCCGCGGTGGTTGTCGGCCTCGAGCTGGTCGAAGCCGGCGCGCACCTCTTGCTCCAGCGCGATGCATTCGGCGATCTGCGGGCCGCGCTGGTCGGCGAAGCGGGCGCCGCGAGAGGTGAGGAACATGTTCGACATGCCCCGCTCGCGCTGCAGCGCGTGGACGAGGCGGCCGATCAGGCTCACCAGTTCGCTGGTGCGGGCGAGTTGATCCAGCTCGTCGATTTCGCAGCGACGGGCAGCGATCAGAAAACTCAGTCCGGATTTCATGGTGGGAGGGCGCGGGGCTCTGGCATGGTCAACGCAACATCCGTGCCTCGGGGAGTGGAGAGCGCCGCCGTTTGCCCCTTCGCGGGTGCCGGGGGAGGGCGCCGCCTACACTCGGCGGCATGCTCTTGTTGGGAATCGAATCATCTTGCGATGAAACCGGCGTGGCGCTGGTCGAGTCGCACGGCGACGCGCTGCCGCTGCTGCTTTCGCACGCGCTGCACAGCCAGATCGCCATGCACCAGGCCTACGGCGGCGTGGTGCCCGAACTGGCCAGCCGCGACCACATTCGCCGCGTGCTGCCGCTGACCGAAGCCGTCATGGCCGAAGCCGGCCGCACGCTGGGCGAGATCGACGTGGTGGCCTACACGCGCGGGCCGGGCCTGGCGGGCGCGCTGCTGGTGGGCGCCGGCGTGGCCTGTGCGCTGGGCGTGGCGCTGGGTAAGCCGGTGCTGGGCGTGCATCACCTTGAAGGGCATCTGCTGTCGCCGTTCCTGAGCGCCGATCCGCCGGAGTTTCCGTTCGTCGCGCTGCTGGTGTCGGGCGGCCACACCCAGCTGATGCGGGTGGACGGCGTGGGCCGCTACGAGCTGCTCGGCGAAACCATCGACGACGCGGCCGGCGAGGCCTTCGACAAGAGCGCCAAGCTCATGGGCTTGCCGTACCCGGGTGGGCCGTGGCTCGCGAAGCTGGCCGAAGGCGGCAGTGCCACGGCCTTCAAGCTGCCGCGGCCGCTGCTGCACAGCGGCGATCTCGATTTTTCTTTTGCCGGCCTGAAGACGGCCGTGCTCACGCAGGCCAAGAAGCTCGGCGACCAGCTCGAAGCGAACAAGGCCGACTTGGCCGCGTCCACGCAGGCGGCCATCGTCGAGGTGCTGCTTAAGAAGTCGCTTGCCGCGCTCGACCAGACCGGGCTCAAGCGCTTGGTGGTGGCGGGAGGAGTGGGAGCCAACAGGAATCTGCGCGAACAGCTGAACGCTGCGTGCGCGAAGCGCAAGGTGCGCGTGCACTACCCGGAGCTGCACCTGTGCACCGACAACGGCGCGATGATCGCCATGGCTGCGGCAATGCGGCTGCAGTCAGGGCTGTCGCAGGCGAGCGAGCGCTATGCCTTCGACGTCAGGCCGCGATGGCCCATGGCTTCGCTACCGGAGACTGCGTAAGCAGTTGCTTTGATCGGCCGATTGCCGGCAGCGGCAGCACGTCCAGCACATTGCGCCACAGCTGGCGCCACTGCGGCCAGTCGTGGCCACCCTCGGTCGTGAAGACGCGCCCCGGCGGCAGGGCGTCGGCCAGCAGCTTGTGGTTGCTGGCAAAGCGGTCGTCGAGCCCGAAGCCCAGGTAGAGCGGCGGCAGGTTCTGCGACGGCTGGGCTTCCAGGTACTGCTGGAAGAAGGGCCAGAGCTTGCGGTCGGGCTCTTCGTCGGGCTGCGGCCCGGTAGGCGCCTGCCAGGTGCGCAGGCCGCCGGCCTTCTTGATCTCCGCGCCGAGCACCCGGCGTCCCAGGTAGGGCGCGAGCGCCACGATGCCGTCCACCGAGCCCGGCCGCGCCAGTTCGTGAATGAGCGCGCCGAAGCCGCCGATGGAAATGCCCACGAGCCAGATCGACTTGTAGCCCTTGGCGCGCTGCGGCTCGATGACCTCGGTGTGGAGGCGATCGCTCAGCGTCTGTTCGTAGTAGTAGGAAACATCCGCGTCCACCAGCAGGGAGTCGGCCGCCAGATGGCGTTCGCGCACGGCTGCGATGAACCCTTCGCGCTCGAACTCGTCGGGCTTCAGGTACGCCCCGGGCAGGAACACCAGGAGCGTGTCGGATTGTTCGTTGGGGTTGGCGGATTGAAGGTGCGTTTTCATGGTGCCTTTGGGGGCACCCGAACCGCACCGTAGCGAGTTCGGTGCGTTTACGAGACGCCCACGAAGAAGAAAGTTCTAAGAAAACGTCACATCATGTGACGTTATCTAGCGCTATTGTGAATAAGGTGCTCGTTTAAAGTCAAAACGAGGCCTTAACTAACATTTTCCTCTTGTGGGCATAGGCCAAATTAGTTGATTTGTAACTGAGTGGCCTGGCTCACGGGGACCAGCTTGCCGAGCTTCAGCGTGAGCACGCCGTTCTCGAGCTTTGCTTCGCTGGTGGCTACGTCGATGTCCTGCGGCAGCTCGTAGGCCGCCTTGAACTGGCGCTTGGCTTCGGCCTTGCTGTCGATGCGCAGCACGGCGCCTTCGATGCTGATCGCGAGGTCTTCGCGCGTGAAACCCGGCACGTCGAGCGAGAGGGTCCAGCTCTTGTCGTCCTGCTCGACCAGCGGCGAGCGGCGGGCACCGGCGAAGGCATCGTTCACGAAGCGTTCGAACGAGCGGTCATAGGCGCGGGGAGCGAAGCGGGCGGTGCGAAGGGTGGGGGCGAAAAACATGATGAAGAACTCCTGAATCAACACAATGGGGACAAGGAATGTGTGTCCCTTACACTGCGCGGCCGTTCAATCGTGAGTGCCGCTTGAGACCTCATCTAGGCCCCGCGGCACGCGTTTCAAGACAATGAATCCCCCCTTTATTTGGCGTCGCGAGGCCTTGAAATTCGCGGCGCTGGCGCTATGCGCGAGGCCCTTCGCCGCGCTGGCACAAGCATCGGTTTCATCGCCACCTGCGCCCATTCGCCTGGCACTCATCGAAAGCATGAGCGGCCCCTTCGCCAACACCGGCGAGGCCGTGTTCCGCAATCTGTTGTGGGCGGTGGAGCGCGTGAATGCGCGCGGCGGCATCAAGCTGCCCGGCGGCGCGCGGCCCCTGCAGCTCGACCGCTACGACAGCAAGGGGCAGAACGAAGAAGCGCTCTCCGCGCTGCGCGCCGCGATGGACGACGGCGCGCGCATCGTGCTGCAGGGCAACTCGTCGGCCACGGCCGCGGCGCTGGTCGATGCCATCGACAAGAACAACGAGCGCGACCCGTCGCGACGCGTGATCTTCCTCAACTACGCGGCGGTCGACCCTGTGCTCACGAACGAGCGCTGCAGCTTCTGGCACTTTCGCTTCGACGCCCATGCCGACATGCGCGTGGCCGCGCTGATGGACGTGGTGAAGGACGACGCAGCGCTCAAGCGCGTCTACCTGATCGGACAGGACTACAGCTTCGGCCAGGCCGTGCTGCGCGAGGCGCGCCGGCAGCTCGGCGCACAGCGGCCCGACGTGGAGATCGTCGGCGACGAACTGCACCCGATGGGCAAGGTGAAAGACTTTGCGCCCTATGCCACCAAGATCATCGCGAGCGGTGCGCAGGCCGTGGTCACGGGCAACTGGGGCAACGACCTCACGCTGCTGGTGAAGGCGGCGCGCGAAGCGGGCTTCAACGGCACCTTCTATACCTTCTACGGCAATGCGCTCGGTGCGCCCGCAGCCATCGGCGATGCGGGCATCGGACGCGTGATCGCGGTGGCCGACTGGCTGCCCAACGTGCAGACGACGCAGTCCGAAGCCTTCTACCGCGCCTTCCGCGCGCGCTTTCCGAAGCCGGCCGAAGACTATGTGCACATGCGGCTGGCGCTGATGATCGAAGCGCTCGTACAGGCCATCGAACGCGCGGGCGGTGTCGACGCGGTGCCTGTGGCACGCGCGCTGGAGCAGGCCGACGTGAGCCTGTACGGCCAGCGCGGGCGCATGCGCGCTGCGGACCACCAGTTCCAGCAGCAGCTCGTGGTCGGCGTGATGGACAGGCAGGGCAGGCCGGGCGTGCAGTTCGACGTCGAAGGCTCCGGCTACGGCTTTCGGGTGGTCAAGACCATCGCCCCCGAGCGCGCCGAGCTGCCGACCTCGTGCAAGATGAAGAGACCTTGATGATGACGATGATGAACAGGACAACCAGACATGCGTGAAGCCATCCACAACCTCGAAGCATCGAAGATCCGCGAAGTCGCCAATGCCGGCATGGGCCGCGACGACGTGCTGGCCTTCTGGTTCGGCGAAAGCGACGAAGTCACTCCCGAGGTGATCCGCCAGTCGGCCATCGAGTCGCTGCAGCGGGGCGAAACCTTCTACGCCCACAACCTCGGCCTGCCCGAACTGCGCGAAGCCATCGCGCGCTATACCAGCGGGCTGCATCCGGCGGTCGATGCCTCGCGCATCGCCGTCACCTCGGGCGGCGTGAGCGCGTTGATGCTCGCGGTGCAGGCGCTGGTCGACGCGGGCGACGAAGTGGTCGCCGTGACGCCGGTGTGGCCCAACCTGACGGCGCAGCCCGCGATCATGGGCGCGCACGTGCGCACGCTCCCGCTGGTGCCGGTGAACGGCCAATGGACGCTCGACCTGCCCGCGCTGCGCGCAGCGGTCACGTCGAAGACGAAGCTGCTGATCGTCAACGCGCCGAACAACCCCACGGGCTGGACCATGACGCGCGACGAGCAGCAGGCCGTGCTCGACCATTGCCGCAAGACCGGCACGTGGATCCTTGCCGACGAGGTGTACGAGCGGCTGTACTACGAGCCGACGCCCAATGGCTGCGCGCCGAGCTTCCTCGACATCTCGAAGCCTGACGACCGCCTCGTCGTCACGCACAGCTTCTCGAAGAGCTTCCTGATGACGGGCTGGCGCCTCGGCTGGCTGGTGCTGCCGCCTTCGATGGTGGACGGCATCGGCAAGCTGATCGAGTTCAACACCTCATGCGCCAGCGTGTTCACTCAGCGCGCCGCCATCACCGCCATCGAGCACACGAGCGAGATCACGCCGCGCGTGGTGGCGCACCTGAAGCAATGCCGCGACACGCTGGTGCCGCTGCTGGCGGCGCTGCCGGGCGTGCAGGTGGCCTCGGCCAAGGGCGGCATGTACGCCTTCTTCCGGCTCGAAGGCTTCGGCGATTCGCTCGAAGTGGCCAAGCGGCTGGTGGCAGAGGCGGGCCTGGGGCTCGCGCCGGGCAACGCCTTCGCACCTGAAGCGCAGGGCTGGCTGCGCTGGTGCTTTGCGTCGAAAGACCCGCAGCGGCTGGTGAAGGGCGTGGAGCGGTTGCGCAACTGGCTGGCGGAACAACAACCCGGCAAGGGCTGAGCCGGCTGCAATTTCGTTCAATACGCGGCGCGCCGGGGCCGCGAAGCTCGGGCTTTTCTCGAAAGCGAAAGGTCCGGCATGTTGTCGCAACGGTTGAAGGGGATGGCACTGTGCGCGCTGGCGATGGTCACGGTCGGCAGCACGGTGGTGGCCAGCAAGGTCATCGCGGGCGGGCTGCCGCCGTTCACCGCGACCGCGCTGCGGTTCGCGATGGCGCTGCCGGTGTTCCTGGTGCTGCTGCGGCTGACCCGCACGCCGTGGCCGCGGCCCGGCCGGCAGGATCTGGCGCTGCTGGTGTGCCAGGCGGGGCTGGGGAGCGTGGGCTACACCGTGCTGCTGATCCTTGGCGTGCGCTGGGCACCGGCGGCCAGTGCGGGCGTGGTGGCGGGCACCTTGCCTGCTGTGGCGGCGCTGGTGGCGGTGATTGCGCTGCGCGAGCGGCCGGGGCGGTTTCTGGTGGGCAGCATCGTGCTGGCGACGGCGGGGGTGCTGGCGATCAGCTGGCCCGGGGCGGGCCAGGCTTCGGCGGGGGACTCAAAATCCCCGGCGGCGCTGATCGGCAACCTGCTGGTTTTGGGCGCGGTGGTTTGCGAGGCGATGTTCATCCTGCTCAACAAACGCCTGCGGGTGCCGGTGCGTCCGCTGGCGCTGTCGACGCTGATGACGGCCTTCGGGTTGCTCCTGTCACTGGTACCAGCGCTGTTCGAGCGAGCCTGGGAGCACCCCTTGCCGGCGGAGGCGCTGGCCGGCGTCGCCTACTACGCGTTGGTGCCAACGGTGCTGGGCTTCGTGCTGTGGTTTGCCGGATCGTCCCGGCTGCGCGGGGCTGAAGCAGCGCTTTTTACCGCCGTTTTGCCGGTCTCGGCGCTGGCGCTGGCCGCGCTCTGGCTGGGCGAAAGCATCAGCCTGGCGCAGATCGGCGGGGCAGCCTGCGTGCTGGGCGCCGTGGGGCTGGCTTCGCTCGATGGAAGGCCCCCAAAGAGGCCTGAAAGCCCGATCAGGACGGTCGGGCTATAATTCCAAGGCTTTGCATGCCGCAAGGCGCACGGTGGGTGCAGTTCCAGCGCACACCGCAAGTCAAACATCCCGGAACAAGGAAATCAACATGATCGCAGCCTCCATCAAGGCAGAAGTTGTCAAGGACAACGCCCGCGCCGCCAACGACACCGGCAGCCCCGAAGTGCAAGTCGCACTGCTGACCGCCCGCATCAACGAGCTCACCCCCCACTTCAAGACGCACGCCAAGGACCACCACGGCCGTCGCGGCCTGCTGCGCATGGTGAGCCGCCGCCGCAAGCTCCTCGACTACCTCAAGTCCAAGGACGCCGACCGTTACACCGCGCTGATCGCCAAGCTGGGTCTGCGCAAGTAAATCGAATCGCATGAAAAAACGCCTGGGTTAGTCCGCTAGCTCAGGCGTTTTTTACTTCGCGATCCACTTTCGGAGTGCCCAAACAGAGCGAAGCTGTGTCATTCCAATGAAGTTCGCCCCGAGCTTCGCTGGAATGGCATCGTGTTCTGAGAAGCCTCCGTCTCTTGCGGGCTCTGTGTAGTCCGCTATCAAAACAGGAGCAAAACATGAGCCTCTTCAACAAAGTCACCAAGTCGTTCCAATGGGGCGACAAGACCGTCGTCATGGAAACGGGTGAAATCGCCCGCCAGGCCAGCGGCGCCGTGCTCGTCGACATCGACGGCACCGTCATCCTCGCGACCGTGGTTGCCTCCAAGTCGGCCAAGGCCGGCCAGGACTTCTTCCCGCTGACCGTCGACTACATCGAGAAGACCTACGCCGCGGGCAAGATCCCCGGCAGCTTCTTCAAGCGCGAAGCCAAGCCCAGCGAACACGAAACGCTGACCAGCCGCCTGATCGACCGCCCGATCCGCCCGCTGTTCCCCGAAGGCTTCCTGAACGAAGTACATGTGGTCATCCACACCGTGTCGCTCAACCCCGAAGTCGATGCCGACATCGCCGCCATGATCGGCGTGAGCGCTGCGCTGTCGATCTCCGGCGTGCCGTTCAACGGCCCGATCGGTGCAGCCCGCGTGGGCTACATCAACGGCCAGTACGTGCTGAATCCGGGCCAGACGGCTCGCAAGGATTCGCAGATGGACCTCGTCGTTGCCGGCACGCAATCCGCCGTGCTGATGGTCGAATCCGAAGCCCTGCAGCTCAGCGAAGAAATCATGTTGGGCGGCGTGGTGTTCGGCCACGAGCAAGCCAACATCGCCATCAACGCGATCCATGAACTCGTGCGTGACGCCGGCAAGCCGGTGTGGGACTGGAAGGCTCCCGCCGAAGACGAAGCCTTCGTCGCCAAGGTCAAGGGCCTGGCCGAAGACAAGCTGCGCGCCGTCTATCAAATTCGCAGCAAGCAAGCCCGTACGCAAGCCCTGCGCGAAGCCAACGCCAGCGTGCTCGAGGCACTGAAGGCCGAAGGCGCCGAGTTCGACTCCGGCAAGGTCAGTGACCTGCTGTTCGCCATCGAATCGAAGATCGTGCGCAGCCAGATCCTGTCGGGCGAGCCCCGCATCGACGGCCGCGACACGCGCACCGTGCGTCCCATCGAAATCCGCAACTCGGTGCTGCCCCGCACCCACGGTTCGGCGCTGTTCACGCGCGGTGAAACCCAGGCGCTGGTCATCACCACGCTCGGCACCGAACGCGACGCACAGCGCATCGACGCGCTGGCCGGCGAATACGAAGACCGTTTCCTGTTCCACTACAACATGCCTCCCTTTGCCACCGGCGAAGTGGGCCGCATGGGCTCGACCAAGCGCCGCGAAATCGGCCACGGCCGCCTGGCCAAGCGCGCGCTCGTCGCCGTGTTGCCGAACAAGGAAGAATTCCCGTACACGGTTCGCGTGGTGTCGGAAATCACCGAGTCGAACGGCTCGTCGTCGATGGCTTCGGTCTGCGGCGGCTGCCTCTCGATGATGGACGCCGGCGTGCCCATGAAGGCGCACGTGGCCGGCATCGCCATGGGCCTGATCAAGGAAGACAACCGCTTCGCGGTGCTGACCGACATCCTGGGCGACGAAGATCACCTGGGCGACATGGACTTCAAGGTTGCGGGTACCACCAACGGTATCACCGCGCTGCAGATGGACATCAAGATCCAGGGCATCACCAAGGAAATCATGCAGGTCGCACTGGCACAGGCCAAGGAAGCGCGCATGCACATCCTGGGCAAGATGCAGGAAGCCATGGGCGAGGCCAAGGCCGAAGTCTCCAGCTTCGCACCGCGCCTGACCACGCTGAAGATCAACCCCGAGAAGATCCGCGACGTGATCGGCAAGGGCGGCTCGGTCATCCGTGGCCTGCAGGAAGAAACCGGCACGACGATCAACATCGACGAAGACGGCACCATCACCATCGCTTCGACCGATCCGGAAAAGGCCGAGCTGGCCAAGAAGCGCATCGAGCAGATCACGGCCGAAGTCGAAATCGGCAAGGTCTACGAAGGCCCGGTCACCAAGATCCTGGACTTCGGTGCGCTCATCAACCTGCTGCCCGGCAAGGACGGCCTGCTGCACATCAGCCAGATTGCGCACGAACGCGTCGAGAAGGTGACCGACTATCTGAGCGAAGGCCAGATCGTCAAGGTCAAGGTTCTGGAAACGGACGAGAAGGGCCGCGTCAAGCTGTCCATGAAGGCCTTGACCGAGCGTCCGGCCGGCATGGAATACAGCGAGCGCCCGCCGCGCGAAGACCGCGGTGACCGTGGCGAGCGCCGTGACCGTGGCGATCGCGGCGACCGCGGTGGTGACCGTGGCGAGCGCGCACCGCGCTTCAACAACGAGCAACAGCAGCCGCGCAACGAGCAGCCGCAGGCTCCGGCCGGCGAGCAGCAGCAACAAGCCCCGCGCGAGCCTCAGGAGTAAGAAGGGCGCAACGGCGGTCCTCCGGCTGCCGTTGCTATCTTTTGAACATCAAGCTTCGCCCCATCTGCGGGCGTTGGAGGCCGAAAGACCATGAAAGCCATTGAAATCACTTCGTACGGTGCCCCCGAGGTGCTGCGCGTTGCGCAGCGTCCCGACCCGGTGGCGGGCGTGGGCGAACTGCTGATCCGTGTGGCGGCAAGTGGCGTCAATCGCCCGGACGTGCTGCAGCGCAAGGGGCACTACCCCGTGCCGCCGGGCGCTTCCGATCTGCCGGGCCTCGAAGTGGCCGGCGAGATCGTCTCGGGTGACGCTGCGGCGCTGGCCGAGGCGGGCTTCAAGGTTGGTGACCGTGTCTGTGCGCTGATCGCCGGTGGCGGCTATGCCGAGCTGTGCGTGGCGCCCGTGGCGCAATGCCTGCCGGTGCCCAAGGGCTGGAGCGACATCGATGCAGCTTCGCTGCCCGAAACCTTCTTCACCGTCTGGAGCAATGTGTTTGACCGCGGCCGCCTGCAAAAGGGCGAGACGCTGCTGATCCAGGGCGGCTCGAGCGGCATCGGCGTCACGGCGATCCAGATCGCCAAGGCGCTCGGTGCGACCGTGATCGTCACGGCCGGCAGCGACGACAAGTGCGAAGCCTGCCTGAAGCTCGGCGCCGACCATGCCATCAACTACCGCACGAGCGACTTCGTCGAAGAGGCGAAGAAGCTCACCGGTGGCAAGGGTGTGGACGTGGTGCTCGACATGGTTGCCGGCGACTACGTGGCGCGCGAGATCGAGTGCCTGGCCGAAGATGGCCGGCTCGTGATCATCGCGGTGCAGGGCGGCGTGAAGAGCGAGATCAATGCGGGCCTCGTGCTGCGCAGGCGGCTCACGATCACCGGCTCGACGCTGCGTCCGCGGCCGGTGGCGTTCAAGGGCGCCATTGCCAAGGCCCTGCGCGAGAAGGTGTGGCCGCTGCTGGAAAGCGGCGCAATCAAGCCCGTGATCCACAGCATCTTTGCGGCGGCGGGCGAGCCCAGCGGCGCAGCCCAGGCTCACGCGCTGATGGAATCGAACCAGCACATCGGCAAGATCGTGCTGACATGGTGAGTGACAAGAAGAACGCGATGACGACCAAGAAGAAACTGATCGCTGGCAACTGGAAGATGAACGGCAGCCTGGCTGCCAACGAGGCGCTGGTGAAGGCCTTGCAACAAGGCCTGGCCGCAAGTCCGGCGGCTTGCGATGTGGCGCTGTGCGCGCCCGCGCCGTACTTCGCGCAACTGCAGTCGCTGCTGGCGGGTTCGCCGGCACTGGCACTGGGCGCGCAGGACATTTCGGCTCATCTGCAAGGCGCCTTCACCGGCGAGCAATCGGCGGCGATGCTGAAGGACTTCGGCGTGCGCTATGCCATCGTCGGTCACTCCGAGCGTCGGCAATACCATGGCGAGACCGATGAAGCGGTCGCGGCCAAGACGGCGGCAGCGCTGGCCAATGGCATCACGCCGATCGTCTGTGTCGGCGAAACGCTGGCACAGCGCGAAGCAGGGCAGACCGAAGAAGTCGTCAAGCGTCAGTTGGCAGCGGTCATTCATGTGAACGGTCATTGCATCAGCGAGATCGTCGTGGCGTACGAGCCTGTCTGGGCCATCGGTACGGGCAAGACGGCCACGCCGGAGCAGGCGCAAGCGGTGCACGCGGTGCTGCGCGCGCAGTTGCATCACGCAGCGAGCGAGCATGCCGCCGGCATCCAGATTCTTTATGGCGGCAGCATGAATGCCGCCAACGCCGCAGAACTGCTGGCGCAGGCCGACATCGATGGCGGCCTCATCGGTGGCGCTTCGCTCAAGGCGCCCGATTTTCTGCAGATCATTTCCGCCGCTGCGCGCTGAACGCGCAACGGCTGTATCACTTAGGAGTAAGAACGAATGAACCTGGTCCTCAATCTACTGGTCGGTGTGCAGATGCTGACGGCCCTCGCAATGATCGGCCTGATCCTGATCCAGCACGGCAAGGGCGCCGACATGGGCGCGGCCTTCGGCAGCGGAAGTGCCGGCAGCCTGTTCGGTGCCAGCGGCAGTGCCAACTTCCTCTCGCGCACCACGGCTGTGCTTGCTGCGGTGTTCTTCGCATGCACGCTGCTGCTGGCCTATTTCAGCCACGCGCGTCCTGCGGGCGGCGGCAGTCTTCTGGAGCGCGCTGCAGTGGGTGCGCCGGCCACGCCGGCTTCTGGTGCAGCGAGTGAAATTCCTGGTGCGGCGGCTCCCAGTACGCCTGCTTCGGCTCCTGCTGCCCCGGTTTCGGGCGCGGGTCAGATTCCGAGCAAGTAATCAACTCGTTTTCATGAGTTGCCTGTGAGAAATGGCTTCATTTCAGGGTAAACTCTAAATCTGTTCGGAAAGCCAAATGCCTCTTGCAGGTACCTCATGCCATCCGAGCAGCAAAAACCGCGGTCGTGGTGAAATTGGTAGACACGCTATCTTGAGGGGGTAGTGGCGAAAGCTGTGCGAGTTCGAGTCTCGCCGACCGCACCAAATCTCATCGGCAGAAAGCCTCATCCAGGGGCTTCTCTTGCCGGTGGCAAGCGGTGAAAAACTCTCGATGAATCTCGACTCCTACCTCCCCGTCCTTTTGTTCATTCTGGTCGGAGTCGGCGTAGGCGTCGCCCCTCAGGTCATCGGATACATTCTCGGCCCCAACAGGCCCGACGCCGCAAAGAACGCTCCCTACGAGTGTGGCTTTGAAGCCTTCGAGGACGCACGCATGAAGTTCGACGTGCGCTACTACCTCGTTGCGATTCTCTTCATCCTGTTCGACCTCGAAATTGCCTTTCTCTTTCCGTGGGCCATTGCGCTCAAGGAGATCGGTGCTGTCGGCTTCTGGGCCATGATGATCTTTCTCGCCATCCTCGTCGTGGGCTTCGCCTACGAGTGGAAAAAAGGCGCGCTCGACTGGGAATGACAAGGAATCACGATGGCCATTGAAGGCGTTCTCAAAGAAGGTTTCGTCACCACCACCTACGACTCGGTGGTGAATTGGGCGAAGACCGGATCTCTCTGGCCGATGACCTTCGGCCTCGCATGCTGTGCGGTGGAAATGATGCACGCGGGCGCCGCCCGCTACGACATCGATCGTTTCGGCATGCTGTTTCGCCCCAGCCCGCGTCAGTCCGATCTGATGATCGTGGCCGGCACGCTGTGCAACAAGATGGCTCCGGCCTTGCGCAAGGTCTATGACCAGATGCCCGAGCCGCGCTGGGTGCTGTCGATGGGTTCGTGCGCGAATGGCGGTGGTTACTACCACTACAGCTATTCCGTCGTGCGCGGCTGCGACCGCATCGTGCCGGTCGATGTCTACGTTCCGGGTTGCCCGCCCACCGCCGAGGCTTTGCTCTACGGCGTGATCCAGTTGCAGCAGAAGATTCGCCGCACCAACACCATTGCCCGCGCCTGAGGGATTGCCGACGATGACTGACTTTGCAATTTCGCCGGAGGTGCTGCGCGCCACCATCGCCGAGACGCTCGGCGCCAAGGCCAAGAGCGTGACGCTCGCCCTGGAAGAGGTGACCGTGGTGGTCGGCGCTGCCGACTACATAGAAGCCGCCTTGCTGCTGCGCGATGCGCCCGGCTGCCGCTTCGAGCAGCTGATCGACCTCTGCGGCATGGACTACTCCGACTACCGCGAAGGTGAGTGGCAGGGCGAACGCTACTGCGTCGTCACGCACCTGCTGTCGGTAAGCCTCAACCAGCGCGTGCGCCTGAAGGTGTTCGCGCCGAATGAAGACCTGCCTGTGGTCGATTCGCTGCAGCCCGTCTGGAATGCCGCCACCTGGTTCGAGCGCGAAGCCTTCGACCTCTACGGCATCGTGTTCGACGGTCACGACGACCTGCGCCGCATCTTGACCGACTACGGCTTCATCGGCCATCCGTTCCGCAAGGACTTCCCGGTGTCGGGTCACGTCGAGATGCGTTACGACGAAGAACAGAAGCGCGTGGTCTACCAGCCGGTTTCCATCGAGCCGCGCGAAATCACCCCGCGCGTGATCCGCGAAGACAACTACGGCGGCGGTTTGCACTGATATGGCCGAAATCAAGAACTACACACTCAACTTCGGTCCCCAGCACCCTGCGGCACACGGCGTGCTGCGCCTGGTGCTCGAGCTGGACGGCGAAGTGATCCAGCGCGCCGACCCTCACATCGGCCTGCTGCACCGCGCGACCGAGAAGCTTGCCGAATCGCGCACCTTCATCCAGTCGCTGCCGTACATGGACCGTCTCGACTACGTGTCGATGATGAGCAACGAGCACGCGTACTGCCTTGCCATCGAGCGGATGATGGGCCTCGAAGTGCCGATCCGCGCGCAGTACATCCGCGTGATGTTCGCCGAGATCACCCGCCTGCTGAACCACCTGCTGTGGCTCGGTGCGCACGGTCTGGATTGCGGTGCGATGAACATGCTCATCTACTGCTTCCGCGAGCGCGAAGACCTGTTCGACATGTACGAGGCCGTGTCCGGTGCGCGCATGCACGCGGCGTACTTCCGTCCGGGTGGCGTCTACCGCGACCTGCCGGATGCAATGCCGCAGTACAAGGTCAGCAAGATCAAGAACGCGAAGGCTATCGAGAAGCTCAACGAGAACCGCCAGGGCTCGTTGCTCGACTTCGTCGACGACTTCTGCAAGCGCTTCCCGAAGATGGTCGACGAGTACGAGACGCTGCTCACCGACAACCGCATCTGGAAGCAGCGCACCGTGGGCATCGGCGTGGTCACGCCGGAGCGCGCGCTGAACCTCGGCTTTACCGGCCCCATGCTGCGCGGCTCGGGCATCGAATGGGACCTGCGCAAGAAGCAGCCCTACGACGTCTACGACCAGATGCAGTTCGACGTGCCCGTCGGCAAGACCGGCGACTGCTACGACCGCTACCTGGTCCGCGTCGAAGAGATGCGCCAGGCCAACAAGATCATCCAGCAGTGCTCGGCCTGGCTGCGTGCCAACCCCGGCCCTGTCATCACTGACAACCACAAGGTCGCCGCGCCCGCGCGCGAATCGATGAAGGCGAACATGGAGGAGCTGATCCACCATTTCAAGCTCTTCACCGAAGGCTTCCACGTGCCCGAAGGCGAAGCGTATGCCGCCGTCGAGCATCCGAAGGGCGAGTTCGGCATCTATCTCGTGAGCGACGGCGCCAACAAGCCGTACCGCCTGAAGATCCGCGCCCCTGGTTTCCCGCACCTCGCCGCCCTCGACGAAATGTCGCGCGGTCACATGATCGCCGACGCTGTCGCGGTGATCGGCACGATGGACATCGTGTTCGGCGAGATCGACAGGTGAGAAAGAGCGAATGACGACTTCCTCGACCCACCATGACGCGGCGCCCTCGGCGCCGTTGAAGACTACGATCCTCGAGCGCTTTGCGCGCGAGGTCGCCAAGTACCCCGAAGCAGGCAAGCAATCCGCCGTGATGGCCTGCCTCGCCATCGTCCAGCAGGACGAGGGCTACGTCAGCCTGCAGCGCGAGCGCGAGATTGCCGAGTACCTCGGCATGGCGCCCATCGCCGTGCATGAAGTGACGACCTTCTACAACATGTACAACCAGCATCCGGTGGGCAAGTTCAAGCTCAACGTGTGCACCAACCTGCCTTGCCAGCTGCGCGATGGCGTCACCGCCCTCGTGCACCTCGAGAAGAAGCTCGGCATCAAGATGGGCGAGACTACGGCCGACGGCCTGTTCACGCTGCAGCAGAGCGAATGCCTGGGCGCCTGCGCCGATTCGCCCGTGATGCTGGTCAACGACCGTACCATGTGCAGCTTCATGAGCAACGAGAAGCTCGACCAGCTCATCGAAGGCCTGCGCGGTTCCACCAAAGGGGAGGCTGCCTGATGTCACCCGAACAAGTGCTCCAGCAGTTCCAGGCGACGGGCGTCCAGACCTGCTTCCATGACCGTCACATCGAGCCGCAGATCTATGCGGGCCTTGACGGCACCAACTGGCGTCTGGCCGACTACGAGGCGCGCGGCGGCTACCAGGCGCTGCGCAAGATCCTCACCGAGGGCCTCACGCCCGACCAGGTGATCGCCGAAGTCAAGGCCTCGGGCCTGCGCGGCCGTGGCGGCGCCGGTTTCCCGACCGGCCTGAAGTGGAGCTTCATGCCCCGCCAGTTCCCGGGCCAGAAGTACCTCGTCTGCAATTCGGACGAAGGCGAACCGGGCACGTGCAAGGACCGCGACATCCTGCAGTTCAACCCGCACATCGTGATCGAAGGCATGGCCATCGCCGCGTATGCGATGGGCATCAGCGTGGGCTACAACTACATCCACGGCGAGATCTTCCAGAGCTACGACCGTTTCGAGGAAGCCCTCGAAGAAGCGCGCGCCGCCGGCTACCTCGGCGACAAGATCATGGGCAGCACGTACAACTTCCAGTTGCACGCCGCCCACGGCTTCGGCGCCTACATCTGCGGCGAAGAAACCGCGCTGCTCGAATCGCTCGAAGGCAAGAAGGGCCAGCCGCGCTTCAAGCCGCCGTTCCCGGCCAGCTTCGGCCTGTACGGCAAGCCGACCACCATCAACAACACCGAGACCTTCGCGGCGGTGCCCTGGATCATCCGCAACGGTGGTCCGGCTTACCTCGAATGCGGCAAGCCCAACAACGGCGGTACCAAGATCTACTCGGTGAGCGGTGACGTCGAGCTGCCCGGCAACTACGAAGTGCCCATGGGCACGCCGTTCTCCAAGCTCCTCGAGCTGGCCGGCGGCGTGCGCAAGGGCCGCACGCTGAAGGCCGTGATTCCCGGCGGATCGTCGGCGCCGGTGCTGCCGGCCGACATCATGATGGCCTGCACCATGGACTACGACTCCATCGCCAAGGCCGGCTCCATGCTCGGTTCGGGCGCGGTGATCGTCATGGACGACAGCCGCTCGATGGTCGAGTCGCTCAAGCGCCTCTCGTACTTCTACATGCACGAGTCCTGCGGCCAGTGCACGCCGTGCCGCGAAGGCACGGGCTGGCTCTACCGCGTGGTGGACCGCATCCACAACGGCCAGGGCAAGCCCAGCGACCTGCAACTGCTGGACTCCGTCGCCGGCGACATCATGGGCCGCACCATCTGTGCGCTCGGCGATGCGGCAGCGATGCCGGTGCGCGCCATGATCAAGCACTTCCGTCACGAGTTCGAAGCCCTGATCCCGGGCTACGTTCCGACGGCGCCCGTCAAGGCCTGAGCGCGAGAAGAAACATACTCATGATCGAAATCGAACTCGACGGCAAGAAGGTCGAAGTGACCGAAGGCAGCATGGTGATGCATGCGGCCGACAAGGCGGGCACGTACATCCCGCACTTCTGCTATCACAAGAAACTCAGCATCGCGGCCAACTGCCGCATGTGCCTCGTCGACGTGGAAAAAGCGCCCAAGCCGATGCCGGCCTGTGCCACGCCCGTCACGCAGGGCATGATCGTCCGCACCAAGAGCGAAAAGGCCATCAAGGCGCAGCAGTCGGTCATGGAGTTCCTCCTGATCAACCATCCGCTGGATTGCCCCATCTGCGACCAGGGCGGCGAATGCCAGCTGCAGGACCTGGCCGTTGGCTACGGCGGTTCTTCTTCGCGCTACGAAGAAGAAAAGCGCGTCGTGTTCCACAAGGACGTGGGCCCGCTGATCAGCATGGAAGAAATGAGCCGCTGCATCCATTGCACGCGCTGCGTCCGCTTTGGCCAGGAAGTGGCCGGCGTGATGGAGCTCGGCATGTCGCACCGCGGCGAGCACTCCGAAATCGAAACCTTCCTCGGCGACTCGGTCGACTCCGAACTGTCGGGCAACATGATCGACATCTGTCCGGTCGGCGCGCTCACGAGCAAGCCCTTCCGCTACAGCGCCCGCACCTGGGAACTGTCGCGCCGCAAGTCGGTGAGCCCGCACGACTCCACCGGCGCCAACCTGATCGTCCAGGTCAAGAACAACCGCGTGATGCGCGTGGTGCCGCTCGAGAACGAAGACGTCAACGAATGCTGGATTGCCGACCGCGACCGCTTCTCGTATGAAGCGCTCAATGGCCCGGAACGCCTGACGCAGCCCATGCTGAAGCAGGGCGGCCAGTGGCAGCAGGTCGACTGGCAGACGGCGCTCGAGTACGTTGCCAATGGCCTCAAGCAGATCAAGGCCGACCACGGCGCGCAAAGCATCGGCACGCTGGTCAGCCCGCACAGCACGCTCGAGGAGCTGCAGCTCGCAGCCTTGCTCACGCGTGAACTCGGCAGCGACAACATCGACTACCGCCTGCGCAACGCCGAATTCACGGCCTTCGAAGGCGTGCGCTGGCTCGGCACCTCGATCGCTTCGCTCACGCAAGTGCAGCGCGCGCTGGTCGTCGGCTCGAACCTGCGCAAGGAACATCCGCTGTTTGCACAGCGCATCCGCCAGGCCGTGCGCAAGGGCGCCGCGCTGTCGGTGATCACCTCGGCCAGCCTGATGGCTGCTCGCGACGCCTGGGCCATCGACGTGGCGCAGTCGTCCATCGTTGAAGCCGACCAATGGGTCGAGGCGCTGGCCGCAGTTGCTGCCGCCATCGGCCAGACCAATGGCGCAGCCGCGCCCCTGGCACCGAAGAACGCGCCTGACGCCGCCGCGCAAGCCATCGCAGCTTCGCTGCTGAGCGGTGAACGCAAGGCCATCCTGCTCGGCAATGCAGCTGCCCACCACGCACAAGCCAGCAGCCTGCTGGCCCTGGCGAACTGGATCGGTGCGCAGACTGGCGCCACCGTCGGCTACCTGACCGAAGCCGCCAACACCGTTGGCGCGCAGATCGTCGGCGCTTTCCCGAAGAACGGCGGCCTCGATGCCGGCCGCATGCTCGCCGCCGGTTCCGGCCTGAAGGCTGTGATGCTGCTGAACACCGAGCCGGTGTTCGACTCGGCCGCTGGCGCCGCCGCTGCCGATGTCATCGGCAATGCGCAAATGGTCGTCACGCTGAGCCCCTTCAAGGCCAACCTCGAGTTCAGCGACGTGCTGCTCCCGATCGCTCCTTTCACCGAAACCCCCGGTACCTTCGTCAATGCCGAAGGCCGCCTGCAAGGTTTCCATGCCGTCGTGAAGCCGCAAGGCGAAACGCGCCCGGCGTGGAAGGTGCTGCGCGTGCTGGCCAACCTGCTGGGCCTGCCCGGCTTCGCGTTCGAATCGACCACCGAGGTGCTGGCCACCATCGGTGACAAGGGCGCGGTGCCGGCGAATGCGCTGAACAATGCCACCTCCGCCAATGCCGTCGCTTCCAGCGGTGCAACTGCTGCACCCGTGGTCGCGAGCATCTACCAGCTCGACTCGATCGTGCGCCGCGCACCGTCGCTGCAACTGACTGCCGACGCGCGCAATGCATCGGCTGGATCGAACGTGTCGGCGCGTGCCGAGGAGGCACTGGCATGATCGTCGACACCATTCATGGCTTCGGCCAGGGGCTGGTTGCCGCAGGCTGGTGGACCGCTGTGGTCTGGCCCCTTATCTGGACGCTGATCAAGATCATCGTGGTCGTGATCCCGCTGATGCTGGCTGTGGCGTACCTCACGCTGTGGGAGCGCAAGGCCATCGGCTTCACGCAGATCCGCATCGGCCCGAACCGCATCGGACCGCTGGGCCTGCTCCAGCCGATCGCCGACGCGCTCAAGCTGATGACCAAGGAAATCATTCTTCCGACGGTCGCCAACAAGGGCCTGTTCCTGCTGGGCCCGATCATGACCATCATGCCGGCGCTCGCCGCATGGGCCGTGATTCCCTTCGGCCCCGACGTGGCGCTGGCCAACATCAACGCCGGCCTGCTGTTCGTTATGGCCATCACCTCCCTCGAGGTGTACGGCGTGATCATCGCCGGCTGGGCCTCGAATTCGAAGTACGCCTTCCTGGGCGCGCTGCGTGCCTCGGCACAGATGGTGAGCTACGAAATCGCGATGGGCTTCTGCTTCGTCGTGGTGCTGATGGTCACCGGCAGCCTGAACATGAGCGAGATCGTGAACGTCCAAGGCAAGGGCATGTTCGCCAACATGGGCGTCGGCTTCCTGTCGTGGAACTGGCTGCCGCTGCTGCCGATCTTCGTCGTGTACTTCATCTCGGGCCTGGCCGAGACCAACCGCCACCCGTTCGACGTGGTGGAAGGCGAGTCCGAAATCGTTGCCGGCCACATGATCGAGTACTCGGGCATGAGCTTCGCGATGTTCTTCCTGGCCGAGTACGCCAACATGTGGCTCGTCTCGATCCTGACCGTCGTGCTGTTCCTCGGCGGATGGCTGCCGCCGTTCGAATTCCTGAGCATCATTCCGGGCTGGATCTGGCTGGGCCTCAAGACCTTCTGCGTGGTCACCATGTTCCTGTGGGTGCGTTCGACGTTCCCGCGCTTCCGCTATGACCAGATCATGCGTCTGGGCTGGAAGATCTTCATTCCCGTCACCCTCGTGTGGCTGGTCGTGGTCGGTGGCTGGATGCAGACGCCGTTCAACATCTGGAAATAACAGGAAGCGCCAACATCATGTCTGCTGCGCACACCGCAACACCGTCCGCGCCGTTCTCGCTCAAGGACTTCCTGGGCAGCTTCATGCTGTTCGAGCTGTTCAAGGGCCTGGCCATTACCGGCAAGTACGCCTTTGCCCGCAAGATCACGGTGCAGTTCCCCGAAGAGAAGACGCCGCTGTCGCCGCGATTCCGCGGCCTGCACGCGCTGCGCCGCTATGAAAACGGCGAAGAGCGCTGCATTGCCTGTAAGCTCTGCGAGGCTGTCTGCCCGGCGCTGGCCATCACCATCGAATCGGATGTGCGCGACGACGGCTCGCGCCGCACCACGCGCTACGACATCGACCTGACCAAGTGCATCTTCTGCGGCTTCTGCGAAGAGAGCTGCCCGGTCGACTCGATCGTCGAGACGCACATCTTCGAATACCACGGCGAAAAGCGCGGCGACCTGTACTTCACCAAGGACATGCTGCTGGCCGTGGGCGATCGCTACGAAAAAGAAATCGCAGCGAACAAGGCGGCTGACGCCAAGTACCGCTGATTCCGACCAGCCCGAACCCCGTACCAATTCGAATTCCAATGGACGTCAAGACCGGTCTGTTCTATCTGTTTGCCGTGGTGCTGCTGTTTGCAGCGTTCCGCGTCATCACCGCCCGCAACCCCGTGTACGCCGCTCTGTACCTGGTTCTGGCCTTCTTCCAGGCATCGGCCATCTGGCTGCTGCTGCGCGCCGAGTTCCTCGCGATCTCGCTCGTGCTGGTGTATGTCGGCGCCGTGATGGTGCTCTTCCTGTTCGTGGTGATGATGCTGGACATCAACGTCGACGGCTTGCGGGAGGGCTTCTGGAAGCACTTTCCGCTGGCGGCAGGCGTGGGCGCGCTGATTGCGCTCGAAATGGCGGCCGTGCTCATGGGCGGCTTCCGCCTCGGCGAGCCGCGCGCTGCTGCCGGTGCGTTGGGGGCCAACACTTCCAATACGCTCGAACTCGGCAAGCTGCTCTACTCCGAATACCTCTACCCGCTGGAAATTGCCGCGGTCATCCTGCTCGTGGCCATCGTGGCCGCCATCGCGTTGACGCTGCGCACCCGCAAGGACAGCAAGTACGTCAACCCGGCCGACCAGGTGCGCGTGAAGGCGCGCGACCGCGTGCGCATCGTGCAGATGCCGGCAACGCGTGCTGCCGAGCCTGTGGTTGAAGCTGCGGACGCTGCAAAGGAAAACAAGGCATGACGCTCACGCTCGGACACTTTCTTTCGCTCGGCGCGATGCTCTTCGCGCTGTCCGTGATCGGCATCTTCCTGAACCGCAAGAACCTGATCGTCCTGCTGATGGCCATCGAGCTGATGCTGCTCGCGGTCAACATGAACTTCGTGGCGTTCTCGCACTTCCTGGGCGACATGCACGGCCAGATCTTCGTGTTCTTCATCCTGACGGTGGCCGCGGCCGAGTCGGCCATCGGGCTGGCGCTGCTGGTTCTGCTGTTCCGCAACAAGTCGAACATCAACGTCGACGAACTCAACTCGCTCAAGGGTTGAAAGCAACATGAGCGCAACCCTTTCCGCATCCACCTTGCTGGCCGTGCCGCTGGCACCCCTGGTCGGCGCCGCTGTCGCCGGCCTGTTCGGCACCAAGTTCGGCGGCAATCACATCGGCCGCAAGGTCACGCACTCGCTGACCATCCTGGGCGTGCTGGTCGCCTTCATCATCTCGGCCATGACGCTCAAGAGCGTGGTGGCCGACGGCGCCCGCTTCAACGAAACCATCTATGAATGGATGGTCGTGGGCGGCCTGAAGATGGAAGTCGGCTTCATGGTCGACGGCCTCACCGCCATGATGATGTGCGTCGTGACCTTCGTGTCGCTGATGGTCCACATCTACACCATCGGCTACATGGAAGAAGACGACGGCTACAACCGCTTCTTCGCGTACATCTCGCTGTTCACCTTCTCGATGCTGATGCTCGTCATGAGCAACAACATGCTCCAGCTGTTCTTCGGCTGGGAAGCGGTGGGCCTGGTGTCGTACCTGCTGATCGGTTTCTGGTTCAACAAGCCGACCGCGATCTTCGCGAACATGAAGGCCTTCCTGGTCAACCGTGTGGGCGACTTCGGCTTCATCCTCGGCATCGGCCTGATCGCCGCCTACGCCGGCACGCTGAACTACACCGAGGCCTTTGCCAAGGCCGGCACGCTGGCCGGCATCACGTTCCCGGGCACCGAGTGGATGCTCATCACCGTGATCTGCATCTGCCTGTTCATCGGCGCGATGGGCAAGAGTGCCCAGTTCCCGCTGCACGTGTGGCTGCCCGACTCGATGGAAGGCCCGACGCCCATCTCCGCGCTGATCCACGCGGCAACGATGGTGACGGCCGGCATCTTCATGGTGGCGCGCATGTCGCCACTGTTCGAGCTGAGCGACACGGCACTGAGCTTCATCCTCGTGATCGGCGCCATCACCGCGCTGTTCATGGGCTTCCTGGGCATCATCCAGAACGACATCAAGCGCGTGGTCGCGTACTCGACGCTCTCGCAGCTCGGCTACATGACGGTGGCGCTCGGTGCCTCGGCCTACTCGGTCGCGGTGTTCCACCTGATGACGCACGCGTTCTTCAAGGCGCTGCTGTTCCTCGGCGCCGGCTCGGTGATCATCGGCATGCACCATAACCAGGACATCCGCTGGATGGGCGGTGTGCGCAAGTACATGCCGATCACCTGGATCACCTCGCTGCTGGGTTCGCTCGCGCTGATCGGCACGCCGTTCTTTGCCGGCTTCTACTCGAAGGACAGCATCATCGAAGCGGTGCACGAAAGCCACCTGTGGGGCGCGAACTTCGCGTACTACGCGGTGCTGGCCGGCGTGTTCATCACGGCGTTCTATTCGTTCCGCATGTACTTCCTGGTCTTCCACGGCAAGGAACGCTACGACCAGAACCCCGATGCGCACCATGACGACCATGGCCACGGTCATGACGATCATGGTCACGGCCATGACCAGAAGCCGCACGAATCGCCTTGGGTCGTCTGGCTGCCGCTGGTGCTGCTGGCCATCCCCTCGGTGGTGATCGGCTTCATGACGATCGAGCCGATGCTGTTCGGCGAGTTCTTCAAGAACGCGATCGTCGTGGACGGCACCAGGCACCACGCCATGAAGGAACTGGAAGAAGCCTTCCACGGCCCGGTGGCCATGGCCATCCACGGCCTGCAGGCTGCGCCGTTCTGGCTGGCGCTGGCTGGCGTGGTCCTGTCCTGGTACATGTACATGATCAACCCGGCGCTGCCGGCTGCGATCAAGCGCGCCTGCGGCCCGATCTACCGCCTGCTCGAGAACAAGTACTACATGGACTGGTTCAACGAGAACGTCATTGCCCGCGCCACGCGCGCGCTTGGCACCGGCCTGTGGAAGGGTGGCGACCAGGCCCTGATCGACGGAGCCGTCGTCAACGGTTCGTGGAAAGTGATCGGCCGGATTTCGGGTGTGGTGCGCTGGATGCAGTCTGGCTACATCTACCACTACGCCTTCGCGATGCTGCTCGGCATCTTCATCCTGATGACGTACTTCGTCTGGTTCAAACGCTGAGCCTAGCGCTGGAGAAAAAGAAAAATGGGTTTGTTGAGCCTTGCCATCTGGGTGCCGATCGCATTCGGCGCCGTGCTGCTGGCGTTTGGCCGTGACGAGCATGCCAAGGGCGTGCGCTGGGTCGCGCTAGTCGGTGCCATCGTGAGCTTCCTGGTCACGGTGCCGCTGTTCACGCGTTTCCAGAACGGCACTGCCGCGATGCAGTTCGTCGAAAAGACGGGCTGGATCGCACGCTTCAACGTCAACTACCACCTCGGGATCGACGGCCTGTCGCTCTGGCTGGTGCTGCTGACGTCGTTCATCACGGTCGTCGTCGTGATCTCGGCCTGGGAAGTGATCACCGAGCGCGTGAACCAGTACATGGGCGCGTTCCTGATCCTGTCGGGCTTCATGATCGGCGTGTTCTCCGCGCTCGACGGCGTGCTGTTCTACGTGTTCTTCGAAGCCACGCTGATCCCGATGTACCTGATCATCGGCATCTGGGGCGGCCCGAACAAGATCTACGCGGCGTTCAAGTTCTTCCTGTACACCTTGCTCGGCTCGCTGCTGATGCTGGTTGCGCTGATCTTCCTGTACAACAAGTCGGGCGGCAGCTTCGACATCCTGGCCTGGCACAAGCTGCCGCTGGGTTCGACCGCGCAGACCTTCCTGTTCTTCGCCTTCTTCGCGGCCTTCGCCGTGAAGGTGCCGATGTGGCCGGTGCACACCTGGCTGCCCGACGTGCACGTCGAGGCGCCCACCGGTGGCTCCGCCGTGCTGGCCGCGATCATGCTGAAGCTGGGCGCCTATGGCTTCCTGCGCTTCTCGATGCCCATCGCGCCCGATGCCTCGCACGAATGGGCCTGGCTCATGATCGCGCTGTCGCTGATCGCCGTGATCTACGTCGGCTTGGTGGCGCTGGTGCAGCAGGACATGAAGAAGCTGGTGGCCTACTCGTCGGTCGCCCACATGGGCTTCGTGACGCTCGGCTTCTTCATCTTCAACGAGCTCGGCGTGTCCGGCGGCATCGTGCAGATGATTGCGCACGGTTTCGTGTCGGGCGCCATGTTCCTGGGCATCGGCGTGCTGTACGACCGCGTGCACTCGCGCCAGATCGCCGATTACGGCGGCGTGGTCAACACCATGCCCAAGTTCGCCGCGTTCGCGCTGCTGTTCGCCATGGCCAATTGCGGCCTGCCGGGCACCGCCGGTTTCGTGGGCGAGTGGATGGTGATCCTGGGCGCCGTGAAGGCCAACTTCTGGATCGGCCTCGGCGCCGCCACCGCGCTGATTTTCGGCGCGGCCTACACCCTCTGGATGTACAAGCGCGTGTACCTGGGTCCGGTCGGTAACGACCACGTCAAGGAACTCAGCGACATCAACGCCCGCGAGTTCCTGATGCTGGCACTGCTGGCCATCGCTGTGCTGTGGATGGGCCTGTTCCCGAAGCCGTTCACCGACGCGATGAACGCCTCGGTGACCGAGCTCCTGCGCCACGTGGCAGTTTCGAAGCTGCCTTCCTGATGCCACGCTGAAGAAGAGAACGAGATGATTGACAAACTCAGCTGGGTCACGATCTACCCCGAAATCGTGTTGCTGGTCATGGCCTGCATCATTGCGCTGGTCGACCTGTCGGACACGAGCCCGCGCCGTACCCGCACCTATGTGTTGACGCTGGCCACGCTTGCCGTGGTCGCCGTGCTGTCGGGCCTGCAGGCCCTTGACGCCAAGACGATCTACGGCTTCGGCGGCATGGTCGTCAGCGACCCGATGGGCAACTGGCTCAAGTGCTTCGCCACCGTCGCCCTGATGGTCACGCTGGTCTACGGCCGTCCCTATGCGGCCGACCGCGAGATGCTGCGCGGCGGCGAGATGTTCACCGTCAGCATGTTCGCGCTGCTGGGCATGTTCGTGATGATCTCGGGCAGCAACTTCCTGCTGATCTACCTGGGCCTCGAACTGCTCACGCTGTCGAGCTATGCGCTGGTGGCGCTGCGCCGCGACAACGCGGTGGCCAGCGAAGCGGCGATGAAGTACTTCGTGCTCGGCGCCATGGCCAGCGGCTTCCTGCTGTATGGCCTGTCGATGATGTACGGCGCGACCGGCTCGCTCGACGTCAACGAAGTGTTCAAGACCATCGCGAGCGGCAAGGTGAACCACCAGGTGCTGGTGTTCGGCCTGGTGTTCATCGTCGCCGGCCTGGCCTTCAAGGTGGGCGCTGCGCCGTTCCACATGTGGGTGCCTGACGTCTACCAGGGCGCTCCGACTGCGATCACGCTGCTGATCGGCGCCGCGCCCGAGCTGGCTGCCTTCGCGATCATCATCCGCCTGCTGGTCGACGCTCTGCAGCCGCTTGCCATCGACTGGCAGCAGATGCTGGCCGTGCTCGCCATCGCCTCGCTGCTGGTTGGCAACCTGGCCGCCATTGCGCAGAGCAACCTGAAGCGCATGCTGGCCTATTCGACGATCTCGCAGATGGGCTTCATGCTCCTCGGCCTGGTCGCCGGCTCGGACCAGCAGGGCACCTACAACGCCCAGTACGCCTACAGCGCCTCGATGTTCTACATCGTGACCTACGTGCTGACCACGCTGGCCAGCTTCGGCATCATCCTGCTGCTGGCGCGCGAAGGCTTCGAAAGCGAAGAGATCACCGACCTGGCTGGCCTGAACCAGCGCAGCCCGCTGTACGCCGGCGTGATGGCCATTGCGATGTTCTCGCTGGCCGGTCTGCCGCCGCTGGTCGGCTTCTACGCGAAGCTGGCCGTGCTGCAGGCGCTGATTGCATCGGGCCACGCCATCTACATCGGCCTGGCCGTGTTCGCGGTGATGATGTCGCTGATCGGCGCGTTCTACTACCTGCGCGTGGTCAAGGTCATGTACTTCGACGCACCCGTCACGGCCACCACCGTGTCGGCGCCGCGCGACGTGCGCACGGTGCTCACGATCAACGGTGCGCTGATCCTGATCCTGGGCATCGTGCCCGGCGGCCTGATGACACTTTGCTACGACGCGATCGTGGCAACCCTGGCCCACTGACGCGGCCCGACCTGGTGTCGCAAACCGCGTCGGTCTGGGTCGTTCTGCTGGTGGCCCTGGTGGCTGCCAACCTGCCGTTCTTCAACGACCGCCTGTTCGGCGTCGTGCCGCTGGTGACGAAACCCAAGTCGCTCGCGGTGCGTCTCGCCGAACTGGTGGTCTTGTACTTTCTGGCCGGCGGTATCGGGCTGCTGTTCGAGCGCAGGGCAGGGCAGATTGCCCCGCAGGGCTGGGAGTTCTATGCGGTGACTGGCGCGCTGTTCATCGTGCTGGCCTTTCCAGGATTCACCTGGCGCTATCTGATGAAGCACAGGCATTGACGAGGACGACATGACCACGCCCATCGACACCACCGATTCCCATCTGAAGGAAGAGCTCACGAGCCGCGAAGAGCTGTTCAAGGGCAAGTTCCTGGAGGCCAGGCGAGACACCATCCGGCTGCCCGATGGCCACAGCGCCACGCGCGAGTACGTGGTGCATCCGGGCGCCGTGGTGGTGATTCCGCTGCTGGACGACGGCCGCGTGGTGCTGGAGCGGCAGTTCCGCTACCCGGTCGGCCACGTGATGATCGAATTTCCGGCGGGCAAGCTCGATGCGGGCGAAGACCCTTTCGATTGCGGCCGGCGTGAACTGATTGAGGAAACCGGCTACACCGCGCGCGAATGGGCGCATGCGGGCGCCATGCACCTGGCGGTGGCGTACTCGACCGAAATCATCCACATCTACTTCGCGCGCGGCCTTTCACTCGGTGAGCGGCAGCTCGATCATGGCGAGTTTCTCGACGTGTTCACGGCCACGCCCGATGAGCTGGCCGGCTGGTGCCGCGACGGCAAAGTGACCGACGCCAAGACCCTGACCTGCACGCTCTGGCTGCAGAACGTCCTTTCGGGCGCATGGACACTGGATTGGAAGGCTGCCCCTGCGGAAGGTCACGCGGGATAATCCGCGGATGAAGGTTCTCAATCTCCGCTGCGCGCACGGCCACGGCTTCGAGGGCTGGTTCGCGTCCAACGAGGCCTTCGATAGCCAGTTGGCCAGCGGACTGGTCGAGTGCCCGGTCTGTGGCGACACCGCCATCGTCAAGCTGCTGAGCGCGCCGCGCCTCAATCTGGGCAATGCCAAGGCGCCTGAGGCTGCGGCACCGACTGCTGCCTCGAACGTTTCCGCCGAACTCTCACCCGAAGCCCGCTGGATGCGCGCCGTGCGCGAGGTGCTGGCAAAGACCGAAGACGTCGGCGACCGCTTTGCTGACGAAGCCCGGAAGATGCACTATGGCGAAGCCCAGGAGCGCGGCATTCGCGGCCAGGCGACGCCGGAGCAGACCGAAGCGCTGCTCGACGAAGGCATTCCGGTGATGGCGCTGCCGATTCCGGCGGCGTTGAAAGAAACCCTGCAGTAATCGACCAGCCGGTCGCGGCTGCTCAGGCCGTGAACTGAAGCGCAGCCAGGCGCGCGTATACACCGCCCTGCGCGACCAGCGTCGCATGCGTTCCCTGCTCGACGATTCCGCCGTGGTCCAGCACCACGATGCGATTGGCCTTCTGCACCGTTGCCAGCCGGTGAGCGATGACCAGCGTGGTCCGGTTTTCCATTGCCGATTCCAGTGCCGCCTGCACCATGCGCTCGCTTTCCGCGTCGAGTGCGCTCGTGGCTTCGTCGAGCAGCAGCAGCGGCGGGTTCTTCAGGATCGCGCGCGCAATCGCGATGCGTTGGCGCTGTCCGCCCGACAGCCGCACGCCGCGCTCGCCGAGGAAGGTGTCGTAGCCCTCGGGCAGCGCCTGCAGGAAGTCGTGGGCAAAGGCGGCGCGTGCTGCGGCATGCACTTCCTCGGTTGTCGCCTCGGGACGGCCGTAGCGGATGTTCTCGAACGCGGTGGTCGAGAAGATCACCGCGTCCTGCGGCACGAGGCCGATGCGGGTGCGCAGGTCGGGCAGGGCGAGCGAGGCCAGCGGCGCGCCGTCGAGCAGCAGGCGGCCCGATTGCGGGTCGTAGTAGCGCAGCAGCAACTGGAACACTGTGCTTTTGCCCGCGCCGCTCGATCCCACCAGGGCCACGGTTTCGCCCGGCGCGACTTCGAGGCTGAAGTCGCGCAGTGCCGGTGTGCCTGGTCGGGATGGGTAATGGAAGGTCACCGCATCGAACTTGATCGTGCTGCCCGCCACGGGGACGGGCGTGACCGTCGGGCTCGGCGGTGAAAAGATGGCGGCGGGCGCATGCAGCAACTCCATCAGCCGCTCGGTCGCGCCGGCGGCGCGCAGCAGGTCGCCGTACACCTCGCCGAGCACCGCAGTCGCGCTGGCCAGGATGGCGACGTAGACGACGGTCTGGCCCAGGTGGCCGGCCGTGATGTCGCCGCGCAGCACCGCCTGCGTGCCTTGATAAAGGCCCCAGAGCAGCGCTGCCGAGGTCGCGATGATGATGAACGCCACCAGCACCGAGCGTGCCTTGGTGCGGCGCACGGCGGTGCGAAAGGCGTTCTCGGTCGAGCCGTTGAAGCGCGCGGCCTCGCGGCCTTCAGCCGTGTAGCTCTGCACCACGGGAATAGCGTTCAGCACCTCGGCGGCAATGGCGCTCGAATCGGCCACGCGGTCCTGGCTGGCGCGCGACAGCTTGCGCACGCGGCGGCCGAACCACATGCTCGGTAGAACCACCAGCACGAGGATGCCCAGTACCTGCACCATCACGTAAGGATTGGTCCAGATCAGCACCGCCAGGGCGCCCACGCCCATCACCGCGTTGCGCAGGCCCATGCTCAGCGACGAGCCGACGACCGTCTGTACCAGCGTGGTGTCGGCCGTCAGGCGCGACAGCACTTCGCCGGTCTGCGTGGTTTCGAAGAAGACGGGGCTCTGTTTCAGCACATGGCCGTAGACCGCGTTGCGGATGTCGGCCGTCACGCGCTCGCCCAGCCAGCTCACCGTATAGAAGCGCGCCGCCGAGAAAACGCCCAGCGCCACGGCCACCGCGAAGAGGGCGCCGAAGTGCTCGCGCAGCGCCATGGTCTGGGCGCCTTTGTCGGTACTGATCAAGCCGCCGTCAATCAGACTGCGCAAAGCGATAGGGAAAACCAGCGTGGTAACCGCCGCCAGCACCAGAAAGAGGGCTGCCAGCACGATCTGCACGCGGTAGGGGCGAAGAAAAGGGCTCAGGCCCGACAGCGACCGGGGCGAGCCCTTGGCCATGGAAGACGGTGGGGTAGAAGCCATGCGCCGATTCTAACGATCCCTTGCCTCCACAAAGGCGGCCTTGACAATTACTGCCGCGGCAGCTAATATTTTGCCCCATGAGCGATGCAAACATTCCAGTAGCCCCGTCGGTCCCTGCCGACGCCGAGCGTCGCCCGCCTGTCTTCTATCGCGCGGAGACCTACTCGACCGAAGAGAGCATCGGTTATCTGATGCGCCGCATCATCACTTTGGTTGGTCAGGCAGTAGAAACCCGCATGTGCGAGCCCGGCGGCCCGACCTATCCGCAATGGTTGCCTCTCTACAAGCTGCACACCGGCGCCGCCACCACCGTGGCCGAACTGGCCCGCGCCTGCGAGCTCGACACCGGCGCCATGACGCGCCTGCTCGACCGCCTCGAAGCCAAGGGCCTGTGCCGCCGCGTGCGCTCGCTCGAAGACCGCCGCGTGGTCAACATCGAACTCACCGACGAAGGCCGTGCCGCCGCCAAGGAAGTGCCCTACGTGCTCAGCCGTGTGCAGAACGAACACCTCGCTGGCTTCAGCGCCGAAGAATGGGAGCAGCTCAAGGGTTACTTGCGCCGCATCCTCGACAACGCCCAGGCCCTCGCGGCCCGTGGAGATAAAAATGACTGATTCCCTCGCCGTGCGCGCTGTGCGTCGCACCCCCGTCGTGGCCGCAGCATTGCTCGTGGTCGCACTTGCCGGATGTGCCGACATGGCCGGCATCGGCTCGCAGGCCAAGCTGCGCGACGCCTCGTCGCTGGGCATCGCGCCCGACAGCGCCGCGGCGCCTGTGTCCCGCCTCGACAGCCAATGGTGGCTCGCCTTCGGCGACACGCAGCTCAATTCGCTGATCGACCAGGCCGTGGCCGGCAACCCCAACCTGCAGGTCGCGCAAGCCCGCCTCGCGCGCGCGCAGGCCTCCGCCGACATCGCCGGCTCGGCCCTCAAGCCGAAGGTCAACGCCGAGCTCGACCTGGATCGCCAGAAGTTCAACAGCAACTACATCTACCCCGCACCGCTGGGCGGCTCCACGCAGAACATCGGCCTGCTGCAGCTCGGCGCAAGCTGGGAGCTCGACTTCTTCGGCAAGAACCGCACCGCGCTCGACGCCGCCATCGGCTCGGCGAATGCCGCGGCTGCCGATGCGGATGCCGCCCGCGTGCTGCTCGCGAGCAACGTGGCACGCAGCTACTTTCAATGGGCGCGCCTGAACGACCAGCTCACCGTCGCCCAGCGCACGCTGGCGCAGCGCGACGAAACGCTCAAGCTCGTGCGCGACCGCGTGTCCGCCGGCCTCGACACCCGCCTTGAATTGCGCCAGAGCGAAGGCGGCCTGCCCGAGGCACGCCAGCAGATCGAATCGCTCAACGAGCAGATCGCGCTGCAACAGCACGCGCTCGACGCGCTCGTCGGCCAGCCGAATGTGTCGGCATCGCTCAAGCCGCCGGTGCTTGCTGGCGTCAAGCCGATGGCACTGCAGGGGAGCATTCCGGCCGACCTGCTCGGCCGCCGCGCCGACATCGCCGCCGCGCGCTGGCGCGTCGAGGCAGCCACGAGCGACGTGGCCAACGCCAAGACGCTCTTCTATCCCAACGTGAACCTCACGGCCTTCGTCGGCTTCCAGAGCCTGGGCTTCGGCAAGCTGCTGAAGTCGGGCAGCGAGCAGTGGGGCGTGGGCCCGGCCATCAGCCTGCCGATCTTCGAAGGCGGCAAGCTGCGCGCAAACCTGCGCGGCAAGTCGGCCGACCTCGACGTGGCCATCGAAAGCTACAACGCCACCGTGCTCGACGCGGTGCGCGACGCGGCCGACCAGGTCACGAGCGCGCAGTCGATCACGCGCCAGCAAACCGAACAACGCGCAGCGCAGACCGCTGCCGAAGGCGCCTACGACATCGCCGTGCAGCGCTACCGCGCGGGCCTCGGCAACTACCTCAACGTGCTGACCGCGGAAACCTCCGTGCTGGCGCAGCGCCGGCTGGCCGTCGACCTCGCCGCCCGCGCGCTCGACACGCAGGTGGGCCTGGCGCGCGCGCTGGGCGGCGGCTGGCAGCCCCCGGCCACGGCCACCGCCTCGGCCCCCGCGGCCGCAGTGAACTGAACAAGAACCGACCAGAACTGACCCGACTTCCTCGTCTTCGGAAAGAACTTCATCATGAGCGACAACAACACTCCGACGCCCGCTGCAGCTGCAGCTCCTGCAGCCTCCGAGGCGCCCGCCAACAGCGGCAAGCGCCGCCGCGCACTCACCGCGCTCGCCGCGGTGGTGATCGTCGTCGGCGGCGGCTGGGGCCTCTACGAATGGCTGGTTGCCAGCCACTACGAGGACACCGACAACGCCTACGTGCAGGGCAACGTCATCCAGATCACGCCGCAGATCGGCGGCACCGTGATGGCCATCGGCGCCGACGACACCGACTTCGTGAAGGCCGGCCAGCCCCTGGTGCAGCTCGACCCAGCCGATGCCAAGGTGTCGCTCGAACAGGCCGAAGCCGCCCTCGCGCAGGCCGTGCGCCAGGTGCGCACGCTGTACGCCAACAACGGCTCGCTGGCCGCGCAGGTCACGCTGCGCCAGTCCGACATCGTGAAGGCGCAGAGCGACATCGCCAAGGCGCAGGACGACCTGCAGCGCCGCCGCGCGCTGTCGGGCAACGGCGCCGTGTCGAAGGAAGAACTCAACCACGCCGAGACGCAGCTCGACACCGCCAAGAGCGCACTCGCCGCGGCGCAGGCCGGCGTGGTCGCCGCGAAGGAAGCGCTGGTCAGCAACCAGTCGCTGACCGACGGCACCAGCGTGGCCCAGCACCCTAGCGTGCTGGCCGCCGCCGCCAAGGTGCGCGAGGCCTACCTCGCCACCCAGCGCGTGGCCATGCCCGCACCGGTCGACGGCTATGTCGCCAAGCGCACCGTGCAGCTCGGCCAGCGCGTGGCCGCCGGCACGCCGATGATGTCGATCGTGCCGCTCAACCAGCTGTGGGTCGACGCCAACTTCAAGGAAGTGCAGCTGCGCAACATCCGCATCGACCAGCCCGTGAAGCTCACGGCCGACGTGTACGGCAAGAAGGTCGAGTACACCGGCAAGGTTGCGGGCCTGGGCGTCGGCACCGGCAGTGCGTTCGCGCTGCTGCCCGCGCAGAACGCCACCGGCAACTGGATCAAGGTGGTGCAGCGCGTGCCCGTGCGCATCGCGCTCGACCCCGAGCAGCTCAAGGCCAACCCGCTGCGCATCGGCCTGTCGATGGACGCCGAAGTCGACATCTCGTCCAAGAGCGGCAAGATGCTCGCCGACGCGCCGCGCGCCACTGCGCTGACGCAGACGGCCGTGTACAGCCAGCTCGACCGCGGCGCCGACGCCGAAGTCGACCGCATCGTCGCGGCCAACCTCGGCCGCAGCGCACCGGCAACGGCCACCGCGCCGTCGAAGGGCTCGGCGGCACCGTCGAGCGCGCCCGCCGCGGCATCGGTGGCAGTGCAGGGGCAGCCGGGCTGATCGCCCGCGCTTCCCTCGGGTAATTCAGGCAAACAGTTCGCGCGACCGCAATGGCCACCGCTGCTCCTGCTTACGTTGCGCATCCACCGCTCGAAGGCGCAGCCCGCGTCTGGGGCACGGTAGCGCTGTCTGCGGCAACCTTCATGAACGTGCTCGATTCGTCGATCGCGAACGTGTCGTTGCCCGCCATCTCGGGCGACCTGGGCGTGAGTACCACGCAAGGCACCTGGGTCATCACCAGCTTCGCGGTGGCCAACGCCATCGCGGTGCCGCTCACGGGCTTCATGACGCAGCGCTTCGGACAGGTGCGCCTGTTCATGGCCAGCGTGATCCTGTTCATGGTCGCCTCGCTGCTGTGCGGCCTGGCACCGAACATGACGACGCTGATCGCCTTCCGCGCGCTGCAGGGCTTCGTTGCGGGTCCGATGATTCCGCTGTCGCAGACGCTGCTGCTGTCGAGCTATCCGCGCGCCAAGGCAGGCCTTGCGATGGCCATGTGGTCGATGACCACGCTGGTCGCGCCGGTGATGGGGCCGCTGCTGGGCGGCTGGATCACCGACAACATCTCGTGGCCGTGGATCTTCTACATCAACATCCCCGTGGGCATCGTCGCGGCCGCCATCACCTGGACGCTGTACCGCAAGCGCGAGAGCAGCACGCACAAGGTGCCTATCGACGCCGTCGGCCTCGCGCTGCTGGTGCTGTGGGTGGGCTCGCTGCAACTGATGCTCGACAAGGGCAAGGAGCTCGACTGGTTCCACTCGGCGCAGATCGTCACGCTGGCGGTGGTGTCCGTAGTCGGCTTCGCGTTCTTCCTGGTCTGGGAGCTGACCGACAAGCACCCGGTGGTCGACCTGTCGCTGTTCAAGCGCCGCAACTTCTGGTCGGGCGCCGTGGCAACGGCCGTGGCCTACGGCCTGTTCTTCGGCAACGTGGTGCTGCTGCCGCTGTGGCTGCAGCAGTGGATGGGCTACACCGCCACGCAGGCGGGGATGATCATGGCGCCCGTGGGGCTGCTGGCGATCTTCTTCTCGCCGGTGGTGGGGCTCACGGTGGCCAAGATCGATCCGCGCCGCTACGCGACCTTCTCGTTCCTGGTGTTCGCACTGGTGCTGTGGATGCGGTCGAACTTCAACACGCAGGCCGACTTCGTCACCATCATCATCCCGACGGTGATCCAGGGCATCGCGATGGCGTTCTTCTTCATCCCGCTCGTGACCATCACGCTGTCGGGCCTCACGCCAGACCGGATCCCGGCCGCGTCGGGGCTGTCGAACTTCCTGCGGATCACTGCGGGTGCGATGGGCACGTCGATCACCACCACGCTGTGGGACAACCGTGCCACGCTGCACCATACGCAACTGGCCGAGACGATCAACCAGGGCAACAACGCAGCCACGAGCGCGATGTCTGGGCTCAACGCCAGCGGCTTCAGCGCCGACCAGGTGCTGGGGCAGATCAACCGCATCGTCGACCAGCAGGCCTACATGCTGGCCACGAACGACATCTTCTACGCGTCGGCGATCCTGTTCCTGCTGCTGATTCCGCTGGTGTGGCTGGCAAGGCCGCAGAAGGGCGGCGCTGGTGGCGACGCCGCAGCCGGAGCACACTGACCGCGCATCGTCCTCACACCATTCACCCCCAGCCTCCGCAAGGAGCCTGGGGGTTCTTATTTGCGCAGCGCCCTGAGCACGTCGTGGCACGCGCCCATGGTGTGATAGTCGGTCTTGCCGGCGGGGCTCTTCTCGTCGCTGATCTTCCGGTTCTGCGGCGTGAGGATGCGATACCAGGCACCGTACCGGTGGTCGACGAAGTGCTCCCAGCTGTAGGCCCAGATGCTGTCGTACCAGTCCCAGTAGCTGGCCTCGCCGGTGCGCACCGCGAGCAGGGCGGCCGCCGCGAAGCTCTCGGCCTGTACCCAGAAGTACTTGTCGTCGTCGCTCACTTTGCCGTCGGGGCCGAAGCCGTAGACCAGCCCGCCGTTGTCGGCGTCCCAGCCGCGGAACATGGCGGTGTCGAAGAAATGGCGCGCGCGCGGCACGATCCAGTCGGCCGTACGGTCTTTGGTGGCGAGATGGCCTTCGAGCTGCAGCAGCAGCTTGGCCCATTCGGTCAGGTGGCCGGTCTGGAAGCCCCAGGGCCTGAAGATGTTGCTCTTGTCTCCGCGGTTGTAGTCCCAGTCGACCGACCAGTCTTCGCGGTAGTGTTCCCAGACCAGTCCGTCTGCCAGCGCGGCCTGCTTGCCGGTCACTGATTCGGCCACTGCCAGCGCGCGGTCGAGGTAGCGCGTTTGCTGCGTGGCTTCGAATGCGGCCATCAGGGCCTCGCAGGCGTGCATGTTGGCGTTCTGTCCGCGATAGGCGCCGATGCGCCAGTCGGTGGTGGCCTCGTCGGCATAGAGCTGGTGCCGTGGCTCCCAGAAATGCTGCTCCATCAGTTGCCAGGTGTGCTCCAGCCCCGCATACGCTTCCTCGATGCCGGCCATCAGCGCATGCGCTTGCGCGAGCAGCACGAAGTCCAGGCCGTAGCAGTGATTGGTGCCGTCCTGCACGGTGGCGCGCTGCTGATGCCAGTCGATCTGCCATGCATAGCCGCCACCCGGCTGCCGATGCGCATGCTCGACGAACGCAAGGCCGTGCCGCGCGGCTGCAAGATGCGCGGGAATGCCGAAGCGGCGATACGCCATCGCATGGTTGAACACGAAGCGCGTGCTGCTCACGAGATGGCGCGTACGCCGGTCGTACACCGTGCCGTCGTCCTTGAAGAAATGAAAGAAGCCGCCCGTGGCATCGAGGTCGCGCGGCTCGTAGAAAGCCAGCGTGTGCAGGATGTGGTCGGTCAGGAAGTCGGGAGAGCGGAAGTCCGGCATGTTGGTTGCAGTCTACGCAGACCCCAGTGCGCACCGGCTTGGGGTTTCCGATGCCGCCGGAGCTTTCTTTGTCGTCACAACGACAGTCCCCGATTCGAATGTGCGCCGGTCCGTGCAGGTTGCACTGCAGCATAGGCATTTGCCCCAGTATGCAAGCGGGGTAGGCCCACGAACAATCGGTCCGCGCTCGATGGTGGCGCATTGAGATGGACCGCATGACCGATATTCTTTTTCCGTACCCGGGCGACTTCGCGAGATGAGCGACGTCATTCTCGAAACACGCCAGCTCACCAAGGAATTCAAAGGGTTCACGGCGGTCAGCAAGGTCGACCTGTCGGTGGTGCGCGGATCCATCCACGCGCTCATCGGTCCGAACGGTGCCGGCAAGACGACCTGCTTCAACCTGCTCACCAAGTTCCTCGAACCGACCACCGGTACGATCCTGTTCAACGGGCAGGACATCACCGGCGAGCGGCCCGCGCAGATCGCGCGGCGCGGCATCATCCGCTCGTTCCAGATCTCGGCCGTGTTCCCGCATCTCACGCTGCTCGAGAACGTGCGGCTGGGCCTGCAACGCAGGCTGGGCACCTCGTACCACTTCTGGAAGAGCGAGAAGTCGCTCAAGCCATTGGATGCCAGAGCCCGCGAGCTGCTGGCTGAAGTCGGCCTCGAAGAACTCGCCGACGAACAGACCGTGAACCTGCCCTACGGCCGCAAGCGCGCGCTCGAGATCGCGACCACGCTCGCAATGGAACCCGAGCTGATGCTGCTCGACGAACCTACGCAGGGCATGGGCCATGAAGACGTGCACCGCGTGGCCGAACTCATCAAGCGCGTGTCGGCCGGACGCACCATCCTGATGGTCGAACACAACATGAGCGTGGTCTCGACCATTGCCGACACCATCACCGTGCTGCAGCGCGGCGCCGTGCTGGCCGAAGGCCCGTACGCCGAAGTCTCGAAGAACCCGCAGGTGATGGAAGCCTACATGGGCACCACCGACGGCCAACTCCAAGGGGCCCACTGATGACCGCCGCATTGGAAATCAAGGGCCTTCAAGCCTGGTACGGCGAATCGCACGTGCTGCACGGCGTCGACATGGTCGTGCAGCCCGGTGAGGTAGTCACGCTGCTGGGCCGCAACGGCGCGGGCCGCACCACCACGCTGCGCGCCATCATGGGCCTGACCGGCGCACGCAAGGGCAGCATCGAGGTCAATGGCAAAGAGACCATCGGCATGCCGACGCACCGCATTGCGCACCTGGGCATCGGCTATTGCCCTGAAGAGCGCGGCATCTTCGCCAGCCTCTCGTGCGAGGAAAACCTCCTGCTGCCGCCCGAACTCAAAGGCGCGGGGCAGGGCATGTCGGTCGAAGAGATCTACGCCATGTTCCCCAACCTGGCCGAGCGCCGCAACAGCCAGGGCACGCGCCTGTCGGGCGGCGAGCAGCAGATGCTGGCCGTGGCGCGCATCCTGCGCACGGGCGCCAAGCTGCTCTTGCTCGACGAGATTTCCGAAGGCCTCGCGCCCGTCATCGTGCAGGCGCTGGCCCGCATGATCACTACGCTGCGCTCCAAGGGCTACACCATCGTCATGGTGGAGCAGAACTTCCGCTTCGCCGCGCCGCTGGCCGACCGCTTCTACGTGATGGAGCACGGCCGCATCGTCGAGAAGTTCGGCGCTGCCGAGCTCGAAGCCAAGATGCCAGTGCTCACCGAGCTGCTCGGCGTCTGAAGCAAAAGACACGTCCACAAGACCTTTTCTCGCATCCCACAAAGATTTCTTCAGGAGACAACACCATGAACAAAAAACTCGGCCTCATCGCTACCGCCGTCGCTGTCCTTGCCATGGGCGCAGGCGCCGCGCAGGCGCAGGAAAAAGTGAAGATCGGCTTCGTCACCGACCTGTCGAGCCTGTATGCCGACCTCGAAGGCAAGGGCGGCGCCACCGCCATCCAGATGGCCATCGACGACTTCGGCGGCAAGGCGCTGGGCCAGCCCATCGAGCTGCTGGTTGCCGACCACCAGAACAAGGCCGACATCGCCGCCTCCAAGGCCCGCGAATGGATCGACACGGCCGGCGTGACCATGGTCTTCGGCGGCACCAACTCCGGTACCGCGCTGGCCACCGCCAAGGTTGCGGAAGAGAAGAAGCGCGTGTACTTCAACAACGGCGCAGGCAGCTCGGTGCTCACCAACGAGCAGTGCAGCCCCTATACCATCCACTACGCCTACGACACCGTGGCGCTGGCCAAAGGCACCGGCGCGGCGGTTGTAGACCGCGGCGGCAAGAGCTGGTTCTTCCTGACGGCCGACTACGCCTTCGGCCACGCGCTCGAAGCCGACACCACCAAGGTGGTGAAGGAAAAGGGCGGCACGGTGGTGGGCGCGGTGCGCCATCCGCTGAACGCTTCGGACTTCTCCTCGTTCCTGCTGCAGGCGCAGAACTCCAAGGCGCAGATCCTGGGCCTGGCCAACGCCGGTGGCGACACCATCAACTCGATCAAGGCGGCCAAGGAATTCGGCATCAACAAGACCATGAAGACCGCCGGTCTGCTGGTCTTTCTGAGCGACATCCACAGCCTGGGCCTGAAGAACACCGAAGGCCTGCTGCACACCACCAGCTGGTACTGGGACCTGAACGACGAATCGCGCAAGTTCGCCAACCGCTTCTTCGAGAAGACCAAGCGCATGCCGACCGACGTGCAGGCCGCCGACTACTCGGCCACCATGACCTACCTGAAGGCCGTGGCCGCCGCCAAGACCACCGACTCCGACAAGGTGATGGCGCAGCTCAAGAGCACCAAGGTCGACGACTTCTATGCCAAGGGCACCATCCGTGCCGACGGCAGCTTCATCCACGACATGTACCTGGTCGAAGTGAAGTCGCCCGCCGAATCGAAGAAGCCCTGGGACTACCTGAAGGTGCTCAAGACGCTGCCGGGCGACCAGGTCTTCACGACCAAGGCCGAGACGAAATGCGCTCTCTGGAAATAACCGGCTGACGCCGCGCCAGACCCTTCCACCGAAGTCAACCGAGAGAACCATCCCATGAAACGCACGCTCATCGCCTCTGCCTGCCTCGCCGCTACCTGCCTCATGGCCGTTGGCGCCGCGAAGGCCCAGGACAAGGTCAAGATCGGTTTCATCACCGACATGTCGAGCCTCTACGCGGACGTGGAGGGCAAGAACGGCGCCCTCGCGATCCAGATGGCCATCGACGACTTCGGCGGCAAGGTCAACGGCATGCCCATCGAGCTGCTGCAGGCCGACCACCAGAACAAGGCCGACATCGCCGCCTCCAAGGCGCGCGAATGGATCGACACGCAGGGCCTGACGATGCTGTTCGGCGGCACCAGTTCGGGCACCGCCCTGGCCATGGCCAAGGTGGCGCAAGAGAAGAAGCGCGTATTCGTCGTGAACGGCGCGGGCAGTTCGGCGCTCACCAACGAGCAGTGCAGCCCCTACACCGTGCACTACGCCTACGACACCGTGGCGCTGGCCAAGGGCACCGGCAGCGCGGTGATTGCGCGCGGCGACAAGAGCTGGTATTTCCTCACTGCCGACTACGCCTTCGGCCAGGCGCTGGAGGCCGATGCCTCCAAGGTCGTGAAAGAGAAGGGCGGTACGGTGGTGGGCAGCGTGAAGCATCCGCTCAACACCTCCGACTTCTCTTCGTTCCTGCTGCAGGCGCAGAACTCCAAGGCCCAGGTGCTGGCGCTGGCCAATGCAGGCGGCGACACCATCAACTCGATCAAGGCGGCCAAGGAATTCGGCATCACCAAGACCATGAAGATGGTCGGCCTGCTGGTGTTCGTGACCGACGTGCACAGCCTGGGCCTGAAGAACACCGAAGGCCTGCTGCTCACCACCAGCTGGGACTGGAACCTCGACGACAAGACGCGCGCCTTCGGCAAGCGCTTCTTCGAGAAGACCAAGCGCATGCCCACCGACATCCAGGCCGCCGACTATTCGGCCACCATGACCTACCTGAAGGCCGTGCAGGCTGCCAAGACGGTCGATGCCGACAAGGTGATGGAGACGATCAAGGCCACGCCCATCGACGACTTCTACGCCAAGGGCACCGTGCGCGCCGACGGCCGCTTCGTGCACGACATGTACCTGGTGCAGGTCAAGTCGCCGGCCGAATCCAAGCAGCCGTGGGACTACTACAAGGTAATCCAGAAGCTCAAGGGCGAAGAGGTCTTCACGACGAAGGCCGAGAGCAAGTGCGCCCTCTGGAAGTGATCCCCCGCGGGCGCGCAGCCGCCCGGGTTCGTTGAAACGCTTATGACCATTTCCCTTCCCGCGCTTTTGAGCCAGCTCCTCCTGGGGCTGGTCAACGGCTCCTTCTACGCCATCCTGAGCCTCGGGCTGGCGGTGATCTTCGGCCTGCTCAACGTCATCAACTTCGCACATGGCGCGCTGTTCATGCTCGGCGCTGTCCTCACGTGGATGGCGATGGAGTACCTCGGCGTCAACTACTGGGTGATGCTGATTGCGGCGCCCGTCGTCATCGGCATCTTCGGCGTGCTCATCGAGCGCCTGCTGCTGCGCTGGATCTACAAGCTCGACCACCTCTACGGCCTGCTGCTCACGCTTGGGCTCACGCTGCTGATCGAGGGCGTGTTCCGCTCGATCTACGGCGTGTCGGGGCTGCCCTACGACGCGCCCGATGCGCTGTCGAGCGCCACCGACCTGGGCTTCATGGTGCTGCCGAACTACCGCGCCTGGGTGGTCGTTGCCTCGCTCGTGGTGTGCTTCGCCACCTGGTACGTGATCGAGAAGACGCGCCTGGGTGCCTACCTGCGCGCCGGCACCGAGAACCCGCGGCTCGTGGAAGCCTTCGGCGTCAACGTGCCGTTGATGATCACGCTGACCTACGCCTTCGGCTGCGCGCTCGCGGCCTTCGCAGGCGTGCTGGCCGCACCGGTGATGCAGGTGTCGCCGCTGATGGGGCAGAACCTCATCATCGTGGTGTTCGCCGTGGTGGTGATCGGCGGGATGGGCTCCATCATGGGCGCCATCCTCACGGGCCTCGGGCTCGGTGTGATCGAAGGGCTCACCAAGGTTTTCTATCCCGAGGCATCGTCTACGGTTGTGTTCGTGATCATGGTCATCGTGCTGTTGATTCGCCCCGCCGGCCTGTTCGGCAAAGAGAAATAAGGCGAACGGCATGAACATGAAAAAAATCTCCACCATCGTCTACGCCTTGCTGCTGGTCGCGCTGCTCCTGGCGCCGTTCTTCGGCGCCTACCCGGTGTTCGTGATGAAGCTGATGTGCTTCGCGCTGTTCGCCGCGGCCTTCAACCTGCTGTTGGGCTTCACGGGCCTGCTGTCGTTCGGCCATGCGGCCTTCCTTGGTGGCTCCGCGTACGTTGCGGGCCATGCGATCAAGGTCTGGGGCCTCACGCCCGAACTGGGCCTGATCGCGGGCACGCTCACTGGCGCTTTCCTCGGCTGGCTCTTCGGCGTGCTGGCCATTCGCCGGCAGGGCATCTACTTCGCGATGATCACGCTGGCGCTCGCGCAGATGATGTTCTTCGTCGCGCTGCAGGCCAAGTTCACGGGCGGCGAAGACGGCCTGCAGGGCGTGCCGCGGGGCAAGCTCTTCGGCCTGATCGATCTGTCGAACGACCTCACGATGTACTACGTCGCGCTGGTCATCGTGGTCGCGGCCTTCCTGCTGATCGTGCGCACCATCCACTCGCCCTTCGGCCAGGTGCTCAAGGGCATCAAGGAGAACGAGCCGCGCGCGCTGTCGCTGGGCTACGACGTGAGCCGCTTCAAGCTGCTGGCCTTCGTGATCTCCGCGGCGCTGTCGGGCCTGGCCGGTTCGCTCAAGACGCTGGTGCTGGGCTTCGCCACGTTGTCGGACGTGCACTGGACCGCCTCGGGCCAGGTCATCCTGATGACGCTGGTGGGCGGCCTCGGCACGCTTTCGGGTCCGCTGGTGGGCTCGGCGGTGGTGGTGCTGCTGGAGAACAAGATCGGCGAACTCGGCAACTTCCTGGCGCGCATCACGACGATCGACTGGTTCAATACGCTGGGCGAGTCGGTGACCATGGTCACGGGCCTGATCTTCGTGATCTGCGTGCTGGCGTTCCGCAAGGGGATCATGGGCGAGATCATTGCGTTCATCGAGCGGCGACGAGCCAAATAGCAAGCAAGGCAACTGCAATGAAAAAGGGAGCCGAGGCTCCCTTTTTCATTGCATCAGCAGTTGCCTTTTTTCGCCTGGCCGGGCGGGCAGAAATCGCCGCGGTCGCGATCGTGGTCATGGCCGCGCCGATAGTCGCGATCGTGGTCGCGGCGGCGATGCTCTTCTTCCCATTCGCGTTCGCGGCGCGCTTCACGGTAAGCCTCACGCCGGCGCCAGTCGCCTTCGGTCCAGCGCCAGCCGCCGCGGTCCTCGACCCAGCGGCCAGGGGCATAGGCGTAGCCTGCGCGCTCGGGCTGCCAGCCGCCCGGACGCCATCCGTAGGCACGGCCGTCCCAGGCCCAACGGCCCGGCACCCAGACGAAGCCGCCGCGCGGCGGTGGCAGGGGTTCGTAGCGTGGCGGCGGCGGCGCCGTCATCACCAGCCCGGGCACATTGATGTTCACCGAGACCTGCGCGTTGGCGGCAAGGGGGCTCGCAAGGATGGAAAGGGCGCCGGCCACGGCCAGCACGGCAAGTCGAATCTTCATGATGGGGATCCTCTGGTTTTCAGATGAGTTCTGGACATTATTCCCAACGCACGCGGGAGGCGGCTGGTTGTCAGTGCTTGTGCGCGGCTACAACGGTTACAGCTTCAGCGGTGCGGCGTAGCCGGTCATTTCCAGGTAGCCATGGCCCACACGGCGCCCCTGGGCATCGAGCAGGTCGCTTACGCCTTCCCAGTACACACCGCCGGTCGAGCCTCGGCTGTCCAGCTCCTGGTCGTCGAGCAGGGCGCGCACCTCGAAGCTGCCAGAGGGCGTCTGTACGCGCCATTGCGTCGGGTACTTTGCCTGCGTGCGCGGGCTGTCCCAGGTCTTGAGGCTCTCGAAGCGCACCTCGTCATTCTTGAAGGTGCGAGCCACGCCATCGCGCGGGCGGAACGAGCCGCCGGCCCACAGCGCGCTGCCGTCGCTGCGCCGCAGATGGAAGGCGGTGAGGGCGCTGCCGTCGTCGAGGTTCATGCCGATCCAGTCCCAGCCCACGGCCTCGGGGTGCATCAGCGCTTCGCTCCATTCGTGGTCGAGCCACGCGGTGCCGCCCACGTCGAAGGCTTGCCCCTTGAGCGTGAGCTTGCCTTGCGCCTTGAGCTGCGGTTCGCTGTAGTAGTAGCTCGCCTGCGATTCATCGGGGCCCTTGCGCGAGAGGCCGGCGTTGCCTTGCAGCAGCACCGGCTGTGTCGGCGTGAAGCGCAGGTCGAGCGAGAACTCGCCGGCCGGAATGCGCGCGACGTAGATGCCGTCTTTTTCCCGCACCAGCGACCAGTCGCGGATGCGCACATCGGTGTCGCTCGTGCTCGCCTCCGCTACGCCGAAGCCCGCGCGCGCGATGCGCTGGTCGTGCAGCAGCACGCGGCCTTGCAGGTCGGTGACGGCTGCATGCGCGAACACGAGGTGCTTCGCCGCGAAGGCCGAGCGCATGCCCTGCGTGGCCTCGACGCGCGAGCGGAAGAAGGTCACCTGGTAGCCGAACTCGCGCCCTGCCGGCGTCTTCGCATGGCCGGTGATGTACCACCACTCGGTGCGCAGGTCGGGGTGGCTGCCGAAGTCGCGCGGAAACTCCAGCCGGCGCTCGGGCAATGCCCATGCCGCCAGCGGACCCGCCGCGAGCGCCGCCAGCAGCAGGCCGCGGCGCGACAGCAGTGGCATGGGAGACATCACGATGCCACCAGCGCATCGATGCGCTGCTGCGCCGGCCCGATGTCGCCGAAGGCGTTGCGCACCCAAGCCGCGTCGTGGTAGCTCGGCAGGTAGCGCTCGCCCGCATCGCACAGCAGCGAAAGAATGGAACCCTGCTGCCCGGCCGCGCGCATCTCCTGCGCCACGGCCAGCATGCCGATGAAGTTGGTGCCCGTCGACGGCCCGACCTTGCGGCCCAGCAGCACCGACAGCGCATGCATGGCCGCCACCGAATCGAGGTTGGGCACTTCGATCATCCGGTCGACCAGCGTGCGGATGAAGCTGGGCTCCACGCGCGGCCGGCCGATACCCTCGATGCGCGAGCCGGCGGCCGTCAGCGTGGCGTCGCCCGTGCGGTGGTAGGCCGAGAACACCGAGCCTTCGGGGTCGGGCACGCACACCTGCGTGTCGTGGCAGCGATAGCGCAGGTAGCGCCCGATGGTCGCGCTGGTGCCGCCCGTGCCCGCACCCACCACGATCCACTTCGGCACCGGATGCCGCTCGCGCGACATCTGCTGGAACATGCTCTCGGCGATGTTGTTGTTGCCGCGCCAGTCGGTCGCGCGCTCGGCATACGTGAACTGGTCCATGTAGTGGCCGCCGGTTCGCTCGGCCAGCGCGCGGGCTTCTTCGTACACCTGCGCGGCATGGTCGACGAAGTGGCAGCTCGCGCCGTAGAAGGCGATCTGCGCGATCTTTTCGGGCGAGGTGGTGCGCGGCATCACCGCGATGAAGGGCAGGCCCAGCAGCCGCGCGAAGTAGGCCTCGCTCACGGCCGTCGAGCCGCTCGATGCCTCGACGATGGTCGTGCCTTCGCGCACCCATCCGTTGCACAGCGCATAGAGAAAGAGCGAACGTGCGAGCCGGTGCTTGAGGCTGCCGGTCGGGTGCGTCGATTCGTCCTTCAGGTACATGTCGATGCCGTGCGCCGCGAGCGAGGGCAGGGGCAGCGGGATCAGGTGCGTGTCGGCACTGCGCTGGTAGTCGGCCTCGATGCGGCGGATTGCGCCGCCGAGCCAGCCGCTGCAGTAAGACGAGGAGGTGGAAGGTGTTTGCTGCTGCATATCGGCGCCAGTCTACAAGTCATGCCTTGTAACGCCCACAAGGTGCGATGAGGCGCGCAAATCGGGATACTGTGCCCTGCCATCTACAACAAGGCAGGAGACGAGACACATGAAAAGAACAAACCTGCGCCCCGCATCGCGGCGCTCGTTAGGTCAAAGGCATTCCTTCGGCGCGGTTGCGTTCGCGGCCCTTCTGCTCGCGGGTTGCGCGTCGGGGCCTCCCGGTTCGCAGACGTCCACGCGTCCTTCCTCATCGTTCGCCGTGCCCGGTCTCGAGAAGCCGGCTGAGGTGCTGGTCGACCGCTGGGGCGTGCCGCATCTTTATGCGGGCACGCTCTACGACGCATTCGTGGCGCAGGGCTTCATCGCCGCGCGTGACCGGCTGTGGCAAATGGACCTCTGGCGCAAGCGCGGCCTCGGCGAAATGGCGAAGGATTTCGGCCCCGCATGGGTCGAGAACGACCGCGCCGCGCGTGCCGTGCTCTACCGCGGCGACATGTACCGCGAGTGGCTGGCCTATGGCTCGGACGCCAAGCGCGTGGCCGAGGCTTTCACGGCCGGGGTCAATGCCTACGTGGCGCAGGTGCGCGCGCAGCCTTCGTTGCTGCCGCCGGAGTTCGCACTGCTGGGCTACCAGCCGGCCACGTGGTCGCCCGAAGACGTGGTGCGCATCCGGCATCACGGCCTCACGCTCAACTTCACGTCGGAGATCGATCGCGCCCGTGCGTACTGCGCGGGCGGAGCCGGCATCAAGGCCGACTGGCTGCGCCGCGAGCTCGATCCGCCGATCAACCCGCGCGTGCCGCCGGGGCTCGACCCGTGCACCATTCCTGCGGCCGAACTGCGCGCGGCCTACATGCGCGCAACCGAGTCGCCGCAGTTCACCAAGGCCAACACGCGGCTGGCGTCACCGGTGGCCCAACTGCCGGGCAGCGACGAAGCAGAACAACTGCAGGCCTCGCAAGGCGACCCGACCGGCGCCTACGGCAGCAACAACTGGGTGATCTCGCCGAAGCTCACGTCCACCGGCCGTCCCATCCTGGCCAATGACCCGCACCGCGCCCACGGTGCGCCCAGCCTGCGCTACATGACGCACCTGAGCGCACCGGGCATGGACGCCATCGGCGCGGGCGAGCCCTTCCTGCCGGGCCTGTCGATCGGGCACAACGGCACCATCGCCTTCGGCCTCACGCGCTTCTACATGGACCAGGAAGACCTGTACGTGTACCAGCTCAACCCGCGCAATGCCAACGAGTACCGCTACCAGGGTCGCTGGGAGCCGATGGTGCGCGTCACCGAACGCATCGCGGTCAAGGGCGAGAGCGCGCCGCGCGAGGTGGTCAACACCTTCACGCGCCACGGCCCGGTGCTGCTGGCCGAGCCGGGCAAGCAGCGTGCGTATGCCTTGCGCGCGGCGTGGCTGGAGCCCGGCATGGCGCCGTACTTCGGTTCCATGGACTACATGCGCGCGCGCAACTGGGACCAGTTCCGCGCGGCCATGAACCGCTGGGGCGCGCCCGGCGAGAACCAGGTCTATGCGGACACCAGCGGCAACGTCGGCTGGATTCCCGGCGGCCTCACGCCCATCCGGCCCAACTGGGACGGGCTGATGCCGGTGCCCGGTGACGGGCGCTACGAATGGTCGGGCTTCCGCAACGGCGACGAGCTGCCTTCGGAGTTCAACCCGGCGCGTGGCTATGTGGTGACTGCCAACGAGAACAACATTCCGCCAGACCATTCCGCCGCGAAGAAGGGCGTGGGCTACGAGTGGAGCGACGCGGCGCGTGCGCGACGCCTCAAGGAATTGTTCGCGGCCAAGGTGGCGGCGGGTTCGCGCTTCTCCGTCGAAGACTCGGAGCGCATGCAGAACGACATCGTCGCGACGCCCGCGCAGCGCGTGCTGAAGCTGCTGGCCGGCCTGCGCAGTGACGACGCCCAAACGGCAACAGCGCTGCGCATGCTGCAAAGCTGGGACGGCACCATGGACCGCGACAGCGCAGCCGCCGCGCTGTACGAGGTGTGGAGCAGCAAGCCGCTGCGTGCCGCCGTGCTCAAGGCCGGCGCAGGCGATGCAGGCGCCGCGCTGGCCGCGCCCGGCGACAACACGCGAATGGTGCTGCTGCTCGAAAACCCCTTCGGCTGGGTTACGAACGAGCAACGCGATGCGCTGCTGCTCAAGACCTTGCCGGCAGCGATGCAGGAGCTCAGTGCCAAGCTCGGCCCCGACCCCGCGGCCTGGAAGTGGGGCGCGCTGCACCGCGCCGAGTTCCGCCATCCGCTCGGTGGCGTGGTCGATGCCGCCACGCGCAAGAAGCTCGACGTGGGCGACTGGCCGATGTCCGGTTCTTCCTTCACGCCGATGGCGGCGACCTACCGGGCCAGCGACTACAAGCTGACGGCGGGCGCATCGTTCCGCATGGTGCTGGACGTGGGCAACTGGGACGCCTCGCGCGTCATCAACACACCGGGCCAGTCGGGCAACCCGGAGAGCCCGAACTACCGCGACCTTGCGCCGCTGTGGCTCGAAGGCAAGTACGTGCCGCTGGTCTACAGCCGGGGGGCTGTCGAGAAGGAAACGGTGGAGCGTATCCAGTTGACTCCGGCGCGCTGAGACGCCGAGGGCGCTACCAGTCTTCCTTCACCGCCAGCACCACGTCCTTGCCGGCGGCGGCCCGGCCTGCCATCCAGGCCGTCACGGTGCCGGCGGCGACCACCGCCGCGCACAGTGCCAGCAGGCGGCCCCATGGCACCAGCAGGTCCATGCTCCAGTGGAAGCTCTGCGGGTTCACGACCTTCACGAGCACCACGGACACGGCCAGCCCCAGTCCCAATCCGGCCACGGCGCCGATGGCGGTCCACGCGGCGCCTTCACCGGCCACCACCGCCAGCACTTGCCTTCGCGTGAAGCCCAGGTGCGCGAGCAGCCCGAACTCCTTGCGCCGCGCCAGCACCTGCGCGCTGAAGCTCGCGGCAATGCCGAACAGCCCGATGGCGATGGCCACCGCCTGCAGCCAGTAGGTGACGGCGAAGCTGCGGTCGAAGATGCGCAGCGAGGTCGCGCGGATCTGCCCCACCGATGCGATCTCGACGGACTCGGCGGACGAGCCGCCCTGGCGTGCTGCCAGAGTGCGCACTGCAGTCTGCACCGCGCCTTCCGACGCTCCGGGCGCAAGCCACAGCGCCACGTCGCTCACATTGCGCTCGCCGGTGATGCGCTCGAAGTCCCGCGCATCCATCGTGACTGTGCCGAACTGCCGCGCGTAGTCGCGCCACACGCCCGCCACGAAGAACGTCTGCGCCTTCTTCGAGCCCGCCCGCAGGCCCATTGCATCCGACAGCGGCGTGAATGCCGTGCCCGGCTTCGCGCCATACAGCTCCACCATCGGCTCGCTCACGTAGATGCCGATCTGCCCCTCGGGCACGGGCAGCGCGGCACCCACCAGCGGCAACGACTGCGTTGCCCCGCCTTCCAGGCTGCGCGCAATCAGCGTCACGGTGGGCCGTGTCGCATCGAGCTGCAGCGATTGCGTGCGCAGCGTGCCCGTGCGCGCCACGCCGGGCAACTGCGCCAGCGACTGCACGAAGGCCGGCGAGAAAGTCGCGGTGTCGGTGCTGCTGCTGTTGCCGCTGTTGCTGCCGCGTCCGCCCGAGGTGGCGCGCACGTACAGGTCGGCCGGCAGCACCACGTCGAGCCAGTGCGTCACCGAATCACGAAAGCTCGCGACCATCACCGTGAGTGCGACCGCCAGGCTCAGGCTTGCCACCACGCCGCTGACCGCCACGGCGGCCGTGCCGCGCATGCGGCGCGCGCGCTCCACCGCCAGCATCGGCAGCACGCGTCGCGCGAACATTGGCGCCACTCGGTCGTACAGCAGCGCGATCAGCCAGGGCAGGGCGGTGATGCCTCCGACCAGCAGGCAGCCCACCGACAGGTATGCCGCCACCGGGATGCCGCCGATGGCCGGCACGTTGGCCAGCACCGTGCCCAGCGCGATCAGCCCCAGCGCCAGCCAGTGGCCGTTGCCCTGCGTGGGCGCGGCGCCCAGGCCCTTGAGCGTCTGTGCTTCGGGCAGCGCCTGTGCCGCGCGCGCGGGCCACCAGCCGCCGACCAGCGCGGCCAGCACGCCCAGTCCGCCGTACAGCAACGCCGAGCCCGCGCTCCAGTGCAGCGTGGGCGCCACGCCTTCGAAGTACCCGCCACCGAGGTCGCCGCCCAGAACGCGCAACGCAAAGGCCGCGAGCGCCGTACCCAGCGCGAGACCCGCCGCGCTGCCGATCAGCCCCAGCACCAGCGATTCGGCCAGCACCAGCCGCAGCCGTTCGCGCGGCGTGAGGCCGAGCACGCCGAGCAGCGCGAACTGCTGCGCGCGCTTGGCCACGCTGAGTGCCAGCACCGAGAACACCAGGAACGCACCCGTGAACAGCGCCACCAGCGCCAGCACCGTCAGGTTCACGCGGTAGGCGCGCGACAGATTGCTCACGCGCTGCGCCGCATCACCGGGCTCGGCAAACTGCACGCCCGCTGGCCAGCCCGGCGACTGCTGCAGCGAGGCCATGAAGGCGGCCCTGTCGGTGCCGGGCGCCAACCGCAGGTCGATGCGGCTGAGCCGGCCGATCTGGCCGAACAGCTCTTGTGCCGCCGCGATGTCCATCACCGCGAGCGCCGTGCCGCTGGCGGCGACATGGCCGGCCACGTCGAGCTTGTGCCAGGCGTCGCCGCTGCGCAGTTGCATCGTCTCCGTCGTTCCGGCGGGCGTTTCCGCCGGCAGGCCCAGTGCGCCGCGCGCTGCGGCGTTGAGGAACACATGGCCCGGCGCGAACAGCGAGAAGCGGTCGGCACCGGCCACGGCCTGCGGCATCAGCGCGGGCGCGATGGTCGGCAGCACCAGCGCATCGACGCCCATCACGCGCATCGGCACCTGGCGCTCGCCGGCCAGCGCCAGGCCCTGGAACTCGACCACGGGGCTCGCCAGCGCCACCTGCGGGTGCCGGGCCAGCCGCTCGAACACGGCCTCGTCGAAGCCGCCCTGCACGGCGCGCACTTCCAGGTCGGGCTGGCCGTTGACAGAGCGCACCGCGCTCGCGAACTCGTCGAGCGCCGACGCATTGATCAACTGCACCGAGAAGGCCAACGCCACGCCCAGCATCACGGCCAGCACAGCCGCCGCATTGCGCCAGGGGTGGTGGCGGAGTTCCTGCCAGGAGAAGGTGGTGAGCAATGCGCGCATCGGGCAATTGTCGCGGTGCGCGCGGTGTTACACCGCCGTGGCACGATGGCGCCTCTTCGACGACGCCTGAGGAATCCGACGATGCGGCTCTTGCCCCGTGCCCTGTACCGCCCCTGGCTTGCGGCCTGGCTCATCGCACCGCTGCTGGCAGGCCACGCCGCCGCACAGCTTCAGCAACCCCTGACACTCGCCAGTGACCCGACGGTGCTGGCCAAAGCCGCTCTCGGTGCCGAGCGTGGCACGCTGGTGGTGGGCACGCTGCGCAACGGCCAGGCGTCCTACGGCGCCGCCTACAACCCCGAGCCTCCGTCGTCGCCGCGCGCCATCGCGGCTAGCAGTGCCGAGCAGCCGATGTTCGAGATCGGCTCCGTCACCAAGGTCTTCACCGGCCTGCTGCTCGCGCAGTCGGTGGAGCGCGGCGACCTCAAGCTCGACGACACCGTGGGCAAGCTGCTCGCCGGCAAGGTCGAAGGCCTATCGTCCGCCGTGACCTCGGTCACGCTGCGCCAGCTCGTCACGCATACGGGCTGCATGCCCGTGATGGCCGATGGCGTAACGGGCGGCGCACCGCTCGCCGAGCAGTTCCGCACCTTCGACAAGCCCATGTTCTGGGCGTCCCTCGCGCGCATCAAGCTCACTGCCGCCGCACCGCCGTGCGAGGGCGCGTACAGCAACTTCGGCATGGCGTTGCTCGGCCAGTTGCTGGCCGAGCACTACAACACCTCGTGGGGCGAACTGGTGCGCGCGCGCATCACCGAGCCGCTGGGCATGAACGACACCGTGATCTCGCTCGGCGACAAGGCCTCGCGCATGGCCCCGGCCTTTGCCGGCGACCGCCGCCAGCCGCTGTTCGACATGCTGGCCTACGCGCCTGCCAGCGCGCTGCGCTCCACCGCCGCCGACATGATGACCTTCAGCCGCGCCATCCTCGCGGGCGCCGGCGGTCCGCTCGGCCCGGCCGCCGCGCGCATGCTTACGCCGCTGGCGCGCTACGAGGGCGCCGATATCGGCTACGCAGTGATGGTGCGCGGCCCCGAAGGCGGCCGGCGCACCTACTGGCACGCAGGCGTCACCGAGGGCTACCGCACGCTATGGCTGCTCGCGCCCGACACCGGCGAAGCGATGATCGTGCTCAGCAGCAACGCACGCGCGCCGATGCAGCCCGTGATGCTGGCCATCGGCAAGAGCCGCTACCCGGTGCCGACGGTGGAAGTGCCCGTCGATCCGAAGCGGCTGGAAGACTACAAGGGCGAGTTCCGCGTGACGAGGGCCAAGTCGCTGAGCTTCACCGTGCGCAGCGGCAAGCTGCTGGTGCGCGAGACCGGGCGCGGCTACAACGCGCTCACGCCCACCGGCAACGACCGGTTTGCCGTGACGGCCATCGGCGCGCAGTTCGTGTTCCGGCGGGATGCGGGGAACGCGGTGGTCGCGGTGTCTCTGACGCAGGGTGGCAGCCAGCTCGATGCGAAGCGGGTGGGGGAATCGGTCGCTGTGCCGCAGGAGTGACTGCGGTGGATTCACCGAAAAGCCGTTTGCTCAGAGCCGATCCGACATCGCATGCAGGTACGCGCGAACCGCCGCGCTGGCGCTCAGGCCGATGGCGCGGTCATAGGCTTGCCGCGAGGCGGAACGTGCGCCGCCGGCCGCGAGCAGGTGCGCACGCGCCGCCCAGAACGGCTGGTAGTTCGCTACCTCCAGCGCGGGAATGGCTTCGAGCGCCCGCAGACCGATTTCGGGGCCGCGCGCGTTCGCCAGCGCGCAGGCCCGGCTGACCTGGGCACCGATGCTGGGCCGCAGCGCCAGCAGGCCTTCGTACAGCGACACCAGCACTTCGGGCGCGACCGGCGCGCCCACGCGGCGTTCGCAATGGGCCGACTGGATGGCCGCTTCAAGCTGGTATGCACCGAGAGATTTCATGTCCGATGCCAGCCGCAGACAACGTTCGGCCTCCGCGAGCAGGTCCGGGTCCCAACGCAGCGGGTCTTGCTGGTCGAGCGGCACGTACGCGCCGGTCTCGCTGCGACGGGCCGCGGCGCGGCTTTCGCAGAACAGCATCAGCGCGAGCAGGCCCAGCGGCTCGGGCTCGTTCGGCATCAGGCCGCACAGGATGCGGCAGAGGTCGATGGCCTCGGCCGTGAGGCCGCGGGGCAGGGCGTCGGCGCCGTCCACGTCGTCCCAGCCGGTGCCGTAGGCGGCGTAGATGCCGTCGAGCACGTCCTGCAGCCGCTGCGGCAGGTCGCGCGCCTGCGGGTATTCGAATGGAATGCCGGCTGCGCGGATGCGGGCCTTGGCGCGAACCAGCCGCTGGCCGAGCGTGGCTGGCGCGGTGAGAAAGGCGCCGGCCATGCGTGCCGCGTCGAGGCCGAGCACGGTCTGCAGCATGAGCGGCGCGCGCGCCGGCGCGTCGATGGCCGGGTGCGCGCACACGAAGAGCAGGCGCAGTCGCTCGTCGGGCACGGCCGCGCCGTCGGTGGTGCCTTCGTCGACCTCGCCGGCCAGCAGCAGCAGGCTCTGCGTGGCCGCGTCCTGCACACGGGTGTGGCGCCAGGCGTCGAGCTTGCGGTGCCGGGCCACGCTCAGCAGCCAGGCATCGGGCTGCACGGGAATGCCGTCGGACGGCCAGCGCTCGAGCGCCCGCGCGAAGGCGTCGGCCAGTGCGTCTTCCGACGCGGCGATGTCGTGCGTGCGCGCCGACAGGATGGCCAGCAGCCGCCCGTACGAATCGCGCGCCGCCCGTTCGGCGGCCCGGTGAGCCGCCGGGTCGCTCATGCCGCTACGGCGGTCGCCATGAACACAGGCCGTATCTCGACCCCGCCACTGGTCGCGCAGGGCGCGCGCGCCGCCCACTCGAGCGCGGCGTCGATGTCGGGCACGTCGACCACGAAGTAGCCGCCGAGCTGCTCCTTGGTGTCGGCGAAGGGGCCGTCCTGCACCTGGCGCTTGTCGCCGCGCACGCGCAGCGTGGTGCCGGTCATGGGCGGGAAGAGGCCGTGGCCGCCGAGCGAGATGCCGGCCTGGCGCACGGCGTCGGCATACGCGACCCAGCTGGCCCGGTAGGCCTGCGAGGACGCGTTGTCGCGCTGTTCGAATTCGGCCGCGGGCTGATAGAACATCAACATGTACTGCATGGTGTCTCTCCGTCAAGGAAAAGGCTGTTGAGCAAGATCGCTCACCACAATGACGGCCCGCCGGCGGTCATTTCGACACGGGGTTTGTGTCGAGCAGATTATTTTTTATGCGATTGCCGTTTGGCGCAACGGTTGCACCACCTATGCCCTAGGCCGTCATGCCGCCCTGGCCCTGATGGAGGGTGCGAACATGGTTTCCATTTCGTTGCGAAGCCTGTAGGCGGCAGTCGTCGTGTCGATCGCCACGTCGGCCCAGCTCAGGCTCTGGCCCTTCTTCACCGGGCGCACCAGCTTGACGTTGTGCGCCAGCCCGAGCGGCAGGCCGCCCAGGCGCAGCGAGCGCTCGGCCGGCAGCAGCTTGCCCCAGACTGTGTAGCCGCCTTCGCCGTCGAGCATCTCGCCCGCCGCGAGGTCGCGCTTGGCGGTGGCGACCACGTCGGCGTTCCAGCAGATGGCCACGCCGGTGGGCTCGCCGCGCAACGCCACGCTCGCCACCGACATGCTGACCTCCAGGCCGATCAGGTGCCAGCGCTTGTAGAGCGTGAAGTAGCGCCCGCTCGGGTCGGTGTGGGCGTTGTATTCCTCGAAGCAGTTCTTGATGTAGTCGGTCTCGGCCTCTACCGTGACCCACACGCCCATGCGGATGTCGTAGGGAATCTTCCGGCCATCGGCTTCGAGCGATGACACCACCTCGACCATGCCCTTGCGTTCGAGCACGCCGCCTTCGCTTTTCGGCCGCGTGACGAAGGGAATGTCTTCCACGCTCGCGGGCGGATAGAGCAGGCCGTCCGAAGGCACCGTGAGCCCGGTGGCGTTGGCCACCGCCGAGCTTTCTATCGACGGCTTGGAGCCGTCGAGAAAGCTGTTGAACATCTTCGGGTTGAGCCCGCCGCGTTTTGCCTGCTCGGGCGTGAGGCCGTAGTTGCCCCACACCGTCTCGGGCGTCGATTCGGTGAAGTGCGGCAGCCACTTGTGGCCGCGCCCGGCCGCCACCACCGGAAAGCCGCAGGTGCGCGCCCAGTCGACCAAGTCGCAGATCAGCGCGGGCTGGTCGCCGAAGGCCAGCGAATAGATCACGCCGGCCTGCTGCGCCCTGTGCGCAAGCAGCGGGCCGCAGAAGGCGTCGGCCTCCACCGTCACGTTGACCACGTGCTTGCCGTGCGCGAAGGCGTCGAGGCAGTGGTCGACCGCGGCGATGGGGTTGCCGGTGCACTCGACCACGATGTCGATGGAAGGCTCGCGCGTCACGGCCTGCCAGTCGTCGGTGATCCAGGTGGTGCCGTGCTTCAGCGCCTCTTGCACCGAGCCAGCCGCGGCGCGCTCGGGCTGCCAGCCCACGCGTTCGAGGTTGACGCGGGCAGCGTCAGGCGAAAGATCAGCAATTGCCACCAGCTGCACGCCGGGCGTGCGTGGAATCTGTGCGAGGTACATCGAGCCGAACTTGCCGGCGCCGATCAGGCCGATGCGGATGGGGCGGCCTTCGGCGGCACGTTGTTGCAGGCGGGCGTGCAGGCTCATGGGGTCAGGCCTCCGCGGTGTCGAGCACGTCGAGCGAGGTGCGCAGTGCGCTCTCGGGCAGGCCGTTTTTCCACGGCACATCGACCGGGTACGGCTTCAGCAGGCAGTCGTCGGGCAGCATCTCGATGGGCGTGAAGTCGCGGTGCGCGATGTACTCGGGCCGCTTGTGGCGCCGGATGTGGTTGCTGACCGCGCACAGGCTCAGGTACACCGCCACGCGGTTGAAGGGCGACAGATTGCTGCCCGAGGCATGCACCAGGCAGCTGTGGAACAGGATCATCGAACCGGCCGGTCCCTTGGGCGAGACGATGCCGCCGTGCTTGCCGCCCGCGCGATCGACCAGTTGGCGGATCAGGTCGTTGTCCACGGTCCACAGCGGGTAGCTGGTGGTCGTGAGGTCATGCTTCGCATCGACCACGCCCTTGCGGTGGCTGCCCGGAATGAACATCAGCGGGCCGTTGTGCTCGGTCACCTCGTCGAGAAAGATCGCGACGTTCATCGCGCGCTCGGTGGGCATCAGGTCGTCGTTGAGCCAGGTGCCGTAGTCCTGGTGCCACTGCCACACGTCGCCTTCGAAGGCCATCTTGCCGTTGATCTTGAACTGGTGCATGTAGACCTCTTCCTCGAAGAGATCGGTCACCGGGCCGACCATGCGCGGGTGGCGCGCCAGCCGCGCAAAGGGCTCGCTGATGAGGTGCGCGGCGAAGTTCGTGCGCACGGCGTCGGAGCCTTTCTCGCGCACGTTGAAGGCCTCGCGCCTGCTGTAGAGATCGGGCACCGCGTCGGTCAGCACCTTCGTCTCTTCGGCCGAGAAGTGGCCGGGGAAGAACAGATAGCCGTCGCGCTCGAACTGCGCGCGTTGCTCGGGGGTCAGCTTCATGCCTTGTCTCCTTTTTTCGTGGGAATGACGGATGCGGCTCGCGCCAGTTGCTGCGCGAGCCGTTCGCTCAGTGCCTCGCTGGCCCGCGAGACGTGTTCTTCGCTCAGGCGCGAGGCGCGCTCGACATTGCCGGCGGCAATGGCCGCGGCAATCGCCTCGTGCTCGTCCCACAGCGATTCGCGCTGCGGCTCGGCCTGCAGTACCGCGCCCATGGCACGACGCAGGTGGCGCCAGTGCGGATCGGCGCTCTGGCCGATCAGCGGGTTGCCAGATGCCTCGTAGATGGCCTGGTGAAAGGCCACGTCGGCGTCGATCATGGCTTCGACATTGCGCCCGCGCGCTGCGCGCCGGCCGCGCTCGATGAGTTTCGGATCGATGCGAAAACGCTGCTGTGCCGCCAGCCGAGCGGCCAGCACGTCGAGCGCGCCGCGCACCTGGTAGACCTTGCGCATCGCTTCGGCTTCCAGCGGCGCGACCAGTACGCCACGGCCAGGTGCGTCGAGCACGAAGCCGTCTTTCTTCAGCAGCCGCAGCGCCTGCAGCACGGGCTGGCGCGACACCGAGAGGCGCTGCGCGATGTCTTCCTGCGTGATGCGCTCGCCGGGCGCGAGCGTGCCGCTGCTGATGGCGCCGAGCAGGGCGCGGTAGACCTGGTCGACGAGGTCGGGGGCGGCTTCGATGCTGACGAGCTGGGCTGGCATGGGCGGCTTTCTTTGAACTCTGTATACAGAGTACGGAGTTCACGGCCGACGCGTATCCCGGGTTTTTACCCATCGGGGCTGCAAAAATTTGCAAGCCGCCGCTAAGCTCGGACACATGCAACTACCTACCTACGACGACGTCATCGCCGCGGCCGAGCGGCTCGAAGGCCACGCCCACCGCACGCCGGTGCTGCGTTCCACCACCGCCAACGAGCGCTGGGGCGCCGAGTTCTTCTTCAAGTGCGAGAACTTCCAGCGCATGGGTGCGTTCAAGTTCCGCGGTGCGTTCAATGCGCTGTCGAAGTTCGATGCCACGCAGCGCAAGGGCGGCGTGATTGCGTTTTCATCGGGCAACCATGCGCAGGCCATTGCGCTGTCGGCGCGCCTGCTGTCGATGCCGGCCGTGATCGTGATGCCGAAAGACGCACCAGCCGCCAAGGTCGCCGCCACCAAGGGCTACGGCGCCGAAGTGGTGATGTACGACCGCTTCACCGAAGACCGCGAGGCGCTCACCAAGAAGCTGGCGCAGGAGCGCGGCATGACGATGATTCCGCCCTACGACCACCCCGACGTGCTGACGGGGCAGGGCACGGCGGTGAAGGAGCTGATCGAGGAAACAGGCCCGCTCGACCACCTGTTCGTGTGCCTGGGCGGCGGCGGGTTGCTGTCGGGCTCGGCGCTGTCGGCGCGTGCGCTGGCGCCTGATTGCAAGGTCTACGGCGTGGAGCCCGAAGCGGGCAACGATGGCCAGCAGTCGTTTCGCGCGGGGAAGATCGTGCACATCGAAACGCCGAAGACCATTGCCGATGGCGCGCAGACGCAGCATCTGGGCGAGTACACCTTCGGCATCATCCGCCGCGACGTGGACGACATCTTCACCGTTACCGACGAGCAGCTCGTCGATGCGATGCGCTTCTTTGCCGAGCGCATGAAGATGGTGGTGGAGCCGACAGGCTGCCTCGCCTTCGCGGGTGCGATTGCTGCGGGCAAGGCGATTGCCGGCAAGCGCGTGGGCATCGTGATCAGCGGCGGCAACGTCGACCTGTCGCGCTACGCGACCTTCCTCGCGCCGCAGACATAAGGCTTCAGGCCGTGCGCAGCGAACCGAAGAGCCCTTCGGTTTCGTCCTGCGGCCCGGCCGCGAAGTACAGCGCATTGCTGTCGCCGAGCGCCACGCCATTGCCGAACTGCAGGCCCCAGAGGCCGGCGATGGACACGGGCCAGTCCTGCGCATCGCGCAAGTCGTCCACATACTGGCCGCTGGCCGGATCGAAAGCGCAGATGCGGCCCGCCCCGCCGAAATTGCCGACCAGCAGCAAGCCCGACAGCGCGCCGAAGTCAGCGGGCGCAATGGCCACGCCCCAGGGCGCGTTGAGCCGGCCGTCATCCGCATAGACGCGCAGCAGACGACCATCCAGATCGAATTCGGCGAGCCTGCCGCGCGAGGGGCGATTGCCCGTTGCGGCTTCGGCCGCGGCATCCAGCGCATCTTCCTCGCCGGCGTGGAAGGCATGCGCTTCGGCTGGGCCGGCCTGGCTGATCGCATACAGCACGAACACCCGGTCCCGGGTTCCGTCGTTCACCACCTGGATGTTGAAAGGCACTGGGTCGCCCGGCCGTGCCGCGCCTGCCGGTCCGCTCGCGAAGGGGTTGGCGAAGCCCTGCGTCGGCACCAACTGCCACTGCGCGTCCAGTGTGCGTATCTGCGGTTGCGCGCCGAGGTCGGCCAGCCACAGCCGGTCCCAGCGGCCGGTGTGGATGGCGGCGCCGAAGAAGGCCATGCCCTGATCGGCACCGTTGAAGACCTCCACGGCCGGGCCGTCCATGCGCACGATGGCGCCGCTGTCTGCATCGCGCTCGGTCCAGGCGCTGACGCTACCGCTGTCGGTGACGAAGACGAAGCGCGCCGAACCGTCCAGCGTGCGCTCGCCGGCCGGCTGGCCTTGCACCCGGAACAGGTCCGAAGTCAGGGCCGCGCCGTTGAACACGACGCCGGTGACCTTGCCTGCGCTGTCGTCGCTCGTGCTGGCATCCGAGCCCGGTACGGTCACTTCGCGCAGGCCGTCTTGGTGCAGTGCGCGCAATGCCGGGTCGGCCGAACGCGTGACGTCGCCGAGGTATTGCCAGGAGATGCCACCGCCGCCAACCCAGAAATGGCCGCCGGCACCGGCCGGGCGGATGGCGATGCCCCAGCCGTTGATGAATTCCGGCTCCGTGAAGGAAGCGCCGTAGCGGGTGTGGCTGGCCAGCAAATTGGCCTGGCGGTATCGGTTGACAGCGGCGCTATTGCTGCTGCCGCTGTTGCCGCCACCACAGGCGGCCGGCGCTGATGAACATTGGTTGGCAGCGGTGTCGTTGCCCCCGCCACAGGCGACTAGCGCCGATGAAGCGAGCGTGCCTAGAACGAAGTTTCTTCTGTCGAGCATGAGTGATCCCCTGATTGCATTGCAAAGCCGTTTTATGAATTGGCTGAGCACGCGGGACCACCATGCCTTTGAAGCAGATGAACTGCAGGCGTCGGTGTGTTCGCAGGTGGCTTGGCTACGGGCCGTCGAATGCTATGAGCACCCGTCTTGGAGGTTCAAAAATCCGGCTCTGTTTCTGCCAACTTTTGCCGGACTTGGCGATGGCATTGGGCGTAGCCAGGAAGTCTCAGGTGGCGATGCCGTCGGCGCGCAGATGCAGCAGGCGGTCCGCGCGGGCGGCCGCGCTCTCCGAGTGCGTCACCAGCACCAGCGACGCACCATGCTCGCGGGTCTGCCCGATCAGCAGTTCCATCACCTTCGTGGCGGTGGTCGGGTCGAGATTGCCCGTGGGCTCGTCGGCCAGCAGCAGGGCGGGGCGGTGCACCAGTGCACGCGCAATCGCCACGCGCTGCAACTGGCCGCCCGACAGCGTCTGCGGCAGCCGCGCGCCCATGCCGGGCAGGCCCACCGCTTCGAGCATGTGGGCGACGCGGCCGTCGTTGTCCTTCTGCTGGCCCAGCAGCATCAGTGGCAGCGATACGTTCTGCGCCACGTCGAGGTGCGGCAGCACATGGAAGGCCTGGAACACAAAGCCCACGTGGCGCCGCCGCCAGAGCGCGCAGGCTTCGCCGTCGAGCGCGCCGATGTCGGTGCCGTCGTGCGTCACCGTGCCCTGGTCCCAGCTGTCGAGGCCGGCCATGCAGTTGAGCAGCGTCGACTTGCCGACGCCCGATTCGCCCACGATGGCGACGAATTCGCCGGGCTCGACGCCCAGCGTCACGTTCTCGAAGACAGGCGCATCGCCGTAGTGCTTGCCGAGGTTGGAAATGCGCAGTGTCATCCGGATTGAGTGGTCTTGGCGATCAGTTGAACGGCGGTCTGCACCGCGTCGGGGGCGTCGCAGGCGATCACGGTGCGTTGCGGCATGCTGCGCAGCCAGGTGATCTGCCGCTTGGCAAGCTGGCGCGTGGCGGCAATGCCGCGTTCGCGCAGATCGGCGATGGCTTTGGCGTCGGGCGCGGCGTCGCCGCAGGCGTCGAGCGTTTCCCAAGCCTGCCGGTAGCCGACGCAGCGCATCGAGGGCAGGTCGGTCGACAGGTCGCCGCGCGTGCGCAGTGCGCGTACTTCGTCGAGGAAGCCGGCTGCCAGCATCGCATCGAAGCGCTCGGCAATGCGCGCGTGCAGCCAGGCGCGGTCGGTCGGTTCGAGCGAGAACAGCACGCCGCCTTCGACCGCACTGGCAGTCTTGTTGTCGCTCGCATGAAAGCTCGACAGCGGCTGGCCGCTGCTTTCCCACACTTCGAGCGCGCGCTGGATGCGCTGGCTGTCCTGCGGCGCCAGCCGTGCGGCCGTGACCGGGTCGACCTGCGCGAGCCGCGCGTGCATGGCGGGCCAGCCGAGCGTGGCGGCATCGGCATCGATGCGCGCGCGCACCGCGGCGTCGGCTGCGGGCATGGCGTCTATGCCGTCGAACAGCGCCTTGAAATACAGCATGGTGCCGCCCACCAGCAGCGGCAGCGCGCCGCGTGCGCGAATCTCGCCGATGAGCCGCGTGGCATCGGCCACGAAGGCGGCCGCGCTGTAGCTGTCGCGCGCATCGAGGATGTCGATCAGGTGATGCGGCGCGGCAGCCTGCTCGGCGGCCGTGGGCTTGGCGGTGCCGATGTCCATGCCGCGGTAGACCAGTGCCGAGTCGACGCTGATGATTTCGACCGGCTGCAGCCGCGCCAGCGCCAATGCGGCGGCCGTCTTGCCCGAAGCGGTGGGGCCGGCAAGCGCCACGTAGCGCGGCGGACCGGAACGCGCAGCGGCGGGCGATGCCGGGGGAGCGGCCTCGGCGGCCGGTGCGGAGCTGGGAAACATGATGCGCCGAGGGTAGCAAATGGCGCGCGCCGGTCTGCAGCGCGGGTCTTGCTCAGGTCGTTTCCCGCATCCGCTTGATGTCGCGCAGCGGCGGCGCTCCAAACAGACGGGCGTATTCGCGGCTGAACTGCGAGGCGCTTTCGTATCCCACGCGCACTCCCGCGGTGCCGGCATCGATGCCCTGGTTCAGCATCAGTTGCCGGGCCTCTTGCAGGCGCAGCTGCTTCAGGTATTGCATGGGGCTCATGCCCGCCACGGCACGAAAGTGCTGCCGGAACGTCGATGGACTCATATGCACGGAAGCGGCCAGTTCGTCCGCCAGCACAGGCTGCGTGAAATTCATCTTGAGCCAGGCCATGCTCTGCGCCACCTGCTGGCCTGGAGAGCCGACTGCCACGAGGCGCTGCAACTGCTGGCCATGGCGCCCGGCGAGCAGGCGAACGGCGATTTCCTGCTGAAGCAGTGGAGCGATCTGCGGAATCAGTTTGGGCTCGGCCAGCAGCTCGACGAGCCGCGTCACCGTGCCGAGCAGTGTCGGATCGAGATCGCCGAGCGACATGGCTCGATAGCTGTAGTCCTTTGTCGGTTGGGGCAACGCCATCTCGGCTGCCGCCTGCACGATGGCGCGAGAGTCGAGCTTGAGCATGATGCCCAGAAAAGGCCGCGCGGCACTGGCCTGGGTGACATGCGCCACGACGGGAAGGTCAGCCGTGGTCAGCAGCGATTGCCCAGCGGCGTAGTCGAAGAATTCCTCGCCGAGCGCAACCCGCTTCTGCCCACTGACAGTGATGCCCACACCAAAGCCATAGATGCAATGAACAGGCTCGGTCGTGGCGCTGCGACGGTGGAGCGAGAGTTCGGGAATGGCGGTGATGAAGTCGCCGTCATTTTTGACAACGCTTCCGACCGCTTTGGCCAAGCCGCTCAGGACGGCCGATTCGCTTTGCTGCGTCAGCTGCGGCGCTTCCATTTGAATCCTTTCGGGGTGCTCCGGCAAAGTCTAGCTCGCGCATTTCGCTCGGTCCGCATTTCTGGCGCAGTCTCATCGTTTCAGGCAAGAACACGCGCGCTTTCGGCAAACGGGTCGACGGTTCCTGGGCAGACACTGGCACCAACCGAAAGGAACATTCCCATGACCGACAAGAAAACCTGGTTCATCACCGGCGCAGGCCGGGGCCTGGGCGTCGACATCGCCAGGGCAGCGCTGGCCGCAGGCCACGCCGTCGTGGCCACTGGCCGCGACCCCGCGAAGGTGGCTGCGGCCATCGGCCCCCATGCAGACCTGTTGAGCGTCAAGCTCGACGTTACCCGCCTCGACGACGCACAGGCAGCAGTGGAGGCCGCCATCGCGAAGTTCGGGCGCATCGACGTCCTGGTCAACAACGCGGGCAACTTCTACGCCGGCTTCTTCGAGGAGCTGAGCCCCGAGCAGGTCCGCAACCAGATCGAGACGCTGCTGTTCGGCCCGATGAACGTCACCCGCGCCGTGCTGCCGATGATGCGGAAGCAGCGCTCGGGCCTGTTGCTCACCATCTCTTCGACTGCGGGGATTGCCGGCGGAATGTTCTGCACTGCCTATGCCGCGGCAAAGTTTGGCGTCGAAGGATGGATGGAGTCGCTTGCCCCTGAGCTTGCCCCCTTCGGCATACGCACCATGCTGGTGGAGCCGGGCTTCTTTCGCACCGAGCTGCTCACCGCCGGTTCGACCACTTTCGCCGAGCCGAACATCGACGACTACGCGGAGCGCACCAGGGAGACCGTTGCCGCCTGGAGCAGCATGAGCGGCAAGCAGGGCGGCGACCCCGCCAAGCTCGCCGACGCCATCGTGCGGCTTGCCGCGCTCGAAGAGCCGCCGGCCCGGTTCGCCGCAGGTGCCGATGCCGTGCAGACCTTCGAGGCCAAGGCCAACGCGCTGCTTGCGCAGGCGGGCGCCCATCGCGGCCTGTCCACGTCTCTTGCCCACGACGACCGGGGACAGCAATGACCAACGATCGCACCGCAGCTGTCCAGCGTTCCTTTGCCGCTTCCCTCGTCGTGGCGCTGGGTATTGGCGTGAGCGTCGTCGCGTGGCCGGCACGCGCAGTGGCCAGCCAGGCGCTGGCGCAGAAGTACGCGTGCGTCGCATGCCACCAGGCCACAGCCAAAGTGGTGGGTCCGTCCTGGAAAGACATCGGGGCAAGGTACGGCGAAGGAAAGGGAACTGCCGCGCAGCTGGCTGCAAGCATCAAGGCCGGCAGCTCGGGAAAGTGGGGCCCGATGCCGATGCCGCCGCAAACCCAGATCCCCGATGCCGACGTGCAGTCGCTCGCGCAATGGCTGCTCGACGGCGCCAAGTGAATCAGATCCAACCTACCTAGGAAGAACCGAACATGAGCGCGCTCCACATCAACGGCCGTGAACACACGGTCGACGCCGACCCCGGCACTCCCATCCTCTGGGCCTTGCGCGACACGCTGGGCATGACCGGCACCAAGTTCGGCTGCGGCGCGGCGCTGTGCGGCGCCTGCACCGTGCATCTGGACGACCAGGCCATCCGTTCGTGCATCACACCCATCTCGGCCGCCGAGGGCAAGAAGATCACCACCATCGAAGCAACGACCAGCGGCAGCGATCGGGTCGGCGCAGCCGTGCACACCGCATGGGTCAAGCACGACGTGGCGCAATGCGGCTACTGCCAGAGCGGCCAGATCATGAGCGCGACGGCCTTTCTCAAATCGCTGCCGCGAGGCAAGCAGCCCAGCGCGGAGGAGATCGATTCGGCCATGGTCGGCAACATCTGTCGCTGCGGCACCTACGCCCGCATTCGCGCCGCCGTGGCCGATGCGGCCAAGACCCTCGCTTGAAGGAGCCGCCATGCTGCCCAACATCGACTACCGCGAACTGCCGCGCGCCATGCAGCGCCTGATGACCCAAGGTCTGACCGGCGAAGCTGCCACGCTGCCTCGCCGCAGCTTCCTGAAGATGGCCGGGGCTGGCGGCCTCGCGCTCGGCGCCTTTCCTCACCTGGCCATGGCGCAGGCCGACGGTGCGGCGCAGGCGACTGGCGCGCTCAAGCCGACGCAGCAGCCATCGGCCTTCGTGCAGATCGCTTCCAACGGCGAAGTCACGGTGACCATCAACCGGCTGGAATTCGGCCAGGGTGTGCAGACCGGCTTGCCAATGATCCTGGCCGAGGAACTCGACGCGGACTGGGCCCTGGTGCGCAGCCGCAATGGCTCGAACGACGCCGCCTACGTCGACCCGCTCTTCGGCATCAACATGACCGGCGGCTCCCACTCGATCAAGAACAGCTTCACGCAGTACCGCGAACTGGGTGCCCGTGCCCGGGCCATGCTGCTGTCGGCGGCAGCGGCGCGCTGGAAGGCCGATGTGGCCACGCTGCGCACGCAGGCCGGCATGGTGCTCGGCCCGGGCGGCCGCAAGCTGGGCTACGGAGAGTTGGCTGAAGCTGCCATGGCCCTGCCGGTGCCGGAGAAGGTCACGCTGAAGAATCCCAAGGACTTCCGGATCATCGGCCGTCCGACCACGCGCCTGGACGCGCGCGCCAAGAGCAGCGGGCGCCAGGACTTCGGCATCGACGTGCGGCATCCGGGCCAACTCACGGCAGTCGTGGCGCATCCGCCGGTGTTCGGCGCTCGCCTGGCCTCGGTGGACGACAGCGCGGCGCGCGCCGTCAAGGGCGTGAAGGCCGTGCTGCGCGTGCCGCTGGACCGCGGCGCCGAAGGCGTAGCCGTGGTGGCCGATGGCTACTGGCCCGCCAAGCTGGGCCGCGACGCGCTGAAGCTGCAGTGGGACACGGCCTCCGTCGAGAAGGTGGACACCGAAAAGCAACTGGCGCAGTACCGCGAGTTGGCCGGCCGCCCAGGCTCACGCAAGTTCGACGCCGACATGGCACCGCTGGCCACCGCGCCTCGCCAACTGGAAGCCGAGTTCGTCTTCCCCTATCTCGCTCACGCACCCATGGAGCCGCTGAACTGCACCGTCAAGCTGTCGAACGGGCGCGCCGAGCTGTGGGTCGGCACTCAATGCGCCGGGCTGGACGCTGCCGCCGCCGCGCGCGTGCTGGGCCTCAAGCCCGAGCAGGTGACGGTGCATGTGCAGATGGCGGGCGGCGGCTTCGGCCGGCGTTTCGTGGGCACCAGCGACTTCGTGGTCGAGGCCTGCGAGATCGCCAAGGCCGCGCGTGCCGCCGGCTTCGACGCGCCGGTGCGCCTGCTGTGGAGCCGCGAGGACGACATCAAGGGCGGCTACTACCGCCCCATGCATCTGCACCACGCACGCATCGGCTTCGACGAGCGCGGCAGGATCCTGGCGTGGGACCACGTCATCGTCGGCCAGTCGATCACCACTGGCACGGTGTTCGGGCAATTCCAGGTGAAGGACGGCATCGACGCCACGGCCACGGAGGGCATGCGCGATCCGTACCCGCTGTCGATGCGCCTGACCGTGCATCACCCCCAGGTCAACGTGCCTGTGCTGTGGTGGCGCAGCGTGGGTTCCACCCACACCGCCTTCGTGATGGAGACCCTGATCGACGAGATCGCCCGCAGCACGAAGCAGGACCCGGTGGCCTATCGGATGCAGCTCTTCGCAGACAAGCACCCACGCCACCGCGCTGCGCTGCAACTGGCCGTGGACAAGAGCGGCTACGGCAAGAAGCAGCTGCCGGACGGTCGTGCCTGGGGCGTAGCCGTGCACGAGTCATTCGACTCCGTGGTGGCCTATGTGGTGGAAGCTTCGGTGAAGGACGGCCAGCCGGTGCTGCATCGCGTCACCAGCGGCGTGCACTGCAACCTGGCGGTCAACCCGCGCAGTGTGGAGGCGCAAGTGCAGGGCGCGGCGGTGATGGGGCTGTCGACGTGCCTGTCCGGCGGTGCGATCACGTTGAAGGACGGCGTCGTGCAGCAGAGCAACTTCGGCGATTTCACCGTAGCCCGAATCACCAACATGCCGGAGTTCGATATCCACATCGTGCCCAGCGCCGATGCGCCCACCGGCATGGGCGAGCCCGGCCTGCCTCCACTGGCGCCTGCGTTCGCCAACGCCATTGCACGGTTGACGGGCAAGCCCTTGCGCCAGCTGCCCTTCAACCTGGCTTGACGGCGGGCGCGGACGAAACCTAGATGGCGGCCGGTGCCGGCGCGCGAACCTCGCCGCGCACATCCTGCGGCGCCAGCGCGGCGGAAGGCGGTGCAAGCCGTGGCTGCGGCCGGTTCGCCGCGCCGCCATTGCTGGCAACCATGCTCTCCGGCTTCATGCGGAACAGCTGCGTCAGCGCCGCGCGGTACTGCGCCTCGCCGATCGAATTGGTGTTGTGGTGCGAACCACCCTCGACCAGCACGAACAGCTTGGGCACGGTGGCCGCGTCATACAGCTTGCGGCCCAGCGTCGGGTTGATGAGGCTGTCGGCCGTGCCATGCACCACCAGCAGCGGCGAGCCGATGTCCTTGACCGTGTTGATCGCTTCGAATCGCTGCGTGATGAACGGGCCGAAGGGCAGCCAGCCCCACTTGAAGCCGCTGACCACGTCGGCGATCGAGGTGAAGGTGCTCTCGACGATGGTGCCGCTCTCGTCGTTCACATGCGCCGCCAGGTCGATGCCGATGGCGCCGCCGAGCGAGTGACCGAAGATGTAGCGGTGCTGTTTGGGGTGGCGCGCGGCCAGCCAGGTCCAGGCGGCGCGGGCGTCTTCGCGGGCCGACTCTTCCGAGGGCAGGCCCTTGGAGCTCTTGCCGAAGCCGCGGTAGTCGATGGCCAGCACCGAGAAGCCCAGTTCGTGCATGCGCTGGATGCGCGGCGCCGAGCCGGCCACGTTGTAGCGGGCACCGTGCAGGTACAGCATCACGGGGGTGTCGGTGGTTTCGGGCGCGCCGCCCAGCCACAGGCCGTGCAGGCGAGCGGGCTCACCGGTGAGGGAAGACTGGAAATCGATCCACACGTCTTCCATGCCCTGGGTCATGGAGGCGGTGTTGCCCCAGCTGCGGTCGCTGGGCTGGAAGATCCATTCGCGTTGCTGTTCGTCGAGCGTCGAGCAACCGGCTGCCAGCAGGGCACAAAGCGAGAGGACAGACGCGAGGAGGGTCCAGCGTTTCATCATGGGGTTGAGGGACAGCGAAGTCGGCGGAAAAGTTCACCTGCTTTCACCTTGGTGCGCCGACACTGCACCTTGGTAACCCCCCGAAACAACGCTCACAGGCGCTTTACCGAGCCTATGCAACGTGCGTGCCCGCAATCCCGATGACTGCGGAAAACCCTAGAAAAAAGGCTTAAAGCGCCGATTTGCCCTATCGGCCGCGCATGAACAGCGAATCCAGCTCGCGAACCGACAGCTGGCGCCAGGTCGGCCGGCCGTGGTTGCACTGGTCCGAACGTTCTGTTGCTTCCATCTGACGTAACAGTGCGTTCATCTCGTCGATGGTGAGCTTGCGGTTGGCCCGCACCGCCCCGTGGCAGGCCATTGTGGACAGCAATTCGTTCTGGGCGCGCTGAACCACCGTGCTCGCGTCGTGCTGGCCCAGTTCGGCCAGGACGCTGCGCGCCAGTTCCACCGGATCGCCGTCGGCCAGCGTTCCGGGCACGGCGCGCACCGCTAGCGTGCGTGCCGAGAAGGGAGTTATTTCCAGGCCCAGCGTCGGCAGCACCTCGGCGCAGGCCTCGGCCGTGGCCACTTCCTGCGGCGTGGCCGCGAAAGTGGCCGGAATCAGCAGCGGCTGGCTGCTGATGGACGCACCGTCGAGCTGCGTCTTGAGCCGCTCGTAGACGATGCGCTCGTGCGCCGCGTGCATGTCGACGATCACGAGGCCCTGGCTGTTCTCGGCCAGGATGTAGATGCCCTGCAGCTGGGCCAGCGCGCGGCCCAGCGGCCAGGCTTGTTCGTTGGTGGCGAGGGCGGCAGCCTCTGTGTTTGCCGCGGCCACGGGCAGCCCGACAGGGGCCTGGAACGTTGCCGCCGCCGCACTGGCCTGGGGCCAAAGAGACGATGCGGTCGATTCCGCCGCATGCTGCGCCGGCTGCTCGCTGCGCCGGGGCCACATCGCCTCGAAATCGCCGGCGCCGCGCTCCTGCGATGTGAAATTGATGGCGGGCTGAGCCCAGCTGGCGTTCGACGGCAGCGGGGTCTGCTTGAAAAATGGCTGCGGTGCCGCACCCGCTGGCGCGACTGCATCACCGGCACGCGGGGCCGCCAACGCGTCCTCGATGGCATGGCGCACCGCCTGGTGCACCTCGCGCCCGTCGCGAAAGCGCACCTCGATCTTGGTCGGGTGCACGTTCACGTCGACCCGCGCCGGATCGATCTCCAGGTACAGCGCGTAAATCGGCTGGCGCTGGCCGTGCAGCACGTCTTCGTATGCGCTGCGCACCGCGTGCGACAGCACCTTGTCGCGCACGAAGCGGCCATTGACGTAGAAGAACTGCTGGTCGCCGCGCGAGCGCGCCGCATCCGGAATGCCGGCGCGGCCGACCACGCGCACCGGGCCGCCTTCGCGATAGACGGCCACGCTCTGCGCCACGAACTCGTCGCTCAGCGCATCGGCCAGCCGCTGCTCGCGCGTGGTGGCGGCGCGCCACTGCTCGACCAATTTGCCGTCATGCCACACCGAAAAGCCCACCTCGGGCCGTGCCAGCGCATGGCGGCGCACCGCCTCGATGCAATGGGCCAGCTCGGTGGCGTCGGTCTTCAGAAACTTGCGGCGCGCGGGTGTTGCAAAGAACAGTTCGCGCACCTCGACTGTGGTGCCGGTGGAGCGGGCCACCGGCCGCAGCTCGCCGGTGCGTCCGTCGAGCGCGAAGGCCGTGTCGGAGCCGGTGAAGCGCGAAAGAATGCTGAGTTCGGCGATCGCATTGATGGCGGCCAGCGCCTCGCCGCGAAAGCCCATCGTGCCGACCGTTTCGAGGTCGTCGAGGCTGGCGATCTTGCTGGTTGCATGGCGGCGCAGGGCCACCGTGAGTTCCTCGCGCGGAATGCCCAGGCCGTCGTCTTCCACCGAGATCAGCCGCACGCCACCCGAGGCCAGCCGCACCGTGATCTGGCTGGCGCCCGCGTCGAGCGCGTTGTCCAGCAACTCGCGCACCACCGATGCGGGGCGCTCGACGACTTCACCGGCAGCGATCTGGCTGATCAGTTCGTCGGGGAGTTCGCGGATCGGGCGGCGTTCGGTGGGGGTGATGGAAGTGGGGAGGGCGCTCACCGGGGCATTCTAAAAGCCGTGTCGTTTTCAGCGCGGCATCAGGGTGTTCGACGGCAGCGTCTCGTCCAGCAGCTTGCGCGCCGTCTCGATCCCCGCCACCGGTAGCAGCTTCGCATCGAGCAGGCCCACCTGCACCAGCACGCTGGCCTGATCCCAGTAGATATGCTCGTGATAGAGCTTGTCGCCGCGGAACTTGATGACCGCGAGCAGTGGCACTTCCACGCGCTTGCCCGTGGGCGCAACACCCGGGAGCATCCACGGGATTTCGGTGGTGTGCGTGAAGCAGAACAGCATCTCGTCGACCACCTGCGTGGCGCCCACCGTGCGCGAGATCGGCACCAGCGAGGTGTCGGGCGGATTGCTGTTGACGAAGTGGTTCGTATAGAACGCGTGCAGCGCCTTGTAGCCCACGCCGCCGGTCATGGTCGGGATGTGGTTGACGTACGGCTCGGCCACCATGGTCGACATGGTGTCGTCGACGTTGCGGGTGGCGAACTCGTATTCGCAGTGCTTGTCCCACAGCGCCGAGAGGTCGTAGTGCGGGCCGATGGCGTCCTTCAGCGTGGCGATGCTGCGCTCGTGCGCCATCAGCGCCGAGGGCTTGTGGAAGTGTTCGCCGCCGGCGCGTGCGAAGGCGTGGTCCATGCCGGGATACACATACAGCGAAACGCCGGGCCGGCCCCGGAGCGTGGCGACGATGCGTTCGCGCGCCTCGGGTGGGCAGAACTTGTCGAGCTCTGCGATGTGCAGCGTGAGCGGGCGCTTGATCTTGTCGGCCTCGTCGAGCGCGGCGTCGATGCCCACGCCGTAGTAGCCGACGGCAACGTCCGCATCGGTGCGGCAGGCCGCCAGGTAGGCCAGCTTGCCGCCCAGGCAGAAGCCGAGCACGCCTACTTTGGCGTCCTGCACTTCGGGGCGCTGGCGCAATGCGCTGATCGAGGCCTGCATGTCCTCCATACCCTTGGCCTCGTCGAAGCCGCCGTAGAGCGCGAAGGCGCGTTGCCAGTCGTCTGGCGAGTAACCCAGCTCCACGTTCGGCTCCTGGCGCCAGAACAGGTCAGGCACGAGCACCACGTAGCCCTCCTCGGCGTAGTAGTCGGCCACCTCGCGCATCGTGTGGTTGATGCCGAAGATTTCCTGCGCGATCACCAGGCCCGGGCCGCTGCCGGCTTCGGGCAGGGCGAGGTAGCCGCGGAAGGTGCCGCTGCCATCAGCGGCTTTCATCTGGATGTACTGGCCTGTCATCGTGAGTTTCTCCGGGTGGGGTAAGTAAGTCTTATGGCTGCTGCAGTTGCTTGAACATGACGAAGGCATCCACGAAGCCATGCTGCGGATGCCTGAACGCGCCGGGCAGTGTGCCGACGATGGCAAAGCCCAGCTTGCGCCAGAGGCGCACCGCGCCTTCGTTGGTGGACACCACGAAGTTGAACTGCATCGCCCGAAAGCCCATGCGCACGGCCTCCTGCTGCGAGTGTTCGCACAGCGCCGAGGCCACGCCCAGGCCGCGCGCGGCCTCGGACACCACGTAGCCGCAGTTGCTCACGTGCGAGCCGTGCCCGGGCTGGTTGGCCTTGATGACGTAGGTGCCGAGCACCGCGCCCTGCGCGTCGCAGGCCACGAAGGTGGCCGCGGGCAGGTTCATCCACGCATGACGAGCCTCGGCTTCGGTGACGTCGGTCGCGAAGGTGTAGGTGTCGCCGCGGCGGAAGGTGGGTTCGAGCACGGACCAGATGGCCGGCCAGTCTGCGTCGGTGGCAGCGCGTATGTGCAGCATGGGGTGATTCACAGGGCGTTCGGTTTCAACAAGGATAATCCGCGGCCATGGAAATCATCAGCTTTCTCGTCGACTTCATCCTTCACGTCGACAAACACCTCGAGGCCTTTGTCATTGCCTATGGCCCCTGGGTCTATGCCTTGCTGTTCCTCATCGTCTTCGTCGAGACCGGTGCGGTGGTGATGCCGTTCCTGCCCGGGGATTCGCTGCTCTTCATCGTTGGCGCACTGTGCGGTGCGGGGCTCATGAATTTCCCGCTCGCCTGCGGGGTCCTGATTGCGGCGGCCATTCTGGGCGACCAGTGCAACTATTCGATCGGCCGCTACTTCGGGCCGAAGGTGTTCCAGTGGGAGAACTCGCGCTTCTTCAACCGCAAGGCCTTCGACCAGGCCCACGGCTTCTACGAGCGCTACGGCGGCATCACGATCATTCTTGCGCGCTTCATGCCGTTCATTCGCACCTTTGCGCCATTCGTGGCCGGCGTGGCCGAGATGAGCCGCGCGAAGTTCACCATGTTCAACGTGGTCGGCGGGCTGATCTGGGTGCTGGGCATTGCAACAGCGGGTTACTTCTTCGGCAATCTGCCGTTCGTGCGCCAGCATCTCGACAAGATCATCTGGGCGCTGATCTTCGTGCCGGGGTTGCTCGCGATCTTCGGCGCATGGCGCGCCTCGAAGGCCGAGAAGGCACGCGAGGCGCAGGCCTCGCAGGCCTGACGACTGCCTGGCCGATCAACCAGCAAAAAAGCGCGCCACTGGCGCGCTTTTTCGTTCAGGCCGTATCTCAGTAGTTCGGGCCGTTGCTCGGGTAGTAGCCGCTGCCTTGCGGATAGCGCTGCTGGTTGTAGTAGTTGCGTTCGTCGGCATTGCGGCCGACCTGGTTGCCGATGATGCCGCCGATGGCCGCGCCACCCACCGTGCTTGCAGTGTTGCCGCCGATGGCGTGACCCACCAGCGCGCCGCCGACAGCGCCCACACCAGTCCCGAGGTTCTGGTTAGGGCCGCTCGCGCAGCCTGCAATCGTCATGACCGAAGTGGCTGCGAATGCAGCGATCCAGAGACGTGTGTTCATGATGTCCACCTTTCGAGGAGTGATGAGTCATCATGTCCAGAAGGCCGGTGGCATCTGTGTAGGAGCCTGCCGCGCCTGCCTGTGCGGACTCGTGGACCGCACGGCGTGGGACAGCAGTGCACGCTTTGGCTTTACAAAGTCGCGCGGCCGATCAGAGCTGCCGGCTGCGCGCCAGAGGCGGGTTCTGCGCAAAGTAGCGCTGGATGCCGCGCATCAGCGCGTCGGCCAGGTTCTCCTGGTAGTCGACGCGGCGCAGGTTGGCTTCTTCTTCCGGATTGCTGATGAAGGCTGTCTCCACCAGCACGCTCGGGATGTCCGGCGCCTTCAGCACCGCGAAGCCGGCCTGTTCGACCTGGCCCTTGTGCAGCCGCGCGCCGATGTTCTTGATCTCGCCGAGCATCGCGCCGCCGAGCTTCAGGCTGTCGTTGATCTGAGCGGTGGTGCTCATGTCGAGCAGGGCGCGCTGCACCTGCGCTTCGTGGCCGCCGACGTTCACGCCGCCGACCTTGTCGGCATCGTTTTCCTTGTTGGCCATCCAGCGTGCCGCGCTGCTCGACGCGCCGCTCTGGCTCAGCGCGAACACGCTGGCGCCGCGCGCGGCGGGTGTGGTGAAGGCGTCGGCGTGGATGCTCACGAACAGGTCGGCCTGCACGCGCCGCGCCTTCTGCACGCGCACGCCCAGCGGCACGAAGAAGTCGGCGTCGCGCGTGAGAAAGGCGCGCATCGGGCTGCCGTTCACGCTGCTCGCGTTGATGCGCTCGCGCAGCCGATGCGCCACCTGCAGCACGATGTCTTTCTCGCGCGTGCCGTTGGGGCCGATGGCGCCGGGGTCTTCACCGCCGTGGCCGGGGTCGAGCGCCACGATGATGATGCGGTCGGTGCGGCTGGCCGTGGCGGCGGTGCTGCTGCCGCCGCGTGCGGCAGCCACCGGGGGAGGGGGCACCACGGGCCTGACGGGCGCGGTGCCCACCACGGGCGGTGGCGGCGTGATTAGCACGGGTGGCGGCGTCTGCGGGCCGGGGCGCATCGACTGTTGCGCCATCAGCTCGCCGAGCGGATCGGCCGCAGGTGCGGCCGGGGCCGAGGGCACGATGCCGGCCACGGCCGGGGCGTTGTTCGTGTTGCTGCCGCTGCCCGCGCGAGGCGCATCGCGCAGGCGCTCGGCAATCAGCGCTTCCATCGGGTCGATCGCCTGCTCGGGGTACAGGTCGAGCACCAGCCGGTGCTTGTACGCGGCCACGGGCGCGAGCGAGAACACCTGCGGCACCACGGCCTGCTTCAGGTCGAACACGATGCGCACCACCTTCGGCGCGTTCTGCCCGACGCGCAGGCCGTTGATGAACGGGTCGCCCGGCTTGATCTTGCCGACCAGCTCGCGCAGTTCGGGGCTTAGGTCGATGCCCTCGATGTCGACGGCAAGCCGCGGCGGGCTGCCCACCACGAGCTGCTGCGAGTTGAGCCGCGCATCGGACTCGATGGTCACGCGCGTGTAGTCGGCTGCGGGCCACACGCGCACGGCGAGGATGGTGGCGCCGCGGGCGATCTGGTGCACGCCGAGCATCAGCGCGATGCTGCCGCCTTGCAGCAGCACGCGCCGTTTCAGGCCGGTCGCCTTCATGCGGCGATGCGCGCCAGCAGATCGCTGCCGCGAGGGGTGTTCGCGAGGAGGGTCACGCTGCGTGTGTCGTCAGTCATTGCTTCTATTTTAATAGCGAGGTCGGCAACCGGTGTGCGGCCCGCGGCGTTCTCTGGCCATTCGGCCAGCTTGAGGCCCGGTCCCGCGAAGATGTCGCGGAAGCCGGCGTCGTCCCATTCGCGCGGATCGGCGAAGCGGTAGAAGTCGAAATGGAAGATCTGCAGGCCGTCGGGCGCCTCGTGGGGCTCGACCACCGCGTATGTGGGGCTCTTGATGCGGCCTGCGATGCCGAGCGCGCGCAGCAGGTGTCGAACGAAAGTGGTCTTGCCGGCGCCAAGGTCGCCTTGCAGCGCGATGAAGGCATCGCGCAATGCGGGCGAGGACGCGAGGGCCAGCGCGAAAGCGTCGGTGTCGTCCTCGCTGCGCCAGCGCAGGCTGCGGGCGTTCTGGGTCGTTTCTACAATCGGCAAGTGATCGTCAGCCATCCACTCGTTGTTCGTATTCAGGCTTTGGCCCGGGAACTCGGATTCTCCCAAATCGGAATCGCGGGCGTCGATTTATCGAGCGCCGAGGCCGGTCTGATGCAATGGCTGGCCCATGGGTTCCATGGCGAGATGCAATACATGGAAACACACGGCACGCGCCGCGCCCGTCCGGCCGAGCTGGTGCCGGGCACGGTGAGCGTGATCACCGCGCGCATGGACTACCTGCCGCGCAGCACGCAGCCCGAGTGGCAGGCCATCGAGTTCGACCGCCTCACGCGGCCCGGCGAGGCCATCGTGTCGGTCTATGCGCGGGGCCGCGACTATCACAAGGTGCTGCGCAACCGGCTCGCGAAGCTGGCCGAGCGCATCGCCGAGGAGGTCGGCCCCTTCGGCCACCGCGCCTTCACCGACTCGGCCCCCGTGCTCGAAGCCGAGCTGGCCTCGCGCAGCGGGCAGGGCTGGCGCGGCAAGCACACGCTGGTGCTCGACCGCGACGCGGGCTCGATGTTCTTCCTTGGCGAGATCTACATCGACATGGAACTGCCGCCGAGCGAGCCCGTCACGGCACATTGCGGCAGCTGCAGTGCCTGCATCGACATCTGCCCGACGCAGGCCATCATTGCGCCGCAGCGGCTGGATGCACGGCGCTGCATCTCCTACCTGACCATCGAGCATGGCGGGCCCATTCCGCTGGAGCTGCGTCCGCTGATGGGCAACCGCATCTACGGCTGCGACGACTGCCAGCTGATCTGCCCCTGGAACAAGTTCGCGAAGAAGAGCGAGCTGCCCGACTTCGATGCGCGCGAAGGGCTCACGGGGCGCACGCTGGCCGAGCTTTTTGCGTGGACCGAAGAAGACTTCCTGCGCCGCACCGAAGGCAGCCCGATCCGCCGCATCGGGCATGAGCGCTGGCTGCGCAACATCGCCGTGGCGCTGGGCAATGCGGCGCGAGCGGGCGAGGGCGATGCGCAGGAGGCACTGGCGACACGGGCCGAACACCCGAGCGAACTCGTGCGCGAGCATGTCGCGTGGGGCCTGGCGCAGCGGGCCACGAGCTGACGCTTCAGGCCGGCAGGATCTCGCGCACGCGCCCCCATGGCCGGCACATCAGCGTGCCGCGCGGCGACACCACGATGGGACGCTGCAGCAGGATGGGGTGCTCGACGATGGCGTCGAACAGCTGGTCGTCGGTCCACTTCGAATCGGCCAGCTTCAGTTCTTCGTACGGCGCTTCCTTGGTGCGCAGCAGTTCGCGCGCGCCCATGCCCATCGCCTTCGCGAGCTCGCGCAGCTTTTTCTTCGGCGGAGGCGTTTCCAGGTACAGGACGATCTCGGGCTCCACGCCGCTTTCGCGGATCAACGTCAGCACGTTGCGCGAGGTGCTGCAGTTGGGCTTGTGGTAGATGGTCATCGGGTAGACGGTGGTCGGTGTGCGTACGGTCATGGTGTCGATGATAGAAAACAGGGCTCAGCCTCCCGGAGCGCTCGGGTCCATGGTGAAGGGAAAGCGCGTAGCCCAGAATTCCGCCAGCCGAGGGTCGGCATCCACGCGGCGCACCACCCGGGCCATGCGCGGCGCCACGCGGTAGAAGCGCCTGCGGCCCGGCGTCCAGCGCGACATCACGGTCACGTACAGGTCGAGCATGCTCAGCTTCTCCCCCAGAAGGTAAGGCGCGGGCTCGTCGATCTGCGTGTCCATCAGGTGCCAGCAGTGCGCGATGCGCTCGGCAGAGCGTTCGAGCATCGCGGCTTGCGCGGCGGGGTCGGGCACGAGGCGCTGCGGGTCGTCGCGCACCCAGAACAGCGAGTAGATGGCCGCCGGCAGGTAGACCATCCAGCGCAGGTAGCGCGAGCGCAGCGGGTCGTCGGGTGCGGGGCAGAGCCCGGCTTGCGGATAACGGTCGCCGAGCCAGATCAGGATGGCCGCGCTCTCGGTCATTACCTCGCCCGAAGGCAGCACCAGCGCGGGCACCTGGCGCATCGGGTTGACGCCCGACACGCGCTCGCGCTCGGCATCGCTCTCCCACGTGGCGACGTCGACAGTTTCGACCTGCGCGCCGATCAGCGTCAGCGCGGCATGTATCGGCGTGGCGCCCGAGCCAGGGGCGCCGTAGAGGGTGTAGCGGTCTTCGCGGGCGGATGATGAAGAGCTCATCCACCCAGATTACTGCAGGCTCGCACCCCTTGTCACGTAGGTCACGCCGCCAGCAGCGCGTCGACCTTCTTCAGCCCTTCGAGCGTCTTGAAGCAGGCCTCGGCCACTTCCGTGCCCTTGACCGCGAAGTGGCGGTGGAAGTACTTGCGGTGCTCCACGTGCTCGTGGAAGTGATGCGGCGTGAGCACGGCCGAGAAGATCGGCACGTCGGTTTCCAGCTGCAGCGACATCAGCGTGCTGACCACCGTGTTCGCGACGAACTCGTGGCGGTAGATGCCGCCGTCGACTACCAGTGCGCAGCCGATGATGGCCGCGTACTTGCCCGAGTTGGCGAGCCGCTTGGCGTGCAGCGGAATCTCGAAGGCGCCGGGCACGTCGAAGATGTCGATGAGCTCGCGCGCCACGCCGAGGCGATCCATTTCTTCGAGGAAGGCGTCGCGTGCCTGGTGGACGATGTCGGAATGCCACTGCGCCTCGACGAATGCGATGCGCGTGCCGCGCGGCGAACCCGACGCGGTAACGGCAGAAAGGGGAAGGTCGTTGATCTGACTCATGGTGTGCCTCTTGAAAGCAGGTTTCCTGAATCAGGGCGCACGAAACCGCAAGGCTACCTGCGCGCACGGCAAAGCAATGCGCGCGGGCGAGCCCGCATTTCGCGCTCTCTTTCATCCGGACTGTGACCGTCGGCTTCGGAATCGCACCGAAATCTGCTGACCCTGGAGCTTGTTGCAAGCCCCAGGCGCTCGCGGGCTTGTGCGGCCTTTTTTCAGAAGAGCCGCCATTACCGCCGGTGGGGAATTGCACCCCGCCCTGAGAACGCTTGCCGCCCGGCGAACCGGACAGCGGGGGCGATTCTAGGAGCCCATCGCCGTACGGACCTGTCGCCCGCGCGGCAGACCTTCGCTCGAGCGGGGATTTTCTTCAGAAACGATACGTGGCGGCCGCAGTCACGGTACGGCGCTGGCCGTAGAAGCAGTCGCCGCGTGCCAGGCAGGTGGTGAGCTGCACCTTGTCGGTCAGGTTGCCCACGTTGAGCGACAGGCGCAGTGGGCCGTTGTCCCAGGCGACCATCGCATCCAGCAGCGTGACAGAGGGCACGGGGTTGGCGTCCATGCCGTCCCATGACTTGCCGAGGTAGCGCACGCCGCCGCCCACCGAGAAACCCGACACGCCGCCGATCGTGAAGCGGCGCATCAGCCAGGCCGAGGCCGTGTGCTTCGGCACGCCCGAGATGCGCTTGCCCAGGTCGGCGCCGTTGCTGCGCGACACGCGCGCGTCGGTGTAGGCGTACGAGGCGATCCAGTCCCAGTCGCGCCCGATGCTGCCCTTGTACTCGAGCTCCAGGCCCTTCACGTGCACCTCGCCGAGCTGGATGCTGTTGAGCGGGTTGGTCGGGTCGGTGGTCTTGCGATTGGTGTCGCGCAGGTCGTACACCGCCCCCATGAACGAGGTGCGCTGGCCTTCGGGCTCCCACTTCACGCCAGCCTCCCACTGCTTGCCGCGCTGCGGCTTGAAGGGCGTGTTGTTCACGTCCGCGCCGCCCAGCGGCAGGAAGGACTCGGCATAGCTCAGGTACGGCGCCCAGCCGCCGTCGGCCAGGTAGACGATGCCGGCGCGCTTGGTGGTGGCCTTGTCGTCGACCGCCACCGCGGGGCGGCCCTCGGTGTCGGTGGTGGCCTTGTCGTGGCGCAGGCCGAGCAGGCCGATCCAGCGGCCGTACTTGACCTGGTCCTGCACGTAGATGCCGGCCTGCTTCTGCAGCACCGCGGGCTGCCGCGTGAGGAAGGTGGGCGCCGTGTAGTTGCCGTACACCGGCGCATACACATCGAGCGCGCCCGCGCGGCCGCGGCCGGTGAGCTGCGAGGTCTCGTTGCGCTGGAAGTCCGCGCCGACGAGCAGCGTGTGCTCCACCGCGCCGGTCTTGAAGTGCGCCTCGGCCTGGTTGTCGATCAGCAGCATCTTGCCGCCGTTGAGCTGCACCACCAGGTCGCGCTCGATGGTGCGCTGGTCGGCGTTGAACACCGGTCGCGCCGGGCGACCGGTGAGCCGGTTGGCCGTGAAGCTGGTGTAGGAGGAGTTGTAGACCACCTTGCTCTCGGTCGAGCGCAGGTTCTGCCTGAAGGTCCAGGTGTCGTTGAAGCGGTGGCTGAACAGGTAGCCCAGCGAGGTGTTGCGCGTGTCGTAGCGGTCGAAGCCCGGCTCGCCGGTGAAGGTCGAGGTGGGAATCTGGCCGTACAGCGACGGCAGCAGCGTGCCCTGCCATGGGAAGAAGCCGATCAGCGAGCCGCTCTTGTCCTTCTGGTAGAGCGCCTGCAGCGTGAGCGAGGTGTCGGCGTTCGGGCGCCAGGTGAGCGAGGGCGCCAGCAGGATGCGGTCGTCGGGCACATGGTCGACCTGCGTGCCGCTGTCGCGGTTCACGGCCACCAGGCGATAGAGCCACTTGCCTTCGGTGTCGAGCGGACCGGTGAAGTCGGCCGCGACCTGCTTGCGGTTGTGGCTGCCCAGCTGCACCTGCACCTCGCGCTGTTGCTCGGCCTGCGGCCGCTTCGACACCAGGTTCAGCACGCCGCCGATGCCGCCCTGGCCGTAGAGCACGGAAGAGGGCCCGCGCAGCAGCTCGACGCGCTCCAGCATGTACGGATCTACGCGCGTGGTGTTGTAGGTGCCGTAGCTGCGCTGCAGCCCGTCGAGGTACTGGATGGCGTCGCCGCCGCGCACCTTGAACGAGTCGACGCGGCTGTCGAAGTAGCTCGACACCACGCCGGCCGTGTAGTTGGTGGTCTCGCGCAGCGTGAGCGCGCTCTGCGCCTCCATCTGGTCGCGCGTGATGACCGAGATGGCCTGCGGCGTCTCGATCAGCGGCGTGTCGGTCTTGGTTGCCGAGCTTCCGCGCTTCGCGACGAAGCCGGTCACCGGGCCGGTTGCGGTCTCGCCCGAATCGCCCGATACGGTGACGGTGGGCAGTGCCCTGCGGGGCTCGCCGGCTTCGTCTTTTTCTTCGGCATAGGCCGGTACGGCGGCGCTCAGCGCCACGGCGGTGGCCGCGAGCGTGGCGCGGCGGGTGTGTGAAAGGTGCCACGTCGGGCGGCGATGCTTCTTCGATGTCATGTGCAGCTTCTCCTGAGTCCTGCGGTAAGGGGAGTGGCTGCGGCGCGCAGCGGGGCGTGCCATGGCTTCTCGGATTCGGTTCAATCCGGACGAGCGCTACCGGCGGCTCGCTCAATCAATCAAGGCTGGCGGCCGGTGGGTGTTGTAGGTTTTTCTTGCGTCGTCGGGGGGGAGCAGCCGTTGCGGCTGCGGTCTTCGTTCCTTCGAAGACGGCTGGCGGCCCGTTGCGGGCGGCTGGCTGAGGCCGCGCGATTATAGGAAGAAAGGTGTCAGCGCCCGGAGAGGAACTGCGTCATGCGCTGCAGTTCGGCGTCGAGCGCCGCGCGAAAGGCCGCGTCGCGCGGCTTCTTGCCGGCGTAGCCGAAGGCTGGCTTCAACCGGCCTTCGGGCGCGGTGACGTTGGCCCACCCGATCACGCGGTCATGCCACAGCATCGGCAGCGCGTAGTAGCCGAACTGGCGCTTGGGCGCGGGCGTGTAGGCCTCGAACTTGTACGTCCAGTCCCAGAGCAGTTCGAAGCGGCGGCGGTCCCACACGACGGGGTCGAAGGGGGCGAGCAGGCGTACGGCGTCGTCGGGCGCGTGGCGGCGCGAGGCCGGGTTCTCGTCGGCGGGCCAGTACCAGGTCGTCCCGTCGATGCGGCAGCTTGCGAGCAGTTCTTCGCGGGCGATGCGCAGGGCCGCCTGCGTTTGCAGCGAGAGATGCGGCGCACCGTAGCCGAGCAGGCGCACGAGGTAGGTGAGGCTCGCGGCAGGCAGCGGCGCGTATTTGCGCACCACCAGTTCGATCAGCGCGGCGGCGCGCTGTGCGCGGCCGGCAGGGCTGTTGTCGGCGGGCTGGTGCGTCACGGCCTCATAGACGCGCGTGCCGCTGTCGCGCCGCACCACGCGCAGCATGCCGCGGTAGTGCATTTCGTCGAGCAGGTGCGTGGTCGCGTTGCTCGAGCCGCCCCAGTAGTTCTTGATGCGGCCATGCGCGAAGTGCTGTTCGACCTGGCGTGGATGCACCGGGCCGTGTTCCTGCACATAGGCGAGCACATCGGCGGCCTTGCGCCGCGTGTCGGCGTCCCATGCGCGCTTGGCTTCGCGCGGGTGCATCAGCGCCAGGTGCTCGCGCGGCAGGAAGCCGTAGTTGACGAGGCAGTCTTCTTCGACGGCGATGCGGGTGTAGCGGTTTTCGAGGTCGCCCGCGCGGTAGTCCTTCACGCGGTGGCGCAGCGTGAGATCTTGTGCGCGTGCGGGCGCGCGGATCGGGTCGGCCTGCACGAAGCCGAGCTGGCGGATCGCGGCGGGCAGCGTGGTGGGCTTGAAGAGGGTGCGTGCTACCGCGTAGCGGCGCAGGTCGTCGAGGGTCGGGGTAGCCATGCTGCGGATTGCAGCACAAGCGGCCGCGTTCCGCTCGAGGCCATCCGGTCAGACGGCGCTTCGGTGCCGCTCGATGCAGACGTCCAGCGTTTCCGCGCCGGGCCGCTGCCACCAGTCGAGATTCGAAAAGATCTCGACCTCGCTGAACCCCGCGAAGCCCGCATCCTCGACCCAGCCACGGATCTTCTTCAGCTCGACCACGCCGTCGCCCATCATTCCGCGGTCGCTCAGCAGGTCACGCGTGGGCGTGAGCCAGTCGCACACGTGGTACGCCAGCAGACGCTCACGGCCTGCGCGGGCGATCTGCTGTTGCAGCTTCGGGTCCCACCACACGTGATAGATGTCGAGGGCCACGCCGAGCATGCCGCTCTTGCCTGCGTCGAGTTCGTCGCAGAGGTCGAGTGCGTGTTCCAGCGTGTTGATGCACGCGCGGTCGGCCGCCTGCATCGGATGCAGGGGCTCGATGGCGAGCGGCATGCCGACTTCGCGGGCGTATTCGAGCGATGCGGCGATGCCGTCTCGCACCTCGCCGCGCGCGCGGCCGATGTCCTTGTAGGCGACCTTGCCTTCGAGCGCGCCGGGCAGGGCGCCGACCACCAGCACGAGACAGGGCGCATCGAGCGTCTTCGCTTCGTCGATGGCGCGGCGGTTGTCGTCGAGCGCGGCCTTGAGGCCAGCCGCATCGGGCGCGGGGAAGAAACCGCCGCGGCAGTAGCCCGAGAGGCCGATGCCGTGCGCCTTCAGTTGTTTCGCCACCTTGTCGAGTCCGACAGCCGCCACCTGGTCGCGCCAGGGGCTGATCGCGCGGATGCCGCGCTCGGCGCACTGGTCGATGATGCGGTCGAGCGAAACCTCCGCGCCGGACTGCTTGCGCACCGTGGCGGTGTTGATCGACAGCCAGTCGTGGTTCTGAGAGAAATCGCGCATGGTCCGAATCAGCCTTCCACGCCGTGCAAAGCCAGCAGCGTCTTCATGCGCTGAATCGCCAGCTCCGGCTGCTCCAGCAGGTTGGCCGCATCGGCCAGCCGGAACAGCTCGGCAAAGTGCTGCAACGAGCGTGTGCTTTGCTGACCACCGACCATCGTGAAGTGCTTCTGGTGGCCGTTGAGCCACGCCATGAACACCACGCCGGTCTTGTAGAAGCGTGTGGGCGCCGCGAAGATGTGGCGCGACAGCGGCACCGTCGGGCCGAGGATCGCGTGGAACTTCTCGGTGTTGCCCTGCGCAAGCGCACCGAGGGCGGCGCTCGCGGCGGGGGCGATGGCGTCGAAGATGCCCAGCAGCGCATCGCTCTTGCCATGCGTCGGCTCGCTGCCGAAGCCGTCACCGGCAATCAGCTCGGCGTAGTTGAAGTCGTCGCCCGTGTACATGCGCACGCCCGGCGGCAGGCGCCGGCGCATCGCAATTTCCTTGTCCTTGTCGAGTAGCGAGATCTTGATGCCGTCGACCTTGTCCGGATGGGCCGTGATGATGCCCAGCGCCGTGTCCATCGCCGCATCGACATCCTTCGTGCCCCAATAGCCTGCCAGCGCAGGGTCGAACATGTCGCCCAGCCAGTGCAGCACCACGGGCTGCTTCGCCTGGCTCAGGATGCGGTCGTACACGCGCTCGTAGTCGGCCGGGCTCTTGGCCACGCGGGCCAGCGCGCGGCTGGCCATCACGATCAGCTTGCCGCCGAGCGCCTCGATGGCGGCCATCTGCTCTTCGTAGCCGCGGATGACGTCGTCGACGCTCTTCACGTCATCGATGTTCAGGTGGTCGGTGCCGCAGCCTGACGCAACCAGTGCGCCCGGCATGTCCTTGGCTGCATCGAGAGACCGGCGGATCAACTCGAGCGAGGTCGGCCAGTCCAGGCCCATGCCGCGCTGCGCGGTGTCCATGGCTTCGGCCACGCCCAGGCCCAGCGAGAACAGGTGGCGGCGGTAGGCGATGGTGGTGTCCCAGTCGACTGCGCATTGCAGCCACGGGTCGATGGCCGCCAGCGGATCGGCCACCACGTGCGCGGCCGAGTAGGCGATGCGGTTGAACTTGATGCCCGCATCGGGCTTCACCGGTGCGGTGCCGCGCAGCGCGTAGGGCGCGAGCGTGCCGCCGGCGGTAGGGAGGTTCAGCGAAAGAGCCATGGCGAGGGACCTCAGACCTTCAGCGCCGGAACATCGACCCAGCGACGGTCCTTCCACGATTCGAGCGCGGCTTCGACCAGCTGCACGCCCTTGGCGCCTTCGGGCAGCGTCCACTTGTACGGCTCGTTCTCGACCACGTGGCGAATGAAGTGCTCCCACTGGATCTTGAAGCCGTTGTCGTAGACCTGCGAGTCCGGAATCTCCTGCCACTGGTCGAAGAAATTCATCATCTGCTTCTCGTCGGGGTTCCACACCGGGCGCGGCGTGGCCACGCGCGACTGGGCACGGCAGCTCGACAGGCCCGCCACGGCCGAGCCGTCGGTGCCGTCGACGTGGAAGGTCACAAGATCGTCGCGGCGCACGCGCGTGACCCAGCTCATGTTGATCTGCGCGATGACGGGTTCGCCGTTGTGGCCGGTGAGCTCGCAGGTGGCGTAGGCCGCGTCGTCGGCGGTGGCTTCATACGGCTTGCCGGCTTCGTCCCAGCGCTTGGGGATGTGGGTGGCGCCAATGCACGACACCGACTTCACTTCGCCGAACAGGTTGTCCAGCACGTAGCGCCAGTGGCACATCATGTCCAGGATCATGCCGCCGCCGTCTTCCTTGCGGTAGTTCCAGCTCGGGCGCTGGATGGGCTGCAGGTCGCCCTCGAACACCCAATAGCCGAACTCCAGGCGCACGCTGAGCATGCGGCCGAAGAAGCCGGCGCGGCGCAGCATGTCGAGCTTGCGCAGGCCGGGCAAAAAGAGCTTGTCTTGCACCGCGCCGTGCTTCAGGCCTGAGCCTTCGGCGAGGCGCGCGATCTCGACGGCTTCGTTGAGATTGGTGGCGATCGGCTTCTCGCAATACACGTGCTTGCCGGCGCGGATGGCCTTGGCCAGCAGCGTGGGGCGCATCTGCGTGGTGCCGGCGTCGAAGAAGATGGTGTCGTCCTTGTTCTCCAGGGCCTTGTCGAGGTCGGTGCCCCAGCGCGCGATGTTGTGGGCCTTGGCGAGCGCTTCCATCTTCTCGGCGTTGCGGCCGATGAGGATCGGGTCGGGCATGACCTTGTCGCCATTCGACAGCGTGACACCGCCTTGCGCGCGGATGGCGCAGATCGAGCGGATCAGATGCTGGTTCATGCCCATGCGGCCGGTGACGCCGTGCATGATGATTCCTAGACGTTGGGGGGCCATCGTTTTCTTCCTTGAGATGCGAGAGAGATTGCAGATCGAAGCGGGGGGCTTCAGTAGACGGAACGCATGGCGTCCCACGAGATGCCGGCGCCGGGTTTTCCGGTGGCAAAGCCGGGCGCGGTGGCGAGCGAGGACAGGTCGAGCTGCCCGTCGCGGATGGCGAGGCGCACTGCGCCGTCGCTTTGTTCGTACAGGCCTGGATGGGCGCGCAGCAGTGCCTGCTGTTCAGCTTCGGGGGCCGCGGCAAGGCCGTTGACGTAGTGGTGGCCGTTGCGCTCCACGTGCGAGAGGCCGAGCCAGGAGACCAGCGCCAGGTCTTGCTGCACGCCGATGCCGGCCTGCATGGTGAGGTCTTCGCCGGAGAGGAAGTAGCGCGGCTTTTCCTCGGAGGCGTTCCAATGCGCGCAGCGCGCCGCGTTGATGACCGACTTGTAGAAGCCCTTGCAGCTCTTGCTCGACACACTGGTATAGCCGAGCGCGCGGGCTTGCACGAAGGCATCGAGCGTGGCGTCGGACTCGTCGATGAGCAGCGGAATACGCTTGCCGAGCGCGGACACGTCGCGCTGCAGGGCTGCATCGCGGCGGATCGGCTGTTCGACGAAGACCGTCTTCTGCGCGAGCTTCCACAGCACGGGCGTGGACAGCATGCGGTCGAGGAAGACGCCGAAGTCGTCCGCATCGGCGTATTGCTCGTTGCCGTCGAGCGTCACGAGTTGCGCGTGGCCGTCTATCACGCGGGCGATGCGTTGGAGTCGATCGATGTCTTGCGCGGTGTTGCCGCACAGTTTGAGCTTGAAGTGCGTGAGACCGTAGCGGCGCACGGCCGCTGCGAGCGTCGTGGGCAGGCCGTCGGTGGGGGCGTCGGGCACGGCGTCGCTGTCGTTGATGGCATCGGCCAACCCGACTGTGTGGCGCGCTGCGATGCGCGTGCGCGGCGATTGCCTAGACAAGAAGCCGGGCATGTCGAAGCCTGCGAGGTCATCGGCCAGGCCGCTGCCTGCGACGTCGATGCCGCTCAGGTTGCCGCTCATCGCAGCGGCGAAGCTCACGCCACTGTGCAGGCATAGTGCGTCGAGCAGGGCGCGGTCGATCAGCGCCGGGCCGTAGCTGGCCACGAGCGGCTGCAGGCCCTTGGCCCTGGCGCGCGCCTGCAGTGCGGCGTAGTTAGACGCGAAGTGAGTCCAGGCGGTCTGTGTGTCGGGCTCGGCCGTGTAGGCTTCGCGCGCGTCGCGCAAGGCGAAACGTAGTTGCTCGAAGTTCTGTTCATTGGTGAGGGCTGGGTTCTTGTCGAACCACTTGGGCACCATCATCTCGGCGGCGCAGCCCTCGGCCGTGCGGCCGTCCGCAAAGCGGATGCGGGCCTTCACGTAGACCTGCGGGCAGGCCGTGACGGTGGCCGCGCCGAAGCGGAACGGCAGCCGCAGCGTGACGTTGCGCTCGGCAAAGCGGATCTCCTCGACGTGAAAACGGATGGCATCCATGGCTGGCGCTTTCTTCAGTGGTCGAGGATGCCCTGCGAGAAGAAATGCGCGCGCACCAGCTTCGTATATGCGCCGAACTCGGCCGAGGCCATCATGTCGAGCGTGCGCGGGCGCGGCAGGTCGATGTCGTACACCGCGGCGATGGAGCCGGGCCGCTCGCTCATCACGATCACGCGGTCCGACAGGAAGATGGCTTCCGGAATGCTGTGCGTGATGAGCATCACCGTCTTCTTCGACGCCATCCAGATGCGCTGCAGCTCCAGGTTCATCTTCTCGCGCGTCATCGCGTCGAGCGCGCCGAAGGGCTCGTCCATCAGCAGCACCGACGGGTCGTGCAACAGGGCACGGCAGATCGACGCGCGTTGCTGCATCCCGCCCGAGAGCTGCCAGGGGTATTTGCCCTCGAAGCCCTTCAGGCCGGCCATTTCCATGAGCTGACGCGCGCGGTCCTTCGAGGCCGCCTTGGGCAGATGGCGCATCTCGGCCTGAAGCAGGATGTTGTCTTCCACGCTGCGCCAGGGCAGCAGCACCGCGCTCTGGAACACGATGCCCACATCCTTCTGCGGACCCTTGATCGGCTTGCCGGCCAGCGTGAGACTGCCGCCGCTGATGGGCAGCAGGCCCGCCACCATCTTCAGCAGCGTGCTCTTGCCGCAGCCCGAGGGGCCGACGACGGAGACGAACTCGCCTTCCTTGATGGCGAAGTCGAGTGGCTTCAGCGACTCGACCGGGCCGTCCTTGCTTTGGTAGATCTTCGAGACGCCGCGCGCTTCGATCAGGTTGACTTGGGACATTGAATGCGTGAGAGGTGGCGGCAGCGAAAGGCGCGCGGGTTCGAAGGCAGTGGCAGGTCAGGGCAGGAAGTCGAGGGTCACGTAGTCTTCGGGCTTGCCGCGTGTGGACGCATCCATGCCGCCGTACTGCACCAGCAGGTCGAGTGAGTCGCTCACGTTCTTCATCGCCACGCGGTACGGGCGCTGGTTGGCCGTTTCCTTCGTGTGATAGAGCGCCACGCTCTGCTTCATGCCGACGATCAGGGTGTCGCGCACGCCCGCCTTGGGGTTGGCCTTGAGCATTGCGTCGACCGCGGCCTCGGGGCTCTTCTCGGCAGCTTCGGCGGCCTTGGTGGAGGCGCGCATGAAGCGCTTCACCAGGTCGGGGTTCTCGGTCAGCAGGTTCTTGTTGGTGATGATCCCGGAGCTGATCTGGTTCACGCCGGAGTCGGCGAAGCGGATCGGCGTCACGGGCTTGCCGGTGGCGTCCTGCAGCTTGATCGCCTGGTCCATCACGTAGCCCAGCAGCAGGTCGGCCTGGCCGTTGGTCACGGCATTGAGCTTGGTCTGGCCGTCGCCCGAGACGATCTTCACCTGGTCGGCCGTGATGTTGTTGACCTTGAGGAACAGCGGCCACATCTGCGACATCGAGTCGCCCGGCGTGACGGCCACCGTCTTGCCGATGATGTCCTTCGGCGTCTTGATGTTCTTCTCGGTGAAGCCCATGACCGACATCGGGCTCACCTGGAACAGCACGCCGGTCGACTTCAGCGGAGCACCCTTGGCGGCCGCCTTGATCATGGTCGTGACGTCGATGTAGCCGAAGGTTGCCGACTTGGCGGCCACCGCCTGCGCGGTGACGGCGGAGCCGCGGCCTTCCTGGATGTCGAGGTCGATGCCTTCCTCGGCGTAGAAGCCCTTTTCCTTGCCGAGGAAGAAGGGCGCGTGCTCGCTGTACAGGTACCAGTTGAGCATCAGCGTGACCTTGTCCTTGGGCTTGTCGCCCTGGGCCTGCGCAGGAGCGATGGCGAAGGTGGCGAGCGCTGCTGCAGCGAGCAGCGAGGGAAGCAGTTTCTTCATGGTCTTGTCTCCGGGAGTTGTTGGCTTTGCGAAGGAACTTGAAACGGAAAACTCAGTTCGCGTGGCGCTGCGAGGCGTGCCAGGGAATCATCACGCGCTCGACCAGGTCGACCGCGACGAAAAGAATGACGCCGATGCTCGAGAGAACCACCAGCGCGGCGAACATCAGCGGCAAGTCGAAGTTGCCGTTGGCAACCTGCAGCACGTAGCCGATGCCCGAGTTGGAGCCGACGAATTCACCGACCACCGCGCCCACCACGGCCAGCGTGACCGACACCTTCAGGCCGCTGAAGATCGAAGGCAGCGCCTGCGGCAGGCTGATCTTGAGAAAGGTCTGCAGGCGGCTCGCACCCATCGAGCGCGAGAGGTCGAGCATGTCGGGCTCGACCGACTTGAAGCCCATCACCGTGGACACCACCACAGGGAAGAAACCCAGCAGGAAGGCGCTGATCACCTTCGGGAAGATGCCGAAGCCGAACCACACCACGAACAGCGGCGCGATCGCTACCTTCGGGATGCTCTGCGAGAACACCAGCAGTGGATAAACGTACGACTCGACGACGCGCGAGTAGGCGATGACCATCGCGATCGGAATGCCGATCAGGATCGTCAGGCCGAAGCCGCCCAGCGTGGCGAGCGTGGTCTTCCAGCTTTCGGCGAGCAGGCGCGGCCACTCGGCGACGAGCTGCTTCACGACCTCCCACGGCGGGGGAATCAGGTAGGCCGGAATCTTGAAGAGGCGGATCGCCAGGTCCCACAGCACCAGCAGCAGCAAGATGAGGATGAAAGGGCGCAGGGCCGGAGAGAGCAGGAGCTTGCGGAACATGGCGAGGGCCGGGGCTTTCAGGGGGGCTTACTGTTGGACCGAGAGCCCGGCTGCCTTCACGAGCTGCGCGTTGCTCGCGATCTCTTCCTTGATGTAGGCGTCGAACTGCTCGGGCTTGAGCGTCCAGGCGTCGGCGCCGAGCTTGGCGAAGCGCTCCTTCACCTCGGGCGTGGCCAGCGCCTTGGCTACCTCGGCATGCAGGCGCTCGACGACGTCGCGCGGCGTCTTGGCGGGCGCCATCATTCCGATCCAGAAGTTGAATTCGGAGCCGGGCACGCCGGCCTCGGTGGTGGTGGGCACGTCGGGCAGGGCTGCGGCGCGCTTGGGCGAACCGACCGCCAGCGCCAGCAACTGGCCTTCCTTGATCTGGCCGATGACCGGAGCAATGGGCGAGAAGTAGTAGTCGACGCGGCCCGAAAGCACTTCGGTCACGGCCTCGCCCGATCCCTTGAAGGGAATGTTGGTCGCGTCGATCTTGGCGGCCATCTTGAACTTCTCGGCGTTCAGGTGCGTGGCGCTGCCCTGGCCGGCGGAAGCGAAGTTCATGCTGCCGGGCTTGGCGCGCGCGGCGGCCAGCAGCTGGGGCAGCGTCTTGATGTTCTTGCTGGGCGAGATCACCAGCGCATTGGGCAGCGACGAGATTGGCGTGACCCCCGCGAAATCGTGCACCGTGTCGAACGGCAGCTTGGCGAAGGTCGAAGGGCTGACCGTGTGCGACGACGAATGGATCATCACCGTGTAGCCGTCGGGCGCAGCCGTGGCCACCGCCTGCTGGCCGATGGTGCCGCTGGCGCCGCCGCGGTTGTCGACCACCAGCGTCTGGCCCATGCTGGCGCTCATCTTGTCGGTGATGGCGCGGGCAATGATGTCGGTGGTGCTGCCGGCCGCGAAGGGAACGATCACGCGGATCGGCTTGCTGGGGTAGCCGTTCTGCGCGGCGGCCAGGCCCGGTAGCAGTGCAGCGATGCAGGTCAGCGAGGCAACGACGGTGGTGCGTGCAGTGCTGGCAAAGAGCTTCATGGATGTCTCCGCGCGGTCGGGCCGCTTTCTTGAACCGATCAATTCACCAATGAGTGAATTATCGATTGTAGGAACGGCTGCGCTGCAGCGTCAACGGCCGCTGCCTAGTAGATACCCGGAGAGCACGAAGACGCGCTGATGAAGCTCAGTGCAGGACGTAGCCCAGCACGAGATCAGTCATGTGCGAGAGGCGTTGCGCCATTGCCTTGGGCGCGCGCAGGTCACGGCCGAAGATGGCCGAGAGCGTGTGGTTGTTCGAGAGGTAGAAGTAGCAGAGCGACGCGATGGAGATATAGAGCTGCACAGGGTCCACGCCGGCGCGGAACAGGTTGTCGCGCCGGCCGCGCTCCAGCACGGTGTCGAGCAGCTGTACCAGCGGCGAGTTCATCTCCTGGATGCGCTCGGAGCGCTTGAGGTGCGCCGCGCAATGCAGGTTCTCGCTGTTGAGCAGCGTGATGAACTCGGGGTGCTCGAGGTAGTAGTGCCAGGTGAACGAAACCAGCTGGCGGATGGCCTCGACAGGCTCGATCTCGTCGAGATGCAGGCGCTGCTCGGCCTCGCGGATATCGGCGTAGGTGCGCTCCAGCACCGCGAGGAACAGGTCGTCCTTGCTGCCGAAGTAGTAGTAGATGAGGCGCTTGTTGAGGCCCGCGCGCTCGGCGATGCTGTCCATGCGCGCGCCGGCGAGACCGCGCGCGGAGAACTCGTCGCGCGCCGACGCGAGGATGGCGAGCTGCGAGCGGTCGGCGTCGCGCGAACGGGGTTCGATCACTTCGGCGGCGTCGGGTGAGGGGTCCTTGGAGGCCTTCATGGCGCGAATTTAACCAATTGGGGAATTAACGCAAGGCGTCTGGAGCGGGCGCACATAATTGCCGAAGACATTTGCAGCTGAGGTTCTACTTCTCATGAGTACATCACAACCCGCGGGCCACCTGATCGTGGAGTGCCTGGTCGAACAGGGCATGGAAATGGCGTTCGGCGTGCCTGGCGAAAGCTTCCTGGCGGTGCTCGACGGCTTTCATGCGTACCGCGATCGCACGCGCTTCATCGTCAACCGGCAGGAGGGGGGCGCGGCCTTCATGGCCGAGGCGCACGGCAAGCTCACCGGGCGGCCGGGCGTGTGCTTCGTCACCCGCGGGCCCGGCGCGACGAACGCATCGATCGGCGTGCACAACGCCTTCCAGGATTCGACGCCGATGGTGCTGTTCGTCGGCGACGTCGGCAGCGACTTCCGCGATCGCGAGGCTTTCCAGGAGGTCGACTACGGCAGCTTCTTCGGGCCAAGCACCAAGGGCTTTGCCAAGCGCGTGGAGCGCATCGACGATGCGAACCGCATTCCCGAGTACATCGCGCGCGCCTTCGCCACCGCGATGAACGGACGGCCGGGGCCGGTGGTGCTTGTGCTGCCGGAGGACATGCTGCGCAGCGAGACGACGGCTCGGCCGCTGGCGCGCGTGGAAGCGGTCGAGCCCTGGAGCGACCCGGGTGCGCTGCGCACCTTGCGCGAACTGCTGCTGAAGTCGCAGCGCCCGCTGGTGATTGCCGGCGGCGGCGGCTGGACGACGCAGGCCGCGCAGGCGCTGCAGCGTTTTGCGGAGAACTGGCGACTGCCGGTGGCGAACGCCTTCCGCTTTCAGGACACTTTCGACAACCACCATCCGCTGTATGCGGGCGATGTCGGCATCGCGATCAACCCGAAGCTCGCGCAGCGCGTGAAAGACGCCGACCTGATCTTGGCCATCGGTCCGCGCCTGGGCGAGATGACGACCGGCGGCTACACGCTGCTCGAAGCGCCCAAGGCGAAGCAGACGCTGGTGCACATCCATGCGAGCGCCGAAGAGCTCAACCGCGTGTACCAGGCCGACCTGGCGATCAACGCCGGCATGAGCGCGGCCGCGCGCAGCCTGGAGGTGCTGAGCGCGCCGCCGACGCTGCCCTGGGAAGAATGGACGCTGCAGGCGCACGCCGACTACGAGGCCAACCTTGTGCCGCAGGCGCTGGCCGGCATGCCCGCCGAGACGCCGCGCGGGCCGGTCGACATGGCGGAGGTCGTCGCGCTGCTGCAGAAGCACTTGCCGGCGGACGCGGCCATTACCAACGGCGCGGGCAACTTCGCAAGCTGGGTGCACCGCTACTTTCGCTATCACGGGCTCGCGAAGGGCGCGAAGACGCAGCTGGCGCCGACCAGCGGAGCGATGGGCTATGGGGTGCCGGCCGGCATCGCGGCCAATCTTGCGACGGGGCGCGTGGCCTTCACCATCGCGGGCGATGGCGATTTTCTGATGACCGGGCAGGAGCTGGCGACGGCTGCGCAGCATGGCGGCAAGAGCATCGTCGTGCTGCTCAACAACGGCATGTTCGGCACCATCCGCATGCACCAGGAGCGCGAGTACCCCGAACGCACGAGCGGCACTGCGCTGCGCAACCCCGACTTCTGCGGCCTCGCGCGCGCCTATGGCTATGCGGCCGAGCGCGTGACGGAAACGGCGCAGTTCGAGGCCGCGCTGCTGCGTGCGCTGGCGGCCGATACGGGCACGCTGATCGAGATCCCGCTCGACCCTGAAGTGATCACCACGCGCGGCACGCTGGCGTCGATCACGCGTTCGGCGAAGCAGCAGCAGGCGCAGGGCTGAGTGCCGAGCGATGTCGGGCCACTTCGTCGCGCAAGGACGGCGAGCGCAGCTCGAACACGTCGAACAGGCCGAGCGCGTCGAGGGCGGGAATCAGGGAGACCAGGTCTTGCTCGGCGGCGTGCCTGTCGGCGGCCGACGCGCTTGCGTCTTCGAGGATGCGCACGTTGGCGAGGAAGGCGCCGACCGATCCCTTGCGCAATGTGCGGCCGTTCACGACGGTGAAGTCTGCGCCGTCGGGCAGTACGTCTTGGGCTTTCATGGATGTTCCTTGGATGGGTTGGTGAGGATGAACTCGATGCTAGGCAGCGGCGCGCGTTCGGGCTTGCGGCGCGGGGCCAATCGATACCTCTGGCGGGCCAACCATGGCTGCTGAGGCCCCTGTGAAGCTCTGGATCAACGCCTACGAGGCGCCGCGCGTCACGGACTACCACGCGCATGAAACCGGCCAGCTGTTCGCACTGCGCGAGGGGTTGCAGGTCATCGAAACGCCTTCGGGCCGCTGGGTGCAGCCGCCGGGGTGGATCGGCTGGATCGCACCGCGCTGCGCCCATGCGGCGCAGAGCTTTGGTGCCACCACGGGCTGGAGCTTGCACATCGACTCGATGATGGCGGCGTCCTTGCCGGACGGACCGCATGTGTTTGCCGTCACGCCGCTGGTGCAGGGGCTGATCGACCGGCTGACATCGATGGATGCCACCGAGCCCCTGCTGGAGCCGCGCCGTGCGCGTCTGGTGGGCGTGCTGATCGATGAGCTTGCGGCGAGCGCCAGGCCGTCGCTGCACCTGCCGATGCCGCAGGACAAGCGCCTTGCCGCGATGGCTGCTGCGGTGGCCAATGATCCGGCGTTGCCGGACAGCATCGACGAATGGGCCGATCGCATCGGCATGGCGCGCAGGACGCTCACTCGCCGTTTCGCCGTGGAAACGGGCCTGAGCTTCGCGCAATGGCGCCAGCAGGCGCGGTTGCTCAAGGCCGTCGAGCTGCTGAGCCTGAAGGAGGCCGTGACGGCGGTGGCGCTGACGGTGGGCTACAGCTCCGTGAGTGCCTTCATCGAAGCCTTCCGCAAGCACTTCGGCCGCACGCCGTCGCGCTTCTTCGAAGAAAGCGTGGCCTTGCCGCAGGCGAAAAAAAAGCCCGCATGAAGCGGGCTTTTTGATTCAGGAGCGCGAGGCCCCTGAGCGCTTACTTGACGTGCTTGCCGATCAGCGCGGCCAGTTCGAACATCGACACTTGGGCCTTGCCGAAGATTTCCTTCAGCTTGGCGTCGGCGTTGATGTTGCGCTTGTTGGCCTTGTCTTGAAGGTTGTTCTTCTTGATGTAGTCCCACAGCTTGCTCACGACAGCGGTACGCGGTAGCGGCGTCGAGCCGACCACAGCGGCGAGTGCCGGGCTGGGGGTCAGGGCCTTCATGAACGCGGCGTTGGGCGTGCGCTTCTTGGCGGGAGCAGCCTTCTTTGCGGGAGCGGCCTTCTTGGCAGGAGCCTTCTTCGCCGGAGCAGCCTTCTTAGCAGGAGCAGCAGCCTTCTTGGCCGGTGCAGCCTTCTTCGCAGGAGCCGCCGCCTTCTTTGCGGGAGCGGCCTTCTTTGCCGGAGCTTTCTTGGCCGGAGCCTTCTTTGCAGTTGCCATGGTTGATTTCCTTTTTTGGTTGAACACTCACCAATGAAAAACTTGCGTCTCCAGTGGCAATGCGGATGCTAAAGGAGAAAAAACGCGTTTCCAAGGGAAAAAGCGCTTTTTTCATTGGGAGTTGTTGTTTTTTCAGAGGGGAGAAGCCCTGTTTTTCACGTTCGGCGCCCAGGCCATGTCGCAAGCACCACACCCGCGAGGGCAATGACGAACGCAACCAGCTGTGGCGAAGAGAGGTTTTCACCCAGCACGAGCACGCCGACGAGGGCTGCGCTCACGGGCAGCATCACGGCGAAGACACCCGCTTGTGCGGCTGGTACGTGGCGAAGTCCGGTCATCCAGAGCCACACCGTCCAGATGCTTGCAGCGAGCGCATAGACCACGAGCAGCGCCCAAGTGCCGAAGCGCACCGCGGTGAAATCGAACTGCAGCGCGAACCAGATGCCGAAGGGCAGCGAGAGCACGAAGCCCCACAGGTTGATGAGCGAGGCGATGCGCTTGGGCCCCAGGCGCCCCGTGAGCGACTTGCCGATCACCGCATAGGCCGTCTCGCAGAGCACCGCGCAGAACACCAGCAGGTTGCCGAGCCAGGGCATCGATGCCGACGAAGCAGAGGGCGATGCCGGTGCGTGCGCAGGCGAAAGTGCCAGCAGACCGATGCCGAGCGCGGCGCAGGCGATGGCCAGGCCGATGCGCACGGTGATGCGCTCGCGCAGGAACAGCCAGCTCGCCACGGCCACGCACGCGGGGATCGACGCCATGATCACGCCTGCCGACACCGCGCTCGTGAGGCTCACGCCGAACAGCATGCAGATCGAGAACATGAAGTTGCCGAGGAACGACTCGAGGAACACCAGCCAACGCGTGCGCGCGGTCATCGGCGGTTCGTCGGGTGTGCGCTTGAGCCAATGCGGCATGGCCAGTGCGGCGATGCCGAAGCGCAGCCATGCGAGCAGCAGCACCGGAAAGGCGGCGACAAGGGGCTTGGAGAGGGCGACGTAGCCGCCGACGAGCGACATGCTCAGGGCCAGGCAGCCGTAGGCCACGAGGCGGCCTGATGCGGGAGCAGCGGAGTTCAATAGACTGAAGTTCTGTAGTTGCGGAGAAGGCGGTTTCGATGATGCCCCACGTTTTTGTTTACGGCACGCTGCGCCGCGGCGGGCGCAACGACATCGCGCGATATCGGCCCGCGCCGGTGTGGGTAGGTGAGGCGAGCATTTCCGGCACGCTGTATGACCTGGGCGCCTATCCGGGTGTCGTGCTGGGTGGGGTGGGACGCGTGAAGGGCGAGGTCTATGTCGTCGAGCCCGCGGTCGAGGCAGCACTCGACGTGCTCGAGGAAGTGGCTGACGATGACTCAGGCGAGTACATCAAGCGGCAGGTGCGCGTGGATGTTGGCGGGCAGTGGCTCGATTGCCTGGTCTACGAGATCCATCCGGCGCGCATCGTGGGCCGCCGCGTGATCGAAAGCGGGGATTGGATCGCGCATGCGGTGCGAAGCGGTGCCTCGTTTTCACAACCGAAAGATTGATTGCGCATTGCGAAATAGACGGCTGCTGCGCCGCAATATTTTTCTCAATATGAGAAAAATAATTTTACATTGAGAAATATATCTGTAAGTAGTTGATTTTATTGATTGAAAAATATGTCTTCTATAAGACATAAGAGTCTGCAGTCCGATTACAGTAACTCCACGGCCGCAGCGCCCAACCTTCAATCAACCTCACGGAGTGACCATGCCCCAGACCCTCACAGAACAACTCAGCCGCGAACAGCAGATTGCCGCCCTCGAAAAGGAATGGGCCACCGATCCGCGCTGGAAGGGCGTCAAGCGTGGCTACAGCGCGGCCGACGTGGTGCGCCTGCGCGGTTCGTTCCCCATCGAGCACACGCTGGCCAAGCGCGGCGCAGAGAAGCTCTGGGACAAGATCAACGGCGGCTCCAAGAAGGGCTACGTGAACGCGTTCGGCGCCATCTCCGCCGGTCAGGCGATGCAACAGGCCAAGGCTGGCCTGGAAGCCGTGTACCTGTCGGGCTGGCAAGTCGCCGCCGACGGCAACAGCTCCGAGACGATGTACCCCGACCAGTCGCTGTACGCCTACGACTCGGTGCCGACGATGGTCCGTCGCATCAACAATACCTTCCGCCGCGCCGATGAAATCCAGTGGGGCCGCGGTGTCAACCCGGGCGACAAGGAGTTCATCGACTACTTCCTCCCCATCGTGGCCGACGCGGAAGCCGGTTTCGGCGGCGTGCTCAACGCCTTCGAACTGATGAAGAACATGATCACGGCCGGCGCAGCTGGCGTGCACTTCGAAGATCAACTGGCTGCCGTGAAGAAGTGCGGCCACATGGGCGGCAAGGTGCTCGTGCCGACGCATGAAGCCTGCGAGAAGCTGATCGCCGCGCGCTTCGCAGCCGACGTTCTGGGTGTGTCGACCATCGTCCTGGCCCGCACCGACGCGGAAGCCGCGAACCTGATCACCTCCGATCACGACGCCAACGACAAGCCCTTCCTGACGGGCGAGCGCACGCAGGAAGGCTTCTACCGCGTGAAGAACGGCCTGGAGCAGGCCATCAGCCGCGGCGTGGCCTACGCGCCCTACGCAGACCTCGTGTGGTGCGAAACCGGCGTGCCGGACATCGGCTTCGCCCGCGAATTCGCACAAGCCGTGCACGCCGCCTGCCCCGGCAAGCTGCTGTCGTACAACTGCTCGCCTTCCTTCAACTGGAAGAAGAACCTCGACGACAAGCAGATCGCCTCGTTCCAGGAAGACCTGTCGGCCCTGGGCTACAAGTACCAGTTCATCACGCTGGCCGGCATCCACGTCAACTGGTTCAACACCTTCCAGTTCGCCCACGCCTACGCTCGCGGCGAAGGCATGAAGCACTACGTCAACATGGTGCAGGAACCCGAGTTCGCCGCGCGCGACAAGGGCTACACCTTCGTGTCGCACCAGCAGGAAGTTGGCGCCGGTTACTTCGACGACGTGACCACCGTGATCCAGGGCGGTTCGTCCAGCGTGAAGGCGCTGTCGGGCTCGACCGAGGAAGAGCAGTTCCACTGATCGGGTGATCGATCCTCGCGGGTCGGTCTTTCGACAGGCAGATATTTCGCTGTCACTTTCAGCCCGGCCGCGCGCCGGGCTTTTTTGCGTCCGTTGCGTGCTCAGGCTTCGAGGCGCACCTCGCGCACGCCGCGGCCCAGGCGCTGGCGCAGCAGGGTGCGCAGCGTGACGCCGTCGGCGTAGCCCACCATGCCGGCGATCTGCTCCAGGCTCTTGTCGCTGGTCTTGAGCAGGTGCACCGCGCGCTCCACGCGCAGGTCCTGCACGTAGGAGAGGGGGCTCTTGCCCAGCACCTGCTGCATGCGGCGGGCCAGCGTGCGCTTGCTGGTGCCCGCGGCCTGTGCGGCCTCGTCGAGCGAGAAGCCGTCGGCCAGCCGGCCGCGCGCCCAGCGCTCGAAGCGCTCCACCAGTGGGTCGGAATGCGAGAGGTGGTCGGAGATCACGTAGGCCGACTGCGATGGTCGCGAATCGACGATCAGGTAGCGCGCGACCAGCGTGGCGAGTTCGGGGCTGGCCTGGCGCACGATCCACAGCGCCATGTCGACATGGCTCAGTGCTGCGCCGGCCGTGACCAGATTGCCGGAGCTGACCAGCATGCGTGAGTCTTCCAGTTGCACGGCAGGGTAGCGCTGGCGGAACAGCGTGGCCAGCCACCAGGTCGTGGTTGCCTTCTGGTGATCGAGCACGCCCGATTCCGCGAGCACGAAGGTGCCGATGCAGGCGGCGGCCAGATTGGCGCTTTTGCTTGCGCGCTCCCGAATTGCGGCGCAGGCGTCGCGCACGTCGGGGCGACACAAGGCGGGTTCCAGTGTTTCGGGCATCTTGCAGCCCAGCGCTGGAACGATCAGCCAATCCGCGGACCCGGCGTCGAGCGCGCGAGCCACCGGAACGGTGAGCCCCTGCGAGGTTCTCACCCGCTTGCGAACGCCCGTCACCGTGACTTCGAACGGCGCCACGTCGAGCTGCAGCATGGCAGCGAGTTCGTTGGCAGTGGTGAACACGTCGAGCACCGTGGACAGGCCGGTGTCGAACACGCCATCGAGAGCGAGTACATCGAGCTTCATGGCCATAACGATATCAAAGATGTCAAAAACGCCAATAGCTCCAGAGACAACGCCTGCCTAGAGTCCATACCAACGCCGCGCAATGTCGCGCGCCGTTCAACTCAGGAGATCACCCATGATCAAGTACGCACTGTTCGCTCGCCTCGAAGCCAAGCCGGGCAAGGAAGGCGATGTAGAGAAGTTCCTCGAAGCCGGCCTTGCGATGGCGCGCGACGAGAAGACCACGCCGATCTGGTTTGCGCTGCGCCTGTCGCCGAGCACCTTCGGCGTGTTCGACGCGTTCGAAGACGAAGCCGGTCGCCAGGCTCATTTGACCGGCCCGATCGCCCAGGCGCTGATGGCGAAGGCTCCCGAGCTGTTCGCCAAGCCGCCGTCTATCGAACCCATTGAAGTGCTGGGACTCAAGAACGCGGCGCCCGCGTCCTGAACGGGCAGCGGCTAGAATTGCGGACTCTGCACTCAACAAGAGCGAGAAAGGCACCTTGGTTATGACACCGCGAACTACTCCGCAAGGATTCAGCGGCTTTTTCTTCACTGAAGGAAAAGGCCGGTAGCCCGCGCTCGCTGGTTTCTGCCAGCTCTACAACCAAGCAAAGCGCGGCATCCACCGCGCTTTTTTGTTTTTCTCCCCGAGGTTTTCTTCAAATGATCCAGATCACGCTCCCCGACAACTCGCGCCGCGAGTTCCCCGGCCCGGTTTCGGTGGCCGAAGTCGCCCAGTCCATCGGTCCCGGCCTGGCCAAGATGACGGTGGCCGGCAAGGTCGACGGCAGGCTCGTCGATGCCAGCGACGTCATCGACCATGACGCCAAGCTGCAGATCATCACGCCCAAGGACGACGAAGGCCTGGAAATCATCCGCCATTCGACGGCCCACCTGGTCGGCCACGCGGTGAAGCAGCTCTATCCGACGGCCAAGATGGTGATCGGGCCCGTGATCGACGAGGGCTTCTATTACGACATTTCGTACGAACGCCCGTTCACGCCCGAGGACATGGCCGCCATCGAGGCGCGCATGCGCGAGCTGATCGCGCAGGACTACGACGTGATCAAGAAGATGACGCCGCGCGCCGAAGTCATCGAAGTCTTCAAGTCGCGCGGCGAGGACTACAAGCTGCGCCTCGTCGAGGACATGCCCGACGAGCAGGCCATGGGCCTGTACTACCACCAGGAATACGTCGACATGTGCCGCGGCCCGCACGTGCCGAACACGCGTTTCCTGAAGGTCTTCAAGCTCACGAAGCTGGCCGGCGCCTACTGGCGTGGCGACGCCAAGAACGAACAACTGCAGCGCATCTACGGCACGGCCTGGGCCGACAAGAAGCAGCTCGACCAGTACATCCAGCGCATCGAGGAAGCCGAGAAGCGCGACCACCGCAAGCTCGGCAAGGAGCTTGACCTGTTCCACATCGACGAAGTGGCGCCGGGCGTGGTGTTCTGGCACCCCAAGGGCTGGGCTGTGTGGCAGGCCGTCGAACAGTACATGCGCGGCATCTACCGCGACACGGGCTATTGGGAAGTGAAGGGCCCGCAGATCCTCGACAAGAGCCTGTGGGAGAAAACGGGCCACTGGCAGAACTATCGCGACAACATGTTCACGACGGAGTCGGAGAAGCGCGAATATGCGCTCAAGCCGATGAACTGCCCGGGCCACGTGCTGATCTTCAAGAGCGACCTGCGCAGCTACCGCGACCTGCCGCTGCGCTACGGCGAGTTCGGCCAGTGCCACCGCAACGAACCCAGCGGTGCGCTGCACGGCATCATGCGCGTGCGCGGCTTCACGCAGGACGACGGGCACATCTTCTGCACGGAGGACCAGATCCTCGACGAGTGCATCGCGTACACGGAGCAGCTGCAGAAGGTCTATGCCGACTTCGGCTTCACGGACATCCTCTACAAGGTCGCCACGCGGCCCGAGAACCGCGTCGGCTCCGACGAGCTGTGGGACAAGGCCGAGCACGCGGTGATGGAATCGCTGCGCCGCTCGGGCGTCGACTTCGTCATTGCACCGGGCGATGGCGCCTTCTACGGCCCCAAGATCGAATACACGCTGCGCGATGCCATCGGCCGCCAGTGGCAGTGCGGCACGATGCAGGTCGACTTCAACACGGCCGAGCGCCTGGGCGGCGAATACGTGACGGAATCGAGCGGCCGCGCGCACCCTGTGATGCTGCACCGCGCGATCGTCGGCAGCCTCGAGCGCTTCATCGGCATGCTGATCGAACACCACTCGGGCGCGCTGCCCGCATGGCTCGCTCCGGTGCAGGTGGCGGTGCTCAATATCAGTGAAGGACAGGCCGATTACGCCGCGCAAGTTGCGAAAGCGCTGCAAAATCAAGGGCTTAGGGTTCAGCTTGACCTGCACAACGAGAAGATTACGTATAAAATACGGAAGCATTCGTTGCAAAAGCTCCCTTATATCGTTGTCGTAGGCGACAAGGAAAAGGAAGCAGGTGCCGTCGCAGTGCGCGCCCGGGGCAATCAAGACCTCGGTGCAATGTCCCTCGAATCGTTCGTGCAACGGCTCGTCCAGGATATTGCCGACAAGCGTTGATTTGTCTTCGGAACACCCCATATGTTTCAAAGCCAAATCATGCCGTTTGTCCGCGAGGACTGACCGGTGTTCGCTACAGATTTTGTAGCAAATTTTGAAGGATTCTGACCATCGCTACTGCATTCCGCGACCGCCGCCACCGCGAGGAACGCCAACACCGCCTGAACCGGGAAATCATGGCCCCGGAAGTCCGCCTGATCGGCCCGGATAACGAGCAATTGGGTGTCGTGAGTCTTGCCGAGGCTCTGCGCCTTGCCGGTGAGCAGGACGTGGACCTAGTGGAGGTCGTTGCGGCGGCCAACCCGCCCGTGTGCCGCCTGATCGAGTACGGCAAGTTCAAGTACCACGAGCAGAAGAAGGCAGCCGAGGCGAAGTCGAAGCAGAAGGTCATCGAGGTCAAGGAAATCAAGTTCCGGCCCGGTACCGACGATGGCGACTACAACATCAAGATGCGCAACATCAAGCGCTTTCTTGATGAGGGCGACAAATGCAAGATCACGCTGCGCTTCCGCGGCCGCGAGATCACGCACCAGGAGCTCGGTCTGGCTTTGCTGCAGCGTATTCGCGACGAACTGGGTGACCTGATCATGGTCGAGCAGTTTCCGAAGCTCGAAGGCCGGCAGATGATCATGATGATCGCGCCGGGTCGCAAGAAGGCTGGTGGCGCTGCGCCGAAGCCGGCTGCAGATGCCGCTGCCGCGCCGGCAGCGTCGCCCGCAACAGCCTGAGCGTCAGGGTTGCAGTAGAGAAGAGAAGGTTCGAAGGGATTTCGCCCTTGCCAGCGCCTCGCAAGAGATGCCGGCAGGGGCGGGATAAAGAAGTGTCTCGGGGCCAACAAGTCTGTGGAGCATCCATGGCGCCTCACGAGCACAAACTAAAGGAGCATTCACATGCCCAAAATGAAGACCAAGAGCAGCGCGAAAAAACGTTTCCGCGTTCGTCCCGGTGGCACCGTCAAGCGCGGTCAAGCCTTCAAGCGTCACATCTTGACGAAGAAGACCACCAAGAACAAGCGTCACCTGCGTGGTGCAGTCGCAGTGCATGAGACCAACATGGTTTCTGTCGCCGCCATGCTGCCCGGCCGTGGCATTTAACTCAGACGAACAAGGAGTACACACATGCCTCGCGTCAAACGTGGTGTAACGGCTCGCGCCCGCCACAAGAAAGTTCTCGCACTCGCCAAGGGTTTCCGCGGTCGCCGCGGCAATGTCTTCCGCGTCGCCAAACAGGCGGTGATGAAGGCAGGCCAATACGCCTACCGTGACCGCCGTACCAAGAAGCGCGTGTTCCGTCAGCTGTGGATCGCGCGTATCAACGCCGCCTCGCGTGAACTGGGCCTGACCTACAGCCAGTTCGCCAACGGCATCCGCAAGGCCGGTATCGAGATCGACCGCAAGATGCTTGCGGACATCGCCGTGCACGACAAGGCCGCTTTTGCCGGCATCGTGGAGCAGGTCAAGGCCAAGCTGGCTGCTTGATTCTGCACAGCAGGGGTGCTGCCTCCGGGCAGCGTCCTGCGCCCACGGCTCAAGGGCTGGCGCTTGAAAAGGCTCCAGCTCTTTTTTATTTCCCCTCGAAGATTTTGTTGCTATGAACGAGTTGGACTCCCTGGTCGACACCGCACGCGCCGCTTTCGCCGAAGCGAAAACGCCCGCCGAGCTCGAAAACGCCAAGGCCCAGTTCCTCGGCAAGTCGGGCCGCATCACCGAGCTGATGAAGGGCATGGCTGCGCTGAGTGTCGAAGAGAAGAAGTCCCGCGGCGCCGCGATCAACGTCGCCAAGCAGGCCATCGAGGCCGCGTTGACCGACCGCCGCCAGCAACTGGCCGACGAAGAGCTCTCGCTACAACTGCGCGCCGAAGCGCTCGATGTGAGCCTGCCCGGCCGTCGCCGTATTCCCGGCGGACTGCACCCCGTGAGCCGCACCCTTGAGCGCATCGAGGAAATCTTCTCGAGCATGGGCTTCGACGTGGCCGACGGCCCCGAAGTCGAGAGCGACTGGCACAGCTTCACCTCGCTGAACAACCCACCGAACCATCCGGCGCGTTCGATGCAGGACACCTTCTACGTCGACATCAACGGCGACGACGGCATTCCCTACAACCTGCGTCCGCACACCAGCCCGATGCAGGTGCGCTACGCGCATCAGCACATCAAGAAGTACGCCGCCGAGTTCGCAGCCGCTGCGGCCGACACTACCGGCACCGTGAAGGCGCCCGAGATCCGCGTGATCGCCCCGGGCCGTACCTACCGCGTCGACAGCGACGCCACCCACTCGCCCATGTTCCACCAGTGCGAAGGCCTGTGGCTCGGCGAGAACGTGAGCTTCAAGGACCTGAAGGTCGTCTTCACCGACTTCTGCCGCACCTTCTTCGAGCGCGACGACCTCGTGCTGCGCTTCCGCCCGAGCTTCTTCCCGTTCACCGAACCGAGCGCCGAGATCGACATCCAGTTCGCGAGCGGGCCGCTGGCCGGCCGCTGGCTCGAGGTGTCGGGTTCGGGCCAGGTGCATCCGAACGTGGTGCGCAACATGGGCCTCGATCCCGAGCGCTACATCGGCTTCGCTTTCGGCATGGGCCCCGACCGGCTCACGATGCTGCGCTACGGCGTGAACGACCTGCGCCTCTTCTTCGACGGCGACCTGCGTTTTCTCTCGCAGTTCCAGTAAGCACCCCTCCATAGAAAAACCAGATCGAGATCGAAGAGATGCAATTCCCGGAATCCTGGCTGCGCGAGTTCTGCAACCCGCCCCTCGACAGCGCCGCACTGGCCGAAACGCTCACCATGGGTGGCTTCGAGGTCGAAGAGCGCCGACCGGTGGCGCCGCCCTTCACGCGCATCGTGGTCGGCGAAATCAAGGAAGCCGAGCAGCACCCGAATGCCGATCGCCTGCGCGTGTGCCAGGTCGACGCGGGGCAAGGCGCCTTGCTCAATATCGTGTGCGGCGCGCCCAATGCGCGCGTTGGCATCAAGGTGCCTTGCGCACTCGTCGGCGCCGAACTGCCGCCGGGTGAAGACGGCAAGCCCTTCCTCATCAAGCTCGGCAAGCTGCGCGGCGTCGAGAGCCAGGGCATGCTGTGCTCAGCGCGCGAACTGGGTCTGAACGAAGACCACGGCGGCCTGCTCGAGCTCGATGCCGACGCGCCCATCGGCGCCGACGTGCGCGACGTGCTCAAGCTCGACGACGCACTGCTCACGCTCAAGCTCACCCCCAACCTGGCGCACGGCCTCAGCGTCTACGGCGTGGCGCGCGAACTCGCCGCGCTCACTGGTGTGCCACTCAAGACCCCTGCCATCGCGCCGGTGGCGACGTCGTTCGCCGACGTGCTGCCGGTCAAGGTCGAGGCTCCCGAACTCTGCGGCCGCTTCTCGGGCCGCATCGTGCGCGGCGTCAACACCAAGGTCGTCACACCGGCATGGATGGTCGAACGCCTTGCGCGCTGCGGCCAACGCAGTGTGACGCCGCTGGTCGACATCTCGAACTACGTGATGTTCGAATACGGCCAGCCCAGCCACATCTTCGATCTCGACAAGATCCACGGCGGCCTCACGGTGCGCTGGGGCAAGGCGGGCGAACAGCTCAAGCTGCTCAACGGCACGACCATCACCGTCGACGAGAAGGTCGGCGTGATCGCCGACGACCGCGAAGTCGAATCGCTCGCCGGCATCATGGGCGGCGACGCCACGTCGGTGACCGACGACACGCGCAACATTTACGTCGAGGCCGCTTTCTGGTGGCCCGAGGCGGTGCAGGGCCGTTCGCGCCGCTTCAACTTTTCGACCGATGCGGGCCACCGCTACGAGCGCGGCGTCGATCCGAGCCGCACCGTGCAGATCATCGAGCGCATCACGCAGCTGATCGTCGAGATCTGCGGCGGCGAGGCCGGCAGGATGGACGACCAGACGCTGAGCGTGCCCGAGGCCGTGCCCGTCACGCTGCGCGTCGAGCGTGCGGCGCGCGTGATCGGCATGCCGCTGACGCAGGCGCAATGCGCCGACGCGCTGAATCGCCTCGGTTTCGCGATCACCGAAGGCGAGGGCACGTTGACCGTGACCCCGCCGCCGCATCGCTTCGACCTGCTGATCGAAGAAGACCTGATCGAGGAAGTCGCGCGCCTCATCGGCTTCAACAACCTGCCGACCACCGCGCCGCTCGCCCCCATCACCGCCCGCGTGCGGCCCGAGGCGCAGCGCAGCCGGTTTGCGGTGCGCCGCAGCGTCGCAGCGCTGGGCTATCAGGAAACGATCAACTTCAGTTTCGTCGAAGCGCATTGGGAGCAAGACCTTGCAGGCAATGCCAACCCGATCAAGCTGCTGAACCCCATCGCCAGCCAGATGAGCGTGATGCGCTCGTCGCTGCTGGGCTCGCTGCTGCAGGTGCTCAAGTTCAACCTCGACCGCAAGGCGCCTCGCGTGCGTGTGTTCGAAGTGGGCCGCGTGTTCATGCGCGACGACAGCGTTGCCACCACCGACAGCACCGTGCGCGGCGTGAACCAGCCGATGCGCGTGGCGGGCCTCGCCTGGGGCGACGCCGACGAGTCGCGCTGGGACGGCAAGCCGCAGCGCGTCGACTTCTACGACGTCAAGGGCGACGTCGAAGCATTGCTCGCGCCGCTGGTGCCCAGCTTCGAGGTGGCCGAGCATCCGGCCCTGCACCCGGGCCGTTCGGCGCGTGTGCTGGTCGACGGCAAGGCCATCGGCTTCGTCGGCGAACTGCATCCGCGCTGGCGCCAGAAGTGGGACTTCGCCCAAGCGCCCGTGTTGTTCGAACTCGACCTTGACGCCGTCACGGCGCGCCCCGTGCCGGTGGCACAGCCGGTGCCCAAGCACCAGGCCGTGGAACGCGACCTTGCCGTGGTGGTGGCTGAAGCCGTCACGCACGATGCACTGGTGCAGGCCATCCGCGCGACGACAGCTGCGCAGGGACTGCTGCGCGACGTGACGCTGTTCGACATCTATCGCCCGCAGCCGCTGCGCGATGGTGTCGTGGCTGCGCCGGGCGCGTTGGCGCAAGGCGAGAAGAGCATGGCGGTCCGCCTCAGTTTCCAGAGCGACAACGCCACCCTGACGGACGAGCAGGTCGAGCCCGCAGTCCGTGCAATCGTCGAACAACTGGACGCCAAGCTCGGCGGCCGCTTGAGGGGATGATGAGAATGAACGCTGCCGAATTCACGCTCGAGGCTCTCGAAACGCCTGCGCTCACCAAGGCGCATCTGGCCGACCTGCTGTTCGAGCAGATCGGCCTGAACAAGCGCGAGTCCAAGGACATGGTCGAGGCGTTCTTCGAGCTCGTGGCCAGCAGTCTCGTCGAAGGCACGGACGTGAAGATCTCGGGCTTCGGCAACTTCCAGATCCGCGTGAAGGCGCCCCGGCCGGGCCGCAACCCGCGCACTGGCGAGGCCATCCCGATCGGCGAGCGCCGCGTGGCCACGTTCCACGCGAGTGCGAAGCTCAAGGAGCAGATTCATGGAAGCATCGAACAGAACGGTGCATCCGAAGTCGAGTGGAGCCTGGGCGCCGAATAGTGCTTGGTGCTGCGCGCCTGCGTAGAGTAATCTCTCAGGTTTCCCGCGCACAGTCTTGATTTCAATGGAGAAAACGCTCCCTCCGATTCCCGTCAAACGCTACTTCACCATTGGTGAGGTCGGCGAACTGTGCGGCGTCAAGCCGCACGTGCTGCGTTATTGGGAGCAGGAGTTCACGCAGCTGCGGCCCATGAAGCGGCGCGGCAACCGTCGCTACTACCAGCACCACGAGGTGCTCATGATCCGCCGCATACGCGATTTGCTCTACGACCAGGGCTTCACGATCAGCGGTGCGCGCAACAAGCTTCAGGAGCTCGTGCAAGGTGAACGCGACCGTCGCAAGGCGGGCGAGGTGCCGCTCGACGGCATGGAGGCCATCGAGATCGACCAGGAAGAATTCGATGCCGCCGTGGTGCAGGATTCGCCCTCGGCGTCTGCCACGCAGACGGTCGACCTGTCGCAGTTGTTGCACCTGCGGCGCGAACTCTTTGAAATTCGTGAGCTGCTGACCCTCGGACGCTGAATTTCAACCGCTATAATCGAGAGCTTCGGTGTGTGGCGCAGCCTGGTAGCGCACTTGCATGGGGTGCAAGGGGTCGAAGGTTCGAATCCTTTCACACCGACCAAAATCAGCAGACAGAACGACGGGTTACGCTCACAAGGTGTAACCCGTTTTTCTTTGATAGAGCCAGCCAGAAATAGACGGCATTAGTTGTAAGCGGCCGCGTGGCGCTGAACTTTCGGACGCATGGGCCTGAACTCGCTTCCTATGCGTCCGATTTGTAACATGCGTCCGCGACTGGAAGGACCACGCCGGCGAATTCGGCCGAGTTACCCACAGGCATCTTTTTGGCCTGAAAAGTAGGCTGAAAGCCATTTTCCCCGCTTCTGGCTCGCACTCAGCCTAGATCGGCTGCGCGAAGACCGCTGCCCAGTAGCTGTGGGCGCTCTTGTGATGCCTGGCCTCCCGCAGCTGAAACGTCACCCGGACCCGCCCGACGCGCTCGGAGTCGATCTCCACCTCGCGGATGGGCGGCTCGCCGCCTGAAGGTTCCGGCAGCTCGCGCGAGGCGGTGGAGAGTTCATCGACCGAGATGCTCGGCAGCACTCCGTTCGGGTGGAAGGGCTTGCTGAGATCCGGCCGCTGGCCGTCGCCATGCTGCACCAGCATCTTCAGCGCGGTCATGCCGTTGCGGACGCCCTTGTCCTCGTCGCAGTTGTTGAAGATCATGTGCGCATTCCGGGCCCTGTAGGCCAGCCGCACCGTCTCGGCGATGATGCCCTTTAGCTCCTCGTCGGAATACTCGTAGGAGAACCTCTCGGCAGGTGAATTCACCTTGGCGTTGTAGGTTTCCGTGTTGCGCCCGTGCAGGCGCACCAGCACGTAGTTGGGGTTCGTGACCTCCCAGATCGGCGGCACGCTGTTGTCGAAGCCTCGCGGGCCGTCGACCACCGTATGCACTGCGCCCAAGGCGCGCAGCATGGCCAGGGTCTCAACCGTCCGCTTCATGCCGTCCCACCAACTGCTGTGCCGGAACTCCACGCTGAATGTGTCCTGCGGCAGCTTCTGGCGGATGGACTCGAGGTGTGCCGTCACGCGGGGCGAGGGCACGACCGAGGGCGGGAACTGGAAGTGGATCAGCCCCAGCTTGCCGTTCAGGCGCAGCGGCTCGAGCGACTGGTAGAAGGCCTCCCATAGCGCATCCTTCACCTCGTCGGCGGTGTCGCGATAGAGCAGCCGCTTCCGACCCGGCAGCAGCTCCTTCACGCCACGCGGCAGCACGTCCACGTCGGTCTGGTGGCCGGTGAAGAAGCGGAAGGCCTTAACGTTGAAGACGAAGCCCTCGGGCGTGCGGGCCGCCCAGTTGTGCGTGTTCGTCTGTGAGGGGATGGCGTAGTAGCTGCTGTCCACCTCGACCAGCGGGAAGATGCTGGCGTAGTAGCGCAGGCGCGCCTCCGGTGTCTTGCAGTCCGGAGGGTAGAAGCGGCCGCATTCGATCAGTGTCTTCTCGGCCCAGGAGGCGTGTCCGACAAGCGTTGGCATCAGCCATTATGGGCAGGGAGTCGAACAGGTGAGGCTAAAAGTTGGTGAGCAACACTTCGCCGACTGGTTGCTTGCTCTTGGGGCTGATGCTGTACCGCGTCTTGACCGCCTCGATACGGAAGCCGGCGAATGTCTCGCGCACGCCGGGTGTGTCGTTCAGACTCAAGATGAACTTGCCCTTCAGGGCGGCCAGAAGGCCCGCCAGGCGTGCGAAGTCGTCGCGGCTGAACACACCCTCGCCATAGTCCTTTTCGTTGCCCCAGTACGGCGGGTCGACGTAGAACAAGGTGCCGGGCTTGTCGAAGCGCTGGATGACCTGGTCGTAGGGCCTGTTCTCTATGAACACGCGCGCCAGACGCGCGTGTGCATCGCTCAACTCCTCTTCGATTCGCAGCAGGTTCAGCCTCGGCCCGGCCGTGGCCGCGATCCCGAAGGTGGGCTTGTGGATCTTGGCCCCGAAGCTGGTCTTGGCCAGGTAGAAGAACCTGGCCGCCCGCTGGATGTCTGTGAGGGCATCCGGGGGCAGCGACAGGAAGGCGTCGAAGTCATCACGAGCCACCAGCATCCAGCGAAACTGCGCCACCAGTTCGGCCAGGTGATGCTTCACGCAGCGATACAGGTTGGTCAGCTCGCGGTTGATGTCGTTGATGATCTCGACTTTGCTTTCTGGTTTTTTAAAGAGCACCCAGGCCGCGCCTGCGAACACCTCGCAGTAGGTCTGGTGAGCGGGCATCCGCTTGACGATCTGGTCAGCGAGGCGGCTCTTGCCGCCCAGCCACGCCAACGGGCTTTTCTGTTGCGCCATCACGTTCCTTGTGGTGTGACGCTCGCTGGCGTGCTGGTGTGGGGCTCGGGCCGCTGCGATCAGCGGCACTGGCTCTCCAGTGGTTCATCGTCCCGCAGCGCGGGCACTTGATCTCAACAATCCTTGCGTCGACCATCGCGAGCTTTCGCCCGCAATGACCGCATCTGACTTCCTGCATTCGGCACCACCTATGATTCGCCCCGCCTAGCTAGGTGGCAGGGTCTTCGGTCGATGCCGTGCTTGCTCACGGCGGAGACGGGTGGAGCGGGTGTTCCCGCACCCAAACCACTCGCCCTGTCTTTTTTCCCTGGCTAACTGGGCCAGCCCGTTGTCGTGTCGTAACCCTCCAGGCCGGGGCGATCATTCGCCGCGAGCAGAGTGGCGATCGCCTCCAAGTGCGCTCGCTCGTTGGAAAAACACAGCTCGCGCTTCGCGATGAAAGCCACGTAGGCAGTCTCCAGATCCGACGCCTCGATGCTGTACCAGATCGGCGGCTGGTCGAGCAGGATATTGATCGAGGTCACACCCAGCGCCGCGTGGTGCAGCGCGATCGGCCCGACTCGCGCGAGATCAGCATCGGTAGGCTTGAAGCGCCGCCCGCCTGCCAGGTCGACGCCATCAGCGATCAACGAGACGCGCTTGCCCGTAACGGCCCAGGTCGCGTACATCGCGACCTCGGAGAGCGGTGGTGGCGGAGCTACGGCGGTCAGCGCACCATCGACGACCCAATAGCCAGTCGGCGTCGCGTTGGGATCGAACTCAGGCGGCAGCGGCTCCGCGAGCTCGATCCGCCCTTGCCAGTTTTCAAGATCTGGGTAGTTGGCGAGGTCGGTGTCCTGCCACTGGATCACCTGCAGATTCGAGAGAAGGTACAGCGCGTATTTCATGTCACCGCTCCAGCGAGAAGAACCCAGGGCCACCAGCTCCACCGGCGCCACCGTTAGCGCCAGCGCCCGAACTTCCGTAGCCGCCGCCACCACCACCGCCGCCGCCGCCGTAGTTGCCGCCAGGTCGACCCGCGACACCAGTGCTGCCAGCGCGTCCGCTACCGCCTCCACCACCGAAAGGCCCACTGGCGCCCACGCCGCCGTTGCCCACGCCGCCGTTTATCCCGCCAGCGCCGTCGTTGCCGTAGGAGCCCAACGGGTCACCGTTGGCAGGCGTGCCGCCCGAAGGGGTACCAGTGCCGGACCACTGGACCCCGCCAGACCCGCCGCCACCTGGTGCGCAGTTGACCAGCGTCGTGCCGCCCAATGTCATGGTCGTTGCGGTCCCATTGCCGCCAGCGCCACCGGGCGCCGAAGGAGTCCCGGCACTTCCTCCAGAGCCCCCAACCGTTGGCACTGTGATCGTGTAGGCCGTACCAGGAACGACTGCAGTGGGCACGCGGATCATCGGAGACCCAACACTCCCGCCCGCCCCACCGCCGCCCACGCCCAGTGAATTCGTTGCACCACCACCACCACCGCCGCCGCCGCCGCTGCCAGTCCCTGAGGCCCAGTGTTAGTGCCGATGCAATCTTGACCAGCTAAACCGCAAAGTGCCAATCCAATATTGACCAGGGTGTTCCACTGACCTGCTGAGAATTTCAGCAGGGATTCAAGGTGATCACCATGGACATGATTG
>NZ_JBVASX010000015.1:0-172292 GCF_057814215.1 Variovorax sp. F042
GACAACGTCAGCATCACCGTCAAGCTGATCAACCCGATCGCGATGGAAGAAGGCCTGCGCTTCGCCATCCGTGAAGGCGGCCGTACCGTGGGTTCGGGCGTCGTGGCCAAGATCCTCGACATCTAAGTCGGGCGCAAAGAGTACCGGAGGGGTATAGCTCAATTGGCAGAGCGTCGGTCTCCAAAACCGAAGGTTGTAGGTTCGATTCCTACTGCCCCTGCCACTTAGGTGGCACTCCGAAAAAAGCCCGTCGCGTCCCGACGGGCTTCGGCGTCTCAAGAGACGCATTGAATTGAAGGCCTCAGGGCCACAGGAAATCAGCCAAACATGGCCACTTCTCAAATCGAAACCGTGAGCACCGGCGCCGACAAGGCCAAACTGGCCGTGGCTGTCGTGCTGGCAGTGGGCGCCATCGTGGCGTTCTATCTGCTGTCGCGCCAAGGCTCGCTGGTGCAATGGGCTGCGCTGCTGGTCGGCTTGGCCGCAGCGGTGGCTGCCTTCGGCAGTTCGGAGAATGGCCGTCAGTTGTGGGCCTTCGGCCGCGACTCGTGGCGCGAGGTCAAGAAGGTCGTCTGGCCGACCCGCAAGGAAGCGATGCAGATGACGGCTTATGTGTTCGCCTTCGTGGCGATCATGTCCGTCTTCCTCTGGCTCACCGACAAGACGCTCGAATGGGTGTTTTTCGACCTCATTCTGGGCTGGAGAAAATAAATGACCGCTGATCCAGTGAATGCAGTTGAAACCACGCCGGGCGCGCCAGAGGAAGAAAACACCTCGGTGCTGGCTCCCGCCGCCAACCCAGATCTGCGTTGGTATGTGGTGCATGCCTATTCGGGCATGGAGAAGGCCGTCGAGCGCAACATCACCGAGCGCATCAATCGCGCCGGCATGCAGGACAAGTTCGGCCGCATCCTGGTTCCGACCGAAGAGGTGGTCGAAATCAAGAACGGCCAGAAGCGCACCACCGAGCGCCGTTTCTTCCCGGGCTACGTGCTGGTCGAAATGATCATGGACGACGAAAGCTGGCACCTGGTGAAGCACACCAACAAGGTGACGGGTTTCGTGGGCGGCGCCAAGAACCGTCCGGCCCCGATCTCGCAGAAAGAGGTCGAGGACATCGTCAGCCAGATGCAGCAGGGCACCGAGAAGCCGCGCCACAAGGTCGAGTTCACCGTTGGCGAATTCGTGCGCGTCAAGGAAGGCCCGTTCACCGACTTCAACGGCACCGTCGAAGAAGTCAACTACGAGAAGAGCAAGGTCAGCGTGTCGGTCATGATTTTCGGCCGCGCGACACCTGTGGAACTCGAATTCAGCCAGGTCGAGAAGACCTGACGCCCCGCCGGCCTTCGGGTCGGCGTTACTGTTTCCGGCTGCGCGTTGTCCGACTCGGCGCGCGGCCTTGATCGAAGAGTCGTTTAACCCCGGGGAGCCGCGGCCGCAAGCCAAGGCGATATCACCCGCAAGGAGCAAATAGCATGGCGAAAAAAATCGTCGGCTTCATCAAGCTGCAAGTGCCAGCTGGTAAGGCCAACCCGTCCCCGCCGATCGGTCCCGCACTCGGTCAGCGCGGTCTGAACATCATGGAGTTCTGCAAGGCGTTCAACGCGCAAACCCAAGGCGTCGAGCCGGGTCTGCCGCTGCCGGTGGTCATCACCGCGTTCGCTGACAAGAGCTTCACCTTCATCATCAAGACGCCCCCGGCGATCACCTTGATCAAGAAGGCCATCAAGCTGGAAAAGGGCTCGGCCCGTCCGCACACCGACAAGGTCGGCAAGATCACGCGCGCTCAGCTCGAAGAAATTGCCAAGGCCAAGATGAAGGACCTGACTGCCGCCGACCTCGACGCAGCAGTTCGTACCATCGCCGGCTCGGCCCGCTCGATGGGCGTGAATGTGGAGGGCGTGTAAATGTCCAAGATCACCAAGAAGCAGAAGTCGCTCGAAGGCAAGGTCGACAGCAACAAGCTGTACCCGCTGGTTGACGCGATCACCATCGTCAAGGAAGCCGCCACCGCCAAGTTCGATGAATCGATCGACGTGGCCGTGCAACTCGGCATCGATGCGAAGAAGTCGGACCAGGTCGTGCGTGGCGCCGTCGTGCTGCCCAACGGCACCGGCAAGACCAAGCGCGTCGCCGTGTTCGCCCAAGGCGCCAAGGCTGAAGAAGCCAAGGCCGCCGGCGCCGACATCGTCGGCATGGACGACCTGGCTGCCATGGTCAAGGCTGGCGACATGCCTTTCGACGTCGTGATCGCCGCACCGGACGCCATGCGCGTCGTCGGTACGCTCGGCCAGATCCTCGGCCCGCGCGGCCTGATGCCTAACCCGAAGGTTGGCACGGTGACCCCGGACGTCGCTACGGCCGTGAAGAACGCCAAGGCTGGCCAGGTTCAGTTCCGCGTCGACAAGGCCGGCATCGTGCACGGCACGATCGGCCGTCGCTCGTTCGACAACGACAAGCTGCAGGGCAACCTCGCAGCGCTGATCGATGCTCTGGTCAAGGCCAAGCCCGCGACCAGCAAGGGCGTGTACCTGCGCAAGGTGGCTGTGTCGTCGACCATGGGTCTGGGTGTCCGCGTGGACACGCAAACCATCTCGGCGAGCTAAAGAGATTTGCTCCGCCCGAAAGGGTGGGGCGAATGTGGTGGGTCGCGGCAGCTTCGGTTGCCGCGGGCCATCCAAGACCGCTGGTGTGCAGGGTGCTGCACTTAATCGCCGGACCTTTCCGTCAGGCAATCAGCGCAGATGGCGATCCCGCTGCAAGGAATTTGATTTTTGTTCCGAAACAGTTGGTCGCTGCATGAAGCGCGATCCCAGGCCCCGGCCGAAGATCGCATTAAAAGGAGTAGACCTTGAGTCTGAATCGCAGTGAGAAAGAAGCGGTCATCAGTGATGTGACCAGCCTCGCCGCAAAAGCTCAAACGCTCGTGATGGCGGAATACCGTGGCATCACGGTGGCCGATATGACCAAACTGCGCAACGAAGCGCGCAGCAAGGGTGTGAGCCTGAGTGTTCTGAAGAACACCCTGGCCCGCCGTGCTGTCGCTGGTAGCCCGTTTGAGATTGTTGGCGACCAGATGACCGGTCCGCTGATCTACGGCTTCTCCGAAGACGCTGTGGCCGCCGCCAAGGTGGTGGCCGATTTCGCGAAGACCAACGACAAGCTGGTCATTCGCGGCGGCGCCTTCGGTGGCAAGGCCCTGGACGTCGACGGCGTGAAGCAACTGGCCAACATCCCTTCGAAGGAAGTGCTGCTGGCGCAATTGCTGGGCTTGATGCAATCCCCGATCTCTCGTACCGCCCGCGTGCTCGCGGCGCTGGCCGAGAAGCGCGGTGGTGGCGAAGCTGCACCCGTTGCCGATGCACCGGCAGAAGCGCAGGCCGCCTGAGCCTCGCGTTTGAAATATTCAACCCAATTGTTAGGAAACAAAAATGGCATTCGATAAAGACGCATTTCTGACCGCGCTCGACAGCATGACGGTCCTGGAACTCAACGACCTGGTGAAAGCCATCGAAGAGAAGTTCGGCGTGAGCGCCGCTGCAATGTCGGCTCCGGCCGCTGGTGGTGGCGCAGCCGCTGCTGTGGTCGAAGAAAAGACCGAATTCAATGTCGTGCTGGCTGATGTCGGCGCGAACAAGGTGTCGGTCATCAAGGCTGTGCGCGAAATCACCGGCCTGGGCCTCAAGGAAGCCAAGGATCTGGTGGAAGCCGCTCCCAAGGCTGTCAAGGAAGGCCTGTCGAAGGCTGACGCTGACGCTGCCAAGAAGAAGCTGGAAGAAGCCGGCGCCAAGGTGGAACTGAAGTAATTCAGACCCCCTGGAGGGCTGGAGGCGCCTGAAAAGGCCCTCCAGCCTTTGCCGCTTTCAGAGCGCACCCAAAAGCCGGCTCGTTGCCGGTTTTCCCGGAGACCTTCAGGTCGACGGAAAAGCCAAGACGAGACGTTTTTTGAGTGTCTTCTGACCCCGACTGCAGAAGACCCCTTGGTTCGGGCGATGTGCAACGCATCGCTGTCCGCCAACGGCTGGTAGTGGCCAGCCGCCAAGCAGTGGTGCCTCGGCACTGCTGACAAGTCGCTGAAGATCTCAAGCACCGGAGCTCTCATGGCCCAATCGTCCGCGTACAGTTACACCGAACGCAAGCGCATCCGAAAAAGTTTCGGCAATCGCGACAGCGTCGTCGAAATTCCCTACCTGCTGCAGATGCAGAAAGACGCGTACACCGCGTTCCTGCAAGCCGGCATTCCCCCGAAACAACGCACCGTCGAGGGCCTGCAGGCCGCGTTCGACGCCGCCTTCCCGATCGTCTCGCACAACGGTTTCGTCGAGATGAAGTTCCTCGAGTACAACCTGGCGAAGCCGGCGTTCGACGTGCGTGAGTGCCAGACCCGTGGTCTGACCTTCGCCTCGGCCGTGCGCGCCAAGGTCCAGCTCATCATCTATGACCGCGAGTCGTCGACTTCGCAGTCGAAGGTGGTCAAGGAAGTGAAGGAACAAGAGGTCTACATGGGCGAAGTGCCGCTCATGACCGAAAAGGGTTCGTTCATCATCAACGGCACCGAGCGCGTGATCGTGTCGCAGCTGCACCGTTCGCCGGGCGTGTTCTTCGAACACGACAAGGGCAAGACGCACAGCTCGGGCAAGCTGCTGTTCTCGGCCCGCGTGATTCCCTACCGCGGTTCGTGGCTCGACTTCGAGTTCGACCCGAAGGACATGCTGTACTTCCGCGTGGACCGTCGCCGCAAGATGCCGGTCACGATCCTGCTGAAGGCCATCGGCCTGAACCCGGAATCGATCCTCGCGAACTTCTTCGTGAACGACAACTTCCGCCTGATGGACAGCGGCGCGCAGATGGAGTTCGTCTCCGAGCGCCTGCGCGGCGAAGTCGCGCGCTTCGACATCACCGACAAGTCGGGCAAGGTCGTGGTCGCCAAGGACAAGCGCGTTACCGCGCGCCACACGCGTGAGCTCGAGCAGGGCGGCACCACGCACATCAGCGTGCCGGAAGACTTCCTGATCGGCCGCGTGATCGCCCGCAACATCGTCGACGCCGACTCCGGCGAAATCCTGGCCAAGGCCAACGACGAGCTGACCGAAGCGCTGCTGAAGAAGCTGCGCACGGCCGGCGTGCAAGACGTGCAGGTGATCTACACGAACGAACTCGATCAGGGCGCGTACATCTCGCAGACCCTGCGCATCGACGAAACCGTGGACGAATTCGCTGCGCGCGTGGCCATCTACCGCATGATGCGCCCCGGCGAGCCGCCGACGGAAGACGCCGTGCAGGCCCTGTTCCAGCGCCTGTTCTACAACCCGGACACGTACGACCTGTCGCGCGTCGGCCGCATGAAGTTCAACGCCAAGGTCGGCCGCGACGAATCGACCGGCCCGATGGTGCTGACCAACGAAGACATCCTGGCCGTGGTCAAGATCCTCGTTGACCTGCGCAACGGCAACGGCGAAGTCGACGACATCGACCACCTGGGCAACCGCCGCGTGCGTTGCGTCGGCGAGCTGGCCGAAAACCAGTACCGCACCGGCCTGGCACGTATCGAGAAGGCCGTGAAGGAACGTCTGGGTCAAGCGGAACAAGAGCCGCTGATGCCGCACGACCTGATCAACAGCAAGCCGATCTCGGCCGCGCTGAAGGAATTCTTCGGTGCCTCGCAGCTGTCGCAGTTCATGGACCAGACGAACCCGCTGTCCGAAATCACCCACAAGCGCCGCGTGTCGGCCCTTGGCCCGGGTGGTCTGACGCGTGAACGTGCAGGCTTCGAAGTGCGCGACGTGCACGTGACCCACTACGGCCGCGTGTGCCCGATCGAAACGCCTGAAGGCCCGAACATCGGCCTGATCAACTCGCTGGCCCTGTACGCCCGCCTGAACGAATACGGTTTCATCGAGACGCCGTACCGTCGCGTGATCGACAGCAAGGTCACGATGGACATCGACTACCTGTCGGCCATCGAGGAAGGCAAGTACGTCATCGCCCAGGCCAACGCGGCCCTGGACAAGGACGGCAAGCTGACCGGCGACCTGGTCTCGGCGCGTGAAGCCGGCGAATCGATCCTGGTCGGTGCCGAACGCATCCAGTACATGGACGTGTCGCCCGCGCAGATCGTGTCGGTGGCCGCATCGCTCGTGCCGTTCCTCGAGCACGACGACGCGAACCGCGCGTTGATGGGCGCCAACATGCAGCGCCAGGCCGTGCCTGTGCTGCGCCCCGAGAAGCCGATGGTCGGTACCGGTATCGAGCGCGTCTCCGCGGTCGACTCCGGCACCGTGGTCACGGCCACCCGCGGCGGTATCGTCGACTACGTCGATGCGACCCGTGTCGTGGTGCGCGTGAACGACGCCGAAGCGGCTGCCGGTGAAGTCGGTGTGGACATCTACAACCTGATCAAGTATCAGCGTTCGAACCAGAACACCAACATCCACCAGCGCCCCATCGTCAAGCGCGGCGACAAGATCGCCAAGGGCGACGTGGTGGCCGACGGCGCATCGACCGACCTCGGCGAACTGGCCCTCGGCCAGAACATGCTGATCGCGTTCATGCCGTGGAACGGCTACAACTTCGAAGACTCGATCCTGATCTCGGAACGCGTCGTCGCAGAAGACCGCTACACCTCGATCCACATCGAGGAACTGGTGGTGATGGCTCGCGACACGAAGCTGGGCGCAGAAGAAATCACGCGCGACATCCCGAACCTGGCCGAGCAGCAGCTCAACCGCCTCGACGAATCCGGCATCATTTATGTCGGCGCCGAAGTGCAGCCGGGCGACACGCTGGTGGGCAAGGTCACGCCGAAGGGCGAGACCACGCTGACGCCTGAAGAGAAGCTGCTTCGCGCCATCTTCGGCGAGAAGGCTTCCGACGTGAAGGACACTTCGCTGCGTGTGGATCAGGGCTCGCAAGGCACCGTGATCGACGTGCAGGTGTTCACCCGCGAAGGCATCACGCGCGACAAGCGCGCCCAGCAGATCATCGACGACGAGCTCAAGCGCTTCCGCCTCGACCTGAACGACCAGCTTCGCATCGTCGAAGCCGACGCGTTCGATCGTATCGAGAAGCTGCTGACCGGCAAGGTCGCCAACGGCGGCCCGAACAAGCTGGCCAAGGGCACGAAACTCGACAAGGCCTACCTGTCGTCGGTAGAGAAGTTCCACTGGTTCGACATCCGCCCGGCGGAAGACGAAGTGGCTTCGCAGCTCGAGTCGATCAAGAACTCGCTGGAGCAGACGCGCCACAGCTTCGACCTCGCGTTCGAAGAAAAGCGCAAGAAGCTCACGCAGGGCGACGAGCTGCCCGCGGGCGTGCTCAAGATGGTCAAGGTCTACCTGGCCGTCAAGCGCCGCCTGCAACCCGGCGACAAGATGGCCGGCCGCCACGGCAACAAGGGTGTGGTGTCGAAGATCGTTCCGGTCGAAGACATGCCCCACATGGCCGACGGCACGCCGTGCGACATCTGCCTGAACCCGCTGGGCGTGCCTTCGCGGATGAACGTGGGCCAGGTGCTCGAGGTGCATCTGGGCTGGGCCGGCAAGGGCATCGGCCAGCGCATCGGTGACCTGCTGCAGCAAGAGGCCAAGGTGGCCGAGCTGCGCAAGTTCATGGAGCAGCTGTACAACGGCTCGGGCCGCCAGGAAAACATCAGCTCGCTGAACGACACCGAACTGCTCGAAATGGCAGCGAACCTGCAGAACGGCGCGACCTTCGCGACGCCTGTGTTCGACGGTGCTTCGGAAGAAGAAATCCGCGGCATGCTGAAGCTCGCCTACCCGGACGACATCGCCAAGCTCAAGGGCCTGACCGATACGCGCACGCAGGCGTACCTGTTCGACGGCCGCACCGGCGACCAGTTCGAGCGTCCCGTCACCGTCGGCTACATGCACTTCCTGAAGCTGCATCACCTGGTCGACGACAAGATGCACGCGCGTTCCACCGGCCCGTACTCGCTCGTCACGCAGCAACCGCTGGGCGGCAAGGCGCAGTTCGGCGGCCAGCGTTTCGGGGAAATGGAAGTGTGGGCGCTGGAAGCTTACGGCGCCGCCTACGTCCTGCAGGAAATGCTGACCGTGAAGTCCGACGACGTGCAAGGCCGTACCAAGGTGTACGAAAGCATCGTCAAGGGCGAGCACTCGATCGAAGCCGGCATGCCGGAATCGTTCAACGTGCTGGTCAAGGAAATTCGTTCGCTGGGCCTCGACATCGAGCTCGAGCGTTCTTAATTTGAAAAGGGAAAGAGTCTTATGAAATCGCTACTCGACCTGTTCAAGCAATTCACGCCTGATGAGCATTTCGATGCCATCAAGATCGGCATGGCTTCGCCCGAGAAGATCCGTTCGTGGTCTTTCGGCGAGGTGAAGAAGCCCGAGACGATCAACTACCGCACGTTCAAGCCCGAGCGCGACGGTCTCTTCTGCGCCAAGATCTTCGGCCCCATCAAGGACTACGAGTGCCTGTGCGGCAAGTACAAGCGCCTGAAGCACCGCGGCGTGATCTGCGAGAAGTGCGGCGTTGAAGTCACGCAGACCAAGGTGCGTCGCGAGCGCATGGGTCACATCGACCTGGCCGCGCCCTGCGCCCACATCTGGTTCCTGAAGTCGCTGCCGTCGCGCCTGGGCCTCGTGCTCGACATGACGCTGCGCGACATCGAACGCGTGCTGTACTTCGAAGCCTACGTGATCACCGACCCCGGCATGACCCCGCTGAAGAAGTTCGGCATCATGTCCGAGGACGACTACGACGCGAAGCGCAAGGAATACGGTGACGAATTCGTCGCCAAGATGGGCGCCGAAGGCATCAAGGATCTGCTCGAAGGCATCGAACTCGACAGCGAGATCGAACGCCTGCGCGGCGACCTGACCGGCTCCGAAGTCAAGGTCAAGAAGAACTCCAAGCGCCTGAAGGTGCTGGAAGCCTTCCGCAAGTCGGGCATCAAGCCCGAGTGGATGGTGCTCGACGTGCTGCCCGTGCTGCCGCCGGACCTGCGTCCGCTGGTGCCGCTGGACGGCGGCCGCTTCGCGACCTCCGACCTGAACGACCTGTATCGCCGCGTCATCAACCGCAATTCGCGTCTGCGCCGCCTGCTGGAGCTGAAGGCTCCGGAAATCATCGCGCGCAACGAAAAGCGGATGCTGCAGGAAGCTGTCGACTCGCTGCTGGACAACGGCCGCCGTGGCAAGGCCATGACGGGCGCCAACAAGCGCGCGCTGAAGTCGCTGGCCGACATGATCAAGGGCAAGAGCGGCCGCTTCCGCCAGAATCTGCTGGGCAAGCGCGTCGACTACTCGGGCCGTTCGGTCATCGTGGTGGGCCCGACGCTCAAGCTGCACCAGTGCGGCCTGCCGAAGCTGATGGCGCTCGAGCTGTTCAAGCCCTTCATCTTCTCGCGCCTCGAAGCCATGGGCATCGCGACGACGATCAAGGCTGCCAAGAAGGAAGTCGAATCGGGCACGCCGGTGGTCTGGGACATCCTGGAAGAGGTCATCAAGGAGCACCCGGTCATGCTGAACCGCGCTCCTACGCTGCACCGTCTGGGCATCCAGGCCTTCGAACCGATCCTGATCGAAGGCAAGGCCATCCAGCTGCACCCGCTCGTCTGCGCGGCATTCAACGCCGACTTCGACGGCGACCAGATGGCTGTTCACGTGCCGCTGTCGGTGGAAGCGCAAATGGAAGCCCGCACGCTGATGCTGGCCTCCAACAACGTGCTGTTCCCGGCTTCGGGCGAACCGTCGATCGTTCCTTCGCAGGACGTGGTGCTGGGTCTGTACTACACGACCCGCGACCGCATCAACGGCAAGGGCGAGGGCCTGATCTTCTCCGACATCGGTGAAGTGCAGCGCGCGCTCGACGCCAACGAAGTCGAACTCACCGCCAAGGTGGCAGTGCGCATCACGGAATACACCAAGAACAAGGAAACCGGCGAATTCACGCCGTCGACCTCGCTCGTGGACACCACCGTGGGCCGTGCCCTGCTGTCCGAGATCCTGCCGAAGGGCCTGCCGTTCTCGAACATCAACAAGGCGCTGAAGAAGAAGGAAATCTCCAAGCTCATCAACGTCTCGTTCCGCAAGTGCGGCCTGAAAGAGACCGTCGTGTTCGCCGACAAGCTGCTGCAAAACGGCTTCCGTCTGGCGACCAAGGCCGGCATCTCGATCGCCATCGACGACATGCTGGTGCCCGCCGAGAAGCACGGCATCATCGAGCGCTCCGCCAAGGAAGTGAAGGAGATCGAGCAGCAGTACGTGTCGGGTCTGGTGACCTCCGGCGAACGCTACAACAAGGTGGTGGACATCTGGGGCAAGGCCGGCGACGAAGTGTCGAAGGTCATGATGGCCAAGCTGTCGAAGCAACGCGTCATCGACCGCCACGGCAAGGAAGTCGAGCAGGAGTCCTTCAACTCGATCTACATGATGGCCGACTCGGGCGCCCGCGGTTCCGCGGCCCAGATTCGCCAGGTGGCCGGTATGCGGGGCCTGATGGCCAAGCCGGACGGCTCGATCATCGAGACGCCCATTACCGCGAACTTCCGCGAAGGCCTGAACGTGCTGGAGTACTTCATCTCCACCCACGGTGCCCGTAAGGGTCTGGCCGACACGGCGCTGAAGACGGCGAACTCGGGCTACCTGACCCGTCGTCTGGTCGACGTGACGCAAGACCTGGTCGTGACCGAGCAGGACTGCGGCACGCACGGCGGCTACCTGATGCGCGCCATCGTCGAAGGCGGTGAAGTGATCGAGTCGCTGCGCGACCGTATCCTCGGCCGCTCGGCTGCGGACGACGTGCTGCACCCGGAAAACCGTTCGGTGCTGCTGAAGGCCGGCGAGATGTTCGACGAAGACAACATCGAAGCGCTGGAAGCGCAAGGCGTCGACGAGGTCAAGGTCCGCACCGCGCTGACCTGCGAAACCCGCTTCGGCATCTGCGCGACCTGCTACGGCCGCGACCTGGGCCGCGGCGGCCTGATCAACATCGGCGAAGCCGTCGGTGTGATCGCCGCTCAGTCCATCGGCGAACCCGGCACGCAGCTGACGATGCGTACCTTCCACATCGGTGGTGCCGCTTCGCGCGCTGCCATCGCTTCGAGCGTGGAAGCCAAGTCGAACGGCTCGATCGGCTTCAACGCCACGATGCGCTACGTGACCAACAGCAAGGGCGAGCTGGTCGTGATTTCGCGTTCGGGCGAGATCGTCATTCATGACGAGCACGGCCGTGAGCGCGAACGCCACAAGGTGCCGTACGGCGCGACCCTGACGGTCAAGGCCGACCAGCAGATCAAGGCCGGCCACGTGCTTGCCAACTGGGATCCGCTGACGCGCCCGATCATTACCGAGTTCGCCGGCAAGACGCAGTTCGAAAACGTTGAGGAAGGCCTCACGGTTGCCAAGCAGGTGGACGAAGTGACCGGTCTGTCGACCCTGGTCGTGATCGACCCGAAGCGCCGCGGCGCTGCCAAGGTCGTGCGCCCGCAGGTGAAGCTCATCGACGCCTCCGGCGCCGAAGTGAAGATCCCGGGCACCGACCACTCGGTGACGATCGGCTTCCCGATCGGCGCACTGGTCCAGATCCGTGACGGTCAGGACGTGGGCCCCGGCGAAGTGCTGGCGCGTATTCCGGTCGAAGGCCAGAAGACCCGCGACATCACCGGCGGTCTGCCGCGCGTTGCCGAGCTGTTCGAAGCCCGTTCGCCGAAGGACAAGGGCATGCTGGCCGAAATGACCGGCACCGTGTCGTTCGGCAAGGAAACGAAGGGCAAGATCCGCCTGCAGATCACCGATCCGGAAGGCACGGTCTGGGAAGACCTCGTGCCGAAGGAAAAGAACATCCTGGTGCACGAAGGCCAGGTGGTGAACAAGGGTGAATCCGTGGTCGACGGCCCGGCGGACCCGCAGGACATCCTGCGCCTGCTGGGTTCGGAAGAACTGGCGCGCTACATCGTGGACGAAGTGCAGGACGTGTACCGCCTGCAGGGTGTGAAGATCAACGACAAGCACATCGAGGTGATCGTTCGCCAGATGCTGCGCCGCGTCGTGGTCGACAACATCGGCGACACGAGCTACATCTCCGGCGAACAGGTCGAACGCAGCGAAATGCTCAACACCAACGACGCCCTGCGCGCCGACGGCAAGATCCCCGCGACGTTCACCAACCTGCTGCTGGGTATCACGAAGGCGTCGCTGTCGACCGACTCGTTCATCTCGGCTGCTTCGTTCCAGGAAACGACGCGCGTGCTGACCGAAGCCGCGATCATGGGCAAGCGCGACGAACTGCGCGGCCTGAAGGAAAACGTCATCGTCGGTCGCCTGATCCCCGCAGGCACCGGCATGGCTTACCACCAGGCCCGCAAGGTCAAGGACGCCATGGACGAAGCCGAGCGCCGCGCCATCGCCGAATCGGAAGCTGCCGAACTGGCAGGCTCCGCCGACAGCGATGCAGCGGCCAGCACGGCTGACGCCAGCGAAGGCGCCGCGACCGAATAACTCGGTAGCATCACCGGCCATGACCGGTACACCACGCCCCCCGACCGCCTCCGGTTGGGGGGCGTTTTTCTTTGTGTTTTCAATGATGAGGCGTTGTCGTCGATGAGCGTATTGCCCGAATCGCTGACCAGCTGGATCGTGATCGCGGTCCTGCTGTTCTGGTTTGTCGGTGCCTACAACCGGCTGGTGCGTTTGCGCGCGGCCGTGCTGCAGGCCTACGGCCTGCTCGATGCGGCCCTGGGCAAGCAGCTCGACTTCGTGCAGGCCAGCATCACCGCTGCGCCACCGGTGGAGGCGTCGCCAACGGGTGAGTCGCTGTCGTCCATCGCGCCATTGCAGGCCGCGACCACCCAGCTCGCGACCCTGCTCGGCGCGACCCGGCTGCACCCGCTGGACACCGGCGTCATGGCCGCGCTGGCCACTGCGCTGCAGGTGTGGATCAATGCGTGGCGACGCCAGCACCCGGACGATGTGACGGTGTTCGACGCCGACGGCACGCTGTCGCGGCCAGCGCAACTTCAGCCCGGGACCGAGGCCGCGGTGCCCAGCGCCATCGAGCCGATCGCGTGGCCCGAGCCTTCGGCCGCGGCGGAGATCGCGCGCAGCCAGTTCAACCAGGCGGTGGGGCACTACAACGCTGCGATCGCGCAGTTTCCGGCGTTGCTGGTGGCATGGGCCGTGCGTCTGCGTCCAGCCGCTCCGCTGCTCTGAGTTCGGCGCCCGGCGCGGCTCTTTCTTCTTTCCATTGCACGGCGTCCGGCTTTACGGTCGCCCGTTACCATCGCCCCAACTTGTCAGAACTACCTTCCGATCCTTCCTCCAGCAGCAACAACGGTGCGCCGTCGCTGCAGCCCCCGCTCTGGCGCCAACTGCAACTGACCGCGGTGGCGCTGGCGTCGATTCGCGCCGGCACCTCGGGCTCGGTTGCCTTCGAGGCGGTCGAGCCTTCGCTGCGCCCCGGCGTGCAGGCGCTCGGCTTCCAGGTGCTGCGCTGGCTCGGCCGCGCCGAGGCGCTGCGTCGCCACCTGGCCAAGCGCACGCCGCCGCCGCTGCCCGATGCCCTGCTGTGCACCGCGCTGGCGCTGGCGTGGGACAGCGAGCGTGCACCCTACGAACCTTTCACGCTGGTCGACCAGGCCGTCGAGGCCGCCAAGCGCAACCCGGCCACGCGGGCGCAGGCCAGCTTCATCAATGCCTGTCTGCGGCGCTTCTTGCGCGAACGTGACGAGCTCGTGGCCGCCACCGACACCGAACCCGTCGCGCAATGGAACCACCCGCGCTGGTGGATCGAGCGCCTCAAGCGCGACCATCCGCGCGACTGGCAGCGGGTGCTGGGCGCCGACAACGCGCAGGCGCCGATGACGCTGCGGGTCAACGCTCAGAAATCGACCGTGGCTTCGTATCTGGCGGAACTGGAGGCCGTTGGCCTCGGTGCGATACGCGTGGGCCCCAGCGGCCTGCAGCTGACGCGCGCACGCCCCGTGCAGCAGCTGCCCGGTTTTGCCGATGGCGCCTGCTCGGTGCAGGACGCCGCCGCGCAGATGGCCGCGCCGCTGCTGCTCGAAGGCCTCTTGCCGACGAAGCCGGGCGCGGCGGCGCCACTGCGCGTGCTCGACGCCTGCGCCGCCCCCGGCGGCAAGACCGCGCACCTGCTCGAAATGGCGGCCCCCGGCGTTATCGACGTGACAGCCCTGGAAGTCGATGCCGTCCGCAGCCGCCGCATCGACGAAACCCTGGCCCGCATCGGCCTCAAGGCCAAGGTGCTCGTCGCCGACGCGGGGCGTCCGGACCAATGGTGGGACGGCACGCCCTTCGACGCCATCCTGCTCGACGCACCATGCACGGCCTCGGGCATCGTGCGACGCCATCCTGATGTGCGCTGGCTGCGCCGCGAGAGCGACACCGCCCAGCTCGCAGCCCAGCAGGCCGCTCTCCTGGCCGCGCTCTGGCCGCTGGTGCGGCCCGGCGGCCGGCTCCTTTACTGCACCTGCTCCGTGTTCCGCGAAGAGGGTTCGCAACAAATTGATGCGTTTCTTGTACACAACACCGACGCACGATTGCTGCCATCGCCAGGCCATTTGCTGCCCCAAAGCGGGTCGAATGCCCGTGGCGTCCCGGACAATCCCTCTGGTGACCACGACGGTTTCTTCTACGCCCTGCTTGAGAAGCGCCCGCACTGAACGGCGCTGGCCGGCCTTGCTGGCCGTCCTGCTCTGGGCCTGGGCAATGTGGATGGTCTTGCTGCTGCCGGCCCCGGCGGCCGCCCAGGGCCGCAACGGCACGTCGATCACCCAGATGCGCCTCGAGCAGTCCGACGACGGCGTCTACTTCAGCGCGGCCGTGCAGTTCGAGCTGCCCTCGCTGGTGGAGGAGGTGCTCGACAAGGGCATCGCCATCTATTTCGTGGCCGAGGCCGAGCTCTACCAGGAGCGCTGGTACTGGACCGATCGCAAGGTCGCCCAGGTCGCTCGCCACATGCGGCTGGCCTACCAGCCGCTCACGCGGCGCTGGCGACTCAATGTGTCGGCGGCGCCGATGACCGGCGCGGCCGGCCTGGGCATCTCGCTGAACCAGAACTTCGACACCCTCGGCGATGCGCTCGACGCCATCAAGCGTATCGGCCGCTTGCGGCTGGGCGATGTGGCCGAGATCGGCGACGACCCGCAGCACCAGGTCACTTTCCGCTTCCGGCTCGACACCTCGCAGCTGCCGCGCCCGTTCCAGATCGGCGTGGTCGGGCAGGCCGACTGGAACATCGCCGCCGAACGCACGGCAAAGCTCCCTCTGGAGAAGCAGAAGTGAGCACTTCCGGGCGCAGCGGCGCAGCGGCCACGCCGGCCGCGCGCCGCGCGCGGGCCACGCGCTGGGCCATTGGTGTCGGCGCCGCGCTGGTCACGGCCATCGGCCTGGTGCTGATGTTCCTGCTGGCGCAGGCCACCAACAACCGCGCACTGTACGAGCGCTACTACGTGCGCCTGTTCGGCATCAACGTCGTGGTGGCGGTGCTGCTGGTGCTGGTGATCGGCTGGGTTGCCTTCCGCCTGCTGCGGCGGCTGCGGCAGGGCAAGTTCGGCAGCCGATTGCTCATCAAGCTGGCGGCCATCTTCGCGCTGGTGGGCGTGGTGCCCGGGGCGCTGGTCTACGTGGTGTCTTATCAGTTTGTTGCGCGCTCCATCGAGAGCTGGTTCGACGTCAAGGTCGAGGGTGCGCTCGATGCCGGCCTGAACCTCGGGCGCGCCACGCTCGATTCGCTGTCCGACGACCTCGCTGCCAAGACGCGCAGCGCCAGCGCGCAACTGGCGCAAGTGCCCGACACGAGCGCGGGCCTGGTGCTGGAACGCATCCGCGATCAGCTCGAGGCCACCGACGTGATCCTGTGGACCGGCAACGGGCAACTCGTGGCCAGCGCCGGCTCCTCGCGTTTTCAGCTCAACCCCGAGCGGCCAACCGTGCAGCAGTTCCGCCAGGTCCGCCCCGAGCGCGCCGTCGCGCACGTCGAGGGGCTGGACGAAACAGCCGCGCCGGGCGCAACCCCGCCAGTCGCGAGCGTGCGTGCGCTCGCCATGGTGCAAAGGCCGGGCTTCGACTTCGACACCGCGCCGCGCTATCTGCAGGTCACGCGGCCGCTGCCGCCGGCCGTGGTCGCCAACGCGCTCGCCGTGCAGGAGGCCAACCGCGAATACCAGGAGCGGGCGCTCGCGCGCGAGGGCCTGCGTCGCATGTACATCGGCACGCTCACGCTGAGCCTGTTCCTCGCCGTGTTCGGTGCGGTGCTGCTGGCCGTGCTGTTCGGCAACCAGCTCGCGCGGCCGCTGCTCGTGCTGGCAGACGGCGTGCGCCAGGTGGCGGCCGGCGACCTGCGGCCCACCGCCGTGCTGCAGGGCAAGGACGAACTCGGCGGCCTCACGCGCTCGTTCGCCGTCATGACGCAGCAACTGGCCGACGCCCGCGGCGCGGTCGAGAAGACCATGGGCCAGCTCGACGCTGCGCGCGCCAACCTGCAGACCATTCTCGACAACCTGACATCGGGCGTGATCGTGCTCGACGCCAAGGGCACCGTGTTGTCCACCAATCCTGGCGCGACCCGCGTGCTGCGCGCGCCGCTCGCGGCCTACGAGGGCCGGGCGCTCGTCGATGTGCCGGGCCTGGCCGAGTTTGGCGCCAAGGTGCAGCAGCAGTTCGACGACTTTCTCGTCGAGCGCATGCAGCACGGCCTCGACCACTGGCAGCACGCCTTCGAGCTGCACGCCTCCGGCACCGACCTGCCGCAGCAGGACGGCGCCATCAACATCGTCGCGCGCGGCGCGGAACTGCCCGGCGCCGCGCGGCTGCTGGTGTTCGACGACATCTCCGAAATCGTCTCGGCCCAGCGCGCGCAGGCCTGGGGCGAAGTGGCGCGCCGCCTCGCGCACGAGATCAAGAATCCGCTCACGCCCATCCAGCTCTCGGCCGAGCGGCTCGAGATGAAGCTCTCGGGCAAGGTCCCGCCGCCCGAACAGGCCGTGCTCGTGAAGTCGGTGAAGACCATCGTCGACCAGGTCGATGCGATGAAGCGGCTGGTGAACGAATTCCGCGACTACGCGCGCCTGCCCGCGGCCGACCTCAAGCCGGTGGACCTCAACGCCTTGCTGACCGACGTGCTCCAGCTCTACAACGCCGAGAGCCTGCCGATCACGCTGCGCTCCGAGCTCGACGAGCGCTGCCCGCCCATCCGCGGCGACGCGCAGCAGATCCGCCAGGTCATACACAACCTGTTGCAGAACGCGCAGGACGCCGCCGAAGCTGCCGCCAGCGGCACGGGCAAGGCGGGCGAGGTCGTCATCCGCACGCGGCTCGGCGATTCGGGGCAGCGCGTGCGCCTGACAGTGCAGGACAGTGGCCCGGGTTTTGCCGAAAATATTTTGAAGCGCGCCTTCGAACCCTACGTAACCACGAAAACAAAAGGTACTGGTTTGGGCCTTGCCGTCGTGAAGAAAATCGCGGACGAACACGGCGCGCGCATCGAGCTTTCCAACCGCGTCGTCGATGGGGCTGTAGCAGGGGCACAAGTCTCGCTATCATTCGCGCTGGCAGGCGAGCCGCGGGCAGCGGTCGCTCACACCGAAGATTCGAAGTCTTCCGCCGCCTGAGCCGTACGAATATCCGTCGTCGCACAGGCGATGGATGGGCCAGCGGACCCTCAATACATTGCAGACACCAGCGCAAACAACAAGCAGCACTCATGGCAAACATTCTCGTGGTCGATGACGAGCTGGGCATCCGGGACCTGCTCTTCGAAATTCTCAATGACGAAGGCCACAACGTGGAGCTCGCGGAAAACGCAGCCGAAGCCCGCGCTGCGCGCCAGCGCGCACGGCCCGATCTCGTGCTGCTCGACATCTGGATGCCCGACACCGACGGCGTCACGCTGCTCAAGGAGTGGTCCACCGCGGGCCTGCTGAGCATGCCCGTCATCATGATGAGCGGCCACGCCACCATCGACACCGCGGTCGACGCCACGCGCATCGGCGCCTTCGCCTTCCTCGAAAAGCCCATCACCATGCAGAAGCTGCTCAAGGCAGTGGAGCAGGGCCTGGCGCGCGAGAGCGCACGCCGCGCCGCGGCAGGCGTGGTGCCCGCGCCGGTCAGCGGCAACCAGGCGGCCGCCATCACGACGACAGGCGACAGCCTGCTGATGGCCTCGCTCGCTTCCGTGCCCGTGGTCGACGCCGGCCCGCAATCGACCCAGAGCTTCGACCTCGACCGCCCTCTGCGCGACGCGCGCGATGGTTTCGAGAAGGCGTACTTCGAGTTTCACCTCGCGATGGAGAACGGTTCGATGACCCGCGTCGCCGAGAAAACCGGTCTCGAACGTACCCACCTGTACCGCAAGCTCAAACAACTTGGGGTCGATCTTTCAAGAGGGCGCAGAAGCGCTGTATAATTTGAGGCTGCACACAAATGCATGGCCCGGTAGCTCAGTTGGTAGAGCAGCGGATTGAAAATCCGCGTGTCGGTGGTTCGATTCCGCCCCAGGCCACCAAATTTTCCCTTTGGGATCAAGTAGATAGCCCAACCTTCGCAGGTTGGGCTTTTTGCTTTTTGGCGGCGTGTAGGCACCATGTAGGCAAACTGGATCAACGCAAAGCAACGCGTTTCTACGGAGCAAGGCGAACGAGCACGGCTATCGAGCCTACAAGATGGCCGAGCGGACTCGGGAGCGCCGAGTGATACAGCGGATGAGAATCGAGATTTCGCTGCTCATTTGAGTCTTGGCGGCAATCACTGGGTCAGGGGCTGCTATGGGGCGTGGGTTCCGCTCATGGCAGGTTGGCCCGCAGCGACGACTTGCGTGTCTACCTAGATCGGCTCACGTTTGATGAGGCCTTCCAGAGCGTTTCGCCAAGTCCGCATCATTGATGTGGTTAGCGAGGGCCCCCGGGAGTGGGCTGGCTAGTGAGTGCTCCTTCAAGCACGTTGGTTGGAGGCACGGCGACCGGAACATCGAGTCTTCGCGGCCCATGTGCCACACTGGCAAATAAATCTTGAACATCTCCCCGGCCATCTGTTCACCTGAAATGAAGCGTTGCGTCGTTGATATCCGCCGCTCTGAGGATCGCAATCGCCTTGCCGTTGGAAGAGGCTGGCCTTTGGGTTGGCCTCGCTCAATTTGGCTCGGCGTAGAGCCGGTGGCGCGGCATGGCTGACTACAAGGACAATCTGAATTCGGCGAAGGCGCTGATTTGGCGCATCGTGCATCGCGATAACCTGCCATGGATTCTGGACAACGGCTTGCACTGCGGCAATGGCGGCGTGCAGGCTCCTGCTTGGGTAAGCATCGGAAATCAGGAACTGATCGACAAGCGTGCCAACCACCCCGTGCGACTACCGCCGGGTGGATTTCTGAACGACTACGTGCCGTTCTACTTCACGCCGTTCTCGCCGATGCTGCGCAACATTCACACCGGGTGGGGCGGTATCCGGAAGCGCGCCAACGAGGAGATCACAATTCTCGTTTCCAGTCTGCATCACGTTGCCGCGCAAGGGTGGCCTTTCCTGTTTACTGACAGCCACGCCTACTATCAATGGGCGAACTTCTATTCTGATTTGGCTGATCTGGATAAAATTGACTGGCCCATCCTTCAGGCTCGCGATTTCCGGCGAGATCCAGAGGATCCGGCCAAGTTCGAGCGGTACCAAGCCGAGGCTCTGATTCATCGGCACTTGCCGGTTTCTGGTCTGCGCGGCATCGTGTGCTACACGCAGGAGATGAAGTTGAATATTGAGAAGCAACTTCAGGAGCGTCGCTTGCAACTGCCGGTGTACGCTCGCCGAGGGTGGTATTTCGAATGATCACGTTCACACAAGGCAATCTGTTGGAGGCTCGCGCCGAGGCGCTGGTCAATACCGTCAACACCGTTGGTGTGATGGGTAAGGGCATCGCGTTGATGTTCAAGGAGCGCTTTGCCGAAAACTTCCGTCGCTACGCCGCCGCCTGCAAGGCCAAGGAAATACGTACGGGCAAGATGTTCGTCACCGAGGTCAACGAACTGGACGGCCCGCGCTGGATCATCAACTTCCCCACCAAGCAGCACTGGCGCGGTGACTCACGCATGGAGTGGATCACTGATGGGCTGCAGGATCTGCGCCGCTTTCTGATCGAGAGCAAGGTCAAATCCATCGCCATCCCACCGCTGGGGGCCGGCAATGGTGGATTGGACTGGAATGACGTTCGCCCGCAGATCGAGGCTGCGCTCGCCGATTTGGACACCGAGATCTTGGTGTTCGAACCGACCCAGAAGTACCAGAACGTGGCCAAGCGTACCGGCGTCGAGAAGCTGACCCCGGCCCGTGCCCTCATCGCCGAACTGGTGCGCCGCTACTGGGTGCTTGGCATGGAGTGCAGCCTGCTGGAGATTCAGAAACTGGCGTGGTTTCTTGAGCGCAGCATCGAGCGCGCGGGCCAGAAACCGCTGGATTTGCGCTTCGCATCGCACAAGTATGGCCCCTACGCTGATCGGCTTCGCCATCTGTTGGAAGGCCTGGATGGCAGCTATCTGCACTGCGACAAGCGAATCGGCGATGCGGATCCGTTGGATGTCATTTGGTTCGACGATGAGCGCAAGGCCTTTGTCCAAGCCTATCTGAAGGTCGAGGCCAAGGAGTACGCGTCGGCGTTAGAAGCCACTGCAGCTTTGATCGATGGTTTCGAATCGCCTTTCGGCATGGAGTTGCTGGCCACGGTGGACTGGTTGTTAGCAAAGGAGAACGTGGCGCCAACAGTCCCTAGTGTGCGAGAAGGACTGCGCCACTGGCGTGGTGGCCCTGATGCAGCCATCCGCAAGAACAAGCTGTTCGACGACCGCGCCTTGGGTATCGCTCTAGAACGGTTGGCACCTGGCCAACCGTCGGCACTGAACGCTTAACCTTATGTCATGGCGGCCAATCTGGTTGCCGGCGGACGTTCGTTCTTGGTCGCATAAAGCCGCTGTCCGTTCAGGATGCATTTTTTGTGCTACGTCGAGAGTGCGAAACTTCAATCTATAGGTCTTCTCACGATGAAAGCCTCTTGAGATGACGAAGATGTCGCACATGTACAGCCATCAGATCGATTTCGTCCAGGGTTCAATCGTGCCGGATGAGTGGACGCGCTGCGCCAAGCGTCAGGGAAATGACAAAATTCCGAGATCCAGGCCCTAAAATGCAAGAAATCTTGTAACACTTAGGAAAAGAATGGCCTACGTGGGCTACGAATACGTGCGGTCAAGCTTGGACCTGCCCATCTTCGAAGTGAGCCGACCCGCTCTGGTCAAACCGGTCACGCGCATCATGTCATCGGCGGAAGCACTTGGCGTGCCGGCCGCCATGGCGCCGGCCGACGGCGACCTGGTAGCGCACTTGCTCTTCGCCCTCAAGCATGAGGGAGTGAACCTGCAGGTGCTTGCAGGCGCATCCAAGCACCTCGCCGGCGCCGACCTGGCCGCGGCGCTTGCCGCGACTCCGAATGGACAATACGTGCGAATGCTCTGCAGCACGTGGGAACACTTCACTGGTAACCAGGTGGTGGCCCAGCCGGTCGTCACCGCGGGCTATGTTGACTTGTTCGACGAGGGTCGTTACTACACAGGCGGCACCGACCGCGACTCGCGATGGCGAGTCAACTTCAACGGCCTCGGAACCTGGGACTACTGCGTCACAGTGGAGCGCACGCCGGCGATAAAGGATGCGCTGGACTTTGATGTGCTGGGGGCAACTCGTGAATTCGTCACCTCGCTCAACCGCGAACTCCTTGATCGCACGTTGACCTGGGCTTATCTGCACGAGACCCAAGACAGCTACGCGATAGAGAAAGAAGCGCCGTCGGAAGACAAGGCGCGCACATTCATTCGCCTGCTGCGTCAGGCGCACGAGCCGCGCTCCCTTGACGAGTCGTATCTGGTGGAGTTGCAGGCCTCGATCGTCTCCAATCCTTACAACCAGGCGGTTCAATACCGGACAGAGCAAAACTGGCTGAGCGACGGCGGCCGCGGTGCGCTGGGCGTGACCTTCGTGCCTCCGCGGCCTGATGATCTGCCGGGGCTGATGGATGCGTGGTCACGTTTCGCCAACGACACCGCGAAGCTTCTGGATCCACTGATGGCCGCCAGCATTGCCTCGTTCGGTTTTGTTTACTTGCACCCATTCATGGATGGCAACGGACGTCTTTCCCGCTTTCTCTTTCACAAGGTCCTATGCCAGTCCGGTCAATTGCCCGACGGCATGCTCCTCCCGGTTTCGGTAGCCATGAAGCGCCACGAGGCACAGTATCTAAGCGTCCTACAGGACTTCTCCCGTCCCGCGCGCGCGCTGGTCAATGCCAGAGCGGCCGGCGAGGGCGACTTTGAATTCACCTTCAAGTGTGACGACACGATCTTTCGGTTCTGGGATGCCACGCGCTGTGTGGAATTCGGCTTGAGCATGGCGCGCGAAGCACTGGAGGTGGAGTTGCGCAACGAGACGAACTTCATCGTTCATTTCGACGCGGTGCGCAAACAGATTGACGACCAGTACGACCTGCGTGGTTCGACGCTGGCAACGCTGGTGTCGATTGCGCTGAACAACGACGGTACGATCTCCAACAAAAAGCGAAAGCGCTACGCCGATGAGGTCGCGCCTGAGATCTTCGATGTGATCGAGGACAAGGCCCGAGAAGTTCTCACTGATGCCCTCGACGAATCTGATGGCGCGACAAACAACACCGACCGTGACGGCGTGCCCCGCTAAGCGCTGACGCTGCCGGCGCTTCCAAAGGTCGCGGCGGTCGGCCTTTTCTCGGCCAAGAGCAAACATCGTGGAGCCGCTCTAACGCATCCCTCGATTGAGTAAGTTCGACTGAGAAGGTGCGTGCACGCTAAGCCGACGCAATCGGACGTCTGTGGGAACTGCAATCTTCCGCAGCATGGCGAAGCGCTCCGAGAAGACGCGCTATATGAGCGACAACACTGTCAACAGTGCATTGCGCGCGTTGGGCTATGACACAAAGGAGCGGATAGGGTATCTCGCGCGAGCAGTGGTTTGTGGAGCGAGGTATGGCGACGCTGCTGGGCTACGTCAACATCAAGGACGCGATCGCGCCGCGTGGATACGCATGCACTGCTTGACCTGCACCGGACCTTTGGCCCGAACTTTTCATTTCGGACTGCGCGTCTTGCCTCTGGGCAACGAGTTCTGGGAGAACTCTGCCAACCCAAGGCTGGCGATTTCGGCTGCCACCCGCTCCTGAACCTTGCTGGTTTCTTCGGAAGATGGCGAACTTGCGTAGGCGAGCGTAAGCACAGTCAAGGGGTGCAGGCCCAGGACTCGAACCAAAGCATCGATCTTCGTCAACGTGGGGGCGTTCACGCCTCTCTCGATGATGCTGACGTAAGTCCGCGACGACACCGTGTCGAAAGCTTCCTGCGAGATGCCTACAGCGACCCGCGCTGTTCGAAAAGCACGCGGAAAGTCGGGTGGCGGAATGGGGTTGGCGCGACGACTTGGCACCGCATGATTGCCCCATATAGAATGGCATAAGGCTACAAAGTATATGACGAGTTATTGTGTGGCGAGCCTCGTTCCCGAGGGGCCACATAAATGCAGGTCGACTGTTCCATGTGCGAGATTCATGATGTCCCATAGACAACTTGCTTCACCTCTGCCAACGGCCCGCCCGCTGCGGTTGCCGGTCTCGGTGACGCGTGTCCGGCCTCGGCAGCCCGCACCTGTCGTACGCAGCCTGTCGGCGGCACGCATCGGTGCGCAGGTGAGGGCGCTTCGCATGGCGGCTGGTGTGTCCGGCGGCACGCTGGCGCAGGCCTCGGGGATTTCCTCCTCGATGCTCTCGCGCATCGAGCGCGGGCTGGTCTCGCCTTCGGTGGAGACCCTGGAGCGCCTCGCGCAGGGGCTTCATGTGCCGACGTCGCGCTTCTTCAGCGACCAGGCGCGCCGCACGGATTTCTGCCACGTGCGCGCTGGACGTGGTGTCCTTGTCGACCGCATCGGCGCGGTGGCGGACTACCGCTACGAGCTGCTGGGCCACTTGCTGTCGGGCAACCTGTTCATCGAGCCCTACATGGTCACGCTGCTGCCCGGCGCCGACCCCTACGTGACCTTCCAGCACCCGGGCCTGAAGTTCCTGTACTTCCTGTCCGGGGAGGTCACCTACCGCTACGCTGGCAAGACGGTCGAGGTGGGGGCAGGGGACTCGCTGCTGTTCGATGCGACTGCGCTGCATGGCATCGATACCATTCATTCGGGGCCTGTTTCGTACCTCTCGGTGGTTTTCACGCTGCGCGAGTAGGCTGCTCGCGGCGGCGCTGCCGTGTTGTGGAGCGACGCGGATGCTCCGCCGATTGATTGCTCACGTATTCGCTATGCGCCGTATTCCCCTTCCACTCATCCTTTCCTCAATGTTCGGCATGCCGAACATTGAGGAAGCTTTGAACGGCTATCAACAGTGGGGTCTTCTTATTTGATGAATGGGCCAGGAAACTTGTGAGGCGGCCGGGTGGGAGGCTCTGCGTGAACGGAATGAATGACTAAGCGTGAGCAGTCTGGAAGTGGCAATTGCAGGGGGACGTTGAAATTTCGAGAGCAAAGTCCTTGCGCGGTGTTGAGGGCAGGCCTAGTCTGCCCTCAGACATTGTTTACTCAACGGCGTTGCAATGGCCAAAACCTCCCAATCAAGCTGCGTGATCAGTACCCGGTTGCCGTCCGATACGAGGGCGCGGTTTGCAGCGCTGGCCGCGCGTCATCAGCTCAGCGCGTCGGATCTGCTTGCGAAGGTGGTCGACGAAGTGCTCAAGACCAATGGCACAATCCCGCTCGGGTCGGATGGACAACGGTCCGCATGCGATTCAGAGAGTGGCCTTGGCGTAACGGATCTCATCACACTGCGACTTCGTCCCGGCGACCGGATGCTGGCCGCAAAGCGGGCCGATGCTCGTGAGATGAAGACCAGCAGTTACCTGACCATGCTGGTCCACAACCATGTTCGGCGCTCGGCGGTGCTGCCTCCGAAAGAGCTGGATCAGCTCCGAGTGACCTGCGCGCAGCTGGCCGCGCTCGGGCGGCAGCTTCGAAGGTTCGGCATGCCGAACACTTTGGCGCAGCCGATGGCGTCGGACCTGGGCGATGCGATCACGCTGGCACGGCGGGAAGTCGAGGTGGTACGCGAAGCCACAGCGGCCGTCGTGCGCCGGAACCTCATCAGCTGGGAGACCGGCAGGGAGACGGGCAGTGCCTAAGCAGGCTGTGCGCTTGGGCCGAAGCAGCCGTGGCTCGGCTGGTGCATCGCGCGACATGGCCTTGGACATCGTGAGCTATGGCCGGCGGGGGCCCAGCGGCACCCTGCGCTTCGGCGCCGACCAGATCGCGCAGATCCAGCGCACGGTGGGTCGCACGCCCGAGGTGATAGTGAAGGTCTCCGGCGGTGGGCGGGATGTTGGCGGGGTGGGAGCGCACCTGCGCTACATCGGCCGGCACGGCAAGCTGCCGACGGAAACCGACGAGGGACTGATGCTGCAGGGCCGGGGCGCTGCCAGGGAGATCACGGCCGACTGGCAGCTGGACCTTTGCAGAAGCCAGTACAAGCCCAAGCCGGCCGAGGGTCAGAAGGACGCCCGTGCGAAGCTCGTCCACAACATCGTGCTGTCGATGCCGGCCGGCACGCCGCCGCAGAAGGTGCTGGCCGCGGCACGCTTGTTCGCGCGCGAGAACTTCGCGCTGCGGTATCGCTACGCCTTGGTGCTGCACACCGACCAGCCGCACCCGCACGTGCATCTGGTGGTCAAGTGCGAGCACGAATTCGAGCCTGGCCAGCGCCTGTACATCCGCAGGGACACGCTGCGTCAATGGCGCGAACAGTTCGCCGTGCTGATGCGTGAGCAGGGCGTGGCGGCCAATGCGACGCCGCGTCAGGTGCGAGGGCAGATCCGCAAGCCGTACAAGGACGCGATCCATCATCGGCTCCGTGCACTTCGGGCGTTCGGGCAATTGCCGTCCAGTGAGCAGGCCAAACGCCCGCCACCGAAGACCTCGACCTTCGTGCGCGCCAAGCTGGAGAGCGTGCTCCAGGTTCTCAGGTCTGGGTGGGGCACCTTGGATGCCGGCCTGAAGGCGATGCAGGGGACCCGGCAGGAGGTGACTGCGGACTGGCGTGCAACGGCGGATGCACTTCGAAGGCAGGGCGAAGGTGATCTCGCGGCCCAGGTGGATCGTTTCGTCGCGCGCATGCCGGAGGTACAGACCGATGCGCAACGAATGGCTGGCCGCTGGAAAGAGCAAGCCAGAAGCCGGGCGCCAGAACGCACGATCACCGATTTGCAGAGGTCGCAAGTCCGATGAACACGCGAGAGTTCGTGATTGCCTTGCCGGCAGCATCGACAACGTTGCGCAGACGGTCGAGGAGCCGAGTGCGTTTGCACGGGGCAAGAAACTGGTCGAACGCCACCCGTTCCTGACAGGGCGACTCGGGCCCGGCCGGCGATTGTTCGAAAGCTGTTCGGCCGGTAAAGAGAAAAGGCTCGGTTGGGGGTTGGGCTGAGGGCCGCTGTTGATACGCGAGCTCCTGCAGGCCTAGTAGATTTGGCGGTTGTCAAAAGTCGAGCCTCGTCGCACGCTCGGCAGAAGTTCATGCTGAAGACGATCTTGAGAGGGAGGGCTGCGATGTCGAAGCAGCGCAGATGGCGTTGTCTGCGGTTCTTTCGATTACGCCCCGGCTGTGGAACCAGACGCGCTCCGCCAAGAACGGCACCGTCGCGCAGATCGAGCAGCTGGTGTGCATCGCGCGCGAGTTCGGCCAGCCGATTGCGACGGCGCAGCAGGCGCGCGAGATCTCAAAGATCGGGGTGTTCTACAAGACCACCGAAGAGTCGCTGCTGGCAAACGTTTTCGCCCCGAACCGCAACGGTGCCAACCAGGGGTTCCTGCGCAAGGCCGCATGGCTCCTCGTCGACGCCGTTTCGCATGGCCTTCGCTATGAGCACGGGAACGCAAATCACCGCGGCCTGTCGACTGGCGATGGCCTCGTGGCACGCCTTGGTTCTTGAGCATCCACGCGGAAGGATGGCCCGTCACCTCGACGAGGTAGAGGTGCGCGCCCAGGGTCTTCCTGCTCGGCCGTTCGTCGATCGTCAGGATCTGCACGTCAGCCTGGGCAGCGGCGCCACCGCTGGCGGCATCGGTGTGGCGAACTGTCGGCATCTCGCGATCGATGCATTGCTTGACCTCCTTGAACGCGACCGGATGGGCCAACACATCAGTGCTTTCAGGGGAGAAAAGCAGAACGCGTTCATCGCCGAACCTTCGTGGCCAGCACGGCCGATGTAACGAAGTGAACATCAACGAGCAGCGGGCTGAACACACTGACGCGCAAACCCGGCGGGCATCGGAGCGTGGCCGGCCTGATAACAAACAGCTCGCACCATATTGGATATAGCCGCTTGCCGGCGGCTACCGATCGATTGAGCGGGCGCTGCTGCCTCGGTCCGCGCGGTGGTCGTGGTGGCCGCGGCGCTTGCGCTCGGTCCGGGCTTTCTCCAGCGTCTCCTGGCTTTTCTTCGCAGCCGCCTCGCAGCGCTCGTGCAGCGCGATCAACTCCCTGTCCGTGAGTTTCTCGATGCCGATGAAGTCATCCTCCGCGTTGGAGGAGCGGATCAGTTCGTCCAGCTTGGTCTGCAAGGCCACACCGTCGCGGTTCTGGGTGTTCTGAATGAGAAAGACCATCAGGAAGGTGACGATGGTGGTGCCCGTGTTGATCACGAGCTGCCATGTTTCCGAAAAGCCGAAGAACGGCCCCGAAACCGCCCAGGCCACAACCACGGCCACGCAGATCAGGAAGGCCGCCGGGCTGCCGGCCATGCGGGCGAAGGTGTTGGCGAAGGAGTCGAAGAGTCGTTCCATGGGCTTGCCTGTGTCTTCCGATGCGCTCGGCGATGCCTGCACCGCCGAACGCTCTATCTGCCCGCAAGAACGCCGGGCATTTCGCTGGGAGCGCTCGGCGCGGGCGGCATCATCTCTGCCGGGATTTCGAAGCGTTTCTGGAGTGCATGGAAGTACGCAAGCGCGCCAAGCAGCACGACGATGACCGCCACGACGCCCCATGCCGATACGCGGCGGCTGTCGTCACGCTCGTCGCTTCCCGCCTGCTGCTGCTTCATGCTCAGGGCTCCTTCTGTCGCCCCGATCTACTTTTTCATCGCCTTGATCTCGGCCTTGCCCTTCTCTTCGTCCGTCTTGGCCTGCTTCATGCACGCAGACTTGGCGTCGCCCTTCTGGTCGTCACACTTTTCTTTTGCGATGCTGTAGGCAACGTCCACCTTGGCTTCCGCCACCTTGCGAGCGTTGCCGTCACTGGGCTTGAGCTTCTGGTCCAACTCGGCCTTGGCGATCTTTTCCTTGCCCTTGGCCTCTTCGACGCAGACGTCCTTGGCGTTGTCCTTCATGGCGTCGCAGGCCGCACGGTCGGCCTTGTAGTCGGCCGCAATTTTGTCGCGACCGGCCTTGAGTTCGGCAATGGCCGGATCGACGGTCGCCGCCGGAGGCGGGTTCATCTGCGCGTGGGCTGAGAGCACCGTGAGGCACGACGCGACGGCGCAGGTCCATATGAGTTTCTGCATGGTCATCTCCTTTGGGCACCGTGTTCGTTGCACAAGGATGTCCGGTGCCTGGAGTCCAGACTAGAAACCATGGGCGATGCGTCGATAGGACGCTGCGCGAACTGGCCGTAAGCGCATGCCGACGCCGTCGGGATGGGGCTTGCCCGGCTATGCGCCTTCGCCCAGCACCAATTGCGTCTGTGTGACGACCGCGCACAGTTTGCCATCGGCATTGGTCACCGAGGTTTGCCACACATGCGTAGTGCGTCCGCGATGCAGCGCCAGGCAGGTGCCCGTGACCGTCGTGCCGAGGCGCGCGCCCGCGATGAACTTGGTGCTCGAATCGGTGGTCGTCGTGCGCTTGCCTTCGGGCAGGTTGGCGATGGTGCCGACCGCACCCAGCGTGTCGGCGAAGGCCATGTAGGCGCCGCCGTGCAGGATGCCGCCGGCGGTGCACAGGTCTTGCCGCACCTCCATCTGCGCGACCACGCGGTCGGGTGCGAGCTCGGTGAGCCGTACGCCCATCAGGCCGGGAAAGATCGCGTCCAGCAGTTTCTGGAGCGCGGCGATGTCGTGCATGAATGTCTCCTTGATTTGTCGAGGAGGCTCCATTCTGAATAGATAAGCACCATGGCCGCCGCGCGATGTCCGGTCAGGCCCTTCGCTTGAACATCGCGGAAGCCCCGCTGGCCTGCGCCACGTCCTCGGCCGACGACAGCAGCACCGGTCCCAGTTCGAGCATGCGTTCCTCGGTCAGTCGCACCAGTGGCCCTGCGATGGTGATGACGCCGATCACCGCGCCGTTGCCGCTGCGCACCGGCGCGGCCATGGCTGTCATTGCCGGCGCGAACACCTCGCTGATCATCGCGAAGCCGCGCTTGCGTGCCGCGCGCAGATACGCCAGCAGCGCTTTCACTGTGGTCGGCGCCTTCGGGCCGTAGTCTTCGGGCTTGCCGAAGCCCTGCTTCGCCACGAGTTGCAGCGCTTGCTCGTCCGTCATTGTCGACAGCCAGGCGTGGCCGGCGGAGCTGCAGGAGAGGTTCACCGACAGGCCCATGTCCGGGTCGTAGCGCAGGCCGCGCGTTGCACCTTGCGCCTTGGCGACGAAGGTGAGCTCGTCGCCGTCGACCACCGCCAGCCGCACCAGTTCGCCCGATTCGGCGGCGAGCCGGTCGAGCAGCGGCTGCGCCACGTCGACGATGCCGCTGTTGCTGAGAAAGCTCAGGCCCAGCGACACCAGCTTGATCGTGAGCATGTAGTCGCCGTGGCTCTGGTCCTGCCGCACATAGCCGCAGCGGATGAGCTCGGTCAGCAGGCGGTGCGTGGCGCTCAGCGGCATTTCCAGCTCGGCCGACAGTGCTGACAGTGCGCGGCCTTCAGGGTGGCCGGCCAGGTGTTCGAGGACCTTGAAGCTGCGTTCGAGTATGGCTGTCATGACGTCACTCTAGCGCTTTTGCCAAGTGTTTTCACTAGTGGAAATGTTTTCCAATTCCGCTCTAAGATCGCACCGCCCTTGCACCTTCACACAGCTGGAGATCACATCTTGAGAACGCTTCATCGCCAGCTGGCAGCGGCCGGCCTGACCCTCGCCCTGGCCATTCCCGCCTTCGCGCAGGGCGTGCAGGACCGTGTGATCCGCTTCGGTCACCTCAACAACGCAGACCACCCCGTGAGCTTCGGCGTGAAGCGTTTCGCCGAGCTGCTCGCGGCCAAGAGCGGCGGCAAGATGAAGGTGCAGGAGTTCCCGGCCTCGCAGCTGGGCAACGAGATGCAGCAGCAGTCGGCGCTGCAGGGCGGTGTGCAGCAGATGTCGGCACCGGCCACCACGTCGCTCGCGGGCATCGTCAAGGAGTTCGGCCTTGTCGACTTCCCGTTCGCGGTGGGCAGCTTCGCGCAGGCCGATGCGCTGCTCGACGGCCCGCTGGGCCAGGCGTTGATCGCGAAGCTGCCGGAGAAGGGGCTGGTGGCGCTGGGCTATTGGGACCTGGGCTTTCGCAACGTCACCAACAGCAAGCGGCCCATCACCAGGCCCGAGGACCTCGAAGGCCTGAAGATCCGCGTCATTCCGAACCCCGTGTTCCTCGAAACCTTCAAGGCCTTCAAGGCCAACCCGGTGCCGATGCCTTTCGCCGAGCTGTACGGCGCGCTCGAGTCGAAGGCGGTCGACGGCCAGGAGAACCCGTACGCGGTGATCCTGTCGAACAAGTTCTACGAGGTGCAGAAGTTCGTGAGCGCCACGAACCATGTGTATGCGGCCAACATCGTGCTGGTCAGCAAGAAGTTCTGGGACTCGCTGAGCCCCGCCGAGCAGAAGATGATGCGCGAGGCCGCCGACGAAGCGCGCGGCTATCAGCGCCAGGTGAGCCGCGCCGCCGCGCAGCGCGCCGTAGGCGACTTGCAGGCCAAGGGGGCGCAGTTCAACGAGCTCGCGCCTGCCGAGCAGGCCCGCATGCGGCAGATTGCCAAGCCTGTCACCGAGCGTTTCGCCGCGAGCTACGATCCCGCCATCGTCAAGCTCTACACCGACGAACTCGCGCGCATCCGCAAGCAGTAAGACCTCCGACCGAAGGCGCCTCATGAAGATCCTCGTCCTGCACGGCCCCAACCTCAACCTGTTCGGCCGCCGCGAACCCCACATCTATGGCAAGACCACGCTGGCCGAAATCAACGCGCAGCTGCAGCAGCTCGCCACCGAGCTCGGCGTGACGCTGGACATCCTCCAGTCGAACCACGAAGGCGACCTGATCGACTTTTTGCACACCCACATCGACGGGGCTCAGGGTGCGCTGGTCAACCCGGCCGGCCTCACGCAGCACGGCGTGCCGCTGCACGACGCGATCAAGGCGATGCCGTTCCCCATCATCGAGGTGCACATGTCCAACATCGCCGCGCGCGAGACATGGCGCGCGCACTCGATCATCTCGCCGGCGGTGAAAGGCACGGTCCAGGGCCTGGGCCCGCAGTCTTACCTGGCTGCGCTGCGCGCGCTGGTCGAGATGCACAGGCAGGCCGCGCCGGCCTGAACGCAGAGCATGACCATGAACCGATGGATCGACCGGTGCTGCGCCGGCATCGAAGCCCTGATCGCAGCCGCGCTTGCGGTCATGGTCGTGCTGGTCTTCGGCAACGTGGTGCTGCGCTACGGCTTCAATTCGGGCATCACCCTGTCCGAGGAAGTCTCGCGCTGGCTCTTCATCTGGATGACCTTTCTCGGTGCGGTTGTCGCGCTGAAGGAGCACGGCCACCTGGGCGTCGACATGGTCGTGCAGAAGCTGCCGCCCATCGGCAAGAAGATCTGCCTCGCGGTGGGGCACGTGGTGATGCTCTACATCGTGTGGCTGCTGTTCCAGGGCAGCACGGCGCAGACGCGCATCAACTGGGACGTGACCGCGCCGGTCACCGGCGCCTCGATGGCGGTGGTGTACCTGTCGGGCGTGGTGTTCTCGGTGCTGGCCGCCTTCATCCTCGTGCTCGACCTGTTGCGCCTGCTCACAGGGCGCATTGCCGAGAGCGACCTGGTGATGGTGCAGGAGTCCGAAGAAGCGGTGCAGCTGCAGCAGATCCTCGGTTCGCAAGACAGCGCCGCGCAAGGCGATGCACAACAGGGAGCACGCAAGTGACCATCGTCGTCTTCGTGGGCTCGCTGCTCCTGGCCATGGCGATGGGCATTCCCATCGCGTTCTCGCTGCTGGCCAGCGGGGTCGCGCTGATGTGGCACCTCGACCTGTTCGACGCGCAGATCCTTGCGCAGAACGTGATCGGCGGCGCCGACAGCTTTCCGTTGCTGGCCGTGCCGTTCTTCATGCTGGCCGGCGAGATCATGAACGTGGGCGGCCTCTCCAAGCGCATCGTCGATTTCGCGCTCGCGCTGGTCGGCCATGTGAAGGGAGGCCTTGGCTACGTGACCATCATGGCGGGTTGCCTGCTCTCGGCGCTCTCGGGGTCGGCCGTGGCCGACGCGGCCGCGCTGACGGCGCTGCTGCTGCCGATGATGGTCAAGGCAGGCCACGACAAGGCGCGCGCGGGCGGGCTCATCGCCGCCACCGGCGTGATCGGCCCGGTGATCCCGCCGAGCATCGGGCTCGTGATTTTCGGCGTGGCGGCCAACGTCTCGATCTCCAAGCTGTTTCTCGCGGCCATCGTGCCTGGCCTGCTGATCGGCGGCGCGCTGTGGATCACCTGGGCCTGGCTGGTGCGGCGCGAGAAGATCGTGCCTCCGCCGCGCAAGTCGGGCGGCGAAATCTTCACGGCGTTTCGCAAGGCGCTGTGGGCGCTGATGCTGCCGGTGATCATCCTCGTGGGCTTGCGCATGGGCGTGTTCACACCGACCGAGGCGGCCGTGGTGGCCGCCGTCTATGCGCTTTTCGTGTCGACCGTCGTCTATCGCGAGCTGAGCTGGAAGGACCTCTACGCGGTGTTCGTGGGCGCGGCCAAGACCAGCGCCATCGTGATGTTCCTGATCGCCGCGGCCATGGTGAGCGCATGGCTCATCACGGTGGCCGACCTGCCTTCGAAGGTGGTGGGGCTGCTGCAGCCCTTCATGGGCAACCAGATCCTGCTGATGATCGCGATCATGGTGCTGGTGATGATCGTGGGTACTGCGATGGACATGACGCCGACGATCCTGATCCTCACACCCGTGCTGATGCCCATCGTGAAGGCTGCGGGCATCGACCCGGTCTATTTCGGCGTGCTCTTCATCATCAACAACTCGATCGGCCTGGTCACGCCGCCGGTGGGCACGGTCCTCAACGTGGTGGCCGGCGTCGGAAAGATCTCGATGGACGACGTCACGCGCGGCGTGGTGCCTTTCATGATCGCCGAGTTCGCCGTCATGTTCCTGATGGTGCTGTTCCCGTGGCTGGTGACGGGGCCGGCCAGGTTGTTCCACGGATAGACATATACATACAAGGAGACGTTGCCATGAAGAAGCCCTCGATGCTGAAACTGCTGGTTGCCGCCGTTGCGTTGTTCGCCATGTGCGGCGCCGGTGCGCAGGTCAAGGAGCGAACGCTCAAGTTCGCGTTCCAGAACCAGACCGGCCATCCGCAGGCGCAGGGCGCGCAGAAGTTCGCCGACCTCGTGGCCGCCAAGTCGGGCGGCAAGATCACCGTCAAGCTGTTCGCGGGCGGCGCGCTCGGCGGCGATCTTCAGACCGTGTCGGCGCTGCAGGGCGGCACGGTCGAACTCACGGTGCTGAACGCGGGCATTCTCTCGGCGCAGGTCAAGGAGTTCGCGGCCTACGACTTTCCGTTCCTGTTCAACAGCGGCAAGGAGGCCGATGCGGTCACCGACGGACCCTTCGGCCAGAAGCTGATGGCCAGGCTGGAAGACAAGGGCCTGCATGGCCTGGGCTACTGGGACCTGGGCTTTCGCAACCTCACCAACAGCAAGCGGCCGATCGTGAAGGCGGACGACATCGCGGGGCTGAAGATCCGTGTGATCCAGTCGCCGATCTACATCGACCTGTTCGGTGCGCTGGGCGCCAATGCCACTCCGCTGCCGTTCCCCGAGCTGTATCCCGCTCTCGACCAGAAGGCGGTCGACGGGCAGGAGAACCCGAACACCACCATCCTGTCGTCCAAGTTCGCCGAGGTGCAGAAGTACATCACCCAGACCCGGCACATCTACAACCCGCAGGCGCTGCTGATCAGCAGGAAGACCTGGGACGGCATGAGCGCAGAAGAGAAGAAGATCATCACCGAGGCGTCGACCGAATCGACCGCGTTCCAGCGCGAGGCCTCGCGCGGCGCCGCCGACAGCGCGCTCGACGCATTGAAGAAGGCGGGCATGACCGTGTCGGAGCTGCCGCCCGAAGAGATGGCGAAGCTGCGCACGAAGGTGAAGCCGGTCATCGACAAGTACTCGGCCTCGGTCGGCGAGGCCACCGTGAAAGAGCTGATGGCCGAGATCGACAAGGTGCGCAAATAGGCGGGGGCTCAGCCGGCCGTTGCACGCCGCAGTGCCGCGCGCGCCAGCAGGCGCGTCGAGTCGAGTGTCGGGAGTGCCGAGTTGCCGTCGTTCAGCACCAGTGGCAGTTCGGTGCAGCCCAGCGCCACGGCATCGCAGCCGCGCGCCTTCAGGCCTTCGATCATCTGTTGCAGCACCGTGGTGGACTCGGGCCGGACCACGCCGCGCACCAGTTCGTCCATGATGATGCGGCCGAGCATTGCACGCTCATCGGCATCAGGCCGCACGGCTTCCAGCCCGGCGGCCGACAGCGCCTGCGGGTAGACCTCGCTGTCGACCAGCCAGCGTGTGCCCAGAACGCCCACGCGGCGAAAGCCCCGCGATGCCGCCTCCGCCGCAACCACCTCGGCGATGTGCAGCCACGGCAGCGGCGACTGCGGGAGCACCCGATGCATCGCCTGGTGGATCGTGTTGTCGGGGCAGATCAGAAAGTCGGCGCCAGCCGCCGCGAGCTTGCCCGCCGACGACAGCATCAGTTGCGCGACGCCGTCGACGTCGCCGCGATCGAGGCAGTCCACATACGCGGCGAGCGAGTGCGTGTGCATCGAAACCTCGGGGTGCGCGTGGGCCTGGTCCATGTGCTGGGCGCCTTCGACGCACAGCGTGCGATAGCAGAGCGCAGCGCCTTCGGCCGAGCAGCCGACGATGCCAATGTGCAGTGGCATGGAAGAAATCTCCGAAAGGGAAACAGCAGGGCGAACGATGTTCTCACGGCCTTCGCGACACTGCCATGCCCGCATGGCGGTCGAGCCGCAGCGTCATCAGCGTTGCGATGGCCATCAGCAGGCCGACCACATACCAGGCGTGATGGAAATCCGCGAGCTGCACCGCCGGCGCGCCGCGCAGCGCCTTCGACGCGCCGAGCACCATCGCGCCCAGCGCGACGCCGAGCGCGAGCGAAACCTGCTGCAGCATCGTGCCAAGCGTGCTTGCGCCGGCGCGCGATTCATCGGGCACGTCGGCAAAGGCCAGCGTGTTGATGGCCGTGAAGTTCATCGAGCGCGCCATGCCCGCCACGAAGAGCAGCACGCACACCCACGGCAGCGGGTCGCCCGGCGACAGCAGCCCGCAACCGAACAGCGTGGCGGCGCAGATCGCACCGTTCACCGTCAGCACGTTGCGAAAGCCGAAGCGCCGCAGCACCGCCGTGGTGGCGCTCTTCATCACGAGGTTGCCGCCCATGTACACCAGCAGCATCGAGCCCGCCTGGAACGCGTTCATGCCGAAGCCGATCTGGAACATCAGCGGCAGCAAAAAGGGCGAGGCGTTGATCGCGATGCGCGAGACGAAGCCGGCCGTCGCGGTGGCCAGCGCATAAGTCGGCACAGCCAGCGCGCGCAGGTCGAGCAGGGGCGCCGTCGTGCGTCGCGCATGGCGCACCGCGGCGGCTGCGGCCACGGCGCCGGCTGCCAGCAGGCCGAGGGTGGTGGCCGAGCCCGGCTGCGAGCCGCCCAGGCGCGTGAGGCCTTCGACCAGCGCGGCCAGCGCAACGGCGGTGAGCACGAAGCCGATTGCATCGAAGCGCGTCGGAGCCACGTCGGTGCGGCGCGGGAACAGCCGCATGATCAGCCACAGGCCCACGAGGCCCAGCGGCACGTTCAGCAGGAAGATCCAGCGCCACGACGCGTGCGTTGCGATGAGCCCGCCCAGCGGCGGGCCGATCACCGGCGCGATGAGCCCCGGCCAGGTGATGGTGCCGATGGCCTCTATCAGCCGGTGCTTCGGCGTTTCGCGCAGCACCACGAGCCGGCCCACCGGCGACATGAAGGCCGCGGCCGCGCCCTGCAGCACGCGCGCCGCAACGAACACCTCAAAGGTGGGCGCCAGCCCGCAGGCGAGCGAAGCCATGGTGAAGGTGCCAACCGCGAGCGCAAACACCCGCCGCGCGCCGAAGCGCCCGGCGCACCAGCCCGCCGCCGGCACCAGCGCCGCCATCGCGATCAGGTAGACCGTGACGCCCAGGCTCGCGTCCAGCGCGCCCATGCCGAAGCCGGCGCCGATGGCCGGCAGGGCGGTGACGATGATGGTGGCGTCCAGCGTCTCCATGAAGAAGGCCGCCGCCACCGTGAGCGCGATGCGCTTGGAGGCGCTGTCCGTGGCCGCTGCCGGCTGGGCGTTGTCGTTCATGCGGCAAGTCTGACATCGTTGAATGAGGGCTAGGGTTTTCCCCGAGGCGTTGATCCGGCGGATCGGACGGGCGTTGCCCGCGCCATCCGGATCGTCGGCGGGTCGCGGTTCGCACGCTCACCAAAAGGTCCATCAAATCAAGGACTTAGCGCGCGGTGCGACCGGTGCCGTGCGTGGCATGTCGATTGCTGAACCACGGGGCCGGCCGCGCGCCCCGCTGCGGAGCCTGGCCACGAAATTGGAGACAACCCGATGAGCCACCCCGTGGAACACACCACCGCACCCAAGCCCTTCTACAAATCCCTGTATTTCCAGGTCATCACGGCCATCGTGCTCGGGGTGCTGCTGGGGCATTTCTACCCCGACACCGGCGCTTCGATGAAGCCGCTGGGCGACGGCTTCATCAAGCTGATCAAGATGATCATCGCGCCGATCATCTTCTGCACGGTGGTGGTGGGCATCGCCGGCATGGAAGACATGAAGAAGGTCGGCAAGACCGGCGGCCTGGCGCTGCTGTACTTCGAGATCGTGAGCAGCATCGCGCTGGTGGTGGGCCTGGTCATCATCAACATCGTGAAGCCCGGCGCGGGCATGAACGTCGACGTGAGCCAGCTCGACACCAAGAGCATTGCGGCCTACACCGGCCCGGGCAAGATGCAGAGCACCACCGACTTCCTGCTCAACATCATCCCGAACACGGTGGTCGATGCCTTCGCCAAGGGCGAGATCCTGCAGGTGCTGCTGATCGCGGTGATGTTCGGCTTTGCGCTGCACAAGTTCGGCGGCCGCGGCACGCTGGTGTTCGACGTGATCGAGAAGGGCTCGCACGTGCTCTTCGTGATCGTCGGCTACATCATGAAGGTCGCGCCCATCGGCGCCTTCGGCGCCATGGCCTTCACCATCGGCAAGTACGGCGTGAGTTCGCTGCTGCAGCTGGGCCAGCTGATGGCCACCTTCTATGCCACCTGCCTGTTCTTTATCTTCGTGGTGCTGGGGCTCATTGCAAGGTTCCACGGCTTCAGCATCTGGAAGTTCATCAAGTACATCAAGGAAGAACTGCTGATCGTGCTGGGTACCTCGTCGAGCGAGTCGGTGCTGCCGCGCATGATGGCCAAGCTGGAGAACCTGGGCGCGAAGAAGTCGGTGGTCGGGCTGGTGGTGCCCACGGGCTACTCGTTCAACCTCGACGGCACCTCGATCTACCTGACGATGGCGGCGGTGTTCATCGCCCAGGCGACCAACACCGACATGACGCTGACGCAGCAGCTCACGCTGCTGGCCGTGCTGCTGCTCACTTCGAAGGGCGCGGCGGGCGTCACGGGCAGCGGCTTCATCGTGCTGGCGGCCACGCTGTCGGCGGTGGGCCATGTGCCGGTGGCGGGGCTCGCGCTCATCCTGGGCATCGACCGCTTCATGTCGGAAGCGCGCGCGCTCACCAACCTGATCGGCAACGGCGTCGCCACCATCGTGGTCGCCAAGTGGACCGGCGACCTCGACACCGTGCGCATGCACCAGCATCTGGACCAGGAAAGCACGGTGGAAGCCGACGAGCCCGAGCGTGTGCTCGACGCAACCGAAGCGCACATGCCCGCCAGCCCGGCACGGCAGGCCTGACCCTTTCCTTACCGGCCCCGCGAAAGCGGGGTGGCGCAGGGCCATCGGGCTGCCACCGATGCGGACGGCCCGGCCTTGTGCAATAACGCTCCCATGATTTCAAGGGAGCCGGCCCGGCGTTTCGATGGACCTTCCGACAATGCCAGGGGATGGCGCGGCCTGCCGCGCTGGTGCGGCGCACTGGCCCTGGTGGCCGTGGCCGCCTTCGCCGGCCACCAGATCGCCATGCAGGCTGGCCTGGCGCGCCTGCGCGAGGCAGCCGAACACCGGCTCGACATGCTCGCAACTGGGCTCGACGCCGACCTGGCCCGCTTCGACTACCTCCCCGCGCTGCTGGAGATGACGCCCGTCGTGCCGGCGCTGCTCGGCACGCCGACCGACACTCGCCTGCGCGACGTGGTCAACCGCTACCTCGACGGCGTCAACGCCACCGCCGGTGCCGAGATGCTCTATGTGCTCGACGCCTCCGGCACTTCGCTGGCGGCATCGGACTGGGACAAGCCCGGCACCACCGTTGGGCAGGACCTGTCGTTCCGGCCCTACGTGATCGATGCGCTGGGGCAGGGCAGGGGCCGCTTCTACGGCGTGGGCATCACCAGCAAGCGGCCGGGCTACTACCTTTCGTATGCGCTGCGCCGCGGCCAGTCCGCGCGCGGCGTGGTGGCCGTGAAGATCAACCTCGAAGAGACCGAGCGCGCCTGGCGCAAGCTGCCCGGCGACGTGGCGCTGATCGACCAGCGCGGCGTGGTCATTCTTTCCACGCGCGACAACCTGAAGTTCCGCCCGCTGCTGCCGCTCGATGCGCTGCAGCGCGCCGAGGTGCTGCGCTCGCGCCCCTACGGCGAGGCCACCCTGCAGCCGCTGCAGTGGACGCAGAAGGAGGCGCTCGACCGCGATGTGCAGGTGATCTCGCTCGACGGCGTGGACCAGCTCGCTTCGGCCCGCACCCTGCGCGGCGCGCCGTGGCAGCTGGTGGTGCTCGACGACCTGGTGCCGCTGCGCGTGGCGGCGCGCAATGCAGCCATTACCGCCAGCCTCGCGATGGCGGTGCTGCTGCTTGTGGCCGTCGCGCTGTGGCAGCGCCGCCGAGCGGTGCGCCAGAAGCTGGCCAACCAGGCCGCGCTGCAGGCGGCGCACGACACGCTCGAATCGACCGTGGTGGCGCGCACTGCGCAGCTGCGCGCCGCACAGGGCGAGTTGGTGCACGCGGGCAAGATGGCCGCGCTGGGCCAGATGTCTGCCGGCGTGGTGCACGAACTCAACCAGCCGCTCACGGCCATGCGCACGCTGTCGGAAAGCGCCACCATCCTGCTCGACAAGAGCCGCCTGGACGACGTGCGCGGCAACCTCGAGCGCATCCGCGGCATGGTCGACCGGCTCGCGCGGCTGACCTCGCAGCTGCGAACCTTCGCCTACAAGGGCGAGCTGCCGCTGGCGCCGGTGCAGCTGTCGCATGCCATCGCCGACGCGCAGGTGATCGTCGCCGAGGCCTCGAAGAAGCAGCGCGTGACCATCGAGGTCGACGTGCAACCCCCGGCGCTGAGCGTCATGGCCGAAGACGCCGCGCTGGGCAGCGTGCTCGCCAACCTGATGCGCAACGCCATCGACGCCATGCAGGACGCGCCGGTCCGCACGCTGCGCCTGGAGGCGCGGCCGAAGGAGGGGCGCGTGCTCCTGTCGGTGACAGACACCGGCCCGGGCATTCGCCCCGACATCCTGCCGCGCCTGTTCGAACCCTTCGTCACCGGCAAGGCCGCGGGCTCGGGGCTGGGCCTGGGGCTCGTGATCTCGGCACAATTGGTGCGGTCCATGGACGGTTCGCTGCGCGCGGCCAACCTGGATGGCGGCGGGGCATGCTTCGTCATCGACCTGCCCGCTGCCATTGCCGTGATCCACAACCCGCCTGTCCCCTCCCATTCCCCCTTTTCCATTGCACAACAGGAGTGACCCCCAAGTGAGCGAAGCCCCTGCCATCCGGGTGCTGCTGGTCGAGGACGACGAAGACGTCCGCATCAGCACGACTCAGGTGCTGACCCTGGCCGGTTTCGAGGTCGAATCTTTCGCCAGCGCCGAGCGCGCGCGGCCGCACATCGGCTTCGGCGTGCCGGCCGTCGTCATCAGCGACGTGCGCCTGCCGGGCCTGAGCGGCACCGAGTGGCTGCCCGAGCTGCGCAACGTCGATGCCGAACTGCCCGTGATCCTGGTCACCGGCCACGGCCACATCGCGATGGCCGTGCAGGCCATGCGCGAGGGCGCCTACGACTTCATCGAAAAGCCTTTCAGCTCCGAGCGGCTGGTGGCCATCGTGCGCCACGCCATCGAGCGCCGCCAGCTCAGCCTGCAGGTGCGCGCGCTGCGCGACGCGCTGGAGAACTGGCAGGGCATCCAGTCGGTGCTGATCGGCCGTTCGGCGCAGATGCAGCAGGTGCGCCAGACTGTAAAGACGCTGGCCGAGACCTCCGCCGACGTGCTGGTCTACGGCGAGACCGGCACCGGCAAGGAGCTGGTCGCGCGCTGCCTGCACGACCACAGCGCGCGCCGCCGCCAGCATTTCGTGCCGCTCAATTGCGGCGGCCTGCCCGAGTCGCTGGCCGAGAGCGAGCTGTTCGGCCACGAGGCCGGCGCATTCACCGGCGCCAGCCGCATGCGCGTGGGCAAGTTCGAATACGCCAGCGGCGGCACGTTGTTCCTCGACGAGATCGAGAGCATGCCGATGGCGGTGCAGATCAAGCTGCTGCGCGCGCTGCAGGAGCGCAGCATCGAGCGCATCGGCTCCAACAAGACCATTCCTTTCGACTGCCGCGTGGTGGCCGCGAGCAAGGACGACCTGAAGGCCATGAGCGACCAGCAGAAGTTCAGAGCCGACCTGTACTACCGCCTGGGCGTGGCCTTCATCGAGCTGCCGCCGCTGCGTGAGCGGCGCGAAGATATTCCGCTGCTGTTCGAGCACTTCACCCTGCAGGCCGCAAGCCGCTACGAGCGCCCCGCGCCGCTCTTGAGCAATGCGCAGCTGGCCGACCTGATGGCCTACGCCTGGCCCGGCAACGTGCGTGAGCTGCGCAACGTGGCCGACCGCTTCGTGCTGGGCCTGCTCGGCGAGCGCCTGACGCAGACACGCGGCGGCAACAGCACCGAAGGCGTCCCCGCCCTGCCGCGCGGGCTGCCGCAGCAGGTGGAGTCGTTCGAACGCGCGGTGATCGTCGAGGAGCTGCGCCGCCAGCACGGCGACCAGCCGGCCACAGCCGCCGCGCTGGGCATTGCGCGCCAGACGCTGCACGACAAGGTGCGCAAGCTGGGCGTGACTGTGGACGAGTTCAAGTGAGTAGCTCGAGTCTTATGGGGTCAGGATTCCGTGGAAATCAACAGCTCGCCGGCATGCGGGGCGCATGCCAGGGCGTCTTTGCGGACATCGCGGGCGACATGCGTGCGTACCTGAAGAGCAAACTGTTCTGCGCCCGCGACGCCGACCAGCACTTCCTGCGGCATCGCGTCCGGAAGGTCGCCGAGCGCAGCATGCTCGCGCATGACGAATGGTTCGACCTGCCCGGCTACCAGGCCTTTTCGCCCCATGTGCCCATGACCGTGGACGCGCGCTATGCCCACGTGGGCGCGAACATCGACGCGTCTTCGACGCAGGTGGCGCACGCGGCGCCCGACGGCACGCGGGTGCGCTGGCCCCTGTACGACGCAAGGGGCCAGGCCGTCTGCAGCTACGTCGTCGTCCGCGACAACGGCGACGGCGCCAGCATTCCCGCACCCTGATTCTTCAGCGCACCAGCAGCTTCATCATCCGTTCGAAGGTCTTGCCGTAGGGCGGCTTGAACAGGCCCAGGCCGTTCAGCGCCGACTGGTGAAAGATCGGCTTCATCTTCGAGAAGGTCTCGAAGCCGTGCTCGCCGTGGTACGCGCCCATGCCGCTGGCGCCTACGCCGCCGAAGGGCAGGTTGTCTTGTGCGACATGCAGCAGGGTCTCGTTGATCGACACGCCACCGGTCACCGTGTTCTCCATCACCCGCTCGATGGTCGCGCTGTTCTTCTCGAACAGGTACAGCGCGAGTGGGCGAGGGTGTGCGTTGACGTACGCAATGGCTTCGTCGATGCCCTTGTAGGTCAGCACCGGCAGCAGCGGGCCGAAGATTTCCTCCTGCATCACACGCATACCGTCGTTCACGCCGGTCAGCAGCACGGGTGGAAAGCGGCGCGTCGCAGGGTCGGGTGCCGTGTCGGACAAGGGCAGGGCGCTGGCGCCCTGCTCCTGCGCCAGCGCCGACAGCTCCTGCAGCCGTGCGAAGTGGCGCGGGCTCACGATGCTCGTGTAGTCGGTGTTGGTGGCCAGCGCCGGGTACATCGAGGCGAACAGGCGCCGGGCGCTGTCGGCAAAGCGCTGCTGCTGGCCTTCGGGCAGCAGCACGTAGTCGGGCGCGATGCAGGTCTGGCCCGCGTTGAGCGTCTTGCCGACCAGGATGCGTTCGACGGCCTTGTCGAAGTTGGCATCGGGCCCGATGATCGCGGGTGACTTGCCGCCCAGCTCCAGCGTCACCGGCGTGAGGTGCTCGCTCGCGGCGCGCATCACGTGGTGGCCGACAGCGGTCGAGCCGGTGAACAGCAAATGGTCGAAGGGCAGGCTGGAGAAGGCGCGCGCGGTTTCTGCGTCGCCGTTGACGATGGCGATCTCGTCTTCGGCAAACTGCTTTCGCACCAGCGCGGCGAACAGCTCGGCGAAGCGCGGCGTGAACTCCGACTGCTTCACCATCAGGCGGTTGCCCGCCGCCAGCGCCGCGGTCATCGGCCCCACCGCCAGGTACAGCGGGTAGTTCCACGGCACCACGATGCCCACCACGCCCAGCGGCTGCGGCATGATCCGCGACGACGCGGGCTTGAACCACAGGCCCGTGGAGCGGCGGCGCACGCGCATCCATGCCTTGCCGTGCGCGAGCGCGTGCTGCACGCCCTCGATGCTGGGGAACACTTCGGCAAGCTCGGTTTCCTGAAAGGCCCGGTGGTGGAAGTCGGCGCTGATGGCGGCAGCGATTTCCTGGCGGCTGTCTTTCACCAGCGCACGCAGGCGCTTCAAGCGGTCGGCGCGCTCGTTCCACGGCGGCGTCTGCGCGCGCAGGCTCGCGGCGCGCATGGTGTCGAAGGTCTGTCGCATGTCGTCGTGTGTCATGGTTTGTTGCGAAGGCCTCAGCCCGTTTGTTGATACACCGCCCAGCGATCCTGCACCGTGCCGCCGCGCTGCGCGACGAGGTCGCCGAACTGCAGCAACACGCCTTCGGTGATGACGGACCGTTCACGCTCTCCTGGTTGGCACTGTGCCCGAGGATGCCATTGAACTGCAGCCCCTGGGCGACTCATGCTCGGCCAGCGCCAAGTAGCGCCCTGGGCAGGGCGCTATGCGTTTCGAAAAAAGAAAAAAGGCCGCGGGCGAACCCCGCGGCCGCCGCCGTCAGAAGGGCTCGACGGGCAGCGCGCGCTTGTGGGCGCTCTTGCGATGCGTCGCAAGAATGATCTGTCGGGCCGCGGCCGACACCGGCTTGCCTTCGAGGAAGTCGTCGATCTGCTCGTAGGTGACGCCGAAGGCGTCTTCGTCGGGCTTGCCCGGCACCAGCGATTCGAGGTCGGCGGTGGGCACCTTGTAGACCAGCGCGTCGGGCGCACCCAGCAGCTGTGCCACCGCGCGCACACGGCGCTTGTTGAGGCCCGTGAGCGGCGTGATGTCGGCCGCGCCGTCGCCGAACTTGGTGAAGAATCCCATCAGCGCCTCGGCCGCATGGTCGGTGCCGATGACGATGCCGTCGTGCGCGCCGGCCACCGCGAACTGCGAAATCATGCGCTGGCGCGCCTTGATGTTGCCGAGCACGAAGTCTTCATGTGCCGCGTCGCGGAAGGTCAGGTCGCCGGCCTTCAGCGCGGCGAGCATGCCGTCGGCGGCGGGGCGGATGTCGACGGTGATGGTGCGGTCGGGCTTCATCACCGCCAGCGAGGCCTGCGCTTCGGCTTCGTCCTTCTGCACGCCGTAGGGCAGGCGCATCGCGATGAAGGTGGCGTCGTAGCCCGTGGCGCGCAGCCGCTGGACGGCGCGCTGCGCGAGGCAGCCGGCGGTCAGCGAATCGACGCCGCCGCTGATGCCCAGCACCAGCGTCTTCAGGCCGGTGCGCTTCAGGTAGCTGGCGAGAAAGTCGGTGCGGCGCTCCAGCTCGTGGGCGGCATCGAAGACGGGCGCGACATGCAGCGCCGCGATGATCTCGCGCTGCGTGTCGTCGACGGGAGTGAGGTCTGCGCTCATTGTGGGATACGACGTGTGAAGTGAATCAGAAATCGACGAGGCTGAGACCAATGCTCAGCACCGTGCGCTTGCGGTTGTAGTCCACCAGCGTGTCGCCATAGCCCGAGAACAGCTGCGTGTGGAAGCGCAGGTTGCTCTTGGTCGGGTCGCCGATGGCCTTGAGCCATTCGAGGCGCACCGAGCCGCGGCCGCTGTCGCGCAGGTTGTTGCGCACGGTCACTGCGAGCTGGTTGTCGCGGTTGAGGTTCCAGCGGCCGGTGATTTCGGCGCGGCCGTAGTAGTCGGCGATGTCGGGGTTGTCGTCCTTGGCGGCATTCTCGGAAATGCGCTTCCAGATGCGGCCGGTGATGGTGAAGCGGTCGTCGAGCTCGGCGCCGCCCATCAGGTACACGCGGTTCCAGCTGCGCGACAGCGGCAGGGTCTGGCCGTTCGACTGGTGCACGATGCCCAGGCCCGAATAGCGCCAGCGCCAGCCGCCCGGCAGCTTGAAGTCGGTCGGGTAGACATACATCAGCTCGGGTTCGTGGTCGGTGGTGCGGAAGGGCCGCGAGATGGCGCCGTTGAACAGCTGCCAGGTCGACTGCTGGCTGTAGGCGAACCACAGCGAGTCTTTCTTGGTCGGGTCGTCCTGCGTGAGCATGCCTTGCGCGAGCTTGGTGCGCACCGACAGGCCGATGCGCATCTCGTTGGCCTGGTAGGCCACCGGGTCGGCGGTGTGGCCGGCCGAGGGCGAGGTCGGCGTCTCGGGCTTCTTGGTGGCGGCCGAGACCGACACGTTGAGCGGACGGTAGCCGCGGAAGCCGAAGGTGCCGCAGTCGGTGGCGTTCTCCAGTTCCCAGAAGCGCGAGAGCGCCGAGTACTGGCGGTCGCGGCAGCCTTCGGTGGTGGCGACCGAGACGATGCGCGTGGCCGGGATCGATGAGTCCACCGGCGGCTGCGTGGTCGCCAGCACGGGCGGCGCCACGGGCACCGACACCGAAGGCAGCGTCTGCTGCTGCGCCCAGCGGTCGAAGCAGGCCAGGCGCGCTTCGTTGTTGGCGCCGAGCGCGGCGCACTGCTGCCAGGTGAGCTGGGAGTCGGCCAGCGGGCTCGCTGGCTTGTCCACGGCCTGTGCGTGCACCGCGGCGCCGCCGCCGAGGCAGGCGGCCACGGCCGCGAGCGCGCGGAGGTTGAAACGGGGTTGTCGTCGTGTCGTCGTCATCATTGCTTTCCTTCCTGGGCAACCGTCTTGCTGAGCACGAAGGGATGCGTGCTTTCGTCCGCGGCGTTGCGCCACGTGCCCCTGAATTCGCGCCCGCAGGAGCCGGCCTGCAGCTTGCCCGACCACACGCCGCTGATGGCGCGGCCGTCCTGCGATTCGTCGATGGAGAGCGCGCCTTCGTCGTCCACATCGCCCGCGAGTTGCGCGACCGTGGCCTTCGCGGGGTTGGCGCCGTTGCGCGTGATGGTGCCGCGCACGCCGTCGTAGTCGGGGTGCTTGCCGAGCTGCACGGCGGCCACGGCCGGCAGGTTGTCGAAGCGTGCTTCCCAGCGGCCGTAGAGCGATTGCACCGGCAGGTCGCGCGCGTCGGCGGGGCAGTCGGCGCTGCTCCGCACGGATGCGCAGCCCGACAGTGCGAGCAGTACGCCGGCCAGCAGCGCGGCAGTGGCGGTCGTTCTCATGGCGCCGCTGCGGCTGCCGCCGCCTTTGCCGCGCTGTCCTGCGCCTTGCGCGCGAATTCGGCGCGCAGCGCCTTGAGTTTTTCGCGCGGGTCTTCCTTGATGGTCTCCTTGTCGAGGCCCATCTCGGCGATGAAGCGGCTGGGTATGCAGGGCACCATTTCGCGGCCCTGCTTGCGCTTCTTGGTCCAGCTCACGGCCAGGCTGCGTTGCGCGCGCGTGATGCCCACGTACATCAGGCGGCGCTCTTCCTGCAGCCGCTGCAGCGTGTCTTCGCTCACCTTCTGCTGGCGGCCGTTGTCGTCGTCGAGCTTGAAGGGCAGCAGGCCCTCGCTCACGCCGATCAGCATCACGTGCGGCCATTCGAGGCCCTTGGAGGCGTGCAGCGTCGAGAGCGTGACCACGTCCTGGTCTTGCTCGCGCTCGCTGATGGTCGACAGCAGCGAGATGGTCTGCGCCACCTCGAGCAGGCTCTTGCGTTCGGTCTCGATGTTGTCGTTGGCGCCCGAGGCGTCGTCCAGCGTGCCGCCGGCGCGCTGCGACATCCAGTCGACAAACTCGAGCACGTTGGTCCAGCGCGAGGCCGCGGCGGCTTCGCTGTCCTCGCCGTCGTAGAGGTGCTTCTCGTAGTCGATCTCCTTCAGCCAGTCGAGCATGAAGGTGCGCGAGTCTTCCGCGCCCATGGTGCGGCGCGCGCGGTATTCCAGGTCGTTGATGTAGCGGCCGAACTCGTGGATGCCCTCGAGCGTGCGCTTGGGCATCACGCTCGGCAGCGAGGGGCTGAACAGCGCCTCGAACAGGCTCAGCTTGTACTGGCTTGCGAAGGTGCCCAGGCTCGCGAGCGTGGTGTGGCCGATGCCGCGCTTGGGCGTGGTGATGGCGCGCAGGAACGCCGGGTCGTCGTCGTTGTTGACCCACAGGCGGAACCAGCCGCACAGGTCCTTGATTTCGGCGCGGTCGAAGAAGCTCTGGCCGCCCGAGACCTTGTACGGAATCTGCGCCTTGCGCAGCGCCTGCTCGAACACGCGTGCCTGGTGGTTGGCGCGGTACAGGATGGCGAAGTCGCGGAACTCCTTGTGCTGCTTGCCCTGCGTGACGGCGTCGCCCGCGCGGATGCTCACGATGCGCGCCACCGCGCGCTCGGCCTCGTGCACTTCGCTGTCGGCATCGACGATGCGCACCGGCTCGCCTTCGCCGAGCTCGGAGAACAGTGTCTTCGGAAACAGCTTGGGGTTGGGCCCGATCACGTTGTTGGCCGCGCGCAGGATGGCGCTGGTGGAGCGGTAGTTCTGCTCCAGCTTGATGACCTTGAGCTTGGGGTAGTCGACCGGCAGCTTGCGCAGGTTGTCGAGCGTGGCGCCGCGCCAGCCGTAGATGGACTGGTCGTCGTCGCCCACCGCGGTGAAGTGGCCACGCTCGCCGGCCAGGGCCTTGAGCACTTCGTACTGGGTGGCGTTGGTGTCTTGATACTCGTCCACCAGGATGTGGCCGAGCGCGGCCTGCCACTTGGCGCGCACCTCGGGAAATTCGTAGAGCAGCTTCAGCGGCATGCCGATCAGGTCGTCGAAGTCCACGCTCTGGTAGGCCGCCAGGCGCTCTTCGTAGCGGCCCATGATCTTCGCGGTGATGCGCTCGTTGTCGTCCGCGGCCTGGGCCTCGGCCTGCGCGGCGTTCAGGCCCATGTTCTTCCACTTGCTGATGGTCCACTGCCAGATGCGGGCGGTGGCCGCGTCGGTGGTGCCTCCGGCGTCTTTCAGGATCTTGGTGACGTCGTCGCTATCGAGAATGCTGAAGGCCTTCTTCAGGCCGAGCACGGCGCCGTCCTCGCGCATCATGCGCACGCCCAGCGCGTGGAAGGTGCAGACAACGACCTTGCGTGCGTCCTTGCCGATCAGGTCTTTTGCGCGCTCGCGCATTTCTGCGGCTGCCTTGTTGGTGAAGGTGATGGCCGCGATGCGCTGGGGCGCGATGCCCGACTGGATGAGGCGGCCGATCTTGTGAGTGATCACCCGCGTCTTGCCCGAGCCCGCACCGGCAAGCACCAGGCAGGGACCGTACATGTAGTTGACAGCTTCGAGCTGCGCGGGATTGAGACCGTGAGACATTGGAGAAAAAGAGAACCGGAAAAAGGCCGTGAAGAACGCCGTGGGGAACGGCAGGCGCAAAGCGGGCAATGATACGGGGCCGGCCCCCCGCGGGGTTGTAGGCCAGACACGCCGATGCAGCCTGCTGGTGGGCAACGACAATGGTCCGGTGCTGCCTGTATTCCTTGTTACCTTCCCTTTCTTCGCGTTAATCGCGGCCGGCTATGGCGCGGCCCGCGCCCGCATCCTGCCGCTGGACGCGATTCCCGGCCTCAACACCTTCGTGCTGTATTTCGCGCTGCCGTGCATGCTGTTGCGCTTCGGCGCGGGCACGCCCATCGGCCAGTTGCTGGACGGCAGCGTTGCACTGGTCTGGGGCATCAGCGCGCTGGCCGTGGTGGCGGGCGTGGTGACGTTCACGCGCAATGCGCGCATCGGCTGGAACGACGCGGCCTTCGGCGCACTGGTGGCGGCGTTTCCGAACACCGGCTTCATGGGCGTGCCGCTGCTGGTGGCCATTCTTGGGGCTCAGGCAGCGGGGCCGATGATCATCACGATCGCGTTCGACCTCGTGGTGACTTCGTCGCTGTGCATTGCGCTGTCGCGCCTCGACGGCGCGGGCGGCGCGGGGCGGCACGGCGCCACACTGGCGGCGCGCAAAGCGCTGCGCGGGATCGTCGTCAACCCGATGCCGTGGTCGATCCTGCTGGGCGTTCTGCTGTCGGCTGCGCGCTGGCCGCTGCCCGGGCCCATCGAGCGCACCATCGCCATGCTGGCCGATGCGGCCTCGCCGGTGGCGCTCTTCACCATCGGGGCGGTGCTGGCCCGTTCGGCGCTGCTGGCGCGCGAGCATGGCGCCAGCGCGGCGGTGGCCGAGGCCATGGGCACCACGGCGCGCAGCCCTGCGACCAAGGCACCGTGGAGCGACGTGCTGCCGGTGGTGGCGGTGAAGCTGCTCGCGCATCCGCTGCTGGTGTGGGGCCTGGGGCTCGGCGCCATCGCGTTCGGGTTGCCGCTGTCGCACGAGGCGCTGGTGGTGATCGTGCTGGTCGCGGCGCTGCCGAGCGCGAGCAACGTGTCGATGTTGGCCGAGCGTTTCGGTGCGGACAACGGCCGCATCGCGCGCATCATCCTGTGGACGACGGCGATCGCCTTCTTCAGCTTTCCGCTCGCGGTGAGCGTGCTACGGGGTTAGGACGCCGAGCTTGTACGGGTCGGCATCGGCAAGGCGCTCGCACTTCGAGAAGTCGCGGCCCTGCGTGCCGTCGCAGTAGTAGGTGTTGTAGATGCGGCCGAAGAGCGTCGGGCTCGCGGTGAAGAGCACGCCGTGGTCGGGCTGCCAGTTGTCCTTGACGACGGGCGGGGCGCTTGCTTCCACCGGTTTGGCTGCCGAGGTGGTGGTGGGCGTGAAGTCGGCCAGCGTCTTGTGGGCCTCGTCGCCGCGCCAGCGTATTGCCAGCTCGGCAGCCGTGGGGCGCGACGCGACCGGCAGCAGGATGCCGTTGACCTGCAGGCCGTAGCCGAAGCGGTGTGTCTTGCCGGCCAGGAAGGCATAGGCGCAGGCGGCCATGCATTGGCCTCGTATTTCGGTCTGCACGCCGCTCGCGCGGATGGCGTCGGCATATGCACCCGCTGCTTCGGCGGTGCCGCCGAACGAATCTTCGAAGACCACGGTATGGACTGTTCCGCTGCCCAGCTGGTCGGTGAATTCCTTGATCGCGGTGCCGTCGAGCATGCCCGACACCACCAGGCGGCTGCCCTGCAGATCGAGCTCGGCCGCCGAGGCGGCGGGTGCGGCAAAAACGCAGGCGAGGCACGACGCGAGCGAGAGAACCCAACCTGAGAAAGACGGCGGTTTCACGGCGACCTACCCTTTGCCTTCGATGAGCGAGCCAGCTTGGAACGCGAAACCCGCGAGGAGTTCGCGCGCTGTTACAGCTTGAACAGCGACGAGGCATGTCGTCAACTCTTTTTTCACAAATTTTCGGGTAGGCCGAGGCAGGCCGTAAGACATAGATATCGCTATGACTTCAGATGAATGCTTGAGTTTGCAGATGCGCTGCTACAGTGCTTGCAAGTCAAAGGTGTGAAGGGGCGCGCAATGGCAATTCTTTTTCGCATCCTGCTGTGGTTGGCCTGTCTCGCCGGCGTCGGCTGGTTCTGGCATGCCGGCAAGTTCGGCACCGCCACCGGGCTCGCGCTTGCCGCGCTGAGCCTCGTGGTGTTCGCCTGGCCCGTGAGCATCGCGCGGCGCAGGCACAACGAGCTGCGTTATGTGGACATGGGCAAGGAGCCCACTGGCTACCACTGAAACCGCGGTCTCAGGTTGATTGCCGCCGGTCAGATGCTGTGCGGATCGACGTCGACGAGCCAGCGGATCACGCCTTTGCCCTCCGGCGTGCGCCGCAGCTCGTGCAATAGCGGCTGCCAACTCGCAAGCAGCCGCTGCAGCGCGGCGCGCGAGGGGCTTTCGATCAGCATTTGCGCACGTTCCACATTGGCCACGCGCTGGATCGCCAGCGGCACCGCCGGGTAGCGCGTGACGAGGTCGGAGCCCGGCAGCGCCTCGGCCTGATCGGCTGCGATGTTCAGGAAGCCCTGCGCCACCGACTGCTCTCGCGCATCGGCCCGCAGCAGCGCCTGGAACGCGAAGGGCGGCATGCCGGCCGCGCGGCGCTCGTCGAGCTGCTGCTGCGCGAAGCTGGCGTAGTCGTGCTTGCGCAGCGCCATGAACAGCGGGTGCTGCGCATGATGCGTCTGGATCCACATTTCGGCCTTGGCGCCCTGCGCCGCGAGATACGCGGCATCGCGGCCCGCGCGGCCGGCCGACTGCATCAGCAGGCTGAACAGCCGCTCGGGCGCGCGGAAGTCACTGGAGAACAGCGCGCCGTCGGGGTTCACCGCCGCCACCAGCGTGATGCGGCGGAAGTCGTGGCCCTTGGCGATCATCTGCGTGCCGACCAGCACGTCGACCTCGCCCGCGTGCACGGCCGCGAGCTGCGATTCGAGCGCGCCCTGCTTCTTGGTGCTGTCGGCGTCGATGCGTGCGATGCGCACCGCGCTGCCATCGGGGTGCTTCACGGCCGAGAACAGCTCGGCCAGGTGCTCTTCGAGTCGCTCGGTGCCGCGGCCCACGGGCGCGATGTCGGGGTTGCCGCAGGCCGGGCAGGCGCGCGGCACGCGCTCGGTAAAGCCGCAGTGGTGGCAGCGCAGCGTGCGGTCGATCTTGTGGAACACGCGATACGCGCTGCAGTGCGGGCATTCGCTCTTCCAGCCGCAGTCGCCGCAGGCCAGCACCGGTGCGTAGCCGCGCCGGTTCAAGAAGATCATGCTCTGCTCGCCGCGCGCGATGCGCTGGCCGATGGCGTCGAGCAGCGCGCCCGAAATCACCGTCTTCGGCGGCTGCAGGTTCATGTCGACCAGCCGCACGGCCGGCAACTCGCCCGCGCCGATGCGCGATGGCATGGCCAGCCGCACGTAGCGCCCGCCCGGGTCTTCGCCTTCGGCGGGCCGGCTCTGGTGCCAGCTTTCGAGCGAGGGCGTGGCCGAGCCCAGGATCACCTTGGCCTTTTCGCGCTGGCCGCGCCACACGGCGAGGTCGCGCGCGGAATAGCGCGCGCCTTCCTGCTGCTTGTAGCTCGGGTCATGCTCTTCGTCGACCACGATGAGCTTGAGCCCCGGGATCGACGCGAACACCGCCATGCGCGTGCCCAGCACGATGCGCGCCGCGCCGCTGTGCGCCGCCAGCCAGCTCGCGAGCCGCTGCGGGTTGGTCATGCCGCTGTGCAGCGACACCACCGCTTCTTCGCCGAAGCGGGCCTTGAAGCGGGCTTCGAGCTGCGGCGTGAGGTTGATCTCGGGCACCATCACCAGCGCCTGCGCCTCGGGGTCGCGCGCGAGCAGGTCGGCCACGCAGCGCAGGTAGACCTCGGTCTTGCCGCTGCCGGTGCTGCCGACCAGCAAAAAAGTACCTGCTTCGGCCTCGATGCGCGCCAGGGCGGCCGTCTGCTCCGCACTCAGCGCGATCAGGTTCGCCGACTCGGCTGTTTCGGCCACTGGTCCGGCCGTCGTCTTGCGCTTGAGCCGGCGCGTCAGCTGCGTCGTCGACAGGTCGCGCAGCTGCGGCGGCAGGGCGGCCAGCGCGATCTCGCCGATCGAGCGCTGGTAGTAGCGCGCTGCAAAGGCCACGAGGCCGCGCCACGCCTCGCCCAGCGGCGCCAGCGCGTCGAGCGCCGCGCCCACAGGCTTCAGCGCCATGTCGGGCTCGGCACCCACCAGCGAAACCGGCTCGTTCCAGACCACGCCCAGCACTTCGCGCTTGCCCAGCGGCACGCGCACCAGCGTGCCGGGCGGCATCGGCTCGGCGCTGGCGTAGCTCAGCAGGTCGCCGAGCGCGGCATGCGCGGGCGTCTGCACCGCGATGTCGAGTCGCCACGGCAGTGCTGGCGGCGCACCGTTCGTTGGCTGGGAAGCGCTGTCTGAGGGGAGGCCGGCTGTGGAGATGAGCGGTCCTTCTTGGAAAGGTTTGTTAAGAAGACTTTGAGCAAGAGCGCTTAAGTCGTTGATTTTTCAGAGCTTTGGAGGCCGTCCAGAGTTTCTGTGGATAACTTTGTTGACAAGCCGGCTCGATTCGCTGCGGGGCCTTGAAAATCAAGGCTCTGGCTGGAATGCCCGGAAAAAAAGCAAAGTTCAAATCTTATATAAATCAATAACTTAGCGTCGCTATCTCTTTAGGAGCAAAGAGGGAGGTCCCCCGGAAAATCTTGCGCAGTGCAACACGGGTTTTGTGCATAAGTCAGACCGATATGCCGTTTTTGCGCTTGACAAACGGCTTCGTACCAACTTTACGGGGCGCCTCGGTGCCCCGCCGGCCCGTTCCCGAAGACTGCAGTGTTAACCGCGCAGCGCGCGCGACTGGGCGTGCACCGCCTGCACCAGCGCCGCCACGTGGTCCGGCGGCGTGAACTGGCTGATGCCGTGGCCCAGGTTGAAGATGTGCGTCGGGCCCTGGGCGTTGCGGTCGGCGTGGGGCTTGCCGAAGGCCTGCAGCACTTTCGCCACCTCGGCCTCGATCTGCGCGGGCGGCGCGAACAGCACGTTGGGGTCGATGTTGCCCTGCAGGGCCTTGGCCTTGCCGTCCGAGCCTTCGGCGATCTGCTTTCGCGCCGAGGCCAGGTTCACGGTCCAGTCGACGCCCAGCACTTCGCAGTCGAGTTCGCGCATGGCGTCGAGCCACAGGCCGCCGCCCTTGGTGAACACGATGCGCGGCACGGGCTGGCCGTCGGCGCCGGTGCGTTTGAGGCCGGCCAGCACGCGGGCCGTGTAGGCGAGGCTGAATTCCTGGAACGCGCCGTCGGCCAGCACGCCGCCCCAGCTGTCAAACACCATCACGGCCTGCGCGCCGGCGTCGATCTGGGCATTGAGGTACGCGGCCACCGAGTCGGCATTCACGGCCAGCAGGCGATGCATGAGATCGGGGCGGCTGTAGAGCATGCTCTTCACGAGGCGGTAGTCGCTGGAGCCCGCGCCTTCCACCATGTAGCAGGCCAGCGTCCACGGGCTGCCCGAGAAGCCGATCAGCGGCACGCGGCCGTCCAGCGCCTTGCGGATCGAGGCCACTGCATCGAACACGTAGCGCAGCTTGTCCATGTCGGGCACTTCGAGCGCGGCCACGGCCGCTTCGTCGCGCACCGGGCGCGCAAAGCGCGGGCCCTCGCCGGCCTCGAACGACAGGCCCAGGCCCATGGCGTCGGGCACCGTCAGGATGTCGGAAAACAAAATGGCCGCGTCGAGCGGATAGCGCTCCAGCGGCTGCAGCGTGACCTCGGTGGCGTAGTCGGTGTTGGTGGCCAGCCCCATGAAGCTGCCCGCCTTGGCGCGGGTGGCAACGTACTCCGGCAGGTAGCGGCCGGCCTGGCGCATGAGCCAGACGGGCGTGTGGTCGGTGGCCTGGCGCCAGCAGGCTCGCAGGAAAGTGTCGTTTTGCAGTGGGGCGAAAGGCATCCCGCGATTGTCGCAGGGGTGTGTCCTGGCCTCTCAGTTGACGGGCTTGCCGCCGAACACCTCGACCATCAGCGACACCAGCCATTTCTGGCCCGGGTCGCCGTCGTGTGCGGCCGCCCACAGCAGCGAGACCTCGTAGCTGGGCGTCTCGAAGGGCAGCGGGCTCACGGCCAGCCCGAGCGCGTCGCGCCACGTGGCGGCGGCGAAGGTGGGCACGGTGGTGATGGCGGGCATCTGCCGCACGATGAAGGGGCTGGTCGCGAAGTTGCGGCTGGAGAACACGACCTGGCGCGCATGCCCCTGCTCGCGCAGCAGATCGTCGACGAGGCCGCTCAGGTCGGCGCTGAACGAGGTCAGCAGGTGCGGGTGGTCCAGGTATTCCGCCAGCGTGATCTTCCTGCCCCGCGTCTTAACGAGCGCGGCGTTGTAGACGCAGACGAAATGCCAGCCGAACAGCGCGCGTTGCCGGTGCCATGCGGCGCACTCGATGAACACGCCCACCGCCAGTTCGATCTCGGTCGCGTCGAGCATGCCGGGCGCGTTGGTGCGGTCGGCCGCGCGTGCGATGAGCCGCACCCCCGGCGCCTGTTCGGAAAGTCGCTGCATGAGCTGCGGCATCAGCGCCACCTCGAGCGCGTCGCTCAAACCGATGCGGAACACGCGCTTGGCCGTGGCGGGGTCGAACGCCGGCTGTGCATGCAGCGCCTGCTGCAGCGACAGCAGCAGCGGCTCGATGACGCGCGCGAGTTCGAGCGCGCGCGGCGTCGGCGTCATGCCGTGCGAGGTGCGCACGAACAGCTCGTCGCCCAGCGCGGCGCGCAGGCGCTTGAGTGCGCCGCTCAGGGCCGGCTGGCCGATGAACAGGCGCTGCGCCGCACGCGTGACGCTACGTTCGTGCAGCAGCGCGTGGAACACCAGCAGCAGGTTCAGGTCGAGCCGCCTGAAATCACTTTCGTTGATGTATTCCATGGTTTCAAACGATTTGAATGATAGGGCGCCGCTCCCTAACCTGAAGGCACTTTCTTCATCAGGCATTCAAAGGAGTCGACATGGCTTTGGAACAACAGACAGTGGTGGTGGTCGGTGGCTCGTCGGGCGTGGGGCTCGAAACCGTGCGGCGGCTCGCGGCAAGCGGTGCGCGGGTGATCGCGACCGGGCGCGACAACGGCAAGCTGCAGGAAGCGATCGGCGGGCTGGGCGCGAACGTGAGCGGCGCGGCCTTCGACGCCTGCGACCGCGGCGCGCTCGATGCCTTCTTCGAGAAGACCGGGCCCGTCGACCACCTGGTGCTCACGCTCAGCGGCGGCGAGGGCGCGGGCGAGTTCGCGCAGCTCGATCTTCAGTCGCTGCGCCGCGGCTTCGAGGCCAAGTTCTGGCCGCAGCTCGAAGCGGCGCAAGCCGGCGCGCGGGTGCTGCGCAAGGGCGGCAGCCTGACTTTCGTGACGGCGATTTCCGCGCGCAATTCGCTGCCCGGCACAGCGGGGCTGGCCGCGATCAACGGCGCGATCGAAGCGATGGTGGGCAGCCTGGCGCGCGAGCTGCGGCCCAGCCGGGTGAATGCCGTGTCGCCGGGGCTGGTCGATACGCCCTGGTGGAACCGCGTGCCCGCCGCGATGAAGGACGACCTGTTCCGCCAGCAGGTCGAGATGCTGCCCGTCGGCCGCGTGGGCCGGCCGCAGGACGTGGCGCATGCGATCCAGTTCCTGATCGAGAACGGCTACACGACGGGGACCGTCATAGAGTGCGATGGGGGGCTGCGGCTGGTGTGACGTGACGGGGGAGCCGGCCCGCGCATCGAAAAGTTTTGTTGAAAAAACAGCGGCAGATACAGAGCGATACGCAGGACCGGGTGAATGGCGGTTCGAGGGGCGACATTGGGACCTGTCAGCCCTTCCCCCACCTTCAGTCACTCAGGAAAATCCAATGTCAACGTCGTTCCAACTGCCCCGCAGAAGCTTCCTCGCCGCAACGGCCCTCGGTGCTGCGGCTGCCCAGCTCGCAGCGCTCACGCCGGCCTTCGCGCAGGCCGCCACGGGCGCGTCTTCCAGGCGCCTCGAGCCGCTCAAGAGCATCGATGCTGGCACGCTCAGCATCGGCTACTACGAAGCAGGTCCGGCCGATGGCGCGCCGGTGATCCTGCTGCACGGCTGGCCCTACGACATCCACATGTTCGTCGACGTGGCGCCTGCGCTCGCGGCGGCGGGCTTCCGCGTCATCGTGCCGTACCTGCGCGGCTATGGCACCACGCGCTTCCTGTCGGTGGACACGCCGCGCAACGGGCAGCAGTCGGTGGTTGCCGTCGACATCATCGCGCTGATGGATGCGCTGAAGATCCCGGTCGCTACGGTCGCCGGCTGCGACTGGGGCGCGCGCACGGCCTGCATCATGGCGGCGCTGTGGCCGGAGCGCGTGAAGGCGCTGGTCTCGGTGAGCGGCTACCTCATCGGCAGCCAGGAGGCCGGCAAGGTGCCGCTGCCGCCGCAGGCCGAGCTGCAGTGGTGGTACCAGTATTACTTCGCGACCGAGCGCGGCCGCGCGGGCTACGAGAAGAACCGCCACGACTTCGCCAAACTGATCTGGCAGACGGCATCGCCCAGGTGGAACTTCGACGCGGCCACCTTCGACCGCAGCGCGGTGGCGCTCGACAACCCCGACCACGTGGCGATCACGGTCCACAACTACCGCTGGCGACTCGGCCTCGTCGAAGGCGAGGCGAAGTACCAGGCGCTGGAGAACCGGCTCGCCAAGGCGCCGGTGATCGGCGTGCCCACGATCACGCTCGAAGGCGATGCCAATGGCGCGCCGCATCCGGAGCCCAGCGCCTATGCGAAGAAGTTCTCGGGGCGCTACGAGCATCGGCTGGTCAGCGGCGGCATCGGCCACAACCTGCCGCAGGAAGCGCCCGAGGCCTTCACGAAGGCCGTGATCGACGCTGCGCGAGGCTGAGAGCGCGCCAGCGCAGCGCGGATGGGGCAGGGCGTTATCCTGCCTCATGCTTTCTACAGACTCCGCTTCCGCCGCGTTCATCGAATCAGCATCAGTGGACGTCGGCAGAAGGCAGTCGGGGATCCGGGCGTGGCTCTGCTTCGTTCTCTTCTCGCTGTGCATCGCGATGGGCATGAGCCCGGCTTTCGCGCAAACCAAGACCAGCCTGGTGCCCGTGCCGCAGATGAAGACGCGCGTGGTCGATCTCACGAACACGTTGAGCGCGGGCGATGCCGACGGGCTGCGCCAGGAAATCGCCGAGCTTGAGAGCAGCACGCAGGCGCAGCTTGCGGTGCTGATCGTGCCGACGACGGGGCAGGAGGCGATCGAGCAGTACGCCGCGCGCGTGTTCGCGCGCTGGAAGCTGGGCCGCAAGGACGAGGACGACGGCGTGCTGGTGCTCGTTGCGCTGAAAGACCGGAAGATGCGCATCGAGGTCGGCAAGGGCCTCGAAGGCATGGTCACCGACATCCAGGCGGCTGCGATCATCGACAAGCAGATGGCACCGCGCTTTCGTGGCGGCGACTACGCGGGCGGCGTGCAGGCCGCAGTGCGGGCGCTGTCGGAGCTGATCGGCGTGCCGGCGGCGCAGGCATGGCCCGACACGCTCGCGTCGGACACCGCGTCCACGCCGCTGCCGGTGGATGAGGAGGCTGCGCGCGAACCGACTGCAGGCGGCGGAGGCCTCACGCCAGAAGGAAAGGCCTTCCTCGGCGTCATGCTGTGGAGCATCGGCGTGGGGGCGTGGCATGGCCTCGGCGCGGGGCCTCTCGTCGGCATGCGGCGCCGCGCCGCGCGGCCTCCTTCGCGCGGCAAGCGTTCGGGCAAGCGCGGGCGCCGCATCCAGCGTCCCGAGCCCTGGGCCGAGTCGCTGCAGGCGATCGAGCCCGAGGCGCCGCGAAAGCCGCGCGACTGGCGGCTCGTGCTCGGCCTGGTCGGCGCGGGTCCGGTGGGCGGGGCCGCCATGCTGCTGAACCCGTTCATGGCTGGGTTCCTGGCGATTCCGGCGCTCTTTCTGTACGGCCTTGGCTACCTCTGCGGGCGCGTGAAGGAAGTGGCCTATGTGCTCGGCAGCATCGCCGCGGTGATCGCCGCGCTGGTCTGCATTGCCTTCATGGTCGGCGGCGACGTGTTCTGGCCGGGCTTCCTGTGGGTGCTGGGCATCGGCGGCGTGGGCCTCCTGATCACGGTCATCGTCTTCGGCATCCGCAACACCTGGCGGGACGGCAGCGCGCTCGGCTTCGTGATCCGGTGGATCGTCGTGCTGGGGGTGGTCGGCACGGTGGTCGTGATCACCGTGCCCGGCCCGTTGCCCGACGAGACATGGATTCCCACCGCGATCGCGACCGTTCTCGCGCTGCTGTTCATGTTCGTCTTCCCGACCTTCGCCACGGGCAGTGGCGATGGCGACAGCTCGGACAGCGGCTGGAGCAGCGGCTCGTCGAGCAGTCCTTCGAGCAGCAGTAGCAGTTCGTCGGACAGCTCCTCGTCCGGCGGTGGCGGCTCCAGCAGCGGAGGCGGGGCCTCGGGCAGCTGGTAGCGGTCGATCAGACCACCGGCACGCGCCCAGCGTCGGCCGGGTTCACGTTGCGGCGGTACAGCACCAGCGTGGCGATCAGGCCGCAGATGGCGGCGCCCGTCATCCACAGGCCCGGCGCGCCCTTGTCGCCGGTCATCTCGATCAGCCCCGTGGCGATGGCCGGCGTGAAGCCGCCGAAGATCGCGGTGGCCAGGCTGTAGGCCAGCGAGAAGCCGGCGGTGCGCACGTTCACCGGCATCACCTCGGTCAGTGCCACGACCATCGCGCCGTTGTAGCTCGCGTAGAGGAACGACAGCCACAGCTCGACTTCGAGCATGCGCGCGAAGCTCGGCGCGCCCACCAGCCACTTGAGCGACGGATACGCCGTGAGGATGGTCAGCACCGTGAACAGAATCAGCAGCGGCTTGCGGCCCACGCGGTCCGACAGCGAGCCCATGATCGGCAGCCAGATGAAGTTGGAGATGGCCACGCACAGCGTGACGATCAGCGCGTCGGTGGTGCTCAGGTGCAGCACGGCCTTGCCGAAGGTGGGCGTGTAGACGGTGATCAGGTAGAACGACACCGTGGTCATCGACACCAGCATCATCCCGGCGACCACCAGGCCCCAGTTGGCGACCATCGACTGGAAGATCTCTCGCGCGTCGGGGCGGTGCTTGCGCGCCATGAACTCCTCGGTTTCCTGCAGCGAGCGGCGGATGATGAACAGCACCGGCACGATCAGGCAGCCCACGAAGAAGGGAATGCGCCAGTAGAAGTCGCCGATCTCCTGCGACGTGAAGGTCACATTGAGCCAGTAGCCGAGCGCCGCCGCGACGACGATGGCCACCTGCTGGCTGGCCGACTGCCAGCTCACGTAGAAGCCCTTGTGGCCCGGCGTCGCCATTTCCGACAGGTACACCGACACGCCGCCCAGCTCCACGCCGGCCGAGAAGCCCTGCAGCAGCCGGCCGATCAGCACCAGCAGCGGCGCCGCCAGGCCGATGGTGGCGTAGGCCGGCACGCAGGCGATCAGCAGCGTGCCGACGGCCATCAGCGCGAGCGTGACGATCAGGCCCTTGCGGCGGCCGACGCGGTCGACGTACGCGCCGAGAAAGATCGCGCCCAGCGGCCGCATCAGGAAGCCCGCGCCGAAGGTCATGAAGGTCAGCATCAGCGAGGCGAATTCGTTGCCCGCGGGGAAGAACGCCTTCGAGATCTGCGTGGCATAGAAGCCGAACAGGAAGAAGTCGAACATCTCCATGAAGTTGCCGCCCGTCACGCGCAGGACGGTGGCGACCTTGGAGGACGAGGCAGTGGAGGCGTGGGCGGCCGTGCCCGATTGCGCAGCGTTGGGCGCAGGATTCATCTTTTTGTCCCCTTGGGCTGTATTGGCGATGTGCTCGCACAAGGGTAGGCCGGACTCCCCGACCGCTACCTGACTGCGCAGGTCAGGTAGCTGTCACGCGCGCATTGCGTTACGTTGCGTCGCGCGGACGGACTTCAGGTTTTGTACTTGATCGAACAGCCGTAGGGCCGCGTGCTGGCGGCCGAGATCGGCTTGCCGCCGAAGGCCTCGCCCAGCGCCTGGTTCACGTAGTTGGTCGCGGTCTTGATGTCGTCCGCCCGCGCCGAGGCGATGCTGTCGATGCCGCCCGCGTACACCAGCGTGCCCTTGGGGTCGATGATGAAGATGTGCGGCGTGGTACGCGCGCCGTAGACCTGGCCGATCAGGCCGTCTTCGTCCATCAGCACGGCGGTGGGTGCGGCCTTTTGCGACCTCATCCACGCGTCGAGCGCGTCGGGCTTCAGGTAGTCGGTGGCGGCGCGCTCGGTGGAATTGATGGCCAGCCACACCACGCCCTTGTCGGTCGCGGCCTTTTGCGTGGCGGGCATGTTGCCGCTGCCGTAGTGCTTGCGCACGAAGGGGCAGCCGGGGTTGGTCCATTCGAGCACCACGAACTTGCCGGCGAAGTCCGAAAGCTTGTGCTTGGCGCCGCTGGTGTCTACGGCAACGAAATCGGGCGCCTGCTGGCCCACGGCGGGTGCGGCGGCGGCATTGCTGCCCATCAGGAAGGTGGCGCCGAGCGCCACGGCGGCGGCGACTACGGCACGGCGGGAGGCACGGCTCAGGGCGGCGCGGGCATGACGCGCGGCACGACGGGAACGCGAGTCTGTGGATGGCGAAAGAGACATGGCCAGCTTGAACTCCAAAACAAAATTCCAAACAACGAGTGCAGCTTAGAACGGTTTCTTCAAGTGCATGTGACAACCCATGTCACGGCGGTGGTCAAAGCGCGGCGAGCGCGGCGCGGACCTCGTCTTTGCCGAGGATTTCGGTCAGCACGACCGGCGGCTTGCCCGGCGCCTGCAGCACGTACACCGGCACGCCGCTGCGGCCCAGCGCGGTGAGCGCCGCGGTGATGGCGGGATCGCGCCGGGTCCAGTCGGCGCGCAGCATGGCGACCTTCTTGGCGTCGAAGTCGGCCAGCACCTGCGTGTCGGCCAGGGTGCTCTTCTTGTTGTACTGGCAGGTCACGCACCAGGCGGCGGTGAAGTCGATGAACACCGGCTGGCCGGCGCCAGACAGCTCGGCCACGCGCTCGGCGGACCATGGCTGCCAGCGCTGGCTGGCGGTGCCCTGGGCAGATGCCAGTCTGGCCGGCTCCACCACTTGCAACACATTGCGGCCGATGGTGGCGGTGAGCACGGCGGTGAAGCCGATCAGCATCGTCGCGATCACGACCCGCGTGCGTCCGCGCAGCGTGAACGCCCAGACGATGGCGGCCAGGCAGACCAGCAGCGCGAGCAGCGTGCCGGCGCCATCGATGCCGCTTTGCTGGCCCAGCACCCACACCAGCCACGCCACGGTGGCGAACATCGGGAATGCGAGCAGGCGGCGCAGCGTGTGCATCCACGGGCCGGGCTTGGGCAGCAGGTGCGCGACGGCGGGCACGAAGCCGGCCAGCAGATACGGCAGCGCCAGCCCGAAGCCCAGCGCAACGAACAGCAGCAGCGCCTGGGCGGCCGGCAGGCCGATGGCGAAACCCATCGACGCGCCCATGAACGGCGCGGAGCACGGTGAGGCGATGACCACGGCAAGCACGCCGGAGAGGAAGTCGTTGGCCAGCGGGTGCTTGGCCTGCGCGCTGCACACCGACGAGGGTGCGGCCCGGCCGAACTCGAACACGCCCACAAGGTTGAGCCCGATCAGCGTGAACAGCGCCGCCAGCGCCGCGACCACGCCCGGCGACTGCAGCTGGAAGCCCCAGCCCAGCCCAGCGCCGGCCGCGCGCAGCGCGAGCATGCCGCCGCCCAGCGCGAGGAAGGACAGCATCACGCCGCCCGTGTAGGCCAGCCCGGCCTTGCGGTGCGCGCTGGCGTTGCCCGCCTGCCGCGCGAAGCCCAGTACCTTGATCGCGAGGATCGGGAACACGCAGGGCATGAGGTTGAGCAGCAGGCCACCGAGCAGCGCGCCAAGCAGGGCGGCCATGAAGGTGGTCGAGGAGGGGGCGGGCAACTCGCCGGCCGGCGTTGCTGCTGCGCCGTTGTTGGCAGCGTTGGCGGTGAGCGCGGCCTGCAGCGCTGGCGACACCTCGGCGCGCGGCGCCGCGCCCGCAGGCCAGGCGCCCGTGACCGGCGCTTCGGCGCGCCAGGCCACCGGCTGGCCAGCTTGCCGGTCGGCCTCGGCCAGCGCCACCACCACCGGCATCGTCGTGGGGCTGGCGCTGCGCTGGTCGGCCAACGGCATCGTCGCGGTCCAGGTGCCGCCCTGCCAGGATTGGGTCCAGTCCTTGCCGGAGACGGCCGCGGTGCGGATCACCTCGGGAGTCTCGGGGAAGAAGCCCAGTGTTTTGCCCTGAACGGCGGCCGGCAGGCCTTCGAGCCGCACCTTCAGGTTGTGGCCGTCGACTTCGACGGTGCCGGGCTTGGCCAGCGGCTGGGGCTGGGCCGCCGCGGCGGTGTCGAAATCGGCCTTGTGCAGCGCGGTCGAGCCTTGCAGCGGCAGGGCCAGCGTGAACGTGCCCTCTTCGGGAATGCATTCCTTGCGGCAGACCAGCCAGGAGGCCTTGAGCTGGATGTCCATCGCCGGCGTGCCGCCCAGCGCCACCGGCGGCTTGTAGAGCGTCGACACCTCCAGCGGCACCGGCAGCAGCACGGTGTTCTCGTAGCCGTAGTTGGCGAGGCTGCCGACCGGGATCTTCTTCGGCACCGGCCAGGCGATTTCGCCGGTGGACACGCCGGTCGGCAGGGTCCACGTCATCTCGGTGGGCAGGCCCGAATCGCCGGCGTTCTTCCAGTAGGTGTGCCACTCGGGCTGGTGCGTGATCTGCAGGCCGACCCACACCGGGGCGCCGGGCGTCACGCCGTCGGGGGCGTGTGCGATCAGTTCGGCGCGTACGTGGGGAGTGGTTACAACCGCGCCCGGCTTGGATGGCAGGCTGGAGGTCGATTGCGCCGCAGCCGGCATGCTGGCTGCGGCTGTTGCTATCAGAAGCGTAGCGAAATGGATGCGCGAAAAGATCATGCCGTCAGTCGGAGCATTCAGTGGGGGCGAAGTTCCGGGTGTTTCAGGCGGCCAAATCGGCTGATGAGGCCCAGCCCAGCACCACGCGCCGGCTGTTGGCGCTCTTCTTCTCGATCTTGGTGACCACTACCGCCCCGATTTCCGAAGTGTTTGCAACATGCGTGCCGCCGCAGGGCTGGAAGTCGATCTGCGCGTCGCCTTCGCCCGTTCCGCCGATGCGGATGGTGCGCACCGTGCCCGTACCGCGAGGCGGCTGCACGCTCATGCTCTTGACCAGCGCGGGGTTGGCGTCGAGTTCTTCGTCGGTGATGGCGCCCACGGTCAGCGGGTGGGCGGCTTCGACCAGCCTGGCGAGGCCGGCGGTCAGCGCTTCCTTGTCCAGCGGGTCGGTCATGTGAAAGTCGAGCCGTGCGTACTCGGGGGTGATGGAGCAGCCGTTCACCGGCTGCGGCACCAGATGGCACAGGAGATGGGTGGCGGTGTGGAAGCGCATGAGCCGGTGGCGGCGCTCCCAGTCGAGGCGGGCGGTGACGGTGTCGCCGGGCTTCAGCGCGGCCAGCAGCTCGGCTTGCTCGGGGGCCGGCACGTGGACGAATTCATTGGTCGGCAGGCCCTCCGCATCCTTGGCCTTGCGGGTGTCGGCAATGACCAGTTCACGCCCGTCGGCCAGGGCCAGCACGCCGCTGTCTCCAGCCTGCCCGCCGCCCAGCGGATAGAACACGGTGCGGTCCAGCACGATGCCGGTGTCGTCGATGCGCAGCACGCGGGCTTCGCAGGTGCGCAGGTAGGCGTCGGCACGGAACAGGTCGTCGGTCATCCGGCGATGGTAGCGGCGATGCGCAAATGAGGTGCGCCCACGCCAGAAAGCGCCCACGACCGACAACCCCCGGGCCGCCCGGCTGTGGATGATCCGGTGCATGCGGCCCCCGGCCGCGCAAGGACCATGCATGAATGAACCGCAGCAAGCACCCACCCGCACAGTGTTTCCCTGGCAGACGACCGCCCTGGCCCTGGCCGCCGCACTGCTGGTCGCCGGCTGCGGCGAGGCCGCCAAGCTGGCGCCCGAGCTGACCACCGGCCCCCGCCCACAGCTGGCCGAGCCGAACAAGACCCTGATTCCCACCGTCAACGTGGCCCCCGCCGTGGGGTGGACCGACACCGCCTCGCCCACTCCGGCCGAAGGCCTGCAGGTGACGGCGCTGGCACGCGGCCTCGACCACCCGCGCTGGGTCTACACCCTGCCCAACGGCGACATCCTCGTGGCCGAGAGCAACAAGCCGCCCAAGCCCGGCGGCGGCGCCACCGATGGCGGCGATGGCCTCATGGCCAAGATCCGCAACTGGGTCATGGGCAAGGTCATGGGCCGCGCTGGCGCCGGCGTGCCCAGCGCCAACCGCATCACCCTGCTGCGCGACGCCAACGGCGACGGCCTGGCCGAGGTCAGGCAGGTGTTCATGACCAACCTGATGTCGCCCTACGGCATGGCGCTGGTCGGCAACGAACTCTTCATCGCCAATGCCGATGCGCTGGTGAAGGTGCCCTACACAGAGGGCCAGACCTCTATCAGCGCCAACCCCACGCTGGTGACGCCGCTGCCCGCCGGCATCAACCACCACTGGACCAAGAACGTGATCGCCAATGCCGACGGCAGCAAGCTCTACGTGACGGTCGGCTCCAACAGCAACATCGGCGAGAACGGACTCGCGGCCGAAGAGGGCCGCGCCGCCATCTGGGAAGTCGACACCAAGACCGGCGAGAAGCGCCTGTTCGCCAGCGGCCTGCGCAACCCCAACGGCATGGGCTGGGACCCGGACACCAAGGCGCTGTGGACCGTGGTGAACGAGCGAGACGAAATCGGCAGCGACCTCGTGCCCGACTACCTCACCTCGGTGAAAGACGGCGCCTTCTACGGCTGGCCCTGGAGCTACTACGGCGGCATCGTCGATGCGCGCGTGACGCCGCAGAACCCCGAGATGGCGGCCAAGGCCATCGCACCCGACTACGCGCTGGGCTCGCACGTCGCGCCGCTGGGCCTGGCGTTCTCGCGCGCCGGCGGCATGCCCGAGCAGTTCGCCAGCGGCGTCTTCATCGGCGAGCACGGCTCGTGGAACCGCAAGCCCAAGTCGGGCTACAAGGTGGTGTTCGTGCCCTTCATCGGCGGCAAGCCCAGCGGACCGCCGGTCGACGTTCTGACCGGCTTCCTGACGGCCGACGAGAAGGCGCAGGGCCGGCCGGTGGGCGTGGCGCTGGACAAGGGCGGCGCGCTGATCGTGGCGGACGACGTGGGCAACGCCGTGTGGCGTGTGTCGAAGGCGAGGTAACGCTTCTTCAGCGCTGGATCCGGTAGAGGCGGTGCCGGCGCAGCGGATGCCCCTCGGGCACCAGCGGGTGATCGAATGCGCCGGCCACGTCTTCCTTCATGCCGATGCGTTCCATCACCGCTGCCGAGCGAGTGTTGTTCCAGGCGGTGAATGCCACGATCTCGGCGAGCCCGAGCTTTTCGAAGCCGACCTGCAGCGCACCGCGCGCCGCCTCGCTCGCAAACCCCTGGCCCCACCACTTGCGAGCGAAGCGCCAGCCGATCTCGACGCATGGCGAAAACGGCAGGTCGGCCAGCGGCGAGTTCAGCCCGGTAAAGCCCATGAACTCGCCGGACGCCTTGTGCTCCACGGCCCAGAAGCCCCAGCCGTTCCCGGCAATACGCGTCCTGATGCGCTCGACCATCGCATCGCTGTCGGCCCGCGTCGCCAGCGGCAGCAGGAATTCCATCACCTGCGGGTCGCAGGCAAGCGCAAAAAATGGCGCGAGATCGCTCTCGCGCCATTGGCGCATCCGCAGGCGTTCGGTTTCGAATTCGATGATGAGGCGAGGACGGGCAGCGTTATCGGTCATGCGACCGATTGTGCTGACTCAGAACCCCGCCAGCACCACCTTGCCCTGCGCCTTGCCGCTTTCGACCAGCGCATGTGCACGCTGAAGGTTCGCGGCGTTGATGGTGCCGAAGCTCGCGTTCGCCGTCGTGCGGATCCGGCCCGCGTCGACCAGCGCCGCCACTTCCGCCAGCAGCGCGCCCTGCTCGGCGATGTCCGGCGTCTCGAAGCGCGAGCGCGCGAACATCATTTCCCAGTGCAGCGAGATGCACTTGGTCTTCAGCGGCATCGCGTCGAGCACCTTCATGTCGTCGATCACCGCCAGCTGGCCCTGGGGCTTGAGGCTTTCGATGATCTGCGCGTAGTGCTGCTCGGTCTGCGTGAGGCTGGCGACCATGTCGACTTCGCCGATGCCGGCCGCCTTGAGCTCGGCCGCGAGCGGCTTCGAATGGTCGATGACCACGTGTGCGCCCAACTCCAGGCACCACGCGCGCGTTTCGGCACGCGAGGCGGTGGCGACGATGCGCAGCTTGGTGAGCTGGCGCGCCAGCTGGATGAGGATGGAGCCCACGCCGCCCGCGCCACCAGTAATCAGAAGCGTCTGGCCTTCGCCGCCGCCAGCACTACCGGTTTTGGGCACCTGCAGGCGGTCGAACAGCAGCTCGTACGCGGTGATGGTGGTCAGCGGCAGCGCGGCGGCCTGTGCGTCGTCCAGGCTCTTCGGCGCGATGGCGGCGATGCGCTCGTCCACCGCGTGCAGCTCGGCATTCGCGCCCGGCCGGATGATCGAGCCCGCGTAGTACACGCGGTCGCCCACCTTGAAGTTCTTCACGCCGCTGCCGATGGCCTCGACCGTGCCGACGGCGTCCCAGCCCAGCACCTTGGCCTGGCCGGCCTCGGGCGCGGCGTTCTTGCGGACCTTGGTGTCCACCGGGTTGACCGACACCGCCTTCACGCGCACCAGCAGGTCGCGGGGGCCCGCCACGGGGGCGGGCAGCTCGATGTCCTGCAGCGATTCGGGGTTGTCGATGGGGAGGGGCTGGTAATAGCCGACGGCTTTCATGACGGGAACCTTTCAGTAACGATGCCTCGAATGTAGGATCGCAAGACCGGTTTGATAAGGTGGCTCAAACCAGCAACACTTTCAAATGAAGATTGAAAATCTCTCCGACCTGCAGGTGCTGGTGCACACGGCGCGCGGCGGCACGCTCACGGCGGCGGCGCATGCGCTGGGCATCACGCCCGCGGCCGCCAGCGCCACGCTCAAGAGGCTGGAGGCCCAGCTCGGCGCGCGCCTGTTCGAGCGCTCCACCCGCGCCATGCGCCTCACGCCGCAGGGCCAGACGCTGCTCGACTACGCGGTGCGTGCGTTCGAGCTGCTGGACGAGGGCGAATCGCTGGTCACGGCCGACCGCGGCGAGCTGGTCGGCACGCTGCGCGTGGCCTCGCCGTCCGATCTCACGCGCAGCACGCTGCTGCCGTGGTTCGACGAATTCCTGGCGCTGCACCCCGGCGTGCAGTTGTCGCTTTCGGTGGGCGACCGCCCGCTGGACGTGATGCGAGACGAGGTCGACGTGGCGCTGCGCTACGGCGCGCTGGCCGATTCGCGGCTGGTGGCGCGGCCCTTCGCCCTGACCAACCCGGTGCTCACCGCCTCGCCCGATTACCTGCGCCGCAATTCCGCGCCGAAGGTGCCGCAAGACCTTGTGCACCACAACTGCCTGACCTTCAATCGCTCGGGGCGGCGGCATCGCGTGTGGCGGTTTGCGCAGAACGGGCAGTGGACCGAGGTGCGGGTGAATGGCAACCGCAGCGTGGACGATGCCTCGCTGGCGCGTGAATGGGCTGTGGCGGGGTATGGCGTGACGCTCAAGTCGGCGCTAGATGTGCGGAACGACATTCGCGAAGGCCGTCTGGTACGGCTGCTGCCTGATTGGGAGACCGAGCCTTATCCGCTGCACGCGTTGCTGCCGAGTGGGCGCTTTGTGCCGGCGCGGGTAAGGGCGTTTGTTGATTTTCTTGGGTTGAAGTTTGAGGGGTTGTTGGCGCTGGGGTGAGGTTTTTTCCCGAGGCCGGGACTCGCCCCGGCGGGCGACCTACTTTTCTTTGCTTCGCCAAAGAAAAGTAGGCAAAAGAAAGGCGACCCCACTGTCTGCGACCCCTTCGCGTAGCGAAGGGGCAACCTGCGGTGCTCGCGTTTCGCGGGGTCTCGCCCAAACTCGCTTCGCTCAGACAAGGGCGAGCCCTGATCCGCGAAACGCTGCGCTCCTCGGCGCAGCCAGAGGGGAGGGGGAGACGGGCGGGCCTTTGCTTCGCTCGGCCTCAGATCATGGGGGTGACGGCGCCGTCCATTGCCACGATGGCGCCGGTCACGTAGCTCGCCTTTGGCGATGCCAGGAATACGACCGTGTTGGCGATCTCTTCGGGCGTTGCGATACGGCCCAGCGGCAAGCGGGCCTTGGCGCGCTGCAGTGCTTCGTCGGTGCCGATGCCTTGCAGTTTCGCGTCGGCCTTCATGCCTTCCTGCAGCCGCTCGGTCAGCGTGAGTCCGGGGTTCACCGCGTTCACGCGCACGCCCTTGGCGGCGTAGGCAGCGGCCATGCCGGCGCTCACCAGCATCAGCGCCGCATTGGCCGCGCCGCCGGCCATGTGCACGGGGCTCGCGACTTTGCCGCCCTGGCCGATCACGTTGACGATGGCGCCGCGGCCGCGTTGGCCCATGCGCTTCACGACCGGGTCGATCATGTGGATGTAGGTGAAGTACTTCGCGTCCATCGCGTCGTGCCACGACGCGGCGGTCAGATCGTCTGGCGGGGTGCGGCGCGCGGCGCCGGCCGAGTTGACTAGCACGTCGACCGCACCGAAGGCTTTCTCTGCCGCATCGAGCGCGGCCACTGCGCTGGCCGGGTCCTTGAGGTCGGCCGCATGCACGGAGACCCGGCCTTCGGCCTGCGCGAAGGTCTCGATCAGCGTCTTGCGGCCCTGCTCCAGGTTGGCGATGTCGCGTGACACGAGGCTCACGCGCGCGCCTTCGCGCAAAAAGCCCAGTGCGCAGGCCAGGCCGATGCCCTTGCTGCCGCCGGTGATGAGTACGTGCTGGTCCTGGAGCTGGAGGTCCATGAAAGAGTCCTTGCCGTGATGAGTGGTGTGAGGCGGCGATTGAAGCATCGCCGCGAAACCCCTGCACGGACGCGGCTGTGCCCCTCAGCGCCGCGCGGCCGCGCGCTGCAGCGGTTCGGGCTCCAGCGCGCCCGGCGCGGTGTCGGTGGCGTCGCGCAGGTGGCCGTTGTTGTCGTGGTGCACCAGCAGCTGCCGCGTGCGCTGCCAGGCCGACAGCCGCGCGGGCGGCACCTCGATGTACGAAGCCAGCGCGAACAGCGACGACTGCTCCTGCTCCGGCGGGGCCTCGCGCCGGTGCTGGCGGCGGCGCCACGGCGCCATCATCAGCATCGACACCAGGATCACGCCGATCACCACCGCATACAGGCCCAGCAGGTGCAGCACCTCGGGTTGCGAGCGCGCGCCCAGCACATAGGGCCACGCATACCAGACCGCGCAGAACCAGATCGCGATGGTGATGGCCGGGCGCAGCACGCGCAGCCACAGGTACATGGCCAGCGTGCGCTGCCGCGAGCGGCCGCTGCCGAACGCGCGCAGCGAGATGCGCGCGGCGTCGATGATCGGTTCGTCCACCGCGGGCTGCCCCCAGGAGCGCTGGCGGCTCGGCGGCGGTTTGTCGTCGTGCGGTCGGCTGTGGGCATGGGTCTCAAGGTGCATCGGAAACTCCTCGGTCAGGGCTCGTCCACACCGCGCGCTTGCCGCGGCGTCGTATCAGAGCGTTGGGAAGGGCGACGACGGTGCTCGCCATCGTGATGGTCCAGAAAGCGATCGGATACCAGATCGTTCCGGCGAAATAGCGCATCAGGTCGCGGTCGTAGCGGCGGTCGATCCACAGGCTCAGCAGCATCTGCAGGATGCAGGTCATGGCCAGCAGCGTGCCCTGCCAGTGCGGCAGCAATGCCGAGTGCCAGGACGAGTCGGCCGGCAGGAACGGCCGCACCAGGCTGACGAGCAGCACCCCGGCCATCGCATAGGCCCAGACCACGCTCGTCATGTACTCGAAGTAGATGAGCCACATGCGCCAGTGGCGCGGCCGCAGGATCTTCGAGGTGTAGCGCAGCATGGTCTGGATGCCGCCGACGGCCCAGCGCAGGCGCTGCTTCCAGAGACCGCGCAAGGTCTCGGGCATCAAGATCCAGCACAGCGCGCGCGGCTCGAAGCGCAGCTGCCAGCCGCCGAGCTGGAGCTTCCAGCTCATGTCGATGTCCTCGGTGAGCACGTCGGGGCTCCAGAAACCCACTTCCAGCACGGCGCGGCGGCGGAACATGGCAATCACGCCCGACACAGTGAACAGCGTGCCCACCAGCTGCTGCGATCGCTTGATGAGCCCGATGATCGAAGAGAACTCGCCCACCTGCATGCGCCCCAGCAGCGTGGTGCGGGTGCGGATGCGCGGGTTGCCCGTGACCGCGCCGATGCGCTCCGACGCCAGCATCGGCTGCAGCATCCACGCAATGGCGTCCTCGTCGATCAGCGCGTCGCCGTCGATGCCCAGGATGTATTCGCCGCGCGCGAGCTGGCAGGCGGTGTTGAGCCCGACGGCCTTGCCCTGGTTGCTTGCGTTGTGGATCACGCGCAGGCGGCCGTACTCCTTCGTCATCTCGTCGAGCAGCTCGCCGGTGCCGTCGGTGCTGCCGTCGTTCACGGCAATGACCTCGTAGTGCGGGTAGCGCGTGCGCATCAGCTGCTCGATCACCTCGCGCAGGTGCGGCGCTTCGTTGAAGCATGGCACCACCACCGTGACCAGCGGGTGCGAGGGCAGCAGGGTGAGCGGGTTCACGTCGACGTCGCGCTTGCGCTCGAACACCCACGCATGCGAGAGGCCGCCCGCCATCCACACATAGGCCATGAAGAACGGGTAGTAGAAGACGAAGCCGAACAGCAGCGTGGGCAGCGTCTGCGCGAGGAACTGTGTGGTGGTCATGGCGACCGTTCTCCTGGCGCGGCTTGCGCGGGCTGTGCGGGAGTTTCCGCGGCGGAAGGCGTGCGCAATGCGCGCGGCAGCAGCGTGCGCACCGAGATCGCGCGGCGCACGGTCTCCAGCGATGGCTGGTTATCGAGGAAGTCGTCGGGGTAGTAGCCCAGGTGGCGCACGCCGGCGCGCTGCAGCAGCGTCCACTGGCGCGCGAGCTCCGCGTCGGGCACGGGCTTGCCGGTGCGCCAGTCGCGCGCCTGCAGCTCGAACACCGTGCCGTCGAGGCCACGCGGCGTGTCAGCCACGCGACGCGCGAGCCGGCCCAGCCACGCGTCCGCATCGGTCTCGCGCTCCATGCGTGGCATTGCCATCAACGCGACGTAGTCGTAGGCGGCGAGCGAGGCTTCGTAGTTCTGCGCGAACCACTGCTCGGCCTGGGGCTCCAGCACCGGGCGCGCGTAGAGATTGCGCGCAGTTTCCAGCGCGGGCCGCCAGGCTCCCACGCGCGCGGCGAGTTCCTGCGTGAAGGCGATCAGGTAGCGCGTCTTGGCGGTGGTCCAGCGCGCCATCAGCTCGGGGTTCGCGCGGATCGCGGCCACGTCGGCCGGCAGGCCCCATTGCGCATAGGTGGCCAGCGCGGCGGGGCTCGCGTCCTCGTCGTCGGACAGGGTCGCGTCGTCGTGGAACAGCAGGCCTTCGAAGAAGGCGTGGCTGCCAAGGTCTTCGTAGATGTCGCCGACCAGCGCGCGCACCGCGGGGTCGAAGGGTGTGAGCCGGTGGTAGCGGTCGGCCGGCATCGCGCCGCCTTGCGCCGCCACCGTGTGCGTGGCGAGCGGGTTCGAGGCCGGCAGCCGGAAGGCCGTTACCGGCATCCACGCGTAGACCTTCACGCCGGTGCGGCTGCGCAGTTGCCACGCAGCGCGGCCGAACAGGTCGGCGCGCACCGGCAGGTGGCGGTTGGGAAAGTACAGCGCGTCGGCCACGCCGTCGCCGTCGGGGTCGGCGTACGCCTGCAGGAACACCGAGCGCGGGCGCACGGCGGCCACGCGGTCGATCAGCGCCGAGAGGTTGCGCTCCTGCTGGGCCGGGTCGGGGTCGTACACGTAGTCGAGGTCGACGTGCATCACGCGGTTGATGGGCCGCACCTCGCCGCCCACGGGGCTGCGCAGCAACTGCGCGTATTCGGGCGCCTCGTTGTCGTAGGCAGCGAGCGCACGGCGGATGCGCGAGAGCGGCACGGCGGGCGTGTTCGAGCCGTCGTCCAGCGTGAAGGTGATGGGCATGCCCGCGCGCGCAGAGGCTTTCAGCGCCGCGTCGTTGTAGGCGCCGTAGGGCCACACCATGGCGCGCACCTTCGCGCCAGTGCGTTTCTCGATGAGCTCGCGGCTGCGGCGCAGGTCGGTCTCGATGCGCCGCGCGTAGGCGGCGTCGTCCTCGTAGCGGCCGGTCTTCGGGTCGTAGCGGTGCGTGGCCGCGGCCGGCAGCATGTTGCCCTGCGGGTTGGCGAGGATGCCGGTGTGCATTGCGTCGGTATGGCTCGCGAACTCGACGAGGCCCGAGCGCGCCATCTCGGCGGCTTCGCTCCACAGCAGGAAGTCTTCGCGCGGCGCGGGCTTGTCGCCCCAGTGCACCTGCTGGCCTTGGGGCACTTCGAGCCAGCTGGTCACCAGCGCCATCAGCGCGGGGTAGTTGTAGCGCTTGAGCAGCGGAAACACCTTGGTGTAGGCGCTGCGGTAGCCGTCGTCGAAGGTCAGCAGCACGGGCCTGGGCGGCAGCGGCTTGCCGCCGGCGCGCGCGTCGACGATCTGCTGCAGGCTCACTGGGTGGTAGCCGCTGTATTGCAGCCAGGCGAACACTTCGGCGAAGGTGCGCTCGTCCACGGCAGTCTCGTCGGGCGAGGTCTCGAAGCTCGCACGCACGTTGGTGCGCACGTCGTGGAAGGAGATCACGCGAAAGCTCAGGCCGTCGTCGGGGTCGGCGCTCGGCAGCGGCTGTGCGAGGGCCGGCAGGCAGAGCGCCAGCAGCAGCCATGGCAGGGCTGCGCGCAGGAAGGTGAAAGGGTTCTTCGTCGTTCTTCGCATCACGGCAGGGGCGTCGAGAGGTTCAGGAAGACGCCGCGCTGTCGTTCGCGCACGCCGTCGTAGGGATGGCTGGAAATGCTCAGGCCGTAGCGCAGCGCGAGTCTGGGGCCGAGGTTCCAGCGGTGCTCGTAGCGCAGGGTCCACATCGGGCCGCTGCCGAAGCCGGCCTGCCGGTAGCTGCCACCGCCGAGCTCCACGGCCTGGAAGAACTGGCGGTCGTCGCGCTTCCAGTTGAGCCATTGCGCGCGCACGCTGAGTTGCACGCTGCTGTCGCTCGAGGGGTTGAAGTAGGGCGCGGTGTCGATGGCGCGGCCGCGGCTGGCGTCGGCGCCAAGCTTCGTCTCGAGCTGGAAGCCCGGAGTGCTGACCCAGCGCTCGCTCCAGCCAATGTCGAAGCCGTTGCGCAGGTTGCCGTCGCTGAAGTCCAGCTGCTGCCACTTCAGGTCGAAGCGGCGCGACTCGTTCACCACATAGCCCACGCTCGCGCCGGCTTCGCGCGCGCCGATGCCGGCCACGCGCGCCTTCCACGGCAGCTCCTTGCTGTCGCCGTCATAGGTGGCCGACAGCCGCCACGCGTCGCCCGCGCGGTAGTCGAGCCGGCCGGCCACGCTGTTGCGGTAGGGGCCGCTGTTGGCGTGCTGCAGCGCGCCTTCGGCCAGCCAGCGGCCGCGCTGCCAGCCCAGGCCGAGGCCGCCGCGCGCCCAGTTGGCGTTGCCGATGTTGGTGACGCCGCGGCCCAGCGACTGGTCGTAGAACACGCGCCACTGGTCGTCGATGAGGCCGGAGCTGAGCCGGCTGTCGATGCGCCACTCGCGGCTGGCGATGGCCGCGCCGCCGGAGGAGGCTTCGGCGTCCACGTCGAGCCGCGGGCCGACCTGGGCGCGGCGCTTGCGCTCCATGTCGCGCACCTGCACCGCGTCCGGCAGGTCGGCCGCGAGCGATTCGGCGCGCCGGCGGGCTTCGGCGAATTCGCCGGCATCGAGCAGGGCCTCGACGTGGCCGGTGCGCGCGCCGATGTCGTAGGGCGAGTCGGCCGCCAGCGCCTCGAAGCGCGCGAGCGCGGCTTCGGGGTGTTCACGCAGGCGCTCGGTGAGGGCCGCGCCGTAGGCATAGCCCGGGTTGAGCGGCGCTTCGCGCGTCAGCACCGAGAAGCTTTGCTGCGCCAGCGTCGGCCGGTCTGTGTAGAGCTGCGTCAGGCCGCGCAGGCCGCTCACGTCGGTGTACTCGCCGTTGGGGCGGCCGGCTTCGGGCGTGAGGCGCAGCAGGGCGGGCGTGCCGTGCTCCAGCCGCTGCAGCAGCGCCTCGGCGTCCTCGAAGCGGCCTGTGTCCTGGTAGGCGTAGAGCAATCCGAAGTAGAGCGGGTCGGGCGTCTGCAGCTCGGCGCCGCCGCGTGCCACGGCCGCCTCGTAGACCGGCACGGCCTCGGCCGAGCGGCGCTCCTGCGCGAGGGCGCGTGCCGCGGCCCCGAGGCCGTAGAAGGGCAGCTCCATGCCAGTGGCGCGCGCCGTGTCGTAGAGCGCGATGGCGTCGGCCGGGCGGCCGCTTTCGACCAGCGCCAGCAGGCGGTCGGACAGCAGGCGCACGCGCACGGTGCGCCATGCATCGGCGTCGCTGGAGTCCGCCTTCAGGGCCGCGGCATCGGCCCGTGCCATCGCGGCCTCCTGGTCGGCGAGCACGCGGTCGAGCGCGACGAGGCGCTCCGCGCCAAGTCGCTGGTCGCGCGCCTGGATCGCCCAGCGCAGCCGCTGCGCCAGCGCCTCCTGCTGCAGGGTCGAGAGCGCCAGCGGCGAGAAGCTGCCCGGCGCGGCACGCTCCGCCGCCTCTGCGTCTTCGAAGGCGCTCGATCCGGCGCCGGCGCTGGCGAGCAGGAAGTCGGCCTCGCGGCGGATGTCGCGGCGTTCGGGCCGCAGCGCGCCGGCCTCGGTGTAGGCAGCGAGTGCCTGCAGCGGGTCTTTCGCCGCGCGCGCCAGGGCGGCACGCAGCTCCAGCAGCGCGACGCGGTCTTCGATCTGCGTGGGCGCCGGCTGCGACAGCGCGCGGTACAGCGCCTGCGCGCCCGCGACGTCGCCGCTGTCGATGCGCCACCAGGCTTCGTGCAGGCGCGGCTCGCGCGCTCCGGGTTGCCGGGCGCGCCAGACGGCCACGGCCTCGCCCTGCAGGGCGAGCTCATGGGTGCGCCGCGCGGCCAGCGCGAGCGGGCCCAGGGCGTAGTCGCTCAGCTTCGACGGTGCGAACTGGCGGCCCAGCGCCACGGCTTCGGCGAACTGGCCGTCGCCCGCGGCGATCGCGATGGCATCGGAAGCCACGCGCTGGCGGGCGTCGTCGCCGATGGGCGCCGCAAGCCAGGCCTTCAATTGCTGGAGCGCTTGGGTCGCGGTAACGCGGCCTTCGCGCCGCGCGACGATCAGCGCATCGTGCTGCCGGACGTCGTAGGTCGTGGCGGCGATAGCGGCAGACGGCTGCGCGAGCACTGCGGGCGTGACGAGGGCCAGTGCGCAGGCTGCTAGAGGTGGAAATCCTTGTGATGTATGTGCAAGGCGATGAGACAACGAGCAGGCGAGCGCAGCTTTGCGCCCGGCCATGACCGTGCCTCCAGCTTTTTTCTGGATGAACACTCTGCTCCCTTGAATTCGGACGGCGGTTTCCGGCGACCGAAGCCGCAGCGAAAAACGGGTCGCCGGCGTATGTGACAGGCCGGCAACCTTGAAAACTCACTTGGGAATCACTCTAGAGAGGATCATTAACAATGGCAAACCAAAGTGTCACGAACTGGTTGTATGTGTGAACAGATTCGCGTTTTTGGCGTCCCCGTCGTTTACTTTTGTGGTCCGGAAGCCATCGATGCCGGCTCGCGACCGGCCTAAGATCGCGCGATGAACGCTGCTACCCAGGCCCCTTCGCCTTCGCTACTTCCCCGCTTCTGGTCCCGCCTCACCACGCGCGACTTCGCGTCGCTCGATGCGGCAACCACCGTCGCGGTGCTGCCGCTGGGCGCGACCGAGCAGCACGGCCCACACCTGCCGCTGGGCGTGGATACGGTGCTGGCAGACGGCATCGTCGCCGCGTCGTTGCCCCTGCTGCCGGCCGAGCTACCGGTGCTCTTCCTGCCGACCCAGCAGATCGGCCTGAGCCCCGAGCACGCGCGCTTCGCGGGCACGCTCACGCTGTCGGCCGAGACTTTGATCCGCCTGTGGAACGAGATCGGCGCGGGCGTGGCACGCGCGGGCGTGAAGAAGCTGGTGCTGTTCAATGCGCACGGCGGTCATGTGGGCGCGATGGACATCGTGGCGCGCGAGCTGCGCGCGGCGCACGGGCTCATCGTCTACAGCGTGAGCTGGTTCAACCTGCCGCTGGGCGACGCGGGCACGCAGTTCAGCGTGCAGGAGCACCGCTTCGGCGTGCACGCGGGCGAGATCGAGACTTCGATGATGCTGGCGCTGACGCCGCAACTCGTGCGCATGGGCGAGGCGCAGGATTTCCGCTCGACCTCCGAGCAACGCGCGGCCGACTACGCCATCCTGGGCAACGGCAAGAGTGCCAAGCTCGGCTGGGCCATGGAGGACTACAACGCCCACGGTGCCGCCGGCAACGCGGCTGCCGCCACGGCGGAGCATGGCCAGGCGGTGATCGATGCGGCGGCGAGGCAACTGGCGCTGCTGCTGGCAGAGGTGTCGCGGCTGCCGCTTAGCACGGCAAATACCGGCCCGCTGCCCTGAACCCGGCTCAGGCAGCGCTGCGCGCAAGCACGCCCGCGTACATGCCTGTATCGACATTGCCCCCGCTCACGCACACACCCACCGTCTTGCCGCGCCAGCGTTCCTGCTGCTGGAGCGCGGCCGCCAGTGCGGCTGCGCCGGCCCCCTCGGCCACGTTGTGCGTGTCGCTGAAGAGGATGCGCATGGCCTCGGCGATCTCGTCATCGGTGACGGTGACAACGTCGTCGGCTTCGCGCAGGATCACTTCGACCGATTCGGGCACCGGGACGCGGCAGGCCATGCCGTCGGCCAGCCGCGTGGTGACGGGCGACTCGACGGGCTTGCCTGCGCGGAAGGAATCGCGATACGCCGTGGCATGCGCCGACACCACGCCGATGAGCTTGGTCGACACACCGCAATGCGCGCGCGCTGCAGCCGCGGCGGCAAAGCCGGAGCCCAGGCCGATGGGCACGAACAGCACGTCCGGCGGCGCGTCTTTCAACGCGTCGAAGAACTCCACATACGCAGTCGACACGCCGCGCACCAGTTCGCGGTGGAACGAAGGCACGCGATGCAAGCCGTCACGCTCTGCCAGCTCGGCTGCGTGCTCGGAGGCGGCCTGGAAGTCGTCGCCATGCTCTACCAGCGTGACGCCGAGCGCTCGCATCGCGGCGTTCTTCTCGGTCGAATTGCCGTGCGGCACCACGATGGTCGCGGCCAGCCCGTGGCGCCGCGTGGCGAAGCCGACCGACTGGCCGTGGTTGCCGCGCGTGGCGCTGATGGCGTGGCGTACTCCGGGCCGCTCGCGCGCCAGGGTTTCGAAGTAGGTCAGGCCGCCGCGAATCTTGAAGGCGCCGGCCGGCGTGTGGTTCTCGTGCTTGGCCCACACGGTGGCGCCCAGGCGCTGCGAAAGCAACGGCCAGGCGTACTGCGGCGTGGGTGGCATGGCCGCATGCACGGTGCGCTGCGCGGCTTCGATCTCTTCGCGGGTGAACTTCACGGGATGTCCTTACTTGCGTTCGGTGAGTGCCACGCGAACGGCCAGCGCGGCCAGCACGCTGCCCATCACATAGCGCTGCGCACGCAGCCAGCCGGCGCTTTGCGACAGCACGGCCGTGATGCTGGCGGCGCCGACGATCATCACCGTGTTGACCGCGGCGCTGGTCGCCATCTGCGCGATGCCCAGTTGCATGCTCTGCAGCAGCACCGAGCCGCGCTCGGGGTGGATGAACTGCGGAAAGAACGAGAGGTAGAACATCGCCACCTTCGGGTTCAGCAGGTTCGTGAGAAAGCCCATGCGAAACAGCTTGCCCGGCGGATCGGCCGGCAGTGCGCGCGCCTCGAAGGGTGCATTGCCGCCGGGCCTGACCGCCTGCCACGCGAGCCACAGCAGGTAGGCCGCACCGGCGATGCGGATCGCGTCGAAGGCCAGCGGCACGGCCAGCAGCAGCGCGGTGAGCCCGAGCGCCGCGGCGAACAGATGTGCCAGGAACGCCAGCAGCACGCCGCCCAGCGAGATGAGCCCCGCGCGTCGACCCTGCACCAGCGTGCGCGAGACGCAATAGATCATGTTCGGCCCCGGCGTGAGCGCCAGCAGCAGCGAGGCGAGGGCGAACCAGGCGATTTCGGTGAGGCTCAGCATGATCGGGTCAGAGTCCTTGCGATTCGAGCGTGACGGGGCCGCGCGGCGTGTCGAGTACGGCGATGAGATTGGGCGGGCCGGCACTGATGTCCATGCCGGTCATGCCTATGGCCGACAGCGCTGCGACCAGCGTGGGCGCGCGCGGGTGCACGGCGCGCAGCGAGCGCATGGCAAGGCCAGACTTCGGCATGGCATCGGTGGGGTGCACTGGGCCCCATTGAATGAGCGTGGGCAGTGCGCCGTAGAACAGCCGCTGGCCGTCGTCGCGCACGGTGATCTGCCATTCGAGCCGGCCGGCGGGCGTGTCGCGCGAGGCTTCGAGCAACTGGCCGCGGTCGATGTGCGCGTGCTCTTCATGTGCGAGCGCCCGCGTTGCCGCATGCGCGTCGGGCACGCGGGCGACGAAATGAATCAGCTTCGGGCCATGCTGTGCGAGCCCGGCCTGCAGCGCGGCGTCGTCGAGGTCGAACCAGCGGTGCGTCTTGGGGCGCGAGGGTTGGTTGCCCGGCTCTATCGCGATGATTTCCGCGTAGGCTGCGGGGAAGGCGTCGCTTGCGATGTTCAGCAGGCGGTTGTGCGTGCCCATCAGCGGATGCGAGCCGCCCGGTGCCGGCGTGACGCCGAGCGTTGCCTCGCACCAGGCCACGCCCTCGGCGAGCGAGGCGGCGGCAATCACGAGGTGGTCGAGCTGCGCGTGCATGGCGGGCCTCAGGCGTTGTGCTTACAGCGTGACGTGGCCGTCGACGCAGGTCACGGCGTCGCCGCCGACCCAGATCTTTCCTTCGGCGTCGCGCTCGATGTAGACGCGGCCCGCGCGCCCCAGGCACTGGCCCTGCGCGGCAAGGTAGCGCTCGGGCATGTGGCCGTCGGCGATCAGCCATTCGGCCAGGCTGGCGTTGAGGCTGCCGGTGACCGGGTCTTCCTGCACGCCGATAGGCTCGGCGAAGGCGCGCACCTCGAGGTCGATCTTCGCGCCGTCTTCGTTCGGGGTAGCGGGCCGGTTGCCGAAGGCGCGCGCCTCGCGGTTCGAGCGGCCGATGAGCAGCGCGGTGTCGTGCGCCGCGGGCACGCCCGCCACGCCGGCCTTCACGCCCAGCTCCTTCAGGGCGCGGTGGTCGGGCTGCAGCGCCAGCACGGCGTCGGCGTCGTTCACCAGCAGGCCGAACCAGACCGGACCGTTGTCGAGCACCTGCGCCGCGATGACCTGCTGCGCCTTCAGGCCCAGCGCGCCGGCCACCTTGGCCAGCAGCGCGGGGCTCGGAGCGCTGCGCTTCAGGGGCGGCGCGGCGAAGGCCAGGCGCTCGCCGTCGCGCCGCAGGGGCACGAGGCCGGCGCCGCATTGCTGCACCACCAGGCCTGCAGCCTTGGGCTTGCCGCCGGCCTGCAGCCACGCATGGCAGCTGCCGATGGTCGGGTGGCCGGCAAAGGGCAGCTCGCCGCCGGGCGTGAAGATGCGCACGCGGTAGTCGGCGGCCGGATCGGTGGGCGGCAGCAGGAAGGTGGTTTCGGACAGATTGGTCCATTGCGCAAAGCGCTGCATGGCGGCGTCGTCGAGGTCCTGGCCATCGATCACCACCGCGAGCGGATTGCCGTAGTAGGCGGTGGCGGTGAAGACGTCGACTTGCTTGAAGGGGCGGGATTTCATCGGATTCATTCGAGGGGGAGGTCGAGCACGCCGCGCGTGCCCGGGCGGGAAAGCAACTCTGAATACCAGCGTTCGACGTTCGGCCAGTTCGGCCTGCGGTATTCGGCAGCCGGCAGGTTGAACCAGCGGTGCGCCTCACAGCCGACCGGGATGTCGGCCATGGTGAAGCGCTGGCCGGCCATGTACGGCTGGCTCGCAAGATGCGCGTCGAGCATCGAGAACAGCGCTTCGCTGTCGCGGACGGACGCCTCGATGAGCGCGCTCTGGCGTTCCGACGGCGGCGTGCGCACCCACTGGATGAAGGCGTCGCGGCTCGTGCGGTTGAGCGTGGTCTGCTGCCAGTCCATCCAGCGCTCGGCGTCGAAGCGCGCGGGCAGCTCGCTCGGGTAGAAGTTGCCGTGCGAATGCTTCGCGCAGAGGTAGCGCACGATCACGTTCGACTCCCAGAGCGTCACGCGCTCGGCGCCTTCGCCGTCGTCGATGGTGGGCACCATCGCATTCGGATTGAGCGCAAGGTACTCAGGCGTCTGCACCACGCCGAACTTGCCGCCGGCCTCGGTGCGTTGGAAGTCGAGCCCGAGCTCCTGCGCGCACCACACCACCTTGCGGACGTTGATCGAACTGATGCGGCCCCAGATGTTGAGCATGGTCGGTTTCTTTCTATCTTTTCTTTGCTGCCCGCTTCAGCGGGGCGAGGGACGATCGAGGAAGAGCAGGCGCACGGCCAGCCCCAGCATCACGGCGGCCAGCAGGCCGCTCTGGAAGCGCGCCGCGCCGGGCCGGTTGTGCAGCCAGCGGCCGACCTGGCCGCTGCACGCGCCCAGTAGTGTGTTGAAGGCCAGCGCGGCCATCGACAGCACCACGCCGAGCTGCACCAGCTGCAGCGGCACGCTGCCGCGCGAGGGATCGACGAACTGCGGCAGGAACACCATGAAGAACAGCAGCGCCTTCGGATTGACGAGGTTGTTCAGCAGTGCCATGCGCACGATGCGGCCGAAGCCGGCAGGCTGCGCCTGCGCGCCGATGCGAAGTCCGCCACCGTTGCGTAGCGCCTGCACCGCCAGCCACACCAGGTACAGCGCCCCCGCATAGCGCAGCACGTCGAACGAAGGCGGCCACGCGGCCACCAGCGCGGTGACGCCGGTGGCCGCGAACAGCGTGTGCACCAGGTCGGCCGCAGAGATGCCGATGGCCGCCGCAAAACCGCCGCGCGGGCCATGGGCCACGCCGTGCGAGAGCACGAAAGCCATGTTCGGGCCGGGCGACAGGAACAGCGCCAGAACCGCGAGCAGGAAGAGCGACAGCGTTGCAAGGCCGATCAAGGGAGGCTCCTGGTTTGTGCTTTCAGACCTGTGCGGCGGCCAGCTTCTTGTCGCCGAGCAGCACCAGCTCTTCGCGCAGCGTCTGCGCCAGCGCGGCGATGGCGGTGTCGATCTCTTCGACGCTGGCCGTCACGAACGACAGGCGCAGCGTGCGCGGATCGCCTTCGCCCGCGTAGAACGGCGCGCCGGGCACGAAGGCCACGTTGCGCTCCACCGCCTTGGGCAGCAGCGTCACGGTGTCGATGCCCTCGGGCAGGCGCGCCCAGAGGAACATGCCGCCCTTGGGCGCGTTGAACTTCACGTCCAGGCCGGCCATCTCGCGCTTGAGCGCGGCGATCATCGCGTCGCGCTGGCGCTTGTAGAGGGCGCGGATGGTGGGCACGTGGCGGTCGAGGAACTTGTCTTTCATCACGGCCGAGACCATGCGCTGCGTGAAGATCGGCGTGTGCAGGTCGACCGCCTGCTTGGCCTGCAGCAGCTTCGGGTAGATGGACTTGGGCGCCACCAGGAAGCCCAGGCGCAGGCCGGGGGCCAGCACCTTCGAGAACGAGCCCAGGTAGATCACGCCTTCGGGGTTGCGCGCGGCCAGCGGCAGCGGCGGGGCTTCGTCGAACCAGAGTTCGCCGTAGGGGTTGTCCTCGACGATCGGCAGGTTGGCTGCCGCAGCGGCGGCGGACACGGCGGCCCGGCGCTCTTCGGTCATGGTGCGGCCGGTGGGGTTCTGGAAGTTGGGCAGCAGGTAGACGAAGCGTGCGTCCTTGGCCTTGGCCACCAGGTCTTCGACGATCACGCCGTCATCGTCGCTGGCCACGCCCACGGGGTGCGGCTCCATCGGGCCGAAGGCCTGCAGCGCGCCGAGGTAGGTGGGCGTTTCGACCAGCACCTTGCTGCCCGGATCGATCAGCACCTTGGCCACGAGGTCGAGGCCCTGCTGCGAGCCGGTGGTGATGAGCACCTGCGAGGCGTCGACGTCCCACGGCAGCATGTCGGCCACGGCCTGGCGCAGCGGCGCATAGCCCTCGCTGGCGGCGTACTGCAGGGCGGCCTGGCCGTCGTTGTGCAGCACTTCGGCGCAGGCGTCGGCAAAAGCCTGGATCGGGAAGGTCTTGGGCGAGGGCAGGCCGCCGGCCAGGCTGATGATGCCGGGGCGCTCGGTGACCTTGAGGATTTCGCGCAGCACCGAGGGATTCATCTTGGCGGCGCGGGCGGCGAGTTTCCAGTTCATGGCTTTCTTCTTTCAGGCGGTGAGGTGAGATTCGAATGATGCGGGCAGGCGCGGCGGCGCTCAATCCGGCTGGATGTCGCCACGGTATACGACGCGGGCCTTGTTGTCTTGCGGCTGCGAGAGGCGCTTGCCGATGACCACCGTGGCCACCACCGCGACGGCAAAGCCCAGCGTGACCATGTCGAGCGGCTCGCCCAGCAGCGGGATCGACGCGAGGATCGAGAGAAAGGGCTGCAGCAGCTGGGTCTGGCTCACGCGCAGCGCACCGCCCAGGGCCAGGCCGCGATACCAGGCGAAGAAGCCGATCCACATCGAGAACGTGCCGACGTAGACGAAGCCCAGCCAGGCCGACGTGGCGACGGGCTGCTGCGGCCACAGCGCCAGCGCGGCCGGCAGCGTGAAGGGCAGCGCCATCACGCAGACCCAGCAGATCACGCGCTCGGCGCCCAGCGACGGCGTGACCTGCGCGCCGTAGATGTAGCCGATGGAGGCGGCGATGACCGCGCCGACCAGCAGCAGATCGGCCCATTCGAAGCCGAAGCCATGGCCGCTCTGGCTCGCGCGCAGCACCGAGAACGCCACCACCAGCAGGCTGCCCGCAATGGCGCAGAGCCAGAAGCCGAGCCGCGCGCGCTGGTGCAGCACCAGGGCCGCGACGGCGGCCGTGACCAGCGGCAGCAGGGCAGTCACCACCGCCGCATGGCTGGCCGTGACCACGCGCAGCGCATAGGCCAGCAGCAGCGGAAAGCCGATGGCATTGCCCAGCACCGCGAAGGCCAGCGGCTTCCACTGGTGCGCTGCAGGCCGCGGCGAGCGCGTTGCCAGCAGGAAGATGGCCGACAGCACGCCCGCCAGCGCCGCGCGCCCGAGCGTGACGAACCACGGCGACAGCTGCGGTGCGTCTTGCGTGCCGGTGGCCAGGCGCGTCATCGGCAGCGTGACGGCGAACATAGCCACGCCTACGACGCCGAGCCACATGCCCAGCGTCTCGTCTTTCATGGCGAGCTTCATACGCTCACCATCCACCAGGCTGTCAGCACCAGTACCAGGCCCATCGCGCGGTTGAACCACAGCAGCCGCGAACCCTTGGCCAGCCATTCGCGCAGCAGCGCGCCGACCAGTGCGTAGGCGAAGTTGCTGATGAAGGCATAGGTCAGCATCACCGGCGCCACGATGGCAAAGCGGCGCAGCGCATCGGGCTGCCCGGCGATCCAGCCGGCCACCAGCGTGAGCGCCAGCAGCCAGGCCTTGATGTTCACGAACTGCAGCATCACGCCCTGGCCGAAGCCTACAGACAGCTTGGCGCCGTCGGCCTTGCCGAGCGTGGCGCTACCGCTGAGCTTGTACGCGAGCCACAGCAGGTAGCCGATGCCCAGCGCCTTGATGGCCAGGCGCAGCGAAGGCATTGCCACCACCAGCGCGCCGATGCCGGCGGCGCACAGCGCCAGCAGCAGCGTCCAGCCCACGGGCACCGCGACCACGAAGCGCATGGCGCGCGGCAGGCCGCCGTTGGCCGCCAGGGCGGTGGAGAGCGTGGTGTTGGGACCGGGCGAGAAACTCATCGCCGTGGCCAGCACCAGCAGCGCGGTGAATTCTTGCCAGTTCATGACACACACTCTAAACTTGAGACCATTACAGTTCCAGTACAGTTGATCGAACAATCGGGCAATCTGTATTGGTCACTCCTTCGACACAGAAGCCGGCACAGCCCAAAACAACGCATGCTGACGCGCACCTCCACCCAGTCGCTGACGGGGCAACTGGCCGACCGCCTGGCCGAGCGCATCCGCACCCGCCTGCTGCCGCCCGGCGCCCGCCTGCCCTCGGTGCGCGAATGCGCGCGGCAGCAGGGCGTGAGCCCGTACACCGTCGTCGCCGCGTACGACCAGCTGCTGGCGCAGGGGCTGGTCGAGGCCCGCCGGCAGCGCGGCTTCTATGTGCGGGATTCGGCACCGGTACAGGACGGCCGTCCGAACCACGGCGCGGACGCCGGTGGCGCGAGCGGCATGCCGGCGGCGATGGCGGTGCAGATGATGGCCTCGCGCATACCGGCCGACGCGAGTTCGCTGATCCGCAGCATGTTCCACCGCCCGAGCGACAAGCCGCAGCCGGGCATGGGGGTGTTTCCGCCGGACTGGATGTCGTCCACCTTCATGCCTACGGCCGTGCGGCGCATGACCAGTACAGCCGCCCTGCAGGAGCTGTCGCTCCAGTACGGCGAGCCGGCCGGCGACATGAGCCTGCGGCGCAGCCTCTCGCAGAAGCTGGTGGGCATCAACGTGCCGGCCTCGCCCGACCAGATCGTGACCACCATTGGCGCCACGCATGCGCTGGACATCGTGAGCCGCACGCTGCTGCGCGCGGGCGACCCGGTGATGGTCGAGGAGCCGGGCTGGGCGCTGGAGTTCGCGCGGCTGGAGGCGTTGGGCATGCGCATCCTGCCGGTGCCGCGGCGCGCCGATGGGCCCGACCTGGAGGTGATGGCGCAATACTGCGCGCTGCACCAACCCAAGCTCTTCGTCAGCGTGAGCGTGCTGCACAACCCGACCGGCTACAGCCTCACGCCGGGCAGCGCACACCGCGTGCTGAAGCTGGCCAACGAATACGACTTCCACATCGTCGAGGACGACACCTACAGCCACCTCGCACCCGAGCACGCCACGCGGCTCAGCGCGCTCGACGGGCTGCAGCGCACCATCTACGTGAGCGGCTTTGCCAAGATCCTGGCGCCCAACTGGCGCATCGGCTTCCTGGCCGCGCCCCCGGCGCTGAAGGAGCGGCTGCTCGAAACCAAGCTGCTGGCCACGCTCACCTCACCCACGCTGTTCGAGCGGGCGTTGTCGTGGTGCATCGACCAGGGGCAGCTGCGCCGGCATTCGGAGCGCGTGCGCATCCGCCTCGACGGGGCGCGGGGGCGGGCGGTGAAGCTGGCGATGTCGCACGGCTGCACCTTCGCCTCGGAGCCGGCGGGGCTGTTCGGCTGGGTCGACACGGGCGTGGACACCGACGCGCTCACGCAGCGCATGCTCGACCAGGGCTACCTGCTGGCGCCGGGCTCGCTGTTCCATGCGCGCCGGCCCCCGAGCACGATGATGCGGATCAACTTCGCCACGTCGCAGGATGCGACCTTCTGGAAGGTCTTCAGCAAGGTCCGAAGCGAGCTCTGATGGCAGGTAAAAGGCGGGGAGGTCCGGGCCAAAAGGCCGGAGGCTTGGAGTAAGCTGGCAACACAAGAAAACCCACCCAGGAGACCACCCGCATGAGCACCGCCAGCAAGCCCTTCGACTTCAGCCAGTTCGTCCCCGGATTCGACTTCCTGAAGAACCTCGCCGGTGGCGCCGCGGCGGGCACCGGCGCCGGTTCGGTGCCAGGGATTCCGAGCCTTGCGAGCTGGGTGGCTCCCACGCTGAGCGTGGAAGAGGTCGACAAGCGCATCCAGGAGCTCAAGACGGTGCAGTACTGGCTCGAGCAGAACGGCCATGCCCTGAAGGCCACGATCCAGGCGCTCGAAGTGCAGAAGATGACGCTGTCGACGCTGCGCGGCATGAACGTGCGGATGGAAGACATCGCCAGCGCGTTCACCAAGCAGGCAGCCGCGATGGCGCCGGCGCCTGCCGCGGCAGCTCCGGAGCCCGAACCCGAAGAGGTCGAGGAAGAGGACGAGATGCCCGAAGAAGAGGCTCCAGCACCGACGAAGTCGCGCAGCAGGCCGGCTTCGGCCAAGGCAAAGACCGCGGCGGCCGACGGAGCCGGCGTGGTCGATCCCATGCAGTGGTGGGGCTCGCTCACCGAACAGTTCCAGCAGATCGCCAGCTCGGCGCTGCAGGACGCGGCCCAGCTGAAGGTGCCGGCCATGGCCCAGCCGCTGGCCGATGCGGTCGGCAAGGTCATGGGCAAGCCGGCAACAACGGCCGCCCGCAAGCCTGCTGCGGCCAAGAAGGCTGCAGCGCCGGCTGCCAAAAAGAAGACATCGACAGCCGCGCGCAAGCGAACCTCCGCCCGGCGCTGACGTCATACACATCCATTTGTTGAAGAGAACGGGTTGGCACGCATCATGAAGTTGTTTCCCTCCGGTCACGCCACCCATCCGCAATGGCGCATGGCGGCCGGCCTCGTGCTGGCCCAGTTGCGCGCACAGATGGCCCTGCCCGACTACGCCTCGTCGCCGACGCTGGGGCTGCTCTACATCACCGACCACTATGCAAGCGAGGCGCAGGACATCCTCGACCACCTGAGCGCCGAGCTGCCCGAAGTGACCGACTGGTCGGGCACCGTCGGCATCGGCGTGTCGGCCAACAACGCCGAGTACTTCGATGAACCCGGCATGAGCCTGATGCTTTGCGCCTTGCCGAGCGACCAGTACCGCGTGTTCTCGGGCGTGGCGCCGCTGGGCAATTCCGAAATGAGCGGCTTCGAGGCGCACACGGCACTGGTGCACGCCGACCCGGCAACGCCCGACCTGGCCGAGCTGATCGCCGAGATGGCGGGGCGCACCGACACGGGTTATCTGTTCGGCGGGCTGTCTTCGGGGCGCGGCAGCGCGCTGCAATTCGCAGTCGGCGGCAACGGCAACATCCGCGGGCACGGGGCGGCGGGTGGGGTGTTCTCGGGCGGCCTGTCGGGCGTGGTGTTCGGCGAAGGCGTACGGCTGGTGTCGCGCGTCACGCAGGGCTGCCAGCCGCTGCGCTCGGGGGCAGTGCGCGAACGCGAGATCACCGAGGCCGACGGCAATCTGCTGCTGAAGCTCGACGGCGAGCCGGCGCTCGACGTGCTGCTGGCCGATCTGCAGGTGTCGCTCGAACGGCCGCAGGAGGCCATCGACGCCGTGCGCAACACGCTGGTCGGCCTGGCCGATGCCGGTAGCGACGGCATCCGCCGCACCGGCGACCTGGGCGCCGACGTGCTGGTGCGCCACATCATCGGGCTGGACCCGACGCGGCGCGGCATCGCCATTGCCGATGTGGCCGAGGCCGGCATGCGGCTGACCTTCTGCCGCCGCAACGCGCAGGCCGCGCGGGCCGACCTGATGCGCATCTGCGCGGAAATCCGCGAGGAACTGGAGCCCGAAGAGCAGACGCTCGCCACCGCGCGCGCCGTGGCGGCGGGCGAAGCCGAGGCGGCGCCGCATCCGGCACGGCGCATCGCAGGGGCGGTGTACGTGAGCTGCTCGGGGCGCGGCGGGCCGCATTTCGGCGCACCGGGCGCTGAGTTGCAGATCGTGCGGCACGCGCTGGGCGACGTGCCGCTGGTCGGGTTCTTCGCTGCGGGCGAGATTGCCCGGCATCACCTGTATGGCTATACCGGGGTGCTGACGGTGTTTACGGCCAACGACTGAACGCGATCAGGCCGGCTGCAGCGCGCGCGGCGCGGGCGCAGGCATGCCGGTGAACGCGAAATCCACCTCCGGCGCCAGCCCGCTCACGATCCGCGCGATCGACTTGCCCGAGCCGCAGGCATGCGTCCAGCCGAGCGTGCCGTGGCCCGTGTTGAGGAACAGGTTCGGAAGCCTGGTCTTGCCGATCAGCGGCACGTTGCTCGGCGTGGCGGGGCGCAGACCGGTCCAGAACTGGGCCTGCGTGGTGTCGCCAGCGCCGGGGAAGAGCTCTTCGACGCGGCGCACGATGGCTTCGCAGCGCACGCGGTTCAGGTCGCGGTCATAGCCGTTGAGCTCGGCCGTGCCGGCGATGCGCAGGCGGTCGCCCGACTCCGAGGTGTAGCGCGAAAACACGAGCTTGAATTCGTCATCCGTCAGCGAGACCTGGTGGGCCTTCGACGCGTCCTTGACGGGCAGCGTCACCGAATAGCCTTTGGCCGGGTAGATCGGCAGGCGAATGCCCAGCGGGGCGGCATACAGCGGGCTCAATGAACCCATCGCCAGCACGAAGGCGTCGCCGCGGATGCGCTGGAAGCGGCCTTCGCTGTCGGTGGCTTCGACGTGATCGATGCTGCCGCCGGCTTCGCGCAGCGCGGTCACGGTGTGGCTCATCAGGAACTTGACGCCCGCCGCGGTGGCCAGGCCCACCAGTTCGCGCGCGAAGCGGTTGGCGTCGCCGGACTCGTCCTCGGCCGTGTAGGTGGCGCCGGCCAGCTTCGGGCGGATGTGGGCGAGGGCGGGCTCGATCTTCACGGCTTCGTCGGCCGAGATGACCTGGCGCTCGCAGCCCAGGGCGCGCATCTGCTCGGCGGGCGCGAGGGCGCCGTCGAACTCTTTTTGCGTCGTGTAGAAGTGCAGGATGCCCTGCGTGCGCTGGTCGTAGTTCAGGCCGGTGTCGCGGCGCAACTGTTGCAACATCGAGCGGCTGTATGTTCCGAGACGCACGATCTGCTCGATGTTGTGGCGGGTGCGCGCCGGCGTGCATTCGCGCAGGAACTGGAGGCCCCAGAGCCACTGGCGCATGTCGGCGCGGATGCGGAAGAGCAGCGGGGCGTCTTCCTTGCCCAGCCACTGCAGCACCTTGAGCGGCGCGCTGGGGTTGGCCCAGGGCTCGGCGTGGCTGACGGAAATCTGCCCGCCGTTGGCGAAGCTGGTTTCAGCGGCTGGGGTGGCTTGCCGGTCGATCACGGTCACTTCGTGGCCGAGTTGCTGGAGGTAGTAAGCCGAGGTCACGCCGAGCAGGCCGGCGCCAAGAACGATCACGCGCATTTCAAATACCTTTGAGGTTGCAGCGCTTGAACGACGGGTGTGGTGTGCTATTGAATAAATAGCAAAGCAACCGGACGACCGTAGTCCAAGTTGCCGCTCCCCCTGTCCTCGGTACCTGAGAGATTCGCCCGCTGCGCCCGCAGAGGGTTTGCTCCTTCGGTGCATCACGACCACGTTGGGCGGTGTGATGGCTCTCCAGACGGCGTTTCAGTTGGTGCAGTACAGGTCCCTTGTTCGGACCGACCTGAGCGTTTATGGGAGTTTGCGCCTTCGGTAGGGCCACCGGGGTGGCCCGCTCTCCTGCAGTGGGGCGATTGTAGGCGGGGCTTGCGCGGGCGCCAACCTTTGATTTCTCTCCTCTGGCCGAATGGGATAATCGCCTGTTGATTTGCCGCAAGGCGATCGTTCCATATATCAGCAGGGGACTTCATGATCCTGGTTACCGGCGGCGCTGGCTTCATCGGCGCCAATTTCGTACTCGACTGGATCGCCAACGGCGACGAGCCGGTCGTGAACCTCGACAAGCTGACCTACGCAGGCAATCTCGAGACCCTCGCGTCGCTCAAGGGCAACCCGAAACACATCTTCGTGCAGGGCGACATCGGCGACAGTGCTTTGGTCGATCGCCTGCTGGCCGAGCACAAGCCGCGCGCCGTGGTCAACTTCGCCGCCGAATCGCACGTGGACCGCTCCATCCACGGCCCCGAAGACTTCGTGCAGACCAACGTGCTGGGCACCTTCCGCCTGCTCGAATCCGTGCGCGGCCACTGGAGCGCGCTGCCAGCCGAGCAGAAGACGGCCTTCCGCTTCCTGCACGTGTCCACCGACGAGGTCTACGGCTCGCTGTCGAAGACCGACCCCGCCTTCACCGAAGAGAACAAGTACGAGCCCAACAGCCCGTATTCAGCCAGCAAGGCCGCCAGCGACCACCTCGTGCGTGCCTGGCACCACACCTACGGCCTGCCGGTGCTGACCACCAACTGCTCCAACAACTACGGCCCCTTCCACTTCCCGGAGAAGCTCATCCCGCTGATGATCGTCAACGCGCTGGCCGGCAAGAACCTGCCCGTGTACGGCGACGGCATGCAGGTGCGCGACTGGCTCTACGTGAAGGACCACTGCAGCGCCATCCGCCGCGTGCTCGAAGCCGGCAAGCTGGGCGAGACCTACAACGTGGGCGGCTGGAACGAGAAGCCCAACATCGAGATCGTCAACACCGTGTGTGCGCTGCTCGACGAGCTGCGCCCCAGGGCCGACGGCAAGCCCTACAAGGAACAGATCACCTACGTCACCGATCGCCCCGGCCACGACCGTCGCTACGCCATCGATGCGCGCAAGCTCGAGGCCGAGCTCGGCTGGAAGCCCGCCGAGACCTTCGACACCGGCATCCGCAAGACCGTCGAGTGGTATCTGGCCAATGGCGAGTGGGTGCGCAACGTGCAAAGCGGCGCGTATCGCGAGTGGGTCGAGAAGCAATACGACACGACGAAGGCTGCGGCATGAAGTTGCTGCTGCTGGGCAAGGGCGGACAGGTCGGCTGGGAGCTGCAGCGCAGCCTGGCGCCCCTGGGTGAACTGGTCGCGCTCGACTTCGACAGCACCGATTTCAACGCCGACTTCAGCCGGCCGGAGCAACTGGCCGAGACAGTATTGAAGGTGCGTCCCGATGTGATCGTCAATGCGGCGGCGCACACGGCCGTCGACAAGGCCGAGAGCGAACCTGACTTCGCGCGCAAGCTCAACGCCACCTCTCCGGGAATCGTGGCCGAGGCGGCCCAGCAGATCGGCGCGCTGATGGTGCATTACTCGACCGACTATGTCTTCGACGGCAGCGGCACCAGGCCTTGGAAGGAAGACGACGCGACCGGCCCGCTCAGCGTGTACGGCCGCACCAAGCTCGAAGGCGAGCAACTGGTGGCCCAGAACTGCGCTCGTCACCTGATCTTCCGCACCAGCTGGGTGTATGCCGCGCGCGGCGGCAACTTCGCCAAGACGATGCTGCGACTGGCGAAGGAGCGCGACAAGCTGACCGTCATCGACGACCAATTCGGCGCGCCCACGGGTGCGGAGCTGCTGGCCGACGTGACGGCGCATGCCATCCGGGCGACGCTGCAGGACCCGGCCAAGGCCGGCCTCTATCACGCCATCGCCGGCGGCGAGACCAGCTGGTACGGCTATGCGCGCTTCGTGATCGAGCAAGCCAAGGCGGTGGGTGTCGAACTCAAGGCCGGCCCGGAGGCCGTCGAGGCCGTGCCGACCAGTGCCTTCCCGACCCCGGCAAAGCGCCCGCACAACTCGCGCCTGGACACCACCAAGCTGCAGACCACGTTCGGTCTGCGCCTGCCGCCCTGGCAGGAAGGCGTCGCGCGCATGCTGCGCGAGATTCTTTGAACTTTCACGAGAAAAAGAACATGACCAAGACGACGCAACGCAAAGGCATCATCCTGGCCGGTGGCTCGGGCACCCGCCTGCACCCCGCGACCCTGGCGCTCAGCAAGCAGCTGCTGCCGGTGTACGACAAGCCGATGATCTACTACCCGCTCAGCACGCTCATGCTGGGTGGCATGCGCGACATCCTGATCATCAGCACGCCGCAGGACACGCCGCGGTTCGAGCAATTGCTGGGCGATGGGAGCCAGTGGGGGATCAACCTGCAGTACGCGGTGCAGCCCAGCCCTGACGGGCTGGCGCAGGCGTTCATCATCGGGGACAAGTTCGTCGGGAACTCTCCGAGTGCACTTGTGCTGGGGGACAACATCTTCTACGGGCATGACCTTGTGCACCTGCTGTCCGAGGCGGACACGAAGACTTCCGGGGCCACGGTGTTCGCGTACCACGTTCAGGACCCGGAGCGATACGGCGTGGTGGCCTTCGACGCCAAGGGCAAGGCGAGCAGCATCGAAGAGAAGCCGCTGAAGCCCAAGAGCAGCTATGCGGTGACGGGGCTGTACTTCTACGACAACCAGGTTGTCGACATCGCCAAGGCTGTAAAGCCAAGCGCGCGTGGGGAGCTGGAGATCACCGCGGTGAACCAAGCCTACCTGGATCGCGATCAGCTGAATGTGCAAATCATGCAGCGCGGCTATGCATGGCTGGACACGGGCACGCACGACAGCCTGCTGGAAGCGGGGCAGTTCATTGCGACGCTGGAGCATCGGCAGGGGTTGAAGATTGCCTGTCCTGAAGAGATCGCTTGGCGCAATGGGTTTATTACAAGTGAAGAACTCGAGAAGCTGGCAACGCCGCTGGCCAAGAGCGGGTATGGCAAGTACCTGAAGCATCTGCTGAGTGAAGAGGTCCGCTCGTGAAGGTCACCTCCACCGTCATTCCCGATGTGCTGATCGTCGAGCCAAAGGTGTTCGGCGACGCACGGGGATTTTTCTATGAGAGCTTTAACGGCCGGGCCTTCGACGAAGCCGTGGGCCGGCATGTCGAGTTCGTCCAGGACAATCATTCGCGTTCAGCCAAGGGTGTGCTGCGCGGATTGCACTACCAACTGCAGCAGACACAGGGCAAGCTGGTGCGCGTGGTGCGTGGCGCCGTGTTCGATGTGGCGGTGGACATTCGTCGCGCCTCGCGAACATTTGGCCAATGGGTGGGCGTGGAGCTTACTGAAGACAACCACAAGCAACTCTGGGTGCCCGAAGGCTTTGCGCACGGCTTCCTTGTATTGAGCGAATCGGCGGATTTTCTCTACAAGACCACCGACTACTATGCGCCGGCGCATGAACGAGCCATCCGGTGGGATGACAAGGCCATTGGAATCCGTTGGCCGGAGGTCGGCGTTTCGCCAGTCCTGTCCACGAAGGATCTGGCCGGTCTGTCGTTGGACCAGGCGGAACTGTTCGAACGCTGAAGATTTTCGCCCCAGGCTGGGTGTAGATTGAATGAGCTTGTTTGATGGGGAATGAACAAAAAATGACTGATATGGCGGAATTCGAAAAGGATCTACGCGGGCGCAGGGTTTTCGTCACGGGCCACACCGGGTTCACCGGCGGATGGGCTTGCCTGTGGTTGCAGTCGATTGGTGCCATCGTCGAAGGCTACTCGCTGCCTGCGGAAACAACGCCGTCGCTGTTTGCAGCTGCGGGTCTCGAAGAAGACGTGCCGGGCACGATGGGCGATATCGTCGACTATGAGCGCCTCCTGGCTGCGATGCAGGCCTTCAAACCCGAGTTAATCCTTCATTTGGCCGCGCAACCACTTGTGCGCCGTTCGTATCGCGAGCCGCTCCGGACGTTTCTGGTCAATGCACAGGGCACAGCGCATGTGCTCGAGGCCGCCCGTATCACAGGCGGCGTGCGAGGAGTGGTCTGCGTGACCACGGACAAGGTCTATCGCAACAACGAATGGCCGTGGCCCTATCGGGAAAATGATCCTCTCGGAGGAAAGGACCCCTACAGCGCGTCGAAGGCTTCGGCCGAGATGGTGATACAGAGCTATGCCGCGTCGTATCCCTTCGCTGAGGGCAAGGGGCCCGCAATCGCCACGGCGCGCGGTGGCAATATCGTCGGCGGCGGCGATTGGTCCGAGGATCGGCTGATTCCTGATTTCGTCCGTAGCGTTGTGAACGGAACGCCGTTGACATTGCGCTACCCGCAGGCAACGAGACCGTGGCAGCACGTGCTGGCGCTGGTCCACGGCTACCTGCTGTTGATGTCCAAGCTGATCGGCCCGAACCCGCAGGATGCCGCGCGTGCCTGGAACCTGGGGCCGCATGATCCGAAGCAGTATTCGGTGCGCGAAGTCCTGGAGTTGATGAGCGATGAATGGACGCGTCCTCCGCTCGAATTCATGGACAACCCGCTGCCCGAAGCCGGAGCGCTGGCGCTCGACAGCTCGCTGGCCCACAACCTCCTTGGTTGGGTGCCGGCATGGGACACGCACCGCGTGGCGCGTGAGACAGCCGCCTGGTATCGCAAGTATTACGAAGCGCCGCACGCTGCGAAAGCCATCACGCTGGCGCAGATCGATGCCTGGCGCGGAGACATTCGCGAATGATGTATCTCGTCGGTGGACGGGGGCGGTTGGGGCGAGCGGTCTGTGCATCTCTCCCCTCCCATGAGTCCATGCTGCTGGAGCGGTCTGTCTATGCGGACTGGTGGCGCCCCGGGGCCGCGAGTCTGGTAGAGCGGTTCTTCGGCGCAGCGCCGTCCGGGTCCGTCGTGCTGGTCGCTGCAGGACTGCTGGACCCAGCACTTTCCGCCGCCGAGCATCATCAGATCAACGTCGACCTTCCCAAGCGGATCATCGAAGGAGCGTGCAGGGCGGGTTTGCGTGTCGTGACTTGCGGCACCGTGATGGAGCGATTGACCCGGCATCCGAACCCGTACATTGCTAGCAAGGCTGAACTGGGGCGATTTGCAGAAGAGCGCGCGGCGGCTGGTGACGCTGTGTTGCATCTGCAGATTCACACCCTCTATGGCGCAGGCGCACCAGCGCCGTTCATGTTCCTGGGCCAACTCGTCGATGCATTGCGTCATGATCGTCCGTTCGAGATGTCTCCTGGCCGGCAATTGCGCGAGTACCATCATGTCGAAGACGAAGCTATTGCCCTGCGTGCCTTGGTCGATGCGGGTGCGATGGGGATCGTGCCCTTGAGTCATGGCGCACCGGTTACTTTGGCCGACCTGGCTTCACATGTCTTCGACGTTGTAGGCCGGCCGGATCTGCTGCGCATCGGGGCGCGCGCCGAGCCGCCCGACGACAACTACGCGACGGTCCTGCCGAGGCCGTCATTGATCGAGCAAGTCGACTTCAGGCCAGCGCTACAAGGTGTGGCGGCCTATGTCCAAGCCCAACTATCAGAATCAGAACCGCAGCAGCAAGCATGAACGGAGGTAATCATTTGTCCGCAACGCGACCTCTCGTGTCCATAGCCATTCCAGTGCTCAACGAAGCAGGCAACCTCGAAGCCTTGTACGCTCGGCTGGTGGCTCTCGGGGAGCGCATGGCTCAACGATGCGACCTCGAATTCGTTTTTACCGACAACCATTCGGATGACGACACCTGGCCGATGCTTGCGAAGCTCGCGGAAAAGGACGCCCGCGTGAGGGCGCTGAGGTTCTCGCGCAATTTCGGGTTCCAGAGTTCGATCCTTGCCAATTACCTTCACGCGCGTGGCGATGCCGTCATGCAGATCGACGCCGATCTGCAGGATCCCCCTGAGATGCTGGAAGAGTTCTTCGCACTCTGGCAGCAGGGTTTCCATGTGGTTTACGGCATCCGACGCAAGCGGCGAGAAGGCCCGCTGATGAACCTGATCCGCAAATGCGGCTATTGGGTTATCGACAGGGTCAGCGAACACCCCATTCCACGCGACGCGGGAGACTTCCGGTTGGTTGATCGGGCTGTGATCGAAGCAATAGCGAAATCGCGCACGAGCAACCCATACCTTCGCGGGATGATCGCCGGCATGGGCTTCAACCAGACAGGCATCGCCTACGACCGCGATGCACGGACGGTGGGGGAAAGCAAGTTCAACGTCATGCGTTTGATGCGGCTGGGTTTGACGGCCGTCTTCAACCATTCGACGGTGCCGCTTCGCATGGCGTCCTTTCTAGGCGTCGTCATCCTTCTGGGATGCCTGGCGGCGTCGGTGTACTACGTCATCCTGAGGCTGCTGCAACCGGATCTGCCGCGCGGATTTGTCAGCATCCAGCTGCTGATACTTTTCGGTATCGGGCTCAACGCGTTCCTCCTGGGAATCATTGGCGAGTACATCCTGCGGATCTATCGCATTCTCCGCGCGGATCCGATCGCCATCGTCGAGCGCAGCCTTAACATGCAACCCAACGATCTCAAGCTCTAGGAACAGATATCCCCATGAAAGCAGTCATTCTCGCGGGCGGTCTCGGCACCCGCATTGCAGAAGAATCCGATACCAAGCCGAAGCCGATGGTTGAAATTGGTGGGCGGCCGTTGCTGTGGCACATCATGAAAATCTATGCGCATCACGGCATCAAGGATTTCGTTGTATGCCTTGGTTACAAGGGCTACGTGATCAAGGAGTTCTTCTTCAACTACTACCGGCACATGTCGGACATGAGCATCGACCTGCGCAACGGCGATCACCAGATCCTCAACAGCCAGGCTGAAGACTGGCGCATTACGCTCGTCGATACCGGTGCGGAAACCATGACGGGTGGCCGTTTGAAGCGGGTTGCGAAGTACCTCGATGACGACACTTTCTGCCTGACCTACGGCGACGGACTCTCTGACGTGAACATAAGTGCTGAAGTCGAGTTCCACAAGCGCCATGGCAAGCTCGCAACGGTGTTGGCGGTGCAGCCACCAGGGCGCTTTGGCGTCCTGAATATCGACGCCAATCAGAAGGTGTCGAGCTTCGAGGAAAAACCCAGTGATGAAATCGGCTGGATCAACGGCGGCTTTTTCATCCTGGAGCCCAAGGCTATCGACTACGTTGCTGACGACACCACATCGTGGGAGCGCGCACCGCTCATGAACATTGCGCGCGATGGTGAGTTGGCTGGCTTCCAGCATCACGGGTTCTGGCAACCTTGCGACACGCTGCGCGACAAGCGTGAGCTCGAGGCACTCTGGCACAGCGGCAAGGCGCCCTGGCGCACCTGGGAGTGAGGCAACTCCTCCGATTCGCGGTTGTCGGTGTGTTGAACACCGTGGTCGGGTATGCCGTGATCTTCGCCTGCATGTACCTGGCGGGTTTGAGCCCTGTGGCCAGCAACATCGCAGGCTATGCCTGCGGGCTGGTGGTTTCGTATACCCTGAACCGGACGTTCACGTTTCGCAGTGCCGCAGGCAAGAAGCGGGAGATCGTCCGTTTTCTGTCGATCTTCATGGCGGCCTATCTGGCCAACATCGGGGTGCTGATGTTGCTGATCGATCATGCAGGCATGCACAAGGGGTGGGCACAACTGGTGGCCGGCGCGGTCTACACGGGGCTTTTCTACGTGTTTAGCAAATACTACGTTTTTGCCGAATCGCATTCGCAAGCAGGCGGCCGTTGAAGTCCGGTGTGACCGGCAGCGAGAACAGAGATTCAACTGAATGATGGCAGAGAAAGACAGGTATTCGTTCTTCAATCGCGTGTGCGTTTTGCTGCTGCCTTCGTTGGCCATCGTGCTTGCGCTGTGGCTTCCCTTTGGTTTCTCCATGGGGGGATTGGTGGAGGAGTGGGACCTGCTCGGGCTGTTCACGGAGCATGGGCCGTTTCTCATGGTGCACCTCGATGGCCCATTGCCCGCACACGCCATCCGGCCGTTCATGCCACTGAGCTTCGCGCTCTCCTATCTGGCTGACCGTGACTCGTTCGATGCCTGGCATTGGTTGACCATTGCGTCGCTCCTGATCAAGGGCGGCGCAATGACCTATCTCGTGAGCCGCGCCACAGGCTCGCGTGGCTGGGGAATCGTGGCAGCAGCGCTGCTGATCCTGTATCCCGCCGACACGATGCAGATGTCGCTGCGCAGCATCCACATCAACATTGCGATTGCGCTGGTCCTCGCAGGCAGTGCGTTGCTCGTGGTCGCCTTCGAAGCGCGCAGCCGCGTGCATGCCGTCGTTGCAGCTTTCGGGGCCGCGTTCCTCTATCTCGTGAGCCTGGGCATCTACGAGGCTGGTCTGGTGCTCATCGCCTTGCCTTTGGCCGTGCCTTTTGTTCGTCATGGGCTGGGCCGACTTCTGCGTTTCCGCAGGCGCGAACTGGGGTTGGCGATCATCTGGGTTGGTGGCGTCTGCCTATATCTGGCATATGCCGCCTGGGCCTCGCACAAGGTCGCCAGCTACCAGTCCCAAGTCACTGGCGGTGGCCAGGGGCCACTGGCCACCGCGCTTGCAGCATTGCCGAAACTGTTCACGATAGGTGGCGTGCGCGCTCTTGTGGGAGGGTGGGTCGACGCCTGGCACATGGTGGCCATCGAATACACGAGCTACCTGTATCTCGGATGTGCTTTCTTCGTGATTGTCGTGGTCGCGCTTGTAGCTATCGGGATGGCGCGCAGCAGAAACTCGTTGGAAGTCGAAGACTCCTCGACTTGGCGGGTACCTTTGCGCCTGATGCTGGTTGGTTTGGTGCTGATGCTGGCGGGCTATGCACCCTTCCTCACCTCGCCGTACCACATCGTGGTGAGCCAGCGGACCTTCCTGTGGGCCACGCCCGGCGCGGCGATGGTTTGGACGGGGTTGCTTCTGACGGTGTGGCGTTGGGCGCGTCCGCCCGCGGTTGCCGCCGCGTGCCTGCTTCTGATGCTCGGCCTTGGTGCCCAGCTCTTCCAGTTTCACCACTACGCCGAGTTGACGCAGCGGCAGCGCGCTGTGTTGCGAGGAGTGGTCGAAGCCACTGATGTCCTGCCGGGCAAGGCCGTGGTTGTTCTCGACGGTAGCAGTCAGATCGGCCACTCATGGTTCTTCGTGAATGGCGACATGGTGCGCAATGCGCTCAGCTACCTGTATGGTCGGTCACTTGGGCCAGTCGAGGTCTGCCGCTCGCCGAGCATGGAATGGGAGCGGGCCGATCAATTCGGGCGTAAGGGGCGCTGCGTGGAGAACGATGCTGGCTGGGCCTTTGAATACGCACCTTCCGTGAGCGGACCCGGAAGTCCTCCTTCGTCGGTGGAGGCCCCCAGACACTTTCCAAAGGACAGCACGATAGTCATCGGTGTGCGTGCAGATGGAACGCCCGCCGTTTCGGCACAAGCACAGGCGGAGCGCAAGCGCGAGTTGCAAACGGGCGACGATGTTGTCTCCCGGCGTTATCGGGGGGTTCTGGCGGCACGGTCGTCAGACAAGTTTGCTCCGATGTTTCGCGATGAAACCGTTGGAGCAAGCTATCGCTGGAGCTTTGGCGACTGGTGGAACCTCGACTTGCCCACGCGTGGCTCAGGCTGGCGCGAGGCGGAGTGGACTGTTCCCAATGGCCTGGAACAGCATTCGGCTGCATGGATGATGAACTCGACTGCGGATGTGATCTTCGAACTGAAGCCTTCGGCAGCCAGCTACCGTGTTCAAGGGGTGTTTGATCAATTCGCCAGCAATGCTGTGCGCGAACGCATGAGCTTGCGGATCAATAGCCAGTCCGTAGCGATGCGATGGGTGTCTTCAACCCGATTCGAGGCCGACGTGCCACCCGGTGCATTGATCCAAGGCACGAATCGCATCGATTTCGTGACTGAGGCCGATGCCAAGTACTTCGGCTTGGCTGGGCGGCTCGACTGGTTCGAGGTCGCGCCCGTGAATGCCGCGGCAGTATCCAACCGTTGAGAGCGCCGCTGGTCGCCGTCAACGCATCACAGTGCGGCGTGCGTCAACATGCTTTGCAGGGTTTCCCGTAAGGACGGGGTTTCCAGCGGGATGCCGTTCGCCGACGCCACGCGATTGAGCTTGTCGGGATTGCCGCACAGGCGATGAACCTCGTTGGGACGGACAAAACGCGGGTCGATTTCGACCTTCATCCGGTGTCCGGTCAACTGCTCGAAAGTCTCAATGACGTGACGCAAGGTGTAGGGTTTGCCCGAGCACACGTTGTACGCTTCGCCAGGTTCGCCATACGCAAGCAGCAGCAGGTACGCATCGCATACCAGTCTGATGTCGTTGAATTCACGTTCGACATCGAGATTGCCCAAAGACACCGACGGTGCTCGCGCCGCGAAGTGCTTGGTGAGCTTGGGAATCACGAAGTTGGGATCTTGACCAGGACCTGTGTAGTTGAATGGGCGCGTGACGATCAGATTCAGCCGGCCTATGTACGTGCGGGACATGTACTCCATGGCCAGCTTGCTCATCGCATAGTGGTTGACCGGCGCCGGCGGCTGCGTTTCCTGCAAAGGAGACTGCTCGCTGTTTCCGTAGATGTTCGCGCTGCTCGCCAGTAGCACGCGCCGCGGCGGACGCGGCAGTTGCACCAGCGCATCGAGCAGATTGGTTGTGCCGAGCACGTTCACGGAGTAGAACGCCGCCTGGTCCGCGTGGCCGACAAAGCTGATGGCCGCGAGGTGAACCACCGCGTCGGGCTCGATGGCCATGACCTCTTCGAGCACCGCGACTTCGTCGGTCAGATCGGCACGCAGTGCAACGACTTCATGGCCGGCGGCTGCGGCCTGCTTTGCAAAGGGGCGGCCGGTGAAACCGTCCGCACCCGTCAAAAGGATCTTCAAAACGAGAAGCCCTGGTTATTTCGTCGCAGGTCGGCCTCGACCATCATCTGGCACAACTGTTCCAGCGTGGTGTGCGGTTCCCAGCCGAGCTTGGCCTTGGCCCGCGCGGGGTCGCCGATCAGCAGTTCCACCTCGGCCGGACGATAGAACTTGGGATTGATCCGCATCACGGTCTTGCCAGTCGCCGTATCCACTGCCAATTCGTTCTCGGCCGAGCCCTTGAAATCGACCTCGATGCCGGCACCCTTGAAGGCCATGCGCACGAAGTCACGCACTGTCTCGGTACGATTGGTGGCCAGCACGAAAGTGTCCGGCTGATCGGCTTGCAGCATGCGCCACATGCCTTCGACATACTCCTTGGCAAAGCCCCAGTCGCGCTTGGCATCGAGATTGCCAAGCTCCATCACGTCGAGTTGGCCGAGCTTGATCTTTGCCACCGAATCCGTGATCTTGCGCGTGACGAACTCGCGGCCCCGCAGTGGGCTCTCGTGGTTGAAGAGGATGCCGCTGCTACCGAAGATGCCGTAGCTCTCGCGGTAGTTCACGGTCATCCAGTGCGCGTAGAGCTTGGCCACGCCATAGGGGCTGCGAGGATAGAACGGCGTGTCCTCGACTTGGGGAATCGCCTGCACCTTGCCGAACATCTCGGAGGTCGATGCCTGGTAGAAGCGGATCTTCGGATTGACCAGTCGAATGGCTTCCAGCAGATGCAGCGCCCCAATGCCGGTGATCTGCGCGGTTGCAGCGGGCTGGTTGAAGCTCACGCCCACGAAGCTCTGGGCCGCCAGGTTGTAGATTTCCTCCGGTTCGGCATCTCGGACGAGAGTCAGGGAGCTGCCGAGGTCGGTCAGGTCATATTCGACCAGGTGCAGATCGGGGTTCTTTTGGATACCGAGTTCCTCGATACGCCAGAAATTGACGGAACTGGTCCGACGGTACGTCCCGTAGACAACGTACCCTTTGCTCAGCAGCAGTTCGGCCAAATAGGCGCCGTCCTGGCCAGTGATGCCGGTGACGATAGCGCGTTTCTTCATAAAAAATCCTTCCCGATAAACTGAACTTGTGACCTGATGGGGTGAGTATTGTGCCGCGAGCCGATCTGGCCGGCCCCACGGCATGCGGCTTCAATCGGAAGAGGCTGCGTCCCAGAAGGCGGCCTCGATGAAGCGTTGAGCGCTTTGCCGCCAGTTGAGATAGTGCAAGTCTTCCGAGCGGATTTGCGTTCCTTCCTGTGCGTGGGCCAGCCATTGACGCACTGCGTCGGCCAGCGCTTGCGCACCACCGGAGAAGTAGAGTGCGCAGTCGCCGCAGACCTCGCGAAAGACCGGCAGATCCCGCGTGATCAGAGAGAGGCCGCGCTGTGCTCCCTCGATCAGGGGTAGGCCGAAACCTTCGCCTTCGGAGGCCGTGATCAGGCAGGGCGAGGCCGAATAAACCAGCTCGAGGTATTCATCGCTAGCCTTCTCGACCCAGATGAGTCGCTGTCCTTGCTCAGGATGCTTGCGCATCCGTTCGGCGAGTTCTTCGACCATCCAGCCTTGCTTGCCGACGATGACGAGGTTGATATTAAGGCCCTCCGCCCAGAGGGTCTCGAAAGCATCCAGGGCAACGGTATGGCCCTTGCGCGGTTCGACGGTACCCACCATCAGGAAGCTCGTCCGTGCGGCAATTGCACGCATGGCGAGCCCCGCGCTCGGTGGCAAGCCCTTCGAGGCCACGGTGCTGAGGTCGGCACCAAGCGGAAAGGACCGTACCTGCAATTTGTTCGAACGGTGCGGCGCGTTGTGGCCTACCCATTCCTTCAGTTCGTTGGCAACCGCCTGGGAGATGCAGAGCGCCCCATCGAACTCCGCGATGGTACGAAGCCAGCGTGTGTGCAATGCCGCACTCCCTTCGGGAAAGCGGTGTTTCATCAGAACCGGCAGCAGGTCATAGACAACGAACTGGACCCGAACACCGGCATTCCGCATCCGGCGGAAGTAGGGCGCCTGGAAGTAGACGGGGTCGTGCATCAGATCCAGTCCGATGAAGTGATCTCCCTCGGCGTAGCTGATAGGCGTGTCCTCTAGTGTGTCTTCGGTGCAGCCCAGGAAGCGCAGGGTGTAGCGCCGTGCGTAGCGGTAACCGAGTTGCTGGGAATCTCCGTACACCGGCTCCACGCGAAAGCCTTCAGGCGGCGATTCAATCAACTCCCGAAGCAGCGACTTGACGACGCGCTGGATGCCCGTATGGAGGTCCTGGTGGACCATGGACGAAACATCGAGCAGCAGTTGCTTTGCCGGCCTAGCGGCAGGGAAGTTGATCGCAATTGCCGAGGCAATTGTGTTCTTCTCCTCGCCGTCCAATGCCGGTGCAATCCCTGCCACCTTGGCGATCAGTGCATCGCGCTCGTGGCCTCGGCTGTGCGCGAACTGCTCGATGGCCTCGGCGTACTGGTGACCGCAGCGCTCAGGTGAATGATGTTCATTGATGTACCGGCGGGCCCTGACCCCCAGCGCCTTGCGGCCTTCGACGTCCAGCCAGAGTTGCTGCAGTGCTTCGGCCAGCTGAGCGTCCGTGAACTCGTCTTCGAGCATGCAGAGGCTGTCCTTTGGCAGCCACGCCATCGCGCCGTGTGCATTCGCAATCGTCGCAACGCCATGATTCATGGTGTCCAGGACAGCCGCCGACGTTTCACCGCGCGATCTGCCGCGCAGTTGCACGGCAACGTCCGTCGCTCGCAGGTAGCGGCGGAACGTTGCCTCGTCCGCCCAGCCGGTGATCTGGACGTTGGGCGTGGGAAGCTCATCGATCGCTGCCCGGATGACGTCGCCGTAGGCATCCTGCCCGTTCTCTCCGACAAAGACCAAGCGACAGCGAGGATCGGTCCCGAGCGGGGAATTCTTCCATGCCCGTAACAGCCGGTCGTTCAGTTTCGTGACGCCAAGTAATCCGAAGGCGCAGACCAGGAAGTCGTCTTCGGTCAGTCCTAACGCGCGGCGATCCTCATCGCGCGACGCAGGCGCGTGGCTTTCCGCCGGCCGGCGCAACAGCGGAATCAGCGTGGTCTGCAGGTTGGATGCTGCCGCATACCAGCGCTTCATCAGTCCAAGGGAATAGTTGGAGTGAAAGATGATGCCCTGTGCCCGCCGAATCACTTCAAAGCTGCATGGGTACAGGGAGACGACCGCAGAGACATCTTTGACTCGTTCGCGATCGACCAAGGCCTGGTAGCCATGCGAGTCGTAGAGCGCACGGTCGAGACCATGGTGCTTGCCGCAGAGAAATTCGAGGTGCCACTGCGCGTCGCCCAGAAAGAAGTCGTGAAGCACAACCGTGCCCGGCACCACCTCCAGCAGCTCGAACATGTACTCGTGGAACTCGGAGTTTCCGATGTGATAGAGCACGCGGTCGTAGCTGCCCGCATGGGCGATCAGATGCGCCCCGTCGCGTACAGCAAAGGCTTGCGAAAGCGCTGGCGACGCCAGTCTCTGCGTACCGACGATGAGATCGATGTCGTAGTACTTCGCGAGTTCGGGCAGAAGCTCGGCGCTGTAATCCGCGATGCCGCTGCGTTGGGGGGGCAGGGGGGAGACGTAGGCAAGTCTGGGCCGCTTCCCGGGAGCGGTCGGTAGAGAAGCGACACCAGGTGCAGCGCTCTCGATGTCTTCGACAGCGATGCGAATCGCCGCTGTCAAATCGGCGGGAGTGCTGCCGTCATTCGTGATCGGTGCGCTCTGCGGCAGCGCTCTGGCGGCCACGCGCGGGATCGAACGCGTGGCGTCACGCTGGATTGCCTTGTCAGGAGCGAAGACATACACGACGTCGGGACCGAGACGAGCAACGACAGCTTCGCTCAGGTATTCCGCGGCTTCGAGTGCTGCAGTCGTTCGCAGGCTCTCTGGGGGCGTGGACTGCCAGAGGTGGATGGAGGCTGGTGGAAGAACCTCGGTGAGCATGCTGCGCGCCTCGGCGGCGCTTTCGGGATATCGCCCGTCGAGCAGGACGTAGGTGTCATGTCTTTCGCGAAGTGCCTGAGCGAGCGCTTTCGAGAATATCCACATCAACATCCGTTGTGCATCAGAAGAGCCCGCTGCAGGTTTCAATACCCGAAGATCCAGCAACACCCGCATCAATCGACCCCCTGTTCATGTTTGTTTTGGCTACGAATATTTAACTGATTCCAGACCGAGCGTGCGTCATCGGAAAGCTCGGCCAAAGGCCGGTCCGACGGCGTTTGCGGTGTAGGCGCTGGCGGCAGATCGACGTCCTTCTTCATCCGAGCTAATGCAAAACTACGCATCCGCACATAGACGGCTCGCATGGGGCCGTGAACTCCTAGCTTCTTCGCAACCTTCGAGAGCCGCCTGACGATGGGTCCCGGGCGTGGGTGCCGCAAGAATGCCTTGACTGCTCCAAGCCGCTCTCGCAGGCCTGCGGTGTGCACGGCGAATCCACGCTTTTCCAGTTCTTGCAGCCTGTCTGTTGTCTGTACAAGCTGTTGCTCCAGGAGAGTGACGCTGGCTTCCAGCGCGGCTGCAGTGGCCTTGGCTTGTCGGGCCTGTGTTTCGACAATCGCGAGCAGCTTGCGCAGGTGTCTCTCGCGGGATTCCGCCCGAGCCTCCGCCTCGCTCAGTTGTTGCTGCACGACTGCGTGATGCTGGTCATACCGCAGGGCAAGTTCAGGCAGCGACAACCCGTACTTTTTCGAGAACGCATGATCCTGCGCATGCAGCGCATCGGCATCTCCATTCTTTTGCGCAACGACCGCGTAGTCGGGGCTGACGCCTCCCAGTACCGAGATCAGCGAGACGGGCGCATCGCCATGGAGAGCAGCGGCTTCCTGAAGTCTCAGTATCTTGTGCCGCTGGAATCCTGTGTGCTCGACCACAAAAGCCAGCAACTGCGAGGGAAGCGGTTTGACGTGCGAAGGATCCAGATAGAAGTTGGATGTGCCGACTTCAATGTTTTCCGGATTTGGCGTCTCAAGGATAAGCAGTCCGCCCGGGACCAGAACGCGCAGGGCCTCGGCCACCATCGCCTGCAATTCCTCGAAGCGGATGTGTTCGACCACATGGAACGCCGAAACAAGTAGCTGGCTGTTCGAAGGGGTTTGTCTAAGCGTGGCAAGCCCTTCCGAGTGGGCCACGTCGAGGCCGCGCTCTCGGCAGGCCTGGAGCATGCCCTCGTCCAGATCGACTCCGCGCCCCTGGAAACCCAGGTTGGCAAGGAGCTCCAGCCACTCGCCCCGCCCGCAACCGATGTCCAGGGCCGTCGCCGGCGTCTTCAAGCTCAGGAGCGGCTGAAGGAATGGGACATAGATTTCCAGGCGGGATCCAATGAGTTCTCGTGAGCCGCGGTATTTGTCTTCGAAGGCGCGATAAAAAAGGGCGCTCATTTGTTCTGTTGCCTTCTGCGTGGGAATGCGTCGTTGTAGTGCTGCAGCAGATCGTGCCAACCGTCAGGTGCGGATTTCAGGCGCTTCTGATAAAAGAAGATACAAATTCTAGTGGCGGCGTTTCACTTCCCGCCGTTTTCGACGCACTGTTCAACCAAAGCCAATCGTGTCGATCTCGCATGCGGTCCCATGGCAGAAGTGCCGCGATGTCGTATGGCTGGCGTGGCACTCTTCTTTCTATCTGCCAGCTTCGGTCTCCAACTTGATAACGGCAGAATCTTAACTTCCGCATCACCGCTCTCTTGGGCCTGCGCTACTGAAGGGGCTACAGCATGTGAAGGATCTCCTGTTTCTGTATCTGAAACGGATGTGTCCATGAGAACGAGGACGGGAACGTACGTTTCATTAAGTAAACTCAGGTCGTGATTCGAGTCCGTTTGCTGGCCAAGGGCCTGTGGTGGTTGATGACGCCTTGGCTTTTGCCGAAGCGAGTCCGGGTGCGCCGTGTCAACAGGGAGGCCGCGCAGACTGTGGCATTGCGCAATGCACAGGCCCGAGAGGGAATGCAACTGGTGCGGGATAGCATGGCCCGCACGGCCAAACTTCCCGCGATGCCGATCACAAGCAGCGCAGACGCGCTGTCGGCACTCCAGGCGGCTGCAACGGGCGATGCTGCATTCCTGTCACCTTGGCTACCCCAGAGTGCAGATATCGATGACGTGTGGTCTGCTGCAAGGTGGTGCATCGACTTCGTGAGATCGCAGCCGGAATGCCAAGGCGTTCTGCCTCGCAAAGCAACCAATGCCGAGGGCATGGCTCTTCGGTGGACGCCGGAAGGCGAGAGGGCATTGGCTTCGCTTTCGCCTTGGGCTCTTTCCTGCGTGACGGCGTTGCTCGAGAGCGATCTCTCGTCCCGTGCCAGGCAAGTGTTCCTGTTTCAGCAGGATCTCAGGGCCCTGGTGCCACACGGTTTGACCCCCGCGGGGTGGCCACATCTGCTGCCCTGGTTCATGCGGTATGGTTTGGTTGTCGGCAAACTGCGCATCGAGGAAATCTGGTGGCTCTTTCTTGAGGCGGCGCAGGATCCCCGGCGCGAGCTCATGCTAGCTCACGCGTTCACGCCCGCATGGCAGCAGCAGCATCCAGACGGTATGACTGTCTTCGGGCGCGAAGAATTCGCCACGTGGTTCGCCGCCAAGTATGCTGCTTCTGGCGATTGGCTGAACCCCTCGACGTGGCCGGAATGGGAGGATCCCGCTTCGCAGATCCGGATCGGTTATGCCGCCAGGGAGCGGTGGCGGACGACCCATCCCGATGCATTTGCCGACGCTTCACGCGCTGGTGCATTGCTGGCCTGGTTGAGCTCGCTGGCGAGCCCGTTGTCTGCGGCGTTGCAGGCATGGTGCGCCCAGTTCGACCCTTTGGTCCTCGGGATAGAGCTTGCCAAGCCGGGCGTCAACGTCATCGGCCATTTCTGCTATCCCTCCGGGCTTCGGGTTTCGGTCGAATCGTTGGTGACGGCACTGGGCTTGAACGACGTCGCGACCTCGCTGCGCGACATCAGGACCGATGCGAAGGACGACCCCCATCACACCGATTTTCGTGGCGTGGAGTGCCACGACATCACGGTCGTTCATGTGCAGCCTGAGCCGTTGTTCGATACGGCCTACGAACGCGCCGATCTCTTTGAGCGAGCGCCTCGTCCGTACCGGATCGGTTATTGGTATTGGGAGTTCGACTCCATTCCTGATTCATGGGTCACGCACGCGCAGAAGGTGAACGAGGTCTGGGCTGCGACAGAGTTCGTTGCGCGCGGGCTTCGAGAGCGGCTCTCCATTCCGGTTCGTACCTTGTTCCCTGGTGTCCAGTTGGCGCCCTACGCGCAACGCGGCAAATCGCATTTCGGCCTGAGCGAGGCGCCCTATACGTTTCTCTTCGTATTCCACATGATGAGCGTGATGGAGCGGAAGAACCCGCTCGGGCTGATCCGCGCATTCAAGACGGCTTTTGGTGAAGACGAAAGCGTGCGCCTCGTGCTCAAGACGTCCTTCGGCGACCGGCATCCGGAGCAGTTCGACGTACTGCAAAAGGCCGCGGCCGGCAGCAACATCGTGCTCATCAACGAGGTTTACACCCCCGACAATCTCCTGTCATTGATGGACGCCTGCGATGCCTACGTGTCGCTTCACCGAAGCGAAGGTCTGGGATTGACGATGGCCGAGGCGATGCTCATGGGCAAGCCAGTAATCGCCACCAACTTCTCCGGCAATGTCGACTTCATGGACGACGACAACAGCTTGCTTGTTTCGTACAAGCTCGTGAAACTCGGCCAGCCGATCCCGCCCTATGGCGCCGATCTGGAGTGGGCTGAGCCATCCATCGAGCATGCCGCTCAGCTCATGCGGCGCGTCTACGACAACCAGGAATGGGCGCGCGAACTTGGCGCTCGGGCCAAGGCGAGCGCCGAGGCAAACCTCTCGCTTCAGAGCGCGGGCAAGAAGGTCAAGCATCGCCTCGAAGAGATCAAGGCGATGCAGCGGACTTCACAAGCAGGTTGAAGCCGGCTGCCGGCCGACCGGAATAGGCGCTATTGCTCGACGATCCGGCCGTGCTCGAGGTGGATCACCCGATTGCACTCCTTGGCGATGAGTTCCGGCGAATGCGAGGCCAGAACCAGAATGCCGGACTTCGAAACCACGTCCCGCATCCGTTTCTCGGCCTTCTCGGTGAATTCCGCGTCGCCCACCGAAAGCCATTCGTCCATGAGCAGGATGTCGGCTTCGACGCTGGTCGAGATCGAGAACGCCAAGCGCATCATCATGCCGGTTGAGTAGGTGCGCACGGGCATGTTCACATACTCGCCCAGGCCGCTGAATTCGCAGATGTCAGGCGTGAGGCGGTCGATCTCCTTCTTGCTCATGCCCATCACGAGGCCGCGCAGCATGATGTTCTCCACGCCCGTCGCGTCCATTTCGATGCCCAGCGAAGGATCGATCAAGCTGGCTACCGAGCCTTGGCGCGCGAACTCTCCTGAGGATGGCTCATAGACGCCGGCCAGCGTGCGCAGCAATGTCGACTTGCCCGCGCCGTTGTGGCCTACCAGGCCGAGCCGGTCACCGCTCTTGAGCTCGAGGTTGATGCCGCTGAGCGCCTGCACCACGGTCACGCCAGTTTCCTTGCCGAAGCGCCCGCCGGTCACGGAGGCCGCAAGGGTTTTCTTTAGGGAGTTGGCGCCAGCGCCATAGATCGGGAAGTTGACGGCGACGTTTTTGAGTGAAATGAATGCCATGGATCAGAGCCAGTAGACGACGCGACGGCGGTACTTCGAGAACAGAAGGATGGCGAGAGTCAGGCACAACACCGTCCAGAACAGGATGCCGATCCAGCTGTGGATATGTGCAACGCCGCCCATCAGGGGCGTGCGAAGCAGGTCCAGCATCTGCGCAAACGGATTCCACAGCACGTACTTGGCGCGGCCTGGAAGACTCTCGGGCAGCCAGAACACCGGCGTCAGGAACATCAGCATCTGCATCACGCTGGTGACGATCTGCGTGACGTCGCGGTAGCGGGTGCAAATCAGTCCCAGCAGCAGGCCCAGTGCATGCGCGTTGACTATGAGGATGGCGAAGGCCGGTAGGACGAGCAGCACTGACCAGGACAGCGAAACGCCGGCCCAGATCGCCACGGGGATGTAGAGCACGATCTGATGAGCAAACTGGATCAGGTTGCGCGCCAGGCTTCGCCAGACGAACAGGCTGATCGGGAAATACCCCTGCTTGAGGTAGTTCGACGACCCGACGAAGGCGTTGCATGCATCCGTCACGATGCTGGAGAAAAAACCCCAGAAGATGATGCCCAGCGCCAGGTGCGGAAAGAAACGCGAGAGTTCGGTGCCGAACAGCGAGCTGTACAACGGACCCATGCCGCCGATCATCACGCCCATGCTCAAGGTGAGCCACATCGGGCCGAGCATGGAGCGGCGATAGCGCAGGACGATGTCGAACCAGGCGAGGGTCCACCAGATATCGGTGCGGCGGGTGCCTTGCCACCAGTCGGACAAGGCGCTTCGGTGAAGATTGGAGTGGACTTGACTCATGTACGTCCGTAAGTGTCTGCAAGGCGGACGATGTCGTCTTCGCCCAGATAGCCGCCACATTGGACTTCGATGAGCACCAGCTCTTCGTCGCCGATATTGGTCAGGCGGTGTTTTTCCTTCAGGGGAATGTACCGATACTGGCCCGGGAGCGTCTCGTGCTCGGTGTCTCCGATTTGTACGATGGCGCGCCCCTGTACGACCACCCAGTGCTCCGCGCGCTGGTGATGGTATTGCAGGGACAGCGCTTCGCCGGGTCTGACGGTGATGCGCTTGACCTTGTAGCCTTCCTCTTCCTTGAGCGAGGCGTATGTGCCCCACGGACGGTGGACCACCGGCGGCAGGTGCACCGTGTCGTGCTTGCGAGCCTTGAGCACGTCGACGACCTTCTTCACCTTTTGTGCGCTGTCCTTGTGAAGCACCAGCAGCGCATCGGGCGTGTCGACGATCACGAGGTCGTGAACGCCAATGGTGGCAACGACCTTCGGGCCATAGCTTTCGACCTGCACGTGCGTGCCCGTCGTGTCGAGGGCTACGACATCGTCGGGAAGCGTGTTGCCGCTGGCGTCAGGCGTCAGCGCATTGGACACCGCAGGCCACGAACCCACGTCGCTCCAGCTGAACTTGGCGGGCACCACGTGGACATTCGAGGCGTGCTCCAGCACCGCGTAGTCGATGCTGATGTCCGGCTGCAAACCGAACGCATGCAGATCGAAGTTGACGGATGCACCGGAGGTCTTGGCGGTTTCGAGTGCACGCCTTGCTGCTCTGATCACGTCCGGAGCGTGCTTCTCGAGCGCGGCGATGATGGTGTCGGCAGTGAACGCGAACATGCCGCTGTTCCAGTAGTACCGGCCGGTGGCCAAGTACTTCTGTGCCGTTTCGAGGTCGGGCTTCTCGACGAAGCGCTTGACGCTCTGGCTCTCGCGCGAAACGTGTTCGACTTCGATGTAGCCGAAGCCGGTGTCGGGGCTTGTTGGGCTCACGCCGAACACAACGAGGTTGCCTTCCTGCGCCAGGCGGAAGGCTTCCGTCGCGCTGGCCACGAAAGCATGCACGTCGGGCACCAGGTGGTCTGCGGAAAGGACGAGCATCACTGTGTCGCCACTGAATTGGCGCGCGCATTGAAGCGCTGCAAGCGCGATGGCCGGACCAGTGTTGCGCCCCTTGGGCTCGAGGAGAAAGGTGGTGGTGGGCGGGTCGCTCATCTGCCCGAGCACGTCCTTCGTGAGGAACAGATGGTCCTTGTTGGTCACGACCATCAGGTCACCGGTCCCGCAGGCCTGTCCACGCTCGACAGCCTGTTGAAGCAGCGTGGAGTCGCCGATTTTCATGAATGGCTTGGGAAAAGCCTGACGCGAAGCAGGCCAGAGCCTGGAGCCGGCGCCTCCCGAGAGCACCACAGAGAGTAGCCTCATTGTTTTCCTTTAGCTTTTTGACCGACCAATTTTACGGGCAGCCCTCCGACGTCCGGCGTAGGAGTGAAACGGCCGCCGCCGTCCTTTGCGGCGGCTGGTTGCGAAGATAATCCCCTCCCGCAAGGCCAGCGACGCCATGTTTCGGCATCGCCCTGTCTATTTCAGGTATTTCCTCACAAGCTCCGCCTCATCCGCCTCGCGGGTGCGCAATTTCTATGAAATCTGTCTATCGATTCATCCTCGGCCTGGCCGGACTCTGGCAAGGCCCCGGAATGATGGGGCGCGTGCAGCGGGCATGGCGAATGTTCAAGAAGTCGGGGTGGGCGGGCATTCGCTGGGAGCTGGGCCGGCGATTCGGCGGCTACAACGACTATACGAAGTGGGTGCAACGCTATGACACCCTGACTCCCGAATTGCGCGACAAGATCGCCCAGCGCGTGGCCGCCATGAAAGACCGGCCGCTGATCTCGGTCGTGATGCCCACCTACAACCCCAACCCCGCGTGGCTGCGCGAGGCCATCGAGTCGGTGCGCAGCCAGATCTATCCGAATTGGGAGCTCTGCATTGCCGATGACGCGTCGCCTTCGGCCGAGGTGCGCGAGATCCTCAAGTCGTACAGCGAGAGCGACCCGCGCATCAAGGTGGTATTTCGCCCGAAAAACGGTCATATCTCGGCCGCTTCCAACAGCGCTCTGGAACTCGTCTCGGGCTCCTGGGTCGCGCTCATGGACCACGACGACCTGCTGCCGGCCCACGCGCTTTTCTGGGTGGCCGATTGCATCGCGACCCATCCTGACGTGAAGCTGATCTATTCCGACGAAGACAAGGTCGATGAGGGTGGGCACCGGTTCGGGCCCTATTTCAAGTCGGACTGGAACGTCGATCTCTTCCGCTCGCAGAACATGTTCAGCCATCTGGGCGTGCTTTCGACCGAACTGATGCGTTCAGTCGAAGGCTTCCGCGTCGGCATGGAAGGCTCGCAGGACTGGGATCTGGTGTTGCGCTGCATGGAGCGGATACAGCCCAGCCAGATCCAGCACATTCCGCGCGTGCTGTACCACTGGCGCGTGCACGTCGAGAGCACGGCCCGTTCGATGAGCGCCAAGCCCTATGCGGCCATCGCAGGCGAGCGCGCGCTGAACGAGCATTTCATGCGCACAGGCGTGCGTGCCACAGCCGAACACCTCGATTTCGGGTACCGCGTGCATTACGCCTTGCCCGATGTCTTACCGCTGGTTTCCGTGATCATCCCGACACGCAACGCCTTGCAGCTGACCCGGCAATGCGTCGAATCGATCCTGGAGAAAACCAGCTATTCGAACTACGAAATCATCATCGTCGACAACGGCTCCGACGATCCGGACACGCTGGCCTGGTTCAAGCGGATTGCCGCAGAGAAGCCGAATGTCCGCGTGCTGCGCGACGACCGCGATTTCAACTACGCGGCACTGAACAACGGCGCGGTTGCCGCGGCCAATGGCGAACTAGTGGCCTTGGTCAACAACGACATCGAGGTCATCACGCCGGACTGGCTCAGTGAGATGGTGAGCCTTGCGGTGCAGCCGGGCGTGGGCGCCGTGGGGGCGCGGCTGTGGTTCCCCAACAAGACTCTGCAGCACGCCGGCGTGATCCTGGGCGTGGGGGGCATTGCCGCGCATTCGCACCGCCGCATGCCGATGGGCCGCGAAGGCTATGCTGGCCGCGCGGCGTTGATCCAGACGCTCTCCGCGGTCACCGCGGCCTGCCTCGTGATCCAGAAGTGCCACTACCTCGAAGTCGGCGGCCTTGACGAAGTGCATCTGAAGGAATCTTTCAACGACATCGACTTCTGCCTCCGGCTGCGCGAAGCGGGCCTGCGCAACGTCTGGACGCCTTACGCGGAGCTGTTCCACTACGAGTCCGCTACCCGCGCCAAGGATGTCTCGCCGCAGAAGCAGGCACAGTTCCAGGAAGAAGCCGCCTACATGCACAAACGCTGGGGCGCCATCATCCAGAACGACCCCGCCTACAGCCCCAACCTCATGCTGGCCCGCGAAGACTTCAGCTACGCCTGGCCGCCCCGCCTGCCTCCGGTCTGATGGCCCTCGACGTTTCCGTCGCGCTCTGCACCCGCAACGGCGCGCGCTATCTTCCCGAGCAGGTCCGAAGCATCTGCGCGCAGACGCCATTGCCGCGGGAGATCGTGCTGTCCGACGACGGCTCGACCGACGACACCCTGGCCGTCGTGCGCGACACCCTCGCGCAGTGCGGCGTGGCGGACCAGGTCGCGCTGCGCGTGTTCAGCAATACGCCGCCGCTGGGCGTCACGCGTAACTTCGAGCAGGCCGCGCGCGCCTGCAGCCATGAGCTCATCGCCCTGTGCGACCAGGACGACGCCTGGCACCCAGGCCGGCTCGCGCGCATGGTGGCGCAGTTCGAGGCGCGGCCCGACCTGCTGCTGCTGCACACCGACGCGCGCCTCGTCGATGCCGAACTGAAGCCCCTAGGCTCCACGCTCTTCCACGCGCTGGAGGTGCAGCCTGCCGAACTGGCGGCCATCGCGGGCGGCGAGGCCTTCGGTGTCCTGCTGCGGCGCAATCTCGTGACCGGCGCCACCACGATGTTCCGCAAGACCCTGCTCGACACAGCGCTGCCGTTCGCACCGGAGTGGGTGCACGACGAGTGGCTGGCCGCCGTGGCGGCAGCCATCGGCCGCATGGACGTGCTGCCCGAGCCGACCATCGACTACCGCCAGCACGCCAGCAACCAGATCGGCGCACGGCGGCTCACGTTGTCCGAGAAGATGGCCAAGGCCTTTGCCGAACGCGGCGACAAGCACGTGGCACGGCTGCGCAGGGCCGAAGCGCTGCTGCAGCGCTTGCAGCAGCTTGGCGCCCGGGTGCCGGCGGCTTATCTGGAGGCACAGCGCGCCAAGGTCGAGCATCAGCGGTTCCGGGCCGAGCTTCCGGCGGCGCGGCCGCTGCGTCTGCTGCCGATCCTGATCGAGGCGGCGCGCGGCCGCTATGCGCGCTTCGGCCGCGGCGGGCACGCCATCGTGCAAGACTTGCTCGAACGCGGCTGACGGACTTGATCGGTCAACCGCGAAGCCGCCAGTACCGCCAGAACGACCCCGACAGCCACACCTTCAGCAGGCTGGTCACGTGCCAGTACAGGTATTTCTTGCTCCGGTGGCTTTCTCGTTGCGCGTCGTGCCGGGCGACCAGGTCTTCGCCGACCTGCAGTTTCCACCCCGCGAGCCGGGTGCGGGCGCAGATGTCGAAGTCTTCGCCGTACATGAAGAATTTCTCGTCGAAGCCACCGAGCTGCCGGTAGACCTCGCTGCGAAACAGCATGAACAGCCCCGGAATCCACGCGGGCACCGTCGGCCGCACATAGCCGGGCTTCCTTCTTCCTACGATTTCAAGCGGCGTGAGCATCGCCCGGTGCGGCTCCGGCTCGGCCTTGCCGGGCTCCAGGATGCGCGGCGTCAGCAGGCCGGCGTCGGCCGCGGCCTGCGCGAGCAACGGCGTCAGCACGTCGCTGTCAAAGCGGATGTCCGGGTTGAGCACCAGGAACCACGGCGTGCCGCAGCGCTCGAAGGCCTGGTTGTGATTGGCACCGAAGCCCTTGGGGCTCGCGTTCTCGATCCGCTCCACCTCGAAGCCCCAGTTGCGGCCAGCGAGCACATCGGGCTCGGGAATGTTCAATGTGAGCAAAACCTTGTCGATGACTTCGCGGCTGTGCCGGTCCAGCTGCTCGAGCAGCGGCAGCACCAGCGCGAGCTGGCCGTGGCTCACGATTGAAATGGTGATCGGGGGGCGGGGGGAGGGGGGCGTGGGCATGGTCTAATTTCGCTCGGGAATTCTAGGGTTCCCCAACCCCCACACATGATTGCTCTGATCGTCATCAGTTTCTTCGTCGCTGCCTTCTCGGTCCAGCTGTTCATGCGCCGCGCGCGCAGGCATGCCCGCCTCTACGGCGCCGACATGCCCCAGCGCTTCCACAAAGGCCACGTGCCGCGCCTGGGCGGTGCGGGCATCCTGGTGGGCATGGGGGTGGCCTGGCTGGCCGCCGGCATCACCGGCACCGATCCGTTCAATGTGTCGTGGCCGGTCAAGACCTCGATGCTCACGCTGCTGTGCATCTTGCCGGCGGTGCTGGGCGGCATCGTCGAAGACGTTACCCAGAACGTGAAGGTGCGCTACCGGCTGGGGCTCACCATCGGTTCGGCGCTGCTCGTGTGCTGGCTGCTGGGGCTGGGCGTGGCACGCACCGGCTTCGAGACGGTCGACGGCTGGCTGGCGATGATTCCGTATGCCACAGTGCTGTTCGCGGCCCTGGCCATCGGCGGCCTGCCGCATGCCTTCAACATCATCGACGGCTACAACGGGCTCGCGGGCACGGTCGCCGTGCTGGTCTGCCTGGCAATTTCCCACGTGGCGCTGCAGGTGGGCGACCGGCAACTGGCGGCCATGGTGATCTGCCTGGTCGGCGCCACCTTCGGCTTCCTGGTCTGGAACTACCCGCGCGGCAAGATCTTCGCCGGCGACGGCGGAGCCTACGTCTGGGGCATGGTGATCGCCGTGGCCTGCGTGACGCTGGTGCAGCGGCACCGCGTGGTGTCGCCCTGGTTCCCGATGCTGCTGCTGATCTATCCGGTGTGGGAGACGCTGTTCTCCATCTACCGCAAGCTGGCGCGCGGCCAGTCGCCCGGCACGGCCGATGCGCTGCATTTCCACCAGCTGATCTTCCGGCGCATCGTGCGCGTGGCTTTCGCGGACGACGAGGCCCGGCAACTGCTGGCGCGCAACAACCGCACCTCGCCGTACCTCTGGATGTTTGCCGCGCTGTCGGTGGTGCCGGCCGTGCTGTTCTGGAACAACACGATCATGCTGATGTTCTTCTGCCTGCTGTTCGTCACCACATACGTGGGCGCCTACCTGATGATCGTGCGCTTCAAGGTGCCCCGTTGGTTGCGCCCCTGACGACATCTTTCTTTGCGAGAATTTCCTTCCGTCCTTCGCTTTGGAGCCTGACCGCCCATGACCGACCCCGTCCTCAACATCCCCCCGCGCGACAAGGCCGAGATCCTGGCCCAGGCGCTGCCGTACATCCGCAAGTTCCACGGCAAGACCATCGTCATCAAGTACGGCGGCAACGCCATGACCGATCCGGCGCTGCAGGCAGACTTTGCCGAAGACGTGGTGCTGCTCAAGCTGGTCGGCATGAACCCGGTGGTGGTGCACGGCGGCGGTCCGCAGATCGAGGCGGCGCTCAATCGCCTGGGCAAGAAGGGCAGCTTCATCCAGGGCATGCGCGTCACCGACGCCGAGACCATGGAAGTCGTCGAATGGGTGCTGGCCGGCGAGGTGCAGCAGGACATCGTGGGCCTGATCAACCAGGCCGGCGGCAAGGCGGTGGGCCTCACGGGGCGCGACGGCGGGCTGATTCGTGCGCAGAAGCTCAAGCTGGCCGACCGCGCCGATCCCAACGTGCACCATGATGTGGGCCAGGTCGGCGACATCGTCTCCATCGATCCCAGCGTGGTCAAGGCGCTGCAGGACGACGCCTTCATCCCCGTCGTCAGCCCCATCGGCTTCGGCGAGGACAACGAAAGCTACAACATCAACGCCGACGTCGTGGCCGGCAAGCTCGCCACCGTGCTCAAGGCCGAGAAGCTCATGCTCCTGACCAACACGCCCGGCGTGCTCGACAAGGACGGCAAGCTGCTCACCAACCTGAGCGCACGCGAAATCGACGACCTGTTCGCCGACGGCACCATCTCGGGCGGCATGCTGCCCAAGATCGAAGGCGCCCTCGACGCCGCCAAGAGCGGCGTGAACGCGGTGCACATCATCGACGGCCGGGTGCCGCACGCGATGCTGCTGGAGATCCTGACCGACCAGGCCTACGGGACGATGATCCGCGCCCGTTGAACGGGTGGGCGCGTGCTCACTGCGCTGTGCGAGAATCAATTGATTACATCTTTGCACGCGCTCCCATGCAGAACGAAGAGACGACCAGTGCTTCCGGCGTAGAGACCCCCGCGGACACGCTCACTCCCCCGGCGCGCAAGCGCCCGAAGCCGGGTGAGCGGCGCGTGCAGATCCTGCAGGCGCTCGCCGCCATGCTCGAGCAGCCCGGCGCCGAGCGGGTCACCACCGCCGCGCTGGCCGCCCGTCTCGAAGTGAGCGAGGCCGCGCTCTACCGCCATTTCGCCAGCAAGGCCCAGATGTTCGAGGGCCTGATCGATTTCATCGAGCAGAGCGTCTTCACGCTGGTCAACCAGATCCTCGAGCGCGAGGGTGCCACCGGCGCCCAGCAGGCCGCCAAGATCCTCACGCTGCTGGTCCAGTTCGCCGAGCGCAACCCCGGCATGACCCGCGTCATGGTGGGCGACGCGCTGGTCTACGAGAACGAACGCCTGCAGCAGCGCATGAACCAGTTCTTCGACAAGATCGAAGCCACCCTGCGCCAGGTGTTGCGCGGGGCTGCCGCGGCCGACGGCTCGGCCACGCCCAGCGTCGACGCCCAGGTGCGCGCCGCTGCGCTCACGGCCTTTGTCGTGGGCCAGCTGCAGCGCTTTGCGCGCTCGGGTTTCCGCCGCGCACCGTCTGAGCACCTTGAAGCCACGATCGCATTGATCGTTTGATTCGCGTTCGTCCCTTGCGGGGCGTCGGCCGGCTCGCCTAGAGTCTTCGAGCGGAGTAGCATCAACTCGCCCCTTGCCGCCGGGCCTCGGCGGCAGGCCAATGTTTGCGCAGGTTCCTCGACGGAGGGCGCATGCCCGATGACGCGCGCGACAACCGGCAGCCCACGCTGCAGACGATCCTCCTCACGGCGGTGGCCATGCTCGCGTTCGCGGCCAATTCGCTCCTGTGCCGGCTTGCGCTGCAGCACAAAGGCATTGATGCAGCGAGCTTCGGCAGCGTCAGGCTCGTGGCGGGAGCGCTCATGCTGGGGCTCATCGTGCGGTTCAGGGCACAGCCGCCGGCCTCGTCCGCCCGCGTCGACTGGCTGGCCGCCGTCATGCTGTTCGGCTATGTCGCGTTCTTCTCCTTCGCCTACCTCAGCCTGTCGGCGGGCACGGGCGCGCTGATCCTGTTCGGCGCGGTCCAGCTGACGATGTTCGGCGTGGGCTTGCGCTCTGGCGGCGAGCGCTTCGGGGCTCTCGCGTGGTTCGGCTTCGTCCTGGCGGCTGGCGGACTCGTCTACCTAGTGTCCCCGGGCATCGCCGCGCCGCCGCTTCTCGGCGCCGTGCTGATGGCGATCGCGGGTGTGGCGTGGGGCGTGTATTCCTTGCGCGGCCGTGGGGTGGCTGACCCGCTGGCCGCTACGGCACGCAACTTCACGCGGGCCGTGCCGCTTGCCTTGGTGTTGAGCCTGGTGTTTGCGGCCAGCGCTCGCGTGGACGCGACCGGCCTTGTGCTTGCTGTCGCTTCCGGCGGGTTGACATCGGGCCTCGGCTACGCGGTCTGGTATGCGGCGCTGAGCCGTCTTTCGGCCATGCGCGCGGCCACCGTGCAGTTGTCGGTGCCGCTCCTGGCTGCGTTCGGCGGCGTGCTGTTCCTGTCGGAGGCGATCACGCCGCGGCTGGCGGCTGCTTCGGTGGCAATTCTGGGAGGCATCGCGCTGGTGCTGAGCCAGAAGTCGCGAAGTGCCCGCCGATAGCAGCCGGCGTCAAAGCCCTACGCGACGGTCACGCCCACCTTGGCTCCCGCCGCGACGATTTCTCCCCACGTCGCGTCGTCCACCCAGATTCCGTCCTTGCGGCGCGCCGCGCGCGCCTTGCGCTCCGGCTCGCCGGCAATCTGCACTTCGTCGAAGCCTTGCCCCGGCGGGCTCTGCCGCAGCCACTCGACAAACTCACGCGCCTCTTCGTCGAAAGACTTCTGCGTGCCCAGCCGCGCCGGGTCGATCAGCACCGTCAGCATGCCGTTCAACACCGTGCGTGCGGTGTCCGCCGGCCGGTGCCACGTGCCGCCGCCAGTGAGCGCACCGCCGAGCAACTCGCACGCCACCGCCATCCCGTAGCCCTTGTGCTCACCGAAAGTCATGAGCGCGCCGAAGAGCCCGTTGCCCTGCGGCACCACCACCACGCCCGGGTCGTTGGTCGGTGCGCCGTTTTCGTCGATCAGGTAGCCGTCGGGCACGCGCTCACCCTTGTTGTGCGCCACGCGCATCTTTCCCTGTGCCACGCGGCTGGTTGCGTAGTCGAGCACGAAGGGTTCGGCGCCAGCCAGTGGAATTCCGATGCAGCACGGATTGGTGCCGAAGCGTCCGTCGCCACCGCCCCACGGCGCGACCACCGGCCGCGACAGCACATTGACGAAGTGCATGGCGACCAGCCCCTGGGCCGTGGCCATCTCCGCGAAATGCCCGATGCGCCCCAGGTGGTGGGCGTGCGAGAGCGTGAAGATGCAGCTGCCGTGCTGCTTCGCCCGCGCAATGCCGAGCTCCATCGCCTGCACGCCGACGATCTGCCCATAGCCGTGCTGGCCGTCGAGCCCCATCAGCGTACCGATGTCGAGGTTGACGCGCACTGCTGCGTTCGGCTTCAGTCCGCCCTCGGCCACTGCATCGACGTAGCGCGGCAACATGCCCACGCCGTGCGAATCATGGCCGCTCAGGTTCGCCAGCACGAGGTTGGCAGCCACCTGTTGCGCTTCGGCCGGCGAACTGCCCGCGGCCTCGAGGATGCGGGTGACGGTGGCTTGCAGGCCGTTGGCCTCCAATGTTCTGGACATGGATCAGACTCCCTTCGCGTTCAGTGTGATGGCATAGAGCGACGTGGTCGCGCAGATGAAAAGGCGGTTGAGCTTGGGCCCGCCGAAGCAGACGTTGGCCACGCGCTCGGGGATCAGGATCTTGCCGAGCAGCGTGCCGTCGGGGTGATAGGCGTGCACGCCGTCGAGTGCGCTGGTCCAGATGCGGCCTTCGGTGTCGAGCCGGAAGCCGTCGAACAGCCCGTTGGTGCATTCGGCGAACACCTCGCCGCCGTCCAGCCTCCTGGCATAGGGGCTGACACTGAAGCGGCGGATGTGCCGCGGCCCGTCCGCCGCATGGCTCGCGCCCGTGTCGGCGATGTACAGCGTCGATTCGTCGGGCGAGAACGCCAGGCCGTTGGGCTTCACGAAGTCATCGGCCATGCGTTCGACTTCGCCGCTCGCCGGGTCGATGCGATAGACATGGCAGGCGCCGATTTCGCTGTCTGCCTTCAGGCCCTCGTAGTCGGAGAGGATGCCGTAGCTCGGGTCGGTGAACCACACGGCGCCGTCCGAATGCACGACCACGTCGTTGGGCGAATTGAGACGCTTGCCCTGCCAGTGCGAGGCCAGCACGGTGATCGTGCCGTCATGCTCGGTGCGCGTTACGCGCCGCGTTAGATGCTCGCAACTCACGAGGCGGCCCTGGCGGTCGACCGTATTGCCATTGGTGTTGTTCGACGGCTCACGGAAGATGCCGACCGTGCCATTGACTTCGTCGTAACGCAGCATGCGGTTGTTCGGAATGTCCGACCACACCAGCGTGCGGTGCGCGGCGAACCACACGGGGCCTTCGCACCAGCGCGCACCGGTCCACAGGCGCTGCACGCGCTCGGGGCCGGGAATGCAAGACTTGAAGCGAGGGTCTCTATGCTCGAAGCCGGTGCCCTCGAGAAAGCCGAAGGGGAGGTTGGCCATGTCGTTCCTTGCCGATGGATTCACATCACGTCACATCACCGCGCCGACCTGCCACGGCACGAACTCGTTCTGGCCGTAGCCGTGCTGCTCGCTCTTCGACTGCGCGCCCGAAGCGGTCGCCAGCACCAGCTCGAAGATGCGCTGGCCCATCTCCTGGATCGACGCCGTGCCGTCCACGATCTCGCCGCAGTTGATGTCCATGTCTTCTTCCTGCCGCTGCCACAGCGCAGAGTTGGTCGCGAGCTTGAGCGAGGGCGAAGGCGCGCAGCCATACGCCGAGCCGCGCCCGGTCGTGAAGCAGATCAGGTTGGCGCCGCCGGCCACCTGGCCCGTGGCGCTCACCGGGTCGTAGCCCGGCGTGTCCATGTAGACGAAGCCGTGCGCCGTCACGGGCTCGGCGTATTCGTACACCGCCTCGAGGTTGCTGGTGCCGCCCTTGGCCACCGCGCCCAGTGACTTTTCGAGAATGGTGGTGAGCCCGCCGGCCTTGTTGCCCGGCGAGGGGTTGTTGTTCATCTCGCCTTCGTTGATTTCGGTGTAGTGCTCCCACCACTTGATGCGGTCCACCAGCTTCTGCCCCACTTCGCGCTTCACCGCGCGGCGCGTCAGCAGGTGCTCGGCGCCGTACACCTCGGGCGTTTCGCTGAGGATGGCGGTGCCGCCATGCGCCACCAGCAGGTCGACCGCCGCACCCAGCGCCGGGTTGGCGCTGATGCCCGAGTAGCCGTCGGAGCCGCCGCACTGCAGTCCGATGGTGATGTGCGCCGCACTGCACGGCTCGCGCTTTGCCGCGTTGGCGCGCGGCAGCATCTCGTTGATGAGCGCCACGCCCTTCTCGACCGTCTTGCGGGTGCCGCCCGTGTCCTGGATGTTGAAGGTGCGAAAGTTCTCGCCCTCGGCCAGGTGGCCGGTCGCGAGCCAGGCGTTGATCTGGTTGGCCTCGCAGCCGAGCCCGACCACCAGCACGCCCGCGAAGTTCGGGTGCGTGGCGTAGCCCGTCAGCGTGCGCTCCAGGATCTGCATGCCCATGCCCTGCGTGTCCATGCCGCAGCCGGTGCCGTGCGTGAGCGCGACGATGCCGTCCACGTTCGGAAACGCCGCGAGCGCCTGCGGATTGGTCTTGCGCGAGAAGTGGTCGGCAATGGCGCGCGCGGCCGTGGCCGAGCAGTTCACGCTGGTCAGCACGCCGATGTAGTTGCGCGTGGCCACGCGGCCGTCGGCGCGCTTGATGCCCATGAAGGTGGCCTCGCGCTTCGCAGGGGCGGGCTTCACGTCGGCGCCGAAGGCGTAATCGCGTTCGAAGTCTCCCTTGTCCGGGCCCATGTTCAGGTTCTGCGTGTGCACGTGCTCGCCGGCAGCGATGGGCTTGCTCGCGAATCCGATGATCTGGTTGTAGCGCCGCACCGGCTCGCCCTGGGCGATGTCGCGCATCGCGATCTTGTGGCCCGGCGGAATCAGGCCGCGCACGGCCACGCCTTCGACGACGGTGCCGCCGAGCAGTTGCGAGCGCGCGATGACGACGTCATCGGCGGGGTGGAGTCGGATGTAGGGAGTCATCGTGAGTGCCTGTCGGCGCTTGTTTGTTTGTCAGGAGACCTTCGCGCGGCGCCAGCTCGCGCTGAATCTCTGGTGGAACTTGTCCATGTGCTGGTGCATTGCCTCGCGCGCCGCTGCCGGGTCGCGCGCAGCGACGGCGTCGAGGATGGCTTCGTGCTCGCCGATGGCGGCCTGCCACGAGTCCATGGTCTCGAAGTAATCGATCATCCGCGCAAAGATCGGCCCGTGGCGCGACTCCAGGAAGCCCTGCACCGTCTCGGTCAGCACCACGTTGCCGCAGGCGTTGACGATGGCCAGGTGGAAGGCGCGATCGCCCTCGTGCGGTACTTCGCTGCGCGCGGCCATCTCGCGCATCATCTTGATTGCGCGGCGGATGGCGTCCACGTCCTTGCGCTTGCCGTACTGGGCCGCCGTGGCGGCGGTCTCGCCTTCCACCAGGCGGCGCGCGCGGATGATTTCGAGCGGCCCCCATTCGGCGCCGGCTGCTCCGTTGGCGGGCGGGGCCGTGCGGTGCGAGCGGTCGAGCACGTACACGCCCGAGCCGGTGCGGATCTCGACCCAGCCTTCCACCTCCAGCGCGATCAGTGCCTCGCGCACCGAGGGCCGGCTCACGCCCAGCTGCTTGGCCAGGTCGCGCTCGGCCGGAATGCGCGCGCCCACCGCGAACTCGCCCTTGCCGATGAGCACGCGCAACTGTTCGGCAATCTGGCGGTAGAGGCGCTGGGGTTCGAGGGTCTGGATCGGCACGGGAGCGAAAAAAGGAGGTCGAGGGGCTTAAGGGTTGTCCTGAATTGGACAAGTGGTAAGGCCAATTCAGAATACGATACACCGCCCGCGCCATCATCGGGCCTAACCCGAAGACACGACCAGAGGAGACACCGATGAGATTGCAGGGAAAGACCGCGCTGGTCACCGCCGCCGGCCAGGGCATCGGCTACGCCAGCGTGCTGGCCATGGCCGCCGAGGGCGCGCAGGTCTGGGCCACCGACGTCAACGAGAAGCTGCTCGAACGCTACGCGGGCGTGCCCAACGTCACCGCGCTCAAGCTCGACGTGCTCGACAAGGCAGCCATCGGCGCGGTGGTGGCGAAGCTGCCCGCGCTCGACGTCCTCTTCAACTGCGCGGGCGTGGTGCACAACGGCACCATCGAGCAGGCCACCGACGACGAGCTGCTTTTCGCCTTCAGCCTCAACGTGCGCGCCCAGATGTGGACCATCCAGGCCGTGCTGCCCGGCATGCTGGCGGCCGGGCGCGGCAGCATCATCAACATGGCGAGCGTGTGCTCCAGCATGAAGGGGCTGCCCAACCGCTTTGTCTACGGCACCACCAAGGCGGCGGTGCTGGGCCTCACCAAGAGCGTGGCGGCCGACTACGTGGCCCGGGGCATCCGCTGCAATGCCGTGTGCCCGGGCACGGTCGACACGCCCTCGCTTGGCGACCGCATCAACGCCAATGCCGACCCCGAAGCCGCGCGCAAGGCCTTCATCGCGCGCCAGCCCATGGGCCGGCTCGCGCAGGCCGAGGAAATCGCGCCGGTGGTTGTATTCCTTGCCAGCGACGAATCGGTCTTCGCCACCGGCCAGGCCTTCACCGTCGACGGCGGCATCACCATATGAACCAGCTCGACTTCAAGGGCCGCCACGCGGTCGTCACCGGTGGCGCCACGGGGCTCGGCTTCGGCATCGCGCAGCGGCTCGTGGCCTCGGGCGGCGGCGTCACGCTGTGGGACCGCGATGAAGACGCCGCCGCGAAGGCGGCCGAGTCGCTCGGCGACAAGGCCTTTGCGCTGAAGGTCGACGTGTCGCAGCAGCCCTCTGTTGCCAAGGCCGTGGCCGCCACGCTGGCGCACGCGCCGCGTATCGACGCTCTGGTCAACAGCGCCGGCATCACTGGCCCCAACACCAGGCTGTGGGACTACCCCGTGGACGACTGGCGCCAGGTGATAGACGTCAACATCAACGGCGTGTTCCTGTGCTGCCGCGAAGTGGTCGCGCAGATGCGCAAGCAGGGCACTGGCGGCTACGGCCGCATCGTCAACATCGCCTCGGTGGCCGGCAAGGAGGGCAACCCCAACGCCAGTGCCTACAGCGCGAGCAAGGCGGCCGTTATCGGGCTGACCAAGTCGCTCGGCAAGGAGCTGGCCGACACCGGCATCCGCGTGAACTGCGTGACGCCCGCGGCCGTGAAGACGGCCATCTTCGACCAGATGACGCCCGAGCACATCGCCTTCATGCTCTCGAAGATTCCCATGGGCCGCTTCGGCACGGTGGAGGAGGTGGCCGCGATGGTCGGCTGGCTCTGCACCGAAGATTGTTCGTTTTCCACCGGCGCGGTCTTCGACCTCTCCGGCGGCCGCTCCACGTACTGATCAATTCAATTCAATGCACTGAAAGGAAAGCATGAAACTCGTCCGCTATGGCAACCCCGGCAAGGAAAAGCCCGGCCTCATCGACGACAAGGGCCAGCTGCGCGACCTGAGCGCCGTCGTCAAGGACATCGGCCCCGAGCAACTGGGTGATGCCGCCATTGCCAAGCTGCGCAAGCAGAAGATCGACAAGCTGCCGCTGGTCAAGGGCAAGCCGCGCTTCGGCAGCCCCGTGGCCAACGTCGGCAAGTTCATCGCCATCGGCCTGAACTACGCGGACCACGCGGCCGAATCCGGCCTGCCGGTGCCCAAGGAACCCGTGGTGTTCACCAAGGCCAACAGCTGCATCCAGGGCCCGAACGATCCGGTGATGCTGCCCAAGGGCTCGGTCAAGACCGACTGGGAAGTCGAGCTCGGCGTGGTCATCGGCACGCGCGCACGCTACGTGTCGCAAAAGAGCGCGCTCGACTACGTGGCCGGCTACTGCACCATCAACGACATCAGCGAGCGCGAATACCAGATCGAGCGCGGCGGCACCTGGGACAAGGGCAAGGGCTGCGACACCTTCGGCCCGCTCGGCCCCTGGCTGGTGACGCGCGACGAAATCGAGAACCCGCAGAAGCTTTCGATGTGGCTCGACCTGAACGGCCAGCGCGTGCAGACCGGCAGCACCAAGACCATGATCTTCAGCGTGGCCAAGATCGTGAGCTACGTGAGCCAGTTCATGACGCTGATGCCCGGCGACGTCATCACCACCGGCACGCCGCCCGGCGTCGGCATGGGCATGAAGCCGCCGCTCTTCCTGAAGAAGGGCGACGTGATGACGCTGGGCATCGAAGGCCTGGGCGAGCAGCGCCAGGAAGTGATTCCGTTCAAGCTCTGAACGAGGTTCTCTGAGATCATCCGGCGGATGAAGACGCCGCCGGACCATCGCTCGCAGGTCTTTGGAACGCCCTGGGAGGGCGTCCATGGCACCGCGATGGACAGTGCCCGCCACTACGGCCGGCACTGGCATTCGACCTACGGCGTCGGCCTGCTCGACCATGGCGCGCAAAGCTCGGCCAGCGGCCGCGGCAAGGTAGATGCCTATGCGGGTGATCTCATCACCACCAATCCCGGGGAAGTGCACGACGGCCGGCCGCTTGGCGGCCCGTCGCGGCGTTGGCGCATGGTGTATCTCGACGCGGCAGTGATGGCGGGCATGCTTGGCGGCACTGCGATGGACGGCAGCGTTGAATTCACACGGCCCGTGCTCAAGGACTTGCGGCTGGTCCAAACACTGCGCCGCCTGTTCACCCGCCTCGATGATTGGCGTAACCGCGCCGCGAGCACCTCTGCAAGCGCCGAAGCCCTCGCCTGCGAAGAGTCGCTGGTCGAAGTCTGCGGCCTGCTGCTCGATGGCCATTCCACCGCCGTGCCGCAGCCCGAGATCGACGGCGACGTGCGGCTGGTGCGCGAGCGCCTCGCCGATGACCTGCTTGCCGCGCCCATGCTCGATGAGCTTGCAGCGATGGCCGGCCTCGGCAAGTTCCAGCTGCTGCGTCGTTTCCAGAAGGCCTATGGCGTGCCGCCCCACGCATGGCTTTTGCTGCAGCGCGCCGAACGCGCACGCGCCTTGATCCGACGCGGCACGAGCTTGGCGGACACCGCCGCCGCAAGCGGCTTCGCGGACCAGAGCCACATGACGCGCATCTTCACGCGCCACTTCGGTTTCACGCCCGGCGCCTGGCAGCGGGCATAGCGCTCAGCGCAGCACGCGGATCAACTCGTCGTACACCAGCCGCACGCGCGCCGGCACCGGTGCGCGCTGCGAGCGGTACACATAGATCGGCCACGGCTCGGGCGCCTCGGCCTCCAGCACCGACACCAGCGCGCCGCGCTCGATCCAGGGCTCGGCCAGCGAGCCGATCAACTGGGCGAAGCCCAGGCCCGCGAGCACCGCGGCGCACTCGGTGTCGAAGTCGTCGGTGACGAAGGCCGGCGAGGTCACGGCCAGCTGGCGCTCCTTGCGGAACATCATCGGCCAGGGCCGGCCCGACTTGCGATCGATCAATGCGGTGAGCGGCAGCGAGGCCAGCGCCTCGATCTTCTTCGGCACGCCGGTACGCGCGATCAGCGAGGGCGCGGCCACCACGTGCAGCGCCATCCGGCCGACCGGCCGCGCGACGAAGCGGGCATCGCGCAGCGGGCCCACGCGCACGCCGATGTCGATCTGCTCGCCGACCACGTCGGCATGCGACTCCGAGACGCGCAGGTCGAGCACCAGGCCCGGGTGCGCGGCGAGCATCGGCGCCAGCGCCTGCGGAATGAGCTGGCGCCCGAAGATGCCCGGCGCCGTGACCCGCACCGTGCCCTCGTGCTGCGACAGTGCGCGGCGGTCGGTGCGATGGAAGAGTTCGTCGACTCCGCTCAGGGCGGTGCGCGCCCGCTCCGAGAGCTGCCGACCGAAGTCGGTGAGCTGAACGCCGCGCGTGCTGCGGTGGAAGAGGGGCTCGCCGAGCTCGTCTTCGAGCTCGCGCACCGCGCGCGTCACCACCTGCGGTGACACCGAAAGCCGCGCCGCCGCGTCGCGGAAGTTGGCGGCATCGGCGGCGGCGCAGAACACGCGCAGGGCTTCGAGACGATTGGACATGGTGTTGAGAGTTCCTTTTTGAGGAATTCTGAAGTCGCCAGAGTTTCATTTACGGGAACATTTGGATTTTCCACACTGGAGGCACTTCTTCCACACACCCGAAAGGAATTTCCCATGACATCCGTTCAAGACAACATCAAGGGCAAGGTCGCCATCGTCACCGGCGCGAGCAGCGGGCTCGGCGAATCGACGGCGCGTCACCTGGCCGCGCGCGGCGCAAAAGTGGTGCTCGCGGCCCGCCGCACCGACCGGCTCGACAAGGTCGTCGCCGAGATCCGCGAAGCCGGCGGCGAGGCCATCGCCGTGGCCACCGACGTGGCCAAGCGCGCCGACCTCGACAAGCTCGCCGCCGCCACCGTCGAGGCCTTCGGCCGCATCGACGTGCTGGTCAACAACGCGGGCGTGATGCCGCTGTCGCCCCTCGACAAGCTCAAGGTCGACGAGTGGGACCGCACCATCGACGTCAACATCAAGGGCGTGCTCTACGGCATTGCCGCCGTGCTGCCGCGCATGCAGGCGCAGGGCAGCGGGCACATCGTCAACGTCGCATCCATTGCCGGGCTGAAGGTGTTCACGCCCATCGGCACCGTCTACAGCGCGACCAAGCACGCGGTGCGCGCCATCTCCGAAGGCCTGCGCGTGGAAGTGGGCAACAGCGGCGTGCGCGTGACCATCGTGTCGCCCGGCGCGGTCGAGTCGGAGCTGAAGTTCGGCAGCAGCGATGCCGAGTCCGCTGCGGGCGTGAAGGCGTTCTACGACGCCAACCAGATCCCGTCGGATTCGGTAGCGCGCGCCATCGTCTACGCGGTGGAGCAGCCGGCGAACGTGGACATCAACGAAGTCGTGCTGCGGCCGGTGTCGCAGGAATTCTGAAGAGAGCTTCCGAGGGGTAGGGATGGGGCCGATTGCGCCCCGTCCCGCATCAATTAACCTTCAATACCTGAAGGTTTCTTGCGGGCGAAAGTGGTAAAGCCCTGCAAAATAGAACGACCGTTCGTTTTTGCATGGAAATTCCACGATGACCGCAGCAGCCGTTCCCGCCAAGCCCGTTCGCGCCGCCCAGAAGGGCCAGCAGACCAAGGCCGTCATCGTCGACGCCGCGCTGGCGCTAGCCGCGCAGATCGGGCTCGAGGGCCTGTCGATCGGTGCGGTGGCTGAAATCACCAAGATGAGCAAGTCGGGCGTATTCGCCCACTTCGGCTCGCGCGAAGAACTGCAGATCTCGGTGGTGCGTGAATACCACGCGCGCTTCGAGCAGGAAGTGTTCTTCCCCGCCCTGAAGGCGCCGCGCGGCCTGCCGCGCCTGCGCGCCATGTTCGCCAACTGGATGAAGCGCACCTCGACCGAAATCGACTCGGGCTGCATCTACATCAGCGGCGCTTCCGAATTCGACGACCGCCCAGGCCCGGTGCGCGATGCGCTGGTCGAGTCGGTCAGCATCTGGCAGGCGGCAGTGCTGCGCGCCATCGTGCAGTCGCAGAGCGAAGGCCATCTGCGCGCCGATGCCGACGAGCGCCAGGTGGCGTTCGAGATTCACGGCCTGATCCTCGCACTGCACTACGAAGCGCGCTTCCTGCAGGTGCCCGGCTCCATTGGCCGCGCCAACGTCGGCTTCGACAACATCCTCGCGCGCAGCGCCACGCCCGATGCGCCCAAGGCTGACACGGCCGCGCCGGCCGGCCGCCGCCTCAAGACCGTGCGCTGAAGAAGCGCGCGGCCTGCCCCGTTTTCGTTTTCCCCCTTTTCTTTTTTCTATCTAGCTTCGACCAGGAGAGTTCCGGATGCCTACCTACAACCCACCCGTGCGCGACATGCAGTTCGTGCTGCACGAAGTGCTCAACGTCGCCGAGGAACTCAAGGCGCTTCCGGCACATGCCGAGACCGATGCCGACACCATCAACGCGGTGATCGAAGAGGCCGGCAAGTTCGCAGCCGAAGTGACCTTCCCGCTCAACATCAGCGGCGATGAAGAGGGCTGCACGCTCGACAAGACCACGCATGAAGTGAAGACGCCCAAGGGCTTCAAGGACGCCTACGCCAAGTACATCGAAGGCGGCTGGCCCGCGCTGTCGTGCGACCCGGCCTTCGGCGGCCAGGGCCTGCCGTTCGTGGTGAACCAGTGCCTGTTCGAAATGCTCAACAGCGCCAACCAGGCCTGGACCATGTACCCCGGCCTCTCGCACGGCGCGTACGAGGCGCTGGCGGCCCACGGCACCGACGAGCAGAAGAAGACCTACCTGCCCAAGCTCACCAGCGGCGAATGGACCGGCACCATGTGCCTGACCGAACCCCATTGCGGCACCGACCTCGGTCTGCTGCGCACCAAGGCCGAGCCGCAGGCGGACGGCACCTATCGCATCAGCGGCAGCAAGATCTTCATCTCGGCCGGCGAGCACGACATGACGAGCAACATCATTCACCTGGTGCTGGCCCGCCTGCCTGACGCGCCCAAGGGCAGCAAGGGCATCAGCCTGTTCGTGGTGCCGAAGTTCAAGGTCAAGGCCGACGGTTCGCTCGGCGAGCGCAACCCGATCTTCTGCGCGGGCCTGGAGCACAAGATGGGCATTCACGGCAACGCCACCGCGCAGATCGTGATCGAAGGCGCCACCGGCACGCTGGTGGGCGAGCCCAACAAGGGCCTGGCCGCGATGTTCGTGATGATGAACGCCGCGCGCCTGGGCGTGGGCAACCAGTCGCTGGGCCTGACCGAAGTGGCCTACCAGAACGCGCTGGCCTACGCCAAGGACCGCATCCAGATGCGTTCGCTCTCCGGCGTGAAGGCCAAGGACAAGGAAGCCGACCCCATCATCGTGCACCCCGACGTGCGCAAGATGCTGCTCACTGCCAAGGCCTATGCCGAAGGCGGCCGCGCGCTGCAGATCTTCTGCACGCTGCTGCTCGACAAGGAGCACAACCACCCCGACGAGAAGGTGCGCAAGGACTCCGGCGAACTGGTCGCGCTGCTGACCCCCATCGTCAAGGCCTTCATCACCGACAACGGCCACGTTGCAACCAACGCCTGCATGCAGGTGTTCGGCGGCCACGGCTTCATCAAGGAATGGGGCATGGAGCAGTTCGTGCGCGACAACCGCATCAACATGATCTATGAAGGCACCAACACCATCCAGTCGCTGGACCTGCTGGGCCGCAAGGTGCTGGGCAACAACGGCGCCTCGCTGAAGAAGTTCGGCAAGCTGGTTGCGAAGCTGGTGGAAGAAGAAGGCGTCAACGAGAAGATGGCCGAGTTCATCAACCCCATCGCGGGCCTGGGCGACCAGCTCACCAAGTTCACGACCGAGATCGGCTTCAAGGGCTTCCAGAACCCCGACGAAGTGGGCGCCGCTGCTGTCGACTACCTGCGCGTGGCTGGCCACTTCGTGTTCGGCTACCTGTTCGCCCGCATGGCGCAAGTGGCCCTGCGCGAAATCGCCGCCGGCAACACCGACCCGTTCTACGTCGCCAAGCTGCAGACCGCGCGCTTCTACTTCGCCAAGCTGTTCCCCGAGACTGCGACGCTGATGCGCACCGCGCGCGCCGGCAGCAAGGTGCTGATGGACACCGACGCGGCACTGGCCTGAAGCAAGCCCTTTGCCTTTTCCTTCACTTCGCCGGGAGACACGCATGAAGAAAACATTCGCCGCCGTTCTGTTCGCCGTCACCGCAGCCTCGGCCATGGCCCAGGTCACGCCGGTCGGCCTGTGGCGCAACGTTGACGACAAGACCGGTGAGGTCAAGGCCGAGATCCGCATCGATGAAACCAACGGTGCGCTGCTCGGCCGCATCGAAAAGGCACTGGGCAAGGACGCCAAGCCCGGCGCCACCTGCGACGAATGCAGCGACGACCGCAAGGGCAAGCCCATGGTGGGCCTTGACATCATCCGCGGCGGCAAGAAGGCCGAAGGCAAGGAAGTCTGGGAAGGCGGCAAGATCCTCGACCCCGAGAACGGCAAGGAATACCGCGCGAGCTACACGCCCGTCGACGGCGGCAAGAAGCTCGAAGTGCGCGGCTATCTGGGCCCCTTCTGGCGCACTCAAACCTGGAACCGCGTGCAGTAACAAGCCTGCGCGCAACCAATCCAAGAAATACCAAGCAACATGTCCCGATTTCAAGTGAAGAAGGTCGCCGTGCTCGGCGCCGGCGTGATGGGCGCGCAGATTGCGGCCCACCTCGTCAACGTGCGCGTGCCTGTCGTGCTGTTCGATCTGGCCGCAAAAGAAGGCCCGAAGAACGGCATCGTCACGCGCGCCATCGACAACCTCAAGAAGCTCAAGCCCGCGCCGCTCGGCGACGTGGCCGACGCGGGCCTGATCGAACAGGCCAACTACGAAGACGACCTTGCCAAGCTCGGCGAGTGCGACCTCATCATCGAAGCCATTGCCGAGCGCATGGACTGGAAGCTCGATCTCTACAAGAAGATCGCGCCGCACGTTGCCAAGCATTCGATCCTGGCCTCGAACACCTCGGGCCTGTCGATCACCAAGCTCAGCGAGGCATTGCCTGAAGCGCTGAAGCCGCGCTTCTGCGGCATTCACTTCTTCAACCCGCCGCGCTACATGTTCCTGGTGGAGCTGATCAACACGCCCACCACGCAGCCGCAGGTGCTCGACGACCTCGAAGCCTTCGTCACCAGCACGCTCGGCAAGGGCGTGGTGCGCGCGCACGACACGCCCAACTTCATCGCCAACCGCGTCGGCATTGCCGGCATGCTGGCTACGCTGAAGGAAGTCGAGAAGTTCGGCTTGACGCCCGACGTGGTGGACGACCTCACCGGCAAGAAGCTGGGCCGCGCAAGCTCGGGCACCTTCCGCACCGCCGACGTGGTGGGCCTCGACACGATGGCCCACGTCGTGAAGACGCTGCAGGACAACCTGAACGCCGAGACCGATCCGTTCTACGCCAACTTCGCGACGCCGCCGGTGCTCGCCAAGCTGCTGGAGCTGGGCAACCTGGGCCAGAAGGCCAAGGCCGGCTTCTTCAAGAAGGTCGGCCGCGACATCCTGCGCTTTGACCTGAAGAGCGGCGAGTACGTGCCCGCCGGCGCCAAAGCTGACGAGGTGTATGGCCGCATGCTGAAGAAGCCCGCGGGCGAACGCCTGAAGCTGCTGCGCGAGAGCGAAGGACCGCAGGGCCAGTTCCTCTGGGCCATCTTGCGCGACGGCTTCCATTACGCCGCCGTGCACCTGGGCGACATCGCCGAGAGCGCACGCGACATCGACTTCGCCATGCGCTGGGGCTTCGGCATGAAGCAGGGCCCGTTCGAGCTCTGGCAAGAGGCCGGCTGGGCGCAGGTCGCCAAGTGGGTGCAGGAAGACATCGACGCCGGCAAGGCGCTGAGCAGCGCACCGCTGCCCAAGTGGGTGTTCGAAGGTCCGGTGGCCGAGGCCGGCGGCGTGCACACGCCCGAAGGCTCGTGGAGCGCATCGCAGAACAAATTCGTGCCGCAGCGCAGGCTGCCGGTGCATGACCGCCAGCTGTTCCCCGAGAGCGTGCTCGGCGCGAACGCAGCCGATGCCAACACCGCCGGCACCACCATCAGCGACGAAGGCGACGTGCGCGTGTGGACGCTCGATGGCGAAGTGCTCATCGCCAGCATCCATTCGAAGATGCACGCCATCAGTCCCGACGTGGCCGAGGCGCTTGGCGCCGCGGTCGAGCTGGCCGAAGCCGAATACAAGGGCCTGGTGATCTGGTCGCCCGACGAGGTGTTCTCGGTCGGCGCCGACCTGCAGGCGATGCTGCCGGCCTTCGTGGTCGCAGGCATCGGCGCGGTCGAAGGCGCCGAGGAAGAGCTGCAGAACGTGATGCTCAAGATCCGCTACGCCAGCGTGCCGGTGATTTCGGCCGTGCGCGGCATGGCGCTGGGCGGCGGCTGCGAGCTGGCCGTGCATTCGGCCAAGCGCGTGGCTGCGATGGAAAGCTACATCGGCCTGGTCGAAGTCGGCGTGGGCCTGATCCCCGGCGCCGGCGGCCTGACCTACATCGCGCGTCGTGCTGCGGAGAACGCAGCGGCCTCCACGGGTAGCGACCTGCTGCCGTTCCTCACCGAAGGCTTCACTGCTGCGGCGATGGCGAAGGTCGGCACCGGCGCGCTCGATTCGAAGAAGCTGGGCTACCTGCTCGACAGCGACGTGATCGTGCCGAACAAGGACGAGCTGCTGTACGTGGCGCTGCAGCAGGCCAAGGCCATGGCCGACGCCGGCTACCGCGCACCGCTGCGCCGCACCTTCCGCGTGGCGGGCCGCAGCGGCGCCGCGACCATCAAGGGCCAGCTGGTGAACATGCGCGACGGCGGCTTCATCAGCGCGCACGACTTCCACATTGCCAGCCTGATCGCGAACGTGGTCACCGGCGGCGACGTGGACGCGGGTTCGCTCGTGACCGAGGAATACCTGATGACGCTGGAACGCAAGGCGTTCTGCTCGCTCATCGTGCATCCCAAGACGCAGGAGCGGATCATGGGGATGCTCAGCACCGGCAAGCCAGTGCGCAACTAAGGACAGATTTCATGAGCAAGCAAGTACAAGACGCCTACATCGTCTCCGCCACCCGCACCCCCATCGGCAAGTCGCACCGCGGCTACTTCCGCAACTACCGTCCTGACGACCTGCTGGCCACTACGCTGCGCGCCGCACTGGCTGCTGTGCCCAGCCTCGACCCGAAGGCCATCGAAGACATCATCTGCGGCTGCGCGATTCCCGAATCGCAGCAGGGCCTGAACGTCGCGCGCATCGGCGCGGTGCTGGCGGGCCTGCCGACCAGCGTCGGCGGCATCACCGTCAACCGCTTCTGCGCATCTGGCCTGTCGGCCGTGCAGATGGCGGCCGATCGCATCCGCGTTGGCGAGGCCGACGTGATGATCGCAGCCGGTGTCGAAAGCATGAGCATGGTGCCGATGATGGGCAACTCGCCCTCGCTGTCGCCCTCGATCTTCGAGCGCGAGGGCGACGTGGGCATTGCCTATGGCATGGGCCTCACGGCCGAGAAGGTCGCGCAGCAGTGGAAGGTGAGCCGCGAGGCGCAGGACGAGTTCGCGCTCGCCTCGCACCAGAAGGCGCTGGCCGCGCAGAAGGCCGGCAAGTTTGCCGACGAGATCACGCCCATCGAAGTGACCGACCGCACGCCGAACCTGGAGACCGGCGAGTCGATTGCCAAGACCCGCACCGTGAATCTCGACGAAGGCGCGCGTCCCGACACCAGCATCGAAGGCCTCGCCAAGCTGCGCACCGTGTTCGCCGCGCGCGGCACGGTCACGGCCGGCAACAGCTCGCAGACCTCGGACGGCGCGGGCGCGCTGATCCTGGCGAGCGAAAAGGCCGTGAAGCAGTACGGCCTCACGCCGCTCGCACGCTTCGTGAGCTTCGCCAGCAAGGGCGTGCCGCCGCACATCATGGGCATCGGCCCGATCGAGGCGATTCCGGCCGCGCTGCGCTATGCCGGCCTGAAGCACGAGGACATCGACTGGTTCGAGCTGAACGAAGCCTTTGCCGCGCAGTCGCTGGCCGTCATCAACACGCTGGGGCTCGATCCGTCGAAGGTCAACCCGATGGGCGGCGCGATTGCGCTGGGCCATCCGCTCGGCGCTACAGGCGCCATCCGCTCGGCGACCGTGGTGCATGCGCTGCGCCGCGAGAACCTGAAGTACGGCATGGTCACGATGTGCGTGGGCATGGGCCAGGGCGCTGCCGGGATCTTTGAAAGGGTTTGAGCAAACCCCCAGGCTTCGCGCACTTCGTGTCGCTGCGCCAACCCCCTTGCAGGGGGCAACACCTGCGGCCCGGCAAAGCCGGTTCCGCGGTGTTCCGCGAATGGACCGTGACCGTTCTGGAGAAACGAGCATGCAACAGGAAGTTCTGGAGGTCGACGGCGGCGCACAGCAACTGGCGGTGCGCCGCTACGAGCCCGCCGGCGCACCGCGCGCCAGCATCGTGATCGGCGGCGCAATGGGCGTGCGCCAGTCGTTCTACGAACCCTTCGCGCAGTGGCTTGCAGAACAGCAGGGCCTGCGCGTCTGGACCTTCGACTACCGGGGCTCGGGCGATTCGCGCGGCGATGCGTCGCTGCGCGGCTTCAAGGCCGACCTGTTCGACTGGGCGCGCGACTATGAAGCGGTGATCGATGCCGCCAAGGCCGCACTGCCCGACCAGCCGCTCTACCTGCTGGGTCACAGCCTTGGTGCGCAGTTGCCGGGCTTCCTGCAGCGCCCGGAACAAGTCGACGGCCTCGTCAGCATCGCGGCCGGCAGCGGCTACTGGCGCGAGAACGCGCCGAAGCTCAGGCGCGGCATTCTCTACTTCTGGTTCGTGCTCGTGCCGCTGGTCACGCGACTGTTCGGCTACTTTCCGGGACGCAAGCTGAAGAAGGTCGGCGACCTGCCGCGCGGCGTGATCCTGCAATGGCGGCGCTGGTGTCTCAACCCGCGCTACAGCGTGGGTGCCGAGGGCGAGCTTGCATCGCAGAGCTACGGACGCGTGCGCTTCCCCGTGCTCGCGCTGTCGATCACCGACGACGAGCTCATGACGCTCGCCGGCACCGAAAGCCTGGTGAGCTTCTATGCCGGCGCACCGAGCGCGGTCGAGCGCATCGCACCGGCGGACGTGCAGGCCCGGCGCATCGGCCACTTCGGATTCTTCCGCGAGCAGTTCAGCCAGAGCCTGTGGCCGAGCACGGTCGACAAGCTGCACCGGCTGGCTGCGTTGACCGAACGTACTGCGGTGCAGCACGCCAACGTCCCGCACACGACTGCGTGACGCCATCCTCCGGAGGCACACTGCCGATCATGACGAGCACGCAGCACCCCTTCGACAAAGCCCTGACGATCCACCACAGCGACATCCGCGTGGGGCACTTCACCGGCATGACCAGCCCCGACTACTGGAACATGGTCGGGCCCTTCGGCGGCACCACTGCGGCCCTGGTGCTGCAGTCGGTGATGCAGCACCCCGACGTGCTGGGCACGCCCATCGCGCTCACCGTCAACTACGCGGCGGCGATCGAAGCCGGCGCGTTCGACATCCAGGCCACTGCCGTGCGCACCAATCGCTCGACGCAGCACTGGACGGTGCAGATCACGCAGGCCGGCCCCAGCGGTGCGCCCAACATGACGACCACCGCCACCGTGGTGACGGCCGCGCGCCGCGACACCTGGGGCGAGAGCGACATGCCGATGCCCGAGGCGCCAAGGCCCGAGACGGTCGACCGCATGAGCATCGGCCCGTCCGGCGTGGCGTGGATCAACCAGTACGAGATGCGCCCCTTCAGCGGCGGCATTCCCGCGAAGTGGGACGAGAGCCTGCACCACAGCGAAACCCGCATCTGGCTGCGCGACGCACAGCCACGGCCGCTCGACTTCGCCTCGCTCGCCGCGATGAGCGACATGTTCTACCCGCGCGTGTGGCTGCGCCGCGCGAAGCACGTGCCCGCGGGCACGGTGTCGATCACCACCTACTTCCACGTCGGGCCGGCGCAGCTGGCCGAGGTCGGCACGGGCTATCTGCTGGGCCGTGCGGCGGGGCAGCAGTTCTTCAACGGCTTCTTCGACCAGACGGCGCATCTGTGGAGCGAGAAGGGCGTGCTGCTGGCCACTTCGAACCAGATCGTCTACTACAAGGAATAAAGAGACATGACCACCCTGCAGAAAGCCGCACTCATCGTCGGTGCCGGCGATGCCACTGGCGGTGCCATTGCCCGCCGCTTCGCGCGCGAAGGTTTTGCCACCTGCGTCACGCGCCGCAGCCTCGACAAGCTGCAGCCGCTGGTCGCGCAGATCGAGGCCGACGGCGGCCGCGCGCACGCCTTCGCCTGTGATGCGCGCAAGGAAGAGGAAGTGGTCGCGCTTGTCGAGCAGATCGAGTCGACCATCGGGCCGATCGAGGTGATGGTGTTCAACATCGGCGCCAACGTGCCCGAGAGCATCCTGAACGAGACCGCACGCAAGTACTTCAAGGTGTGGGAGATGGCCTGCTTCTCGGGCTTTCTCAATGGACGCGAAGTGGCGAAGCGGATGGTGGCGCGCGAACTGCCCAAGGGCGGGCATCGCGGCACGATCATCTTCACCGGCGCGACGGCCTCGTTGCGTGGCGCGGCGAACTTCGGCGCTTTTTCTGGCGCGAAGATGGCGCTGCGTGCGCTGGCGCAGTCAATGGCGCGCGAGCTGGGGCCGCAGGGCATTCACGTTGCGCACGTTGTGGTCGATGGCGCCATCGACACTGAATTCATCCGCAGCAATTTCCCCGAGCGCTATGCGTTGAAGGAGAGCGACGGCATCCTGAACCCGGAGCACATTGCCGACAGCTACTGGATGCTGCATTCGCAGCCTCGTGACGCGTGGACGCACGAGCTCGACCTGCGGCCGTGGTCCGAGAAATTCTGAGAGAAGGAGACAACCCCATGGCGAAATCCGTCGACTTCTATTTCGACTTCGGCAGCCCAGCCGCCTACCTGGCCGCGACGCAACTGCCGCACATCTGCGCCGATACAGGCGCCGAGCTGGTGTGGAAGCCCATGCTGCTGGGCGGCGTGTTCCAGGCCACCGGCAATCATTCGCCCGCCGAGATCAAGCCCAAGGGCCCGTACATGACGACCGATCTGAAGCGCTTTGCCAAGCGCTACGGCGTGCCCTTCGTGCACAACCCCCACTTCCCGATCAACACGCTGCTGCTGATGCGCGGCGCCACGGGCGTCCAGATGAAGGAGCCGGCGCGTTTCGGTGCGTACGTCGATGCGGTTTTCCACGCGATGTGGGTCGATCCGAAGAACCTCAACGACCCGGCAACCGTCGGTGCCGTCTTGCAAAATGCGGGCTTCGACGCCGCGGGCCTGCTTGCGCTGGCTGGCGCGCAGGAAACCAAGGACCGCCTCAAGGCCGTCACGCAGGAAGCCGTGGAGCGCGGCGTGTTCGGCGCTCCCACCATGTTCGTCGGCAGCGAGATGTTCTGGGGGCAAGACCGCCTCGATTTCGTCCGCGAAGCCCTTTGCGCCTGACCGCGGCGCCAACCTTTTTCATCCAAGGACTACCACCCATGAGCGACATCCTCGTCCACACCGAAGCCGGTGTGATGACCATCACCTTCAACCGCGTCGACAAGAAGAACTCCATCACCAGCGCCATGTACGCCGAGCTGGCCGACGCGCTGGCTACAGCCGAAAGCGAAGCGGCCGTGCGCTGCGTGCTGATCCAGGGCGACCCGACGATCTTCAGCGCAGGCAACGACATCGGCGACTTCCTCAACGGCCCGCCGTCGACGGAAGAGTCGCCGGTGTTCCGCTTCCTGCGCGGCATTGCGACCTTCCCCAAGCCCATCGTCGCGGCCGTGTGCGGCCCGGCTGTGGGCATCGGCACCACGATGCTGTTCCATTGCGACCTCGTCTACGCGGGTGACAACGCCGCCTTCTCGATGCCCTTCGTGAACCTGGGCCTGTGCCCCGAGGCTGCATCGAGCCTGCTGGTGCCGCAGATGCTGGGCTACCACCGCGCGGCCGAGGCGCTGCTGCTCGGCGAACCCTTCATGGCAGAGGCCGCGCTCGAAGTGGGCCTGGTCAACCGCGTGGTGCCGCCGACCGAAGCGAACGCCATCGCGCAGACGCAGGCTCGCAAGCTGGCCGCCAAGCCGCTGAGTGCGCTGGTGGAAACCAAGCGTCTGCTGAAGAAGGCGCAGATGCCCGCCGTGCTCGAACGCATGGGTGAGGAGGGCGCGAGCTTCGGTCGCATGCTGCGCGAGCCGGCGGCACGCGAGGCTTTCGGTGCTTTCATGGAGAAACGCAAGCCGGACTTCTCCAAGGTCTGATGCGTTTTCGGGGCTTGCACGCGTACACTGGCCGCCGTGCAAGTTTCAGAGACAAGAACGCTCACAACGCCCGGCCAGTGGGCGAATGATGCTACTGAAAAAGTAGCAATCGACCTCACGCGCCGGCGTACTTTCGGCTTGCTGGCGGTTGCCTTGGCAGCGCCTTCGCTGGCCCTGGCGCGTGTGCGACCGCTACGCATCGGCGTCATCGGCTCATGGTCCGGCCCTTACGCGGGCGGCGGGCGGCAGTTCGATGCCGGCATGGCCGTCTGGCTGGCGGCGCACAACCAGAACATCGCTGGCCGGCCGGTCGAGCTGCTGCGGCGCGATGTACCCGGCAGCGCGCCCGAGCAGGCACGCCGCCATGCGCAAGACCTCGTCGAAAGCGAGCGCGTCGACATGCTGGCGGGCCTGGATTTCAGCTCCAACGCCTACGCCGTCGGCACCGTCGCCACGCAGGCCAGGCTGCCCCTGGTGGTGATGAACGCGGCCTCTTCGGGCATCACGGCGCGCTGCCCGTTCGCGGTGCGGGTGTCCTTCACCATCGGCCAGGTCACGCTGCCGCTGGCGCGATGGGCGCTCCAGCAGGGGCTGCGCGACGTCTGCACCGTGGTGGCCGACTACGCCTCGGGCGTCGATGCCGAAAGCGCCTTTGTCTCTGGCATCACCGCGGGCGGCGGCCGGGTCGGCGCGATGCTGCGGGTGCCGCTGAACACGCTTGACTACTCGGCCTACATGCTGCGGCTGCGCGAACTCAAGCCGCAGGCGGTGTTCTTCTTCCTGCCCTCGGGGCAGATGCCGGCCACCTTCCTCAAGTTCTGGCGCGACCGCGGCATGGCCGACACGGGCATCCGCCTGCTGGCCACCGGCGACGCCACGGACGACCACTACCTCGAAGGCATCGGAGAGCTGGCCGATGGCCTCGTCACCAGCCACCACTATTCGTTCGCCCACGAATCGCCGGCCAACCGCCGCTTCACGGGCATCTTCGAGACGGAGTACGGCAGCCATCTGCGCCCGGGGTATTTCGCGGTCGCGGCCCACGATGCGCTTGCCGCCATCGATGCTGCGATGAGCTCGCCCGTGGCGCGCGGCGGTGTGGTCGGGGAGCGGCTGGTGGATGCGTTCCGGGGCGTGAAGCTCGACAGCCCGCGCGGCCCGGTAGAGATTGACGCCCACACCCGGGACATCGTGCAGACCGTGTACATCCGCCGCGTCGAGCGGCGCGACGGGCGCTGGGTCAACCGCGAATTCGAACGCTTCGAGCGCGTGCGCGACCCGGGCGTCTGAGCCCGGGGGCGTTGCTCAGGGCTGCTGTTCGATGGGCCGTGGGCGGCCGTTGTCGTCGATGGCCACATAGGTGAACGTGGCCTGCGTCACCTTGATGTATTCGCCCTGCGCCCGGAAGCGCTCGGCAAACACCTCGACCGTCACCGTGACCGAGGTACGCCCGATGCGCACCAGCTTCGAATAGAACGACAGGATGTCGCCCAGCCGCACCGGCTGCTTGAAGATGAATTCGTTCACCGCCACCGTGGCCTGGCGGCCCTTGGCGTAGCGCGCCGGGATCACCGAGCCGGCCAGGTCGCACTGCGCCATGACCCAGCCGCCGAAGATGTCGCCGTTGGCGTTGCAGTCGGCCGGCATCGGAATGACCTTGAGCACCAGCTCCATGTCGGTGGGCAGGCTCTTGAGGATGGCGGCAGCGGCAGCGCTGGAAGTATCTGACATGGGCACAATCTGGAACAAACAAGCAACCACGATTGTCTCCCATGCGCCGCAGCGGCGAAGCCCTTCCCCCCTCCCACTCCGTCTCCGGCCACCCGCCGGAGCGCAGCGACCGTTCCGACTGGGCGACGCTGCGCCGCCTGTTTCCCTACCTCTGGCAGTACAAGTGGCGGGTGGCCGCGGCGCTGGCCTTCATGGTGGGCGCCAAGGTGGCCAACGTCGGCGTGCCGGTGCTGCTGAAGAACCTGGTCGACACGATGACGCCCAAGCCGGACATGGCGCAGGCGCTGCTTATCGTGCCCATCGGCCTGCTGCTGGCTTACGGCCTGCTGCGCTTCTCGACCTCGCTGTTCGGCGAACTGCGCGAGCTGATCTTCGCCAAGGCCACCGAGGGCACGGCCCGGCAGATCGCGCTGGAGGTGTTCCGTCACCTGCACGCGCTGAGCCTGCGTTTCCACCTGGAGCGCCAGACCGGCGGCATGACGCGCGACATCGAGCGCGGCACGCGCGGCGTGCACTCGCTCATCTCGATGTCGCTCTACAGCATCGTGCCGACCATCATCGAGCTGGTGCTGGTGCTCACCATCCTGGGCGTGAAGTTCGATTCGCTGTTCGTCTGGATCACGGCGGCGGCGCTGGTGCTGTACATCACCTTCACCGTGACGGTGACCGAGTGGCGCACGCAGTTCCGCAAGACCATGAACGAGCTCGACTCGGTGGCGCAGAGCCGCGCGGTCGATTCGCTGCTGAACTACGAAACCGTCAAGTACTTCAACAACGAAGACTTCGAGGCCGGCCGCTACGACGCCAGCCTCGACCGCTACCGCAAGGCCGCCATCAAGAGCCAGCGCACGCTGAGCATGCTCAACACCGGGCAGCAACTGCTGATTGCCGTGAGCCTGGTGCTGATGCTGTGGCGCGCCACCTCGGGCGTGGTCGAAGGGCGCATGACGCTGGGTGACCTGGTGATGGTCAACGCCTTCATGATCCAGCTCTACATTCCGCTGAACTTCCTGGGCGTGATCTACCGCGAGATCAAGCAGAGCCTGACCGACCTCGACAAGATGTTCGTGCTGATGGAAAAAGAGCGCGAGGTGCGCGATGCGCCCGGCGCACAGCCGCTGGCCGGTGCCGACGCCACCGTGCGCTTCGAGGACGTGAGCTTTGCCTACGAGGCCGCACGGCCCATCCTCAAGCACGTGAGCTTCGAGATTCCGGCCGGCAAGACGGTGGCGGTGGTCGGGCCCTCGGGCTCGGGCAAGTCCACGCTCGCGCGGCTCTTGTACCGCTTCTACGACGTGCAGCACGGCCGCATCACCATCGGCGGGGAAGACATTCGCGAAGTGACCCAGTCCAGCGTGCGCCGCGCCATCGGCATCGTCCCGCAGGACACGGTGCTGTTCAACGACACGGTCGAATACAACATCGCCTACGGCCGCCCGGGGGCGAGCCGCGAAGAAGTGGAGGCCGCCGCGCGCGCCGCACGCATCCACGACTTCATTGCCGCCACGCCCAAGGGCTATGAAACGACCGTGGGCGAGCGCGGCCTCAAGTTATCTGGCGGCGAGAAGCAGCGCGTGGCCATCGCGCGCACGCTGCTGAAGAACCCTCCGATCGTGATCTTCGACGAGGCCACTTCGGCGCTCGACTCGGCCAACGAGCGCGCCATCCAGTCCGAGCTGAAGAGCGCCGCGCAGGACAAGACCACGCTGGTCATCGCGCACCGCCTGTCGACGGTGGTCGACGCGCACGAGATCCTGGTGCTGGAGTCGGGCGTGATCGTCGAGCGCGGCACGCATGCCCAGCTGCTCGCGAAGCAGGGCCGCTACGCCCAGATGTGGGCTTTGCAGAAGAGCGAAGCAACTCCATTGATGTAGCGCGATCATCCATTCCTTTTTATCGATCTCAGGAGTTCAGACGTGTCGACCAAGATTCCCCTGCTGGTGCTCAGCGGCCTCTCGAGTGCCCACCAGGCCCAGATTGCCGAGGTCTATGACATGACCTACGCCTTCGACCCCGCCCTGCGCGCGGCCGCCATCGCCGAGCACGGCAAGAAGTTTCGTGCGGTGCTGACCATCGGCGTCATCGGCATCACGCCCGAGGAAATCGCGGCGATGCCGGCGCTGGAGCTGATCTGCTGCATGGGCGCCGGCTACGAAGGCGTGCCGCTCGAAGTGACGCGCGCTCGCGGCATCGCGACGGCCAACGGCGCGGGCACCAACGACGACTGCGTGGCCGACCACGCCTTCGGCCTGCTGATCAGCATCGTGCGCGAGTTCCGCAAACTCGACCGGCTGTGCCGCGAAGGCGTGTGGCGCGAAGCCATTCCGCAGCCGCCGAACGTGTCGGGCAAGAAGCTGGGCATCCTGGGGCTGGGCACCATCGGCCAGAAGATCGCGAAGCGTGCGGCGGCCTTCGACATGGAGGTCGGCTATCACAACCGCAAGCCGCGCGAAGGCGCAACGCAGCGCTACTTCGACGACCTGAAGTCGCTGGCCGCGTGGGCCGACTTCCTGGTGCTGGCCGCACCGGGCGGGCCGGCGACCAAGCATCTGGTCAACGCCGAAGTGCTCGACGCGCTGGGGCCGCAGGGCTACCTGGTGAGCATCGGGCGCGGCAGCGTGGTCGACACCGAGGCGCTGGCGGCCGCATTGCGCGAGAACCGCATCGCCGGGGCCGGCGTCGACGTGTACGAGAGCGAGCCGAAGCGGCCCGAGCCGCTGGTCGGCCTCGACAACGTGCTGCTGACGCCGCACATGGCCGGCTGGTCGCCCGAGGCGACGCAGAAGTCGGTGGACCATTTCCTCGCGAATGCCGAAGGGCACTTCGCGGGGCGCGGCGTGTTGACGCCGATCTGAGGCCTCAGCCCAATGCGGAGGGGCGGTGCGCCGCCCAGCCGCAGGCCTGGTCATAGGCATGGCCGAGCCGCAGCACGTCGAGGTCCGCATGAATCGGCCCCGCCAGCTGCAGCCCCATCGGCAGCCCGCCTTCGCCGAAGCCGGCGCGCACATTCAGCGTCGGCAGCCCGGCCAGCGTGAACGGCGTGACGATCTCCATCCAGCGGTGGTACGTGTCGCTCTTCACACTGTTCACCTCGGCAGGCCAGTGCAACTCGGCATCGAACGGAAACACCTGCGCGGTCGGTGCCAGCACGAAGTCGAAACGCTCGAACAGCTTCAGGAACGCGCGGTACACGTTCGAGCGGTACACCGATGCCTGGTACAGCGAAGCCGCATCGAGGTGCCGGCTCTGCTCGATTTCCCATTGCGCCTCGGGCTTGAGCTGCCCGAACAGCTTCGGGTCGCTGAGGTAGGCACCGAGCTTGCCGCCCACCAGCAGTTGCCTCAACCGCAGCCACGCGCTCCAGTTGTGCTCGCGCGGCACGTCGAGCGTGCAGGGCTCGACCTCGCAGCCGATGGTGCGGAAGGTGCCGAGCGCCTTCTCGCCCAGCTCGCGGATGCCGGGGGCCAGCGGCAGGTCGGGCCAGATGCTGCCGAGCCAGCCGATGCGCAGGCCCTTGCCGTCGCCGTCCAGCTGCAGCGCATCGGGCGAGGGCAGGGCGTGCGGTGACGACAGCGGGACTCGTGTGTCGAAGCCCGCCTGCACGGCCAGCAGCCGCGCCGCGTCTTCCACCGTGCGCGCCATCGGGCCTTCGCAGCCCAGTTGCTGGAAGAACAGTTCCTCGTCGGGGTTGCCCGGCACACGCCCGCGCGATGGCCGCATGCCGATCACGTTGTTGAAGGCGGCCGGGTTGCGCAGCGATCCCATCATGTCGCTGCCGTCCGCCACGGGCAGCATGCCCAGGGCCAGCGCCACGGCGGCGCCGCCGCTGCTGCCGCCCGCGCTGCGTTCGGGCGCATAGGCGTTGCGCGTGATGCCGAACACCGTGTTGTAGGTGTGCGAGCCGAGCCCGAACTCGGGCGTGTTGGTCTTGCCGATGACGACTGCGCCGGCCGCCCTGGCGCGGGCCACGTGCAGGCTGTCGGTGCGCGCCGGCGAACGCGGCGACAGCGGCGAGCCCATCGAGGTCGGCAGACCGGCGGCGTGGCTCAGGTCCTTCACTGCCAGCGGAAAACCGTGCATCCAGCCGCGCCGTTCGCCGCGCGCCAGTTCGGCGTCGCGCTCATCGGCCTCGGCCAGCAACTGCGCCGGATCGCGCAGCGACACGATGGCGTTGAAGCGCGGGTTCAGCGCCTCGATGCGGGCCAGCGAGGCCTGCATCACCTCGCGGCAGGACACGTCGCGCGCGGCGATGCGGCGGGAGAGTTCGGTGGCGCTGAGTTCGAGCAGGTCGGCTGAAGGCATGGCGAGTGCGGGAAAAGGAGGGGGCGCCCAGTATGGCGCGGCGCTCGCATAATCGCCGCGTATGGAAACCAAGTGGCTCGAAGACTTCATCAGTTTGGCGGAAACCCGCAGCTTCAGCCGCTCGGCTCAATTGAGGCATGTGACCCAGCCGGCGTTTTCCCGCCGCATCCAGGCGCTCGAAGGCTGGGCCGGCACCGACCTGGTAGACCGCAGCTCGTACCCCACGCGGCTCACGCCAGCGGGCCAGACGCTCTACAGCCAGGCCATCGAGATGCTGCAATCGCTGCAGAGCACCCGGGCCATGCTGCGCGGGCACTCGGCCGCCGGGCAGGATGTGATCGAGATCGCCGTGCCGCACACGCTGGCCTTCACCTTCTTCCCCTCGTGGGTGACCAGCCTGCGCGAGCACTTCGGGCCGATCAAGAGCCGCCTCATCGCGCTCAACGTGCACGACGCGGTGCTGCGGCTGGTCGAAGGCAGCTGCGACCTGCTGATCGCCTACCACCACCCCTCGCAGCCGCTGCAGCTCGATGCCAACAAGTACGAGATGGTCAGCCTCGGCGAGGAAACCGTGGCCCCCTGGGTCAAGGCCGATGCCGAAGGCGCGCCGCGCTACCGGTTGCCGGGGCGTCCCGGCCAGCCGCTGCCCTACCTGGGCTATGCGCCCGGCGCCTACCTGGGCCGCGTGGTCGACCAGCTGCTGAAGGAGTCGGGCACTGCCATTCACCTCGACCGCGTTTACGAGACCGACATGGCCGAAGGCCTGAAGGTCATGGCGCTCGAAGGCCACGGCATCGCCTTCCTGCCGCAGAGTGCGGTGCGCAAGGAGATCAAGGCCCGCAAGCTCGTGAGCGCGCTGCCGCCCGAAATCGACAGCCTGGAGGCGACCATGGAAATCCGCGCCTACCGCGAACGGCCCGGCGCGCCGGTGCCGGTCAAGGCCGGCGCCAGCCGTGCCGCCAGCAAGGCCGCGGCCGCTGACAGCCTGCAACCCAAACGCACCGCCGATGCGCTATGGTCTTACCTGGTCGGCACCCAGCCGCACCGCTGACAACGGAGATTTGTGCACCGCACAATCTATAAATGCCGCGCATAGGACTCCCCGCAAACGGCATTGGCGCCCCGAACCCGGCGCCACTACAGTCGCGGCTGCTTTTAGTCGCTGTCACAGCAACATCTCCGGCACGCGCCCTGCGCGTGCTTTTTTTTAAGCCGAGGAACCTGTATGAGCTCCAATTTCAGGACTGAACACGACTTCCTCGGCGACAAGCAGATCCCTGCCGTCGCCTACTGGGGCGTGCACACGGCGCGTGCGGTCGAGAACTTCCCCATCTCCGGCACGCGCATCTCGGCCATGCCCGACCTGGTGCGAGCGCTGGCCTACGTGAAGAAGGCCGCCACGCGCGCCAATGCCGACCTCGGCGCCATCGACCGCGACCGCGCGGCGGCCATCATCCTGGCCTGCGAGGACATCATCGACGGCAAGCTGCTCGACGAGTTCGTGGTCGACGTCATCCAGGGCGGCGCGGGCACCTCGACCAACATGAACGCCAACGAGGTCATCTGCAACCTCGCGCTCGAAAAGCTGGGCCACGAGAAGGCGCGCTACGACGTGCTGCATCCCAACGACCACGTCAACGCCTCGCAGAGCACCAACGACGTGTACCCCACGGCAGTGCGGCTGGCGCTGTGGTTCGCCATCGGCCGGCTGCTCGAATCGATGGCCACCCTGCGCCGCAGCTTCGAGGCCAAGGCGCTCGAGTTCAAGGACATCCTCAAGATCGGCCGCACCCAGCTGCAAGACGCGGTGCCGATGACGCTGGGCCAGGAGTTCCTGACCTACGCGATCATGATCGGGGAAGACGAGGCCCGCCTTGGCGAGGCCCGCGCGCTCATCGAAGAAATCAACCTCGGCGCCACCGCCATCGGCACCGGCATCAACGCGCCGCACGGCTACGCGAACCTGGCCTGCCAGTACCTCGCCGAGCAGACCGGCGTGCCGCTCAAGCAGGCCGCCAACCTCATCGAGGCCACGCAGGACACGGGCGCCTTCGTGCAGCTGTCGGGCGTGCTCAAGCGCGTGGCGACCAAGCTCAGCAAGACCTGCAACGACCTGCGCCTGCTGTCCAGCGGCCCGCAGGCCGGCTTCGGCGAAATCCGGCTGCCGGCGCGGCAGGCGGGCTCGTCGATCATGCCGGGCAAGGTCAATCCGGTGATCCCGGAAGTCATGAACCAGGTGGCCTTCGAAGTCATCGGCAACGACGTCACCGTGACGATGGCCTCCGAGGCCGGCCAGCTGCAGCTCAACGCCTTCGAGCCGATCATGGGCTGGAGCCTGTTCAAGAGCATCCAGCACCTGAGCCGGGCCTGCATCACGCTGCAGGTGAACTGCGTCGACGGCATCGAGGCCAACCGCGAGTTCCTTGCCAAGAGGGTGCGCGAGTCGGTCACGCTGGTCACGGCGCTCAACCCGCTCATCGGCTACGAAAAGGCCGCGCTCATCGCCAAGACCGCGCTCGCCACCGGCGGGCCGATCGACCTGGTGGCCGAATCGCTGGGCATCATGACGCGCGCCGAGATGGAGGCGCTGCTCGTGCCCGAGAACCTGACGCAGCCGGTGCGCCTGTCGGCCGCACCGGTTCCGCCGGCTGCCGAGCCTTCGGGCCAGGCTTCGGGCATAAAGGCTGCTTAGTGAAAGTCGGACAATGCCAGGAGGCAGGATCGCACCAGGCTGGCGCTGCCATGCGCATGCCCGGTGCAGCGTGTGTGTGTATGCACCGGGTTGGTCCGGGTATCACGCAAAATGTAAATGTCTAGAATTTAGTTGTATCTGTTTCAGTCACCCTCAGGAGTTTTCCGTATGAAAAAACAAGTATTGGCATTGGCAGTCGCGGCACTGGCCGCTGGCGGCGCGATGGCGCAAGCCAATGACACGCTGGCCAAGATCAAGGCTTCCGGTGTCATCACCGAAGGCGTGCGTGAATCGTCGGGCCTGTCGTACACACTGGGCAATGGCCAATACACGGGCTTCCACTACGACGTCTGCGCCAACATCATCAAGGACCTCGAGAAGGCCGCCGGCAAGAAGCTCGAAGTCAAGTACCAGCCCGTGACCTCGCAGAACCGCATTCCGCTCGTGCAGAACGGCACCGTGGACATCGAGTGCGGCTCGACCACCAACAACGCCACGCGCCAGAAGGACGTGGCTTTCGGCGTGACCACCTACGTCGAAGAAACCAAGATCGTCGTCAAGGCCAACTCGGGCATCAACTCGCTGGCCGACCTGAAGGACAAGACGGTTGCAACCACCACCGGCACCACGCCGCTGCAGACCGTGCGCAAGCAAAAGCGCGCCGAGAACCTGACCTTCAAGGAGGTCTACGGCAAGGACCACTCCGACAGCTTCCTGCTGCTCGAAACCGGCCGCGCCGACGCCTTCGTGATGGACGGCTCGATCCTGGCTGCCCTGGCCGCCAAGTCGAAGTCGCCCAAGGACTACAAGATCCTGTCCGACGTGCTGGCCGTCGAGCCCATCGCCATCATGATCCGCAAGGACGACGCCGCCTTCAAGAAGGCCGTGGACGACAGCATCAAGGCACAGGCCAAGTCTGGCGAACTCGCCAAGCTGTACGACAAGTGGTTCCTCAAGCCGATTCCGCCCGCAGGCGTGACCATCGGCCTGCCGCTGGGCGAAGCCACCAAGAACGCTTGGGCCAACCCGAACGACAAGCCTGCTGAAGACTACGTCACCAAGGAATAAGCGCCGCGTCGCTGCGTGATGACGCCCACCTTTCGCGGTGGGCGTTTCTTTTCAAGGGACTGGTTTTCGAAGAGACGGTGAAGAAGGAGTAAACACAAATGGGCAACTGGGATTGGCAGGTATTCCTGCAAGACCCCGGGGGGGAATATCCGAGCTACCTTCAATGGATGCTCTCGGCGTGGGGCTGGACCGTGTCGGTCGCGCTGCTGGCGTTGATCGTGGCGCTGGTGCTGGGCTCGCTCATCGGCATCATCCGCACGCTGCCCGACAGCCCGTGGCTGGTGCGGCTGGGCAATGCCTGGGTCGAGCTGTTCCGCAACATTCCGCTGCTGGTGCAGATCTTCCTCTGGTACCACGTGATCCCGGCGCTCATCCCCGTCATGAAGGGCGTGCCGAGCTTCATCCTCGTGGTGCTGGCGCTGGGCTTCTTCACTTCCGCGCGTATCGCCGAGCAGGTGCGCTCGGGCATCCAGGCGCTGCCCAAGGGCCAGCGCTATGCGGGCATGGCGGTGGGCTTCACCACCGTGCAGTACTACCGCTACGTGATCCTGCCGATGGCCTACCGCATCATCATCCCGCCGCTCACGAGCGAGACGATGAACATCTTCAAGAACTCGTCCGTCGCGTTCGCCGTGTCGGTCACCGAACTCACCATGTTCGCCATGCAGGCGCAGGAAGAAACCTCGCGCGGCATCGAGGTCTACCTTGCGGTGACAGGCTGCTACGTGATCTCGGCCCTCATCATCAACCGCCTCATGGCATTCATCGAGAAGAAGACCCGCGTGCCGGGCTTCATCGTGTCTGCAAGCGCGGGCGGCGGAGGACACTGACATGATGAATCTCGACCTGTCCTTCTACAACTGGGACGTCATCAGCAACTTCGTCGTCAAGGGCTTCTACTTCAGCATCATGCTGACGATAGTCGCCACGATCGGCGGCGTGATCTTCGGCACGATCCTGGCGCTCATGCGCCTGTCGGGCAAGAAGTGGCTCGATGCGCCGGCGGCCATCTACGTCAACGGCATGCGAAGCATCCCGCTGGTGATGGTGATCCTGTGGTTCTTCCTGCTCGTGCCGGCGTCGTTCTACTCGCTGTTCGGTTCGGTCGGCTCCAACTACCGCTCCGAAATCTCGGCCGTGATCACCTTCGTGGCGTTCGAGGCCGCGTACTTCAGCGAGATCATGCGTGCCGGTATCCAGTCGATCCCGCGCGGCCAGGTGAATGCGGGCCAGGCGGTCGGCATGACCTACGGCCAGAACATGCGCCTGATCGTGCTGCCGCAGGCCTTCCGCAACATGCTGCCGGTGCTGCTCACGCAGACCATCATCCTGTTCCAGGATACGTCGCTGGTCTACGCCATCGGTGCCTACGACATGCTCAAGGGCTTCGAGACCGCGGGCAAGAACTTCGGCCGCCCGATCGAGGCCTACCTGCTCGCGGCTGTCGTGTACTTCGTCATGTGCTACGCCCTTTCTTGGCTGGTCAAGCGCCTGCACAAGAAGATCGCCATCATTCGCTGATTGTTTGAGTGGCTGAACCGGAGAGAAAGAAATGTCCGAAAAAATGATTGAAATCAAGAACGTATCCAAGTGGTATGGCCCGGTGCAGGTGCTCAACGATTGTTCGGTGAGCATTTCCAAGGGCGACGTGGTGGTGGTGTGCGGGCCCTCGGGCTCGGGCAAGTCCACCCTCATCAAGACCGTGAATGCGCTGGAGCCCTTCCAGAAGGGCGAGATCACCGTCAACGGCATTCCGCTGCACGACCCCAAGACCAACCTGCCCAAGCTGCGCTCCAAGGTCGGCATGGTGTTCCAGCACTTCGAGCTGTTCCCGCACCTGTCGGTGACCGAGAACCTCACGATCGCGCAGATCAAGGTGCTGGGCCGCACGCCCGACGAAGCCAAGACCCGTGGCCTGAAGATGCTCGACCGCGTGGGCCTGATGGCGCACAAGGACAAGTTCCCGGGCCAGCTGTCGGGCGGCCAGCAGCAGCGCGTGGCCATTGCCCGTGCGCTGTCGATGGACCCGATCGTGATGCTGTTCGACGAACCCACCTCGGCACTCGACCCCGAGATGGTCGGCGAAGTGCTCGACGTGATGGTGAGCCTGGCCAAGGAAGGCATGACCATGATGGTGGTCACGCACGAAATGGCTTTCGCCCGCAAGGTCGCGAGCCGCGTGATCTTCATCGACGTGGGCGGCAAGATCCTGGAAGACTGCCCGAAGGACGAGTTCTTCAGCCACCCGGAAAACCGCCAGCCGCGCACCAAGGACTTCCTGAACAAGATCCTGCAGCACTGATCCGCTGCTGCCGCGCAAGAAAGTCAAAAGCCACGCTGTTCTGCAGCGTGGCTTTTTTCATTCTCGACCGGGCAATGCCTTGTCGAAGAAGGCCGGAATCTCAAGGCCCAACTGCGCCAGGAAGGCCTTCCTATCGAAGCCCGGCGGGTCGTTCCTGATGTCTCCATCGTCGCTTGGAATGGCGCTGGCCGGGGTGTCCATGAATGCGAAATGCCAGGCGTTGGGAACCCGGTGGAGTTCGGCGCGGGGCATGTTCTGCGCAATCCATTCGGCGTGAAAACGCGGGACGAGGAACCGGTCCAGCTCCGCCTCATAGATCTGCGTCGGGATCCTGATCTCCGCCAGCGAAGACGCCGTGAAGACAACACCCGCCGGCGCCAGCAGCACGACCGCACGCACCCGCGGGTCGCGCAGCGAAGGCAGCACCGATGCTGATGCAGCAGGCGAGCCAGTCGTCGTTGGGGCGTTCCGGCCCACGCCGCAAAAAACCGGATCGGCCTCGCGCTCGCTCTCGCAGTGCCTGCGAATGCGCGACAGGTCGACCTGCCCACCCGCCAGTGCCAGCACGGTATAGCCGCCGGCCGAATGCCCCACCGCGCCAATGCGAAGGCCCTGGGCGTCGCTGGCGATGCGATCCTTCCACTGCGGGTCTTGCAGCAAGGCGTCGATCACGCGCGATACCTGCCGTGGCCGTTCGGTGAAGTAGACGCTGCCGCCTTTCTGCAGCAGCGACCCGTCCTGCCAGTTGTCGCCGGGATGGCGAAGGGCCGCGACCATGTAGCCGTCCCGCGCGAGGGCCTCGGCGAGGCTGCTGTGGCCCAGTTCGGTGCCGCCGATACCGTGGCTCAGCACGATCAATCCCTTGAACTTGTCCTCGGGCGGCGCCTGGATGGCCGCCTGTACCGTGAACGGGCCCATGGCCGTCGTGCGCTCGGTCGCCTTCGTCGGGTAGTAGAGCGCGACCACCGTGGGTGCGGCGTCGGGCGTGTCGCCCGGAATGCGCAGCTGCCGCCAGCCGGCCTGGGCTGCCAGGAGCTGGAAGGACAGCAGCAGGCCCGAGGCAAGCAGCAGGGGCTGGCGAAAGAAGAAGGCAGTGCGCATCGCGGATCTCCATCACATGGTTATGGAGTGCGCATGGTTGCCGCGCCGCGGCGCAACTGCCATGCGAATGCGATGAAGTGCGCCAAAGGCGGCGCGAGATGACCGGATGAAGCGCGCGCCGGAACCCCGCTATCCCGCCGCCACGATCACATGTGCCTGAATCTTGCCGGCCACCGGGCCCTCTTTGCCATGGCGGCTGGCGATCGCCTCCGTTGCGCGCTCCGTAGCGAGCTGAAGCAGGGTGGCGTCGCGCGTCTCGATTTCATTGCGCAGCGGCGTTCCCTGGCAATAGGCGGTGGCAACGTCGCGTGCCGAGGGGGCGCGGCTCAGCTTCTCGCGCGTCTCGATCCCGATGTTGGTGAACCCTGCGCGGCCCAGATCCTCGCGGATCAGTGCGGTGTCGTGATAGCCGTGCGGAGTGCGGGCGAGAAATCGCGGAGGGTCATGCGGAAACACCGTGGCGACGGCGTTCGTGACGTCGTCGGCAAAGGCGTTCTCTTCGATGCGGTCCCACACGCTGAAGACAAAGCGCCCGCCCGGCCTCAGCACGCGACGCGCCTCGGCGTAGCCGGCAACCCGGTTGGGGAAAAACATCGCGCCGAACTGGCAGCAAACAACGTCGAACGATGCATCTTCGAACGGCAGGGCGAGCGCGTCCGCCTGCCGCCACTCGATACGGCCATCGGGCCCCTGCCGGGTGGCTGCATAGTCGAGCATGGGCTGGTTGAGGTCGGTTACCACGTAGCGCGCGCCAGCGCCGAGTTTTGGCGCAAGCGCCCGCGTAACCACACCGCTGCCGGCCGCCGTTTCAAGCACCGAGCCGGGCGAGGAAGCCGCAACAAGCTCTGCCATGTCGGTGGCGTAGGCCTCGAAGATGAGGGGGACCATCAGCGTGTCGTAGAACTTCGGGATCGAGCCTGCGAACACCTTGTCGCTTTCAGCCATGAGACCTCCTCGGAAGCCCTGAAATGGCGCGTTTGCTCACCTATTCCAGAGCGGGCAGGCCTCCCCGACGAGTCCGCCGCCTAGCCGGGCATTGGCGACGGTGCACCATGGTGGCCCCGCATGCCACCGCCGTCAACGTCGTTCTGGGGCGATGCAGCTCAAGGCAGGCGGGAAATGCGCTGCGTCAGCAGATCGAAGAACCCCTGCGCATCCCCCTCGGCAATCCAGTTCACGTTGGCGGGCTTCTTCAAACCGCCGTACCAGTCGACCACCGTCTGGCCGAAGCCCAGCCCTTCGCGGCTGTCGACTTCCACGTTCACCTTCCGGCCCCTGAACAGCGAGGGCTGCAGCAGGTAGGCGATCACGGTGGCGTCGTGCACCGGGCCGCCGGGCAGGCCGTAGTACTGCATGTCGTGCTGCACATAGGCATCGAGGATGTCGGCCACCGTCTTGCCTGCCTGGTTGCCGATGCCGCGCAGCCTGGCAATGCGCTCGGGGCTGGTCAGCACCTTGTGCGTCAGGTCGAGCGGCAGCATGGTGATCGGCACGCCGCTCTTGAGCACGATCTCTGCCGCATGCGGATCGGCGAACACGTTGAACTCCGCCGTCGGCGTGATGTTGCCGCCATTGAAATGCGCGCCGCCCATGAGCACCAGCTCGCGCAGGCCGCGCGTGATGTCGGGGGCCTGCGTCAGTGCCAGCGCGAGGTTGGTCTCGGGCCCGAGCATGGCGAGCGTCACGCTTTTTTCGGGCGCCGCGCGCAGCGTGCGGATCAGGTAGTCGACCGCATTGCCATCGGCCAGCGGCTGGCTCGGCTCGTGCACCTTGACGCCGGTGATGCCTTCGCTGCCGTGGATGTCGGCTGCATAGATGGGCGTGCGCAGCAGGGGCCGCGGCGCACCGGCGTAGACCGGAATGTCGGGCCGCTTCGCCCACTCGCGCGCAAGGCGCGCATTGCGCGAGGTCTTGGCGAGCTGCACGTTGCCGGCCACGGTGGTCAGCGCCTGGATCTTCAACTGCTCGGGCGAGGCCATGGCAAACAGCAGGGCGATCACGTCGTCGGCGCCGGGGTCGGTGTCGATGATCAGCGTGTGCACGGTGGCATCGGCTGCATGTGCCTTCGGGGTGATGAAGCTGGTGGTCAAGAAAACGAGTGCTGCGAGAAGAACCGAAAAGATCGCGAAGCGCGATGGCCGTGTTGTTGCGACGGTCGATGCGGTGGACCTGGGATGCATGGTGAAGGAGGCTCCTTGCTGCGCGAAGAAGTGCGCTGTGCAAGTCAGTCTGCCAGAGCATCTCGCGGCGCGGCATCGGATCGCGGGTGCATTGTCGGTGGCGATGCACGGGCTCGCAACGGTGCGCATACCAAGGGGTTAGCGCGTGCGGGCGGCCGAAGTGGAAAGTGCGCAAACACGCCCAGGAAGAGGTCGGCCGCCTGTTGTGAAAACGCCGCTTGCTCAGCGCCGACGATCCAGCAGCCGCAGCGCAAAGAACGCCAGGATCTCGTCCCTTGCAGCAAGCGTCGGTTGCCCCGCCTCATCGATCAGGTGCGCCGTCACCACGCTGTGCGGGCTGGCCACCACCTGCGCGAAGAAGGGCGGCGTGTTCGGGTTGGCTGCGCTGTCGGGCAACACGCGCGCGACAAAACGCTCGCCCAGTGCTTGAGAGAACGCAGCGAAGCGCTCGGCCTTGCAGAACCTGTCGCCGTCGAAGCGGTAGGCCATCACGCTCAGATCCTCGCGCTCCAGGCGCTGGCGCACGGCCGCGAGTTCGTCGGCCGCCACGTTTGTGCCGGCAGGGTCGTCCAGCGGCAGCGAAGGCTGGCACACCACCGGCGCGAGCATGGCGGGCTCCATCATCATCGAGAGCGCGAAGTTGCCGGTGAAGCACATGCCGATCGCGCCCACGCCCGGGCCGCCGCATTCCTCATGCGCCAGCCGCGCGAGCGCGCGCAGCCATTGCGTCACCGGGCTCGATGCGTTCGATGCAAAGGCGCGGAACTCCGCGCTCACGCAGGCGCGCTTGAACACGGCGGCGCCTTCCTCGGCCTGCGGCACCGCGCCGTCGCGGCCGAACAGCGAAGGCATGTAGACAGTGAAGCCCGCGTCGCGCACCCAGCGTGCAAAGCGTGCCACGTGCGGGCTGATGCCCGGCATCTCGGTCATCACGATCACGGCGGGGCCTTGGCCCATCAGGTAGACCTTCTTCTCGATGCCGTCGAGCGTGATCTGGCGCGGGGTGAAGTCGTCGAGCGGATCGTCTTCGTTCAGGGAGCGGGTCGGTGTCATGTGAGTGCGGCCGTGGACGGCGCGGGGAAAGCGGATGAGCTTGTATTGGGCCGCGCGCGTCGCCAGAATGGCAGTGTCAAATTTGACCGTTTCAGGGCTGAATCAGACATGCACGATTTCACCGTTCTGGTGCTGCCCGGCGCCTTCAACTCCAGCGTGGCGGTCACGCTCGACATCCTGGGCGCCGCGCAGGCCGTGGCCGCTCGTGCCGGCGTGGCGCCGCCGCGCTGGAGGCTGTGCTCGGTGCAGGGCGGCCCGGTGCGGTTGCAGGCCGGTATGAGCCTGGAGACTGTGCGCCTGCCCGTGCGACCGCGTGACGACCGCTCGACGTGGGTGGTGCCGGGGCTCGGGCTCAACACGCCGGGCGAGATCAGGCGGTGCCTCGACGGCGATGACGCGGCCAAGGCCATCGCGGGCCTCGTGCGTCATGCGAAGGCCGGAGGGCAGGTCGCGGCCTCGTGCTCGGCGGTGTTCCTGCTGAATGCCGCGGGCCTGCTTCAGGGGCGGCGCGCGACAACTTCATGGTGGTACTCGGCGCTGCTCAAGCAGATGGCGCCTGGCTGCACCGTCGACGTCGACCGCATGGTGTGCTCCGACGGACCCGTGGTCACGGCCGGCGCCGCGTTCGCGCAGACCGACCTGATGCTGCATCTGCTGCGCGAGCGCTGCGGCAGCGCACTCACCGATCTTGTCTCGCGCATGCTGCTGATCGACGGGCGTCAGGCGCAGGCACCGTTCATCGTGCCGGAGGTGCTGGCCAACGGCAACGATCTTGTGGCGCGACTGGCGGCGCGGGTCGAATCGGCATTGCCCGATCCGCCCGCGGTCAGTGCGTTGGCGCGCGAGTTCTGCATGTCGGAGCGCACGCTGTCGCGCCACGTCCAGAAGGCCATAGGCAGGAGCACGCAGGCGCTGGTGCAAAGCGTGCGTTTGCGGCGCGCCCGCGCGCTGCTCGAGTCGAGCCGGATGACTGTCGAGCAGGTGGCCGGCGCCGTGGGCTACCAGGACGCCACGGCGTTGCGGCGCCTGATGAAGAAGATGGCGGGCGCGAACCCGAGCCGCTACCGAGGCTGATGCGCCCGCAATGCGCCGTGCCTGCTCTTACTTCTTGCGTGCGGCAATCGCCTGCTCGGCCTTCGCAACAAGGTCGGCACCCACGGTCGACTTCCACTTGTCGTACACCGGTCGCGTTGCCTTCACGAAGGCATCGCGTTCGGCTGGTGTGAGGCTGGTCACCGTCACGCCCATGCCTGCGATTTCCTTCAGCAGGGGCTTGTCGGCTTCGATCAGGCCTTTGCGCGCGATGACGATTTCTTCCTTGCCCGCATCGATGGCGGCCTGGCGCACGATGGCCTGGTCAGCCGGCGTCCACGAGGCCCAGATTTCCTTGTTCACCACGAACACCAACGGGTCGGCCACGTAGCCCCAGGCGGTCAAAAATTTCTGGCCCACGTTCTGCATCTTGAGCACTGTGAACAGGAACAGCGGATTCTCCTGACCGTCGACCGCGCCGCTTGCGAGTGCGGGCTGTGCGTCGGCCCAGCTCATCTGCGTGGGGTTGGCGCCGAGCGCGGTGAACATGTCGGAGTAGATGGGCGAGCCGACCACGCGGATCTTCATGCCCTTGACGTCGGCCGGCGACTTGATCGCCCGCTTCGAATTGGTGATTTCGCGGTAGCCGTTCTCGCCCCAGGCGAGCGGCACCACGCCGGCCTTGTCGAGCGTCTTGAACATCTCCTTGCCGACCTCGCCCTGCGTGAGCGCGTCGATCGCCGCGTAGTCCGGCATCAGGAAGGGCATGGAGAAGAGGTTGAGCTGCTTGACCTGCGGCGACCAGTTGATGGTCGAGCCCACGGCCATGTCGATCACGCCCTGGCGCAGCGCGCTGAACTCGCGCGTCTGGTCGCCCTGAATGAGCGACACGCCGGGGTACAGCTTGATGTTGATGCGGCCCTGGGTGCGCTCCTTCACCATGTCGGCCCAGATCTTTCCGGCCTGGCCCCAGGGCGTGGGCGGGCCCAGCACCAGCGACATCTTGTATTCGGGCTTGTAGGCGGCTTGCGCCATGGCGCCGGTCGAGAACATGCCCAGGGCGGTTGCTGCGGCGGCGAGGCCGAGAAGGGTGCGGCGGAATTTCATGATGAGGGCTCTCCTTATGGTTCTGAGACGGGACAAAAATCAGTAGCCGAGCTTGCGCGGCAGCCAGAGTGCGAGTTCGGGAAAGATGATGACCAGCACCATCACCACGAACATCGAGAACAGCATCCAGCCCACCCAGCGCACGGTTTCTTCCATGCGCACCTTGGCGATGCGGCACGACACCATCAGGTTGACCGCGAGCGGCGGCGTGAACTGCCCCAGCGCCACCTTCAGCGTGAGGATCACGCCGAACCACACCGGGTCCCATTTGTAGTACTGCACGATGGGCAGCAGCAGCGGCACGAAGATCAGGAAGATCGACACGCCGTCGAGGAACATGCCCACGGTGATGAGCAGCAGTATCAGCAGCGCCAGGATGCCGTACTCGCCAAGGCCCGAATTCACGATGGCGCGCGTCACCGGATCGATCACGCCCAGCGTCGACAGCGAGTACGCGAAGATGCCCGCCAGCGACACCACCAGCAGGATCACGGCAGAGAGCTCGCCCGACTCGCGCAAGATCACGAACAGGTCGCGCACCTTGATGGTCCGGTGGATGCACATGCCCACGAACAGGCCGTAGAACACCGCCACCACTGCAGCCTCGGTCGGCGTGAACCAGCCCGCGCGCATGCCGCCGAGGATGAGCACGGGCGCGGCCAACCCCCAGGTCGCTTCGCGAAAGCTCTTCCAGAACGGCGGGCGCGGCAGCGTGGCTTCGAGTGCACCCATCTTGTGTTTGCGCGCCAGCATCACGGCCGGAATCATCAGCGCCAGGCCGGCCATCACGCCGGGGATCATGCCGGCCGCGAACAGCGCAGGCACCGAGGCACCGGGCACCAGCACCGAGTACACGATGAAGGCAACCGATGGCGGAATCAGGATGTCGGTGGCCGCTGCAGCGCCCACCACGCTGGCCGAGAAGGCGGCAGGGTAGCCGGCGCGCGACATGGCCGCGATCATCACCGCGCCCACTGCGGCCGCGTTGGCCGGGCCCGAGCCCGAGATGCCGCCGAGAAACATCGCCACCGCAATCGCCACCAGCGGCAGCATGCCGGGGCCGCGGCCCACGATGGCGACGGCAAAGTTGACGAGCCGCAGCGCCACGCCCGAGCGGTCGAAGATGGAGCCGACCAGCACGAACATCGGAATGGCCAGCAGCGGGTATTTGCCCAGGCCCGCATAGAAGTTCTGCGGCACGGCCAGCAGGCCGAACCATTGGGCGTCGCTGTTGGCCAGTGCGATGCAGGCGGCGCCTGCAAGGCCCAGCGCCGCGCCGATGGGCACGCCCACCAGCATCATCACGACGAAGGCGACGAAGAGCAGGGTGGCGATCACTTGGTGTCGTCCTTGCTCTCTTTGGTGTCCGAGCCGTAGTTCGTCTTGCGTCCGCGGCGGATCATGAGGCCCACCGCGCGCAACGCGATGGCGAACGACACGATCGGCAGCCAGATCGAATACCACCACGCGGGCAGCCCGATGCCAGGCGTTGTCTCCTCGAAGCGGAAGTCGTCCCACACCATGCGGATGCTGAGTGCGCCGATGAGCGTGAACAGAATGGCGATCATCAGCGCGCCGAACTGCGCGAGCCGCTTGCGCCGCGCCATCGATCCGCTTTCGGAAAAGTACTCGATGCGGATGTGCCGGTCGCGCGCCACAGCGGCCGAGCCGGCCACCAGCGCCAGCATGATCATGAGGAACACCGAGAACTCTTCAGTCCACGCAAAGGACGAGTCGGTGAAGTAGCGAACGATGACGTTGGCGAAGGTGATGAGCGCCAGCGCGCCCATGATGATGACCGTGAGCCAGTCTTCGATGGCAAGGGGAACTTTGGTCGGTTCGTCGGCTGCTTCGATGTCGGGGGGAAGGGGGCTGGCGGCGTCCAGCGTGGGGCCGGACTCGGGTGGAGTTGTCATCGCAGGATGGTCAGTGAGGCACGAACGGCGGGACGCGTCCGGTACACCTCGACAGGGAACAGCCTTCGATGCTAGGTGGTCGATGACCACTCATGTATCGGGGGTTTCCTTAGCTGCGGGGCCTGCAGAGCGGCTTTCAGGGCCTGTGCACGGTGAGTGCGGCTGTGAGGTTGGCGGTTCGACCGCTGCGGCGGATTGCAGATGGACGTGCGGGGGGCGTACCGCTGAGCTTTCGTGAGAGATGGGCGGTGGATACGCAGAAGTCCGAAGGGCTGGTGTCGGCTGCGGTCGTTGGTATGACTGCGTTCAATGTTCGCGTCAGACTGATTGCGGAAATTCAACGAAGCGGACCGGGAAGTCTGTTTCGAGACCGGTTGTGGAACGGCACCAGTTGGCCGTCAAGTGAAGGGCCGGTCCAGTGGGGGGAAATGCGAGGCGACTTCAGTCGGTCCAATGATGGTCGAGGGCCCTTTAACCCAGAAAATCGACACCTACGGATCGCGGTGAGCGATCTGTGAGCAGTAGCCGCCATCATTCTGGTGGTGCGTTCCATCGGTAGCCGGACGACGCTCCATGTACTTGATCTGTTCTCCGGCAATGGAAACGTCCTGATCATTACGGGCAGCCTCCCAGTGGATAAGTTTTGGACGCCGATAATTGGGCATGGCCAAAGTCCCTTACTCGATCCGCACCGGGATCAATCCGCGCACCAACGGGTTCGACCTGAAGACCACTAATGGTCTCTTCGTGCGGCTCTATGAGCAGCTTCGAGAAGAGGGTTACACGCACGAGCAATTCGGTTTCTGGTGCGTGGACATGCATGACGTGAAGGGCAAGTTGGTGGACGTAGAGTTCACCGTCCTGATGACGCTGCGGAAGCCCGACCTGTGGCCAATTGCCGACAAGGCGCCTGGATATTCGGAAGACGATCTGTTCGACATGATCGAGTTCTTGTTCGACCACGTCTCCAAACCCCTGACTGGCAGCATGCATAGCTATGACCAATGCGGCATGCATTGGGAGACCTTCGACAAGGAAGCAGGGCAGAAGAAATTTCGGAAACGGGTCAACGATTTACTTGCGCTCTACGAACATCGGTTCGAGTTGTCTGCCGATGGCCTGATCCTCCGCCAAGCGCCCAGCGGTTTTGAGCAACTACTTGATGCTACTGTCCCTACCGACGACAAGACCATCACCGCTAGGGTCAAGGCAGCGGTGAACGAATATCGTCGTCACGGCGCATCCCTCGATGTTCGGCGGCATGCCGTGTCTGATCTGGCGGGTGTGCTGGAAGCACTGCGCCCGAAAATGTCTGAGGCGATCACGTCTAATGATGAGAAGGACCTGTTCAACATCGCCAACAATTTCATGATTCGGCACCACAACGACAAGCAGAAGACCGACTATGAAGCCAACCTCTGGTTGAGTTGGATGTTCTATGTGTACCTGTCCACCATCCACCTTATCCTGAGGCGAGTGGAACTGAAGAAGCCGAAACGCAACCCGGGTGACCTTGTCTTCAGAGAGCGGGTAGAGCGGTAGAGCTCGTCGAACATCGCAGCTTTGCTTTCACAAGCTTCCAGGGTTTCTTCAGGTCAACGCTGCCCCCACAGACCGGGCTTGAGTTCGACGGGGCTGCGGGAATCTAGAAGACTGCTATCGCTGGAGGCCGTGTGATAACGCGCAAGAAGGTCGCGCGACGCGGATACAGCTCGCAACCTGATGGAAGTTTCGGATTGGTCGCGTCTACGCCCCTTCAGCGTGATCCTGAAGCCACTGGGGTGCGGATCGGATTTGCGAGGCCCGTAGCAGGCGCCTACGCGCCCAGCAGACGCATCGCCTGCATGGTTTTCGCGAAGCCCAGGATGCTGAGGACGCGTTTGAAGTTGTACGCCAACACGCTCAAGCTCATCTCGGTCGCCACGTTCTGGATGCCTCGGGTCAGGAAGTGCGTCCAGCCCATCCAGTGCTTGAGCGTGCCGAAGACATGCTCAACTGTGCTCTTGCGCACCGTCATGGCATTGGGCATCCGGTCCAACCGTTGTTGAACCTTGTCCATGACCACCTCGTGCTCCCATCGCCTGATGCGTCGGTACTCACCCGTTGTGCATTGCGCTTTCATTGAACAGGCGGGGCAGGCACTGGACCAGTAGATGCTGATCTGCAGCCCAGCTTCTTCGCGGCTGAAGCGGCGGATCGCTCGCTGACCCGCTGGGCATTGGTACTCATCGTCGCGAGCGACGTAGATGAAGTCGGTTTTGTCGAACCGACCTTCAAACCTGGCATTGGATGTCATGGGTTTTGGAACAAGCGCCGCAACTCCGGCATCCTCGCAAGCCTTGAGCCCGGAGCCGCTGTAGTAGCCACGGTCGGCAATGGCCTTCAACCGGCGCTTGCCCATCGCATCGCGCGCCGCCAGGGCAATCGGGCTCAGCTGTGCTCGGTCACTGCCGTTGTTCGTGACCTCGTGGGCAACGATCAGATGGTTCTTGGTGTCTACCGCAGCTTGCACGTTGTAGCCCACCATGGCCGTGCCCTTGGCGCTGTAGGTGGTCATGGCGCGCGCATCAGGATCCGTCTGGGAGATTTGATGATCCGGCAGGGTCTCCAGCTGCGCCTTGATCATCTGCAGGCCTTGCAGGCGTTGACGCATCTTCTGGATCTTTCCGTGCAGACGCTCGGTCTTGGCCTGCATTTCCACAGGCTGAGTTCGGTCTGCCGTCTCCAAAGCGTCGAGGTAGCGCTGGATGCTTTCCTCCAGTTCACGCTCGCGGCGCTCGATCTTGCCTGGCGTGAAGTTGCGCTCCCGGTTGTTGACCGCCTTGAACTTGCTGCCATCGATAGCCACCACGGCGTCGGTGAACAACTTCAACTCGCGGCACAGCATCACGAAGCGGCGACAGACATTGCGGATGCCATTTCCGTTGTCGCGTCGGAAGTCCGCGATGGTCTTGAAGTCGGGGGCAAGCCGGCCGGTCAGCCACATCAACTCCACGTTGCGCTGACACTCGCGCTCCAAACGGCGGCTGGACTGGATTCGGTTGAGGTAGCCGTAGAGGTACAGCTTCAGGAGCACCGCAGGGTGGTACGAGGGTCTGCCGGTTGAAGCCGGCGTTACGCCCTGGAACGCCAAGGCCGCCAGGTCCAGCTCATTGATGAAGGCATCAACGATTCGAACCGTGTTGTCCTCTGAGATGAAGTCGTCTAGGCACTCTGGCAGCAATGTCACCTGCTGCCTGTCCTGACCCTCTATGTATCTGGGCATATTGACCCCCGTGTTCAATATGTCCGGGAACTCTACCGGCCGAAGCGTCAGGTCGTGAGAGGGTTTTCACACAGCCTCGCTGCAAAGCAGTCACCACCCGTCTTGGTTGCAACGGCCTACCGTACCGCCGTCCTGCCCTGGCTTATAACTCGATCAAAGGTGAAAACGTGCTCTTGCAGCGCCTCGACGCAGCAGCCGAAGAGGCGCCGACGCTCGTGTCTCGCGCCGTAGCGTAGCTCCACCGCATCGTTGTCGACGGCGGGCAGGCTGCGTAGTCGCAACCGGTTTGTGAGACGGACAGCCTTAAGCAAACACCGGCAGGATTTATTGCTGTCGTAACCCGCTGAACCGCAGCGCTTTCACCACCAACGAAAAAGCCGGCGAGGGTTGGCGCTTGCTGGGGTAGTACAGGTGGTAGCCGGCGAATTTGGGGCACCAGTCCTGCAGCACGCGCACGAGCCGACCCGATTCGATATGTGCCATCAGTTCGTCCTCCGGTAGCAGCGAGATGCCGAGTCCGGCCAATGCTGCGTCCACTTGGGGCGGTGCGGTATTGAAGATCAGCGGCCCATCCACGCGCACGTTGACCTTCCGACCGCGCTTCTCGAAGTCCCAGACATACAGCCCACCGGAAGTCGGCATGCGTTGGTTGATGCACTGATGCTTCGTCAGGTCGGCTGGCGTTTTGGGGATCGGGTTGACGGCGAAGTAGCTGGGGGACGCCACCACCGCCATCTGCAGCGGCGGGCCGATGGGCACGGCGATCATGTCGTTATCGATCGTGTTGCCCATGCGGACACCCGCATCGAAGCGGTCGGCCACGATGTCGCGAAAGCTGTAGTTCATGTCGAACTCCAGCTTGATATCAGGGTACTCGCGCAAGAGCGGCGCGAGCTTGGGAAGCAGAACCGTGTGCAGCACGTGGTCGCCGCAGGTGATGCGCACGGTGCCTCCAGGCTTGTCGCGCAACTCGGTAAGCGCTTCGAGTTCAGCCTCGATCTCGTCGAAGCGATGGCCGATCGCTTTCATGAGTCGCTCACCGGCCGGGGTCGGCGCGACGCTGCGCGTGGTGCGCGTCAACAAGCGGATCTGCAGTCCTTCTTCCAGCCCGCGGATGGCCTGACTGAGCGCCGACTGGGTCACGCCGAGGGTGCCGGCGGCCTTGGTGAAGCTGCCCTCGCGGGCCACTGTCACGAAAGCCAGCAGATCGTTGAGATTGCGTCTTGGCATGTCGGTCTCCGCATCAAACGGACTGATTAGTGAGGGTAATAAATGTATTAAGTATTCATTACCTAGTCAATTCTCTCGCCGATCGGCAAACTTCCATTCAAAGGAACATTGACCATGAAAACCCAAGCAGACACCACACCCGATCGTCGCGAATTTCTGAAGATGGCCGGTACCGGCGTGGCCGCCGCCGGCCTGTTGTCGACGGCTGGAGCGGCATTGGCGGCGCCTTCCAAGACGAGCACCCAATTGCCCAACGGTGCCGACAATTTCTACGCGAGCGACAAGGTCACCCTGCAGAATGTGAGCTTCAAGAATCAGTACCAGATGACCGTCGCTGGGAACCTGTTCATTCCCAAGGCACTGGACCGCAAGAAGCGCACCCCGGCGATCGTCGTCGGTCATCCGATGGGGGCGGTGAAGGAGCAAAGCGCGAACCTGTACGCGACCAAGATGGCAGAGCAGGGCTTTGTGACGTTGTCGCTGGACCTCGCGTTCTGGGGCGGCAGCGAAGGCCAGCCGCGCAACGCGGTCTCGCCCGACATGTACGCCGAGAGCTTCAGCGCTGCGGTCGACTTTCTCGGCAGTCAGGCATTCGTGGACAAGCAACAGATCGGCGCCATCGGTGTGTGCGGCAGCGGTAGCTTCGTCATCAGTGCAGCGAAGATCGACCCGCGCATGAAGGCCATCGCCACGGTGAGCATGTATGACATGGGCGCGGCCAACCGCGATGCGCTCAACCACTCGCAGACGCTCGAGCAGCGCAAGCAGATCATCGCCGCGGCCGCCGAGCAACGGCAGGCGGAGTTCAGCGGCGGCGCAGTGCAGTACACCGGTGGTACGGTGCTCACGCTGGCTGCGGACACGCATCCCATCCAGCGCGAGTTCTTCGATTTCTATCGCACGCCGCGCGGCGAGTTCACCCCCAAGGGCGCATCGGCGCGCAACACCACCATGCCGACCTTGACCAGCAACGTCAAGTTCATGAACTTCTATCCGTTCAACGACATCGAGACGATCTCGCCGCGGCCCATGCTGTTCATCACGGGTGACCAGGCGCATTCCAAGGAGTTCAGCGAAGACGCCTACAAGCGGGCTGCGGAACCCAAAGAGTTGTTCGTCGTGCCGGGCGCCGGCCACGTCGACCTGTACGACCGCGTGACGCTGATCCCGTTCGACAAGCTGACGTCGTTCTTCAACAAGCACCTCATCGCGGCGAGCGCCTGATGACAGCGCAGGCCATCGACATGACGGCAGACAGTGCCGTCTTCGAACAGGGGGGCGAAGCGCAGCCTGCGCATTGGGGCGGCGTCTTCGCGATGACGCTGTGCGTCTTCGCGCTGATCGCTTCGGAGTTCATGCCGGTCAGCCTGCTCACGCCATTGGCGTCCGACCTCAAGGTCACCGAAGGCATGGCGGGTCAAGGCATCGCCATCTCCGGCGTCTTCGCGGTGGTCACGAGCCTGTCGATCTCGGCGATCGCCGGCAGGATCAAACGCAAGACGCTGCTACTGTCGCTGACGGCGATGATGTGCCTCTCTGGGGCCATCGTCGCGATGGCGCCCAACTATGTGACGTACATGGCGGGCCGTGCGCTGATCGGCGTCGTCGTCGGTGGCTTCTGGTCTATGTCGGCAGCCACGGCCATGCAGCTCGTGCCGCCCTCCAAGGTGGCGCGGGCCCTGGCGATTTTCAATGGCGGGAATGCGCTGGCCACGGTCGTGGCCGCCCCGCTGGGCAGCTACCTCGCCTCGATCGTGGGCTGGCGCGGTGCCTTCTTTTGTCTGGTGCCGGTCGCGGTAATCGCATTCGTCTGGCAGTGGTTCAGTCTGCCGGCGATGCAGGCACAGACGCGCGCAAAGGGCTCACTCAATGTCTTCAGGCTCTTCAAGAACCGGCGGGTCGTGCTCGGAATGCTCGCGGTGGGTGTCTTCTTCATGGGGCAGTTCGCGCTCTTCACTTATCTCCGGCCTTTCCTGGAAACGGTGACGCGGGTCAATGTGTCGACGTTGTCGCTCGTGCTGCTGACGCTGGGCGCCGCAGGCTTCATCGGCACCACGGTCATCGGCCGATTTCTGAAGCTCGGTTTTTACGGCACGCTGACGACCATTCCGGTGCTGATGGCTGCGATCGCGGTCGCGCTGATTGCCGTTGGCACTTCGGTGCCCGCCACCACCGTGCTGCTGGGCATCTGGGGCCTGGTGGCTACCGCCGCACCGGTGGGCTGGTGGCTGTGGATCGCACGAACGCTCCCTCAAGACGCCGAAGCCGGCGGCGGGCTCATGGTGGCTGTGGTCCAGCTCTCCATCGCACTGGGCTCGACCTTGGGGGGCTTGCTTTTCGACGGCAGCGGCTACCAGAGCACCTTCGCTTTCAGCGCCGGTCTGTTGCTGGTCGGTGCGTTTCTGGTTTTCTTAACAGCGCGTGCAGACCGTACGAAATCAACATGACCCAGAAACGCAGTCCGTTTGCAGAGACGATCAGACCGTTGCGTCCGTGGCGCCTGCGCCTTGCGAGCTTGTGCATCGGCCTGCTCGTGATCGGTGAGAGCCACGCCGAAGCACGCATGTGGATGACCGTCGGCGAACGTCGTTTGGCCGTTACCTTGGCCGATACGGATGCCGCCCGCGCGTTCGCTGCTCGACTGCCGCTGACGCTCGACATGAGCGATCTCAACGGCAATGAAAAAAAGTTCGACTTGCCGAAGGAGTTGCCTGCGGCTCCCAGTAGACCGAGAACGATCCGCAATGGCGACCTCATGTTGTATGGGGCGAATACCGTGGTTCTCTTCTATCTGACCTTCGATTCTCCGTATTCGTACACGCGTCTTGGTCGGGTGGATGACCCGAACGGTCTGGCGCAAGCGCTCGGGCAGCGCAGCGTACGGGTCCAGTTCTCAAGGGACTGAAGACTTGGCTTGGAAGTGGCGCGGGCCGAGACGCGCAAAGCCTGCGAATTTCGCACCGAACCACGGAGCTATTAGCCAAGCTAATAAAGGCATTAAGCGTTGCTCACGTAGTCGATCGGCGGAGTGTTTGACACAGTAGACCCGGCGAAGAACGACAGGAAGAAGTTCGCATACACAGCACCGGAACGCCCGCGAAGGCTTGGTCGGTTGCCACTGCCTTGCATTTTTTTCATAAAGGACAACGTCCATGCCCCACGAAATCCAGAGTGACTTGCCGGCCGAGCTCAGTGCCGACGAATCTGCGCTCCTTGCTCAGATGCCGGAGCTGAACGGCGTCGGAAAGTCACGCCGCAGCTTCATGATGCAAACCGGAGGTGGCGGCATCGGCCTCTTCGCCGCGAACCTGCTGGCGACCGAGTCCGCGCTCGCTCAGCTACCGCCGGTCCCCGGCGCAGCGTCGGCGCCCGTCGTGGCGCAAAACGTCGTGAAGGTCAGCTTTCTGGTCAACGGCGCGGCGCAGACACTAGACATCGACTCACGGGTCGTACTGCTCGATGCGCTGCGTGAAGGCCTTGCGTTGACAGGCTCCAAGAAGGGCTGTGATCAGGGCCAGTGCGGCGCTTGCACCGTGCTGGTGGACGGACAGCGCGTCTTGTCCTGCCTGACCCTGGCCGCGACGCTTCAGGGCCGTGAGGTCACCACCATCGAGGGACTGGCAACAGGCGACCAGCTGCACCCCATGCAAGCCGCCTTCATCAAGCACGATGGCTTCCAGTGCGGCTACTGCACGTCGGGCCAGATCTGCTCCGCTGTCGGCATGCTGGGCGAGGCCCGGCGCGGCCAGGTCAGCCACGTCACCGAGAACGTCGGCAAGACCACAACGCGCCTGACCGACGACGAGATCAAGGAGCGCATGAGCGGCAACATCTGCCGATGCGGTGCCTACCCGGGCATCGTCTCTGCCATCCAGGAGGTCCACTCGGGCCGCCAGGCGGCCCAGACCTGGGGTTTCGCCACCGAGACACAACTGGCGACAGCCATCAAGGAGGATGGCCATGCGACCGTTTGAATATGTCCGCGCGGCGGATGCCGCCTCCGCGACCGCCGCGATGTCGGCTATGCCGCAAGCCAAATACCTTGCAGGCGGCAGCAATCTGCTCGACCTGATGAAAGAGGACATCGAGCGTCCGATGCGCCTGGTCGACATCACCCGCCTGCCGCTGCGCGAGATCCAGCGCACGCGCTCCGGCCTCTCCATCGGGGCCCTGGCCACCAACACCGAAACGGCCAACCATCCGCTGATTCGTGAGAACTACCCGCTGCTTACACAAGCGATCGTCGCGGGCGCCTCGGGGCAGTTGCGCAACATGGCCACCAACGGTGGCAACCTGTTGCAGCGCACGCGCTGCAACTATTTCTACGACACGTCCATGCCGTGCAACAAGCGCGAGGCTGGCAGCGGCTGCGGCGCGCGAGAGGGTCTCAACAGGATCAGCGCGATCATGGGCTGGAGCGAGGCGTGCGTGGCGACCTATCCAGGTGACATGGCCACGGCGTTGTACGCACTCGATGCAAAGGTGCGCGTCCGCGCGCCGGACGGACGCGAGCGGCTCATCGCCATCACCGACTTCCACCGGCTGCCGGGCGACACGCCGCAGCGCGACAACAACCTGGAGCACGGTGACCTCATCGTCGCCATCGAGCTGCCGGTGCCCGCAGGCGACTTCGCGCGCAACTCCCACTACCTGAAGGTGCGCGACCGTGCCTCGTACGCCTTTGCGATGGTCTCGGTCGCGGCCGCGCTGGACATGGACGGCAGCAGGATTCGTCAGGCGCGCGTGGTGCTGGGCAGCGTCGCGCATAAGCCCTGGCGCAGCGCCGAGGCCGAGGCCCTGCTCGTGGGCCAGCGTGCCGACGAGGCGACGTTCAAACGTGCCGGCGAAGCTGCACTGCGCGATGCACGGCCGCTGGCGCACAACGCCTACAAAGTGGAATTGGGTCGACGTTCTGTCGCGCGTGCGTTGATGCGCGCCGCGCGCTTGGCGTGAGAAAGGGAATCACATGGCACGCTATCTAGGCAAGGAAACGACCCGCGTCGACGGGCTCGCCAAGGTCACCGGCAAGGCGAAGTACACCGCCGAGTTCCAGATTCCCAATGTCAGCTACGGATTCATCGTGCTGAGCACGGTGGCCAAAGGCCGAATCACGGCCATCGACACGCGCGAAGCCGAACAGGCGGGTGGCGTGATCCGCGTCTTCACGCACCTGAACGCGGGCAAGCTCGGCCCGGCGCCTGCGGCCGGCGCGCCGGCCGCATGGTCGTGGCCGCTGCAATCGGACCGGGTCTTCTTCAACGGCCAGCCGATCGCGCTGGTCGTTGCCGAAAGCTATGAACAGGCGCGTCACGCGTCAAGGCTGGTGAAAGTCACTTACCAGACTGAGCCGCACAACTCTGACTTCGCAACCGTGCTGGACCGTGCACTGCCGGACCCGGATACAGCGAAGGGCAAACCGCGAGGCAACCCTGTCGCCGCGATGCAGACCGCGGCGATCAAGGTCGAGGCGGAGTACCGCATTCCCATCAACCACCACAACCCGATCGAGCCGCATGCGGCCATCGCATTCTGGCAGGGCGATCAGCTCACAATCTTCGACAAGACCCAGCAGGTCTACGGTGTGCAGGCGCACTTGGCAGAAAGCCTGGGCGTGCCGGCCGAGAACATCCGTGTGGTGTCGCCGTTCGTGGGCGGCGCCTTTGGCGCATCGCTCAAGCCGAACTACTACCCATCGTTGACGGCGATGGCGGCGCGCGAGCTCAAGCGCCCGGTCAAGGTGGTCTACACGCGCACCCAGATGTTCACCGGGCATGGCTACCGGCCGTACACCATCCAGAAGATCGCGTTGGGCGCTGACCGCAGCGGCAAGCTGTCGGCCATGATCCACGAGGCGTTCCACAACACCTCGTCGTTTGAACCGTTCTCGGATTCGACCACCGGCTTCACCCGGCAAATCTATGCCTGCCCCAATCTTCACGCGCCGCTGAAGGTCGCGGCGACGGACTTGGCCACGCCCACGTGGATGCGTGCGCCAGGCGCGGTGAGCGGCATGTTCGCGCTGGAAAGTGCGATGGACGAGCTGGCCTACGTGCTCAAGATCGATCCGATGGAGCTGCGCCTGCTCAACTACGCCGAGGTCGACCCGGAGAGCGGAAAGCCTTTCTCCAGTAAGTCGCTGCGCGAGTGCTACCGCCTCGGCGCCGAGAAGTTCGGTTGGAAGAACCGCAAGCCCGAGCCGCGCTCGATGCGCGACGGCCGGCTGCTGGTGGGCTGGGGCATGGCCTCGAGCGTCTGGGGTGCGATGCAGATGCCAGCCAGCGCGCGCGTCACCTTCCGCGCCGATGGCACTGCGGGGGTGACCAGCGCGACCAGCGACATCGGACCGGGCACCTACACCGTGATGACCATGATCGCGGCCGAATTCCTCGGGCTGCGGCTGGACCAGGTGCATTTCGAGCTGGGCGATACCAGGCAGCCCAAGGCGCCGGCGCAAGGCGGCTCGTGGACCACCTCCAGCGTGGGTTCGGCGGTGCGTGGCGCGGCGCTGGCCATCGGTGCAAAGCTGCTGGAGCTGGCGAACCGCGATGCCGCTTCGCCGTTGAAAGGCGTGAATGCTTCGGACATCGAAATGCTCGATGGTCGCTTGCGCCTCAAGAGCGATCCGGCGCGCTCGGTGAGCATTGCCGAAGTTATGCGCCACACGGGAACGAACGAGATCACCGAGAAGTTCGATTCCACGCCGTCGCCAGAGCGCGCCAAATACGCCTCGCTCGCGCACGGCGCCCAGTTCGTCGAGGTGAAGGTCGACCCGGACCTAGGCACGGTGAAAGTCACCCGCGTGATCGAGGTCACGGCCTGCGGGAAGATCCTCAATCCACTGGCTTCACACAGCCAGGAAATCGGCGGCGTGGTGTGGGGCATCGGCATGGCGCTGAAGGAGGCGACCGAGATCGACCACCGCTACGGGCGCATCATGAACGCCAACCTGCAGCATTACCACGTGCCGGTGAACGCGGACATTCATTCCATCGAAACCATCTTCGTCGAGGAAGAAGACACTATCGTCAATCCGTTGGGCGTGAAGGGCATGGGGGAATTAGGCATGGTGGGCATCCCGGCCGCCATTGCAAACGCAATCTTCCACGCCACTGGCAAGCGCGTGCGCGACCTGCCGATCACTCCGGAGAAGTTGATGTGATGGCGATCGACAGATGGCGACCTCATCCCCAGAAGCCATTGAGTCAATTCAAGGAAAACAGGCCAACCAGATGAACCTCAGGATGATCATTGACGGCGCCGTCATCGCAACTGCGACGCTTGACAACACCCGAAGCGCCGAGGATTTCGCTACCCTTCTCCCGCTGACGTTGCATCTGAAGGACTATGAAGCAACAGAGAAAATTGCCGGCCTACCGAGGCAAGTGACAACAGAGGGCGCGCCTGACTCTTACACGCCTTCAGCGGGTGACATCTGCTTTTACGCTCCGTGGGGCAACCTTGCGTTCTTCTACAAGGACGGCGCTCCTTCAGAAGGACTTGTGCGCCTTGGAAGTTTTGCGTCTGGGCTCGATCAGCTTGCGCAGGACGGTACAAGCAATGTGGAAGTGAAGGTGGAACTGTCCTGCCCATAAACCATCGTTCTATGTTTCTTAGGGCCGCCAAGAATCAAAAGCCATGGCATTTGAAGGCTGCTTCAGACTGAGGCTGTGTGAAAACGCATTGAATCCGTGAATACCGTCGCCTAGATTGAGACAACGCCACGAACTGGGTTGCCACATGAAGCGATTCATCGAGCCAGGGGATCGAAGCCAGATCACGCTGCTGCCA
>NZ_JBVASX010000016.1:0-156417 GCF_057814215.1 Variovorax sp. F042
CAATCATGTCCATGGTGATCACCTTGAATCCCTGCTGAAATTCTCAGCAGGTCAGTGGAACACCCTGGTCAATATTGGATTGGCACTTTGCGGTTTAGCTGGTCAAGATTGCATCGGCACTAACACTCTACCTTCTGAATTTTCCCGGGCGCCGGCAGCAACATGTCCAGGTGCCCCTTCCATCGTGCCGGGTTTTCTCCTGTGCGGTATTTGCGGACAGTGGCCCAGTCGAGAACGTTCTCGATTCGGCCTCGCAATCGTGATGCGGTTTCGTTCTTGATTTTCCAGATGGGCTCCAGCGCCGCGAGCACATGCTCTTGGCCTACGTCCCGAACGAGCAGGTTGCCCATGACTGGATAGGCGTAGGTTTTCAGGGTGCTGGCCCATTGAGTGCGGTGCTTAGGGTTCTTCCAGGTGTCCCCATGCGCCTCCAAGAACCCTTCGGCGGCTTGTTGGAACGTTTTTTCGGTCGCTTGCTGGGCGCGCAGTAGGCTGGCCGCCGCTTTACGTTGCGCAATGGGATCAATACCTTGATCGATCTCGTCGCGAGCTGCTCTTGCCTTTTCTCTGGCTCGAGCAAGAGGGACATCGGGAAAGCCGCCGAGCCCCATGTGCCGGCGCTTGGTGCCGACCATGGTGCGAAGTACCCATGAGCGAGCACCTGCGTCATTGACGTACAGATAAAGGCCGGACACGCCGCCAACGGCGTGGTTGCCTGGGGAGGTCAATCGGCCCACTTGGAGTGCTGATAATTCCTTTGCCTTGCGCGCCATGACTGTCCTGCATCCTTAGATATTGACCTACCATCCTTTCTACCATGAATTTTAGGATCGGAGCGGATCAGAAAGGATCGCTCAGGAATGCTGTTGAGGCGTTTCCCCAATGAGGAAGCATGAGAATCGGTCGACTTAGGACTACTTGGGACGTCGCAAAGGCAGACTCCCTCTCCTCCAAATACGCTTGCAAGCGGTTGATTGCTGAAAGCCTTCTGGCCTTTCATTCTTCTGCTGGCAAAGCCACTATCAAAAGCCGCAGTGATTTTTCACTGCGGCTTTTTTCTTGCAGCTGACCCGATCAGAAGTTGTGCGAAATGCCCAACTGCAGCCCGCGCGCTGCGCGTCCCGGCGTGCTGGCCGGCGCCGAGTCGGCAACCGTGTAAGCCGCATTGCCGCGGTTGCGGACAAGCGAGTAGGTGCCGTACAGCGCGGTGCGCTTGCTGAGGTAGTGCACGTAGCCGACGGCATATTGCGTCGCGTCGTCGCTGTCGATGCCCGGTCCGGAGCGGTTGGAGCGTGCCACCGAGGCCTTGATCACGCCCGGGCCGACCGGCACGCCCAGGCCCAGCATCACGTTGACCTGCTTGTCGCCCTCGGTCTTTTGCCGGTAGTAGTTCGCGTAGAGCTTTGCCAGCCCGAAGTCGTAAGTGCCGCCCAGGCTCGCCACGCTGTAGTCGTTGGGGCCGACCGGTGTCACGCCGTAGGCAGCCGCGACATCGACCGTGCCGTTGGTCCAGCCCAGCCGCCCGCCGCGGTAGCGGGCGCCGTCCTCGCCTTCGGGCAGGGCGTACATCGCCTGGCCGTAGAAGCCGCCCAGGCCCTTGGGCAGGAAGTAGCCCACGGAGTTGTTGGCTCGCGCCAGCGTGCGTGCGCCGCCGAGGCCGAAGGGCCAGCCTTCGACGATGTTGGCAGAGCCGCCGGCGCCCACGGTGCCGAAGGGCGAGAACTGCGAGATGTTCCAGAACGTGGGCGTGTAGTCGCGCCCGAGCCGCAACTCGCCGAAGCTGTTGTGCGACAGGCTCACCGTCGAGCGCCGGTGGAAGCCGACGCCCTGGACCTCGCCCGTGTCGGGCAGCAGTGCCATCTCCAGCCAGAAGCTCGCGACCAGACCGCCGCCCAGGTCCTCCGTGCCGCGAAAGCCGAGCCGGCTGGGGAAGATGTTGCCTCCCTGGTCCATCGACTTGACGGAGCGCCCGTCGCTTTTCGTGTACGTGAGATTCATGTCCAGCGTGCCGAAGAGCTGGACGCTCGATTGCGCTGTCGCGCCGGCGCTGGCGGCGATGCAGAGTGCGCCCGCAATGGTGTGCGGCAGCCGGCGGCGAAAGGGTAGGGTGGTTGTTGTCTTCATGCGTGTCTCCTCGTTGTAGAAATTGCGTGCGGAAATGGCGTGTGCCGACGCGCGGTGCTTGCACTGCAAGCACCGCGGCGTGAAAACCTCAGAAGAAGAATGGGGAGCGGCGTTTGTTCAGCCGCGCCGGGGCATCGTCAGTCGATGCGGATGCCCTTGGCCTTGATCAGCCGGCCCATGGTCTGGGCCTCGCGTTCGATGATGGCGCGGGTGTCGGCGGAATTCGTCGTCATCGGCTCCAGCCCGGCATCGGCGATCTGCCGCGCCATCTCCGGCGAGCGCGTCACGGTGGTGATCGCCCGGTTCAATTGCTCGACGATGGCCTCGGGCGTGCGCGCGGGCACCCAGAAGCCGAGCCAGGTCGACACGTCGTAACCGGGATAGCGCTCTGCAACGGTCGGCACGTCGGGCAGTGCTGCGCTGCGCTGGCTGCCGGTATAGGCCAGTGCCTTCACCCGGCCTGCCTTGATGTTCGGCAATGCCGAGATCGGGGGCTCGAAGCCCAGCATTACCTGCCCGCCGATCACATCGGGCATGGCGCCCTGCTTGTAGGGAACGTGCAGCATCTCGATGGCCGCTGCTTCCTGCAGCAGCTCAAAGCCCAGGTGCGAGGTGCTGCCCGAGCCGTAAGACGCGAAGCTCACGTGACCCGGCTGGCGCTTGGCCAGTGCGACCAGTTCTTCCGTATTGCGCGCGGGCACCGTGTTGTTCGCCACGATGAATGAGCCGCCCTTGAGCGCCTGCGTCACAGGCACAAGATCTTCCTTCGGGTTGTAGGGAAGCTTCGAGAGGAGAAACGGCGTCATCGTGAACGGGTTGCTCGTCGAGAACAGCACCGTGTAGCCGTCGGGCGTTGCCTTGGCCACCGCGTCCGTGCCAATGGTCGACAGTGCGCCCGGTTTGTTCTCCACGATCACGGGCACCTTCAGCAATCGCGAGAGCTGGTCGGCATAGCTGCGCGCGAAGATGTCGGAGCCGACGCCGGGTGGTGTTGGCGTCACGATCTTGATGGCTCGTTGGGGCCAGGGCGCGCTCTGTGCAAGCGCAGTGCCCATGGTGCATTGCAAGCCGGCGGCCCATAGCAAAGCCAGAGTGGTGATCCTCTTCATATGTCTCGTCTCCTGATAGTTGTGGGCGCATCCTAGGGAGACAAATCCATATCTGGAAATACTCATTCGAGATGCTTTTTTATACCTCCTTCGTATTGATGAATGAGTATGCGAGGCCCGCCGAAGAGTTCAGCGCTGCGCGAAGACCTCGATCTCGACGCGGCGGTTCGGGGCGAGACAGTCGATCAGCTCTGCCCGCCGTGTCTGCGCACATTGCACCTTCGGTTCCGATTCGCCCTTGCCCTGCACCTGCATGTTCTGCGCGGGCACGCCAGCTTGCACGAGGTAGTCGCGTACGGTGTTGGCGCGCGCCAGCGAGAGTGCCTGGTTGTAGGTGCTGCTGCCGAGGCGGTCGGTGTGGCCAGTGACCCTGATCGTGTCCACCGATTTGACGCTGCCCTTGATGTCGCTGGCCAGGGCGTCCAGCTTGCGTCGCCCTTCAGGCAGCAAGTCGGCCAGCGAGCGGCCGTCGAAGCGGAAGAGGCCGTCGGCACCGAGCGTCGTCTTCGCAGGAGCAACCACCGGCTGAGCGGCCGCGGCAGACCTCGTCACCACGGTTGGCTTGAGCACATCCGCGCAGCCCGGCCCCTTCCAGTACATCCCGTTGGTCAGCACGTCTGCATTGAAGCGAACCATGTACTGGCAGGTGATGTACTCCGGGCCCGCACCGGTGCGGAAGTGAAAGATGTAGTTCCATTCGCGCACGCCGCCCAGCCCTTCGCTGAAGTGCGGAAAACTCAGCAGTTCGCGCACCTGGTCCTTGCCCAGGCCGGTGCGCATGTTGCGCAAGGCCTCGACGCTCGGGAACGCGCCCTGCTGCCATTTGGCCGAGTTCAGCGCGGGAAAGTCTTCGTCCTTCGGCGGCGCCGGGTTCTCCGAAGCGGCTCGGGCCTGCATCTCCGGCGTGATGGTGTAGCTCGGGCTGGCGCAGCCGCCGGCCAGCAGTGCCGCGAGGCAGAGAACAGTGAAAGGAGCCTTGGCTTGAAGAAGCTTGTTCATGATGGGGTGCGTCCAGTTCATTCGTACGGCGATCAGTTGAAGACCCATTCCGCGCCCACGGTGGCGCCCACGCCGGCACGGCTGGTGGCCACGCCGCCGGTGATGCTCCAGGCGTTGTTCTCGGATGTGCGCCGGAAACTGACGCCCACCGCGCTCTGGCCCTTGAAGGAGCCCGCGCCGATGCGCATGACCGTCTTGCCAGGAACGTAGCTTCCGGGCATCTGCAGCGCCATGGCCGCGGCAACGCCTGCATAGGCGTTCTTCTCGACTCCGTCGAGGCGGTCGCTGAGGGCGTTGATGCGGTTGTTCAGGCCGCCGCTGACCGCATTGAGCTGGTTGACGTTGACCGCGTCGGTGCCCGCCACGCCCGGCGCCACGTTGTGCACCGTGACCGGCGCAGTGGCATTGCTGCCGCCCATGGTCACGCTGTTGTAGTTGGTCGTGCCGTCCGCGTTGGTGTCGTACTTGACCGTCGACTGATCGATCACTGCCACCTGGCCTTGCACGCCCCGCAGTTGCGAGACGTTGACCGCGTCGCTGTCGGCCGTGCCCGCGGCCACGCCGGTGATCTGGCGGAACTGGCCGCTGGCGGCATTGCCCACCGACACGGCCGCCAGCGTGCTGGTGGTCGCGCCTATGGCGATGCGCTGCGCGTCGGTGGCGGTGGGCGGCACATAGCCTGCCACGCCTGCCGCAGTCGAAGCCACCGAGCCAGCTCCCAGCGCCACGCCGCCGGCCTGCGTCACGCTGGTGCCCGCGCCCAGCGCCACGCCCTGCACCGCGGCGGCCGACGACTGCGTGCCCAGCGCGATGGAGTCGGCCAGGTGCGAGGTTGCACCCTGGCCGATTGCAATGCCGCCCGGTGCGCTCTGCTGCACGATGGCGCCGTTGCCGATGCCCACGCCGTTGTTGCCGTTGACCACCGTCTGCGGGCCGACCGCCACTGACTCCGTGCCGATGGCCAGCGAATCGGCCGCGGTGGAGTTGGCGTGGAAGTACTGGATGGGCGTGACCGCAAACGACTGCAGCGCGCCGCTGAGCTGGCGCACCGTGACGGCGTCCTGCGCCTGCGTGCCGTCGGCGACGTTGGTGATCTGGCGGTAGGTAGTGGCGCTGCCGACGGAGAGGGCGCCGAGCAGCGTGCGGTCGGTCGTGTTGAAGGGGATCAGCGAACTGCCCGCGGGGATGTTGCCGGTGCTGCCTGCGACTGCGCGGTCGGAGACGGAGCCTGAACCGAGAGCCACGGAGCCGGCGACAGTTGCACTCGCATCCTTGCCCGATGCGATGGCATCGGCGCCAGTCGCGCCGAGGTTGTCTTCGTTGCCGCCACCGGTCGAGTTGACGCTGTAATACCTGGTCTTGTTGGCGGTGACGGTGGTGCTGAGGTTCTCGATCGACTGGTTGGTGGCAAACAGCTGCGAGCCGTTGATGGCATCGGTCGAAGAGCCGGAAATACTGCCGGCCGCCACGTTGGTGATCGTGCGCTCGGCGCCCACCGCGCCGACGCTGACTGTGCTCGTCGGCGTAGTGCCGGCAAAGTTGTAGGTCGTGCCGTTGATGGTGGTGCTGGCCGTGCCGACTGCCACGCCCGTCGTGGAGCCGGAGCCCAGTGCCACGTCGCCAGCGTTGTTGGCCACTGCGTTCGGTCCGATGGCGACTGAATTCGTCCCCAGCGCCTGCGAGTCGGCCAGCGTCGAATTGGCGTGGAAGTACTTGATGCCCGCGCCGGTGTTGATGTCGTTGATCGTGTTGCCAAGGACGGTGATGTCGGTCGTGTTCTTGGTGACCTGCAGATTCGTTGCATTCAGCTGCGAGCCGTTGACCGCATCTGTCGACGTGTTGGAGAGCCTGCCGGCCGCCACGTTGGTGACCGTGCGCTCGGCACCCACTGCACCGACGCTCACCGTCGAGGCCGGTGTCGTGCCGGCAAAGTTATAGGTCGTGCCGCCGATCACGGCGCTGGCCGTGCCGACTGCCACGTCTGTCGTGGACCCCGAGCCCAGCGCCACGGCGCCGGCGTTGTTGGCTACCGCGTTCGGGCCGATGGCGACGGAATCCGTCCCCACCGCTTGCGAATCGGGCAGGGTCGAGTTCGCGTGGAAGTACTTGATGCCCGCGCCGGCGTTGATGTTGGTGATGTCGTTCGTGTTCTTCGTGACCTGCTGGTTCGTGCCGAACAGCTGCGAGCCGTTGATCGCATCGGTCGACGTGTCGGAGATGCGGCCAGCCGCGACATTGGTGATGGTGCGCTCCGCACCCGAAGCGCCGACGCTGACCGTGCTCGTCGGCGTGGTGCCGGCAAATTTGTAGGTCGTGCCGCCGACCACGGCGTTGGGCGTACCGACCGCCACGTCCGTCGTGGAGCCCGAGCCCAGCGCCACGTCGCGAGCGTTGTTCGCCACCGCCGTGTCGCCGAACGCGACCGCGCCCGCGGCCAGCGCCTTGCTGGTGCTGCCGATGGCCACGCTGCCCTGGCCGACCACGGTGTTCTGGTAGCCGATGCCGACTGCGCCCTGAGCCGCCGTGCCGGGCACGCTCACATCCTGGCCGCCGCCGCCGACCTTGTTGGTGTTGCCCATGGCCACCGAGCCGTTGCCGGTGGCGGTGTTGTCCAGGCCATTCGCGATCGCGCCGTTGCCGGTGGCGGTGTTCGGGTCGCCGATCGCCACGGCGCCATTGCCGCTGGCGACGTTGCCGGAGCCGATGGCCACCGCCTTGCCGCCGGTGGCCTTGGAACTGTTGCCGATCGCGACTGCATCGGCGGAGTCGGCGACGGTGTTGGTGCCCATCGCTATCGCATTGAGCGCCGAGGCATTGGCGCTGTTGCCGATAGCGACCGCCTGCGCTGCGGACGCATTGGCGAGTGCGCCCACTGCAGTAGCGTTCTGGCCGCTCGCTGCTGTGCCGAATCCCAGTGCGGTTGCGCGCGTGACGGTTGCCGCAGCGTTGTTGCCCATCGCCACGGTCCCGTCGGCCGCGGCGTTGGCTCCCGACCCCGCCGCGACCGAGCCGACGCCACTCGATAGGGCTTGGTTGCCCATGGCCAGCGAGAAATCCGCCGAAGCATTGGCGAGGTTGCCGAGCGCTGCCGAGCTTGTTCCTGCCGCGTTGGCCGACGTGCCGATGGCTGCGGCATCGGCGCCTACGGCGTTGCTCCCCCAGCCGCCAGCGAACCCGCGCAAGCCGCTGGCCGTCGAGCTGACACCGACCGCTGTGGAGTTCGCTCCCGAAGCATTGGCAAAGGTGCCCAGGGCGCTGGCGCCGGCCGCGGTGGCATTGGCGGAAGCGCCGAGCGCGACAGCATTGACGTTGTTTGCGAGCGTGCCCGTCCCCAGCGCCATTGCAGAGGTACCCGAAGCGACCGCAGTCGACCCGACAGCCACTGCGCTTTGTCCGGTCGCCTGGCTCTGGAAGCCCATGGCTGTGGTGTTGAGCTGGGACGCCGTCACATCCGTGCCGATGGCGACGGCGCCGACTGCAGTGGCCCCCGTTCCCGCGCCGGTACGCGAGCCGATGTAGACCGAATTCAGCTGGGACGCGATCGACTGGAAGCCGACGGCGATGGCGTTCTGAGCTGTTGCCTGGCTGCGGGTACCTTGCGCAACGGTATCCAATGCGGCCGCATTTGCGAGGTATCCAAGGGCAACGCTGCGCAGCCCGGTCGCCTTCGTGTTGAAGCCGATGGCGGTTGCGTACGTGTCGCTCGCAGTCACGTCCGTACCGATTCCGATCGAACTCTCGCTCAGCGAACCTGCCGTCGGGGCGGTGCGTGCGCCTAGATAAATGGAGTTGACTCCGGACGCACTGGCTCCGGAGCCAACAGCTACACCGTTGACTGCCGAACTCGTGGCGCCACCGCCCACTGCGACCACGCCCGTCGCCGAGGCAACGGCTGACGCACCCACGGCAACGCCGTTTCCAGTTGCTTTCGACTGCACGCCGATACCGATGGACCCCGCTCCAGTGGAGGCGACATCCGTACCGATGGCAATCGACGACTCTCCGGTTGCTCCGGTTCCTCCAGCGGTACGCGCGCCCAGGTAAAGAGCATTGACCGCCGAGGCAATAGCGCCGTAGCCGAGAGTCGTGGCATTCAGCCCCGTACTGCTGGCGTTAAAGCCTATAGCTGTGGCTCCGCCCATAGTCGCTTGGGACTGCTGACCTGCGCAAGTCGAGCTGCCGCTATAGACGTAGTACGGCCCCGCAGTGCAGATCGCTTGCGCCTGCGCCAGCGAGGCCCCTCCAAGCCCGCCCATGGTCAGCAGCGCGGTCATGATCCCCGAGCGCAGGCGCCTCGACGGGGGCAGCGTGAGTGCACCGGCCGTCACGCAACTCCCACTGCGCTTGCCGCGTGCGCAAGTGAGTTCCGACGCCGCTACCCAGGCGCCAAGGGATTCGTTCCAGAGCGAGCGATAAGTTGTGTTCATGAGCCCCATCCATCCGTTGGAAAACTATTGAATGGTCGTGAGGCCATTCCACTTAAGAAACACTTGGAAATTATTATTTCTAAATAAATCTTAAGAGGAGGGTGGGTATTTGCAACTAGCCATGTCGCATTTTGGAGTCATTGTGTCAAATTGATTTGTATTTTAAATCGAGCGTTATCGATGAATAGTAATATAAAAATACTAGTGAATTAAATGAATATCACAGTTGTTTTATTTTTTCAATGTAGTTATTTTTCTGAATCACTATTTTGATATCGGTGGCGACAGAAAAGTGATGCCTCTTATTGGTGCGTCTTTGATTTTGTTGAAGTTTTTTTCTTAATTTCAGGTTTCCTGGGAACAGTCATTCAGCCGGGCCTACCTCCTAGAATCGGGCAGTAGCGCTCGAACAATGGCGCGCGAATCAGGGAGTTCCAGATGGCCAACCGTTCCTATCTCTACAGCGTCAGCAATCGGCCCAGCGCATATGCCGACCGCCCGGAAACAATTTCGGGCCTGTCCGAATGGCCGTACGACGTGCCGTTCATGTACCGGCTTCTCATGTCGGGCGATCCGCAGCTGTGCGCCTCGCTGGTGTCGGATGGCTTCGATGACGACGAGCCGGAGCACAAGGTCAGGCTCCATGCGATCAGCAGCAGCTTCGATCCGGGCTTCGAGCGCGTGCGGCGTTTCATCGACATCGTGCGGTCTCTCCTGGCGGCGCAAGCATCAGCACCCGAGCCGCAACCTGCCGTTTCAGCGCAGCCGGTGTCTTTCCTCGGGCGTCTCAAGCGGCTGGTTTCGCCACAGACAGAAGCGGCCCCTGCTGTACCGGCGAGTGCGTCCACGGCGCCGGTGCATCTGCCCATCTGGCTTGACGAGACGATCGCCTTCCTCGAAGCCCATCGCGACCGCTATCTGCTGCTGGAGACGATCGAGCTCGACACCATGTCCGAATCAGATGAGGCGGCGCTGCGAGCCTGCGTGGAGCAGGAGATCGCGCGGTGTCTGCGCGTGGGCGCCGCCATCGATGCCCTGCCGGCCGACATCGCCGAGGCAGGGCGGCAGCTGAAACAGGCGACCACGCAGAAGTGCGCCGCCCCGCTCGACGCCTTTTTCGGGCTGCGGCTGGACGATGACTGCGACAGCACCCGCACCGGCGCCACGGAGCATCCGCTCGGCTTGCAGTGGTCGGAGGTGCTGTATTTCGGCCTGTGGAACCGAGCCGAATTCGAGGCGGAGCGCGGCCAATCAGCCAGTCAGTAGTCAGCTGCCTGCTGACCGGCGCGTCACCGTGCCCTGGAATTCCCCGAATGATGCAAGCAGCGGCGTTGCCTTCCGGCACAGGATCTGCATGTCTTGCGGTTGAGTTCGCTCAAGACAGAGGGCCACGGCATGTGCGTTGTCCGGCTGGAACTGCCAGAACTGCCAGCGCGCTGCGGAATCCTCGAGGCCGTCCTCGAAGTCGATAGCCACGCTGTGGGCGTCGTCGAAGCTGAAGGAAAACCGGTCCAGCGGCAGAGACAACCCCATTCCGCGCGCCTTGATATAGCTTTCCTTGAGCGTCCAGAGATCCCAGAAGCGTGAAGGCTGAAGCCCGGCCGGAAGCTGCTGCAGCTCTTTCGCCTCCCTGGCGGAGAAGAAGTTCTCCGCAATCTCCAGCGGGGCAGCCCTTGCCGTGTGCTCGACGTCCACGCCCACTTCGCGCTCCACCGCCAGCGCCGCCACGATGAGCGAGGCGCTGTGCGAAATATTGAAGCGAAGGCGCTGCGCCTGCGGCAGTGCATTGGCGATCCGGGGGCGCCCATAAGCGTTGTTCTCGAATTGCCAGTCCTGTGGGGCGATGGGCGCATAGCAGGAGAGAAGCGAGCGGATCAGCCCCCGCGTCATGAGATACCGGCGCCTGTCACGGGAGAAGTGGAAGCGCCCGTGCCTTTCGCGCTCTTCGGGCGCCAGCAGGGCCATGCCCTTTCCTTCGCAGGTGGCGTCGTCGTCCTGTTCGGGGACGTACAGGTGCCACAGGTGAACCTGGTGCGAGTCGATCTGCAGTTGTTGCATCCGCAATTCTTGCTCGGGTGGCGCGATCTTCCATGACGCCAGCGCTCTTATTTTCCGGCCTTCAGTTCGGCTTAAGGTTGCCGGCTGATACTCCGGTTGACGGTCTGTTGGCGTTGGTAGAGGTCGCTCAGGCACCCGCCCATTGGTGGCGGTTCCTCGAGGCTGGCGATCGTCACATTTTCAAGTGGCCCCGTTTCCGCGCCCGGTATTTCGTCGATGAATGGACGACCCGGCGTCGCCGCGGGGACGATTCCCAGGCCTGACAGGCTCCTACGCCCGTGCCCGGGAGATTGCCCCCAGCCAGATCGGCTCGTTCGACGTGTCCGGAAATCCCGAGTCGTCCACGGTGCCTGCAATCGGCGAGCCCGGCACATGGCGAAGCTCGTAGCCCCGTCCGTACACCGAGTGCAGCATGAACTCGCTGTCCTTGTGCAGCGACAGCTTGCGGCGGATGTTCGCCACGCAGCAGTCGAGCACCCGGCTCCTGCGCTCGACCTGCGAGTCCATCCACAGCGAGCCCAGCAGCCAGTCGCGCTCCAGCAGCCGGCCGGTATTGCGAAACAGCAGCAGCGCCAGCTCGAATTCGCGCGGCTTCAGGCGGATGTCCTGCCCCTTGTGCACCACCACCTTGCGGCTGCCGATGAACTGGTAGTCGCCGAACAGCGCATTCACCGATGGCGGATGCAGCAGCGTCTCGTTGCGCCGCAGCGCCTCTCGCACGCGCAGCTCCACTTCGAAGTCGTCGACCGGCAGCACCGCGAAATCGATGCTCGCGCCCTGCGCTTCGGGCTCCGCTGCCTGCAGCACCTCGGCCAGCAGCTCGCGCTGCAGCGCATTGGCGACCAGGAAGATCGGCAGGCGCAGCGCCTTGCACATCGACGTCAGCACCGGCCACGCGCCCTCGTCCTTCAGCACCACCAGCAGCAGGTCGAAGTGGCTCCCTTGCGTGCCGCGCGTTACCGCGCGCAGAAAGTCGTCGCTGCTGTCGAAGGAAACCGGCGCGCAGCCCATCAGGCTCAGCCGTTGTCCCCATGCCTGCGCCTGGGCCTTGTCGCAACCCACCATGGCCACCTGGCGCGAGCCGCCGTGAGCGTCGTTGTTCATGATGTCGAGGGGTTCCGTGTGTTGGTGGTGGTGAGGGTGGAAGGGCTGCTTCAGCGGTCGCCCGCGCGCGGCAGCTTCCAGCCGATGCCGGCGTTGAAGCCCCAGTCCCGGCCTGCGTTGGCGATGGCCATGCCCCAGGCCATCTGCCCGTCGTCCGAAAGGGTCTTGAAGCCGAGGCTCGCCGCCGTGTAGCCCTTGTAGGTGCCGACGGCCAGGCCCACCGTCTTCTCGCCGGGGTAGAGCGTGGGCACGTACGCAGCCGTCATGGCCACGGCCATCGCCGTGCCCGAGTACGCGATGCGTTCCACGTCGCGCAGGGCAGCGGGCACCTGTTGCAGCTGGCCGAGGTTGACCGCGTCGCCCGGCAGGGCGCCCGGCGCCACGTTGGTGACAAGCACACCGTCCGCCGCGCTCGCCACGCCATGCAGGGCGGTGGCGCACAGCCACAGCATGACCAGCAGCCCGGCCCGCACGGCGATCAGCCCGCCGCGAGGCGGTTGCCGCTGCCCGCCTGTGTCTTGCGTACGCCGTCCGGTCCGTAGAACAGCTGCGCGCTGGCCTGCAGGAAGTGCAGGGCCTGTTGCGTGAAATCGAGATGCGCGTAGACCATCGAGCCGTTGCGCAGGTTGTGGCCTCTTGCCTGCCCGGCAAGCTCCAGCAGTGCAGCCCAGGCTTGCGCCACGTCCGGGCCGCCGGCTGCTGCGGCAGCATCGGCACCCACGCGGCCAGGCTCGAAGCCCAGCGCCGCCTGCATGGCTTCGCGCTGCGTGTCCAGTTCGGCCATGCGATCGAGCAGCACGGTCTTCTGGCCGGCAATGGTCGCCAGGTCGGTGAACGCGCCGTCCGCCATTGCCTGGGCCTCGCGGTCCAGCACCGAAAGGAATTCCTCGATGCAGGCACTCTCGGTGCGCAGGTGGGTCAGCAGGGTGGGCTTCATTCGTTGCCGCCCTTGCCGCTGTTCGGGTCGAGCCTGGGGTCGAGCAGGTCTCGCACGCTTGCCAGCAGGCCGTCGGCGATGCGTTCGGGGCGGATCTGGTAGCGCCCCGCGCGGATGTCCTCGCGGATCGCCGCCACGCGGGCCGCATCGAAATCGCTGGCAGTGCCCGCGGCGCTGGGCAGCGAATGAACGTGCGCGGAAGCCGGCGCCGCCTCCTTGGGGCGCTGGGCGGCATCGGCGCCGGTCACCGTAGCCGCGCCCGGCGCGGGCGTTGGGCGATGAGGGGGCGTGGCCGAAGGGGCGGGTTGATCGATTTTCAAGGTGATTCCTCAGGGGCTGACCCGTATATCGGCAGCTTGGGCAAGAACTTTAGGCAGGGCGTGCACGAAGCTGCTTACTGGGCGAGCTGGATCTGTCCCTCTTCGTCCGCCACGCCGCTGACCAGCCGCCCGTCGCGGGTCTTGGCCTGCACCACGGCACCGACGACGGCCCCGGTCATGGCCTTGCCCTCGGTGCTGACGACGAAGCCCTGGCCCTGCGCCACGACTTTCACCGCCTGCCCCTGCTGGATGACGGTAACGCCGCGTACCAGCTCCTTGCGCAGCGGCGCGCCCGGCGCCACCCGGTTGACCGTCACCACGCCGGCCAGTTCGGCCGCGCTGGTGATGACCGAGCGCGGCAGCCGCGTGAGGTCGCCGGTGCGCTCGGTAACGTCGCCCGCGCCCAGCGGCCGGCCCGAATCGATGGCGCGCGCGGCCACGAAATAGCTGCCTTCCACCGCGACGTGTGCCTGCACGTAGCGCGTCCACGGCCGCTCCGCCTGGCAGCGAACGCCCACCGACACGCGCCCCCAGGGCGTCGCGCCCGGCGGCAGAAAGGCTTCGGGCGCATCGCAGGCGGGCAGGTTGGAGGTGCTGCGTGCGTCGATGTTGATCGTCACCTTGCCCGGCAAGCCCGCCGTCTGCACCTGCAGGTATTTCTCGATGACCGTATTGACATCGGCGGCATTGGCATTGGCATCGGCAGCGGCGGCGGCGGCGGCGGCGGCGGCGAACGCGGACGCCATGCACACCATGGCCACCAGTGCCGGCAGGCTGCGGTTGCGAAGCTTGAAGAGGGTCATCGGGTGTGTCGGAAAAGAGGGCCTGGATTGCGGCGCGCCACGGCAAGAGGGCGCATGCCGCCGCCCGGAAATTCTAGAAATCCGCCCGCCGATCGAAGGTGCGAGCAGCAGGCGAAAACCCCCTTTGTTCGGGCGATTGCAAACGCGATGCATGCATAGACTCGCTTTCCATCTGTCGCTGCGCTTGCGCATTGGCGACGCCTCAACGGATGGAAAAAAGATGATCGACAAGCTGGATGCGGCGCTTCGTTTCAACCGCGAAGCCCTCAACCTCCGCGCCGAGCGCCAGGAAGTGCTCGCGGCCAATATCGCCCATGCAGACACGCCCAACTACAAGGCGCGCGACTTCGACTTCGGCTCGCGCCTGAGCGAAGCCGTCGAGCGCGGCCGCGCGTCGGCGCAGTCGGTGTCGCTGGCCACTACCTCGTCGCGCCACCTTGCAGGGCAGGCGCAAGCCGCGTCCGACAAAGACCTGCTCTATCGCGTGCCCAACCAGTCGAGCCTCGACGGCAACACCGTAGAGATGGACGTCGAGCGCATCGCCTTTGCCGACAACGCACTGCGCTACGAGTCCAACCTCACCGTCATCAATTCGAAGATCAAGTCGCTGCTCTCGGCGATCCAGCAGTAACAAGAAAGAAGAGCGGCCGCCACCATGCCCTTCAACAGCACTTCCATGAACATCTTCAACGTGGCGGGCTCCGCCATGACCGCGCAATCGCAGCGCATGAACGTGACCGCCAGCAACATGGCCAACGCCGAGAGCGTGGCCGGCCCCGACGGCATGCCCTATCGCGCGAAGCAGGTGGTGTTCCAGGTCGAGCCGTCGGCATATGGCGCCGGGGACATCGGCGGCGTCAAGGTCGCGGGCGTCATCGAAGACCAGTCGCCGCCGCGGCTCGTGTTCGATCCGAAGAGCCCGCACGCCAACGCCGAAGGCTACGTGGCGATGCCCAACGTCAACGTGGTCGAGGAGATGACCAACATGATTTCCGCCTCGCGCAGCTACCAGGCCAACGTCGAGGTGCTCAACACGGCCAAGACGCTGATGGTCAAGACGCTGTCCATCGGCCAGTAGACCTCTCGCCAGATTCATCAGATCCACCAGAACAGAACAGGCACCACGCCATGGCCATCTCCGACACCTCGTCCATCACCGGTCAGAACGCCACTTCAGCGGCGACCAGCAGCAACGTCTCGAACGAAGACAGTGAGCAGCGCTTTCTCAAGCTGCTCGTCACGCAGCTGAACAACCAGGACCCGCTCAACCCGATGCAGAACGCCGAGCTCACCTCGCAGCTCGCGCAGATGAGCACCGTGAGCGGCATCGAGAAGCTCAACAGCACGCTCTCCGGCCTGGTGAACCAGACCAGCTCCAACCAGCTGCTGCAGGCCACCTCGCTGATTGGCTACAACGTGCTGTCGCCGGGCGACACGCTCACCACCAAGACTCCCGAAGAGGGCAAGGAACCTGCCTCGCAGGCCTTTGCCGTGGAGCTGCCGGGCACTGCCTCCGACGTCGACATCAAGATCGTCGACGGCACCGGCAAGGTCGTTCGCACCATCAGCGCCGGCTCCATGACCGAAGGCGTCAACGCCGTCACGTGGGACGGCAAGGACGACACGGGCGCCGTGGTGCCCGCGGGCGCCTACCGCTTCACCGTCGACGCCACCAACGGCAGCGCGACCGTGAAGGCCACCTCGCTCACCTTCTCGCAGGTGGCCGCGGTCAAGCAGGGCACCAACGGGGTCTCGCTCGAACTGATGACGGGCAACAACATCAGCCTGTCCGACGTGCGGCTGTTCCTCTGAGCTTTTTCCTCAAAACGCATTCAACGCAGCATCGAACCAAGGAACCAACATGGCTTTTTCCCAGGGCATCAGCGGACTCGGCGTGGCCGCAGCCAACCTCGACGTCATCGGCAACAACATCGCCAACTCGGGCACCGTCGGCTTCAAGTCGGCCGCCGCCACCTTCCAGGACGTGTACGCGGGCTCGCGCGTCGGCCTGGGCGCATCGGTGTCGGGCGTGACGCAGAACTTCACGCAGGGCGTGACGCAGTCGAGCAGCCGCCCGCTGGACGTGGCCATCCTCAACGGCGACGGCTTCTTCCGCCTGAGCAGCCCCAGCGGTGAAGTCATGTACTCGCGCAACGGCCAGTTCACGCGCGACAAGGACGGCTACATCGTCAACGCATCGGGCCTGCGCCTCACCGGCTTCGGCGTGAACGCCAGCGGCGGCATCAGCGGCGGCACGCCGGCGGCCATCCAGATCCCGACCGCGGCCATGACGCCCAAGGCCACGACCGGCATCAACGCCGAGTTCAACCTCGACGCGCGCCTCACCACGCCCACCAAGACGCCCTTCAACGCGGCCGACTCCGACACCTTCAACTACTCGAACGCCGTCGGTCCCATCTACGACTCGCTGGGCAACCCGCACGACGTGTCCGTGTACTTCGTGAAGAGCGCCACCCCCGCCAACACCTGGAGCGTGTACGGCACCTCCGACGGCGCGGCGCTCAACGCCGGCGCAGCGCTCACCACGCTGACCTTCGACTCCGCCGGCAAGATGACCGCGCCGGCCAACGGCCAGCTGAACATCGGCCCCATCACCTTCACCAACGGCGCCGCGGCGCTGAGCGCCACGGTCGACCTCTCGGGCACCACGCAGTTCGGCGCGGCCAACGCCATGAGCAAGCTCGCGCAGGACGGCTACCGCTCGGGCGAACTCACCTCGTTCTCGATCAACGCCGACGGCACCATCACCGGCAAGTTCTCCAACGAACAGACCAAGCTGCTGGGCCAGATCGTGCTGTCGTCGTTCGCCAACCCGAACGGCCTGGAGCCCAAGGGCGACAACGTGTGGGCTGAAACGCAGGCCTCGGGCAACGCGCTCACCGGCACCCCGGGCGAAGGCACCAAGCTCGGCGCGCTGCAGTCGGGCGCGCTCGAATCGTCCAACGTCGACCTCACCTCCGAGCTGGTCAACCTGATCGTCGCGCAGCGCAACTACCAGGCCAACGCGCAGACCGTGAAGACGCAGGACCAGGTCATGCAGACGCTGATGAACATCCGCTGACGCGGCAACAGCAACGCAGAACGACTGACACCAGGAGCACCCAGTGGATCGAATGTTGTATGTCGCCATGAGCGGCGCCAAGCAGGTCATGGAACAGCAGGCCTCGGTTGCCAACAACATGGCGAACGTTTCCACGCCGGGCTTCCGCGCGCAGATTGCCAACTTCCGCGCGGTGCCCGTGGTCGGCCAGGAGGCGCCCACGCGCGCCTTCGTGGCGGCCACCACGCCCGGCGCCGACTTCACCCATGGCCCGTTGACCGAAACCGGCCGCGAGCTCGACGTGGCCGTGAGCGGCGAGGGCTGGCTGGTGGTGCAGACGGCTGACGGCGGAGAGGCCTACACCCGCGTGGGCAACCTGCAGATCAGCGCCGACGGCCAGCTCACCACCATGGGCGGGCGCCCGGTGGTCGGCGACAACGGCGCGCTCACCGTTCCGCCCGGCTCCAGCGTGAGCATTGCCACCAACGGGCTGGTGGGTTCGCGCGACGCATCTTCGACCACGCTCACGGGCATTGCCGAAGTGGGCCGCCTCAAGCTGGTCAACCCGCCGGTCGCCGATCTCGAACGCGGCGACGACGGCCTGTTCCGCATGCGCGCCGGCCAGCCACCCGCCGAGGCCGACGAGGCCGTCACGCTCGTTACCGGCGTGGTCGAGGGCAGCAACGTCAACCCGGTCGAGGCCATGGTGGCAATGATCGCGAACGCGCGCAGCTTCGAGATGCAGATGAAGTCGCTGCAGACCGCCGACACCAACGCGCAGGCCGCCAACAAGCTGCTGGCCTACGGCTGATCCGCTGATCCGTAGCAGCCCGCCCCGCAACACACCCGCAGGATTTTTCAAAAAATGATTCGCTCCCTCTACATCGCCAAGACCGGCCTCGACGCGCAGCAGACGCAGCTCGACGTGGTTTCGAACAACCTCGCCAACGTCGGCACCACCGGCTTCAAGCGCAGCCGCGCCGTGTTCGAAGACCTGGTCTACCAGAACCTGCGCCAGGTCGGTGGCCAGTCGTCGGACCAGACCCGCCTGCCTTCGGGCCTGCAGGTCGGCACTGGCGTGCACGTGGTTGCCACCGAGCGCATCCACTCGCAAGGCAACCTCACCAAGACCGACAAGCCCACCGACGTGGCCATCAACGGCAGCGGCTTCTTCCAGGTGCTGATGCCCGACGGCACCACCTCGTACACGCGCGACGGCTCGTTCCAGACCGACCGCGACGGCCAGCTCGTTACCGCCAGCGGCTTCCCTGTGCAGCCGGCCATCACCATTCCGGCCAACGCCACCAGCATCACCGTGGGCCGCGACGGCATCGTCTCGGTGGTGCAGGCGGGCAGCACGAACACCGTGCAGGTCGGCCAGCTTCAGCTTGCGACGTTCGTCAATCCGACGGGCCTGCAGAGCAAGGGCGAGAACCTATATGCGGAAACCGACGCTTCCGGCGCGCCCAACCAGGTGAACCCCGGCATCGACGGCGCTGGCGTGCTGAGCCAGGGCTACGTCGAAGCCTCGAACGTGAATGTGGTGGAAGAGCTGGTCAACATGATCGCGACGCAGCGTTCGTACGAAATCAACAGCAAGGCGGTCCAGACTTCGGACCAGATGCTGCAGCGCCTGGCCCAGCTGTGATGTTGCGGGGTGTGCGTCTTCTTCGTGGGAATGGCGCGGCCGCGAGGGCGCTGCTGCTGCTTGCCGCCGCAGTGCTGGCCACGGGCTGCGCGCAGATTCCGCGCGAGCCGCTGGTGCACCAGCCGATGACGGCGCGCGCCGACAACTACGCGGCAATGCAGCCGCGGCGCGCGCCCGGCGCGATCTTCCAGGACGGTCCCGGCGCCAACGCGCTGTTCGAAGACCGCCGCCCGCGCAACGTCGGCGACATCCTGACCATCGTCATCAGCGAGAAGGTCAACGCCACCAAGAACTCCGGCGCCAACGCCAGCCGCACGGGCAGCACGACGGGCGTGTTCTCCGCCATTCCCAAGCTCATCGGCGGCCTGCTCGATGGACAGGGCACGAATCTCTCGGGCACCAACAAGCTCGACGCCAAGGGCGGGGCCAACGCCAACAACACCTTCAACGGCGTGATCACGGTCACGGTGACGGACGTGATGGGCAACGGCAACCTGCTGGTGAGCGGCGAGAAGCAGATGGGCATCAACCAGGGCACCGAGTACATCCGCTTCTCGGGCGTGGTGAACCCGCGCACCGTATCGGGCAACAACACCGTGCCTTCGACGCTGGTGGCCGATGCGCGCATCGAGTACTCGGCCAAGGGCTACATCGACGAGGCGCAGACCATGGGATGGATGCAGCGCATCTTCCTCAACGTCATGCCATTTTAAAAATGACTTACCCCCAGGCTTCGCGCACTTCGTGTCGCTACTCCCCCCCCCTTGCAGGGGGCAACGCCTGCGGCCCGGCGAAGCCGGTTCCGCGGCATTCCACGAATTTTTCGGCTCGCTTGCGCATCGCGGCGTTGGCCGTGTTGGGTGCTTTGTTTTTTGCGCCTGTGCATGCAGAGCGGCTCAAGGAGCTCGCCAGCATTCAGGGGGTGCGGGACAACCCGTTGATCGGGTACGGGCTGATGGTGGGTCTGGACGGTACTGGCGACCAGACTATGCAGACGCCGTTCACCACGCAGAGCCTGAACAACATGCTGCAGCAGCTGGGCATCACGATTCCGCAGGGCGTGAACATGCAGCTGAAGAACGTGGCGGCGGTGATGGTGACGGCTACGCTGCCTTCGTTCGCGCGGCCGGGGCAGAACATCGACGTGACTGTTTCTTCGATGGGCAATGCGAAGAGCCTGCGTGGGGGCACGCTGCTGATGACGCCGCTGAAGGGTGTCGATGGGGCGACCTATGCGGTGGCGCAGGGGAACATGGTGGTCGGCGGCGCGGGTGCCGCGGCCAACGGGAGCAAGGTGCAGGTCAACCAGCTGAGCTCGGGTCGCATTCCGGCCGGGGCGCTGGTGGAGCGCACTGTGGAAGCGCCTGTTGGTGCTGAAGGTACGTTCTCCATCGAGCTCAACCGGTCGGACTTCGGCACCACGCAGCGCGCGGTCGATGCGATCAACCGGCAGTTCGGCTCGGGCACGGCCGAGGCGGTCGATGCGCGGTCGATTCGCGTGCGTGCGCCGGAGCCACAGCAGCGCGTGGGTTTTCTCGCGCGGCTCGAAGATATTGAAGTGACGCCCACGCAAGCCGGGGCCCGGGTGGTGGTCAATGCGCGCACCGGGTCGGTGGTGATGAACCAGGCCGTTCGCGTGAAGGACTGCGCCGTTGCGCATGGCAACCTGTCGGTGGTCATCAACACCGAGCCAGTCATCAGCCAGCCGGGAGCGCTTTCGGGCGGCAGCACGGTGGTGGCGCAGACATCGCAGATCTCGGTGAACCAGGGCGGCGGCGCGATCCAGATGGTGCGCGGCGGTGCTTCGCTGTCGGACGTGGTGAAGGGCCTCAACAGCCTGGGCGCGAATCCGCAGGACCTGGTGTCCATCCTCCAGGCCATGAAGTCGGCCGGCGCACTGAGCGCCGAGCTGGAAATCATCTGAGGTCGATGCGATGACGCTACCGGCCACTACCGACCGCAGCGGCGCGCTCGACCAGCGCTTTGCGCTCGACGTGCAGGGCGTCGATGCCCTGCGGCGCACCGTGCGCACTTCGCCGGAAGAAGGCCTGCAGCAGGTCTCGCGGCAGTTCGAGGCGCTGTTCATGAACATGGTGCTCAAGAGCATGCGCGAGGCAACGCCCTCCAGCGGGTTGTTCGAGAGCCAGGACCAGAAGGTGTATCTCTCGATGTTCGACCAGCAGCTCACGCAGAACCTTTCGGGGCGCGGCGTGGGGCTGGCCGAGGCCATGCTCGCGCAGCTGCGGCGCAGCATGCCGTCGGGTCCGCCCGATGCGGATGCCGACGCCGAAATCGGCACCAAGCCCATGTCGCTCGAACCGCGCGGCGGCTTGCCGTACGGTCCGCGCGCAGGCATTCCCATTGGCTCGGCGCCGACTGCCCGCGTGGGTGCCGACCTGAGCGTCTATCAATTCAACAGCGAGCGCCGCGCACCCGGTGCTGGTAGTGCGAATGCCTCGCTGCAAGGGCAGGTCGATGATTTCGTGGGCCGCATGGGTGCGTCTGCGCAGGCCGCGAGCACGGCCAGCGGCGTGCCCGCGCCGCTGATCCTTGCGCAGGCCGCGCTCGAGTCCGGCTGGGGCAAGCGGGAGATTCGCGCCGACGACGGCACGCAGAGTTTCAACCTGTTCGGCATCAAGGCCGACCGCAGCTGGAAGGGCGCGACGGTCGAAACCACCACCACCGAATACGTCGACGGCGAGCCGCAGAAGGTGCGCGCCAAGTTCCGTGCCTACGCTTCGTACGAAGAAGCCTTCACCGACTACGCGCGCTTCATCACCCGCAACCCGCGCTACGCGAACGTGCTGGCCACCGACGACCCGACCGAGGCCGCGCACGGCCTGCAGCGCGCGGGCTACGCCACCGATCCGCGCTACGGCGAGAAGCTCGTTCGCATCATGCAGAAATTCGGGTGAGCCGCGCTCGCGCACACCACATCAAGGAAACCCCATGGCAAAGACCCAAGAAACCGCAGCAGGCAGCCGCCTGGAGGTCGTGACCTTCAAGCTGGGCGAAGAGGAATACGGCATAGACATCCAGAAGGTGCAGGAGCTGCGCGGCTACGACGCGGTGACGCGCATTGCAAATGCGCCGGAGTACATCAAGGGCGTGGTCAACCTGCGCGGGATCATCGTTCCGATCATCGACATGCGCATCAAGTTCAAGCTGGGCGACCCGACGTACGACCAGTTCACGGTGGTGATCGTGCTGAACATCGCAGGTCGCGTGGTGGGCATGGTGGTGGACAGCGTGTCGGACGTGATCACGCTGACGGGCGAGCAGATCAAGCCTGCGCCGGAGATGGGCTCGGTGCTGGACGCGGACTACCTGATCGGGCTGGGCACGCTGGAAGAGCGGATGCTGATCCTGGTGGACATCGACCGGCTGATGTCCAGCGACGAGATGGGCCTCGTCGAAAAGATCGCCGCCTGAAGGCCGGGCGCGCACGCCAACGCCAATCAGAACAACGACACACAGAGGTTCCGCGAGGAGACGCACATGAAAGACTGGAAGATCGGACGGCGCCTGGGTGCCGGCTTTGCACTGGTGCTGGCGCTGGTGGTCATCACCGCGGCCATCGGCGTGCTGCGCCTGCAGGGCGTGGGCGATGCGACGGAGGCCATGGCCGGGCAGTCGCTGACAAAGGAACGGCTGGCGGCCGCCTGGCAGCTGGGCACCAACACCAACAGCGTGCGCACCTTCTCCCTGCTCAAGAGCGACGACGTGGCCGTGCAGGAGTATCTGCAGAAGAACATCACGGCCACCAGCGCTGTCATCACCGAAACGCAAAAGAAGCTCGAGGCCATGCTGGCGTCGCCAGAAGAGCTGGCGCTGAGCGCCGACATCAAGAAGAAGCGCGGCGAATACGTCGAGCTGCGCAACCAGATCCTCAAGCTCAAGGCCGACGGCCGCAAGGAAGAGGCCACGAAGCTGACTGACACGCAACTGCTGCCCGCGCTCGACGGCTACGACGCGAGCATCCGCGCCATGGTGGGCCACCAGCAGAAGGAGATCGACAGGACCGCTGCCGGCATCGGCGCGCAGTACCGGTCGGGCCGGGCCTGGCTCGTCGGGCTGGCTGCTTTCGCGGTCGTTGCCGGATCGGTGATCGCATGGCTGCTGACGCGCAGCATCGTGCAGCCCATCGCCGAGGCACTGCTGATCGCCGAGACCGTGGCCTCCGGCGACCTGAGCCAGGAATTCGAGACCGAGCGCGGAGGCGACTTCGGCCGGCTGCTGCGCGGCATGGGCGAGATGGAAGACACCCTCACCGATCTGGTGACGCGCATCAAGGCTTCGACCGATTCGATCGCGGTGGCCTCGCGGCAGATTGCGGCCGGCAACCAGGACTTGTCTTCGCGCACCGAGCAGCAGGCCAGCTCGCTGGAACAGACGGCGGCTTCGATGGAAGAGCTGACTTCGACGGTGAAGCAGAACGCCGACAACGCACGTCAGGCGAACCAGTTGGCCGTCTCGGCCTCCGAGGTCGCGGTGAAGGGCGGCAGCGTTGTCTCGCAAGTGGTCGACACCATGAGCTCGATCAATGCATCGTCGAAAAAGATCGTCGACATCATCGGCGTGATCGACGGCATCGCGTTCCAGACCAACATCCTGGCGCTGAACGCGGCGGTCGAAGCCGCACGCGCCGGCGAGCAGGGCAAGGGCTTTGCCGTTGTCGCGTCGGAAGTGCGCAACCTGGCGCAGCGCTCGGCAGCGGCGGCCAAGGAAATCAAGACGCTCATCGGCGACTCGGTCGAAAAAGTCGAGGCCGGCAGCAAGCAGGTTGGGGAAGCCGGCCGCACGATGCAGGAAATCGTGGGCAGCGTGCGTCGCGTGACCGACATCATGGGCGAGATCACCGCTGCCAGCCAGGAACAAACATCAGGCATCGAGCAGATCAACCAGGCCATCACGCAGATGGACCAGGTCACGCAGCAGAACGCAGCGCTGGTCGAAGAAGCCTCGGCCGCAGCCCAGTCGCTGCAGGAGCAGGCCGACAACCTCGTGCGCGCCGTCAGCACCTTCAAGCTCGACGCCGACGTCGAAGAAGTAGAGACGGTCTGAAGCACCCATGCGCACACGTCTCAGCCCCAGGCTTGCCCTGCGCCTCGGCGTGGGCTTCGCCATTCTGTTGCTCTTGCTGGCCGTCGCGCTGAGCCTCGGCTTCAAGGCCGGCGCCGGCTACGAATGGGCGCGCCTGACGGTGTGTGCATTGGGCGTGGCTGCATTGCTCACCGCCGGTGTCGTCGCGTGGCTCGTCACGAGTTCGGTCACCCGTTCGACCCACGACGCCGCGAAGGTCTCCGACCGGCTCGACAGGGTCTTCCAGCACGTCAATGCCCAGGATTCCTGAAAACAAGCTCTCCACCCCATGAACTCATTCATCAATCTCAAGATCGGCACCCGTCTCGGCGCGGGCTTTGCCACCGTGCTCCTGCTGCTGGCCGGCATTGCCGGCCTCGGCCTCAGCGCGATGTCGAATATCCAGTTGCGGCTGGACGGCATCGTCAACGGCAACAACGTCAAGGTGGCCTCGGTCAACAGGATGCTGGACGCGGTCCGCGACATCGCCATCCTCGATGGCAACCTGATCCTGCTGACCGACACCGACGCCATGCGCGAAGAGTCGAAGAAGGTTGCCGCCGCGCGCGACCGCTTCACCGAAAACCGCGCCGTGCTGGCGAAGCTGCTGGCCACTTCCGATGGCAAGGCGCTGCTCGCGCGCATCGACGAGAAGGTGGCCGTGCTCGTGCCGCTGAGCGCTCAACTGTCCGAATTCGCGTTGCAGAACAGGAACGACGAGGCAACTGCAATCTTCATCTCGAAGTTCCAGCCGGCCACGCGGGCGCTGCTCGAGGAGCTCGACGCCATGAGCCAACGCCAGGGCAAGCTTTCGCAGGAGGCCGAGGAAGAGGCCCACGCCGGCTACGTATGGTCGCGCAACCTGATGCTGGCACTGGGCGCCCTCGCGGTCCTGCTTGGTGCGGCCATTGCATGGCTCATCACGCGCTCGATCACCCGGCCCATCGGCGAGGCCGTGCAGGTGGCCGAGAAGGTGGCGGCGGGCGACATCAGCTCGCGCATCGAGGTGCAGTCGAAGGACGAGACCGGCCGGCTGATGCTCGCGCTCAAGGAGATGAACGAGAGCCTGGTGAAGATTGTCAGTGAAGTGCGCACGGGCACCGAGACGATTGCGACGGCTTCGAACCAGATCGCCTCGGGCAATCAGGACCTCTCTTCGCGCACTGAAGAGCAGGCGAGTTCGCTGGAGCAGACGGCTGCTTCGATGGAAGAGCTGACCTCGACCGTGAAGCAGAACGCGGACAACGCTCGTCAGGCGAACCAGCTTGCAGTCTCGGCCTCGGAAGTGGCTGTGAAGGGCGGCAGTGTCGTCTCGCAAGTGGTCGACACCATGGGCTCGATCAATACGTCGTCGAAAAAGATCGTCGACATCATCGGCGTGATCGACGGCATTGCGTTCCAGACGAACATCCTCGCGCTCAACGCCGCAGTCGAAGCTGCCCGCGCGGGCGAGCAAGGTAGGGGCTTTGCGGTGGTGGCTTCAGAAGTTCGCAGCCTCGCGCAGCGCTCGGCAGCCGCCGCCAAGGAAATCAAGACGCTCATCGGCGACTCGGTCGAGAAGGTCGAAGAGGGCAGCAAGCAGGTTGCAGAAGCCGGCCGCACGATGGACGAAATCGTCGGCAGCGTGAAGCGCGTGACGGACATCATGGGCGAGATCACTGCCGCAAGTCAGGAACAAACCTCCGGCATCGAGCAGATCAACCAGGCCATCACGCAGATGGACCAGGTCACGCAGCAGAACGCCGCACTGGTTGAAGAAGCTTCGGCCGCAGCCCAGTCGCTGCAGGAACAAGCCAGCAGCCTCGTGCGCGCCGTGAGCGTCTTCAAGCTCGACGTCAACGCCGTCGCCACCACGCGGCCCAGCTTCACGCGCATCACGCCGATTCCGAAGCCCGCCAAGCCGGCACCGAAGCGCCCCGCCAAGGCCTTGCCCACCCGACGGGAGCCTTCTGGCGCTCCTCAACTCGCCATGGCCGGCAACGCCAAGGGCGACTGGACCGAGTTTTGAGAAAAAAGGACTCAAGTTCAGCGATCCGATGCCGATAACAGGATGAACCCGTTCCCTGTTATCGAAGGAAGAGAGCAATGAGTCTGAACAAGGCAAGAGATCCACTGCAGAAAGCCGCCTCGGCTTCGCCAGCGTCCACCGGCGTGAACCGCCTGGAGGTCGTGACCTTCAAGCTGGGCGAAGAGGAATACGGCATAGACATCCAGAAGGTGCAGGAGCTGCGCGGCTACGACGCGGTGACGCGCATTGCAAATGCACCGGAGTACATCAAGGGTGTGGTGAACCTGCGCGGGATCATCGTTCCGATCATCGACATGCGCATCAAGTTCAAGCTGGGCGACCCGACGTACGACCAGTTCACGGTGGTGATCGTGCTGAACATCGCAGGTCGCGTGGTGGGCATGGTGGTGGACAGCGTGTCGGACGTGATCACGCTGACGGGCGAGCAGATCAAGCCTGCGCCGGAGATGGGCTCGGTGCTGGACGCCGACTACCTGATCGGGCTGGGCACGCTGGACGAGCGGATGCTGATCCTGGTGGACATCGACCGGCTGATGTCCAGCGAAGAAATGGGGCTCGTCGAAGCCGCCGCCACTGCCTGACACCGGCGCCATGGCCACGTGGCCAGGCTCGGCCCCACACATTCACCTTTCAAGGCCTGCACCATGAAATTTCTCTCGAACCTCCGCATCGGCAACCGGCTGGCCATGGCTTTCGCCATCGTGCTGGGCTTGACCGTGATCTCGACCGCCATCGCGCTGGTCTCTGCGCGCAACAACGCGGAAGCTACGCGGGTCATGATGCAGAGCCCGCTCGCGAAGGAGCGGCTCATCTCCGACTGGTACGTGCTTACCTACTCGGCCATCGCCCGCACCTCGATGATCGCGCGCACGACCGACGAGACCCTGCCGGTCGTTTTTGCCGACGTGATCTCCGACAGCACGAAGAAGGGCAGCGAGACCATTGCCAAGGTCGAGAAACTGCTGGTGACCGAGGAGGAGAAGGCCGTCCTGAAGTCCATTCTCGATTTGCGCGCGAAGTACCAGACCGCCAAGGACGACGTGGGCAAGGCCAAGGCCAGCGGCAATGCGGTGGACACCGCGCGCGCCTTCAAGGAGTCGTTCCAGCCGGCCGCCAAGGCCTATGAAACCCGCGTGCTCGACCTGCTGTCGATGGAGCGCCAGGCCATCGACGACATGAGCCAGGCCATCGACGCGGCGAACACGCGCAGCTTCAACCTGCAATTGCTGCTGACGGTGCTGACGGTGGTCAGCGGCGGCATCTTCGCGTTCTTCATTTCACGCAGCATCGTGCGCCCGCTGGCGCAAGCCGTGCAGGTGGCCGAGACCGTCGCTGCCGGCGACCTGAGCATGCACATCGAAGTGGAAAGCCGCGACGAAGCAGGGCAGCTGATGCAGGCGCTGAAGAACATGAACGCCAACCTGGCGAAGGTGGTGGGCGAAGTGCGCACGGGCACGGAGACGATCGCTACTGCTTCGGGGCAGATTGCTTCGGGCAATCAAGATCTGTCTTCGCGTACTGAAGAGCAGGCGAGTTCGCTGGAGCAGACGGCTGCTTCGATGGAGGAACTGACCAGCACCGTCAAGCAGAACGCGGACAACGCGCGGCAGGCGAACCAGTTGGCCGTCTCGGCCTCCGAGGTCGCCGTGAAGGGCGGCAGCGTCGTCTCCCAAGTGGTGGACACCATGGGCTCGATCAATGCATCGTCCAAGAAGATCGTCGACATCATCGGCGTGATCGACGGCATTGCCTTCCAGACCAACATCCTGGCGCTGAACGCGGCGGTCGAAGCTGCCCGCGCAGGTGAGCAAGGCCGAGGCTTTGCCGTAGTGGCTTCAGAAGTTCGCAGCCTGGCTCAACGCTCCGCTGCTGCAGCCAAGGAGATCAAGACGCTGATCGGCGACTCGGTAGAAAAGGTCGAAGAAGGCAGCAAGCAGGTGGAAGAGGCTGGCCGCACGATGGACGAAATCGTCGGCAGCGTGAAGCGCGTGACGGACATCATGGGCGAGATCACCGCTGCCAGCCAGGAGCAAACGTCAGGTATCGAACAGATCAACCAGGCCATCACGCAGATGGACCAGGTCACGCAGCAGAACGCCGCACTGGTCGAAGAGGCTTCGGCAGCCGCTCAATCGCTGCAGGAGCAGGCCAGCAGCCTCGTGCAGGCCGTCAGCATCTTCAAGCTCGACGAAGGCCGCCAAGCCGCGCCTCGCGCGCAGGCCAGAACGCAACCGGCCAAGCGCGTCGGGTCGCCCTTGCCTGCGACACCGCAGCTTGCGGTGGCCGGTGCCGGTGACTGGCGCGAGTTCTGAACCATAGGCTTTCTGTAGTTATGAAAACCGCGAACCCCGCGAGGCGCGATCCCGCCTTCGTCTCCCTGGCTCGCACCATGACCCTCGGCGCCGTCGCAGGCATGCTCCTGGTGGTGACGTTGGTGCTGGCCGTTTTCTACGCGCTGGCCTCTTCGCAGCAGCAGCGCAGTGCCGCGCAGTACGCCAATGCCAAGGCCGAAGCCGTCGCCCGCTCGCTGGACATCTTCGACCAGACCATGCGCCTCACGGCGGAGAACGCCTTCGGCGTCTTCCGCCGCCAATTCGCGTCCAGCTTCGTTCTCGACGGAGCCGCGCAGGGAGCGCTGAGCAGCGACGGCACGCCCATCGACGCCAAGCGCATCGCGGAGGTGGATGCCTTCGCGCGCGATTTCCCCGGCGCCAATGCCACGGTGTTCGTAGCGCAAGGCGAAGATTTCCGCCGCGTCACCACCTCGGTGAAGAAGGAAAGCGGCGAACGCGCCGTCGGCACGCTGCTGGATCGCAAGAGCGGCGCCTATCCGGTGCTGCGCGAGGGCAAGCGCTTCGTGGGGCGCGTCATGCTGTTCGGGCGCCCCTACATGACGGTCTACGAGCCGGTGCGCGATGCAGCTGGGCGCGTCGTCGCGGTGCTCTACATCGGGCTGGACATTTCTCAACAGCAGGCTTCCTTCGGCGAAGCCGTGGGCAAGACGCGGATCTTCGAGACCGGCGGGCTCTACATCGTCAACCCCAGCGGCGGTGCCGATGCGGCGACGCTGGTCTTTCATCCGACGGCGGCCGGCAAGAAGCTGAGCGAGCTTCTGCCTGGTGACGAGTCGGCCGCCTGGCTGTCGCGGGTCGCGGCGCCTGACGCCATGTGGATCGACGACGCACGGGCGGTGCTTGCATCCGCAGCGAACGGGCAGCGGCGCTATGCCTCTGTGGCCAGGAGCGAGGCGACGGGCTGGCTGGTGGTGGCCGAGCTTTCCGCTTCGGAGGTGCTCGCAGGGCTCTATCGCCAGATGGCCTGGATCGGCGCCTGCATTGCGCTGGCGGCCCTCGTGTTGGGGGCGGCGCTGATCGTCTTCATCCGCCGCACCGTGCGGCCACTGAGCGTGCTGAGCGAGCATGTGCAGGCTCTCGGCCAGGGCGACCTGTCGCAGCGGTTGGACTCGGCCCGCCGTGACGAGATGGGCGTGATCACCCGCGCCGTGGAAAGCATGCGCGAAGGCCTGGCCGGCGTGGTGGGCGGCGTGCGCGAAGGCACCGATGCCATCGCCACCGCCTCGGGCCAGATCTCCGCCGGCAACCAGGATCTTTCGACGCGCACGGAGGAACAGGCGAGCTCGCTGCAGCAGACCGCTGCATCGATGGAAGAGCTCACCAGCACCGTGAAGCAGAACGCCGACAACGCGCGGCAGGCCAACCAGCTGGCGCTGTCGGCCTCCGAGGTGGCGCTCAAGGGCGGCGATGTGGTCAGCCAGGTGGTGGACACCATGGCCTCGATCCATGCCTCGTCGAAAAAGATCGTGGACATCACAGGCGTGATCGACGGCATCGCCTTCCAGACCAACATCCTGGCGCTCAACGCCGCGGTGGAAGCAGCGCGCGCGGGAGAGCAGGGCAGGGGCTTTGCCGTGGTGGCCGCCGAAGTGCGCAACCTCGCGCAGCGCTCGGCCGCAGCGGCCAAGGAAATCAAGGGTCTGATCGATGACTCGGTCGGCAAGGTCGATGCGGGCACCGCCCTGGTGGGCGAGGCCGGAAGGACCATGGAAGAAATCGTGGGCAGCGTGAAGCGGGTGACCGACATCATCGGTGAAATCAGCGCCGCGAGCCACGAGCAGACCTCGGGCATCGAACAGATCAACCAGGCCATCACGCAGATGGACCAGGTCACGCAGCAGAACGCGGCACTGGTCGAGGAAGCCTCGGCCGCAGCCCAGTCGCTGCAGGAACAGGCCGGCAGCCTCGTGCAGGCCGTCAGCATCTTCAAGCTCGGCGAAGGCCGGCAACACACGGTATTGGCCTTCTCGGCCTGAAAAATGATCAAGTCTTTCTACAACCTCAAGATCGCGACCAAGCTGCTTGCGTCGTTCATCGCCGTCCTCGTGCTGACGGCCTGCCTCGGCGTGATTTCGGTGATGCAGCTCGGCAAGGTTCACGAGATGTCCACCGACCTCTCGACCAACTGGCTGCCGGCCACGCGCTCGCTGCTGGAGCTGAAGGGCATGGTGGCGAGCTACCGGGCGCAGGAGACGGAGCATGCCTTGTTGGGTTCGTTCACCGAAATGACTGCGCACGAGAAGGCGATGGACGAGTCGTGGGCGGTGCTGCAGAAGAAGCGCGCCGAATATGCGACGCTCATCTCGGAGCCCGAGGAGCGCGAGCTCTATCCGGTGTTCGAGAAGCTGCTGGCGCAATACGCGCTCGAGCACAACAAGATCGTCGCCATCTCCAATACGCAGGACATCGACCAGGCGGCCAATCTGATTCGCGGCAAGTCGCAGACTTTGAGCCGCGAGATGAACGCGACGCTGGACAAGCTGACGCAGGTGAACCTGGCAGGCGCCCTTCGCGCGGGCCAGACGGCCGACGCGGTGCACGGGCGAGCCAGGCTCTGGGTGCTGGGCCTGCTGCTGGGCAGCATGGCGCTAGGCCTGGGGCTGGCGCTGTGGATCGCACGCATCGTCGCGCGGCCGCTGGCGGAAGCCGTGAAGGTGGCGCAGTCGGTGGCGGCAGGCGACTTGACCAGCCGCATCGAGGCACGGACGACGGACGAAACCGGGCAATTGCTGGAGGCTCTGAAGGGCATGAACGACAGCCTCGTGAAGATCGTGAGTGAAGTGCGCACGGGGACCGACACCATTGCCACGGCTTCGAGCCAGATTGCTTCGGGGAATCAGGATCTGTCTTCGCGCACGGAAGAGCAGGCTAGCTCGTTGGAGCAGACGGCTGCCTCGATGGAAGAGCTGACCTCGACGGTGAAGCAGAACGCGGACAACGCGCGGCAGGCGAACCAGCTGGCCGTGTCTGCCTCTGAAGTTGCCGTGAAGGGCGGCAGCGTTGTCTCGCAAGTGGTCGACACCATGGGTTCGATCAATGCATCGTCCAAGAAGATCGTCGACATCATCGGTGTGATCGACGGCATCGCATTCCAGACCAACATCCTCGCGCTGAACGCGGCAGTCGAGGCGGCACGCGCCGGCGAGCAGGGCCGTGGCTTTGCTGTCGTCGCCTCCGAAGTGCGCAGCCTCGCTCAGCGCTCGGCTGCCGCCGCCAAGGAAATCAAGACCCTGATCGGCGACTCGGTCGAAAAGGTCGAAGAGGGCAGCAAACAAGTTGCAGAGGCTGGCCGCACGATGGACGAAATCGTCGGCAGTGTCCGCCGCGTGACGGACATCATGGGCGAGATCACCGCTGCCAGCCAGGAGCAAACGTCAGGCATCGAACAGATCAACCAGGCCATCACGCAGATGGACCAGGTCACGCAGCAGAACGCAGCGCTGGTCGAAGAAGCTTCGGCCGCAGCCCAGTCGCTGCAGGAGCAGGCTGGCAGCCTCGTGCAGTCCGTCAGCATCTTCAAGCTCGACGCCAACGCCGCGGCCACAACACGCCCCGGCTTCACGCGCATCACCCCGATCGCCAAGCCCGTCAAGCCCGAGCCGAAGCGCCCCGCCAAGGCCTTGCCCACCCGCCGCGAACCCGCCGCAGCCCCACAGCTCGCTGTAGCTGGGGATGCAAAGGGCGACTGGACGGAATTCTGAGTCTGCTGGAGGAAATCAAATGAACTTGAAGAACCTGAAAATCGGCACCCGCCTGGGCCTCGGCTTTGCGGTCGTGCTGCTCCTGATGTTGGTCATTGCCGCCACCGGCATGCAGCGCCTTGCGAGTGTGGGCAAGGCCACGGAAGACATGATGCAGAACGCGCTGGTCAAGGAGCGCCTGGCCAACCAGTGGTCCAACCTGCTCGGGCCGGCAATCGTCAATTCGTTCGCGATGGTCAAGGCGACAGACCCCAAGGCGGTCGCCTACTTCGAGAAGGGCCGGGCCGACAAGTCGGCGCTTATCAACCCGGTGCAGAAGAAGCTCGAGGAACTGCTGACCTCTCCGGAAGAGAAGAAGCTGTATGCCGGCGTGGCCGATGCTCGCGGCGTCGTGCTCGCGACCATCGGGAAGATCAACAAGCTCAAGACCGAGGGGAAGAACGAAGAGGCCATGGAAATGGCCGACAACCAGTTCGCGCCCGCACTCACCGTCTACGAGGAGGCCGTGGCCAAGCTCGCGGCGTATCAGCGCGACCGCATCGACGAACTGGCGCAAGACATCGAAGCCAACCATACGACCGGCGAGACCACGTTGATGGTGCTGTCGGGCATTGCGCTGGTGCTGGGGGCGTTGTTTGCATGGCGCCTGACACTGGGCATCGTGCGTCCGCTGGGGCATGCGGTGGAAGTGGCAGAGACGGTGGCCGCGGGCGACCTGAGCACGCATATCGAGGTGGAAAGCCGCGACGAGACGGGGCAGCTGATGCACGCGCTGCGAGAGATGAATGCGAGCCTGGCGAAGGTGGTTGGTGAGGTGCGTACGGGCACGGAGACGATCGCCACTGCTTCGGGGCAGATCGCCTCTGGCAATCAGGATCTATCTTCGCGCACGGAAGAGCAGGCGAGTTCGCTGGAGCAGACGGCTGCTTCGATGGAGGAGCTGACCAGCACCGTCAAGCAGAACGCGGACAACGCGCGGCAGGCGAACCAGTTGGCCGTCTCGGCCTCCGAGGTCGCCGTGAAGGGCGGCAGCGTCGTCTCCCAAGTGGTGGACACCATGGGCTCGATCAATGCATCGTCCAAGAAGATCGTCGACATCATCGGCGTGATCGACGGCATTGCCTTCCAGACCAACATCCTGGCGCTGAACGCGGCGGTCGAAGCCGCGCGTGCGGGTGAACAAGGCCGTGGCTTCGCAGTGGTGGCCTCGGAAGTCCGCAGCCTCGCACAACGCTCCGCTGCTGCAGCCAAGGAGATCAAGACCCTGATCGGCGACTCGGTAGAAAAGGTCGAAGAAGGCAGCAAGCAGGTGGAAGAAGCTGGCCGCACGATGGACGAGATCGTCGGCAGCGTGAAGCGCGTGACCGACATCATGGGCGAGATCACCGCTGCCAGCCAGGAGCAAACCTCGGGCATTGAGCAGATCAACCAGGCCATCACGCAGATGGACCAGGTCACGCAGCAGAACGCCGCACTGGTTGAAGAGGCTTCGGCAGCCGCTCAATCGCTGCAGGAGCAGGCCGGCAGCCTCGTACAGGCGGTGAGCGTCTTCAAGCTCGATGCCAACGCCGTCGCCACCACACGCCCCGGCTTCACGCGTATCACCCCAATCCCGAAGCCCGCCAAGCCAGCACCCAAGCGCCCCGCCAAGGCCTTGCCCACCCGGCGCGAGCCTTCTGGCGCCCCGCAACTCGCCATGGCCAACGACGCCAAGGGCGACTGGACCGAGTTCTGACCCGATCGACCCTCAACTTTCGGCTGGCGCTGCCGATATAGACCCAGAGGCATCCAGGCGATGCCACCTCATTTCACACACCTCATCGACAGGTAAAGCCATATGTCCGGAAGTTTGTTCTACACGGGTCTGAGCGGCCTCGGCGTTGCACGCACCGCGCTGATGACCACGGCCCACAACACAGCCAACGTGTACACCGCCGGCTACAGCCGCCAGGTGGCAGAGATCGCCACGGGCAACGCCACTGGCACAGGCTCGGGCTTCATCGGCTCGGGTGCCAACGTCACGACCGTCTCGCGCAGCTACGACCGCTACCTGACGGCGCAGCTCTCTATTGCGCAGTCGACCTCGGCTGCGCTTGCCACCAACAGCACGCAGATCAACCGCATCGACACCCTGCTGGCCGACAAGACCTCGGGCATCGCGCCGCTGATGCAGAGCTTCTTCACCAGCGTGCAGGGCGTGGCCAACACACCGGCCGACCCGGCGGCGCGCCAGCAGATGATCAGCTCGGCGCAGGCGCTGGCCAGCAAGTTTCGCGCGACCGACCAATACCTGTCGGACCTGAACTCCTCCGTCAATGAGCAGATCGTTGGCAGCGTGGACCAGATCAACACCTACGCCAGCAAGATCGCCAGCCTCAACCAGCAGATCAGCCAGATCAGCGCCATGGCCGGCGGCCAGCCTCCCAACGACCTGCTCGACCAGCGCGACCAGCTCGTGAGCGAGCTGAGCCAGGTGGTCGACGTGAAGGTGCTGCAGCAGGACAACGGCAAGTACAACGTGTTCATCGCCACCGGCCAGTCTTTGGTGACGGGCGACTACGCCGCCACTATGGCCGCGGTGAACTCCGCCGCCGACCCGTCGCGCAAGGCCGTGGCGCTGCAGGGCTTTGCCGGCAACACGACCGAGCTGTCAGATGGCGTCATCACCGGCGGCACGCTCGGCGGGCTCATGAGCTTTCGACGTGACACGCTCATTCCCACGCAAAACTCCATCGGCCGGCTCGCCATGTCGGTGGCCGACGCCGTGAACGCGCAGAGCAAGCTGGGCGTGGACCTCAGCGGCGCACTGGGCAAAGACTTTTTCACGCAGTCCGTGCCGGGCGTGCTCTCCAACGCAAAGAACGCGGGCAACCTCGAGCTCACCGGCACGCTCTCGAACGCGTCGCAACTCACGACCAGCGACTACAACGTGAGCGTCACCGACGTGGCCGGCACGCTGACCTACTCGGTCACCCGCCTGTCGGACAAGCAGTCGATGGGCTCCTTCACCACCTTCCCCATTACCTTCGACGGCGTGAGCCTCGCGGCCGCCAGCGGTACCGCGCAGGCCGGCGATTCGTTTCTGGTGCAGCCCACGCGCACCGGCGCGCGCGACCTTGACGTGCTGACGCTCGACCCCGCCAAGGTGGCCGCGGCATCGCCCATCGTCACCGGCAATACCGTCGGCAACAAGGGCTCCGGCGCGCTGGGCGCGGCCACGGTGGATGCGAGCTACCCCGCAACGCCGCTGGGCGGCACCGTCACGCTGAGCTACGACGCGACCACCGGCAACCTGACCGGCTTTCCGGCCACCTCGGCCGTGACCGTCACGCTGGCCGATGGCACCAGCACCAGCTACGCGGCCGGCACGCCCGTGCCCTACACCGCCGGCGCGAAGATGAGCTTCGACGGCGTCACCGTTGCAATGACCGGCGCGCCCGCGCAAGGCGACACCTTCACCATCGGCAAGAACACCGCGGGCGTGTCAGACGGCAGCAATGCGCTGCTGCTGGGCGCGCTGCAGCGCAAGACCACCATGGCCAACGGCACCGCAACCTTCAACGGCGCCTACTCGCAGATCGTCAGCGAAGTCGGCAACCGCGCCATGGCCGTCAAGGTGGCAGCCACCACGCAAGACAGCGTTACCAGCCAGATCAAGGCCAGCCAGCAGGCCATCTCGGGCGTGAACCAGGACGAGGAAACCGCCAATCTGCTGATGTTCCAGCAGATGTACCAGGCGAATGCGAAAGTGATCCAGACCGCCTCGACCATCTTCGACACCATCCTCGGCATTGGCAGCTGAGCCAGCCCAACGTCAAGCAGATTCAACAAGGCAAAGCGATGCGCATCAGCACCCAATCCTTTTACGAACAGAACGTACTGGCCATGGGCCAGCAGCAGCAGAAACTGTTCAGGGTCCAGCAGCAGCTGGCGACCAACTCAAAATTTCTCTCGGCCGGCGACGACCCTGTGGGCGCCGCTCGCGCACTCGGCGTCAGCCAGACGCTCTCGGAAATCTCGCAGTACGCCACCAGCCGCCAGCGCGCGTCGCGATCGCTCTCCACCGAGGAGAACGCGCTCAACTCGGTGACCTCGATCCTGCAGAACATCAAGGCCCTGACCGTGCAGGCCGGCAACGGCACGCTGTCGGACGCCGACCGCGCATCGCTCGCCACCACCATCCAGAGCAGCTACGACCAGCTGGTGGGCATCGCCAACTCCGACGACGGCAACGGCCAGTACCTGTTCGCAGGCTTCAAGAGCGGCTCCCCGCCCTTCGTGGCCACGGCCAGCGGCGGCGTGCAGTACGTCGGCGACCAGGGCCAGCGGCTGATGCAGGTTGACGTGGCGCGCCAGATGTCCACATCGGACGACGGCCGCAGCGTCTTCCAGTCGGTGCAAGGCGGCGCGGGCTATGTGGCGTCAGGCGCCGCGGGCAACACCGGCACCGGCGTGTTCGGCTCCGTCAGCGTGACCGACGCCACCGCGCCCAACTACGGCAAGGACTTCACCATCACCTTCAGCGCCACCGACTACACGGTGACGACCAAGGACACGCCGCCCGTGGTTGCAGCCACCGGCCCTATCTCGGCGGACACGCCCATCAACTTCGGTGGCGTGCAGATCAAGATCACCGGCACGCCGGCGGCTGGCGACAGCTTTGATGTGTCTACCGCGAAGAATGCCGGCACCGATGTGTTCGCTGCGATCGGCGAACTGGTGAGTGCGCTGCGCACGCCGCTGAGCGGTGGTGGCGCGGCTGCGCAGGCGAAGTTGCAGAACGCGCTGGCCACAGCCAACGTGAAGGTGACGAACGCGCATGACAACGTGCTGACGGTGCTTTCTTCTGTGGGCTCGCGGCAGAGCGAGATCGATGCGCTGGACTCGGGTGGGGGGGATCGCAAGCTGCAGGAAGAGTCTTATCTGTCTTCCATTGAAGACCTGGACCCGTACAGCGCGATTGCGGAGTTTTATCAGCGGCAGTCTTCGTTGCAGGCGACGCAGATGACGTTTGCTAAGTTGAATAGCATTTCGTTGTTTAACTATTTGTAGAGGGACGCAGCTGTGTTTAGGGGCAGTTGAAACCTCTCTCAGGTTCTTTGGTGAAGATGAAATCTGACTCTGAATCTCTTCGAAAGATGTGAAGAAGGACGCGAAGCCGTTGATTCCCGCCCTCTCCCTGGCTGGAAGGCGACCACAGGGGGCTGGGCACGGGCATGACTTAACGGGGGGCGTCGGTCTGGTGGTTCTCTTTAATAGATAGCCCCCGTTAACTGAGGCAGTGATCTACATGCCGATTCGGGCCGAGAAGCCCAGGGCCACGAGCATTCGGCCCGACGGGCATGCATTCCCTGGGTGATGCCTCTTTGAGATTCATCATCGAGGTCTATCTCTGCTGTACCTCAGTCGCTGCACTCCTTCGCCCTGCTGGCGCAGACGACCTTGGGCTAGACCAAAAAGTGGAAGCGGTCTCATCACCTTGGGATGCATGGCACTTCGCGCCGCTATGTCAGCGCTCCTTGAAGCATCGGCGCCGGTCGCCATGACCACGCGACATGAGTTGGGCTGGCGTGTCCTCAGGCCCGCGTGTAGTCGCTCATCGACAACAGTGCCCAGATGTGTTGCGTACTTTTCCATTCAGCGCATCGACTAAACCCCCCGTGCCGTTGATCTGTCGTTGTTTGCATGTGGCCTTTCGGCTAACCTGAAACAACTTGTACGGAGTGCGCTGTGTGGCAGTGCGCGTCATCTGAGAGGGTGATCGATTGTTCAAGAAATGCCGAGTTTCGCGGCTCGTAAAGAGCAGATCGTTGATGCTCAGAAGCACAAACGAGAAGCATGAGGGAGAGTGTGATGAGGGTGTTGAAGACGCAGGGGAGCATTGCTCGATGGGAGCACCCGATAAGGGTGTATGCGTTCTTATGGACGGGACTGGACGGTAACCAAGCTTCTCGGCACGTCGCGCTCCTTGTGCGATTGCTGATCGTCGGGATCTTGTGGATGGGCAGCACTGCAAACGCCTCTTTCACGACGACGGTCCGCTATTACATGCAATCGCCCCTAGTGGCCTATTCGACTGCGTCGCTTGCGTGTCAAGCTTCCGTAGATCTGCAGCGAGCGAGCTCAGGTCCCGATATACGCATATCTGGGGAAGGCCCAGTTCAAGCGCCTCCAATCTACGGAGGCGGTGACTATTGCCGTATCACGCAAGAGTATCTGAATAACCCGAACAACCCGCCACCGACGGTAGCCTACTACTCAATTGGTTCGGTGGCCGATGCGTGCCCGGCGTACAGCGATTCAATCAGTCCTGGCACTTGCGAGTGCAAATTCGGATACCGCGAACAAGGCAGCATGTGTATTCCCGCGCCCCCACCTCGCGAAATCTGCACTCGCCCCGTTGCTGGCCTTGTGTTTGGCAATCCAATCGTTCCCGCGACAGGTGACAAGCTGCAGATCGATAGGGACTATGAAGATGGTGGCCCCAACCCGCTTTCTTTCGTTCGCACCTATCGCAGTACATGGGGTCTCCATTCAGATCGGGCCTCGATTGGCTTGGGTCGCGCATGGACGCACAACTATGCCGAACGGCTGGCAATCAGCACCACGAGCGTGACTGCTTTCGACGCAGAAGGTCATGCGCAGACGTTCACTCAAACAGGAGGCTCCTGGTCGACGATCGGCGAACCCGATGCGCTCACGCCAGTTCCGAGAGGCTGGCGTTACTACAGGGCGCAGGATGGTGCAACGCTGAACTTCGATTCGATGGGGCGGATTCAGACGCTCATCGCTCAAAACGGCTGGACCACAACATACGCATACGACGGTGCCGGTCGTCTTGCAACCGTCTCCAATGGGTTTGGCAGAACGCTCACTCTCTCGTATGACCCCGTTGGGCAACTGGGCACGGTAACGACCCCCGACGGCCGAACACTGAGCTACACCTACAGTGCGTCGGGAGAAGTGGCCAGCGTCACCTACCCGGACGGCAAGCGCCGCAGCTATGCCTACGAATGGAGTAGTTACTCGCATCACCTCACTACGATTTTCGATGAATCGAACACGCGGTTCGCGATGTTCTACTACGACAGTGCGGGGCGAGCCACCGCGACTAGCCGGGACGGCGCTGAGCGCTACGACGTCAGCTACCCAACATCCAACATTGCCTCAGTCCGCGATCCACTCGGTACGCTGCGATCATTCAGCTACGGAAAGGCGGTTGGCCAGCTGGTGGTGACGGCGAGCTCCCTGCCATCCGGAAACAATGAAGCGGATGCCTCCTCCCGTGTTCAGGACGCCAACGGCCTGATCACTTCGGAGACGGACTTCAAGGGCGCGGTGACCGTCACGACCTGGGACGTTACCCGCCGTCTGCCCACCACCGTGGTCTACGCCTCCGGCACCCCCGATGCACGAACAGTGACCACCCAATGGCACGCGACCTTCTCGCTGCCCGTGCTGGTCACCGAGTCCGGCCGCACCACTGCCTACACCTACGACGCCCTCGGCAATATGTTGTCGAAGACGGTGACCGACACCGCGACCAACAAGGCCCAGCTCTGGCAGTGGACCTACAACACGTCGCAGCTGGTTGATGCAGCCACGGAGCCCAACGGTGCTGCATCGAGCTACACCTACGACACTCGAGGCAACGTCCTCACCGTCACGAACGCCCTGGGCCACGTCACCAGCTACGCCTACGACACAGCCAACCGCGTCGTCAGCTCAACTGCCCCCAGCGGCCTCGTCAGCACCTACACCTACGACTTGCGCGACCGCCTGCTGACCCAATCCGTCGGCGGTCTGACCACGGTCCTGACCTACAAGCCCTACGGCACGGTCGAGACAGTCACGTTGCCCGCCGGCCTCGTCCTGACCTACACCTACGACGCAGCCCATCGCCTGACTGGCTGGAGCAACAACCGAGGCGAGAGCGGCACCTACACCCTGGACGGCATGGGCAACCGCACCGCCGAGCAGATCAAGGACAGCGCCGGCAACGTCGCCTGGAGCGTGGCGCGCACGGTCAACAACATCAACCGCCTCTCCGCCAAGACCGAAGGCCCCAATCAGTCCAACACCTTCGGCTACGACGCCAACGGCGAACTAATCAGCTCGACCAACGGCCTGAACCAGAGCACCCAGTACGGCCTGGACAACCTGCGCCGCGTCAAGGCCGTGACCGACGCGGCCAACGCCAGTGCCACCCTCGCGTACAACGCCCTGGATGCGGTGACAGCAGCCAGCGACTTCAAGGGGGTCGTGACCAGCTACACCCGAGACGCCCAAGGCAACGCAACAACCGAGAGCAGCGCCGATACAGGTGGAGCCAGCACCCAGTACGACAACCTCGGCCTGCCCACCCAGATCACCGACGCCCTCGGCCAGGCGACAACGATTACGCGCGATGCATTGGGCCGCCCGACAAGCCTGGTCTTCGCCGACGGCAAGACCACCACCCTGCGCTACGACCTCACGGCCAACAGCAAGGGGTATCTGTCCGAGATCGTCGACCGCAGCGGCACCACCGAGTACACCCGAGACACTTTCGGCCGCGTCACCCTCAAGAAGCAGACCCTGGCCAACGGCAGCCTCCAGCAGGTCAGCTACGCCTACAACCCCAATGGCACGCTGGCCAGCATTGGCTACCCCAACGGCGGCGGCGTGCTCGCGCACACCTACGACAGCACCGGCCGCCTCACAGGCCTGAGCCTGAACGGCACCCCGCTGGTCACCGGCATCGCCTGGAACCCGCTGGGCCAGCCCACGGCGTGGACCTGGGCGTTCGCGAGCCCCTCCATCGCAGCCAGCCGCACCTACGACACCGCAGGCCGCCTGACCGCCACCGAGTTCAGCGGCTACACCTACGACGCAGCAGGGCGCATCACCAGCCTGACGCAGAACCTCTACCAGCCCGGCGACACCGACCCGACCCACAGCACCATCGCCAATGCCAACGTCACCTGGAGCGTGGGCTACAGCGCCGTGGGGCGCATCGTGAGCTTCAACGCCACGGGCAACACGGCAGGCTTTGGCTACGACGCCAACGGCAACCGCAGCAGCAGTACCCGCGCTGTCGATGGCACGAGCACCAGCCGCACCTACACGGTGGGATCGACAAGCAACCAGCTCACGGGCTTCAGCCAGACCATCAACGGCGCGAGCAGCACGAGCGTGAGCTACGGCTACAACGCCAACGGCGACCTCTTGACCGATGGCCTGCGCAGTTACACCTACGATGCCGAAGGCAGGCTGGCCGCAGCAACGACGGGTGCGACCGATGTCAGCCCGACCACGCGCTATGCGCACAACGCGCTGGGGCAGCGGGTGTTCAAGACCGAGCCGCTGTACCCGCCCAGCCAGGGCGACGAGGCCGACCCGGGCTTCATGCAGAGCCTGATCGCGTTCTTCACGAAGCTGTGGAGCCCGAGCACGACACAGGCGGAGCAACTGGGCTATGCGTACGTCTACGACGAGCAGGGCACGCTGATTGCGGAGGTGGGCAGCGGGGGCACGAACAGTGCGGGGCAGAACCAGTACATCTACCTGCCGACGGGCAATGGGCCGATGCCGATTGCGGCTGTGATCAATGGCGCCACCTATGCCATCCACAGCGATCACCTGAACACGCCGCGCAAGCTGACGAACGAGGATGGCCAGGCGGTCTGGCAGTGGGGCTACAGCGCGTTTGGGGAAGAGGAGCCGACGACGGCGGCCAAGCGGTTCACGGGGCCGACCACGATACCGAGCACGGGTATGACCTCCATTGCAGACGTGACCTTCAATCTGCGGTATCCGGGGCAGTATGCGGATAAGGAATCGGGGTTGTTCTACAACTATTTCCGCTCATACGATCCGAGGACTGGTCGCTATCCGCAGGGTGACCCTATTGGACTTAATGGGGGGTGGAACAGGTTCGCTTATGGGGATGGGAATCCCCTGCTTTTCAGCGATCCAATGGGGTTGCTGACATGGAAATCATGGTGGGACGGATCAATCTCTGGGTTTCAATCTGGAATAGATGATCCGTTGGGCGCGCTTTCCATGACAGTCCAAGGACTTGTCCCAGGCGAGGGGCCTCTTGTCAACGCGATCGGAAGAGGATTGGGTGGCCTCAAGACGTTATGTCTTGGGAGGCGAATTAAAGAGAATTCGGCCATCGGACCTGCATTGGGTTGGACCAAAAAGGGTGCAAACACTGATGCCTCTAGGATCGCGGAAGAAATCGCTACGAAAGAGGCGATGCAGGCTTCCGATGTACAAAAGCTTGTAAAAGATGGTTTCACCAAGACTCAGCTTGAATCGGTAGCAAAAAAACTCGAAGATTCGGTGAGTAAGACGGACAATAAATTAATTCAAAATAGAATTGAACACCTGAAAAAAGCAATCAACCTTTGGCCGTATTAAAGAGAGTCTGAAAATGAATAGCCAAACTGCAATAAAAAACCTACTCGCCCATTGGAGGGGGCAGCGATCTCTACGGTTGCCTCATGGGATTTCATTGAGAGAGATTGAATTGTTTGAGGATGAAAATAAGGTGCATCTTCCGACTGAATTTTCTGATTATTTGAGATTGGTAGACGGATTTGGTATTGGAGATGCCGAATCTAGTCCTGAAAGCTGCGATGGAGAGGGATTTGAATTCTACGCACTCGCAAAACAAAAAATCATCAATCCTGGATACTTGATTTTTTGTAGCTGGCCATACGGATTAATAGAGTATGCAATATGTTGCGTGAAAAACTCTAGAAAAAATGGGGTCGTGGTGCGAGTGATTGACGATGATGGGGGGTATCTTTTGGCGAACAATTTTTCTGATTTTATTTCCCTGTATTTGAAGGATTTAGTTCATGTGTATTCTTCTGAGGCAGAAATTGTCGTATTCAGAGATTAAAAAATCCGGGGATCGGGGTCCAATTTTTTGGAGTGCGCCATATTTGGCATTAAAGACGGTGTGCTGACCATTCATAATATCGTTGATTACCACAATTGAAGATATATGACTTGGGAGTATCGAGTAATGAGCCGAAACGGAGAGGTCGCTATCTACGAGGTTTACTACCATGAAGACGGTAGAGTAAAGGGGTACAGCGCGGAACCAGCGGTCCCTGCGGGCGAAACCGTTGAAGAGCTACGAGTCAACTGCGATTTGTACCTTGCTGCACTCGGGAAGCCAGTTCTCGAATACAGCAGTTAGCGGGGTTCAAGTTCAAGTCTTGCTCGTTGCCCCTGATCTTCAAAAAACAAAAAAAGCCGCCTGCCACTCCTTAGCCGTTAAGGCTGGGGTTGGCGGGCGGCGTTGCTAGGCGTGCAAGTCACAGGGCCAGATGGCTATCTGGCGATGCTGCCTACGCTGCGTGGAGGCTATGGATACGCTGGCATTTGGAGTTGGTATCTTTGGGGTTTCAAAGGGTCTCCCGGATCGATGATCACCCACTCGCCACAGAAGTGACACATGAAGCTGAAAAAGCGCCAAGCTCTCCTGTTGATTGCAGTTCTGATGATCGGGTTCGTGGTTGCGCTCCTTCCTGTATTTCGTGTTGATCCTCACGAGTTGACGCAACCACTTACGATCCTCGGCGCACAAGCGTGGGCGGATGGTGGATCAATTCAGCTTGAAGTTCGCGGAGCAAATGGCAAGAGGCTAGCCATTGAGCGAGTTGGGAGCCTGGAAGTAGAACGCTCACAACAGAAGATGTATTTGGTCAACGCCGTTTTCTGGTTCTTCCCGTGGCGACGGGTTGTGGAAAGGGGCTCTGCTCTTGAAACAGAAACGCACGAGATGCTGGAGACATGGCTCAAAGAGTCTCTACCACCAAAGCAGAGAGAACTATTGAAACGCAACGACCCCCTTGCTTTTCAAGAAACTCCGGGCGAAGTCGTCATGGCATACGACATCGCAACCTGGATCACTGAACGGCATTAGTCGGATGCTCGTTCGATCAGTTTTTTCTCAGCGAAGGTCCTTGCCGTTGATGCTGAATGTGTTCATTGCGAACTTACTTTGCTTAGGGCAACACGCAGCGACTGCATCGTGGTGTCGGCTGCTTCGATCCGCCGCTGCAATTCCTCATTGACCACCCGCACCAGCGCGCTGAGTTCGGTGCGGGTCGGATAAACCTCTTCCGTATCGTTCACACCTTGCGGGACGAGGAGTTTTTCAAGACACGCATAGGCACGATGCACAGCGTGAAGGCTGTCGATGTCATCGCACGCCTGCAGCGCAAGCGATTCAACGCTGGCGGCTTCAGAAGATTCGGGAACTGAGGTGACGTGCGCGGACGCGCGGGTGAATCCAGCCATGAATGGCCTCCGAGGGTTTCGGTTTGCTGAAACCGACGCACTCAACGCCAATTGAGGGCGGCGGCTCGACGAGTTGGCGTACCGGGAAACCACTTGCGTGAAACCGGCCGGGCTCGCGCCCGCCCATCGAGCCGCCAAAACTGGAGGCACGAACGACAAAGCCGCAGACCCTGCGGGTGACTGCGGCTTTCGTCGCAGTGATTTCAGCGGGACGCCAATCCCGATCACGCCTGTTTTTGACATGACGGGCGCAGTATAGCCACGCAGACATCTGCGATCGAGAGGAGCGCGATGCCCCTACGGCCCGCAGTTCCAACCCAAATGCCGGGTGGAACCTCCTCATTTCAGTCCGTTGAGTGAAACCCTTCGTCCCACAGCGCAGGCCATGGAAACGCCTCTTCATACTGCATGGCCAATGCCAGCAGTTCGGCATCGTGGCCGGCCGATGCGACCAGCTGGATGCCGGTCGGCAGGCCCTCTGCATGCGCGCTTGGCAATGCAATGGCCGGCAAGCCCGCGGCATTGGCGAAGGCGGTGAAGACGGCATGTCCGCGCGGGCCGACTTCCGTGTCCGCAATCCGCTCTGGGTGGCTCTGTTCACAGGGCCAGGGCAGGGCGGCCGTCGCGGGTGTGAGGATGAAGTCGTAGCGGGCGAAGACGACTTCCATCTGTCGCTCGAGTTCACGCACTTTCGCCAGCACGTCGAACAGGCCGGACGCATCGAGCTTCAGGCCGGCGTCGAAATTCGCCTGCGCGACCGCGCCGCAGCGTGAGAGATCCGGGTGAACGCCCTCGGGCAATCCGAACTCGGGCCATTGCCATGCGCGCTGGAGCATCCAGGCGAGCCCTGCATTGGAAAGCGTCGGCCACAGCGCGTTGATCGCCTCCGACCAGTTCACCTGCTGCTGTGCTTCGTCCACCGCATGCCCCAACGCGGCGAAACCCTCGGCCGCGCGACGCACCGACGCGGCAATGTTGGGGTCGACGGCATGGGTGCCGAAACGGGGCACGAAAAGAATGCGAGACGGCGTGGGCCGGCCGGCCTCCAGGCGCGACCCTGCGATCGCCTCCGTCAGATGCTGTACGTCTTTCACGCAGCGACCGATTCCGCCGGCCACTTCGTAGTCGAGGAATATCTCGGGCAAGCCGCGCTCCCTGCACACGAGGCCGCGCGAAGGCTTGAATCCCACAAGACCGCAATGCGATGCAGGCCGGCGGATGGAGCCGCCGCCATCGGTGGCCAGGGCCAGCGGCCCCAGGCCCGCCGCGACCGCCGCCGCGGCACCGCCCGACGATCCGCCCGGCGTCAGCGCGGTGTTCCAGGGGTTGCGGGTCGTGCCGTGTAGCGCGTTGGAGGTGCAGCCCTGCATCGCGAATTCAGGCAGGTTCGATTTGCCGAACAGCACGGCGCCTGCTGTGCGCAGGCGCGCCACGGGCAGCTCGTCGTGCGATGCGACAAAGCCCTGCAGCAGCTTGCTTCCCCACGACGTGGGAAGACCCGCGACGTGCATGTTGTCCTTGACGCTCATTGGCACGCCGTCGAGCGGGCCCAGCGGCCGGCCGGTGGCCCAGCGTGCCGCGCTGGACGCCGCCGCACGCCGCGCACCTTCCCGGTCGAGTGCCACGAAGGCGTTGAGCGACGGCTCGCAAGCCTCGGTGCGTGCCAGGCACGCCTGCAGCGCGTCGAGGGGCGTGAACAACTGCTTTGCGTACCCGGCGGTCAGCTGCGCCGCACTGAGGCGCCATGGCTCGTTCATGTCGTGGGAGCGCCTTACTGCGGCAAATCGCCGGCGGGGCGGCCCAGCCACTTGACGGCCAGCTTGTCGAGTTCGCCGCTCTTCTTCGCATCGAGCAAGATCTCGTTGACCTTGAGCCGCAGCGCGTCCTCTCCCTTGGCCACGCCGACGAAGTTCGGGGAATCCTTCAGCACGAACTTGAGCTCGCTTCCGAGTTGAGGGTTCTTCGCCATCATGGTGCTCGCCACCTGGGCGCTGGTTGCCACCAGCTGCGTCTGTCCGGCGACAAAGGCCGAGATGGTCGCGTTGTTGTCCTCGAAGCGGCGCAACTCCACGGAGGCCGGCGCCACCTTGGTGAGTTCCGCGTCGTCCACGGAGCCGCGCGTGACGGAGATGGATTTGCCCGCAAGCTCAGCCGGCGCCTTCACGGACAGCGTCTTCGGGCCGAACACGGCGATGAAGAAGGGCGAGTAGGCCACCGTGAAGTCGATGACTTTCTCGCGCTCCGGGTTCTTGCCCAGCGTCGAGATCACGAGGTCGGCCTTCTTGGTCTGCAGATAGGGGATGCGGTTCGCCGTCGAGACCGGAATCAATTCGACCTTGGCACCGAGCTTGCCGGCGATCAGCCGCGCGACTTCGATGTCCAGCCCCTGGGGCGCCATGTCCGGGCCGACCGAGCCGTAGGGCGGAAAGTCGGTGGGAATCGCGATCCGGACCGTCTTGCTCTTCGTGATCGTGTCCAGCGCGTTCTGTGCGTGCGAGGCGCCGGCTGCGAGAAAGGTCAGGGCGACTGCGAGGCCGAGGGAAAGGTGGCGTTTGCTGAACATGGTGGCGTGCTCCAGGGTTGGGATGGGCGTTGAGAAGAAGTCGGCAGGGAAATCGGGGGCGCGTGGCAGGGGATGCTTCACCGGGGCGCAGACACCGGCGTGAGCGCGAGCCGCAGCTCGGCCAACGGGTCGGGCGTCTGGTCTGCGGGCACCCGCAGCTTGAGTTGCCAGGTCGACAGGTGGGTGAAGACGCGCTGTTCGGCCAGGGCCATGTCGCCGGCTTCCAGCGCCTCGACGATGGCGCTGTGCTCGCTGAAGGAGTGCGCAGCCTCGTCTTCCGACTGGTAGCGCAAGGCGATCAGCATCGTGCGTGCGGTGAGGTCGCGAACCGTGGCCGCGAGCACGCTGTTTCCCAGGCATTCGGCCAGGCAGACGTGAAAGTCTCCCAGCAGGAAGCTGCGCGCGCCCACATCGGTGCCTTCGACCGCTTCGCGCTGACGCTTCAGGTGTGTGCGCAGCCGCTGCAGCGCCCTGGAGGCCAGAGGCTTGCTGCACCGGATGAGGCCGGTCTCGATCACGAGGCGCGCGTCGAAAGCGGCCTGGGCTTCCTCCGGCGACAGCTCGACCAGGTACCACCCGCGACGCGCGCTGGCCTTCACCATGCCGCGGACCGACAAGGTGGTGAGCGCCTCGCGCACCACCGCGCGCGGTGCATCGAAGAGGTCGCACAGTTGCTGTTCGCCGAGGCGGGCACCCGGTGCGAGCTTCTTGGCGAGGACGGCCTCGACGATGCGCTCGCTGATGTCGGTGGAAGATGGCATGAATCTGATCAAGCAGATCTCATGCCATCTGATTAATCAGTTTGATGCACCAGTTTGGATCTTCATGCGATCCGGGTCCTTTGCATCACCTTTGAATCACCTTTGAATCACCTTTGAATCAGGGCCGCAGCCCCTGCGTAACCCGCAACATGTTCCCCACAGCCTCCCCAAACCGAGGCTCCAGAAACGCCCCCAGATTCGGCATCAACAACTGCATCATGAAAATCCCCGCCAGCAGCGTCAGCGGAAAGCCCACTGCGAAGATGCTGAACTGCGGCGATGCCCGATTCAGGATGCCCATGGCCAGGTTCAGCGTAAGCAGCGCGGTAATCAGCGGCAGCGCCAGCATCAGCCCGCTGGCAAAGATGTCGCCCCCGGCCAGCACCAGGAACATCCACCCACCAGACGCAAGCGGCGCATCGGCAATCGGCAGTGTTTGAAAGCTCTCAGCCAGCGCATTCACCATCAGCAGATGCCCGTCGAGCGCCAGGAAGATCAGCATCGCCAGCATGTTCAGCAGGCGCGACACCACCATGGTGCTGCCATGGCTCATCGGGTCGAAGAACGATGCGAACGACAAGCCCATCTGCAGGCCGATGTATTCACCCGCGGCCAGCACGGCGGTGAACACCAGCCGCACGGTGAAACCCATGGCCACGCCGATCAGCACCTGCTGCACGATGATCCACACGCCGCCGGCGGACACCACCGGCACCGTGGGCAGCGCCCCGATGGTGGGCGAGATGACGAAGGCCAGCATGGCGGCAATGGCCACCTTCACGGGCCGCGGCACCCACGCTTCGCCGAAGATCGGCGCGGTGCTCACCAGTGCGAGCATGCGCACAAAGGGCCAGAGGAAAGCCACCATCCAGCCCTCGAGCTGGGCCGAGGTGACCGAGATGATCGACGGGGTCACGTCACCTCAAATCACGTCACGCCAGCATTTGCGGAATGCCGGCGAACAGCGCGCGGATGTAGTCGAGCATGCGGTCCAACATCCATGGACCTGCGATCACCAGCGTGGCGAACACGGCCAGCAGCTTGGGAATGAAGGACAGCGTGGCCTCATTGATCTGCGTGGCCGCCTGGAAGATGCTCACTATCAGGCCGATGATCAGCGCCACCAGCAGCAGCGGCGCGCCGATGAGCAGCGAGATTTCCATGGCCCTGTAGCCCATGGTCATGACGGATTCGGGGTTCATCTCTGCGTACCTAGAGGTAGAAGCTTTGCGCGAGCGCGCCTATCAGCAGTTGCCAGCCGTCGGCCAGAACGAAGAGCATCAGCTTGAAGGGCAGCGCGATGGAAGCGGGCGGCACCATCATCATGCCCATGGACATCAGCACGCTGGCCACCACGAGGTCGATGATGAGAAACGGTATGAAGATGGTGAAGCCGATCTGGAACGCGGTCTTCAGCTCGCTGATGACGAAGGAGGGCAGCAGTATGCGCAGCGGCACGTCTTCGGGGCCCTGCATCTCGGGCACCTTGGCGAGCCGGGCGAACAGGGCCAGGTCGTTCTCGCGGGTCTGCTTGAGCATGAAGGTCTTGAAGGGCGCAATGCCGCGCTCCAGCGCGGTGTCGGCGCTGATCTTGTTCTCGGAGAAGGGCTTGTAGGCCTCGTTGTAGGCCTTGTCGAGCACCGGCGACATCACGAAGAAGGTGAGGAAGAGCGACAGCCCCACCAGAATCTGGTTGGGCGGCGAGGTCTGCGTGCCGATGGCGGTGCGCAGCAGGCCCAGCACGATGAGGATGCGCGTGAAGCTGGTCATCGACAGCAGCAGCGCGGGCAGGAAGGTGAGCGAGGTCAGCAGCACCATGGTCTGCACGCTCAGCGACCAGGTCTGGCTGCCGCCGGGGCCGGGCGTGCTGGTGATGCCGGGCAGGCCCTGCGTCCATGCAACGGCGGGCAGCAGCGTGGCGGCGAGCAACAGCAGCGCGGCGCGCATGCCGCGGCGCAATGCGGGGTTCTTCATGGGGCAGGACGATGCGGCTTGCCCGAGAGGGCTTCACGCAGCTTGCGGGCAAAGAGTTCGACAGGTGTGGGTGCGACCGATGGCGACGCGGAGGCTGCAGCAGCCGCATGGGCCTGTGCCGGCAGCGTGTGCAGCGTGTTGACCTGGCTCGGCGTAACGCCCAGCACCAGCCAGGTGTCGCCCACTTCCACCACGACCACGCGCTCGCGCTGGCCGACTGCGGCGCTCGACACCACCTTCACCAGCTGGCCGCTGCCCAGGCGCTGGAGGCCGAAGCGCCGCGCCAGCCAGGCGCACAGAAAAATCAGGCCGACCACCGCCGCCATGCCGAAGCCGGCCTGCAGCAGGCCCGATGCGCCGACGGCGGCCGGAGCCACGTCGTGAACGGGCGTGGGCACGGTGGGAAGGCTCATGCGCGCGCGAGCTTCTGCATGCGCTCGGAGGGCGTGACGATGTCGGTCAGGCGAATGCCGTACTTCTCGTTCACCACAACCACTTCGCCTTGCGCAATGAGGTAGCCGTTGATCAGCACGTCCAGCGGCTGCCCGGCCAGGCCGTCGAGCTCCACCACCGAGCCCTGCGACAGCTGCAGCAGGTTCTTGATGGTGATGCGCGTGCGGCCGATCTCGGCGGTGAGCTGCACCGGCACGTCGAGCACGCGAGCGATATCTACCGGCGTGGTGGACGAGTGCGCGGGGGCCGGCGCGTCCTGGATCTGCTGGAAGACCTGCGCGGTGGCTGGCGCGAATGTGGGTGCGGGGGCGGGTTCGGATGCGGCAGGGGCCGAGGCGGCCGTCTGCTCGGCCAGGGCGCTGGCCCAGTCGTCCGCGTCGCTGCTGCCGGAAGAGGTGTTGTCAGTCATGGTCGTTCTTCAAATCGCTGTCTTGGTGGGAGATCATGTGTTGCACGCGCAGCGCATAGCGCTCGTTGGAGGTGCCGTAGCCGCACTCCATCACCGGCACGCCGCCGACCTTGGCGACGACCGTCTCGGGCAGCTCGATGGGAATCACGTCGCCGATCTGCAGCTTCATCACTTCGCCCAGCGTCGATGGCATGGTCACGAAGTCGGCCACCAGCTCGACGTCGGCGGCCTGCATCTGGCGCGACATCTGCTTGACCCAGCGCTTGTCGACCTCGACCTCGTCCTGTATCGGGTTGGACAGCAGGTCGCGGATCGGCTCGATCATCGAGTAGGGAATGCACACGTGCAGGAAGCCGCCGACGGGGCCGAACTCGATCTGCAGCGTGGTGTTGATCACCACCTCGTTGGGCGCGACGATGTTGGCGAGCTTGCCGTGCATCTCGGCGCGCACGTAGTCGAAGTCGAGCGGAAACACCGGCTGCCATGCGTCGCCATAGCATTGCAGCGACAGGTCGAGCAGGCGCTTGATGATGCGCTGCTCGGTGCGCGTGAAGTCACGGCCTTCCACGCGCACATGGTAGCGGCCGTCGCTGCCGAACAGGTTGTCCACCACGAGGAACACCAGCTTCGGGTCGAACACGAAGAGGGCGGTGCCGCGCAGCGGCTTCATGTGGATCATGTTGATGTTCGCGGGCACCGGCAGGTGCCGCACGAACTCGCCGTACTGCTGGATCTGCACGGGCCCCACCGAGATGTCGGGGCTGCGGCGCATGAAGTTCAGCAGCGCGCCGCGCAGGCCGCGCGCAAAGCGGTCGTTGATGACCTCCAGCGTGTGCATGCGGTTGCGCACCACGCGGTCGGGCGCGCCGAGGTCGTAGGCCGGAAGGCCGTCCTTCGGCGGTGCGGGGGAGGCCGCCTGGTCGAGGTCTCCGCCGGTGACGCCTTGCAGAAGCGCATCGACCTCGTCCTGGGAGAGCACCTGTTCATACGCCATGGATCGCTTGTCCGAAGGAAGAGGTGGTCACTGCACGACGAACGTGTTGAAAGAGACGCTGGAGATGCCCAGTTCGGGCGTGTCCGGGGCCAGCGGGGTGCTCAGCGCCTTGCGGATCTCCTCGGCCAGCTTGGCCTTGTCTTCCGGCGCCACCACCGATTCGGGCGCGCGGTTCGACAGCAGGAGCAGCAGGCGGCTGCGCACCTCGGGCATGAACTCGACGAGCTGCGCCTTGGTCTGCTCGTCGCGCACGCGCACCGCCATGCCGATCTGCAGGAAGCGGCCGCGGCCTTCCGACTGCAGGTTGACGGTGAGCGGCTCGAGCGTCAGGAAGATGGGCTTCTCGGGCGTCGGCGCCTTGGCCGTTTCGGTGGAGGCGGCGCCCATGAAGCGGGGCAGGAAGACATACGCGGCCGCGCCGCCGGCAGCGATCAGGCCGACGGCGATCACGATTCCGATCAGCAGCTTCGAGGAGCGGCGTGGGGCCAGCGTTGCGGAGATGGCCGGTGCGACAATTGCGGCGGGTGATGAGGTAGCCATGGTTAAGCGGTTTTTCTTGTCCGATCTATTCTTTGCGAAGTCCCTCGCGAACGAACGGCCGAACAAGCGCACAAAGGCGTTTCATATCCGTTCATTGCGGGGCGCCGCACAGGGCGCCGTCGCGGGCGGGGGGCGAATGTGTTGCCGGGGCTCAGGCGAAGGTGTCCACCCCGGCTGCGTTGTTGGAAGCACCCGCGCGCACGGCGGCGAGGGGCGCAATTGCCGGGGCGCTTGCCGTGGTGCGGCCTGTGCCGGGGTAAGGGGAGGCCGCCTGCTGCCGCGCGGCGTTCTGCTGCTGTTGCTGGCTTTGCTGCTGTGCAAAGGCGGCGTCGTTGCCGAAGGGCTGGCGGGTTTCCGCGCCGACCGAGGTCTGGCCCAGCGTGATGCCCTGCTCCGACAGCGAAGTGCGCAGCTGTGGCAGCGCGGCCTCGATGGCCTTGCGCACGCTCTCATGGGCCGACACGAACATGGCCTGCGCCTGGTTGTCGCCCATCGACAGCGTCACCTTGAGCGGGCCGAGGCCGGCTGGGTTCAGGTTGAGTTCGGCCGTGTGATTGCCGCTGGTGCTCATGCGCGCCAGTTGCTGGCCGAGAGCCGGCGCCCATTTGTCGCTGCCGACTTCGGGGGCGATGGTGTGCACGGGGGCGCGTGTGGCGGCCGTGTCGTTCGCGCTGTTTGATGAAGCGGTTGCTACAGCGGCGGGCTGCTGGAGCGCGATGGGTGCCACGGGTGGCTGGGCGTCCGTGTCGCTGGCGGTCGCGGCTGCCGCTGCTGCAATGGGCGCGGTCTTGGCTTGTGCGTCGTCGGCCGCTTCGGGTTGCTGCGCGGCGCTGGCCAGTTGCTCGGCGGTGGTGGCGCTCACGGGGGCGCGCGATGCGGCGCCGCGGCCGGTCGCGGCGGTGCCGACCGGCGAACCGGCGGGAGTGGATGCGGGCTTCGCGATGCCGACGGACATGGTCTGTGCCGCGATGGCGGCGCGGGCGAGTTCGTGCAGCGAGGCGGCTGGTGCGGTGTCGGCCTGGAGTTGCGCAGCCTGGGTGGCGGGCAGTGCGGCCGTCGCGGGTTTCGTGGCGGCATCTTTCGAGACCACAGCGGCTTCGGGTGCGGCCGATGCATCGGCGACGGCTGCATCGGCACCAAGCGTCTTTGCGGCAGCGGCCTGCAGGGCCGGGTCCAGCGGAATGTCTGCCGCACCGGCGGGCGCCGTTGCGGCGGTGGCGTCGGCCGCGCCTTCACCTTGCTGCTGTTGAGCAGAGCGCCCCGCGAGCGTCAGCGCATGCAGCGGCGTGTGCGCCGTCCCGAGAAAGGCGAGGTTCGGATCGGCGGGCAGTGCGTCTTCTTTCTTCGTGTCTTCATCCGCGCCGGGCTTGTGCACGGGCTTGCGGTCGATGGCGGCGACATCCTGTGCGCCGTCTTTCGGCGCCGCGTCGCCGTGGCTGCCGTTGCTCGCGCGCGAACGCTCCAGCGCCGCGCCAAAGCTGCGGCCCTGGTCTTCGTCCGCGCCGCGGTTGCGCACGCCGGTCTGCGCGGCAGGCTGGCTGGTGGCGTTCGTCATGACGGGGGGCGTGATCATGAGAGTCATGTCGGTTCCTGCGTGGAGATTCAATCAGTGGACTCAAAGAGTCGGGTGCGAGGCGCGGTCGAAGAACTTGCGCGCCGCGCGCTCGTCGCTGTCGCGCTGCTCGCGCTTGGCCTCGGCCATCATTTCCTGCATGCGCACGCGCTCGGCCAGCGTGTCGAAGGAGCTCAGGCGGCGCTTCTGCTGCTGCCAGTCGGTGCGGCCGGTGTCGAGCCGGGTCTCGGTCTGCGCCGCGATGGCGCGCTGCTGCTCGATGGCGCCGTCCAGCGTGCCCAGAAAGTTGCGGTAGTTGCGCCACTGCGAAGAAGGCAGGCCGTCGCGCATCAACGCGTCGAGCTGGTCGTGATAGTCCTGCCGGTACTGCAGCAGCAGTTCGAGCTTCTGGCTGGCGTTGAGGTGCGCGTTCTGCAGCGCACCCAGGCGCCGTGCGGCGTCGTCGGTCTGCGTGTGCGCCAGGTCGATCAGCATGCCGAGAGGGAGCTTGCGTGTCATTTCGTGAATCTCTGCGGTGTTGTTGTCGTGGATGCGCGCTGCTCGGTCGCGAACAGGCCTTCGAGGTGCCCGATCGACTCGGCGTAGCCCGCGCGTTCGTCCATCGACTGCTGCAGGAAGCCTTCGATGCGCGGGTACATCGCGATCGCCTGGTCGAGCTGCAGGTCGTGGCCGGGCGCATAGGCGCCCACGCTGATCAGGTCGCGGTTGCGCTGGTAGCGCGAGAGCATCTGCTTGAAGCGGCGCACCGAGTCGTACTGCGAAGACGGAATCAAGGCGGTCATGGCGCGGCTGATGGAAGCCTCGATGTCGATGGCGGGGTAGTGCCCGGCCTCGGCCAGCGTGCGCGAGAGCACCACGTGGCCGTCGAGAATCGCGCGCGCCGAGTCGGCAATCGGGTCCTGCTGGTCGTCGCCCTCGGACAGCACCGTGTAGAACGCGGTGATCGAACCGCCGCGCCCCTGCGCATCGCGTGCGCCGTTGCCCGCGCGCTCCACCAGCGCCGGCAGCTTGGCGAACACCGATGGCGGATAGCCCTTGGTGGCAGGCGGCTCGCCCACGGCCAGCGCAATCTCGCGCTGCGCCATCGCGTAGCGGGTGAGCGAGTCCATGATGAGCAGCACGTCCTTGCCGCGGTCGCGGAAGTATTCGGCCAGGCAGGTTGCATACGCCGCGCCCTGCAGGCGCAGCAGCGGCGAGTTGTCGGCGGGCGCGGCCACCACCACCGCGCGGGCCAGGCCTTCTTCGCCCAGCGTGTTCTCGATGAAGTCTTTCACCTCGCGGCCGCGTTCGCCGATCAGGCCGACGACGATGACCTCGGCGCTGGTGTAGCGCGCCATCATGCCCAGCAGCACGCTCTTGCCCACGCCGGAGCCGGCGAACAGGCCCATGCGCTGGCCGCGGCCGACGGTGAGCATCGCGTTGATGGCGCGCACGCCGACGTCGAGTACCGAATCGATGGGCGCGCGCGACAGCGGGTTGACGGGCGGCGTGCTCAGCGGCACCTTGCGCGCGATGTCGAGCGGGCCGAGCCCGTCGAGCGGCCGGCCGGCCGCATCGACCACGCGGCCGAGCATGCCTTCGCCCACGGGCAGGCGCTTGGTGTGGGCGTTGCCGATCATGCCGGCTGCATCGGGCTCCGGCGAGCCGGGCCGCGCGAACACGCGCGCTCCGGGCACGAGGCCCGCCACTTCGGTCTGCGACATCAGGAACAGGCGGTCGCCGGCGAAGCCAACGACCTCGGCTTCGGCGTGGCGCTGCGGATGGCCGGGCGGCAGTTCGATCAGGCAGTCGCTGCCCACGGGCAGTTGCAGGCCCACGGCTTCGAGCACCAGACCGACGGCGCGTGTGAGGCGGCCCGAGGCGATGGTGGTCTCGCAATGCGCGACGTTGGCGCGCGCTTTCTCCAGCGCAGCGCGCACCGATTGCAGATGGGCGTTGGGGGCGGCGGTGGTCTGCATGGGCGTCAGAGCGAGTCGGCCTGCCCGTCGGCATCGCCGTGCAGCGAGGCGGTCACGCGCTTCCAGCGCGTGCCGAGCGTGCCGTCGAGTTCGCCGGTGGCGGACTGCACGCGGCAGCCGCCGCGCGCGATGGTGTCGTCGGCGCGCACCTGCCAGCCGGCGGCTTCGATCTCATTGCCGAGGCTGTTCTTCACCAGTGCCACGTCGTCGGGGTTCAGCAGCAGGCGCGGCTCACCGCGCAGCGCGGGCTCGGTGTTGAGCAGGTCGCGCACCACAGGCAGCACCCATTCGGGCTCGGCCTTCAGCGTGCGGTGCACCACCTGGCGCGCCACTTCGAGCGCGAGCGCGAGCACGGCCTGCGAAAGTTCTTCCTCTGCGCGGCGCAATGCATCGGGCAGCGACTGGGCCAGCGCGCGCAGGCGTTCGGCATGCACGCTGGCGGCCGCGAGGCCGGTGGCCAGCCCTTCGGTGTGTCCGACCTTGCGGCCTTCGGCAAGCCCGGCGACGCGGCCCTCGGCCTCGCCGTCGATGCGGGCTTCCCTGCGGATGCGCGCTATGTCGGCAAGGTCGACCCTGGGGGCGGGCGGAGCAGGTGGCGGGCCGTTGCGCTCCGCGCCCTTGCGGCTGGCGGGTGCCTTGCCGTCGATGGTGCCCATCTCCCAGCGCTCCCAGGCCGAAAGCGTGGGAGTGGGCGAGGGCGCAGGCTTCGGTCCGGCCGCCGCATGGCGCGCGGCGGCATGGATGGCGGCAAGCCGTTCGCGCGACTCGCCGAAGGCGCCGTTGGTGTCAGACGAAGTCATCGGTGCCAGGCGCCGCGATCACGATTTCGCCAGCCTCCGCCAGACGGCGGGCGACTTGCAGGATGGCCTTCTGCTCGGTCTCGACCTGCGACACGCGCACGGGACCGCGCAGCTCCATGTCTTCGCGCAGCGTCTCGGCGGCGCGCTGCGACATGTTGTTGAGGAACTTGTCGCGCAGCTCCATCGGCGCGCCCTTGAGCGCGATGATGAGCGAGTCGGACTCGATGTCCTTGAGCAGGCGCTGGATGCTGCGGTCTTCGAGGCCCAGCAGGTTCTCGAACACGAACATCTCGTCGACGATGCGCTGGGCCAGCGCCTCGTCCTGTTCGCGCACATGGGCGATGGCTTCTTCTTCCACGCCGGTGCTCATCAGGTTGACGATCTCGGCCGCGGTGCGCACACCGCCCAGGCGGCTGCGGCGCACGCCCTGGCCCGCGAGCATCTCGGTGAGCACGTCGGTCAGCTCGTTCAGCGCCGATGGCTGCACGCCGCCGAAGGTGGCCACGCGCATGATCACGTCGTGGCGCAGCCGCGCCGGCAGCTTCTCCAGCACTTCCGATGCCTTCATGCGGTCCAGGTGCACGAGCAGCGTTGCCAGGATCTGCGGATGCTCGTCGCGGATGAGCTCGGCCACTTCGCCGGCCTCGAGTTCGTTGAGCCGTTCGATGCCGCCGTGCGGCTCGTCGGGCTGCAGGATGTCCTCGAGCAGGTTGCTGGCGCGGTCGTCGCCCAGCGCCTTCTTCAGCACGGCGCGGATGTAGCTGGTCGAGCCCAGGTGCAGGGCCGACAGCTGTTCGGTCTCGTGGCGGAATTCGGAGAGCACGGCAGCCAGCTCGTCCTTGGAGACGGAGCTGAGCTTCGACATCGCAAGGCCCAGCGCCTGCACCTCGGAGGTGGGCAGCTGGTGCAGCGCGGCTGCGGCGCGGTCTTCGCCCAGCGCCATCAGAAGAATGGCGCTCTTGCGGGTTCCCATTTCGCTATTCATCGTTGTGCATCCAGTGCTGGATCAGGGTGGCCACCAGCTTCGGGTCCTTGTCGGCGGCCTGGTGGGCGTATTCCATGTCGGCCTTGCGGCGGTTGGCCTCGCGCTCGCGCAGGCTTTCGTCGGGGGAGGGCGCGTTCGGGTCCGGCTCCGCGGCCGGCGCGAACGCGGGGCCGGCGGACGCTGCGGGTGCAGGCGGGGGAGCCAGGTGCCGGCGCATCAGCGGGCGCAGCACGGCGAACCAGGCGAAGAGCGCGAGCAGCCCGTACAGCAGGTACTGGCCCAGCGTCTTGCCGAGCTCGATGTTCTCTCGGTCGCGCCAGAACGGCACCTCGGGCGCGGGGGCGCTGTCGGCGTCGCGGGCGAAGGCGCTGTTGACCACGTTGAGCGAGTCGCCGCGATCCTGGCTGAAGCCCATGGCTTCCTTCGCGAGGTTGCGGATCTGCTCCAGCTCGGCCGGAGTCAGCGCGCGGCTGCTGCTCTTGCCGCTCGCGTCCACCGCATCGCGGTTGTTCACCACCACGGCGACCGACAGGCGCTTCACGCCGCCGGCGGCCTGCTGCACGTGGCGGATGGTGCGGTCGAGCTCGTAGTTGGTGGTGGTGTCCTTGCGCGTGCTGCTCGGGCCGGTGGGGGCGGTGCTGGCCGTGGAGCCTGCCACGCCCGGTGCACCCGGAGCGCCGGGTGTCCCTGGCGCGGGTGGAGTGCCCGGTGCGTTCGGTGCACGCGGGCCGGTGATGGGCGCGGTCGGGTTCACCGGCGGCTGGTTCGACAGCGCGCCCGGCACGCCGCCGGGTTGCCCGCCGCCGTGCTGCGCCGATTCGCTGCTCTGCTGGCTGCGGATGGCGACCTGCGTCGGGTCCTGGTTGGGCTTGTATTTCTCGTCGGTGTGCTCGACCACCGAAAAGTCGATGTCGGCCGCCACTTGCGCGCGCACATTGTTCGCGCCCACGATGGGCTGCAGGATCGCCTCGATGCGGCGGATGTAGCCCTGCTCGATCTCCTGCGCGTACTTGAGCTGGCTCACGTCCAGCCCGCGGTCGCCGCCGCGCGCCGAAGACAGCAGGTTGCCGCGCTGGTCGACCACGGTCACGCTCTTGGCGTCGAGGTCGGGCACGCTGCTGGACACCATGTGCACGATGGCGCTGACCTGGCCTTCGTCGATGCTGCGCCCGCGTGCCAGCGCGAGCACCACCGAGGCCGATGGCTTCTTCTGGTCGCGCACGAAGAGCGAGGGCTTGGGCAGCGCCAGGTGCACGCGGGCCGACTCGATGGCGCCGATGGATTCGATGGAGCGCGCCAGCTCGCCTTCGAGCCCGCGCTGGTAGTTGACCTGCTCGGCGAACTGGCTGGTGCCGAACTTCTGGTTGTCCATCAGTTCGAAGCCGACGCCGCCGGCCTTGGGCAGGCCCTGCGCCGCGAGCTTCAGGCGCGTCTCGGCCACCTTGTCGCCCGCGATCAGGATCGCGCCGCCGCCGTCGGCGAACTTGTAGGGCACGTTCATCTGCTGCAGCGACGCGATGATCGCGCCGCCGTCGCGGTCCGACACGTTGGTGTAGAGCACCTTGTAGTCGGGCCCGCGGCTCCAGAGCATGAACGCAGCCGCGGCGGCCACCAGGGCCGCGCCTCCAATGATCAGCGGCAGCCGGGGCTGCGCGCGCATGCGGTCCAGTAGCGCGGGCTGGCCGTTGCCGGCCGCAGGCAAAGCACCCGCGGGCGCCGCCGTGCTCATGGGTGCACCTTCGTCGTGGCGGTTGCCGTTGCCATGGTGGGAGAGGAGATTCGGTGTAGAGATTTCATTCCGGATGGCCCGTGATGTCGTCCGCGGCCTGTTCGTTTCGCCGACGATTGTCAACAGTCACCCGGAATTCGAATGCCCGAACAGCCGGGGTTTTTGCCCTCAGTTGCGCGCTTGAATCGGGGTCTTCCCTTGATACGCTGCAAGCAGGCAGGAGGGCTTTTGCCCCTCCATGTCAAGTCACGCAGAAGTGTTCAAACAAAGGAAGAGGGATCTCCCATGTCGATCAGTGCCATCGAATCCGTACTGCAGCAGATGCGCGCCACCGCGCTGCACACGGGCATTGCGCCCGCGGCCGCTGCCGGTACGCCGGTCGAAGCCGGCGGTTTCGCAGCCGAGCTCCAGCGCTCGCTTTCCAGCATCAGCGGCGCGCAGCAACAGGCCTATGCGCAGGCCGAGTCGTTCGAACTGGGCAAGCCCGGTGTCGCGCTCAATGACGTGATGGTCGACCTGCAGAAGGCCAACGTCGCCTTCCAGACCGGGCTGCAGGTGCGCAACCGCCTGGTGACCGCCTATCAGGAAGTGATGAACCTGCAGGCCTGAGGGTGCGGGTTGGTGGCATGGGCAGCCTGTGCAACTTTTTTGTACGTTGCCCTAAAGGTTCGTGAGACCCCGCCGATAACCAAGTCAACGATGGCTTGAGTCTCACAGTGGAAGCGGGTCCAGCGTTACGGCCGAAGGCCGGAGTCCACAACCTTTTTTCATCAATCAGGAGTCGAACATGGCGCAAGTCATCAACACGAACAGCCTCTCTCTCATCACGCAGAACAATCTCAACAAGTCGCAGTCGGCGTTGAACAGCGCCATCGAGCGCCTGTCTTCGGGCATGCGCATCAACAGCGCCAAGGATGACGCTGCCGGCCAAGCCATTGCCAACCGCTTCACGGCCAACATCAAGGGCCTGACGCAAGCAACGCGCAACGCCAACGACGGCATCTCGATCGCCCAGACGACCGAAGGCGCGCTGACCGAAGTCAACAACAACCTGCAACGCATCCGCGAACTGTCGGTGCAAGCCGCCACGGGCACGAACTCGGCAAGCGACCTGGACTCGATCCAGTCGGAAATCGGCCAGCGCCTGGACGAAATCAACCGCGTGTCGGAACAGACCCAGTTCAACGGCGTGAAGGTCCTGTCGGCTGACGCCGGCAAGCTGACCGTTCAAGTCGGCGCGAACGATGGCGAAACCATCGACATCGACCTGCAAGAAATCAGCGCCAAGACCCTCGGTCTGGACGGCTTCAACGTCAACAACACCGGCTCGAAGAACAAGACCGCCACGGCTTCCGACCTGCTGGTCGCCGGCTTCACCGCGGGTGCCACCACGAACGGCATCACGGCTTACAGCCGCACGCTGACCACGGCCGCCAACGGCGCCACGGCCAACGACGTGCTGGCCAAGATGCAGGACGGCGGCACGGTCACCATGACCGGCGGCGCAACCTACACCTACAGCGCAGCGACCAAGAGCTACACCGCCACGGAAGCTACCCGCAGCCAGGCCAACACGCTCGCTTCGCTGACCCCGCCGGCCGGCACCAGCGTGACCGCCACGGTCAAGCTCGGCAACCGTTCGATGGACGTCAAGATCGACAGCAACGGTGCAATGACCGACGCTGCCGACGGCTCGGCCCTGTACCTCGACGCGTCGAAGAACCTGACCAAGACGGGCGCTGGCGCGACTTCCGCCGCCACGCTGTCGGCAGTGCTCGAGCAAGCCACCGGCATGTCCGCCACCGGCGACTCGATCACCATCGGCGCAACCGGCGCTTCGTACACGGTGGTGACGGCAGCTGCCGGCGCCAGCACCTTCGCGGTTGCCGGCGAGCGCGCCACGGCCGACCAGGTCGCAGCCAAGATCAACGCAGGTGCAGGTTCCATCGACATCGACGGCGCTGGCGCTACCGCGGCCTACGCAGTGGCAGCAGCCGGCGGTGCCGTGACCGGTGCCTACATGGGCGTGAGCGGCCTGACGACGACCGCCGCCGAATCGATCAACCTGAACGCCAACGGCGTGGCGACCGATTCGCAAGGCAGCACCGTGTATGCCGATTCCACCAAGCCCGGCAAGGTGACGACCAACGCAGTGAGCGATGCCAAGTCGACGGTCGACCCGCTGAAGGCACTGGACGCCGCCCTGTCGAAGGTCGACAAGCTGCGCAGCTCGCTGGGTGCGGTGCAGAACCGTTTCGACTCGGTGATCGCCAACCTCGGCACCACGGTGACCAACCTGTCTTCGTCACGTTCGCGCATCGAAGACGCTGACTACGCCGTTGAAGTGTCGAACATGACGCGCGCCCAGATCCTGCAACAGGCAGGTACCTCGGTGCTGTCGCAAGCCAACCAGACCACGCAAGGCGTGCTGTCGCTCCTGCGTTGATCGACAAGGCCTAGTTAGTCAGAAGCAAAGGAATGCCGGGCCTCTCCCGCAAGGGTGGAGTCCGGCTGGCGCAGGTCCCCGGAGCAAGCCGGGACCACTTGCGCTGCCCTCTGCGGCCATGCCCCAAGGGTGAGGCCCCAGAGGACAGCGAACCAGCAAGACAAGGTGGAAATGATGTTGAACCCCGTGCCGGCTACCCCCGTGATGGAGAACCAGTGGACGCAGCTGCTCGTCGGCGGCGCCGCGGCCGTGCGGGGCCTGGTGGCCGGTGCGAAGGGCGACGCTGCGGCCGACGCGAAGGACGACGCCACGCCGGTGCAGGTCGAGCAGGCGGTGCACCAGGTGAACGAAGCCTTCGCGCTGCGCGAGGTCGGCCTGCAGTTCGAGGTCGACAAGGACACAGACAAAGTCATCGTCAAGGTGGTGGACCGCGCCAGCGGCGAGGTCATCCGCCAGATTCCCAATGAAGACGTCGTGCGCATCGCGAAGCTGATGAGCGACGGCAACGGCCTGCTGGTGGACCACGCGGCCTGAGACCGCACCAGATTCTTCATTCGTAGCAGAACACCCAATTCAGGAAAGCTTTCACATGGCAACCATCAGCAGCCTCGGCGTCGGCGCCAATCTCGACCTTGCCAGCTTGCTCACGCAACTCCAGACCGCCGAGAGCCAGCCCCTGGTGGCACTGCAGGCGAAAGCCAAGAGCTACACGAGCAAGCTGTCCGCCTACGGCACGATCCAGAGCGCGCTCAGCACGCTGCAGACGGCTGCCAAGAAGCTGGGCGACCCGACACTGTTCCAGAGCGTGACCGGCACGCCGACCGTGAGCGGCATCCTGTCGGCATCCGCCACGGACGTGAGCGCCGCAGGCAACTACACCATCGACGTGTCGCAGCTCGCGCAGGCGCAGACCGTCATCACCGCGGGCCAGGTCGACACCAAGACCGCGATCGGCAACGGCAAGATCACCATCGACTTCGGCGCGATCACGGGCGGCACGCTCAACGCCACGACCGGCCAGTACACCGGCGCCACGTTCACCGCGGATGCGAGCCAGACCGCGAAGTCGATCACCATCGACCCGACCAACAACACGCTGGAAGGCATCCGCAACGCGATCAACGGCGCCAATGCGGGCGTAACGGCCACCATCGTGAACGACGGCAGCGGCTCGCCCAACCGGCTGGTGCTGACCTCCACGCAGACCGGTGAGAAATCGAGCATGCGCATCTCTGTCGACGGCGATGCGACGCTGCAGAACCTGCTGAACAACGACCCGGCCGGCACGCAGAACCTGAAGCAGACGGCAGCGGCGCAGAACGCCAAGCTGAACGTCAACGGCATCGACGTCACCAGCGCGAGCAACACCGTGAAGGAAGCCATCCAGGGCGCCACGCTGACGCTGGTGAACACCGGCAAGACCGGCCTGTCGATGAAGGAAAACACGGCCGGCGTGAAGACGGCGATCAACGATTTCGTGAAGGCCTACAACAGCCTCCAGAGCACCGCCGCGTCGCTGACCACGTACGACGCCGACACCAACACCGCCGCCGCGCTGGTGGGCGACAGCACGCTGCGCAACCTGCAGACGCGCATCCGCCAGGCACTCACCACGCCGCAGGCCGGCGGCACCAACGACATGAAGGTGCTCACCGAGATCGGCGTGGCCTTCCAGAAGGACGGCACCCTGGCCGTGGACTCCGACAAGCTCGACAAGGCCCTCGCCAACAACCTGAAGGGCGTGGCGAACCTCTTCTCGAGCGCCACCGGCAGCACGGCCGGCTACGGCAAGCAGATCGATGCGCTGGTGACCGACCTCAACACCGGCGCCCTGAAGGTGGCCAGCGACGGCGTGACCTCCACCATCAAGCAGCTCGACGACCAGTACGACGCGATGCAGCTGCGCGTGGACGCCACGGTCGACCGCTATCGCAAGCAGTTCAACCAGCTCGATGTGCTGATCAACAGCATGAACAACACGAAGTCTTATCTCACGCAGCAGTTCGAAGCGATGTCGAACAGCAGCAAGTAAGCAAGCGGGGCACCAGCCGATGTACACCTCCCACAACATGCGCACCGGCGCCGGCGCTTATGCGCGCGTCGGTGTGGAAACGAGCGCGATGAGCGCGTCGCCGCACCAGCTCATCGTGATGCTCTTCGATGGCGCGAAGACCGCCATCGGCATGGCCCGCCACCACATGGCGGCCGGCGATATCGAAGCCAAGGGCAACGCGATCTCCAAGGCCATCGGCATCGTCGACAACGGCCTGAAGGCCGCGCTCGACGCCCAGGCCGCCGGCGATGCCGGCGCCGAACTCGTGCGCAACCTGTCGGCGCTGTACGACTACATCGTGCAGCGGCTGTTCCGCGCCAACCTGCACAACGACGTGCAGGCCCTGGACGAGGCTGACCGGCTGCTCGAGAACGTCGCTTCCGCCTGGCGGGAGATCGACGACCGGGCTCGCAGCTGAAATGCAACCGCAAAAATGAGACAGGACAACATGGCATTCCGGAGTGAGGTCGTTCATTGCTACGAGGAGCTGGCAACCAGCATTGCATCGATGCTGGTGTTGGCACGCGCCAAGGAATGGGGCCGGCTCCCCGCGCTCGAAGAGCGTTGCGCGGCCATGGTCGAGCGATTGCGCGCCATCGAACCGTTCGAGACGCTGGATTCGATGCAGGTCGAGCATGTGCTCGATTTGCTCGAACGCATCCGCTCGGATCAGGCCGAGGTGTCGGGCCTCATCAAGCCGCAGATCGAGGACCTGATCGGCCGGATGGGGTATCTCACCCAGCAGAAGAACCTCGGCAGAGCCTACGGGCCGCCGCACTGAGCGCGGCCCGAAGAAACGCCGAAGAAGCCGCACCATGACTGCACTCGCCGGACTACTCGATGCGCTGCTGGCCGCAAGGCTGGCGCCGCGGCTCGACGTGCTGGGCATCAAGGCCGAGGCCGTCATCGGCGCGCCGGGGCCGGCCGTGCCTGTCGGCAAGGTCGACAACGACGTGCGGCTGCCTTCCAATGCCGCGCTCGACCGGCAACTGCCGGGCGCGATGGCCGGCGGCACGGCGCATGCGGGAGCGGGTGCGACGCCGTCGGTGGCCATGCGGCTGTCGGTGGCGGCGCGCGTCATCGGCGCGGTGCTGGCCGACCTGCAGGCGCAGCCGGGGCCGGTGCGCGGCGCGGCGCCGCTGCTGTCGTCGCGCGGGCAGCCTGCGAGCGCTGCGGCGTTGGCCGGCGCGCTGGCGCAGACGGTGTCGGACAGCGGCCTCTTCTATGAATCGCACCTGGCGGAGTTCGCGGCCGGCAGCCGCACGCTCGCGCAGATGGCGCAGGAGCCGCAGGCGCGCTGGTCGGCGCCGGTGGCTGCGAGGCCCGATGTGGCGGCATCGGCTGCAGCCGTGGCTGCTGTTGCGCAGGCGCCGGCCTCCGCGACCTCCGTGGGGGTGTCCGGTGTGTCGCCGGCGCTCTTGGTGCAAGCCATGGTGGTATCGGTACCACAGGGCGATGCATTCCGCACTGTTGAGAATGCGCCCGTGCCGCAGGCGCCCGCTACCGATGCGCAGCCACAGGAAGCCGCACGCTCCGCACAAGACCCCGAACAGGCTCCCGGGCAAGCCGTATCGAACGATGCCGCGCGCGTGCAGGCGGCCTATCGCCAACCCGAGAGCGCGCAGGTCGGCGGCATGCTCGATTCGATGCCCGCGCATCGTGCCGGCGATTCCGCACGCCAGGCCGACGGCGCTGCTGCCGTATCGGCATCGCGCGGCGCCGAAGTGATTCATCCGCAGGCCGTCACGATCGTGCACCAGCAGCTCGACCTGCTGGCCAGCGCAGTCTTCCGCTGGAGCGGGCAGGCCTGGCCCGATGTGCCGATGAGCTGGTCCATCGAGGAAGAGCAAGCGCAGCAGAGAGATGGCGCCGCGGCGGAAGAAGAGGGCACGCGCCGCTGGTCGACCACGGTGTCGCTGGCGCTGCCGCGGCTCGGCGAAGTCGATCTGCGCCTGAGCCTCGAAGGCTCTGCCGTGCAGGCGCATCTCTTTGCGCGCGAGACCGCCACCATGGCGCGCCTGCGCGGCGACACGGGCCGGCTCGCGAAGCGCTTCGACGCGGCGGGCCTGCGGCTGCAGCAAGTGCAGGTCATGGCGAAGGCGGCGGCATGAACGAAGTGCTCGACAACCGCAACAGCGCCGTCGCGCTTTCGTATGCGGACAAGACACGGGCCCCGGTTGTCGTGGCCAAGGGCTATGGCGTGGTGGCCGAATCGATCATGCGCGAGGCGCGCGAGAACGGGCTTTACGTGCACTCGTCGGCCGACCTCGTGAAGCTGCTGATGCAGGTCGACCTCGATCAGCAGATACCGCCGCAGCTGTACCTCGCGGTGGCCGAGGTCATGGCGTGGATCTACGGCCTCGAAGGTCGCGCAGGCGACTAATTGAACAACGAATCAATGGCAAATCATGAATACGGATATTCATGCAAGAGATTTATCAGTGAATCAAAACAAGGCCATAGTATTTATTAATTCGATGCCTCTGATGAATAAATTACTGCCCAAAAACTCGCGATTGGAACAACTTGTTACGTGATTGTGTAGCGCTTATGACCCTAACTCTCCGTGGGGACAAGTGGCGTTTCTGTCAGACGACTCCTACCTTTTTTGGTCTCCTGTCATACAAAACACTTCAACATGTAAAACTTTGTGTATATAATGTATACACGATTGATAGGAGCACGAAGTGAGCTTTGAATCGGAAATGGGATCAGACGTGGAAAATTGCAACATCACCGCAAACGGCGTGATTTCGAGAGAAATCGGCGAGATAAATCTGGCCTATATGCTGCTGGCGCAGAAGCTGGTCAAGCAGGATCGGGCCGAGGCCATGTTCCGCCTGGGAGTGGGGCGCGAGCTTGCCGATCTGCTGGCGAACATGTCGCTCAGCCAGATCGTGAAGCTGGCTGCTTCCAACTTCCTGCTGTGCAGCTTCCGCCTGGACGACCGACCGATGTTCGCGGTGGTCGGCGAGGGCAAGGAACCGGCGCTGCAGCAGGCGCATATGTCGATCCTGATGGCTGCGCGACAGGCCCAGGCTCAAGCCCAGGCGCCGATGCGCGGAGCGAGCGCGGCGTGAGCAGCAAGAGCGTTCTGGGCGAGGTCCGGCAGGTCCAGCTCGCGATCGAGCTGATCGGTCTCGGCGCCCGGCTGCAGTTTCTGGAGGCGGCAGTCAAGCTGAGCCGGGAGCGCCTGATACGCCTCTACAAGGAACTCAAGGGCGTTTCTCCGCCCAAGGGCCTGTTGCCGTTCTCTACCGACTGGTACATGACCTGGCTGGCCAACATCCACTCGTCGATGTTCTACAACATCTATCGCTTCATGCTCGACGAAGCCGACGAGAACGAATTGCCCGCGCTCATCAAGGCCTATCGCCTCTACACCGAGCAGGTCGAGTCGCAAGGCGGCGAGGTGGTGCTCGACTTCACCCGTGCCGAGACCATGGTGCGCTTCTTCGACAGCGACATGCTGCAGCTGAGCACCTGCAGCCGCTGCGGCGGCCACTTCGTGGCCCATGCACATGACAACAAGAACGGCTACGTGTGCGTGCTGTGCCGTCCGCCTTCGCGCGCAGGCAAGGCGCGCAAGCCCAAGCTGTCCGAGGTGCGCCGGGGTGGGCTCGTCGCCGTGGCGCCGGTGCTCGACATCGGCGGCGCCGTCTAGGAAAAAAGTGCCCCCGCCTCCGGTGTCCGGAGGCCTGGGGTTTGTTGATTCGACGCCGCAGGGCGATAGGGGAAGCGCGTGCTGGTTCTGGCTGGATATCTCGTGGTGATAGGTGCCGTGTTCGGTGGCTACGGCCTCATGGGCGGGCACTTCGGCGTCCTGTTCCAGCCGGTGGAGTTGCTCATGATCGGCGGCTCCGCGCTGGGCGCGTTCATTGCCGGCAACAACGGCAAGACCATCAAGGCCACCATCAAGGAGCTGCCGCTGCTGCTGCGCACCTCCAAGCACAACCGCCAGCTCTACATGGACCTGATGGCGCTGCTGTACGAGCTGCTCGCCAAGGCCCGCAAGGAAGGGATGATGAAGCTGGAGTCCGACGTCGAAGACCCGACCCAGAGCGAGATCTTCATGCGCTACCCGAGCATCATGGCGCACGAGGGCATCACCGTCTTCCTGTGCGACTACCTGCGCCTGGTCATCAGCGGCAACACCGACGCGCACGAGATCGAGGCGCTGATGGACCACGAGATCGAAACCATCCGCCACGAAGCCGCGGTGCCCGGCCACAGCCTCTCGCGCGTGGGCGACGCACTGCCCGCGCTGGGCATCGTCGCGGCCGTGATGGGCGTTGTGCACGCGCTCGGATCGGCCAACCTGCCGCCTTCGGAGATGGGCGCGCTCATTGCCCACGCGATGGTGGGCACCTTCCTCGGCGTGCTGCTGGCCTACGGCTTCGTGTCGCCGCTGGCTTCGCTGATCGAGCAGAAGGTGGAAGAGGGCATGAAGATCTACCAGTGCGCCAAGGTCACGTTGCTGGCCAACCTCAACGGCTACGCGCCGCAGCTCGCGGTGGAGTTCGGCCGCAAGGTGCTGTTCTCTACCGAGCGCCCGTCTTTCACCGAGCTGGACAACCACGTCCGCGAAGTCAAGGCGCGCTGACGCATACACGGCCATGAGCGACTCGAAGCCCCAGATCATCGTCAAGCGCGTGCACGCGGGCGCGCGCGGCGGCGGCCATGCGGGCGGCGGCTGGAAGATCGCCTATGCCGACTTCATGACCGCCATGATGGCCTTCTTCCTCGTGATGTGGCTGCTCTCCATCTCGAGCCCGAAGCAGCGCGAAGGCATTGCCGAGCACTTCCGCATGCCGCTGCGCGTGGCGCTGGCCGGCGGCGAGAAGTCCAGCCTCAGCACCAGCATGATCCCCGGCGGCGGCGCCGATCCGATGCACGTCGAGGGCGAGGTCAAGCTCACCGAAACGGCCAGCGAGGATGAGGCCGACGCCGCCCGCCTGGCCGACATGAAGAAGAAGCTCGACCAGCTGATCGAGAAGAGCCCGGTGTTCCAGCAGTTCCGCTCGCAGATCCTGATCGACATCACCACCGAGGGCCTGCGCCTGCAGATCGTCGACACAGAGAACCGCCCGATGTTCGAGCTGGCCAGCGCCCGCGTGGTGCCGCACATGCGCGCCATCCTGCGCGAGCTGGCACCTGCGCTCAACGGCCTGCCCAACAAGATCACGCTGTCGGGCCACACCGACGCCATCGTCTACACCAACGACCGTTCGTACGGCAACTGGGAGCTCTCGTCCGACCGCGCCAACGCCTCGCGGCGCGAGCTCGTGGCCGGCGGCATGACCGAGGACAAGGTGCTGCGCGTGATCGGCCTGGCCGACAGCATGCACCTGGACAAGGCCGATCCGCGCAACCCCATCAACCGGCGCATCAGCATCATCCTGCTCAACCATCGCACGCAGGAGCGCATCGAGCGCGAGAACAGCAGCGAGCCTGCCGGCACGCGCATCGGCAAGGCGGCTGCGAAGGCGTCGTAACAACAAAACAACAAGAGCTCAAGAGATGGACCTCAGTCAATTCACCCAGGCCTTTTTTGTCGAAGCCGTCGAACTGCTCGCGGAGATGGAGCAGCTGCTGCTGGAGCTCGACGTCGAGGCACCCGACAGCGAACAGCTCAACGCCATCTTCCGCGCGGCGCACTCGATCAAGGGCGGCGCCGCGACTTTCGGTTTCGTCGCCCTGACCAACACCACGCACGTTCTCGAGTCGCTTCTGGACCGCGCCCGCCACGGGCAGCTGCGCCTGAACGGCCGAATGATCGATGCATTCCTGGAAACGAAGGACGCCTTGCAAGAACAACTCACTGCCTACCAGGCCGGCAAGGAGCCGGACCCGGACATGGTCGCGCACATCTGTGGCGTGCTTCAGCAACTCGCGCTCGAAAGCGGCGACGACAGCGCGGTGGCGCAGGTGTCCGCACCGGCGCCTGCTCCCGCTCCTGCGCCAGTGGCTGCGCCTGCAGCGCCGGTCGCATCGTCCGCATCGAGCAGCGGCGCGCTGCGCATCCGCTTCGCGCGCCTGTCCGACAGCGAATGCGACCTGCTCGCGGGCGAGCTGGCCAACCTCGGCAAGGTGTTGTCGCGCACGCGCAGCAACGACCAGCTGACCGTGCTGCTGGAAACCACCTGCGCGCCCGACGACATCGTCGCGGTCTGTTGTTTCGTCATCGACGAGTCGCAGATCGACATCACGCATGAAGCCGCTGCTGCTGCCGTAGAGGCTCCGGCCGTGGCCGAAGCCCCGGCACCCGTGGCTGCGCCAGTGCCCGAACCGGCTGTAGTCGCCGAGGCATCGAAGCCGCAGGCAGCGGCATCGGTCGCCGCACCCGCCGCCAAGGAATCCAGCTCCATCCGCGTCGATGTCGAAAAAGTCGACCAGCTCATCAACCTCGTGGGCGAGCTCGTCATCACGCAGTCGATGCTCACGCAGGCCGCGACCATGCTCGACCCGGTGGCCTACGAGCGCTTCCTGAGCGGCCTCGGCCACCTGGAGCGCAATGCGCGCGACCTGCAGGAATCGGTCATGTCCATCCGCATGATGCCGATGGACTATGTGTTCAGCCGCTTCCCGCGCGTGATCCGCGACGTCAGCGCCAAGCTCGGCAAGCAGGTTCGCCTGGACACCTACGGCAAGGAAACCGAGCTCGACAAGGGCCTCATCGAGCGCATCGTCGACCCGCTCACGCACCTGGTGCGCAACAGCCTCGACCACGGCATCGAAACGCCGGAAGTGCGCCTGGCCAAGGGCAAGGACGCCACCGGCCAGCTGCTTCTGTCGGCGCAGCACCACGGCGGCAACATCGTGATCGAGGTGAGCGACGACGGCGGCGGCCTCAACCGCGAGCGCATCCTGGCCAAGGCCATGCAGCAGGGCATGCCGGTCAGCGAGTCGATGCCCGACGAAGAGGTGTGGCAGCTCATCTTCGCGCCCGGCTTCTCCACAGCCGAACAGGTCACCGACATCTCGGGCCGTGGCGTGGGCATGGACGTGGTCAAGCGCAACATCCAGGAGATGGGCGGCCACGTGGAGATCCACTCGCGCGGCGGGCAGGGCACCACCACCCGCATCGTGCTGCCGCTCACGCTGGCCATCCTCAACGGCATGTCGGTGAAGGTGGGCAGCGAGGCCTACATTCTTCCGCTGAGCTACGTCATCGAGTCGCTGCAGCCGCTGCCGGAGCACCTGCATTCCATTACCGCCGACGGCCACGTGATCCGCGTGCGCGGCGAGTACCTGCCGCTGATCGAACTGCACCGCGTGTTCGACGTGTCGGGTGCGCAGACGCATCCCACGCAGGGCATCCTGGTGATCGTGCAGGCCGACGACAGCCGCTTCGCGCTGCTGGTGGACGAACTGCTCGGACAGCACCAGGTGGTGGTGAAGAACCTGGAAACCAACTACCGCAAGGTGCCCGGCATTTCCGCCGCGACCATCCTCGGCGACGGCAGCGTGGCTTTCATCATCGACGTGGGCGCCATGCCGCGCATCCAGCGCGCGCAGGCCGCGAGCACGGCCGCGCTGGCGGGCGCCGCCCGGAGGATTGCCACCGACGCCATCGCGCTTTGATCGCTCTGACACCCCACGGAGACAGCTGAATGCGGTTTGATTTCTTCCGGCGTTCCTCCGGCGACACAGGGGCCAACCCCGATCTTGGCGCCGGCACCGACGCGTCGGCACAGCCCGACGCGGGGCCCGACGGCCACGTGGCCTATGCCATGCTGCTCGACGCGCAGCGGCGCGTCATGGGCTATCGCATGGCCTGGCGCGCGGCGGGCGGCGAGGGCTCCGGCGTGTCCGGCGCTGCTGGCGTCAAGGCGCTGATGGACACGCTCGCCATGCACCTCAACCCCACGCCCGCGGGCTGGCTGCTGGGGCCGCAGCTGGTGTTCGTCGACGTGACGGTCGATGCGCTGTTCCAGAGCGAACTGCAATCGCTGCCGCCACAGCACATGGTGCTGTGCATGGGCGTGGACGAACTGCTGGACGCGGACATGCGCTCCATCCTGCTGTTCCTGCGCGAGCAGGGCTTCGGCTTCATGCTGTGCGGCGCCACTGCGCTACCCGAAGACCCCGAGCTGCGCGCCATCGTCACTCACTTCGAGGTGGATGCGCGCGACGCCGACACCGTGGCTCGGCTGCGCCGGGACGCGGAGCTGGGCCATCCGCCGGTCGAGCCGATCGCCTCGCGCGTGGAAAACTGGGACGAATTCGACGCCTGCGCCGGGCGCCGCGTGAATGTGTTCATCGAAGGCGCGTTCCGCAATCCGCCGGTGCGCGAGACCGAAGACGCGCTGCAGCCCGAGTCGCTGCTGATCGTGCAGCTGATGCAGATGCTCCAGCGCAACGAAGACGTGCGCGTCATCGAGGCCGCGCTCAAGCACGACGCTGCGCTCACCTACCGGCTGCTGCGCTACATCAACTCGCCCTCGGTCGGCATGGCGGTGGAAATCCATTCGCTGCGCCATGCGGTGGCCATGCTCGGCTACTCGCCGCTGTACCGCTGGCTGTCGCTGCTGCTGGCCACCAGCAACAAGGGCGGCTCGCCCTTCATGATGAAGAAGGCGATCCTGCGCGGGCGCTTCGTCGAACTGATGGGGCAGGGCATGCTGCCGGCCAGCGAGGCCGACAACCTGTTCGTGGCCGGCATGTTCTCTCTGCTCGACCAGTTGCTGGGCGTGTCGATGGAGGGCGTGCTGCGCAAGGTGCAGCTCACCGAGTCGGTGCAGCAGGCCATTCTTTCGCGCGGCGGCCTGTACGGCCCCTTCGTGGCGCTGGCCGAAAGCTGCGAGCTCGACGACGGACAGGCTTCGCGCCTGTCGGAAGCGTTGTTCCTGAGCGCAGACCAGGTCAATGCGGCGCAACTGTCTGCGCTGGTGTGGGCGCAGGACGCGAGCCCGGTCGCGGCCGGCCCCTGAACGCGCGCGAGGCCGGAAGTGCAGGGCATTTGTTCGTTTGATCGGGCCATTGGAAACGGCGGACGCTATGTACATTGAAAGCCAAGCTTCCAGGATGGCCGTGACTACCGAGTTCCTTTTTACCGACAGCGACTTTTCCCGGATCCGCACCCTCATACACCGCCGCGCCGGCATCGCCCTGGGCGAGCAGAAGCGGCAGATGGTGTACAGCCGGCTCTCGCGCCGGCTGAGAGAGCTCCAGGTACCCGACTTCGCCACCTACCTCGACTGGCTCGAAGGGCGGCAGGATGGCGAGGAGTGGCAGTTGTTCATCAACTCGCTCACCACCAACCTGACCTCGTTCTTCCGCGAGGCCCATCACTTCCCGACGCTGGCCGAGCACGTGCGCAAGGCGAAGCAGCCCGTCACCGTGTGGTGCGCGGCGGCCTCGACGGGCGAGGAACCCTATTCGATTGCCATCACGCTGATGGAGGCGCTGGGCGACAAGGCGGGCTCGTCGCGTGTGATCGCCACCGACATCGACACTTCGGTGCTGGCCAAGGCGGCTACCGGCGTGTTCACCGCCGAGCAGGTGCGCAGGCTCGCACCCGAGCGGCTGCGGCGCTTCTTCAACAAGGGCACCGGCGCGAATGCGGGCAAGGCGCGAGTACGCCCCGAGGTGGCGGCGCTGGTGAAGTTCTCGCGGCTCAACCTGCTCGACAGCGCGTGGGCGGTGAAGGAGCCGGTGGACGCGATCTTCTGCCGCAACGTGATGATCTATTTCGACAAGCCCACGCAGAAGAAGGTGCTCGACCGCTTCGCGCCGCTGCTCAAGCCGAACGGCCTGCTGTTCGCGGGGCATTCGGAGAACGCGTCGCTCGTCAACCAGGCCTTCCGGCCGCTGGGCCAGACCGTGTACGAGCTGGCGCGCGCGCGTGCCACGGGCGTTCCATGATGGCTTCGAACCCTGCCGCACCGGACTCGGTGGCCAGCCACCACTACTTCGACCGCGACGTCGGCCTCATGGCCGTGAAGCTGTTGCCCTCCGAGTACTACGTGACTTCGAGCAACACCGTGCTGAGCACGGTGCTCGGCTCGTGCGTGGCCGCCTGCCTGCACGACAGGGAAGCCGGCGTGGCCGGCATGAACCACTTCATGCTGCCCGACGACGGCGAAGCGGCCGGCACCGGCACGCGCGACGCATCCGAGTCGATGCGCTACGGCGCCTACGCCATGGACACCCTGATCCGCGAACTGGTGCGCGCGGGCGCGCGCCGCGACCGGCTGCGTGCCAAGGTGTTCGGCGGCGGCGCGGTACTGGCCAACATGACCACGCTCAACATCGGCGACCGCAACGCCGACTTCGTGCTGCGCTACTTGCGCAACGAACGCATCGAAGTCGCCGCGCAAGACCTGCGCGGGCCGCATGCGCGCCGCGTGTGCTTCGTGCCGGCGACTGGCAAGGCCATCGTGCGCAAGCTGCGCGCGCAGACAGAAGTGGCGCAGGTGCAGAACGAAGAGGGCGAGTTGCTGCGCAGGCTGTCCGGCCTTCGCGCGGCGCCGGCTGCCTCAATCAAGGGAAACCCGTGAGCAATAAAAAAATCAAGGTGCTGTGCGTCGACGACTCGGCACTGATCCGCAGCGTGATGACGGAGATCATCAACAGCCAGAGCGACATGACCGTGGTGGGCACGGCGGCCGATCCGCTGGTGGCGCGCGACCTCATCAAGGTCACGAACCCCGACGTGCTCACGCTCGACGTCGAGATGCCGCGCATGGACGGGCTGGAGTTTCTCGAAAAGCTCATGCGGCTGCGGCCCATGCCCGTGGTCATGGTGTCGTCGCTGACCGAGCGCGGCTCGGAGATCGCGCTGCGCGCGCTCGAGCTGGGCGCCATCGACTTCGTGACCAAGCCGCGCCTGGGCGTACGCGACGGCCTGCTCAACTACACCGAACTGATCGCCGGCAAGATCCGCACGGCTGCGAGCGCGCGGCTGCTGCCCGGCCGGCATGCCGCGGCCCCGCGCCCCGGCGGCGACGCGCCACACGAATCGCTGCTGCGCAGCCCGTTGCTGAGCACCGAAAAACTCATCATCATCGGCGCCTCCACCGGCGGCACCGAGGCCATCCGCGAAGTGCTGCAGCCGCTGCCGCCCGATTCGCCCGCGGTGATGATCGCGCAACACATGCCGGCAGGCTTCACCCGCTCGTTCGCGCAGCGGCTCGACGGCCTGTGCCGCATCAACGTGAAAGAGGCCGAGCACGGCGAGCGCGTGCTGCCCGGCTATGCCTACATCGCGCCCGGCGGCTTTCACCTGTCGCTCGCGCGCAGCGGCGCCAACTACGTGGCCCACCTCGACCAGGAGCCACCGGTGAACCGCCACCGGCCGTCGATCGACGTGCTGTTCGATTCGGCGGCCAGGCACGCGGGCAAGAACGCCATCGGAATCATCCTGACCGGCATGGGCAGGGACGGCGCCGAAGGCCTGCTGCGCATGAAGCGCGCGGGTGCGCACACGCTGGCGCAGGACGAGGCCAGCTGCGTTGTCTTCGGCATGCCGCGCGAAGCCATCGCACTGGGCGCGGTGGACGACGTGTCCCCATTGAGCGAAGTGAGCCGCCGGGTGATGGCGCACCTTCGCACGTTCGGCGAACGTGCGAACCGAGTTTGAAAAACGACCTGTTGGAGTTGGAAATATCGTGATCGACAAGAGCATCAAAATCCTGGTTGTGGACGACTTCCCGACCATGCGCCGCATCGTGCGCAACCTGCTGAAGGAACTGGAGTTCCTCAACGTCGACGAGGCGGAAGACGGCGCGGCCGGCATCGAGAAGCTGCGCGGCGGCAATTTCGGTTTCGTGGTGTCCGACTGGAACATGCCGAACATGGACGGCCTGACCATGCTGCAGACCATTCGCGCCGACCCCGAGCTGAAAAAGCTGCCGGTGCTGATGGTCACGGCCGAGGCGAAGAAAGAGAACATCGTGGCGGCCGCGCAAGCTGGCGCCAACGGCTACGTGGTGAAGCCATTCACCGCCGCCACGCTCGAAGAGAAGATCACCAAGATCTTCGAGAAGCTTGCGAAGGAAGCGGCCTGATATGAGCCAGAACGCTGCCGGGGCCGCGGACCCCACCAACACCGCCGAAGAACTGCTGGGCCGCATCGGCCAGCTCACGCGCCAGCTGCGCGAAGGCCTGCGCGAGCTGGGCCTCGACAAGCAGGTGGCCAAGGCCGCGCAAGCCATTCCGGATGCACGCGACCGCCTGAGCTACGTGGCTGCCACCACCGAGCGTGCCGCGCACCGCGCGCTCAATGCCATCGACGTGGCACAGCCGCTGCAGGAAGCTCTGGCCAGCGATGCCAAGGGCCTCAGCAAGCGCTGGGACCTGTGGTTCGAAAACCCCATCGAGCTCGACCACGCGCGCGAACTCGTGCTCGACACGCGCAGCTACCTCAACGAGGTGCCGGATCGTGCCGGCGCGATCAACTCGCAGCTCATGGAAATCCTGATGGCGCAAGACTTCCAGGATCTGACCGGCCAGGTCATCAAGAAGATGATGGAAGTGGTCAACGACGTGGAGACGCAGCTGCTGCAAGTGCTGATCGACAACTCCGCGCCCGAGAAGCGCCAGGAGGCAGCGCACAGCCTGCAGAACGGCCCGCAGGTCAAGCCCGGCAATCCCGATGCGGTGACCGACCAGGCGCAGGTCGACGACCTGCTGGAGAGCCTCGGCTTCTGAGCCCGGGCCGGGCTTCCAGGCCCTGCCTATTGTCCGAATAGCAGGGCGATAAGGGCCCTTATCGGCAGATTGTTCCGGACGACCGAATTCAATAATTTGGTCATGAGCAAGGCGTACTTCGCCACTGCTGGTTCGGAGCATGAATGGCTGAGGAAAGCGATCTCGAAAAAACGGAACCCGCCTCCGAGCGACGCCTGGAGAAGGCGCGCGAGGAAGGCAACGTAGCCCGTTCGCGCGAGCTCACCACCTTCGTCATGCTGGGCACCGCATGCGCGGGGCTGTGGTTCGCAGGGGAGTCACTGGGCACGAGCATGAGCGGCGCGTTGCACCGCGGCCTGCAGTTCGACCGCGCCAGCGCCTTCGATCCCTCGCACATGCTGGCCCAGACCGGGTTGATGGCGATGCACACGCTCACGGCCATCGGCCCGTTGTTCGCGATGATGATCGTCGCTGCCGTGGTCGCGCCGCTGATGCTCGGCGGCTGGCTGTTCTCCACCAAATCGGTGGGGCCGAACTTCAGCAAGCTCAATCCGCTGGCCGGCATCGGCCGCATGTTTTCCGCGCAGTCGCTGGCCGAGCTTTTCAAGGCGCTGGCCAAGTCGGCGCTGATCGGCGGCGTGGCGTGGTGGGTCGTGTCGCGCGACATCGGCGCGTTGATGGACCTGATGGCGCAGCCCGCGCACTACGCGCTGCCGCACGCAATGGTGCTGGTGGCCAAGCATTGCGCGCTGATCGCGGCCACGCTGTTTCTCGTGGCGCTGATCGACGTGCCCTTCCAGCTCTGGAGCTACTACCGCAAGCTGCGCATGTCGCGCGAAGACCTGCGCCAGGAGCACAAGGAAAGCGAAGGCGATCCGCACATCAAGGCCGCGATCCGCCGCCAGCAACAGCAGATGGCGCGCCGCCGGATGATGGCCGAGGTGCCCAAGGCAGACATCGTGCTGACCAACCCCACGCACTTTGCGGTGGCGCTGAAGTACACCGACAGCGGCATGCGCGCACCGCGCGTGGTGGCCAAGGGCACCGAGCTGGTGGCCGCGCGCATTCGCGAGATGGCGCTGGAGCACAAGGTCGCGATTCTCGAAGCGCCGCCGCTCGCGCGCGCTCTCTACAAGCACACGAAGCTGGGCGATGAGATTCCGGCAGGCCTGTACACCGCGGTGGCCGAGGTGCTGGCCTGGGTGTACCAGCTCAGGCGCTGGAAGACCGAGGGCGGCGACGCCCCGCGCACGCCGACCGACCTGCCGGTGCCCGCAGACCTTCAATACACAGTGGAAGCCGCATGAACGCGATGACAAACCTGATGCGTCTGCCGACGCGTCTGTTCTCCGGCTCGCAGTTCAAGGGACTGGCCGGGCCGATTCTCATCATCCTCATCCTGAGCATGATGGTGCTGCCGCTGCCGCCCTTCCTGCTCGACCTGCTGTTCACCTTCAACATCGCCATGTCGGTGATGGTGCTGCTGGTGAGCATGTACACGATGAAGGCGCTGGACTTCGCGGCCTTCCCGGCCGTGCTGCTGTTCTCGACGCTGCTGCGCCTGTCGCTGAACGTGGCGTCCACGCGCGTGGTGCTGATGCACGGCCACACCGGGCCCGACGCGGCTGGCAAGGTGATCGAGGCCTTCGGGCACTTTCTGGTCGGTGGCAACTTCGCGGTGGGTGTGATGGTCTTCATCATCCTCGTGCTCATCAACTTCATGGTGATCACCAAGGGTGCGGGACGCATTGCCGAGGTGGGCGCGCGCTTCATGCTCGACGCGATGCCGGGCAAGCAGATGGCCATCGACGCCGACCTCAACGCCGGCCTGATCGGCGAAGACGTGGCCCGCAAGCGCCGCACCGAGGTTGCGCAGGAGGCCGACTTCTACGGCTCGATGGACGGTGCCAGCAAGTTCGTGCGCGGCGATGCGATCGCGGGCCTGCTCATCATGGTGATCAACATCATCGGCGGGCTGGTGGTCGGCATGCTGCAGCACGGGCTCGACTTTTCCACTGCCGGCAAGACCTACACGCTGCTGGCCATCGGCGACGGCCTGGTGGCGCAGATTCCGGCGCTCGTCATCTCCACCGCTGCCGGCGTGATCGTGTCGCGCGTGACCACCGACGAAGACGTGGGCAGCCAGCTCACGGGCCAGCTCTTTTCCAACCCGCAGGTGCTGTTTCTCACGGCCGGCATCGTCGGCCTGCTGGGCATGATCCCGGGCATGCCGAACCTGGCCTTCCTGCTGATCGCGGGCGGCCTGGTGTGGCTGGGCCGCCGGCTTGTGATGCGCAAGCCGCAGGAGGCCGCGCAGAAGGCAGCCGCCGCGCAGGCCGCGAACCCTGCGCCCTCGACCGAGATGGAAGAAGCGACGTGGGACGACGTCGCAATGGTCGACCCGCTGGGCATGCAGGTCGGCTACCGGCTCATTCCGCTGGTGGACCAGTCGCAGCAGGGCGAGCTGCTGGGCCGCATCAAGAGCATCCGCAAGAAGATTGCGCAGGAGGTCGGCTTCCTGGTGCCGGTGGTGCACATTCGCGACAACCTGGAGATCAAGCCCAACACCTACGTCATCAGCCTGAAGGACGTGGAGATCGGGCGCGGCGAGGCCTTCCCCAACCAGTGGATGGCCATCAACCCCGGGCAGGTGACGGGCACGCTGCCCGGCACGCCCACGCGCGACCCGGCCTTCGGCCTGGCGGCGGTGTGGATCGACGCCAGCCTGCGGCAACAGGCACAGGTGCAGGGCTACACGGTGGTCGATGCCTGCACGGTGATGGCCACGCACCTGAACCACCTGATCCAGACGCATGCCGCCGAACTGCTGGGCCGCCAGGAAGTGCAGCAGCTGCTCGACCAGATCGCCAAGACCGCACCCAAGCTCACGGAAGACCTGGTGCCGAAGGTGCTGTCGCTCAGCACGCTGCACAAGGTGCTGCAGAACCTGCTCGACGAAGAGGTGCCCATCCGCGACATGCGCACCATCCTCGACGTGATGGCCGAGCATGCGCCGACCATCAAGGACCCGACCGAACTCACCACGCTCACGCGCCTGGCGCTGGGCCGCGCCATCACGCAGCAGCTGTTCCCGGGCGACACCGAGATGCAGGTGATCGGCCTCGACGGCTCGCTCGACGGCGTGCTGCAGCAGGCCTTGACCAACAGCAGCGGCATCGAGCCCGGCATTGCCGACAACCTGCTCAGGCAGGCGCAGGCAGCGATCCTGCGCCAGGAGCAGATGGGCCTGGCGCCGGTGCTCGTGGTGCAGCACGCGCTGCGCGTGCTGCTGTCCAGATTCCTGCGGCGCAGCCTGCCGCAGCTGAAAGTGCTTTCGCATGCGGAGATTCCTGACTCCCGCACCATCAAGATCACCACCGCCATCGGAGGACGAGGTTGAATTCCAAGCAGACCGACGTGCGCACCACCGCGCGCAAATTCGTCGCGGCCACCAGCCGCGAAGCCCTGAGGATGGTGAGGGAGGCGCTGGGCGCCGACGCCATCGTGCTGACGCATCGCGCAATGGCCGAGGGCGTCGAGATCGTCGCAATGGTCGAGGGCGAAGTGCAGGGGGTGTTGAAAGACACCGCGCCTGTGCCTGCGAAGCCCGTGGTGACCGCGGCGCCCGTGGCATCAGTCCCCGTGCCTGTGGCGGCCCCTGTGCCCGCTCCTGCACCCGCACCCGCACCCGCACCCGCACCCGCACCCGCACCCGCACCCGCACCCGCCGACACCGTGCTCACCGAACTGCATTCCATGCGCGGCATGATCGAAGAGCAGCTCGCCAGCGTCGTGTGGAACGACAAGCAGCGCCGCGACCCGGTGCGCGGCCGCCTGCTGCGCACGCTGCTCGGCGCCGGCTTCAGCGCGGGCCTGTCGAAGGCCATGCTGGAGAAGATGCCCACCGGCCAGACATACGCCGAAGGCATGGCCTACGTGCGCTCGGAGCTGATCCGCGCCGTGCCAGTGCATGAAGACGAAGACGCGCTGTTCGCGCAGGGCGGCGTCTACGCCCTGATGGGCCCGACCGGCGTCGGCAAGACCACCACCACCGCCAAGCTGGCTGCGCGCTGCGTGATGCGCTTCGGTGCCGACAAGCTCGCGCTGGTGACCACCGACAGCTACCGTATCGGCGCCTACGAGCAGCTGCGCATCTACGGCCAGATCCTCAATGTGCCGGTGTATGCCGTGAAGGATGCGGCCGACCTGCACCTGGTGCTGCAGGACCTGCGCGACAAGCACATGGTGCTGATCGACACCGTCGGCATGAGCCAGCGCGACCGCGCCGTGTCCGAGCAGATCGCGATGCTCGGCCAGAGCCAGCGGCCCGTGAAGCGGCTGCTGCTGCTCAACGCCACCAGCCACGGCGACACGCTCAACGAGGTGGTGCATGCCTACCGCCACGGCAACGAGCTCACCGGCTGCATCTTCACCAAGGTCGACGAGGCCACGCATCCGGGCGCGCTGATCGACACCGTGATCCGCCACCGCCTGCCGGTGCACTACATCTCCAGCGGCCAGAAGGTGCCCGAGAACCTGATGCAGGCCGACCGCGCGCAGCTGGTGGACAGCGTGTTCCAGCCGCGCCAGCACAGCCCGCTGTTCGTGCCCGCAGAAAGCGATCTGCACGAGGAGCCGGCGGGCGCGGGCCCCTCGGCGCAGGTGGTGCAGGCGCAAGGCGAGACCGACCGCCTGCGGCTGAAGTACCAGAACCTGATTCGCGCCATGGCGCACGACGCGCAAGAGCTCGCCACCACCGCGAGCGCGCTGGCCGGGGCGCAGATCGGCTTCGAGCGTTCGCGCGCACTCTGGCGCCAGGCCGGCGACGAAGGCACCGGCCAGAAGGCCGTGCTGCACGACCTGATGGTGCATGCGCGCAGCGAAGTGGCCGCCGGCTGCGAGACCCATGTGCTCGCACTGTGCGGGCAGGTCGGGCTGCGCTCGAACGAAGGCGGCGACGCTTATGAATGCCACGGCAGCCTGCTGCTGTCGGACCGCACGGGCCTGCCGTTGGCGGCGCCGAACCAGTGGCTCTCGACCGCCGCCACGCGCGGCATGAAGGACGCTGCGCGCAAGCCCGGCGCACGCCAGGTGTCATGGCTGCGCCAGCAGGACTTCGGCCACAAGCCGCTGGTGCATCTGTTGACGAGGCTGCCCGGCATCGAAGCCATGGTGCAGTGGCAGGCCGCGGGCCAGCGCTGGCTGGCGCGCGCGCCGGGCTCCACCGCGGTGATCGACGTGCGCACCGGCGCACCCGACACGCTCGCGCGCATGGACTTCGAATTCGGCGAGGGGCAGCCCGTGCGCTTTCGCGGCAAGGCGGCGTTGCGCAGCGAGGCGCATGCCGACGTGGTGCTGCGCTTCAACGCAGCCGCCATGGCGGCGGGCATCGGGCGCGATGCGATGCCCGCGCTGCGCTGCGTCGCCATGCGGGTGGTCGATGCGCGCACCGGCAACGTGCTGGCGCAGGGCCATGCATTGACCAATATCGGCGCGGACGTTTCCACGCAGCAGCTCGCGCAATGGCAGGGCTGGGCCAGCGACGCCGAGCCCTGCTTCCGGCTGCTGCGCGACGGTGTGCAGATGGTCGGCGGCATCGGCGAACTGGGCGACCCCGACATCATGAAGCGGCTGCTGATCGCCGGCCAGATGACCACCACCGTGTGGCGTCTGCTGCAAGCCGAAGGCGATTGGGCCGACCGCACGCGCGCGCTGCTGGGCCAGCTCACGGGGCGCCCGGCGCGCAACGGACGGGCCATGAGCGGCAGTGCGCTGTATGCGGGCGTGGGCAAGCTCTTTCTGCTGCTGGAGGCGCTGGGCACCGAGTCGACCGCTCCCACGCAGGCGCCGCGTGCGCTGGAGAAGTTGGGTTGAGGAATCAGGAATGAACAAGCTGGTTGCGGATCAGGCCGACGGACTGCGGCGCATGCTCGCACCGACGCATGCGCGTGTGGTGGCCGTCGCAGGCCTGGGGCAGGGCGCGGGGAGCACCACGGCCGCGATGAATCTCGGTGTGGCACTGACCCTGCAGGGTCGCAACGTGCTGCTGCTGGACGAGCACTGCCCGACTGTGGGTTCGGCCTGCGAGGTGTGGGACATCGATCCGCTGGGGAACCTGGCCGATGTAGCAAGCCAGCGCCTGACGCTGGATGGTGCAGAGGTCAAGGCAGCCTGCGGCGTGCACGTGCTACCCGCGCCGCACGGCGCGGTGAATGGTGCGGATGGCGAAATCGACCCGCGCAAGTTCTGGCACGACGGCGTGGTCATCGTCGATGCGGCTTTCGACGCCGAGGGCCGGCTGTCGGCGCTCGCGCAGGGCGCGGACGACCTGCTGCTGGTGCTGCAGCCGCACCCCGCGTCGATCACCGCGGCCTATGCAGGCATCAAGCGGCTGCACCACGCGCACGGCCTCAAGCAGATGCGCTTCCTGGTCAACGGCGCGGCCGACGTCGTGGCCGCGCGCCAGATCATGAGCAACCTCGCGCATGCCGCCAGCCGCTATCTCGCGCTGCTGTTGCAGCCCGCGGGCTGGGTGCGCTTCGACCCGCTCGTTGCCGACGCGTGGCGCCTGAAGAAGACCATCGTCGAGGCCTTTCCCGCGAGCCATGCCGCCGTCGACTTCCGGCGCATTGCCGGCGAGGTTGACCGCTGGCCCTGGCGCGCGGCCGAGCCGCTGCAGGCCGTGGCCTGAGCCGCCGACCCGGACAACCCAAGAAGGACGGCCGTGTACACCGCACAGGGAACCATCGAAAAATCACATCTGCTGGCGCAGCACCAGCCGCTGGTGCGCCGCATCGCGTTGCAGATGATGGCCAAGCTGCCGGCCAGCGTGGAGCTGGACGACCTGATCCAGGCCGGCATGCTGGGCCTGCTGGACGCCTCCAGCCGCTACCAGGACAACCGCGGCGCGCAGTTCGAGACCTTCGTCAGCCAGCGCATCCGCGGCGCCATGCTCGACGAACTGCGCGCCAGCGACTGGGGCTCGCGCGGCCTGCGCCAGTCGGCGCGCGGCGTCGAGAAGGCGATCCAGGCGCTGGGCCACAAGCTCGGGCGCTCTCCCACCGAAGGGGAGATCGCCAAGGAGCTGAAGATGGACCTGGAGGCGTATCAGTCGCTGCTGCAGGAGATCCAGGGCTGCCAGCTGGTGTATGTCGAAGACTTCTCCAAGGACGACCCGGACAGCCCGTTCCTCGACAGCCACTCGCAGGACGCGCGCAAGGACCGGCGCGGCAGCGACGATCCGCTGGAGCAGCTGCTGGAAAGCGGCTTCCGGCATCAGCTGGTGGACGCCATCGGCGCGCTGCCGGAGCGCGACCAGCTGCTGCTGAACCTCTACTACGAGGAAGAGCTGAACCTGCGCGAGATCGGCGCGATCCTGGAGGTGAGCCAGTCGCGCGTGTGCCAGCTGCACAGCCAGGCGATCAGCAGGCTGCGGGCCAAGCTGAAGGATGTGCTGTAGCGAACTCCGGGGCCAGGGCCGCCGCCTGAATCAGAAAGTCGCATCGAGCACCTGCGAGGGGATGAGGCCGTTGAGCGTCACATTGTTCGTGAGTGGATCGAACAGTTGCGGTTGCAGAACGTACTTCCAGGCGCCGTTCCTGTAGTACAGGAAGTTGAAGGCGTTCGGCAGCGGAATATGCTGGTTGGCGTGGCCGTAGTCGTCGAAGCCGATGTACGAGATCACTTCCTGCCCTTGCGTCTGGATCATCTGATTGATGTTGGCTTGCCCGGGGTGCTGGTGGTGATACACCCTGATCAGATGCGCACCGAGCGGCGAGTTCGTCACCATCAGGGCGCAGCCATTCATGGCGGCGGTGAAGACGAACCTGTGCTGCGGGTTGTGTCGAGGTACGTCGACGAATCCGGGCATCACGTTGCCCTGGATGAAAGGACACCAATACGCCGAGATCGGCTGATCCTGATGGAGGACATTTCCCACCGGCCTCAAGGTGACCTGGAGGGCTTGCGCGGTGCCCTGCAGATCGAACGAGCCCATCTTGGCCGTGTTGAGTACCAGGACCTGCATGGCGAAAGCTGGATTCTGCTGCGCCTGCGCGTTCTGCATGAACCACGAAACGCCGTTGATCGCGCGAAGCTGCGCGTACGCAACGGGATCGGCTCGGAAGAGTTGGTTGTGTCCGTTCACGTGTGATGTCTATTTGCGTTGGAATGGGAGGGGCAAAGTAGAGCGCTGCACCATGGGGCCCAAGCGGCGACCTGTGCCGTTTCATCTTCACGAGCCGCTTGTCATTTCGTGCGCGGCTGATGGTAGGAGCGCGACGGTGCGAAGGCCATCCCCAGGAACAAGTAGATGGGTGCCTTATTTGTCATGCGCCATTAGGCGTTGTCCGTCAGCAATCCGCGCCCGCCGCTGGCGTGCCACGCCCGCGCGCACGGCAAAGCTCGGCCTCTTGCCAAAGACTCCCAAGCAACCCTCCTCACGGCTTCACGCCGACCGCCCGAACCGCCCCATTGGCGACTACGCGCTCATCGGCTCGACCCACAGCGCGGCCCTGGTGCATTGCGGTGGCGATATCGAGTGGCTGTGCCTGCCGCGCTTCGATTCGGCCGCGATGTTCGCCAGCCTGCTCGGCGACGAGCGCAACGGCCATTGGACGATGCGCGCCAAAGACCGCAAGGCGCGCGTCACGCGGCGCTATCTGCCCGGCACCGTGGTGCTCGAGACCACGATCCGCACGGCCAAGGGGACGGCCATCGTCACCGACTTCATGCCGCGCCCGGCGCTTGACGGCACGCACGAGGTCGTGCGCATCGTGCAGGGCGTGCGCGGCATGGTCGCCATGCACACCGAGTTCCGCATCCGTTTCAACTACGGCGGGTGGTGCCCGTGGATGGAGCGGCGCGACGGCGCGGTGTTTGCCACGGCCGGACCGGACTCGGTGCGCATCAGCTCCGGCGTGCCGCTGACCAACGAGAACTTCGCGAGCTTTGCCGACTTCACCGTGTCCGCGGGGCAGGCCATCGCATTCAGCCTCGACTGGTTTCCCTCGCACCTGAAGCCGCCGGTGACGCGCGATGCCAGCGCGCTGCTGGCGCGCACCGTCGCCGAATGGAGCGCGTGGACCGGCCGCTGCGGCTACCACGGCGAGTTTCGCGAGCCGGTGATGCGCTCGCTGCTCACGCTCAAGGCGCTCACCTACGAGCCCACCGGCGGCATCGTCGCCGCGCCGAGCACCTCGCTGCCCGAACTGCCGGGCGGCGAACGCAACTGGGACTACCGCTTCTGCTGGCTGCGCGACGCGGCGCTCACGCTCTACGCGCTGATCGGTTCGGGCTATGTCGAGGAAGCCAGCGCCTGGCGCTGGTGGCTGATGCGAGCGGTGGGCGGCTCGCCCGAAGAGCTGCAGGTGATGTACGGCCTGCACGGCGAACGCTCGCTCACCGAGCTCGAACTCGGCTGGCTGCCGGGCTACGAAGACAGCCGCCCGGTGCGCATCGGCAACGGCGCGCACGGGCAGCGCCAGCTCGATGTGTACGGCTCGGTCATCGCGGCCTTTCATGCGGCGCGCAAGGCCGGGCTGGCGGACATGGACAAGGTGTGGCCGCTGGAGCGCGCCATCGCGAAGCACCTGATGGTGCTGTGGAAGGAACCCGACTGCAGCCTGTGGGAAGTGCGCGGCGAGCCGCGCCACTTCGTGCATTCCAAGATCATGTGCTGGCTGGCCTTCGACCGGGTGATCGCGAGCGCGACGGAGTATGGGCTCGAAGGCCCTGTCGAGCGCTGGCGCGAGGTGCGCGACGAGATCCACGCCGAGGTCTGCGCCCGCGGCTACGACGCCGCGAGCAATTCATTCGTGCAGTACTACGGCGCAGACACGGTGGATGCGGCGCTGCTGTGGATGCCGCTGATCGGCTTTCTGCCGATCCATGATGCGCGGGTGCAGGGCACCATCGCGCGCATCGAGAAGGAGCTGATCTTCAACGGGTTGGTGTACCGCTATCGCACAGAGAAAGGCGTGGACGGCCTCGAAGGCGGGGAGGGCGCGTTTCTCGCGTGCAGCTTCTGGCTGTCGAACGTGTACGTGGCCATGGGCAAGCTGCGCAAGGCGCGAGCCCTCTTCAAGCGCCTGCTGGCGCTGGGCAACGACCTGGGCCTGTTCGCCGAGGAATACGACCCGGTGGCGCAGCGGCAGCTCGGCAATTTTCCGCAGGCGTTTTCGCATATCGGACTGATCAACAGCGCGCATGCGCTGGTGTCGGCGGCCGGTGGCGTATGGGAGCTGGCGGACCTCGATGGCAAGGCGGCATCGAAGAAGACGGCGCCGAAGAGAGCGGCGCCGAAGAGGACGGCAAGAAAGACGCCGCTCAGGCGGCCGGCAGCGCGAACTCCTCGGCGCTGAACACCGTGTGGAAGACCGTGCCGTCGAACATCTCGAACAGCTTCTTCGAGACCTCGCGGCTTTCATGGCGAACGGGTGAGTCGAGTGCGCGGGCGATGTCCTCGCGACTCGCATAGCGGATCGACAGCACCATCGCCAGTTCGGGGTCGCTCACATCGCTTTCGAGCTGGCGCAGCACGCGCACTTCGAGCGCACCGGGGAAGCGGGTCCACAGCGGCACGAGTTTTTCGTGCACGTGGCGGTCGAAGGCTTCTTCCATGCCGGCCTTGACCCGGCCCCTGAAAAACGCGCAGCGGATGAACATGGTGTCTCTTCTTTCCTGGGTGAAAGCCGTGTGTGGCGGGAGGCGCTTCAGCCGCGCCCGTAGCCGTCGAACTGCCGCATCATGGCCGCCGTGTCTTCGGCGCCGAGCCCGGCCGCGACGAAGGCTCGGTGCAGCTCCGAGACGGCGCCCGCCAGCGGCATCGGAAGGCGCTGGCCTTGCGAGAAGGCCTGCACCGCTTCGAGGTCCTTGAGCATGTTGTCGATGCGGCCGGTAGGCGTGTAGTCGCGCGCGGCCATCTTGGGGCCGAACTCGCGCAGGATCTGGCTGTCGGCGCGGCCGCCGGCCAGTGCGGCGGGCAGCTTCGATGCATCGACGCCACCGGCTTCGGCCAGCCGCACCGCCTCGGCCACGGCCTGAAAGCCGATGGCGCAGAGCAGCTGGTTGACGAGCTTGGTGGTCTGGCCCGCGCCGCTGTCGCCCATGTGGGTGTAGTTGGCGCACAGGCTGTTCATCACGGCGCGTGCGCGCTGCACGTCGCCGGCGCTGCCGCCTGCCATCACCGTGAGTTGCCCGAGCAGGGCCTTAGGCGCGCCGCCGGAAAGCGGCGCATCGACGAAGCCCATGCCCGTGCGCTCGCGCAGCGACTGTGCGAGCCGGCGCGTGGAGGGTGGGTCGATGGACGACATGTCGATCAGCAGCCGCTTCGCATCGTCAGGTGCGGCGGCGGCGATGCCGGCCTCGCCGAAGATCGCGCGTTCCACCACCGCCGCAGAGTTGAGGCTGGTGATGACGAAGTCGCTGGCTGCCGCTGCCGCTTGCGCGGTGTCGGCCGCTTGTGCGCCTTGTGCTGCCAGCGCGGCCACCTTGGCCGCATCGAGGTCGAACACGTTCACCCGGTGGCCGCATTCGAGCAGCCGGCGCGCGATGGCCGAGCCCATGATGCCCACGCCGATCACGGCCACGCGCTGGCTGGATGCTGCTGTCATGCAGAGACTTTCATGGAAGCATCCTTCGAGCGTTGAACGAGCCGTGCGCCGATGTCGGCCACGATCTGCTGCACGGGCACGGCGATGTCGGCGTGCAGCACGTCGGGTTCGCCCGCGTCGGGCCTCTCCAGCGTCTTCAGCTGGCTGTCGAGCAGCGCCGGCGGCATGTAGTGCCCGGTGCGTTGTTCCATTCGCTGCCGCACCAGCGCGGGCGACCCGTCGAGAAACACGAACTGCAACTCGGGCGACGCGGCGCGCAGCCGGTCGCGGTAGGCGCGCCGCAGGGCGGAGCAGGCCACCACCACGCCACGCGGCGCGGCCGTGCGGTCGGCGAGGCTGGCGCCCACGCGGTCGAGCCAGGGCCAGCGGTCTTCGTCGGAGAGCGGCAGGCCGGCGCGCATGCGCGCCACGGCCTCGGGCACGTGCAGGTCATCGGCATCGACCCACGGCACGCCCAGCGTCTGCGCCAACCCGGCGGCCACGCTGCTCTTGCCGGTGCCCGACACGCCCATTACCACCACGCTCAGGCGCTGCGGCTGCTCTGGATGCTGCACGGTGCTACAGGCTCGAGGTGATGCCGCCATCCACATACAGGATGTGGCCGTTGACGAAGCTCGACGCATCCGAGGCCAGGAAGATGGCCGCGCCGCCGAGCTCTTCCACGTCGCCCCAGCGGCCGGCGGGCGTGCGGCCCGAGAGCCACGCCGTGAAGGCTTCGTCGGCCACCAGTGCCTGAGTGAGTTCGGTCTTGAAGTAGCCCGGCCCGAGGCCGTTGACCTGGATGCCGTACTTGCCGAGGTCGATCGCCATGCCCTTGGTGAGCATCTTCACCGCGCCCTTGGTGGCAGCGTAGGGCGCGATGCCCGGGCGGCCCAGCTCGCTTTGCACCGAGCACACGTTGATGATCTTGCCGCGCTTGCGCTCGATCATGCGTTGCGCGACGAAGCGGCCGACCAGGAAAACGCTGTCGATGTTGGTGGTGGTGATCTTGTGCCACGCGTCGATCGGGAATTCGGCGAACGCACCGCGGTGCTGCATGCCGGCGTTGTTCACAAGGATGTCGATGGCGCCGATGTCGGCCTCGATGGCGGCCACGCCGGCTTCCACCGCTGCGGCGTCGGTCACGTCGAAGGCCATGGCCTCGGCCGCGATGCCCTTGGCGCGCAAGGCGTCGCGGGCGGCGTTGAGCGATGCGGCATCGCGTGCATTGAGAACCACGCGCGCGCCGGCGTTGCCGAGCGCGGCCGCCAGCGCAAAGCCGATGCCTTTGCTGGAGCCGGTGACAAGGGCGGTGCGCCCGGAAAGATCGAAGAGTTTCAAAGGAGGCTCCGAGTACATGGCTGACGGCATAAGTTACCGGTATCTTTTGAGATCGTCAACCGGTAAAACCTCCGCTGGCATTATTTTCTTTCATCAATTAAAGTTACCGGTATCTTATTGAGTCGCAACCGCTATCCGAGGAGACACCCGCTTGACCGCTACCGCTACATCCCCGCACGTGCTGATGCCAGGCACCTACCCGGAATGGGACATGGCGCCGATGCGGGCGGCCTACACGCTGCATCGCCTCTGGGAAGCGCCGGACCGGCAGGCCTTCATTGCCGAGCACGCGCCGAACATTCGCGCGGTCGCAACGCGCGGCGAGCTGGGTGCCAACGCCGAACTGATCGCCGCGCTGCCTGCGCTGGAGCTGATCGCCTGCTACGGCGTGGGCACCGACGGCATCGACCTTGCCGCCTGCCGCGCGCGCAGCATCCGCGTGACCAACACACCCGACGTGCTCAACGGCGACGTGGCCGACCTCGCCGTGGGGCTCACGCTGGCGGTGCAGCGGCGCATTCCGGCGGGCGATGCTTTCGTGCGCAGCGGTGCGTGGGCCGGTGGCGGCATGCCGTTGACCACCCGAGTCTTCGGCCAGCGCATCGGCATCGCGGGCTTCGGCCGCATCGGCAGCACCATCGCGCGGCGGCTCTCGGGCTTCGACGTGGAGCTGGGTTACTTCAGCCGCACGCCGAAGGCCGACAGCCCGCACCGCCACTTCGCCAGCCTGAGCGCGATGGCCGACTGGTGCGACGTGCTCATCGTCATCCTGCCCGGCGGCGAGGCCACCCGCGGCATCGTCAATGCCGGGGTGCTGCAGGCGCTGGGCCCCAGGGGCTGGCTCGTGAATGTGTCGCGCGGCACCACCGTCGACGAAGGCGCGCTGCTGCAGGCGCTGGAGGCGCGCGGCATTGCCGGCGCGGCGCTGGACGTGTTCCTCAACGAGCCGCGCATCGACCCGCGCTTTGCCGCGCTCGACAACGTGGTGCTGCATCCGCACCATGGCAGCGGCACCGAACAGACGCGCCGCGCCATGGGCGAACTGGTGCGCCGCAACCTCGAGGCCCACTTCACGGGCCAGCCTCTCATTACTCCCGTGCCCTGACTGGCCGAAGGAAAGAATCATGCGTTTGCGTTGTATGTGCCTCGTGATCCACGCCCCCGACGACCTGCGTCTGGACGAACAGGACGCCGGCGAGATCGGTCCCGGCCAGGTGCTGGTGAAGGTCGGCATGGGCGGCATCTGCGGCTCCGACCTGCATTACTTTCACAACGGCGGCTTCGGCACCGTGCGCATCAAGGAGCCGATGGTGCTGGGCCACGAAGTGGCCGGCACCGTGGTGGCGGTGGCGCCCGGCGTCGAGAGCGTGCGCATCGGCGACAAGGTGGCCATCAACCCGAGCCGCCCCTGCGGCGCATGCAAGTTCTGCCTCGAGGGCCTGCCCAACCAGTGCCTCGACATGCGCTTCTACGGCAGCGCCATGCGCACGCCGCACGTGCAGGGCGCGTTCCGCAACATGCTGCTGTGCGAGGCCACGCAGTGCGTGAAGGTGGCCGAGCACGTGCCGCTGCGCCTGGCCGCGCTGGCCGAGCCGTTCTCGGTGGGGCTGCACGGCGTGTCGCGCGCCGGGCCGTTGCTGGGCAAGCGTGTGCTGGTATCGGGCTGCGGACCCATCGGCGTGCTGGCCATCGCGGCGGCGCGCGCGCATGGCGCGGCAGAGATCACCGCCACCGATGTGGTCGACGAGCCGCTGGCCATCGCGCGTGCCATGGGCGCCGACAACGTCATCAACGTCGCGCAGGACAAGACCTGGGTGTCGCGTTATTCAGCCGACAAGGGCACCTTCGACGTGATGCTCGAATGCTCCGGCAACGAGCGCGCACTGCGCGACGGGCTGGAGGTGATGCGCCCGCGCGGCGTGGTCGTGCAACTGGGCCTGGGCGGCGACGTGAGCATTCCGCAGAACATGGTGGTGGCGAAAGAGCTCAGCATCTGCGGCTCGTTCCGCTTCCACGCGGAGTTCGCGCTCGCGGTGCGGCTCATCAACGAAGGGCGCGTGGACCTGTCGCCCGTGGTGACGCACACCTTCCCGATGCTGCAGGCGCGGCAGGCCTTCGAGCTGGCGAGCGACCGTCAGAAGGCGATGAAGGTGCTGATCGACTTCGCGGACGTGGGCGCGGAGGCCGTCGCGGCCTGACGGGTTTTCCGCAGACGCCCGCAGCGTCATTGGCTCGCGTTAGGCGTTGCGCGCGCCAGCAGGCGGATGTGTTCGAAGTCCAGCATGTCCAGCGCATGCCGCACCGCGTCGACCAGCGCCGAGTGGCGCGCGTCGGCCGCGAGCCGGTCGGCCCATTCGTGCAGGTCGCTCCAACGGCCGTCGCGCGCGAGCGTTTCGAGTTCGTCGCGCACCGATGCGGGAAGCGGCGCGATCGCGGGCACCGGTGGACGTCTCACCCTGTGGCCCGGTACGGGCACGGGCGGTGCATGGCGCGGCTGCTGCGGCTGCTGTGACTTGGTGGCCAGGGGCAGCAACTCTTTCGGCGCGTCCTTCACGATCACCGAGAAGTGCACACGCGTTCCCAGGTTGCGGTGGCTCTCCAGCAGCAGGCGCCCGCCCATGTGCTGCACGATGCGCCGCGCGATCGCCAGCCCCAGTCCGTGGCCGTTGGCGCTGGGCGCGCCCTGCGCGATGGCCTGGACGATGCGCGCCTGCTCTTCCTTGTCGATGCCGATGCCGCTGTCCCACACGTCGAACCTGAGCCGCCACGAGTCCGCGCGCGGCCGGGCCTGCACGCGCAGGCCGATCTTGCCGTCGCGCGTGAACTTCGCGGCGTTCGACAGCAAGTTCAGCAGCAGTTGCTGGAAGCGCTTGCTGTCGATGTACACCGCGACCGGCAGTGCGCCCAGCACCTCCAGCTCGAACCGGTTGTGCTGCCGCTGCGCGAGCGTGTCTGCGTACTGCGCGATGTCGTCGATCAGCGCGCGCAGGTGCACCGGCCGGGGCTCGAAGGCGAAGGGCAGCAGCTCGCTCTTCGCGTAGTCGAGCAGGTCGTCGATCAGCGCGAGCTGGTAGGCCACGCTGCGCTCGATGGCCTGCAGCCGCTCGGGCGGCGGCGAGCTGTCGCCATGCAGCAGGCGCGCGTTGCCGATGATGGTCGACAGCGGTGCGCGCAGGTCGTGGCTGATGTAGGCCAGCAGCTGCGTCTGCTCGCGCGCCTGGTGCTCGGCCTGCTCCAGCGCCGCGTTCAGCGCGTGCGTCTTGCGCTTCACTTCTTCCTGCAGCCGTTGCTGTTCCTCGGCCTGCCAGTGCACCAGCGTGCGCTGCGCGACGCGCTGCTGCCGCGACAGGTGGTGCGCCCACGCCGCCAGCGCCACCAGGCCGACCAGCATGCCCGGGAAGCCCAGCGCATAGGCGTCGAAGCCGGGGATCGTGTGCGCCGGCATCGCGAGTTCGGTGAGCCGCAGGCACACGCCGACGGCGACGATGCTCATCACCGGAAAGGCCAGCCGCCCGCCCGGCCCCGCGCGCCGCATGTAGATGAAGGTGCCGACGGTCAATGCGAGAACCACCACCGGCGCGCTCAGCGTGCCGGCCAGCGCGAAGGGCGCGTACGGCCCCAGCAGCGTGCCCAGCACCACGACGCATTGCCCTGCCGCGAGCACCGCGAAGAGCGACAGTCCGGGCGCGCGCACCGGGCTGCGCCGCGATACCGCGTACAGGTAGAACATCAGCGAGAGCACGCAGCAGCCCGCGGTGACGCCGGCCGCGCGGTAGCTCCATTCGAGGCTGTCGGGCCACAGCGCCAGCCGTGCATGGCCGCGGTAGGCGCCCTCGTAGAGCGCCACGAGCGCGAAGCCCAGGCTCTGCAGCGCCGTTGCCAGGTCGCGCGAGATGAACCACAGCGCCAGCGAATACACGGAGAGCACCAGCAGCCCGCCGATCAGCAGGCCGTCGAGCAGTGCATGGCCGCTTTCTGCTTCGCGCCAGGCGTCGGCCGAATACAGCGCCGGCGCGAGCTTGACGCTGCTGTTCGTCTGAACCCGCACCAGCACGCGAGCCTGCTCGCCGGGCTGCAGGTCGAGGGCCAGCGTCGGCACGCGCTCGCGGTCCCGTCCGGTGCGTGATCGCACCGACACGCCGGCTTGCTCATGTGTCCACGTGGCCCAGCCCGCCAGCTCGCGGCGCGCATGGAAATCAACGTGCTGCAGCCACGTGGCGTCGAGCACCAGCCGAAGCGGCTGTATCGCGCCGGTGTCGTTCACCAGCGTGAGCCGCAGCCAGAAGGCCGAACGCGAAAAGCCCGGCCGCATGCGCGCTGCGTTGCCGGGCTGGAAGCCGCCGGGCACGCCGCTTTCCAGGGCATCGATTTCGTCGAGCGACAGCCGCGTGCTGGTGTCCTCGAACACCTCGGCGCGCGTGTCGAGCGCCACCGGCCAGCGGGTCGCGTCGTCGACGTGAAGCACGCCTGCATGCGCCGCGGACGACCCCGCCAGCCAGAAGGCGCAGCACAGCAGCAACGTGCGGATGCCGCGCAGGGCCGGGGTGGTCACCGCCTTCTCAACGCCGCATCAGGCCGACGGCACCGATGGCGGAGAGGTCGAGGCGGCAGGCGCCTGGCGAAACGCCGTGGGCGTGCGGCCGAAGCGCTCGCGGAACGCGGTCGAGAAGTTGGCCGCGCTGGAGAAGCCCACGGCCAGCGCGACTTCTTCCACGCTGAGCGCCGACTCCGCGAGCAGTCGCTGCGCCTCGGCGAGGCGCGCCTCGCGTGCGAACTCGAACACCGTGCGGCCCGTCTGTTCGCGGAACACGCGCGACAGCCGCTTTTCGTGCGTGCCCACGCGCGCCGCCAACTCGGGCAGGGTGGGCACGTTCGCCAGGTCGGCGCGCACCAGGCGCTCGACGGCCTGCGCGAGCACGCGGTCGGTGTGGTCGGCGCCCGGGGTGTCGGTGCCGCGTTCCCGTTTCGCGTTTTCCACTGCGCTCTCGGCCTGCGCGATGCAGGCCTGCGCCTGCTGCCGGCTGCTTGACAGCGCAAGGTGCACGGCCACGCGCGCCAGCACTTCCGCAGGCTCGAAGGGCTTCAGGATGTAGTCGACCGCGCCTTCGCGCAGGCCGGTGAGCCGCTCTTGCACCGAGCTCGACGAGGTCACGAAGATCACCGGGATGCGTGTCGTCGCGCGGTCGGCCTTCAGCAGCCGGCAGGTCGCGAAGCCGTCGGTGGCGCCCATGCGCACGTCCAGCAGTATCAGGTCGGGCTGCAGCGCCGTGGCCCTGCGGTAGCCCTCCAGCGCGTTGAACGCCAGGCTGATGCGGTGCCCGGCTTCGCGCAGTACTCCCAGCAGCAACTGCAGTTCTTCGACGTTGTCGTCGATGACGAGGATGTGCGCGCGCCGGGGTGGCGTGGTCGACCAGTAAGACATGGACGTCGAGCGTAGGAGTGCGTCGCCGAAACGCTGTGTGATTTAGTTCACATTATGTTGCATTCGTAAACAAATGTCATTAACAGCAAAGCTTTTGTCCTGAATGCCAAAAGTGCACCGGTGAGTGGGGTCCAAGAATCGCGCCCTTTCCGGAGCACCCCGCCGCATCGAGCGGCGACAAAAGAAACGGTGCCCGGTCCATCAGAGCAATCACGAGGGACGGGATGTTCAGGACCCCAACGAATCTGTCGCACGCGTCGGCGCGTCGCGACGTGCCTTCCAACGCCGCGCGCTTGCGCCGCTGCCTGACGCGCGTGGCCGCGCCTCTGGCGGGGCTGCTGTTCGCCGCGGCCGCGCATGCCGTGCCGCAGGTGTCGAGCCTGGTTCATTCGCCCGACATCCTTCCCGCCGGCGGCACGGTGACCAGCACCATCACCATCGCCGAGACCGACAGCCTGCCGATCGGTGCGCCGGGCGCCTCCTTCACCTACACGATCCCCGCGAACACCATCTACATGGGCACCGGCGCGGTTCCTGTGGGCAGCTGCTCGTCCGGCGTCGCGGTGGGCGCAGCCGGCCCGGGCACGCTGACCTGCTCGGGCATCACGTTGGGTGCGAACGAGTTGCGCGATTTCCAGGTACTGCTGCGCACCACCGTCCAGGGCACGCTGAGCGTCACCGCCGCGATCAGCGGGGGCAGCTCGAGCGAAACCAAGATCATCACGGTGAACCAGGGCGCCGACGTGTCGGTGGCCATCAGCGCACCGGCCACCGCGCCGAGCGGCAGCACGGTGCCGATCGTCTTCACGCTCACCAACAACGGCCCCGACACCAGCTCGGGCTCGACGCTGACCTATTCCATTCCCACGGGGTTGTCGGTCTCGGGCTCCGGCCTGCCCTCAGGCTGCTCGATCAGCGGCAGCCTGCTGACCTGCAACGTGCCGGCCACGCCGGCCACGCCGGCCACCCCGGGCAGCAACACGCGCACCTTCACCGTCAACGGCGTGGTCACCGCGGGCGCGGGCTCCACCATCACGCACCAGCCGGCCGTGGTGTCGGCGGGTTCGATCGGCGATGGCGTTTCTACCAACAACAGCGCCACCGCCAACACCACCGTGACGGCGGGCTACGTGCTCGCGCTCGCCAAGAGCCATGACGGCGGCCAGCTGCTGGTGGGGCAGCGCTTCAACTTCCGGCTGAGCCCGAGCTTCAGCGGCACCGCTCCCACGGGCGTCACGCTGAGCGACACGCTGCCGGCCAACTTCACGATCCAGCCGTTCTCCGCGGGCGGCGGCTGGACCTGCTCGGTCGCCGGCCAGACGGTCAGCTGCACGCGCACCGACATCGGCGGCACCGGCGGCGCCAACGTGGCGCTCGGCGACATCCTCATCCCTGTGATCGCCTCGTCTGCCGGCACCGGCGTCGTCAACCAGGCCACCGTGAGCGCGACCGGGCCCATCGCCAACTCCGCCACGGGCAGCGTGCCCGCCGACGTGGCGGTCTCCGCCACCGACTTCCGCGCCGACAAGCGACGCGGCTGGCCGCAGAACAACGTGCCGCTGGGCCAGGCCTTCGATTACCAGGTCGGCAGCACCAACCTCGGCAGCACGCGCCTGCTGGCGGGCAGCACCATCCAGCTGGTGGACGACCTGCCGGCCGGCGTGCAGATCAACAGCGTCACGCAGCGCGACGGCTACACCTGCACGGTGACCCAGGGCGGCACCACCGTCGTCCCGACGCCCGCCACGCCGGTGCCCGGCCCCGCGACCGTGACCTGCACGCGCACGCTCGCCGCCGACATCGATGTCGACCTGTCGAACAGTGCCAGCGCGCGCAACGGCGGCTACATCATCGTGAACGCCACCATCCCGGCGCTGCCGTCGGGCGGCGGCCAGATCGTCAACAGGATGTGCGTGAACGTGGCGTTGCCCGCGAGCGCGCCCACGCTCGGCACCGACCCGGACGCCAACACCGGCAACGACTGCGTGAACCTCGGCACCGGCGTGGACGACGTCGCCACCGCCGCTGACGTGAAAGTGCTCAAGCGCGTGGTGGGCATCGGCGACAGCGCCGGCAACCGCCAGATCGCGGGCCAGCCCGTCACGTGGGAAATCGAGGTGGTCAACACCGGGCCTTCCGAAGCGCAGAACGTGGTCGTCACCGACGCCTTCGCGCAGGTGATCGGCGCCGGCAACGTCACGCAGACCGCCAACGGCGGCACCTTCGCCGGCACCTGCGCGCTGCCGGCCAACGGAGGCGGCTTCGGCCAGGCATCGCTGTCCAACTGCACGCTGTCGACCCTGCCGGTCTGCCGCGCGAGCACCGACGCCGTCAGCGCGCTGCCGCTGTGTCCGGTGATACGCGTCGTTGCGTCGCACTACGGCGACGGCCGCTCGGCCACCGACCACGGCTTCGAGATCAACAACACGGCGAACGCGCTGGCGGTCACGCCGGCCGATCCGAACCTGGCCAACAACGACGGCAGCACCATTGCCTACCTCGTGGCGCGCAGCGACGTGACGGTCACCAAGTCGGCCAGCCCGGCCTCGGTGCCGGTCGGCCAGCTGCTCACTTACACACTGACCGTCGTCAACCGGAACGTACCGGACAGCCTGAGCCGTGCACACGCCGTGAGCGTGACCGACACGTTGCCGGCCAACCTGATGTTCCTCACGGCCGTCGCCTCCGGCGGAGGCACTTGCGGTACGACACCGGTCACCACGCAGCCCACGGGCACCGGCACCACCAACAACCAACTCGTGTGCAGCTGGAGCTCGCTCAACCGCAACGTGCAGCAGACCGTCACGGTGCGCGTGCGGCCGCTGTACGCGCTCAACGGCACCGCGGTGACCAACGGCGCGCACGTTGCCACCGACACGCCCGAGCTGCTCACCACCAACAACGACGCCGCCGTGCCCGCGACCGTCACCGCGCCGGTGTACGACCTGGTCGTGACCAAGCGCGACGACGCCGACCCGGTGAACGTGGGCGACGACGTGGGCTACACCATCACCGTGTCGAACAACAGCGCGTCGACGGCGGAAGACGTGCGCCTGATCGACACGCTGCCGCTGCCCGGCCCAGGCGGCGAGACACCGCCCACGCTGGTGTCGGTGAGTATTCCGTCGAATGCCCCGACGGGAACCAGCTTCGCGCTGGCCGGCGGCGCAGCCATCGGCTCGGCCGGCGGGCAGATCGTGTTCACCATCCCGACGCTGGGCGGCACGGGCCCCACGTCCACCGGCGAGCTCAGTTCGCTGCAGTTCCGAGTGGTGCTCAGGGGCACGTCGCGCGGCACTTTCCAGAACAACGCGAAGGTCGACTTCTTCGACGCCACGCGCAATGCCTTCGACACCGTGCAGGGCAACAACGCGGTGGCAGAGAACACCACCTTCCGCTTCAAGGCCGACGTGCAGGTGGTCTCCAAGGCCGCCGTCACGACCGGCACCGCCACGCCGCTGGCCACCGTGTCGTCGGCCCAGACCTTCGACTGGCTCGTGCAGCTGCGCAACAACGGCCCCGACAGCGCAGAGACCACCAGCTTCACCGACACGCTGCCCGCGCCGCTGGTGCTGACGGGCACGCCGGTGTTCACCGTCACGAGCGGCGCCTTCACGCCCGCCGCGCCCACCTGCACCGGCGTTGCCGGCGGCACGGCCGTGAGTTGCGCCATCACCTCGATGCCGGCCAACGGCACGGCCACCGTGCGCATTCCGGTGCGCTTCAGCGGCGCCGCGCCAGCCAACGGCACCGTGCTCACGAACCGCGCGCACATCGTCACTACCGGCTCGGGCGACACCAACGGCGGTGCCGATCCGGACGCCGGCAACAACTTCAACGACGGCCAGATCACGGTGCAGAACAGCGCGCTGTCCGGCCGCGTGTACGAAGACCTGAACGGCAACGGCCTGATCGACAGCGGCGAGCCCGGCATCGCCGGCGTGACCATGCGCCTGAGCGGCACCGACAGCTCGGGCAACGCGGTCGTCATGACCACCACCACCGACGCCAACGGCAACTGGGGCTTCACCGTGCCCGCGGGCACCTACAGCGTGGTGGAAGACCAGCCAGCGGCCTACCAGCCCGGCATCACGCGCGCGGGCACCGTCAGCGGCGTGGGCAGCACGGTAGGCACGGTCCCGCCCGGCACCAGCAACGGCCCGAACGGCTCCAATGCCAACCGCATCGACAACATCGTGCTCGGCACGGGCGGCGCTTCCACGGCCAACAACTTCGGCGAGGTACGCGCATCCAGCCTGGCCGGCCGCGTCTACCAGGACGCCGACTACAACAACGCCGCCAGCGCGGGCGACCCCGGCATCGCTGGCGTGACCGTCACGCTCACCGGCACCGACATGTTCGGCAACCCGGTGTCGCTGACAACCACCACGGCCGCAACCACCGGCAACTATGCCTTCAACAACCTCACGCCCGGCAACTACACGCTGACTGAAACACAGCCCGCAGCCTTCGCCGACGGCAGCGACGCGGCCGGCACCGCCGGCGGCACCGCGGGCAACGACGTGGTGAACGCGATCGCGTTGCGCTCCAACGTCACGGGTACCGGCTACGACTTCGGCGAGCTGCTCACCCGCATCACGACGCGGGTGTTCGTCGACGCCAACAACGACGGCGTGCCGCAGGCCGGCGACACCGGCATCCCGAACGTCGAGCTGCGCCTCACGGGCACCGACGCCGCGGGCAACGCGGTGAACATCCTGGCCGTGCCCACCGGCACGGTCGGCAGCTACGAGTTCCGCAACGTGCCCCCGTCGGGCGCGGGCGGCTACACCATCACCGAGACGCAGCCGGCCAACTACGCGCCGGGCAAGGCCAACAACAACGGCCAACCCGGCACGCCGCAAGGCGGCGGCAACGTCATCAGCGGCGTGACCGTCTCGGGCACCAGCGTGCCGACCACGCAGGGCGAATACTGGTTCGGCGAGCTGCTGCCCGGCGGCATCTCGGGCCGCGTGTACTACGACCGCGACGGCAGCGGCGCGCAGGGCGCGCCGGCCACCGAGCCGGGCCTGGCGGGCGTGACGATCACGCTCACGGGCACCGACGTCAACGGCCAGACGGTGTCGCGCACCACCACCACCGACGCCAGCGGCGACTACAGCTTTCCGAACCTCGCGCCCGGCAGCTACACCGTGACCGAGACGCGGCCCACGGGCTACCTGCCCGGCATCACGCGCGCCGGCAACGTCAGCGGCGCGGGCAGCACGCCCGGCGCAGTGCCGACCGGCGGCACCGGCGTGACCAACGGCCCCAACGGCTCGACGGCCAACGTCATCCAGAACATCGTGCTTGGCGCCGCGGGCTCGGGCTCGGCCGGCAACAACTTCTCGGCGGTGAAGCCCGCGAGCCTCTCGGGCTACGTGTACGCCGACGTGGCGCCGTCCAACGGCACCAAGGACAGCGGCGAGCCCGGCATCGCCGGCACCACCGTGCGCGTCACCGGCACCGACTTCCAGGGCAACGCCGTCGATCGCACGGTGCAGACCGCTGCCGACGGCCGCTACCTGGTCGACGCGCTGACGCCCGGCACCTACCAGATCGACGAGACGCAACCCGCCGGCGTGGCCGACGGCCCCGAGTCGCTCGGCACTGTTGGCGGCGCTGCGCGCGGCACCGTCAACCCCGGCGGCACCAACGACCGCTTCGGCGGCCTCGCACTGGTCTCGGAAGACGTGGGCATCGACTACAACTTCGGCGAGCGCGGCGGCCAGATCGCCGGCTGGGTGTACGTCGACACCAACAACGACGGCGTTCGCCAGCCCACCGAGGTCGGCATTCCCGGCGTGACGCTCACGCTCACCGGCCGCTCGGCCAGCGGCCTGGCGGTGAACGCCACCGTGGTCACCGACGCCAGCGGCCGCTACGTCTTCACCGGCCTGCTGCCGGCCGACGCGGCGGGCTACACCATCCGCGAGACGCAGCCCGTGACGTATGCCGACGGCCTCGACGCCGTGGGCACGCTCGAGGGCGCGGCCAGCGGCACGCTGGGCAACGACGTCATCGGCGCCATCGCGTACCGCGGCGGCAACGGCGACAACTACAACTTCGGCGAACGCGGCGCATCGCTGGCGGGCACCGTCTACAACGACGCCAACCGCAACGGCACGCGCGAGCCGCAGGACTTGCCGATCCCGGGCGTGACCATCACGCTCACCGGCACCGATGCCGCGGGCCAGCCGGTGACGCGCACCGCCGTCACCGACGCCAACGGCCGCTACGAACTGCCCGGCCTGCCGTTGCCCGGCAGCGGCGGCTACACCGTCACCGAGACGCAGCCCACCGGCTACGACGAAGGCATTGCCGTGCCCGGCACGCTGGGCGGCACCGCGCAGGGACCGAACCAGATCCGCGTGAACTTCACCGGCCTGGACGCCCACGGCACCGGCTACGACTTCAACGAGCACAGCAACCAGCCCGCCTCGCTCACCGGCACCGTGTGGTTCGACCAGAACCACAACCGCACCCGCGAGTCGGGCGAAGGCCAGGGCGAAGGCTGGACGGTCGAGCTGCTGCGCTGCGCCGACGGCGGCAACGCCTGCGCGGAAACCGCGGCCACCGTGCTCTACACCGTGACCACGAGCGCCAACGGCAGCTACCGCTTCGGCGACCTCGTGCCCGGCGAATACCGCGTGCGCTTCCGCGCGCCCGACGGCCGCGTCGTGGGCGGCGTGTGGCCGACCGATGCGTCGCAGAACGGCGCGAGCGGCCCGTATCCCACGCCCGCCGCGAGCGATCCGCGCTTCACCATCAAGGTGCGCGTGAACGCAGGCGCCAACGTGCAGAAGCAAGACCTGCCGTACGACCCGGGCGGCGTGGTGTACGACAGCGTCAGCGGCACGCCGGTGCCGGGCGCCGTGGTGCGCCTGGTCGGCCCGCCCGGCTTCGACCCCGCGCAGCACCTGCTGGACGGGCGCGACACCTACACGACCGGCCCCAACGGCTACTACGACTTCTTCCTGCTGCCGGGCGCACCGGCCGGCGACTACCGCCTGGCCATCACGCCGCCGGGCGCCTACCTGCCGTCGTCGATGTACCCGGCCGCGGCCGGTGCGCTGGGCACGCAGTCGTGCGCGGCGCCCGCCAACGGCCCGGCACCCGCGCAGACCAACCCCTGCGTGGTGAGCCCCGGCGCGGCGCTGGTCACCGGCGCGGGCTACTACCTGATGTTCAAGATGCCGGGCGGCGGCGGCCAGCACGTGGTGGCCAACAACATCCCGCTCGACCCGTCGGACGCCACGCTCATCGAGCTGCGCAAGACGACATCGAAGCTCACCGTGAAGAAGGGCGAGCTGCTGCCTTACCGCATCACGGCGCGCAACACGCGCGGCAACCCCGTGCCGGGCGTGGCCGTGGTCGACACGCTGCCGCCGGGCTTCCGCTACATCCAGGGCTCGCTCACCGTGCGCACCATGCCCGGCGGCGTGGCGCTGCCGGTGGTGCCGCAGATCAACGGCCGCCAGGTCGTGGTGCCCGGCCAGAACTTCGCGCCCAACGAGACCAAGGAATACCTGATGGTCGCGGGCGTGGGGGTCGGCATGGGCGAGGGCGAGTTCGTCAACCAGGTCGTCGCACTGCAGGGCGTGGGCGGCCGCACGCTGTCGAACCTTGCCACGGCCACCGTGCGCGTGGTACCCGATGCGCTGTTCGACTGCACCGACGTGATCGGCAAGGTCTACGACGACAAGAACGCCAACGGTTACCAGGACGACGGCGAACCGGGCCTTGCCAACGTGCGCATCGCAACGGTCAACGGCGTGCTGGCCACCACCGACGCCGAAGGCCGCTACCACATCGCCTGCGCCGCCATTCCGAAGGAAGGCACCGGCAGCAACCTGGTGCTCAAGCTCGACGAGCGCACGCTGCCTTCGGGCTATCGCACCACCAGCGAGAACCCGGCGGCCGAGCGCGCCACGCGCGGCAAGGTGCTGAAGATCAACTTCGGCGCCACCGTGCACCGCGTGGTGCGCCTCGCGCTGCAGGGCGCGGCCTTCGAAGACGGCAACAGCGCGCTGCGCGCCGGCTTCGCGGGTGAGCTAGACCGCACGGTGAACGTGCTCGCCGAAAAGACGGCAGTGCTGCGGCTGGCCTACAAGGCCGCTCCGGGCGAGCCCGCATCGCTGGGCCGCCAGCGCACCGACGCGGTGAAGGCCGCGGTGCTCGCGCGCTGGAAGCAGCTCGGCGAACAACGCGCCGGGCGCAACGAGCCGCCGCTTTTCAACCTGGACATCGAGGTCGAGCTGGTGCCTGCCACCGCCGCCTCGGACGAGGCGAAGCCATGACCCGCCCACAGACACCGAACCCGATCCAGCGAGCCGACATGAGAAGAAGAAAGACGCTTCCGAAGCGCATGGCCCTTGCAGGCGCCGTGACCGCCGCCTGCCTGAGCATGGGGCTGGCCGCCGCACAGGAGACCGCGGTGCGCGGCCGCATGCTCGACCAGGCCACGGCCGACCCGCGCGCCGTGGACATCGACGGCGCGCGCCGCCTGCCGCGCAGCAGCGAGCGCGAGCTGCCCAAGGCCACCTTCGTGCTCGGCGATGCGGTCGAGCCCCGCGCGGCGACGGCCGCCGTGGCCGCATCGCCCGCCGAACGCAGCAACGCCAGCACGCCGCATTTCGATTCCGGCGCAGACGGCCTGCTGCCCGCCGACCGCGCGCAGCTCGACCGCATCGCCGACCAGGTGAAGGGCCGTGACGGCCTGCGCTTCGAGATCGTCGGCCACACCGACACGCAGCCCCTGAGTGCGAAGTCGCGCGAGCGCTTTGCCGACAACCACGCGCTGGGCCTGGCCCGCGCGCAGCAGGCCGGTCGCTACCTCACGCAGCGCCTGGGCCTGCCGGAAGCCGCGGCCTCCGCCACGTCGCGCGGCCCCGATGCACCCGTGGCCACGCCTGCAACTGACCCCGCCAACTGGGCCGCCAACCGGCGCGTGGAAGTGCGCGTGTACTGGCGCGATGCTGTCGTTGCGCCGGCACCCGCACCAGCCGACCCCGGCGTGTGCCGCACCTTCACCGCCTTCGGCACCGACGACGCACCGCTGCGCCTGAGCGTGGACGGCCAGTTGCTGTCCGCAGACGGCAAGCTCCCGTCCGCCGAAGGTACGACGAGTGCCGACCGCCAGCGTTGCGTCGACGTGCAGCTCGAGCGCAACCAACTGCGCCTGCAGTACGACAACCTCTCGCAGCCGCGCCGCCTGAGCGCCAGCGCATGGCCCACCACTGTGGTGGCGGGCGACACCGTGCGCTTCGCCGGCTACAGCAACTACCTGCTGTTCACCAGCAAGGCAGAGCTGCGCGTGTTCACCGCCAACGACGTGATGCAGCGCCGCCTGGTCGCAACCGTGCCGCTGGACGCCGCATTGCGCGGCGAATGGCAGGTGCCCGATGGCCTGCTGAACCGCCTCGCCGAAGGCGCGAGCGGCAAGCTGTACTACCGCGTGCGCGTGTACGACCGCCAGGGCCGCTTCGACGAAACCGACGACCTCTCGCTCACGCTGGCCCAGCGCCACAAGCCCGAGACCGGCACGCCGCCCGACCCGGTGCGCGAGCTGCTGCGCGGCTATGGCCAGAACAACATCGCCATCGCCAACATTCCGTTGAGCGCCGGCACCGTTACCGCCAGCGGCGCGGCCATTCGCCCCGGCGAGAGCGTGCGCGCGCTCGGCTTTGCGGTGCCGGTGGACGAGAGCGGCCGCTTCGTGTTCCAGCAACTGGTGCCGCGCCGCGTGCAGACCGGCGAGATCGCCGTTACCGACGCTCAGGGCGCCACGCGTGCCTACCGCCGCGACTTCGAACTGCCCGCGAGTGACTGGTTCTTCGTGGGCCAGGCCGACCTCACCGTGGGCAGCAACAGCGTGAGCGGCCCGGCCGCGATCATGACCAACGACAAGAACCGCTACGGCGGTGGCGGCTGGAGCGAAGGTCGCATTGCCGGCTATGCGAAGGGCCAGCTCAACGACCGCTGGACGCTCACGGCCAGCGTCGACACCGAAGAGCGCCCGCTGAAGGAGCTGTTCCGCAACCTCGACCGCAAGGACCCGACCTCGCTGTTCCGCCGCTTCGACCCCGAGGATTCGTGGAGCACCTTCGGCGATGACTCCACCACCATCGAGGACGCGCCCACGCAGGGCCGCTTCTACCTGCGCGTGGACGACGGCCGCTCGCAGGCCATGTGGGGCAACTTCAAGCTCAACTTCGGCGACACCGAACTCACCCGCGTGAGCCGCGGCCTCTACGGCTTTCATGGCCGCTATCTGGGCGAGGAGTCGACCGCCTTCGGCGAGGCGCGCCTGAAGGTCGACGCCTTCGCGGCCGAGCCCGGCACGCTGGCTGCGCGCGAGGAATTCCGCGGCACCGGCGGATCGCTCTACTACCTGCGCAACCAGGACATTACGCGCGGCGCCGAGCGCGTGACGCTGGAAATCCGTGACAAGGACTCCGGCTTCGTGCTCAAGCGCACGCAGCTCGTGCCGAGTTCCGACTACGAGATCGACTACCTGCAGGGCCGCGTGCTGCTGTCGGCGCCGCTGCCCAGCCTGTCGGACGACGGCTCGCTGGTGCGCGCCGGCGGCTTCACCGGCATGCCGACCTACCTGGTGGTGGACTACGAATACACGCCGCTGACTTCCTCGCTCGACACGCTCGCCGTGGGCGGCCGCGTGTCGTGGTGGGCCAACGACCACGTGGGCGTGGGCGTGACGGCGTCGCGGCAGGACCAGATCGGCGGCGACCAGCGCCTGGCCGGCACCGACATCACGCTGCGCAAGACCGAAAACACCTACTTCAAGGGCGAGTTCGCGCGCAGCAAGGGCCCGGGCACCAGCCAGCTCGACTCGCTGGACGGCGGCTTCAGCTTCACGGGGCGCAACGGTGCCGTCGGCAACACGCTGGGCAACGGACCCACCGGCAACGCAAACGCATGGCGCCTCGAAGGCCAGGCCGACCTGGGCGACTTCGACATCCGCGGCGGCGGGCGCGTGAGCGCCTATGCGCAGTCGCGCGACGCGGGCTTCTCGGCACCGGGCCAGTACGCGAGCAACGCCACGCGCCAGACCGGCGTGCAGGCCACCGTGCCCTTCGGCGAGAAGGGCCAGAGCGGCGCAGGCGAGCTGCGCCTGAAGGCCGACCGCCGCGACGAGCGCGACGGCTACAACAGCAGCGTGCTCGACGCGCAGTACGCCCTGACCCTGTCGCCCGAGTGGAAGCTCGGCCTCGGCCTGCGCTACGACGACAAGACCGGCGACGCGCTCATCACCAGCCCGTCGCTGCCGACCACGCAGGCGGTGTCGGGCGAGCGCGCCGACGCGGCCGTGCAGCTCGAATACACCGGCAGCGACCGCTGGAGCGCCTACGGCTTCGCGCAGAAGACGCTGCGGCGCACCGGCACGCGGCTGGAGAACGACCGGCTGGGCTTCGGCGGGCGCTACCGCGTCAACGACAAGCTCGCGCTGCGCGGCGAGGTCTCCACCGGCGACGGCGGGCTGGCCGGCAAGGCCGGCGTCGACTACCAGTACGACGACCGCTCCAACCTCTACATGACCTACGTGGCCGACACCGGCCGCACCGACGAGAACCTCATCGGCCGCGGCGGCAGCCTTGTGACAGGCGTGCGCTCCCGCGTGGGCGACGGCCTCACCATGTTCACCGAGCATCGCCAGGCCACCGGCACGCAGCCGGGCCTCACGCATGCCTACGGCGTGCAGTACGCGCCCGACACGCGCTGGACCTTCGGCGTCAACTTCGAGAACGGCTGGATCGGCGCCGAGACCCTGGGCGCCACGCGCCGCGAGGCCGTGGCCTTCACCACCGGCTATTCGAGCGAGCGCATGAAGTACAGCGGCGGCCTCGAATACCGCAAGGACCGCACCACGGCCGAGACGCGCACCAGTTGGCTGGTGAAGAACTCCTTCAGCTGGAAGGTGGACGACGACGCGCGCTGGGTCGGCAAGTTCAACTGGGCCGACAGCGACAGCACCACCGGTACGCTGGCCGCCGCCAAGTACACCGAAGCCATGCTCGGCTACGCGCTGCGCCCGGCGCTGAACGACCGGCTGAACCTGCTCTTCAAGTACACCTACCTGTACGACCTGTCGTCTCCGGGCCAGGTGGTGTCCGGCGGGGTCGACTCGAGCCTGGGCACCGTGTCGACCACCGGCATCGACTACCAGCAGCGCAGCCACGTGTTCGCGATCGATGCCACCTACGACATCGATCCGCGCTGGACCCTCGGCGGCAAGTACGCCTGGCGCCGCGGCGAACTGCGCGCGAGCCGCGACAACTCGTCGCCGTGGTTCAAGAGCTCGGCCGAACTCGCCGTGCTGCGCGTCGACTGGAAGCTGGTGCGCAACTGGGACTGGATGCTCGAGTGGCGCACGCTGCGCGCCAAGGAACTCAAGGACCGCAAGAGCGGCTGGGTCACCGCCGCCTACTACCACGTCAACGAGAACCTGAAGGTGGGCGTGGGCTACAACTTCACCGACTACTCAGACAACCTCACCGACATGAGCTACCGCAGCAAGGGGTGGTTCCTGAACGTGCTCGGCAAGTTCTGACGAAGCCCGTGCCATGCGCGAAGGACACGACATGCCCATCACGGTTCCGCTGGTCGACATCGCGCAGGCGCTGGCGCGGGCGGGCTGCCCCGGCAACCGTTGCGACCGCTACCGGCTCTACGAGGAGTGGGCACGCGATTTCCAGGCCGACTTCGAGGCCCGCGCCGCGGCAGGGCGCAAGCCAGGGCGCACCTACCTGCACGACGTGACGGCCTTCGCGCTGCGCCGGGCGGCGGCCTACGGGTTCGACGTGCGCTGCGAAGACTTCGGCGCGCGGCTGTGCAGCGAGGCGCGGCTGGTTGCCGGCGTTCGCTGACCCTGCAAGAACCCGGTACCTAGGAGCTTTCGCGCTGCTCGATGCGGAACGGGATCATCACCGTCTCCGCAGGCGGCCGGTGCCCTTCGCGCGCACCGTCGATCACACGCAGCAGCAGTTCGCCCGCCGCCTTGCCGATGCCCACGCAATCCACCGCCACGGTGGTGATGCGCGGGTGGCAGGCACGCGCCACTTCGAAGTCGCCGAAGCCGGCGATCGCGATGCGGCCCGGCACGTTCCAGCCGCGGCGCTGGCATTCCATCAACGCGCCGAAGGCCGACAGGTCGGACACGCAGATCACCGCATCCACGTCGGGCCACTGCCGCACCAGCTGCACCACCGCTTCGCCGCCTTGCGCCATCGAGATCGGCGGCTGGCCGAAGCTGATGACGCGGCCGTCGGGCAGGCCCAGTTCGCGGATCGCCTCCGCATAGCCGCGTTGGCGGTCCGCGCCGCGCGTGTCGCGGTTCGAGGTGCCGCCGATGAAGGCGATGCGCCGGTAGCCCTTGCCGTGCAGGTGCCGCACCATCGCGGCCGCGGCCTCAGCGTTCGAGAAGCCGACCGTGTGTTCGATGGGCGTGGCGGGCAGGTCCCAGGTCTCGACCACCGGCACGCCGGCGGCCTGCAGCATCGAGCGCGCGGCGGGTGTGTGCGAGCCGCCCGTGAGGATCACGCCTTCGGGCCGGCGCGCGAGCATGGCGCGCAGCAGGCGCTCTTCGGTTTCCACGCGGTAGTCGGTGTAGCCCAGCAGCAGCTGCAGGCCGCGTGCTTCCACCGCCGCGGTGATGCCCTGCGCGGTTTCCGAGAAGTTGGAGTTGTTGAGCGACGGAATCAGCACCGCGATGAAGCCCGAACGCTTGCTGGAGAAAGTGCGTGCCGTCTGGTCGATGACGTAGCCCATCTCCTCGCAGGCCTGCAGGATGCGCTGGCGCAGCGCCTCGGAGGTCACGCGGTCGCTGCTCGCGCCGCGGTTGAGCGCGCGCGACACCGTCATCTTCGACACGCCGACGCGCGCGGCCACGTCGGCCATCGTCGCGGGGCGGGTGAGGGGGGCGGCAGCAGCGGTGGCTTTGTTTGGAGGCAAGGGCTTCTTTCTCTCTCGGAAATGCGGGTTCGAGGATATGCGACGCGGGGTCAGATACCGATAACCTGTAAATCGCCGATTTAGGTATGTAAAGAATACAGCGATTGATTCTTTTACAAGAATGAAAAATAGCGCAATCAGCGTACGGGAAAAGCCTAAGTTACCGGTATCTTTTCCAGTGCCACACTGCAAACCCCAAGTTCAGGGAAACCAGCGCCGTGGCCATGACCATCGAAGTCTTCGATTCCCGTTTCGCCCCCGTCGCCCGCGATGCCGGTCCGCTCGAGCGCCTGTGCACCGGCGCCGCCTGGAGCGAAGGCCCGGTGTGGATGCACGAAGACGGCGCGGTGCTGTGGAGCGACATTCCCAACAACCGCATGCTGCGCTGGCATGCCGAAGGCGGCATGAGCGTGTGGCGCGAGGGCGTGGAGTTCACCAACGGCCACACCCGCGAGGCCGACGGCGCTTTGCTGCATTGCTCGCACGGCCAGCGCGCCATCGTGCGCACGCGCTTCGGCCCGGGCCTGCTGCCGCTGGCCGACGAGGTGGTGGTCGACCGCTATCAGGGCCGCCGGCTCAACTCGCCCAACGACATCGTCGTGAAGCGCGACGGCAGCATCTGGTTCACCGATCCGCCGTACGGCATCGTGTCCGACCATGAAGGGCACAAGGCCCAGAGCGAACTGGGCCGCAACCATGTGTTCCGCTTCGACCCCCCAAGCGGCGCGTTGCGCTCGGTGAGCGATTTCGTCGAAGAGCCCAACGGGCTGGCCTTCTCACCCGACGAAAGCATCCTCTATGTGAGCGACACATCGGCCGCCTTGCGCACCGACGGCTCGGGGCATCACCATATCGTCGCCTTCGAGGTGATCGGCGGGCAGGACCTTGCCAGCCCGCGCGTGTTCGCGGTCGTGAACCCGGGGCTTGCGGACGGCTTTCGCATCGACGTGCACGGCTTCGTCTACACAAGCAGCGCCGACAGCGTGCAGGTCTATCACCCTGACGGCACGCGCATGGCGCGCATCGCGGTGCCGGAGAAGGTGGGCAACCTGACCTTCGGTGGCAATGACGGCAACGAGCTGTTCGTGTGCGCCTCGACATCGCTCTACCGCATTCGCCTGAACACCCGCGGGGCGGTGCGCGCATGAACGCCGCTTCTGCCTTGCTGCAGTTCCAGGGCATCAGCAAACGCTTCGGCGGCACGCAGGCGGTCGACAACGTCACGCTCGACGTGCGCGCCGGAGAAATCCTCGCGCTGCTCGGCGAGAACGGTGCGGGCAAGTCCACGCTCATCAAGCTGCTCGCGGGTATCTATCCCGCGGACCAGGGAGAGATTCTTTTCGACGGCCGACCGCAAGCCGACTGGCGGCGCAGCGACCGGCGCGAGCAGCCGGTTGCGTTCATCCACCAGGACCTGGGCCTTGTCGAATGGATGACGGTTGCCGAGAACGTGGGTCTGGGCACCGGTTATCCGCGCCGCTTCGGCCTCATCGACTGGTCCGCCGCGAACGACACGGCGCGCCGCGTGATGGCGCGCGTGGGCTGCGACATCGATCCAGGCCGCCGCGTGTTCTCGCTCACGCGCGCCGAGAAGTCGCTGCTGGCCATCGGCCGCGCGCTTGAAGTGAAGGCGCGGCTGCTGGTGCTCGACGAGCCCTCGGCCAGCCTTCCGATGAGTGACGTGGAGCGCATGTTCGGCGTGCTGCGCGAATTGCGCCGGCAGGGCATGGCAATGCTGTACGTGTCGCACCGGCTCGACGAGGTGTTGGCCATTTCCGACCGCGCGGCCGTGATGCGCGACGGCAAGCTGGTGGCGGTGAAGGACACGGCGCAGACGAACGAGGGCGAACTCGTCGGGCTGATCGTGGGCAAGGCGCTGTCGGCTTCGGTGCAGAAGGCGAAGGCACCTGAACCCGGGAGCAGCGAGCCTGTGCTGCAGCTCGACGGCGCGGCCAGCGGCAACGCCGGCCCGTTGAGCCTCGCCGTGCACCGCGGCGAAGTGCTGGGCCTCGTCGGCCTGCGCGGTGCGGGCCACGAGGCCATCAGCCGCGCGATCTTCGGCCGCGAGCCGCTGTCGGCCGGCCGCATGCGACTGCTCGGCAACGCATGCGCCTTTACGTGTTCCGCCGACGCCATCCGCGCCGGCGTGGCCTACGTTGCCGGCGAGCGCCTTGAAGAAAACCTTGCCGGTTCGATGACCGTGCTGGAGAACCTCTTTCCCAACGCCGCATTGCATGGCGACCGCGGCCTTGCCTTCGACCGCCCGCGCCGGGAGAACGACCAGGCACTCGCGCTCATCCGGCGCTTCGACGTCAATCCGCCCGCGCCGTCCGCCGAAGTGCAGCAGCTCTCCGGCGGCAACCAGCAGAAGGTGGTGCTGGCGCGCTGGTTCCACCTGGACAAGCCGCTGGTAGTGCTCGAAGAGCCCACCGCAGGCGTGGACGTTGGCGCCAAGTGGCAGATCTACGGCGTGCTGCGTGAGCGCGCCGAGGCTGGCACGGCGCTGGTCGTGGTCTCCACCGACTTCGAGGAAATCGCGACCGTGTGTACGCGCGTGCTCGTGTTCCGCGACGGCCTGATCGCGGCTGAACTCACGGGCGACGCGATCACGGTCGAAAAGCTATTGGCATTGGCAGCAGGCGCGGCAACGCGCGAGGAGATTCACGCATGAGCAGTTCCATCCGGTCCACGGCGCTGGAGCCAGACAAGTCCCTCGACGGCGAGGCCATTTCCCTGGCGCAGAGCATCGGCCGCGCAATGCCGGTCTACGGGCTCGTGGTGCTGATGGCGGCGCTGGCGCTGCTGTTCTCGCTGCTGCTGCCCGACACCTTTCCGACGCTGTTCAACCTGCGCGCGATCCTGGCCGACAAGTCGGTGATTGCACTGCTGGCACTGGCCGCGACCATCCCGATGATCACCGGCAAGATCGATCTCACGGTGGGCTACGGCATTGTGCTGTGGCACATCCTCGCGATCAGCCTGCAGACGCAGCTCGGCCTGCCGTGGCCGGCGGCAGTGCTGGTGGTACTGGCGTGCGCGGCGCTGTTCGGCGTGCTCAACGGACTGCTGGTCGAACTGGCGCAGATCGATTCGTTCATCGCCACGCTGGGTACGGGCACCGTGATCTACGCGGTGGCCATGTGGCACAGCGGCGGGCGGCAGGTGGTGGGCGAGTTGCCCGACGGTTTTGTCGGCATCGCGGGCGGCAACCTGCTGGGGCTGCCGGTGGGCGCGTTCTATGTGCTTGCGGTGAGCGTCACGCTGTGGGTCGTCACCGAGTTCACGCCGCTGGGCCGCGCGCTGTACGTCATTGGCGCGAACCCGAAGGCGGCGCAGCTCAACGGCATTTCGGTGCGCAGGCATGTGATGGGCGCGTTCGTCGCGTCGGGGCTGCTGTCGGGCTTTGCGGGCGTGCTGCTGGCTTCGCGGCTGCAGATCGGGCAGGCGAGCGTGGGGCTCGAATTCCTGCTGCCTGCGCTGGTGGGTGCGTTCCTTGGTTCGACCACCATCCGGCCCGGCCGCGTGAACGTGTGGGGCACGCTGGTTGGCGTGGCGATTCTTGCCATCGGCATCTCGGGCATCCAGCAGTTCGGCGGCGCCTTCTATGTGGAGCCGCTTTTCAACGGCCTGACGCTGCTGGTGTCCATCGGCATCGCGGGCTGGGCGCAACAGCGGCGCAACCGTTCGATCAAGCGGCGCATTGCCGAGCGGCAGCTCGATCACGCGCAACCCGTTCCCTCAACGCCGTCGGAATGACGGCTCATCACAACGACTGGAGACAAGCATGAAGAAGAGTGTTCCCGCACGCACCGTCGCCGCTGCCGTGCTGGCCCTGTGCGCCGCCACGCTGGCACCCAAGGCCATGGCCGATGACTTTCTCGATGTTGCGAAGAAGAAGGTCGAGATCGCGACCATGACCAAGGAAAAGTGGGACGGCCCCACCACCGGCCCCAAGGCCAGCGCCGGAAAGACCATCGTCTTCGTCGCGGGCGACATGAAGAACGGCGGCATCGTCGGCGTCAGCAAGGGCGTGGAAGAAGCAGCCCGCGCCATCGGCTGGACGGTGCGCGTCATCGACGGGCAGGGCACCGTGAGCGGGCGCACCGCCGCGCTCAACCAGGCGCTGGCCGTCAAGCCGGCGGGCATCGTGGTCGGCGGCTTCGACACCACCGAGCAGAAGGCTGCGTTCGCGGGCGCCGCGAAGTCGGGCATTCCGCTGGTCGGCTGGCACTCGGGCGAGCAGCCGGGCCCGAACGACAAGGCGGGCCTGTACGCCAACGTGACCACCGTGACCGACGACGTGGCCGACGTCGCCGCCTCGTGGGTGGTGGCCGATTCGGGCGGCAAGGCCGGCGTGGTGATCTTCACCGACTCGCAGTACGCCATTGCGCTGTACAAGGCGCGCGCCATGGAGGCCGTCATCAAGAAGTGCGGCGGCTGCACCGTGCTGAGCTTCGAGGACAGCCCCATCGCCGAAAGCTCCACCCGCATGCCGCAGCTCACCACCTCGCTGCTGCAGCGCTTCGGCGACAAGTGGACGCACTCGCTGGCCATCAACGACCTGTACTTCGACTTCATGGGCCCCTCGCTCACGGCGGCAGGCAAGAAGGGCGACGGCTCGCCCAAGGCCGTGTCGGCCGGCGACGGCTCCGAGGCGGCCTACCAGCGCATCCGCACGCAGCGCTTCCAGGCCGGCACGGTGCCGGAGCCGCTGAACATGCAGGGCTGGCAGATCGTGGACGAACTCAACCGCGCCTTCGCCAAGGAGAAGTGGTCGGGCTACGTGCCCAAGGTGCATCTGGTGACGGTGGGCAACGTAGGCAAGGACGGCGGGCCGAAGAACGTGTTCGACCCGGACAACGGCTATCGCACGCAGTACAAGGCCGTGTGGGGCAAGTGACTGCCGCAAGGGTGCCGAGAGGCACCCCAGGTGCCTTCACCGGATCTCCTTGTGCACGAAGGTGGCGTTGTCGATGACGTTGTGCCTTCCGAGCCCGCGCTTGTCGAACAGCTTGATGTCGGTGCTCGCTGGCGAGTATTCGAGGATGCCGAAGTTCTCGCGCTCGCCGGTGTAGTAGTACTTGGTGACGAAGGCGCCCGAGGAGACGACCTCGAACATCTTCGTCTCGCCGGCCGGCGGCAGGAACGCGTTCTCGTGGATGTCGCCGGTCAGGAAGATCACGTTGCGCTTGTAGATGATCTCGCGGAACTTCGCGTAGTCGTCGCGGTAGCGCATCCAGCCGTTGCCGGTTGCGCGGATCGGCATGCCGGCGCAGACCAGCACGTAGCCTTGCTCGTTGGCCAGCTCCTGCTTGAGGTAGTCGAGCTGCTTCTGCCCGAGCAGCGGGCTCGCGTCGCCGGGGTCTTTGCTGTACCAGCGGGTGTCGAGAAAAATCGCCTTGCCGATGCGCTGCTGCTGGTGCATCAGGGGCACCGAGTAATAGATGCCGTCGATCTTGGGGTCGAGGTGCGCGGGGTTGCGCAGCTGCTCGATCTCCATGTATTTGGTGAACAGCCGGCGGGTCTCCTGCTTCACCGGCGCCTTGACGTCCGAGCCATGCGCGTTGTTCCAGGCGAAGTCGTGGTCGTCCCAGGTGCCGTACACGCCGCCGCCGTTGTCCTGCCGTTGGCGCAGCGCGGTTCGCAGCGCCTTGAAATTCGGCACGTTCCATTGCGCTTCGTACTTTCCCTGCATCACGTCGGCGAACTTGGCGGCATCCCACTTGGACGGTTCGCCCAGGTCGGGAAAGAAATCCATGTAGATCTGGTCGCCCAGCAGGAACAGGTAGTCCGGCTGCTCCTGCGCGATGCGGTCCCAGACGTGCTGGTAGCCGTCGGGGCCGGACTTGAAGTTCATGCACGACGTGAAGGCGATCTTCATGGGGGCTCCTCATTCACCGGTCTGTATGCCGGGTGAGGCGGATCATAGGCAGCCCTTGCGCGTTGTCTCTCCGCAAAACATGGGATGGCGCCGTGTGCCCAGGCGTGCGCGCTCAGTTCAGAGCCAGTTGCCGCTCTGCGGCATCTGCACCTTCTCGGCCGGGTCGTCGCTCGTCACGAACGAGCCGATGGCGATGCTCAGCAGCGAGATGAAGATGCTCGCGAACAGCGCGGTCCAGAAGCCCGACACCTTGAAGCCTTTCACCAGCGCCGCCACCAGCAGGATCATCAGCGCGTTGATGACCAGCAGGAACAGCCCGAAGGTCACCAGCGTCAGCGGCAGCGTGAGCACGATCAGCAGCGGCTTGACGACAGCGTTGGCCAGGCCCAGCAGCAGCGCCGAGACCACCAGCGCACCGGTGCTGTCGAACTTGAGTCCGCGAAACAGGTGGCTGGCCACCCACAGCGAGATGGCGGTGATGGCCCAGTGGATGAGGAAGGGAGTCAGGTTGTTCAGCATGGGTTTGGTGTGTGGCAGCAGACGCAGAGTTTGTTTCCGTCCGGATCGCGGAAGTAGGCGCCATAGTAGTCCGGGTGGTAGTGCGGCCTGAGGCCGGGCGGGCCTTCGCACACGCCGCCGTGCGCGAGGGCGATGGCATGGGCGCGGTCCACCGTGGCCCGGTCGGCGGCCATCAGCGCCACCATCTGTCCGTTGCCGGGCGAGGCGGCCTGGTCGTCGTACGGGGTACCCACCAGGAAGAGCGGGCGGGGCGCATCAGGGCTTTGCCAGCCGGCCCAGGGCTTGCCGTCATCGCGAAACCTCAGCTTGAGGCCGAGCTCGCCCATGAGCGCCGAATAGAAAGAAAAGGCGCGTTCGAAATCGTTCGCGCCGATGTAGACATGGGAAAGCATGCGAGTGAATTCTTCCTGGTTAGCGTTTGAATTGTTGAACGCTGTTTTCGATTGTTACCCTAGGAAACAATGGCGAGGACGCCGTTAAGATCGCCGTTCTTATGGCCAACGCGTCTATCGCCAGCATGACCCCCGCCCCGGCTTCGGCCGACGAGGCCGAATCGTGGGTGCGCGGCGAACTCATCCGCAGCCTGATGCGCTCCGCGCGGGGCTCGTATTTTGTCTCGGCCGCGCTCATGCCCGCGATGGTCGGCCTGAACTGGGCCTATGTGCCCCGCTGGGAGCTGCTCACGTGGCTCGTAGCCGGCCTCATCGCCACCGCGTGCCGCGCATGGGGCGCGCGGGTCTATGCGGTGCGCTATGCCGGGCGCAGTGCGGCGGCGCAGCAGCAGTTCACCGAGCGCTACGGCTTCGTCTGGAGCACCAGCGCGGTGGTGTGGGGCTTGTCGGTGCTGCTGTTCTTCGAGCGCACGCCGCAGGTCAACCAGTTCATGAGCTGGCTCATCGTGGCTGGCGTGGGCACCTTCCCGCTCAACGGGCTGGCGCTGCATCCGCCGCTGCTCAAGCGCTACGTCAACACGCTGTTCATCACGATGCTGGGCGCGGTGGTGATACGCCTGGCGTCGATCGCGCTGCACCATCCGCAGTTCCAGTACGGGTACCTGATGCCCATCCTGCCGATCCTGCACTGGTTCCTGCTGCTGCGGGCGGGGCGGCACATTCACGAGACGGCGCGCAACAGCCTGGAGCTGCTGTTCCACAACCACATCCTGATCAAGTCGCTGACCCAGCAGCGTCAGGCAGCGGTGTCGGCCGTGGCCATGAAGAACCGCTTCCTGGCCAGCGCAGCGCACGACATGCGCCAGCCGGTGCTGGCACTTTCGTTGTACGCCGATTGGCTGCGCAACGAGCCTGAGCTGGTGCTGGAGCTCGCGCCGAAGATCGTGCGCGCCACGCATGCGGTGAATGCGCTGTTCGACTCCATGTTCGACCTGGCGCGCATCGACTCGGGCCAGGTGCGCCTGCACGTCGAGCGCGTCGACGTGCCCGAGCTGCTGCACGACCTCGAACTGCAGTACCGCCCGGTGGCCGAGAGCCGCGGCCTCGACTTCCGCGTGCACGTGTGCGAGGGCTCGTTCCTGACCGACCCCATCCGCGTGCGCCGCATGATCGGCAACCTGCTGGCCAACGCCATCAAGTACACGGCCGAAGGCGGCGTGCTGCTGGCGGCGCGGCAGACACGCGACGGCCTGCGCGTGGAAGTGTGGGACACCGGCATCGGCATCGCGCCCGAGCACCTGCGCGACGTGTTCCTGGAGTTCTACAAGGTGGCGGACCATGCCGGCACCTCCGACGGCTTCGGCCTGGGCCTTGCCATCGTCGCGCGGCTGTCGCACGTGCTGGGCCATCCTGTCAGCGTGCGTTCGCGCCTGGGCAGCGGCAGCGTGTTCCGCGTGGCGCTGCACGACGCCGACGAAGCGGTAGCGCAAGCCCGTGTAAGCGCCTCGGGCGGTTGAGAGCGACATAAAAAACCGCGCACAGGGCGCGGTTCTGGAGGTCGTCAGGCTCGCCGGCGGGAATCAGCCCGACAGCAAACCGTTGGTGCGCGCGTAGTGCAGAGCTTGGGTACGGCTCTTCACGCCGAGCCTGCGGAACAGGCGCCACAGGTGCACCTTCACCGTGTGCTCGCTGATCTCCAGGTCGGTGGCGATGTCGCGGTTGCTCATGCCCTTGTCGAGCATGGCGATCAGCTGCGTCTGCCGCTTCGACAGCTTGCCGCTGTTGGCGGCTGGCATCTCGTCGGCTTCATCTTCCGAGCCTGCCATCAGCAGGCCGCGCAAGGCAGCCGCCAGTTCGTTGGAGCTGGCTGACTTCTCGATATAGGTGTCTGCGCCGGCTTCGATGCAGGCGTCCTCCATGTCCGCGGAAGGTGCTGCCGAATACACGGCAATGGGCACGTTCGGATAGACCTGCTTGACCGCGATCACGCCCGACACGCCATTGGTGTCCGGGAGCTTCAGGTCCAGGCAGAAGAGGGTGGGCGCACCACGCTGCTGCACCGAGCTCGCGAGCTTGTCGAGGCGCTCGAGCTCGACGATGTTCTCGGCCGGACGCAATCGCCGCAAGACCATCACGATCGCGTCGCGCATCAGGGGGTGGTCGTCGATGACATAAATGCTCATGTTTTCTTCCTTTGTGATCGCACCGTCTTCTCTCTTCCTGCTCATCGGCGGATAAGCCGATGGGCTTTGCCGGATCAACTCCCGCTCGTTGTGGGTGTTGCCTCCGTCAGGGCCTCCAGCGCCTCGGTGACGGCGCGTGTTCCTTCTGTGTCGATGGGTTCCAGCTGGCTGGCCAGCGTGGTCAATGCTTCGCCGCGCTGCGCCTGCAAGACCGCGATGGTACGGCCCGCTTCCTGCGGTGACGTGAATCCACGGCTTTGCAGCAGGGTTTCGCCGCGCGCATCCAACAGCTTGAAATAGAAAAGCCCGTCCGCCTTTTCGCGGTACTGCTTGAAACTTGGCTTCGCGACCTTGGCAGCCTTGGCTGCGCCCTTGTCCTTGCCGGCCGCGAGATTGCGCAGGCCGACCGCGTGGCGCAGGCTGGCCATGAACGGCTTCGACAGGGCCTGCGCTTTCTCGGCGCCGATGAGCAGGATGCGCTCGATCTCTGCCGGGTCGTTCATCAGCGCGTCGTAGCGCGCGCGCAGCGGCGCCACTTCATGGTCGATGCGCTCGAACAGCAACTGCTTGGCATCGCCCCAACTAATGCCATTGGCGTACTCCTTGCGCAGCGACTCGGTTTCTTCGGCGCTGGCAAAGGCCTGGTAGATCTGGAACAGGGCCGAGCCCTCGGTGTCCTTCGGCTCGCCGGGGGCGCGCGAGTCGGTCACGATGCTGGAGATCTGCTTTTGCAGCTGCGCGCGCGGTGCGAACAGCGGGATCGTGTTGCCGTAGCTCTTGCTCATCTTGCGGCCGTCGAGGCCGGGCAGGGTGGCCACGGCGTCGTCGATCTCGGCCTCGGGCAGCGTGAAGTGATCGCCGTACAGGTGGTTGAAGCGCTGCGCCATGTCGCGCGCCATCTCGATGTGCTGTACCTGGTCGCGGCCCACGGGCACCTTGTGGGCGTTGAACATCAGGATGTCGGCGCCCATGAGCACCGGATACATGAAGAGGCCGGCCGTCACGTCGGCATCGGGGTCCTCGCCCTTGGCCACGTTCTTGTCGAGCTGCGCCTTGTATGCATGTGCGCGGTTGAGCACGCCCTTGCCGGTGACGCAGGTGAGGAACCAGGTCAGCTCGGGGATCTCGACGATGTCCGACTGGCGGTAGAAGGTGACGCGCTCGGGGTCGAGCCCGCAGGCCAGCCAGCTGGCGGCAATCTCGAGCGTGGAGCGCTGGATGAGTGCCGGCTCCTGCACCTTGATGAGCGCGTGGTAGTCGGCCAGGAAGAAAAAGCTCTGCACACCGGGCGCGACGCTTTGCCGCACCGAATGGCGGATCGAACCGACGTAGTTGCCGAGGTGAGGCGTGCCCGACGGCGTGATGCCGGTCAGGACGCGCAGGGGAGCTTGAGGAGACGGAGCCATGGGACGAAGAAAGAAGACTTAGAGCAGCAACGCCTTGAGCGGGGTGATGATCAGGTTGATGACGAAGTAGCCCACGTCCATCAGCGGTCGCAGCCAGTATGTGCTGACGACGCCCGCAATGACGAGGCCCATCACGATGAAGAAGCCGTACGGTTCGATGCGTGCCAGGAACATCTGCGCCTGTCCGTTGGGCAGCAGGCCAGCCAGTACGCGGCCGCCGTCGAGCGGGGGCAGCGGGAACAGGTTGAAGGCCCACATCACGAGGTTGACGAGGATGCCGCCCTGCGCCATCTTGATGAAAAAGGATTCACTCACGCCAGCGGCAACAAGCGCCACCAGCACCAGCGCCCACAAGATCGCCTGCACGAAATTGGAGGCCGGCCCGGCCAGCGCGACCCACACCATGTCGCGCTTCGGATGACGCAGCCGCCCAAAGTTGACCGGCACCGGCTTGGCATAGCCGAACAGGAACGCACCCGAGGTCGCGAAGTACAGCATCAGCGGCATCAGGATGGTCCCGATGGGGTCGATGTGCTTCATCGGGTTGAGGGTGACGCGCCCCATGACCTCGGCCGTGTTGTCGCCGAAATGGCGAGCCACATAGCCGTGCGCTGCCTCGTGCACGGTGATCGCGAAGATCACGGGCAGCGCGTAGATCAGTACGGTCTGTATCAGGTTGGAAATATCCACTGGGCGATTGTGTCAGACGGGAGTGGTTCTCAGCCCCGATTTCAGAGGCCGAGCACAGCCAATGCACCGCGTCCCTGGCGCACCACGACCGGCTCGTCGCCAGTGCCCATGGGCGTGAGGTCGACCACCGTGGTCGGCTGCGACGGGCAGGCACCTGCGTCGATGACGCCGGCGATCTGCTTCTCGAAGCGCTCGCGGATGATCTGCGCGTCGTTCAGCGCCTCGGTCTCGCCCGGTGCGATCAGCGTGGTGGCCAGCAGCGGCGCGCCGTGCAGCGACAGCAGCTCCAGCAGCACCTTGTGATCAGGCACGCGCAGGCCGATGGTCTTGCGCTGCGGATGGCTCACGCGGCGCGGCACTTCCTTGGTGGCTTCGAGCAGGAATGTGTAGGGGCCGGGCGTGGCCGCCTTCAGCAGGCGGTATTGCTTGTTGTCGACGCGCGCGTAGTTGGCCAGCTCGCTCAGGTCGCGGCACAGCAGCGTGAGGTGGTGCTTCTCGTCGACCTGGCGGATGCGGCGCAACTGGTCGACCGCGTCCTTGTCGTCGAGATGGCAGGCCAGCGCATAGCTGGAGTCGGTGGGCACCGCAATGATCTCGCCGCGCTCGAGCAGCGTGACGGCCTGCTTCAGCAGCCGCTGCTGCGGGTTCTCGGGGTGGACTTCGAAGTACTGGGCCATGAAAAAAACTCCGGATCAGGATTCGGCGGGCTCGATAGGCACGCGGCGCTCGCGCACCGTGAGCCACGCACCGGCCGCACCGCAGACCGCGATCATCGCCATGCCGATGAGCGAGTAACGGTCGGGCAGTTGGGAAAAGATGAGCCAGCCGCCGAGCATGGCAAAAGCGATCTGGGCATAAAGATAAGGCGTGAGCGTGGATGCCGGCGCGCGCTGGTAGGCCAGGATCAGGATGAAGTGACCCACCGTGCCCATGAAGCCCATCAGGCACAGCAGCGCCCACCAATGCCACGACTCCAGCTCGGTCCACACGAAGGGCACTGCGAGCGATGCAATCAGCGCGCCGACCCAGCCGGTATAGAAATGCATCGTGAGTGGGTTCTCGGTCTGCGCGAGCTTGCTCGTGAGCACCTGGAACCACGCATTGGTCAGCACCAGCCCGATCGGCAGCAGGATGGCCCAGCTGAAGGCCTCGCCGCCCGGTCGCAGGATGACCAGCGTGCCGATGAAGCCACCCGCCACCAGCACCCAGCGCAGCGGCGACACATATTCCTTGAGCGTGGTGGCGGCCAGCAGCGTGATCACCAGCGGCGCGATCAGCACGATCGACGTGAACTCGGCCAGCGGCATGTAGCGCAGGCTGAGGAAGGCCAGCGTGCTCGACACCAGCAGCAGCGCACCGCGCAGCAACTGGTAGCGCGGGTGCCGCGTGCGCAGCAGCGCCGTGCCATGCAGCGGCAGGAGCACGGCCGTGGTGGCCACGGCCTGGAATGCGTAGCGGAACCACACGCCCATGAGGATGGGCACGCCTGCGGTGGATGCCTTGGTTGCGGTGTCGAGCGTGGCGAAGCAGGCCACGGCCACCAGCACAAGGCCGATACCCGCGAGGATGCGGCCCGATTCGGTGTCGCGCGTCTTTTGCGCCGCAAGGCGCGCATTCGCCAGCGCAACGGTTGCCGCGTTGTCGATGCCGGTCCCGGGGTTCTGGCTCACTGCTGGATGCGGTCGCCGAGCAGTTCCCACACAGGAGTGAGCGCGCCAGGCAACGGCGGCAGCTTGCCGAGATCGCAGTGACTCTCGTCGGGGCTGTGGAAATCGCTGCCGCGCGAGGCGGCGAAATCGAATTCGAGCGCCTTGTCGGCGTACTCGACATATTCGGCCGGCGTGTGGCTGCCGGTGACGACTTCGATCGCCTTGCCGCCATGCGCCTTGAATTCGAGGAACAGCGCGTATTCCTCGTTGGCCGTGAACTTGTAGCGGCCAGGGTGAGCGATCACGGCCATGCCCTTGGCTGCGGTGATCCAGTGCACGGCGTCCTTCAGCGAGGCCCAGCGGTGCGGCACGTAGCCGGGCTTGCCTTCGGTGAGGAACTTGCGGAACACCTCCGGCGTGTCGCGGCAGTGGCCCTGCTCGACGAGAAAGCGTGCGAAGTGCGTGCGCGAAATGAGTTCGGGGTTGCCGACGAACCTGAGCGCGCCTTCGTATGCACCGTGGATGCCGACCTTGGCCAGACCTTCGGACATTTCCTGCGCACGCTTGCCGCGGCCGCCGCGTGTGTCGTAGAGGCCTTGCGACATCGCTGCGTCGTTGGCATCGAAACCCAGGCCGACGATGTGCACCGTTTCGCCCGCGAAGGTCACCGAGATCTCGGTGCCGGTGAGGTAGCGCATGCCGTTTGCACGGGCTGCTGCTGCTGCGCGGTGCTGGCCGCCGACCTCGTCGTGATCGGTGAGGGCCCAGAGCTCGACCCCGTTGGCAGCCGCGCGCGCGGCCAGTTCTTCGGGCGTCAGTGTGCCGTCGGAGACCACGGAGTGGCAGTGAAGATCGGCATTGAGAATGGAGGACACCCTCGCATTCTATGGGGTCTGGAACATCGATGCGGGCGCATGGATGCTGCGCAAGTTGCTATTAAATAAATAGCATTACTGTGCCGCTGCATGCGGCTCAGCGCTTCTTGCGAAAAGCCGCCCAGGCCGCCACCGCGGTGAAGCTCGCGACGATTGCCACCACGATCCAGAAGCCGTGCTTGTGGTCGGCCAGCGGAATGCCGCCCACGTTCATGCCGAACAGGCCGGCCAGGATGTTGATCGGCAGCGCCAGCACCGTGACCACCGTCAGCACGAACAGGCTGCGGTTGTTGTCCTCGTTGACGTTGGCGGCTATTTCTTCCTGCAGCAGCTTGATGCGCTCCTGCAGCGCCTGCATGTCGCGCAGCACCACCGAGAACTCCTCGGTCGAGCCGCGCAACGCCTGCGCGTCGGGCTCGGCCATCCAGGCGGGAGGCCCTTGCAGCAGGCGGAACAGCGCGGCCGGCTCGGGCGCCAGCAGTCGCTGCAGCCGTACCAGCAGCCGCCGCAGCACGCCCAGCCGAGCGCGCTTGTGGTCGAGGCGGCCGGCGAGCAGTTCGTCTTCGATGCGGTCGATGCGCGAGGTGACGCCGCGCACGATCTTCACCAGCACGTCGGCCTGCGCGCGCAGCAGGTGTTCGAGCAGCTCGGTGCTCGAACGCGGCGCGTCGCCCGCCTTCACGGCCGTGCGCAGCGTGTCGACCGAGCGCAGCGGCTTGGTGCGCGCCGTGACCACGAGGCGCGGGCCCACGCTGATCCACAGCGTGGAGATGTCGGAGGGCTCGAAGCTGAATTCGAAGTGCACGTCGTTGATGACGGCGATCAGCGAATCGTCGGCGCGCTCGATGCGCGTGGAGGGCAGGCCTTCGTGCAGCGTCTCGTAGAAGGTGTCCGGGAGGTTCGCGTGCCGCACCAGCCAGCGCTCGGCATGCGCATGGCTCAGGTTGAAGTGCAGCCAGACGTAGGAGGGGTTCTCTTCGCCGCTGCCTTCATCGCCTTTGTCGCGTTGTTCGACCAGCCATGCCGCCGCCTGCGCGGAGTCGATGACCCGCGCTGGCTCGGGTGCTGAGGCGTCGAACAGGTAGCCGGAGATCAGTCCGGCTTCGTCACCTCCGTAAGACTGGGAGGCGAGGTCATGGAATGCCGACAAGATGCGTGATCAGAAAATGCGGGTGAACAACCAGTAGAGCGACCCCGACAGCAGCATCGCCACCGGCAGCGTCAGCACCCAGGCCAGCGCGAGGTTGCGCAGCGTGGACATCTGCAGGCCCGAGCCGCTGGCCGTCATGGTGCCGGCCACGCCGGACGACAGCACGTGCGTGGTCGACACAGGCAGCCCGTACATGTCGGCCGCGCCGATGGTGATCATTGCCACCACTTCGGCCGAGGCGCCCTGCGCGTAGCTCAGGTGCGTCTTGCCGATCTTCTCGCCCACGGTGACCACGATGCGCTTCCAGCCGATCATCGTGCCCAGGCCCAGTGCGATGGCCACCGCGACCTTGACCCACAGCGGGATGAAGCGCGTGGCGCTGTCCAGTTCCTGGCGGAACGTATTGACGCGCAGTTTTGTCTCGTCGTCGAACTTGGCCGCGCCGCTCTTGTCGAGGTGGCGGATGGCTTCGGAGGCCAGGTACATGTCATTGCGCACGTTGGCAACGGCATCCGCGGGAACGCCGGCCAGCGAGCCGTGCTCGCGCACCTGCTGTCCGATGCTGCCGGCGGTCACTGCCAGCGCGGGCACCACCGAAGGACTGAACTCGCGGGTGCGCACATACGTAGAGAGCGTGTCGCGCGCCGCGGCGGGCTCCAGCGCGGGCAGCGAGGTCGGCACGCTGCGGTTCAGTGCGTTCTGCGCCATCTCGGCCACGGCCGCGAACTTCACGGTCTCGTTGGCGGGCATCGCGCGGTTCAGCGCGTAGGCCATAGGCACCGTGCCCACGAGGATCAGCATGATCAGCCCCATGCCCTTCTGGCCGTCGTTGGAGCCGTGTGCGAAAGACACCCCCGTGCAGGTCAGGATCAGCAGGCCGCGGATCCACCACGGCGGCGGCTCGGCGCCCTTGGGTTCTTCATACAGTGCGCGGTTCTTCACGAAGGCCCGCAGCGCCAGCAGCAGCAGCGCGGCGCAGCCGAAGCCGACCATCGGCGACAGCAGCAGCGAGTAGCCCACCTTGGTGGCCTGCGCCCAGTCGACGCCGCTGGTGCCGTCGCGCCCGTGCATCAGCGCATTGGCCACGCCCACGCCGATGATCGAGCCGATCAGCGTGTGCGACGACGAAGCCGGCAGCCCCAGCCACCACGTGCCCAAGTTCCAGATGATGGCGGCGATCAGCAGCGCGAACACCATCGCGAAGCCTGCGCCCGAACCCACCTGAAGAATGAGCTCCACCGGCAGCAGCGCGATGATGCCGAAGGCCACCGCGCCGCTGGACACCAGCACGCCCAGGAAGTTGAAGAAGCCCGACCACACCACAGCGAAGTTGGGCGGCAGCGAATGGGTATAGATGACGGTCGCCACGGCGTTGGCCGTGTCATGGAAGCCGTTGACGAACTCGAAGCCCAGCGCAATCAGCAGCGCCACGCCAAGAAGCATGTAGGGCACCCAGGTGGTGACGGGCGCCCCGGAGGACGTCACGTCGCCCACCAGGCTCCAGGCCGTGAAGAGCAGGCCGGCGGCCAGCAGCCCCACGAAGGTGATCAGCGTGAGCGGACCGGGCTTGGAGTCGAGTTTGGGCCGTTGCGCGGCGGGCGCGGACGGCAACTCGGCATGCGGGGCTGCAAGCGTGTTCATGGGCGTTTCTGGGGTGTTGGAATAGCTGCAGATGGTGTTCGCGGTGTGTGACAACTCCGTGTCAACGGGCCCAAAACCGTCACGCAGCCGTCATATACGACGAGCAGCATGCTTTTTCCTGCCCCTTTCACTCTTTCCGCCCCACCATGCCGACCAGCGCACTTCCCGACCACGAAGACCTGATGCAACGCATCGCCCGCGACCTGATCGACAGCTACGACGAAGAGCTCGAGCTGGAGATCGAAGACCGCAACATCGACGGCCTCGACCCCGCATTGGCAACGCCGACCTCCGCCGACAAGGCCGCCCGCCAGGCCTACTTCAAGGAGCTGTTCCGCCTGCAGGGCGAGCTCGTCAAGCTGCAGGACTGGGTACAGCACAGCAAGCAGAAAGTCGTCATCCTGTTCGAAGGCCGCGACGCGGCGGGCAAGGGCGGCGTCATCAAGCGCATCACACAGCGCCTGAACCCGCGCGTGGCCCGCGTGGCCGCTCTGCCGGCGCCCAACGACCGCGAACGCACGCAGTGGTACTTCCAGCGCTATGCCGCGCACCTGCCGGCAGCGGGCGAAATGGTGCTGTTCGACCGCAGCTGGTACAACCGCGCCGGCGTCGAGCGCGTGATGGGCTTCTGCACCGACGAAGAGTACGAAGAGTTCTTCCGCACCGTGCCCGAGTTCGAGAAGATGCTCGTGCGTTCGGGCATCAAGCTCATCAAATACTGGTTCTCCATCACCGACGACGAGCAGCACATGCGCTTCCTCGGCCGCATCCACGATCCGCTCAAGCAGTGGAAGCTCAGCCCGATGGACCTCGAAAGCCGCCGCCGCTGGGAGGAATACACCAAGGCGAAGGAAATCATGCTGGAGCGCACCCACATCCCCGAGGCGCCGTGGTGGGTGGTGCAGGCGGTCGACAAGAAGAAGGCGCGGCTGAACTGCATCAGCCATCTGCTGGGCCAGATGCCGTACCAGGAAGTGGCGCATCCGCCGGTCGAGCTGCCCGCGCGCGTGCGGCACGACGACTATCTGCGCCAGCCTGTTCCGGCCAACATGATCGTTCCGGAAATCTACTGATGCGCGCCGGGGCGGTAAGGCCGCCCCTTGTCGGGTGTTGTTAGGCCGGCCGGCGCTTTGCGTTCACACTGCGCGCCATGGCCCGTTCTTCCACCGCTTCCGTCTTTGCCCGCGCCTACGAGCGCAACCTGCGCGCGCTCACCAAGGCCACGCTGAGCAACAGCAAGCGCATCGCGGGGCAGGTCCAGCGCGCCGCGGCCAAGCGGCTCAAGCCGCCGCCTGGCAAAGGCGACTGGCTCAGCGGCATGGCGATGGGCCCGGGCGGCGCGCGCGGCTATCACCTGTTCCGGCCGGCCGGGTTGCAGCTGAAGCCGGGCGAGCGGCTGCCGCTCATGGTCATGCTGCACGGCTGCGGCCAGACCGGGCGCGACTTTGCTGCGAGCACGCGCATGAACGCGCTGGCCGTGCGCCAGCGCTTCCTGGTGCTCTATCTCGAGCAAGACCGGCTTGCCCACCCGCAGGGCTGCTGGAACTGGTACGAGCGTCGCTCCGGCAAGGCCGACGCCGAAGCCGCGACGCTGATGGCCGCCATCGACCAGGCCTGCATGCTGTACCCCGCGGACCGCGATCGCGTGGCGCTGGCGGGGCTCTCGGCCGGCGCGAGCATGGCGGCGTTGCTGGCCACGCGCTACCCGAATCGCTTCCGCGCCGTCGTCATGCATTCGGGCGTGGCGCCCGGTGCGGCGAAATCGCCGGCCACGGCCCTTGGCGCAATGCGCGGACAGAACGTGCCGCCGATGCCCTCCACGGCAGTCGGCAAGGCGATGGGCGCTGCAGCTGTCTTCGCCACCTTGCCGCCGATGCTGGTGCTGCACGGCGATGCCGACGCAGTCGTTGCGCCGAGCAATGCAGTCAACAGCGCCGCGGTGTGGGCCACCGCGCTGGGCGCGAAGCCCGGGCTGTCGCGCGACATGCAGCGCGGCAAGCGCCGTTCGATGCGCGTGACCGACTTCAAGCGCAAGGGCCGCACGCTCGTCACGCTGTGCGAGATCGCGGGGCTGGGCCATTCGTGGAGCGGCGGCGCATCGAAGCTGCTGTTCAGCGACCCCGAGGGGCCTGACGCCACGCGCATGACATGGGCCTTTGCGGCCGCGCAGTTCAAGGCCACAGCGAAGGCCTGAAGAGAAGGGCGACTATGCAGCGACAGCGCCTTCGCGCGCCGCTGCCCGCCAGGCACCGGGCGCCATCCCTTTCTCTCGCTTGAAGGCTTTGCTGAACGCCGCCTCCGACTCGTAGCCCACCGCCCCGGCGATCGCGCCCAGGGCCGCGTGGCCTTGCCCCAGCATGTTGCCGGCCTTGAACATGCGCCACTGCGTGAGGTACTCCAGCGGCGCCTGCCCCACCCGCTCGCGAAAACGCTGCGCGAAGGCCGAGCGCGACAGGCTCGCGACGGAAGCAAGAGCCTCCACCGTCCAGTCGCGCGCGATGTCCTTGTGCATCGCACGCAAGGCCGGGCCAATGCGCGCGTCGGCCAGCGCGGCCAGCCAGCCCGTCTGCGATTCGCCGTTGGCCGCGACATGCGCGCGCACGGCCTGCACGAACACGATGTCGGCCAGTCGGCTCACGAGCAGGCTTGAGCCCAGGCCCGGCTCGCCGGTTTCCATGGCCAGCAGCTGCAGAGTGCCTTGCAACGCAAGGGCGCGGGCCTGCTCCATCTTCACGTGCAGCAGTACCGGCAGCAGATCAAGCAGCGGCCGCGCGGCGCGCTGGTCGAAGTGGAACCAGCCGCAGATCACCGATGCCGCCGTACCCGTGCCGCCAAGCTCCACCAGCCCGCCGATGCGGTCGCGCACGACGGAGGCACAGCTTACCGTCGGCGTGTTCGGATGGTCGCGCAGGATGTAGGGCGTGCCATGCGCCAGCACATAGCAGTCGCCCGTCGCCAGCGCCACCGGCTGCGCCATGCCCTCGATCTCCAGCAGGCAGCCGCCGCGCACCACCAGCCCGAAGCGCGCACTCTCGCCGCCCGCCAGGCTCACGCCCCAGGGAGCGCCGGCTTCGAGGCGGGCATACAGGGCGCTGCGCACGCGCATGGCGGCAAAGACGTCGTCGAGCGGATCCATGAAGACTCCTGTGGCGGTGGACGAATGGACAAGATTGTCGGTTTCTCAGGCATTCACTGTCCACCGGCGGAGGCAGAAACTGCAGCCTCACTCTTCCCAGACACAGAAACAACAGGAGCAGACCATGAACGCCAGAACCGAATTTGCCGAGCTCGCCGACCGCTACGTCGCCGTCTGGAACGAACCCGACGCCGACGCGCGCCGCGCCGCCATCGCCAGCCTCTGGATGCCCGACGGCGAGCACTACGTGCGCACGCTGCAAGCCAAGGGCTACGAGGCGCTGCAGCAGCGCGTTACCGGCTCGCACGAGAAGAACGTGCGCGACGCCGGCTTCCGCTTCGTCTCCGCAGGCGACGCCCAATTCCTGCACGACGCGGTGATGTTCCATTGGCACATGGTCCCGGCCGCCGGTGGTCCGGTGGCCGCGCTCGGGCTGGAGTTCCTGGTGCTGGCCGAGGACGGCCGCATCGCCGCGGACTACCAGTTCATCCTGCCGACGCCCGTTGTCTGAATCCCGGCGATGACTTCCGGGGTCATTGCCGCCGTATCGCTTGCTCCCAACACTCGAGCCCATCATGACGCAGTCAAACATCGCTGCTTCGGCAGCATCGATTTCTTCCACAGGAAGCCAGAGCACGGGCGCGACGAAGCCCGGGCGGCTGGGCCTGTGGGTCATGCTCAGCGGCACCTTCCTGGTGGTGCTGGACTTCTTCATCGTCAACGTCGCGCTGCCATCGATGCAGCGCGAGCTGCTGGCGAGCGCAGGCACCCTGCAACTGGTGGTGGCCGGCTACGGCCTGGCCACCGCAGCGGGCCTGATCACCGGCGGCCGGCTCGGCGACCTGTTCGGTCGCCGCCGCATGTTCATGCTGGGCCTGCTGTTGTTCACGCTGGCTTCGGCCGCCTGCGGCTTTGCGCCAAACGCCGAACTGCTGGTGGCGGCGCGCGTGCTGCAGGGGCTGGCCGGCGCGCTGCTGCAGCCGCAGGTGCTGGCGATGATCGGCCTGGCATACACAGGCGAAGACCGGGCGCGTGCCTTCGCGGCGTACGGGCTCACGCTGGGGCTGGGTGCCACGCTCGGGCAGCTGGTCGGCGGCTTGCTGATCCATGCCGATGTGGCGGGTCTGGGCTGGCGCAGTTGCTTCCTCATCAACGTGCCGATCGGCCTGCTGGCGCTGATGCTTGCACCGCGCGTCATTCCGCCGCTGGCGAACAACGGCAGCAGCAAGCTCGACCTCCTCGGCATGCTGCTGGTGGCCGCGGGTTCGGTGGCCGTGGTGCTGCCGCTGGTGGAAGGCCGCGAACAGGGCTGGCCACTGTGGAGCTGGGTGTGCCTTGCAGCGGCGCTGCCGCTGCTCGCAGCCTTTGCATATCAACAGCGCTGGCTCGCTGCACGCGGCGGTGCGCCGCTCGTGGCACCGGCGCTGTTGGCCAATGGCCGCTTCGTCACAGGCCTGCTCACCACGCTGGCCTTCTATGTGGGCAACGCCTCGCTGTACTTTGTGCTCGCGCTGTATCTGCAGCAAGGCCTGGCGCTCGATGCGCTCACCTCGGGCATCGTCTTCACGTCGCTGGCGGTCGGGTTCTTCGCGACGTCGATGGCGGGTGCGGGGCTCGCACGCCGCTTCGGAGGCAAGCCGCCCATCGCGCTCGGTGCGCTGGTGCTTGCTGCAGGGCACGCGCTGCAGTTTGTCAACGTGGCCGGCTGGGCGGGGCATTCGCACGTCGTGGTGTGGATGGTGCCGTTGCTGCTGGTGCAAGGCGCGGGGCTCGGCATGGTGATGGCGCCGCTGGTGTCCACCGTGCTGGCCGGGCTGCCGCCGCAACATGCGGGCGTGGCCTCGGGCGTGCTGTCGATGGTGCAGCAGGCGAGCAATGCGCTGGGGGTGGCATTGATCGGCATCCTCTTCTACGGGCGGCTGGGCGAGGCGACGGACATGGCCGGCTATTCGGGGGCGTTCGGTGTGGCGCTGCTGTACCTGATGATGTCGGCCCTGGTGGTGGCTGTGCTGCATTGGCGCGGAAGCCGACAGACCTGAGCTGTGGGGGCGTGCCAAACTCCTGACCGCACAACAGGAGCGACATGATCACCGATCTGCAACAACTGATTCAGGCGCTGCGCGACTTCGCACAAGCCCGCAACTGGGAGCAGTTCCACTCCCCCAAGAACCTCGCTTCGGCCCTCTCGGTCGAAGCCGCCGAACTGCTCGAACACTTCCAGTGGCTCACCGAAGCGCAGAGCCGCTCTCTGCCGGCAGACAAGCGCGCCGAGATCGGCACCGAGATCGCTGATGTCTTTCTCTATCTGCTGCAGCTCGCCGACAAGCTTGGCATCGACGTGATCGAGGCGGCTAGAAGCAAGATGCTGGTCAACGCGCAGAAGTATCCCGCGCCATCACCACCCGCCTGAATACCTTCCGTGTACGCCACCCGGCGTATTTCCCCTTCCTGGTGCATTCCGCAGACTCCCTCCCACGCCAGCAAAGCGCTGGCGACAAGGTTCAACCAACCCGGAGCAGGAGTCCACATGCAACGTCGTTTCACACTCAAGGCGCTCACCGCCGCCGTCGCGCTGGCCAGCATTTCTGCTGCGCCCGCTTTCGCTGCCGACACCATCAAGGTCGGCGTGCTGCACTCGCTGTCGGGCACGATGGCCATCTCTGAAACCGTGCTGAAAGACACGGTGCTGATGGCCATCGACGACATCAACAAGAAGGGCGGCGTGCTGGGCAAGCAGCTCGAGCCCGTGGTGGTCGACCCGGCCTCCAACTGGCCCCTGTTCGCTGAAAAGACCAAGCAGCTGCTCGGCCAGGACAAGGTGTCGGTGATCTTCGGCTGCTGGACCTCGGTGTCGCGCAAGTCGGTGCTGCCGGTGGTCGAGGAAATGAACGGCCTGCTGTTCTACCCGGTGCAATACGAGGGTGAAGAGCTCTCGAAGAACGTGTTCTACACGGGCGCCGCGCCCAACCAGCAAGCCATTCCGGCCGTCGACTACCTGATGAGCAAGGAAGGCGGCGGCGCCAAGCGCTGGGTGCTGCTGGGCACAGACTACGTGTACCCCCGCACCACCAACAAGATCCTGCGCGCCTACCTCAAGAGCAAGGGCGTGAAGGACACCGACATCGACGAGAAGTACACCCCCTTCGGCCACAGCGACTACCAGACCATCGTTGCCGACATCAAGAAGTTCTCGGCCGGCGGCAAGACTGCAGTGGTGTCGACCATCAACGGCGACTCCAACGTGCCCTTCTACAAGGAACTCGGCAACGCCGGCCTGAAGGCCAAGGACGTGCCCGTGGTTGCCTTCTCGGTGGGTGAAGAAGAGCTGCGCGGCGTGGACACCAAGCCGCTGGTCGGCCACCTGGCCGCATGGAACTACTTCATGTCGATCAAGAACCCGACCAACACGGCGTTCATCAAGCAGTGGAGCGACTACGCCAAGGCCAAGAACATCGCCGGCCACAAGGACAAGCCGCTCACCAACGACCCGATGGAAGCCACCTGGATCGGCATCCACATGTGGAAGCAGGCGGTCGAGAAGGCCAAGTCGACCGACACCGACAAGGTGATCGCAGCCATGGCCGGCCAGACCTTCACGGCTCCCTCGGGCATCGTGTCGAAGATGGACGAGAAGAACCACCACCTGCACAAGAGCGTGTTCATCGGCGAAATCAAGGCCGATGGCCAGTTCAACGTGGTGTGGAAGACGCCGGGTCCTGTGAAGGCGAAGCCGTGGAGCCCGTACATCGAAGGCAACGACAAGAAGCCTGACTATCCGGCTGGCAAGTCGATGTAAGTGTGTTTCTCCCTCCCCAGGGGGGAGGGAGCCAACCCAACTTCCATTCTCATGATGCTTCGACGAACCCTTCACTGCGCCTTCGCCGCCATGCTGCTCATGGCATCGGCCGCCCACGCGCTGACCGCCGACGAAGCCCGGGCCATCGCCTCCGGCGAATCCGAAGCCCGCATCGCCGCGCTCAACAAGGCCGTGCTCACGGCCGACGACAAGACCGCCGCCTTCATCCAGGCCATGTCCGACGACGCGGTCAAGTACACCGAAGACAAGGTCTTCGTGATGAAGGACGACAAAGGCTACGACCCCGTCACCGGCGCCGAGCTGAAGGTGCCCGACACCGCCGAAGACGTCGTCAACAACAACCTCATGCGCGGCGCGCTCGATGCCGCGCAGGCCGCGCTCAAGCTCACGAGCAAGGACGACGCGGTGCGCGCCGAAGCCGCGCAGGCGCTCTTCAAGGAGCCCGACGAATCGCGCGTGCCCATGGTCGAGAAGGCGCTGGCCGCCGAGACCAATCCGAAGATCAAGGCGCAGCTCGAACTGGTGCGCGCCGCCAGCATGCTTACCAGCGCCGACAAGGCCAAGCGCCTCATCGCCGCCAAGGAGCTGGGCAACAACCGCAACCCCGACACCAAGCTGCTGCTCAACCAGCGCCTGGCCGACGAGACCGAAGCGGACGTCAAGGCCGCCATCGTCGCGTCCATTGCCAGCATCGACGGCGCGCTGGTCTGGGGAGACCGCATCAACGCCGTGTTCAGCGGCATCAGCCTGGGCTCGGTGCTGCTGCTGGCCGCGCTCGGCCTGGCCATCACCTACGGGCTGATGGGCGTGATCAACATGGCGCACGGCGAGCTGATGATGATCGGCGCCTACGCCACCTACGTGATGCAGGGCATCTTCCAGAAGTACGTGCCCGAGGCGGCCTTCGGCTTGTACCTGGTCGCTGCCATTCCGGTCTCGTTCCTCGCGTCGGCGCTCGTGGGCGCGGTGCTGGAGCGCGGCGTGATCCGTTTCCTGTACGGCCGGCCTCTCGAAACGCTGCTCGCCACCTGGGGCATCAGCCTGATGCTGCAGCAGCTCGTGCGCACGCTGTTCGGCGCGCAGAACGTCGGCGTCGAAAACCCCGGCTGGATGAGCGGCGGCTTCACCATGCTGAGCAACGTCACGCTGCCGTGGAACCGTATCTGCATCATCATCTTCGCCGCTCTGGTATTGCTTGCGATGGGCTGGCTCATCGGCAAGACGCGCCTGGGCCTGTTCGTGCGCGGCGTTACGCAGAACCGCCCGATCGCCTCGTGCATGGGCGTGAACACCGCGCGCATCGACACCTACGCCTTCGCGCTCGGCTCCGGCATCGCGGGCCTTGCCGGCTGCGCGCTGAGCCAGATCGGCAACGTCGGCCCCGACCTGGGCCAGAGCTACATCGTCGACAGCTTCATGGTGGTCGTGATGGGCGGCGTCGGCCAGCTTGCGGGCACCGTGTATGCGGCGCTGGGGCTGGGCATTCTCAACAAGTTCATCGAAGGCTGGGCGGGCGCGGTGCTCGCGAAGATCGCGGTGCTTGTCTTCATCATCATCTTCATCCAGAAGCGGCCGCAAGGCATCTTCGCTATGAAAGGCCGGAGCGCTGAGGCATGAGCAAGGTCGTACTTCCAACCAAGGGGCCGCTGCTGAGCGGCAAGGGCTGGACGGCCTTCTTCGTCGCGCTGATCGTGGTGTGCGCCGTGGCGCCGGTGCTCAACATCTGGGTGCCGGTAGACAGCCCGCTGCACATGAGCGACTACGCGGTGGCGCTGGTCGGCAAGATCATGTGCTACGCCATCTGCGCGCTGGCCATGGACCTGATCTGGGGCTACACCGGCATCCTCTCGCTGGGCCATGGCCTGTTCTTCGCGCTGGGCGGCTACATGATGGGCATGTACCTCATGCGCCAGATCGGCCGCGACGGCAACTACAAGAGCGACCTGCCGGACTTCATGGTGTTCCTCGACTGGAAGACGCTGCCCTGGCACTGGACCTTCAGCGACAGCTTCATCGCCACGCTGATTTTGATCGTCGCGGTGCCGGGCCTCATCGCCTTCGTGTTCGGCTTCTTCGCCTTCCGCTCGCGCATCAAGGGCGTGTACTTCTCGATCATCACGCAAGCCATGACCTTTGCGGCCATGCTGCTGTTCTTCCGCAACGAGACGGGCTTCGGCGGCAACAACGGCTTCACCGACTTCAAGCGCATCCTGAATATTCCGATCGCCACGCAGGAAATGCGAATGACGTTGTTCGCGCTCACCGGCGCCACGCTGCTGGGCTTCTTCCTGTTCGCCAAGTGGCTCATCGGCAGCAAGTTCGGCCGCGTGCTGCAGGCCATTCGCGACGCCGAAACGCGCGTGATGTTCTCTGGCTACAACCCGCTGCCGTACAAGCTCACGATCTGGGTCATCTCCGCCATCATGTGCGGCGTGGCCGGCGCGCTGTACGTGCCGCAGGTCGGCATCATCAACCCGGGCGAGATGAGCGCGGCCAACTCCATCGAGATCGCCATCTGGGCCGCCGTGGGCGGACGCGCGACGCTGATCGGCCCCATCATCGGCGCCTTCATCGTCAACGGCGCGAAGAGCTGGCTCACCGTGGCCTACCCCGAGTACTGGCTGTACTTCCTGGGTGCCTTGTTCATTGCTGTCACGCTGTTCCTGCCGAACGGCATCGTGGGGTTGGTGCGCAAGTGGGTGTCGAGGGAGAAGAAGCCGGTGTCGCCCGAGCCCGTGCAGGATGCTGCTGCACGGCGCTCGGTTGCGGTGGAGCAGGGCGTCGAGCCCGATGCGCTGGCCTCGCTGCCCGTGGACGCGAAGGGAGCACGCGCATGACGCCCGACCTGATGGAAGCCGGCGCCGAGCGCGCGGCACGCGCCAGCGGCATTCACTACGCGAGCGGCAGCACCGAATCGGGCGGCCGCGCCGCAGATTTCGGCCGCCATGTCACGCCGGGCGAAGTCGACGTCACGCACGGCCGCATCCTCTACCTCGAAGACGTCAGCGTGAGCTTCGACGGCTTCAAGGCCATCAACAAGCTGTCGCTCGACATCGCGCCAGGCGAGCTGCGCTGCATCATCGGCCCCAACGGAGCGGGCAAGACCACGATGATGGACATCATCACCGGCAAAACGCGGCCCGATTCGGGCACCGTGTTCTTCGGCAGCACCATCGACCTGCTGCGCCACCGCGAAGCGGACATCGCGCAACTGGGCATCGGCCGCAAGTTCCAGAAGCCGACAGTGTTCGAGCACCTGACCGTGTTCGAGAACCTCGAACTCGCGCTGAAGACCAACAAGGGCGTGCGTGCCTCGATGCTCTTCAGGCTCGACTCGGCACAAAGCGACCGCCTGGCCGAGGTGCTGGAAACCATTCACCTCGCCGACAGCGTGTCGCGCCTGGCCGGCAACCTGAGCCACGGCCAGAAGCAGTGGCTCGAAATCGGCATGCTGCTGATGCAGGACCCCAAGCTGCTGCTGCTCGACGAGCCCGTCGCAGGCATGACCGATGAAGAGACGGCGCGCACCGCCGAGCTGTTCCTCACCCTCAAGGGCAAGCATTCGCTGATGGTGGTGGAGCACGACATGAGCTTCATCCGCACCATCTCCGAGATCGTCACCGTGCTGTGCGACGGCTCCGTGCTGGCGCAAGGCACGCTGGACGAAGTGCAGGCCGACGAGCGGGTGATCGAGGTCTATCTGGGCCGCTGAGGAACCGAACCCATGCTGACAGTCAAGAACATCCACCAGTACTACGGCGGCTCCCACATCCTCCGGGACGTGAGCTTCGAGGCAACGCTCGGCAAGGTCACGGTATTGCTGGGCCGCAACGGCGTAGGCAAGACCACGCTGCTGAAGTCGCTCATGGGCCTGGTGCCCATCAAGAGCGGCAGCATCGAACTCGAAGGCAAGCCCATCCACAAGGCCACGCCTTACGACAGGGCAAGAGCCGGCATTGGCTTCGTCCCGCAGGGCCGCGAGATCTTCGCGCGGCTCACGGTCGAGGAAAACCTGCGCATGGGCCTGGCCTACAAGAGCGGCAGCACGCCCATTCCGTCGGAGCTGTTCGACCTGTTCCCCGTGCTCAAGCAGATGATCAACAGAAGAGGCGGCGACCTCTCCGGTGGGCAGCAGCAGCAGCTTGCGATCGCCCGGGCCCTCGCGCCCAAGCCCAAGCTGCTGATCCTCGACGAGCCCACCGAGGGCATCCAGCCCAGCATCATCAAGGACATCGGCCGCGTCATCCGCATGCTGGCCGACCGTGGCGACATGGCCATCGTGCTGTGCGAGCAGTACTACGACTTCGCCCAGGAGCTGGCCGACGACTACCTCGTGATGGAGCGGGGCGAAGTCATTGCCCGCGGCCTTGGCAAGGACATGGAAGCCCAGGGCGTGCGCCAGCTCGTCGCCATCTGAACCCCCTTGGGCGGGGCTTCGAAGCCCTGCCAGTACAAGGCCTTGGGCAACTGCGTATCGGCAGGAATTCAGGGTTTACCCTAAAATCCGGCTTCTGCCCGCGGCCGCCGGGCACCTTCCCAGGAGCCTGGCCTTGAACGCCTCCCCACCCGCGCTGGACAGCGCGGACACCGATATTTCCGTTTCTTCTTCTCCCGCCGCGCCCGTCAACTTCCTGCGCGCGGTGCTCGCACTTGGCGTCGGCGGCTTTGCCATCGGCACCGGCGAATTCGTCATCATGGGCCTGTTGCCCGAAGTGGCGAAGGACATCGACGTCAGCATCCCGCAGGCAGGCCACGTCATCAGCGCCTACGCGCTCGGCGTGGTCATCGGCGCGCCCGTGCTCGCTGTGCTTGCCGCAGGCTGGCGCCGCCGCGCGCTGCTGATCGCGCTCATGGCCGTGTTCGCGGCCGGCAACTTCGCCAGCGCCGCGGCCCCCAACTATTTGCTGCTGAACCTGCTGCGCTTTGCCACCGGCCTGCCGCACGGCACCTACTTCGGCGTGGCCGCGCTCGTGGCCGCCACGCTCGCGCCACCGGGGCGCCGCGCGCGGGCCGTGGGGCTCGTCATGCTGGGGCTCACCGGCGCCACGCTGGTCGGCGTGCCCATCGCCGCCTGGCTGGGCCAGATCTTCGGCTGGCGCGCCGCCTTCGTGTTCGTCGGCGTGATCGCGCTGGTGGCCATCGCGCTGCTGCGCCGCGACATCCCCGACCTCGCAGCGCCCGCAGGCGCCAGCCCGTGGCGCGAACTCGGCGCGCTCAAGCGCAAGCAGGTGTGGTTCACGCTCGGCATCGGCGCCATCGGCTTCGGCGGCATGTTCTCGGTGTTCAGCTACATCAAGCCCACGCTCATCGAAGTGGCTGGCATGCCGCTGGGCGGCGTGCCCTTCGTGCTGGCGCTGTTCGGCCTGGGCATGGTCACCGGCAACCTCGTGGGCTCGCGCCTGGCCGACAAGTCGCTCATGCGCACCATCGGCGGCCTGCTGGTCTATGCGGCGCTGGTGCTCGCGATGTTCACCTTCGCAGCGCACAACGTCTTTACCGCGGCGTTCAACGTGTTCCTCATCGGCACCACCGTGGCCATCGGCCCGGCGCTGCAGATCCGCCTGATGGACGTGGCCGGCGATGCGCAGACGCTCGCTGCCGCACTCAACCACTCGGCCTTCAACATGGCCAACGCGCTCGGCGCGTGGCTCGGCGGCGTGGCCATTGCCGCGGGCCTGGGCTGGACCTCGACCGGCTGGGTCGGCGCCTTGCTGGCGCTGGCGGGCATGGGCGTGTTCGGCTGGGCGATTGCGAGCGCGCGTGCCGAAGCGCGCCGGCCCGAAACGGTTACTTGCTGAGGGCCGTCGCGCCCTCGGGCGCGCCGCGTTCGCGCAGCAGCGACGCGAAGCGGCGAAGCTCCGCCGCGTTCAGGTCCGACACCGCCCACGCCTGCATGCCGCCCTGGGCCCATCGCGCCAGCTGGTAGCCCTGGCGCGTGGAGAACACGGGGCCCTGTGCCTTCGCATCGGCCGCCGGCCAGACGAACACATTGATTACATGCGGCCCTGAGCGATAGACCAGCGCAGCAACTGTGCGCCCATCGAGGTAGTCGAGCCGCCCGCCAGTCAACGAAAAGCCTTCCGCAGCCAGGTCGATCACCGGCGGTGAAAAGTCGAGCTTGCCGGCGAACCACGGCTTCACCGTGTGCTGGTCGGACGAGGCCACGTCGGCCAGGTGCGAGGCCATCAGCGAGCGCACGTGGTTGGCGGTGACGGCCTCGGCGAGCGCGTCCTGCGGCACCGGCGTCGCGAGCAGCATCAGCGCAAGGCCCCAGGCCGTTGCCGCGCCCGTGCCGAACCATGCCAAGCCTTGCCACAAGCCGCGACGAGGCTGCTGCACCGGCGTGGGTGCGGTCACTGCCTCGGCGCGCACCGCCTGCCCGATGCGCTCGGCCAGCCCATCCGGCGGCGTGTGCCGCACGGCGTGACGCCGGATCAGCGTTCCCAGTTCTTCTTCAGACATTGACATGGTGGATCTTTCCTCCAGCGTCGCCAGCGGGCCGTTCGTCGCGCAGGCTGTCGCGCAGCAAGGCCCGCGCGCGCGACAGCCGCGACATCACCGTGCCCAACGGCACGCCGGCAATGCGCGCGATGTCCTCGTAGCGCATCTCTTCGAGCTCGCGCAGCACGATCATTTCGCGGTACACCGGCGGCAGCGCGTCGATGGCGGCATTGATGCGCTCGCCCTGCGCACGCTGCTCCCATTGCCGGGCCGGATCGCCGGCCTGCGCTGAAGAGTGGCCATCAGCCGCCTCGCTGTCGCGCAGTTCGTCGAACTCGACCTGGTCGGCCAACTGCCGGTTCTGCCGCATCCAGTCGTAGCAGGCATTGCGCACGATGCCCAGCAGCCATGGCCGCGCGCTCTCGCCGCGCAGGCCGTCGAAGAAGCGGAACGCACGCAGGTACGCCTCCTGCACCGCATCGTCGGCCAGCTGGTCGTCGCGCAACAACCAGCGCGCAAGATTCCACGCCGCATCGAGATGCGGCAACGCTGCGGCTTCGAACTGGCGTGTGCGATCGGTCGTCAACAGGCTCAATGGGCTCCTTCTTCCTGCATGACGGAGTGGCCTGGCGCCTTATTCCATCTTCTCCATCTTTTTTACCGACCCGCGTGGAATAAGCAGGGCACGCCATGCGTCATGCCCTGTGCGGATTCTGCTTGCTTCCGTTCAATTCCCCAGGAGGTTTTCACCATGCTCGCCATTCCCGGTTTCGCACGCATCCTCGTACTGCTCTCGGCCCTGGCCGCCTCGGCCGCCCCCGCCCTGGCCGCCGGGCCCAAGGCCTACGTCGGCAACTTCAAGGACAGCACCGTCAGCGTGATCGACACCGGCACCGAGCGCGTCGTCGCCACCGTGCCGGTGGCGGCCGGGCCGGACGGCATCATCGTCGCGCCGGGCGGGCGCAGTGTGTTCGTCAGCGGCTCCAATGCCTCGACTGTGAGCGAGATCGACGCTTCAACTGACCGCGTTGCCCGCAACATCGACGTGGGCAAAGGCCCGCAGGGCCTGGCCATGACGACAGACGGCAAGTGGCTGCTGGTGGCCGTCAACGGCGACGACCGCGTGGCCTTCGTCGACACCACGGCCCACGGCGTGAGCGCCACCGTGCCGGTGCCCAAGCCGCACACCATCGCCATCCGGCCCGACGGGCGTCAGGCCTACGTCGCGTCGCAGGAGCCCGGCCATTTCGCGCTGGTCGTGATCGACATGACCACCCGCAGCGTGGTCACCGAGATCCCGCTCGACAAGCCACCGCGCGACCTGGAGTTCGGCCACGACGGCAAGGCGCTCTACCTCACGCTGGCTGGCGTGCCCGCGGTGCAGGTGCTCGACCCCGCCACCAACCAGTGGAGCGCGCCGGTTCCCACGGGCGTGTCGCCGCACATCGCACAGCACTTCGCCGGAATGGCCAGCGGCGTGGTGGTAGTGCAGGGACCGGGTGAAGTCATGCTGTTCGACCCGGCCACGCGTGCGGCGGTGCGCAGCATCGGCGTGGGCAAGCAGCCGCATTGGCTCGACCTGTCGGCGGACGGCAAGAAGCTGTGGGTGAGCAACGAAGGCTCGAACGACGTCAGCGTGGTCGATCTTGCGGGTGGGCCGGTGCACACGGTGGCGGTGGGCAACGCGCCGCGCAAGGTCGCGGTGCAGCGCGTCGCGGCCGCCGAAGCCGCGCATGCCGGTAGCTCCAACCACGTGACTATCCGCAACTTCGCCTTCGAGCCCGCGCAGATCACGGTCAAGGCCGGTCAGCGCGTGAGCTGGCAGAACGACGACGGCGCGCCGCACGGCGTGGTCTTCAAGGACGGCGGCACCGGCATCGATCTGCTGCTGCCCGGCAAGACCTTCGCCCGCACCTTCGACAAGCCGGGCACCTACGACTACGTGTGCTCGGTGCACCCTTACATGACGGCGCGCGTGACGGTCATTTCCCCCTGACCTGCGCGCAGGCGATGCGGTGCCTATGATGGTTGAGCGGGCCAGGCATGTGCACGGCCCCTTCGCTTCCAAGGAGCCAACCCCCATGAGCATTCCCACCACGCGGCTCGGCCGCACCGGCCTTACCGTGTCCCGCCTTGCCCTCGGCACCATGACCTTCGGCCTGCAGACCGACGAGACGGTGTCGCACCAGATCCTCGACAAGGCTGCCGAAGGCGGCATCAACTTCCTCGACACCGCCGACGTGTACCCGCTCGGCGGCACCGTCGAGACCACCGGTCGCACCGAGGAAATCATCGGCCGCTGGCTGCAGAAGCAGGGCCCCACGGGCCGCCGCCGTTTCGTCGTCGCCACCAAGGCGGTCGGCAAGGTCGGCCCCAACAGCTGGGACCAGGGCGCGTCGCGCAAGCACCTGCTGGATGCCATCGACGCCTCGCTCAAGCGGCTGCAGACCGACCACGTCGACCTGTACCAGCTGCACAGCGACGACCGCGAAACGCCGCTCGAAGAAAGCCTGGAGGCACTCGACGTCATCGTGAAGTCGGGGCGCGCGCGCTACATCGGCGTGTCGAACTTCCTGGCCTACCGCCTGGCACGCGCGCTGGGCAAGGCCGAGTTGCACAAGCTCACGCGCTATGTGTCGGTGCAGCCGCGCTACAGCCTGCTGTTCCGCGAGATCGAGCGCGAGCTGCTGCCGCTGGTGGGCGAGGAAGGGCTGGGCGTGATTCCCTACAACCCCCTGGCGGGTGGCCTGCTGACCGGCAAGTACAAGCCCGGAGCCAAGCCGGAGGAAAACACCCGCTTCACGCTCGGCACCGCCGGCAACATGTACCAGGACCGCTACTGGAACGAGCGCAGCTTCAACACCGTGACGCAGCTGCACAAGCTGGCCGACGAGGCGGGCGTGCCGCTGGCAACGCTGGCCGTGGCGTGGGTGATGGCGAATCCGCTGATCACCGCGCCGCTGCTCGGCGCGAGCCGGCCCGACCAGCTCGACGCGACGCTGGCCGCCGCCGAATACAAGCTCGATCCGGCGCTCAAGCAGAAGCTCGACGAGCTGACTGCCGAGTACCGCAAGGGCGATGCCCCGCGCTGACGCTGAAACTGTCAGAACTGTCAGTTAGTCGACAGCGAGGGGTTTGATGGAGGTGCCTAGAGTGCCTTCATCATGGTTCTTTCCGACGTACCTCCTCTCTCGCGCGCGGCCCTCGCGCTGGCCGTCATGGTCCTCGCAGGCTGCGCTGTCGGCCCCGACTACGTCCGCCCGCAGATGGACGTGCCGGTCGCCTACAAGGAAACCGGCGGCCCCTGGAAAACCGCTGCCCCGCAGACCATCGACGCCAGCCACCCCTGGTGGGACGCCTACGGCGACAGCACACTCAGCGCGCTGATCGTGCAGGCCAACGCGGCCAACCAGAACATCCGCGTCGCCGAGGCGCAGTACCGCGAGGCGCAGGCCATCACCGCGGCAGCGCGCGCCAACTTCTTCCCGACCGTCGGCATCAACGCCGGTGCCACCCGTGCACAAAGCAACAGCACCGGCACCGTCAAGCTAGGCACCACCGACACCCTCGGCCTTGCCGCCAGCTGGGAGCCCGACATCTGGGGCGCGGTGCGCCGCTCGGTCGAGGCGGGCAGCGCGAGCGAACAGGCCAGCGCCGACGACCTGGCCGGCGCGCGGCTCAGCATCCAGACCACGCTCGCGCAAGACTACCTGCAGATCCGCGTGATCGACCTGCAACGCGACCTGTACGCCAGCACCACCACCGCCTACGCCAAGGCGCTCGAGCTCACGCAGCACCAGTACGCGGCCGGCACAGTGCTGCGCTCCGACGTCGCGCTGGCAGAAAGCCAGCTCAAGACGGCGCAGGCACAGGCCGTGGACCTCGACGCCCAGCGCGCCCAGCTCGAACACGCCATCGCGGTGCTGACGGGGCAGGCGCCCGCATCGTTTTCGCTGCCGCCGCTCGAATCGTCGTCGCAGGCGCCCACGGCCGAAACGCTTTCTTCGGCCGCTGCACTGCGCGTGCAGCTCCCGGTCACGCCCACGGGCCTGCCTTCTGAATTGCTCGAACGCCGCCCAGACATCGCTGGCGCCGAGCGCCGCGTGCAGGCAGCCAACGCCAACATCGGCGTGGCCAAGGCCGCGTACTTCCCGCAGATCGTGCTCAGCGCCAGCGGCGGCTTCAGCGCTGCCAGCCTGTCCACGCTCTTCAACACGCCCAGCCGCGTGTGGTCGCTCGGCGCGGCGCTGGCGCAGACCGTGTTCGACGGCGGCTTGCGCAAGGCGCACACCGACCAGGCCGTGGCCACCTACGACGCCTCCGTCGCGCAATACAAGCAGACCGTGCTCGGCGGCTTCCAGCAGGTGGAAGACAACCTCGCCACCCTGCGCGTGCTCGACAACGAATCCGCCCTGCAGGCCGATGCCGTGCGCGCCGCGCAACTCGCCGAGCGCCTGGCCCTGAGCCAGTACCGCGCCGGCACCGCCACCTACCTCAGTGTGGTGACGGCGCAGACGCTCTCGCTCACCAACCAGCGCACGGCCGCGCAGGTGCTCGGCCGCCAGCTGGCAGCCAGCGTCTCGCTGATCGCGGCCACGGGCGGCGGCTGGAACGCCGCCGATGCCGCACAAAAGACTTCCGGAAATTGACGCCATGACGACGACCGCAGACACCACCACAACGCACCCCCTGTTCCAACGCCGCTCCACCTGGCTCGCGGCCGCCACGCTTGTGGTCGTGCTGGGCGGCGGCGCCTGGGCGCTCACCCACCACGCGGCCAATGCCGCCAAGCCCGATGCGCCGAAGACGCCGCCGGTGCAGGTGACCACCGCACGCGTCACGCCGCAGACCGTGCAGGTCTATCGCTCGGGCATCGGCACCGTCGCCTCGATGGCCACCGTTACCGTCAAGGCGCGCATCGATGGCCAGCTCGACAAGGTCGGCTTCGTCGAAGGGCAGGACGTGAAGGCCGGCCAGCTGCTCGCGCAGCTCGACCCGCGCACGCTGCAAGCCCAGCTCGCGCAGGCGCAGGCCACCAAGGCGAAGGACCAGGCCACGCTCGTCAATGCGCGCGCCGACCTCAAGCGCTACACCACGCTGCTCTCGCAAGACGCCGCCACGCAGCAGCAGGTCGATACGCAGAAGGCCCTCGTCAACCAGCTCGAAGCCACCGTGCAGAACGACGCCGCGCAGGTGCAATTCGCCGAAGTGCAGCTGAGCTTCACGCGCATCTCGTCGCCCATGAACGGCCGCGTCGGCGCGCGGCTGGTGGACCCGGGCAACATCGTTCACGCGACCGACACCAGCGGCCTCGTCGTCATCAACCAGATCGACCCCATCGCCGTGCAGTTCACGCTGCCTGAAGACGCGGTGCAGGACATCAACCGCGTGCAGCAGCAAAGCGCGCAGCCGCTCTCGGTGGTGGCCTTTGACCGCAGCGGCGCGCAGATGCTGGGCACCGGCAAGCTGATCTTGCTGAACAACCAGATCGACACCACCAGCGGCACCGTGCAGCTCAAGGGCAGCTTCGCCAACCCGCAGCACACGCTGTGGCCAGGCCAGTACGTCAACGTGCGGCTGCAGCTAGACCGCAGGCCCGATTCGCTCACCGTGCCCGCCGCCGCCATCCAGCGCGGACAGGACAACACCTACGTCTGGGCCGTCGATGCAGAGAACAAGGCCGAGAGCGTGCCCGTGCACGTGGTGCAGATCGCCGACGGCACGGCAGTTGTCGACAAGGGCCTGACAGCCGGCCAGCGCGTGGTGGTCGACGGCCAGTACAAGCTCAAGCCCGGCGCCACCATCGTCGAGCCACCGCCCGCCGCCAAGAATGCAGATGGCAAAGATGGCAAGAAGGCCGCCAGCGGGAGCAGCAATTGAGCATCTCCGCCGCATTCATCAAGCGCCCCATCGGCACCACGCTGCTGGCGCTGGCCATCCTGCTGGTCGGCGCGGCGGTGTTTCCGCTGCTGCCGGTGGCGCCGCTGCCGCAGGTCGACTTTCCGACCATCCAGGTTTCGGCCAACCTGCCGGGCGCCAGTCCCGAGACCATGGCCTCCAACGTCGCGCAGCCGCTGGAGCGGCAGTTCTCGCTGATCGCGGGGCTGTCGCAGATGACGTCCACCAGCGGCCTGGGCTCCACGCAGATCACGCTGCAGTTCGACCTCGACCGCAGCATCGACGCCGCCGCGCTCGACGTGCAGGCCGCCATCAACGCATCAACCGGCCAGCTGCCCGCCAACCTGCCGAGCCCGCCCACCTTTCGCAAGGTGAACCCGGCCGACGCGCCCATCCTGATTCTCTCGGTGCAGTCGAAGACGCTGCCGCTCACCGAGGTGAACGACTACGCCGACAACATCCTCGCGCAGCAGATCTCGCAGATCTCCGGCGTGGGCCTGGTCAACATCGGCGGCGTGCAGAAGCCGGCCGTGCGCATCCAGGTCGACCCCGCCAAGCTCGCAGCGCTGGGCCTGAGCCTGGAAGACGTGCGCACCGTGCTTGCCTCGGCCACCGTCAACGCGCCCAAGGGCACCATCGACGGGCCTAACCAGAGCTTCACCGTCTACACCAACGACCAGTTGCTGAAGGCCCAACCGTGGAACGACGTGGTGCTGGCCTACCGCAACGGCGCGCCCATTCGCGTGCGCGACCTGGGCGTGGCGGTCGATGGCCCCGAGAACGCCAAGATCGCCGGCTGGGCCTACGCAGGCGCCGCCGCGCCCGAAGGCAGCAACGTGCAGAACGGCCGCTCCATCGTGCTCGCCATCACCAAGCAGCCCGGCGCCAACGTCATCGAAACGGTAGACCGCATCAACGCCGCGCTGCCGCGGCTGAAGGCGTCGATTCCGCCCACGGTGGACGTCAACGCCATCATCGACCGCACGCAGACCATTCGCGCCTCGGTGAAAGACGTTGAATTCACGCTGCTGCTGACCATCGCGCTCGTGGTGGCCGTTATCTTCGTGTTCCTGCGCAACGTGCCGGCCACGCTCATTCCCAGCGTGACCGTACCGCTCGCGCTGCTGGGCACGGTGGCGGTGATGTACCTGCTGGGCTACAGCCTCGACAATCTCTCGCTCATGGCGCTGACCATCGCGGTCGGCTTCGTGGTGGACGACGCCATCGTGATGCTCGAGAACATCTACCGCTACGTCGAAGAGGGCATGTCGGCCGTCGAGGCCGCCTACAAGGGCGCGAGCGAAATCGGCTTCACCATCATCTCGATCTCGGTGTCGCTGGTGGCGGTGTTCATTCCGCTGCTGCTCATGGGCGGCATCGTTGGGCGCCTCTTCCGCGAGTTTGCGGTAACGGTCACGCTCACCATCGTGGTGAGCGTGGTGATCTCGCTCACGCTCACGCCCATGCTGTGCTCGCGCTTCCTGAAGAACGAGCACGGCAACAAGCACGGGCGCCTGTACCAACTGTTCGAGCGCGGCTTCGACGCCATGCTCAACGGCTACAAGCGCGGGCTGCACGTGGTGCTCGACCACCAGTTCATCACGCTGATGGTGTTCATTGCCACGGTGGCCGCCACCGGCGTGCTGTTTGCGATCATCCCGAAAGGCTTCTTCCCGCAGCAGGACACCGGCTTCATCTCGGGCTTTGCCGAGTCGGCTCAAGACGCATCCTTCGCGTCGATGAACGCCCGCATGCTCGAGCTGGCCGACGTGGTGCGCAAGGACCCTGACGTGACCGGCTTCGGCATGAACGGCAGCTCGTCCACCTACAACACCGGCAATTTCTTCATCAGCCTGAAGCCCAAGGACGAAGGCCGCACCGCCACCGCCGACGAGATCATCACGCGCCTGCGCCCGCAGCTCGCCAAGGTGCAAGGCGTGAACCTGTTCCTGCAGGCCGGGCAAGATATTCGCGTGGGCGGACGCGCCTCGCGCACGCAGTACCAGTACACGGTGACCGACGCCAACCTCGACGAGCTCAACACCTGGGCACCCCAGTTGCTCGCGCGCTTCAAGCAGCTGCCCGAAATCACCGACCTGGCCTCCGACCAGCAGAACGCCGCGGCGTCCGCCGTGCTCACCATCGACCGCGACCGCGCGTCGAGCTTCGGCATTTCTCCCGCCACCATCGACGCCACGCTGTACGACGCCATCGGCCAGCGCCAGGTGGCGCAGTACTTCACGCAGCTCAACAGCTACCACGTGGTGCTGGAGGTAACGCCCGAGCTGCAGCAAGACCCGTCGCTCTTCAGCAAGCTGTACCTCAACTCGCCGCTCACCGGACAGCAGGTGCCGCTGTCGACCTTCGTGAAGGTGGATACCAGCAAGACGGCCTACCTGTCGATCAGCCACCAGGGCCAGTTCCCGGCGGTGACCATCTCGTTCAACCTCGCGCCGGGCCATGCGCTGGGCGACGCGGTGAACGCCATCAACAAGGCGCAGGCCGAGATGGGCCTGCCGCAGTCGCTCACCGGTTCGTTCCAGGGCACGGCGCAGGCCTTCCAGGATTCGCTCGCCTCGCAGCCCTACCTGATTGCGGCGGCGCTCGTGGCGGTGTACATCGTGCTGGGCCTGCTGTATGAGAGCTACATCCACCCGCTCACCATTCTGTCGACGCTGCCCTCGGCCGGCGTGGGAGCCTTGCTGATATTGATGGCGGGCGGCTACGACCTGAGCGTGATTGCGCTGATCGGCATCATCCTGCTGATCGGCATCGTGAAGAAGAACGGCATCATGATGATCGACTTCGCGCTCAAGGCCGAGCGCGAGCAGGGCATGTCGCCGCACGACGCCATCTACCAGGCCTGCCTGCTGCGCTTCCGCCCGATCATGATGACCACCATGTGCGCGCTGCTCTCGGGCCTGCCGCTGATGCTGGGCCACGGCTCGGGCTCGGAGCTGCGCCGGCCGCTGGGCTACGCGATGGTCGGCGGGCTGATACTCTCGCAGGCACTCACCCTGTTTACCACCCCGGTGGTCTACCTCTACCTCGACCGCGCCCACTACTGGTACATGAATCGCAAGGAAGCGCGCAAGGCCCGCAAGGCAGCGAAGGAAGGCAAGGCCCCGGTGCCGGCCGAGGCGCACTGATGAGCGCCGGCTGACATCACGGACAGGGACGGAGACAGAGACAAAAACGCCATGAAGATCCTGATAGTCGAAGACGAGCTGAGAACCGCGGACTACCTCTCCAAGGGGTTGACCGAGCAGGGCTGCGCCGTCGACATGGCGCACAACGGCATCGACGGCCAGCACCTGGCGCTCACGCACGACTACGACGTGATCGTGCTCGACGTGATGCTGCCCGGGCAGGACGGCTTCTCGGTGCTGCGCGCGCTGCGTGCCGTCAAGCAGACGCCGGTCATCATGCTCACCGCGCGCGACAGCGTGGAAGACCGCATCAAGGGCCTGCACGAAGGCGCGGACGACTACCTCGTCAAGCCCTTTTCGTTTCTCGAGCTGCTGGCGCGGCTGCAGGCGCTGAACCGGCGCGGGCGCAAGCAGGAGCCGATGCAGCTGCGCATTGCCGACCTGCAGATCGACCTGCTGGCGCGCAAGGCTTTTCGTGGCAGTGGCGGCGGCAACACGCGCATCGACCTCACAGCCAAGGAGTTTGCGCTGCTCGCCGTGCTGGCAAGGCGCCAGGGCGAGATCCTGTCGAAGACCGCCATCGCCGAGCTGGTGTGGGACATGAACTTCGACAGCAACACCAACGTGGTCGAGGTGGCCATCAAGCGGCTGCGCGACAAGATCGACGTGCCCTTCAGCCCGAAGCTGCTGCATACCATCCGCGGCATGGGCTACGTGATGGAAGTGCGCGACGGCGACAGCAACACCGCCGAGGGGGAGGGCGCCGCACCGTGAAGCGCTCGATCACCGCGCGGCTGGTCATCATGTTCGCCGCGGCGGCGCTCGCGACCTTTGCGCTGACCGGCTTCGCGCTGCACAGGGTACTGATTCGCGAGCTGGACCGGCACCAGTACGAAGAGCTCGACACCACGCTCAAGAGCCTGCAGTTCTGGATCAAGGCCATCGACACTCCCGAGCGCTGGACCCGCGTGCAGGCGCGCATGGATGCGCTCACGCCAGAGGACGGCAGCGTGCGCTTCTGGGTGCTCAGCGACGATCCGCGCTTCCAGTACGGCAAGGGCCTGGCAGAAATCGACGGCCTCACGCGCGAGGCCAACGGCCACACCAGCAGCGTCGTGCTGCCGGGGCAGGAGAGGCCGTTTCGCACGCTGTCCGTGCACATCGAGCCCCATGCACAGCGGCCGGCCGTACGGCTGATCGTCGGGCGCAACACCGAGCCTTATGCGCGCACGCGCCAGACCTTTCTGACCGCGCTGGCCGCGCTCGGGCTGGGGTCGGCGCTGGTGGTGGCCATTGCCGGCTACTGGATCGCGCGCGTGGGGTTGCGGCCGCTGGAGCGGCTTTCGGCCGAGGCGCAGGCGCTGCGGCCGAAGACCTTGTCGCAGCGGCTGCAGTCGGGGGCCTTGCCGGTCGAACTCTCGGCGCTGGCCGAGGCCTTCAACGGTGCACTGAACCGGCTCGAAGAGGCCTACGGACAGCTCGAATCATTCAACGCCGACGTGGCGCACGAACTGCGCACGCCGCTGGCCAACCTCATCGGCAGCACGCAGGTGGCACTGTCGCGCCAGCGCAGCGCGGGCGAGTTCCAGGAGGTGCTGCAGGCCAACCTCGAAGACCTGGAGCGTGTGCGCTCCATCGTCAACGACATGCTGTTCCTCGCGCGCGCCGACCGCGGCGAAGTGGCGACCGGGCTGGTGCTCACGCCCGTGGCGCAGGAAGTGCGCAAGACCATCGAGTTCTTCGAGTTCGTGCTCGACGAGACGCGTGCGCAGGTCGCCATCGAGGGCGACGTGCTGGCCGAGGCGCGGCTGGAAAGCGCGCTGTTCCGCCGCGCCATGTCGAACCTGCTGCAGAACGCCATAGAGCATTCGAAGCCGGGGGCGCAGATTGCCGTGACGCTGCGCGAAGAAGCCGCCTCGACGTGGATCACCGTGTCGAACCCGGGCGCACCCATCGACGAGCAGCATCTGCAGCACCTGTTCGACCGGTTCTACCGCGTCGATGCCGCACGCAACGACGGCGGCGAGCATCACGGCCACGGGCTGGGGCTGGCCATCGTGAAGGCGGTGGCGAGCATGCACGGGGGCCAGGTGAGCGCATCGAGCGAAGGCGGCCTGAACACCTTTGGTTTCAGCGTGGCGCGCCCCCCTGAAAAACTCGCTGGCTGAAGCCGCCCACCAATGGCCTGTGCCCAGTACGTTCTTGGGCCATGCCCGAGAATCGCGGTTCGCATGAACCGCACGCAACCACCGCAAATTCATCCAGCATCCGGACAAGGGCAGCCATGGCGCAGCTGATGTCCCTGCTCGTGCAGAACGCGATCCTGGTGGTGTTTGCCGCCAGTTTTGCCGCACGCCTCGGGCTGCCGGTGCCGGCGGCCGCGGTGCTGGTGGTGACGGGCGCACTGCTCGCGGCGGGCGACGTCTCGGTGCCTGGCGTGGTGGCGGCCGCGGTCGTCGCCAACCTGCTGGGCGATGGTGCGTGGTTCTATGCCGGACGGCGCTTCGGCTACCGCTTCATGCGCCTGCTGTGCCGCATCTCGCTGTCGCCCGACACCTGCGTGCGGCGCGGCGAATCGCTCATTACCGACTGGGGCGGCATGTCGCTCGTGGCCGCCAAGTTCGTGCCGGGCGTGTCGGTGGTGGCGCCGCCCATGGCGGGGGCGCTGGGCATGTCGGTGCGGCGCTTCATCGGCTTCGACATTGGCGCAGCGCTGGTCTGGACGGGCCTCTTCCTCGGGCTGGGCTGGGTGTTCCGCAACCAGATCCAGGAAGTGCTGGCCGTCATGGCGCAGGCCGGCGGCATTGCCATGGCCGCGCTGGCGGTGCTGTTGCTGGTGATCCTTGCGGTGCGCTACTGGCGCCGGCGGGCCTTCATGCGGCTCACGGGCATGCCGCGCATCTCGGTGGAAGAGCTGCACGAACTGCTGAGCGGGGAAGAGCCGCCGCTGGTGATCGACGTGCGCGGCCAGGCCGGCATGCAGGTCGACCCGCGCCGTATTCCGGGCGCAGAGGCGTACACGCTCAAGGCGCTGCAACAGCGCAGCCTCGACCTGTCGCATGCATCCGGGCGCGTCGTGGTGCTGTACTGCAACTGCCCCAACGAGGTGTCGGCCGCGCAGGCTGCACGCGTGCTGCTGGCGCGCGGTGCGCGGCGGGCCCTGCCGCTGACCGGTGGGCTCGACGCATGGGTGGCCTCTGGCCGGCCCACCAGCGTGGACTGACCTCGCGCCTGCAGGAATCGGCCTCGCGTGCTAAGGTGCCCGGGCTTCGGGTTAACCCCTAAGTCCGTCCCTCTCGCAACCGGCAACCGGGATTCCTCTGTGTCCTCTTCCGCTCCCACAGCCTCTCCGGCCGCTTCGACCGCAACAGGCCTCACGCCCGCGCTCACGCTGGTCTTCGCCATCGCCTGCGGCCTGTGCGTGGCCAACATCTACTACGCCCAGCCGCTGATCGGCCCCATCTCCGACACACTGCAGCTGCACGCCGGGCTGGCCGGCCTGATCATGACGCTCACCCAGCTCGGCTACGGCGCCGGCCTGCTGTTGCTGGTGCCGCTGGCCGACGTGGTCGAGAACCGCAGGCTCATCGTCGGTGCGCTGTTCGGCGCGGTTATCGGGCTGGTGGGTATTGCGCTCTCGGACTCGGCCGTTACCTTCCTGGCTGCCTCCTTCGTGGTTGGCACATGCGCGGTCGCGGCGCAGGTGCTGTTGCCCTTCGCCTCGCACCTCGCACCGGAGGCCACGCGCGGCAAGGTGGTCGGCAACATCATGGCCGGGCTGCTGGGCGGGATCATGCTGGCGCGGCCCTTTGCCAGCGTGGTGGCGTCGGCGCTGGGCTGGCGCGCGGTGTTCTGGTTGTCGGCCGTTCTGATGGCCACCCTCATCGCCGTGCTGTGGCGCGTGCTGCCGCAGCGGCAGCCGCATGCCTCGGTGGGCTATGCGCGCACCATGGCTTCGCTGCCCGGCATCGTGTGGAACACGCCGCTGCTGCGCCGTCGCGGCTTCTACCAGGGAATGATGTTCTCCGGCTTCCAGGCCTTCTGGACGGCCGTGCCGCTGGCGTTGGTGCATGAGTTCGGTATGGGGCAGCGCGGCATTGCGCTGTTCGCACTGGCCGGTGCTGCCGGCGCGCTGATGGCACCGCTGGCGGGCCGGCTGGCCGACAAGGGGCTGACGCGGCCCGCCACCGGGGCTGCGATCGTCGTCGCACTGCTTTCCTTCGTGCTCGGCGCAATCGCCATGCACTACCACTCGCTGGCCGGGCTGGTCGCGGCGGGCATCCTGCTCGACGGGGCGGTGCAGCTGTGCCAGGTGCTCAACTTCCGCAGCCTGTTCATGCTGGCGCCCGAACTGCGTGGCCGGCTCAACGGGCTGTTCATGACCTTCATCTTCATCTGCGCCGCAGTGGCCTCGGGCATTGCAGCTGCCGTGTATGCCTTCCACGGATGGAGCGGCCTGTGCCTGCTGGGCGGCGGCTATGTGCTGCTGGCGCTGCTCTACTACGCGACCGAGTTCCGCCAGCAACCTTCGGCCGTGGCCGTCGGCAGGTAGCAGACGCAAACGACCGTAGACTCGTTCGCTTTGCGTTGCATTCAATGAGCTCGCCGATTTTTTCGCGGTCCATTCAGGTAACCCAAACCGACGCGAGCGGTATCTGGCCCATCTTGCTGCTTTGCACGGCGTACTCCGTATTGATCGTCGGTGCGGCGTCGTGGGCTATCGACCCGGATGCGAAGGGGTGGTACATCGCGCTTGGCATGGTGATCATGCTTGCGTTCATAGCGCTGTGGCTGGTGGGGCTGGTGTTCGTCGTGCGTGCATGGATCTGGGTCGAGAAGCATTGGCTGCAATCGGCCAAAGGCCGGGCAAAGGCGTTCAACGAATGCACGCGTGTCGACATCGGCGAAGGCGGTTTCTCCGTGCAAGGGCTTGGCCACGTCGATTGGATCGACGTGCTGGCCCTCGAGGGGATTCCCGACAGCGACAACTATCTGATCGTTCACACACGGCCATTCAAGAAGCTGATGCTGACGGCACCTGTCGATGAACTGGCGCCGGTCATCAACCACTATCTCGCGCTGAGAAGCAGCGTCAAGGCAACGCGAACGGGCACTCTGCAAAGCCGCGCCATGGTTTTTTGCTGGCGATGCTTTCTCGCCTGGATCTGGGCGGGGTATGCGTTGGCTGGCGCCGCAGGCATCGCGTTGCTCCTCAACGTGTCAGATGCAGGATTCATGAAAACCATGGTGGGCCTCTGCGTGCTCATGCCACTGATCGCGTGGCTGGCCTGGGCCATTCCTGTCTCGCAGATCAGCACCTTTTCGCATTCGCGAGTGCGAGCCTTCGAACTCGACGGCACGCGGCTGCGCAGCATCGACGGTGCTTGGCAATTCGACCTGCTGCGAGCTCGCGTCAGCCGTCGCCGTGCCAGCGGTATCGGCTACGAATTCACTTTCATGACCATTCGCCCGGAGTCGGGAAAGAGGCTCGATCTGATACTGGAAGGCGGGCCCGATCAGGAGGCGTTGCTGGACGCCTTGAGCGATCGAGGCTTGCTGCCTGCGATGAACCCGCAAGGCTGAACGCCCGGACCCCACGGGCGAGCCGGGGCGAAAGTGCTCAGTGGTAGCCTTGCCACCCGATGAATCTCCGCACCAAGATCGTTGCGCTGGCCGTTGCACCTTTGCTCATCGCACTGGTGCTGGTGGCCCTCGCGGTGCGCCACCAGGAGCACGACCTCGCCCAGCGGGAGCGAGCCCTCATCGAGCGCAGCTACATGGACCAGCGCCGCAGCGAGCTGCGCAGCTATGTCGAACTGGCCGTGAGCAACCTGCTGCCGCTGTACGAATCGGGCCAGGACGACGAAGCCACCCGCAACGAGGCCCTGCGCCGCCTGGCCTCGCTCAACTACGGCGACGACGGCTACTTCTTCGTGTACGACCTGGAGGGCAACTCCCTCATGCACTCGCGCCAGCCCGAGCTGGTGGGCCAGAACCTCTGGGAGCTGCGCGACTCGCGAGGCCGCTACACCATCCAGGAGCTGATAAAGGGCGCGAAAGAAAATGGCGGCGGCTATGTCGAGTACGAATGGCGCAAGCCGTCGAGTGCGCAGATGGCGCCCAAGCTCGGCTACGTTACCGCCATGCCGCGCTGGAACTGGATGGTAGGCACCGGCCTGTACCTCGACGACATCCAGTCGACCATGGACACCCTCGACCGGCAGATGAACGCCAACGTTACCGCCACGCTGCTGTGGATTGCCGGCATTGCCGCGCTGTGCCTCGGCGTGGTCAGCGCCGCCGGCCTGCTGCTGAACCTGAGCGAGCACCGCACCGCAGAAGCCAAGCTGCGCCTGCTCGCGCGGCGCGTGGTGCAGTCGCAGGAAGAAGAGCGCGGCCACCTTGCACGCGAACTGCACGACGGCACCAGCCAGACGTTGGTGTCGGCCAAGCTGCTGATCGAATCGGCAGTCGAATCGCTCGACCGCCAGCGGCAGCCCACGCCGCCCGCACTGGCCAAGGCGCTGCAGCGGCTCAACGATTCGCTGATTGAAGTGCGCCGCATATCGCACCGGCTGCGCCCCGCCTTGCTCGACACCCTGGGCCTGCCCGCAGCGCTGGAGCGGCTGGTCGACGAGTTCAGGGAAGAGGGCGGCGTCGACGCGTCGATGATGATGGGCGGCGAATCTTTCGAACTGCAGCCCGAGGTGAAGACCGCGCTCTTCCGCCTGACGCAAGAGGCTTTGACCAACGTGCGCAAGCACGCGAATGCACAGCACGTGAACATTGCGCTGCACTTCGACGAAGAAGAAGGCGTGCGGCTCGAAGTGAGCGACGACGGCACCGGCTTCGACATACAGGCCGTGCAGCTCGACCCCCGGCGCGGCATTGGCCTGCGCAACATGCGCGAGCGCATGGAAGCCATTGGCGGGCGGCTCATCATGTGCAGCAACGCCGGGCGCACATCCATCGAGGCCGAAGTGCCGACCCGCAGCGCAAGGGCTGCCGAAGAAGCGCCCGCATCCATCACATGACGACGACCAAGACCATCAGGCTTTTTCTTGTCGACGACCACCCGCTGGTGCGAGATGGCCTGCGCGCCCGGCTCGGCTCCATGCCCAACCTGGAGATCGTCGGCGAGGCCGGCAGCGCTGCCGAAGCGCTGGCGCAGGTAGACAGCGTGCAGCCCGACCTCATGCTGATGGATGTCGGCATGAAAGACATGAACGGCATCGAGCTCGCGGCCCTGCTGCTGCAACGCCAACCCGCGACGCACATCGTGATGCTCAGCATGTACGACAACCCCGAGTACGTGCAGAAGGCCCTGCAGGTGGGCGCGCGCGGCTATGTGCTGAAAGACGCGCCCGCGGCCGAGATAGTCGCGGCCATCGAGGCCGTGTCGGCGGGCGGCACATTCCTGAGCCCGGCCGTGTCGAAGAAGCTGTTTCGCACGCAGGAGCCGCGGCCGCTGCTCACGCCGCGCGAGAGCGAGATTCTTTCGGCGCTGGGGCGAGGGGAGTCGAGCAAGCAGATTGCCCGCGACCTGGGGCTGAGCGTGCGCACGGTGGAGGCACACCGGCAGAGCATCAAGCGGCGGCTGGGCATCGAGGGGCAGGCGGAGCTCATCAAGTACGCGGTGGAGCATGCGCGGGAGTTTGGGCAGCGCTCGTGAACTTCAGCGACTGACTGTCAGAGCTTTGTGTATTAGCGCTGCCGCCCGGCGAATACCTGAGCTATTCGAGAAATTCTCGGCAGAAGTTTCTTCCTGCGCCGGGCTGGTTTTCTCTACAGTGAATGCCCCTGTGATTGAACGACCCGCTATGTGGGTGAGGAAGGCGGCATACACAACCAACACCAACAACCAGATGAATGAATGAACCGCTTCGCTTCATGGCGGGCTATCGGTGCGACGCGCATCGATGCGAACGTGAGGCACAAAAGGCGACGGCCAAGGTGCGCGAACACCTCAGCCGTCTAACCAAATGACGTGCAGAACTTTGACAAGGAGCACACCAAGTGGCTAAACGAATTATGGCCGGGCCCGCAAGGCCGGCATCTGCGGACGCGACCACCACGGTACGGGATCCGTCTGATCTTCTTGAGAACAAGCTGGAGCAGTTGAACTCACTGCTGTGGTGCTTCTACGGCGCCGGGGATGGATGGTTCCAGGACGCAGGAGAGGCGCATCGGGAGAATCTGCTTTGGATTGCTTCTGATTTGGCGCGGGAGGCGGTGGAGTTGTTTCAGGAGAACGGAGGAGTGCGATGAAATTGGTCCCGGGGAAGATAGAAGGACAACTGCGTGAGGGCATACATGTCGACCACATTTGACGTTTATCCCAGAACTGCGGGAATTCCGACATTTGGCGAATTGATCGAACTGGCTTCGACGCGACTTGCGGAGCGACTGCGCTGTCACGGCATCAATGTCCGCCCTGAACTGAAAGTCGAGGTGAGACATCACGGAAGCCATCAGGAGGTGGCAATCACGCCCGACGGCGAGATGACCTGGAAAAGAGACGAGTACGGCTGGTTCCATGTCCCAGGGGTGCTGGGTGGGACTGACGTCGACTATAGGACAGTCGAAGAGATGGACTGGAAGATGTGGCGCGAATTGCTCGAAACGAATGAGCGAGCAAGGGGTGAACGATTTCGCATCGAATCTTGCCTGGCCACAGGACACTATTGGGCCTTTCGACGCAGCGTTGGTCAGCCTGCAATCATCAATTTCGCCTATGGAATCATCGCCGCGTCGCTGGCTGAATTAACTGACGGCATCATCTACTCGTACGATTCGGCATGGGACTACGACCGATTTCCTGCAGTAGCCGCCGATTTCTACGAGTGGTACTTCAATCCGGAAGAGACACCGGACACTGATCGCGCAGATTGGGCGAGGGCTTGTCTCCTGACTATTGCTAGCGATCAACGGCTCTGAAGAGCCTCGAAGCATCTGCGGACGGGGGCCATGACTCGGGACCCGTCCGGTCTTCTTGAGAACAAGCTGGAGCAGTTGAACTCGCTGCTGTGGTGCTCCTACGGCGCCGGAGACGGATGGTTCCAGGATGCGGGGAGGCGCATCGGGAGAATCTGCTTTGGATTGCTTCTGATTTGGCGCGGGAGGCGGTGGAGTTGTTTCAGGAGAGTGGGGGTGGGTGACGGGGCTCGGTGCTAGATGCTTTGCAGGGTGTCCAGGGCTGCTTCAGACTGAGGCTGTGTGGAAACAGCTGCATTGATGGGGCGCGCCAGATCCGTTGGGCCGGCGGACTCAGTTCCAACCGGAATTCTCGGCCGTCTCTACAAGACGCGAGTCGGCTCCTACGACTTCATCTCTGC
>NZ_JBVASX010000017.1:0-152041 GCF_057814215.1 Variovorax sp. F042
ACCAGGAGCGACCGCATCAATCCCTAAAATTGAAAACGCCCGATGAGGTCCATCGGGCGTCTCTGGCCGGCTTGAACAGGCCGGCTCTGTGTCCCTCATAGGTGTCAACCTATGGCAGGACGGGTCAAGGGCGGCAGGCTTACGCGTAGTCCGCAAGCGCCTTCTTCATCTTCTTCATCGCCGCGACTTCGATCTGGCGGATGCGCTCGGCGCTCACGCCGTACACAGCGGCCAGGTCGTGCAGCGTCATGCCGCCCGAGCCGTCGTCGTTCACCTTGAGCCAGCGCTCTTCCACGATGCGGCGGCTGCGGTCGTCCAGCGCCTCGAGCGCCGTGGCGATGCCGTCGCTCGACAGGCGGTCGCGTTGCTGCGATTCGAGCAGGGCAGTCGGTTCCTGCGTGGCGTCGGCCAGGTAGGCGATCGGGCCGAAGGTTTCGTCGCCGTCGTCGGACGGGCCCGGGTCGAGCATGACGTCGCCGCCCGACAGGCGGGTTTCCATCTCGAGCACTTCTTCAGGCTTGACGTTGAGCCGGGTCGCCATTTGCGACACCTCGTCGGGGCTCAGCGTTTCGCGGTGCGTGCCGTTGTCGGCCGCAGCCGAGTCGGCCTTGAAGCCCTGCTTCATCGAGCGCAGATTGAAGAACAGCTTGCGCTGGGCCTTGGTCGTCGCGACCTTGACCATGCGCCAGTTCTTCAGGATGTACTCGTGGATCTCGGCCTTGATCCAGTGCATGGCGTAGCTCACGAGCCGCACGCCCTGGTCGGGGTCGAAACGCTTCACGGCCTTCATCAGGCCGACGTTGCCTTCCTGGATCAGGTCGCCGTGCGGCAGCCCGTAGCCCAGGTATTGGCGGGAAATGGAAACGACGAGGCGCAGGTGCGACAGCACGAGCGCGCCAGCGGATTCGAGATCGTTCTGGTCGCGCAGCTTGCGTGCGAAGCCCTGCTCTTCTTCGAGCGTGAGCATCGGCAGGCGGTTGGCGGCCGAAATGTAGGCATCCAGGTTGCCCAGCGGCGGAACCATCGACCATGGATTGGCGACGGCCAGCTGGTTGGCAGAGACTCCAGACAGCGTTGTCATCAGGGGAAACTCCTTTGTGTGGGCCATATTAGCACTCGGTTAGAGGGAGTGCTAAACCAAGGGTTCCCTTGAATTTCTATCGCCGGAATAGCCAATGGCTACCAGCGCACGCCCAGCTTTAGGAAAAGCTTGGACAGCACGAACAGAGGGCCGACCCACAGATATTGGATGTCTTCGAAGAACGAAGGCTTCTTGCCTTCGATCTTGTGGCCCACGAACTGAAAGATCCAGGCCACCACAAAGATAGCGGCTGAAATCGGCAATACAAGTCCGCCCATCGCATGCACCAGCGCCAGGGCCAGGGCGGTCAGCGCGAGCATGGTCAGCAGGAAGGCCGGGGCGCGCAGCAGGGCGTAGTAGATGAGGCTGGCGGCCACGAAAACATAGGCCACCCAAGGATGGAGCGCGAACAGCAGGCCGACGATGCTCAGCATGATGGCCGGGATGGCCACGAAATGGATCAGCTCGTTGGTCGGGTTGCGGTGGCTCTCTTCGTAGTGGGCGAGCAGGCGGTCGACCTTGCGGTCGGTCGATTCAAGGGGGGCGGCGGCGGTATGCGTCATGACAAGTCTCCGTGAGCGCCGTTCGGTGCGGCGAGACTTTCGATGGTGCCCACAGAGAAGCCCGATGGCAAGCGCACATGCGATGCGAAATTGCTATCAAAAAAGTAGCATAAAGCACTACAGCCACGGCGGCTGCCATGACTTTATGCACTGTCACCAGAAGGTTACATCGCTAAGATCGGCGCGTGGCATCCTTCGACTCCCCACCCGCACCTCTGTCACCGGCCGCGGAGACTGGCGCGCCCACCCGCACGCCCAGGGCGATCCTGGTTGTGGACGACCACGACCTGCTGCGCCTGGGTGTCTGCGCGCTGGTCCAGGCGCAGGCCACCCCGTCCGGCGCGAACATCGAAGTCTTCGAGGCCGCCAACGTCGCCGACGCACTCGCGCTGTACGAAACCCACCAGGCTTCCATCGGCCTCGTGCTGCTCGACCTGGCCCTGCCCGACACGCACGGCCTGAGCGGCGTGGCCGAGTTCCGGCTGCGCTTTCCCGCCGCGCGGATCGTGGTGCTCTCGGGCACTGGCAACAGCACGCTGGCGCAGGGCGTGCTCGCGCTGGGCGCCGCAGCCTTCCTGCCGAAGTCGGCCGACCTGAAGGAAGTGGTGAGCTTCATCCGCGCCTGCGGCCTGCTCGATCCCGGCGCGGCGGAGGTGCCGCCACCGGCCGTGCCCAAATCGCTCACCGGCTATGCCGAGTTCGCCCACGCCAGCGCCTGGCAGGAACTCACGCCGCGGCAGATGCAGGTGCTGCAATGGGTGCTCGAAGGCAAGGCGAACAAGGAAATCGCGCAGCTCGCGAACCTGAGCGAAGGCACGGTGAAGAACCATGTCTCGACCATCCTGCTGCTGTTCGGCATGCGCTCGCGCGCCCAGTTGATCAGCACCCTGCATTGAGCGTGCAGCCCGACGCGTCGAACGACCCCTCCGCCGACCACGCACTCGGCCAGCGGGTGCTGCGGGAGCACGTTGCCTCGGTCTACAGCACCTACGGCGTCTCGACGCTGACGCACATGGCCTTTGTGGTGGTGTTCGGCAGCATCATCTATTCGCAGCTGAAAGACCCGAGCCTGCTGTTCTGGCTGGCCGGGCTGCTGATGGCCGACATCTACGTGTTCTTCACGCCGCGCTGGAATTCGTCCCGGCCCGTGCGTGAAAGCGCGTACTGGGCGCGCAAGATTTCGCGCATGGTCACGCTGGTGAGCATGGTCACGGCGGTGGTGCCCTGGCTCATCGTGCCGCACGACAACCTGCCCATGACTTCGCTGCTGATGGCCGTGATCGTCGGCAGCTGCGCGCGGGCGGCGCAGTCGCTGTGGCCGCTGAAGCCGGCGCTCTTCGGCTACACGATGCCGATGTCGCTGGGCATGATCACCGCGCTGGCGTGGCAGGGCGACGGGCTGCACCTGTTCCTGGCGGCAGCCGGCGCGGCCTACCTGCTGCTGACGCTGCACGCGGGCGTCGGCCAGCACAAGCTGCTGACCGCGTCGCTCATGCTGCGCTTCGAGAACGAGGCGCTCGCCGCGCGGCTCGGCGAGCAGATCGCCGCCACCGAGCGCGCGAGCGAAGAAAAAACGCGCTTCCTGGGCACCGCCAGCCACGACCTGCGCCAGCCGCTGCATGCCATCGCGCTGTTCGGCGCCGCGCTGGAGAATGAACTGCGCGACCGCCCCGAGGGCCGCAATGCCGAGCGCCTGATGCGCGCGGTGAACGCGCTGGGCGCCTCGCTCGACACCATGCTCGACGTGTCGCGCCTCGACGCCGGCGTGATCACACCCGCGCCGCAGCCGGTGCAGCTCGACGCGCTGTTCCTGCCCCTCAATCACACCTTCGCGGCGCGCGCCGAGCAGAAGCAACTGCAGCTGCGCGTGCGCGCCAGCGGCCTGTGGGTGCACAGCGACCCGCAGCTGCTGCACCGCATGCTGTCCAACCTGATCGACAACGCCCTCAAGTACACGGCCCGCGGCGGCGTGACGGTGATGGCGCGCGAGCGCGGCGACGCGGTGTGGATCGAGGTGCGCGACAGCGGCATCGGCATTGCGCCGGAGCAGTCGGGCCGGATCTTCGAGGAGTTCTATCAGATCAACAATCCGGGCCGCGACCGCTCGCGGGGGCTCGGCATCGGGCTGTCGATCGTGCAGCGGCTGTCGCGGCTGCTCGGGCATCCGGTGCAGATGCATTCGCGGCTGGGGCGGGGTACGCACTTTCGCGTGGTGGTGCCGGCAGTCAGTGCGGCGGCGCGCGAGCTGATCGGGGCGCTGGCGCCGGCCGCCACGGCCGACGCTGCCACCGGGCAGCGCCGCGGTCCGGCGCCAGTGTTGCCCGGGCGCGTGCTGCTGCTCGACGACGAACTGGAAATCCGCGAAGCCATGATGGGCCTGCTGCGCTCCCACGCAATCGACGCCCATGCGGTGGCGGACGAGGCCGGCGCTGCCGCTGCCCTGCGGCAGGCGAGCGGCGAAGGCCGCCCCTTCGACCTGTTGCTGTGCGACTACCGGCTGGCCGACGGCGCCGACGGGCTCGATGCGGGCCTGCGGCTCAGCCAGGGCCAGGGCGTGACGACGCCGCTGCTGCTCATCACCGGCGAGACCTCGCCCGACCGGCTGCAGCGGGTTCGCGAGTCGCAGGTGCCGGTGCTGTTCAAGCCGGTCGTGGCCGATTCGCTGCTGCAGGCGATGGCCGAAGTTGCCGTTGCCAGATAAGCCCATGACTTTCGGCACTGGCGAGCCTTCGCTGCACGCACTACCTTCGCTGCATTGCGTTCCCGCAAGAGAAGGAAAAGGGGAGAGGGAGAAAAAGCGAAGCGGTCCCGGCGCAAGCCGGGGCCGTTTTTTTTATCCGAGCAGCGCCTGCGCGAATTCGCGGGCGTTGAAGGTTTCGAGGTCTTCGAGTTTCTCGCCCACGCCGATGAAATAGACCGGAATCGGCCGTTCGCGCGCAATGGCGCACAGCACGCCGCCCTTGGCCGTGCCGTCGAGCTTGGTCACGATCAGGCCGGTGAGGCCCAGCGTCTCGTCGAAGGCCTTGACCTGCGCGAGCGCGTTCTGGCCGGTGTTGCCGTCGATCACCAGCAGCACCTCGTGCGGCGCCGTGGCGTCGGCCTTGGTGACGACGCGCTTGATCTTCTTCAGCTCGTCCATCAGGTGCAACTGCGTCGGCAGGCGGCCGGCCGTGTCGACCAGCACCACGTCCTTGCCGCGCGCCTTGCCGGCGTTCACCGCGTCGAAACTCACGGCCGACGGATCGCCGCCCTCGTTGCTCACGATCTCGACCGTGTTGCGGTCGGCCCAGACCAGCAGCTGCTCGCGTGCCGCGGCGCGGAAGGTGTCGGCCGCGGCCAGCAGCACCGAGGCGCCTTCGGTGGCCAGGTGCTTGGTGAGCTTGCCTATGGAGGTGGTCTTGCCCGCGCCGTTGACGCCGGCCACCATGATGACGGTGGGCGTGAACTGGCCGATCACCAGCGGCTTCTCGAGCGGCTTGAGCAGGTCGGCCACGGCCTCGGCCAGCAAAACCTTGACCTGCGCTGCGTCGGTGGCCATCTGGCGCTTGACGCGGCCGCGAAGGTCGTCAAGCAGGTATTCGGTCGCCTTGACGCCGGTGTCGGCCATCAGCAGGGCGGATTCGAGTTCTTCGTAAAGCGCGTCGTCGATCTGCGCGTTGACGAAGACGGCCTGGATGCCGGTGCCGGTCTTGCGCAGGCCGGTCTTGAGCTTGTCGAACCAGCCCTTGCGCTCAGTGGCGACGGCGATTTCGGCGGCGGGTGCAGGAACCGGCGCGGGAGCTGGGGTCGGAACAGGCGGTGGAACGAATACGCGGGCTGGCGCGGGTGCCGCTACTGGAGTTGCGACAGGCGCTGGCGCCGGGGAGGGCGCTGGTGCTGGCGGCGCAGCAGGAGCCGGCGTTTCTTCGGCCGCCGGCTTCGAGCCGAACCAGCTCGAAGGCGAGAACACCGAGCGCGCCGGCGCGGCTTCGGGGGCAGGCGCCGGTGCGGCCGGCGGGGTGGGCGCCGGCGTATCGGGGGTTTCGGCAGGCGGTTTTTTCTTGAAGAAACTGAACATCAGGAGCTTTTTACAATCCGACCCATTCTATGAAACACCTCCCGCCACGCCGTGCTGCGTCTGGTGCGGTGCTGGCGATGGCGCTTCTGGCGCCATGGGCCATGCCTGCGCAGGCCCAGACTACCCAACCTTCCGCCGCCGCAGCCGCGGCGCCCGGCCCCCAGCAATTCACGCTTGCCAACGGCATGACGCTGATCGTCCAGCCCGACCGGCGCTCGCCCACGGCGGTGCAGATGGTCTGGGTCCGCGTCGGCTCCATCGACGAAGTCGACGGCACCTCCGGTGTGGCACATGCGCTCGAACACATGATGTTCAAGGGCACCAAGGACATCAAGCCCGGCGAGTTCTCGCGCCGCGTGGCGGCCCTCGGCGGCCAGGAAAACGCCTTCACCACCCGCGACTACACCGGCTACTACCAGCAGATTCCGGCCGGCAGCCTCGAACAGGTGATGAAGCTTGAATCGGACCGCTTCGCCAACAACCAGTGGCCTGACGACGAGTTCAAGCGCGAGATCGAGGTGGTCAAGGAAGAACGCCGCCTGCGCACCGAAGACCAGCCGCGCGCGCTGCTCGGCGAACAGCAGAACGCCGCCGTCTTCACCGCCTCGCCCTACCACCGCCCCGTGGTCGGCTGGATGAGCGATCTCGACGCGATGACGCCCGAGGACGCACGCGCCTTCTTCAAGCGCTGGTACGTTCCCGCCAACGCCGTGCTCGTGGTGGCCGGCGATGTCGACGTGGCCCAGGTGCGCGCCATGGCCGAGAAGTACTACGGCCGCATCCCGTCGAGTGCCGTGCCTGCGCGCAAGCCGCGCACCGAGCCGACGCAGCGCGGCATCCGCCGCATCGAACTGAAGGCGCCGGCCGAGCAGGCGTATGTGTCGCTGGCCTTCCGCGTGCCGCAGCTCGCCAGCATCGACGACGCGAACAGCGACGCCTGGGCGCTGGTGGTGCTGTCCGCCGTGCTCGACGGCTATGCCGGCGCGCGGCTCGACCGCGCACTCACCCAGGGGCCCGATCGCGTCGCCGATTCGGCCGGTGCCTATTCAGGCTTCATGGGCCGCGGCCCGCAGCTCTTCGTGCTCGACGGCGTACCAGCCGCCGGCAAGAGCGCCGAGGTGGTCGAGGCCGCGCTGCGCGCCCAACTGGCGCGCGTCGCCAAAGACGGCGTGGGCGAAGCCGAACTGGCCCGCGTCAAGACCCAGTGGGTGGCGAGCGAAACCTACAAGCGCGACTCGGTGATGGCGCAGGCGCGCGAACTCGGCAGCAACTGGATCCAGGGCCTGCCGCTCGACGCCAGCGAGCGCATCGTCGCCCGGCTGCAATCCGTCACGGCCGCCCAGGTGCAGGCCGTGGCCGCCAAGTACTTCGGTGACGACCAGCTCACGGTCGCCACGCTGCGCCCCCTGCCGCCCGAAGCGAAGCCCCGTGGCCGTGGCTTCGCGGCGCCCGCAGGCGAAATGCGCTGAAAGACAGGTCCCGTTCCATGAAAACTCTCAAGAAGATCGCCCAGTGCGCCCTGCTCGCGGGCGTCACCGCCATCGTGGGCATCACCAGCGCGCAGGCTGCGCTGCCCATCCAGCAGTGGACGCTGGCCAATGGCGCAAAAATCTACCTCGTGTCGACCAACGCGCTGCCGATCGTCGACGTGCAGATCGACTTCGACGCCGGCAGCCGCCGCGACCCCGCACCACAGGCTGGCCTGGCCAGCACCACCGCGACCATGGTCGAGAAGGGCGTACGCGCCGGCAAGAGCGGCGAACCGGCGCTCGACCAGAACGCCCTGGGCGAAGCCTGGGCCGATCTGGGCGCCAGCTTCGACGTGAGCGCCGGCACCGATCGCACCAGCTATTCGCTGCGCACGCTGTCCGATCCGGCGTTGCTGAACAAGGCGGTGGCGTTGGCATCGCGCGAGATCGGCGAGCCGGCATTTCCCGACGACGTGTGGCTGCGCGAGCGCGAACGCATCAACGCGGCCATCAAGGAAGCCAACACCAAGCCCGCGACCGTTGCGGGCCGCGCCTTCGCGCAAGCCGTCTACGGCGTGCACCCCTACGGCCAGGAGGTGACAGAAGAAACGCTCGCGCGCATCGACACCGCCGCCATGCGCCAGCGCTACCAGCAGCTGATCGTGCCGTGCCGCGCCAAGCTCAGCATCGTGGGCGCCGTGACGCGCGCCGAGGCCGAGACGATCGCGACCACGCTGCTGTCGCGCCTGCCCGGCCCCGAGGCCTGCACGCCGCTGCCTGCCGTTGCACCAGTGGCCGCGCTGACAACGCCCAAGGACGAGCGCATTTCCTTCGACTCGGCACAGGCCCACGTCTTCATCGGCCAGCCCGGCTATCCGCGCAAGGACCCGGACCACTTCGCGCTCACGCTCGGCAACTACGTGCTCGGCGGCGGCGGGTTCGTCTCGCGCCTGATGAACGAGGTGCGCGAGAAGCGCGGCCTGACCTACAGCATCTACAGCGGCTTCGCGCCGGGGCTCGAGGCGGGCGCCTTCCGCGTCGGCTTCCAGACCCGGCCCGACCAGGCCGAAGAGGCGGTGAAGATGTCGCGCGAAGTGCTCGCGAAGTTCGTGGCCGAAGGCCCGACCGCCAGCGAACTGAAGGCCGCGAAGGACAACCTGATCGGCGGCTTTCCGCTGCTGCTGGACAGCAACCGCAAGCTGATCGGCAACGTTGCCAACATCGCCTGGCACGACCTGCCGCTGGACTACCTCGACACCTGGACCGCGCGCATGAACGCGGTTACGGCGGCCGACGTCAAGGCGGCCTTCCAGCGCAAGCTGCAGCCCGAGCGCATGGTGACGGTGGTGGTGGGCGGCAAGGAAGCCAAGACGACCGCCAAGGCGCAGCCCTGACCGGCGGTCACACCACCAGGGCGTGCGGGCCGCTGCTGGCGGCAGCCCGCACCGCCGCCCCAAGCCGTTCGAGCAGCCGCGGCGCCGCCCGCGCCTGCTGCCAGTAGAGCGGCACCGGCAGCGTCGAGCCGGGCACCAGTTCAACCAGCCTGCCGTCTTTGATTGCACCGGCCACCATGCTGGCCGGGTGCATGCCCCAGCCCATGCCCGCGCACGCCGCCTCGACGAATGCGTTGGGCGAGGGAATCCAGTGCCGCGGCGTCTCGACATTGCGGTGGCAGATGCGCCGCACCCAGCGCGTCTGCAGCCGGTCCTTGCGGTCGAACACCAGGCTCGGGGCGTCCGCCAGCGTGCGGGCACCCACGCCCTTGGAGAAGTGTTCACGCACGAATGTGGGGCTCGCGGCCGCCACGTAGTGCATCGTGCCCAGCGCCTCGCTGTTGCACCCCGCCACCGGTTGCGCCAGCGCGGTGACCGCCGCGAACACCGCGCCGCTGCGCAGCCGTTCGGCCGTATGGTCCTGGTCGTCCACCGTGAGGTCGAGCAGCGCAGCCTGTTCCTGCGTGGCGAAGGCTGCGGCGGCGGCCACGAACCAGGTTGCGAGGCTGTCTGCGTTGACGGCCACCCGCACCGTGACGCGCTCGCCACCCGCTTCGTCGCCGCCCATGCCGAGGGCGGGCAGGGCCTCGCGCAGCTCGTGCTCCAGCATGCCCACGCGCTCGACGTGCCGGCACAGTTGCAGCCCAGCCTCCGTTGCGACGCAGGGCTGGCCGCGCACCAGCAGCGCGCCGCCGGTGCGCTCTTCGAGCTGCCTGATGCGCTGCGACACCGCAGAGGGCGTGACGTGCAGCGCGCGGGCGGCGCGTTCGAAGCTGCCCTCGCGTACGACGGCGGCAAGGGCGTTCAGGGCGGCGTAGTCGAGCATGGTGATGAAGTAAAACTGAATCAGATTAAGAAAGTTTAGTTTGAATTAATCCTGCGCGGGCGGCATCCTCGAAGCATGCAAGCCGTACACGTCACCACTGCCTTCGCCAACGGGCTCTTCATGAGCCTGGTCCTCATCGTCGCCATCGGCGCGCAGAACGCCTATGTGCTGCGCCAGGGATTGCGCCGGGAACACGTGGGCGCGGTGGTGCTGTTCTGCGCGGCCAGCGACGCGGTGCTGATCGGCGCCGGTGTCGCCGGCATGGCACAGGCAATGCAGGGGAGGCCGATGCTGGCCACCGTGCTCGCGGGGCTCGGTGCGGCCTTTCTCTGCGGCTACGGGCTCAAGGCGCTGTGGCGCTCGCGGCAGCCCGCCGCGCTGCAGACCACGGCGCAGGGCGTTTCGCTGTCGCGCGTGGCCGTGGTGGCGCAGGCGGCCGGCTTCACGCTGCTGAATCCGCACGTCTACCTCGACACGGTGCTGCTCGTGGGCAGCGCGGGCGCGCAGTACGCGGGGCTGCTCAAAGTCTGGTTCGTGGCGGGCGCCGCCACGGCGAGCGCGCTGTGGTTCACCTCGCTGGGCTTCGGCGCGCGGCTGCTCGCACCGGTGTTCGCGCGGCCGCGCGCCTGGCAGATGCTCGATGCGCTCATTGGCGGCACCATGCTTCTGCTGGCCGCCATGCTGGCACAGCGAGCGCTTGCAGGGCTCTGAAAGCGGGCATGCGGGCGGCGTTAAGCTCGCCGCATGCCCCAGAAAGCCGCCCCCGCCTCCCGTCCCGCCGCACCCAAGCCCAAGCGCCCGTCGAAGCCCAGCGAGGTGCGCATCATCGGCGGCGAATGGAAGCGCACCCGCCTCGCCGTGGCCGACAAGCCCGGCCTGCGCCCCACACCCGACCGCGTACGCGAAACCCTGTTCAACTGGCTCGCGAGCCTGGCCGGCGCCGGTGGCGGCGAACTGCCGGGATGGCAGTGCGTCGACGCCTTCGCGGGCACTGGCGCGCTCGGCTTCGAGGCCGCCTCGCGCGGCGCGGCGAACGTGCTGCTGTGCGAGCAGGACACAGCGCTCGTCGCGCAGCTCCAGGCCGCCAAGACCAAGCTGAGCGCCGAGGCTGTGCGCATCGAGCGCGGCAACGGCGTCACCGCGCTCGAACGCGCGCCGGCCGGCAGCCTCGATGCCGTGTTCCTCGACCCGCCCTTCGACAGCACAGCCCTCTACGAACCGGCCCTGCGCGCCGCCGCGCGCGCGCTGCGTGCGGGCGGCTCGGTGTACCTCGAAGCGCCGCGCCGTTGGAGCGACGAAGAACTGGCCGCCTTCGGCCTCGTCGGCTTCCGTTACCTGAAGGCCGGCGCCGTGCACGCCCACCTGTTGCGGCTGGCTGCCGAGGGGACTGCATAATCCGCCGAACAAGCCGCACCGGCAGCATGAGGAAGAAGCAACCATGGCCAGCAACGTCATCGCGGTTTACCCCGGCACATTCGACCCCATCACCCTCGGCCACGAGGACGTGGTGCGCCGTGCCACCCAGCTCTTCTCCAAGGTGATCGTCGCCGTCGCGGCGGGCCACCACAAGAAGGCGCTGTTCACGCTGTCAGAGCGCATGGACATGGCCCGCGAGGCCGTCAAGCCTTACAGCGACCAGGTCACCGTCGAGAGCTTCTCGGGCCTGCTGCGCGACTTCGTCGTCGCGCGTGGCGGCAAGGCCATGGTGCGCGGCCTGCGCGCCGTGACCGACTTCGACTACGAGTTCCAGCTCGCGGGCATGAACCGCTCGCTGATGCCCGATGTCGAGACCGTGTTCCTGACCCCCAGCGACAAGTACCAGTTCATCTCCAGCACCTTCGTGCGCGAGATCGCCATGCTCGGCGGCGAGGTCCACAAGTTCGTCTCTCCCAACGTGGAGCAGCAGCTGGCGGCCAAAGTCCGCAGCCTCGGCCGTGAATAAGCCGCGATGAGCGGCACCCCGCCGCCCCGACTGCATCTTCTGGGCGATGCAGCGCTGCTCTGCGAGTTGCCCGCGCCGGCCACGCTGGCGCAGCAGCAGCGCATCTGGGCCCTTGCGGAGCGCGCCCGGCAATGGCCCGGCGTCGGCGAAACGCTGCCGGGCATGAACAACCTCACGCTCACCTTCGACCCGACCGCGATCGACCTCGACGCGCTCACTGCATACGTTCTCGAGGCATGGCCGAAGCTGCCGACTGGTGGCGTGGCGGGCCGGCTGGTCGAGATTCCGGTGGCCTACGGCGGCGAGCACGGGCCGGACCTGGCCGATGTCGCCGCCCACACCGGCCTCACGCCGGCCGAGGTGGTGCGGCGCCACAGCGCCGGTGAATACATCGTCTACCTGCTGGGCTTCCTGCCGGGCTTCGCCTTCATGGGCGGCCTGCCGCCCGAACTCGCCACGCCCCGCCGCGCCGAGCCGCGCACAGCGGTGCCCGCGCGCTCGGTCGGCATCGGAGGCGAGCAGACCGGCATCTACCCGCTGGTGTCGCCGGGCGGCTGGCAGCTGATCGGCCGCACCTCGCTCGAGCTGTTCGACCCTACGGCCGAATCGCCGACGCTCTTGCGTCCCGGTGACCGCGTGCGCTTCGTCGCAGAGAGCGTGCAGACATGATCGTCATCCGCAAACCCGGCGTGCTCGCGTCGGTGCAGGACCTGGGCCGGCACGGCCATCGGCAGCTCGGCATCTGCCCGGGCGGTGCGCTCGACGTGCTGGCGCTCACGCTGGCCAACCGGCTCGTGGGCAACGCCGATGGCGCGGCGGGCCTCGAACTCACGATGGGCGGCTGCGAGCTGCAGTTCGAAGCCGACACGCGCATCGCCCTCACCGGCGACGACTTCAGTGCAAGCCTCGATGGCGTGCCGCTGTGGCCTTGCTGGAGCGTGCCGGTCGCGGCCGGCCAGACGCTGAGGCTCGCGGGCGCCAATGCACCTGGCGTGAAGAAGGTCGGCCTGCGCAGCTGGCTGGCGGTGGCGGGCGGCATTGACGTGCCGCAGATCCTCGGCTCGCGCAGCACCGACCTCAAGGCCGGCTTCGGCGGGCACGAAGGCCGTGCGCTGCGCAAGGGCGACCGGCTGCCGACGGGTACTTCGCCGCTGAACGCAGCGCAGCGCGAACGCCGAGCCTTCGGCCTGCGCGGTCCCGATTGGGGCCCCAACGAAGACGACGGCGCCATCGCCCTGCGCGTGCTGCCCGGCCCCGAGTTCGAACTGTTCACGCTGGCCGCGCGCGAGCAACTGTGGGGCGAGCGCTGGCGCATCACGCCGCAGAGCAACCGCATGGGCAGCCGGCTCGCGGGCGCCGAGCTCAAGCGCAAGCGCGGCGGCGACATGCTCTCGTCGGGCGTGATCCCCGGCACGATCCAGGTGCCGCCCTCGGGTCAGCCGATCATCCTGATGGGCGACGCGCAGACCACCGGCGGCTATCCGCGCATCGGCGTGGTCATTCGCGCCGATCTCTGGAAGCTCGCGCAGGCGCCGCTCAACGGCAGGCTGCGCCTCGTGCAGGTCGACCAGCCGCAGGCGCTGGCCGCATGGGCCGACCAGCAGCGCTACCTGTCGCAGGTGGCGCAAGGGCTGGCTGCTGCAGGCTGGCCGAGCCCGGCATAGACTCCGCGGAACTCGCGGAAAAGGAAGCCCCACCATGCAAATCGACCTCAATGCCGACCTCGGCGAAGGTGCAGGCAGCGACGAAGCCCTGCTCGCACTCGTCAGCTCCGCCAACATCGCCTGCGGCTGGCACGCGGGCGACGCCAAGACCATGCAGCAGTGCGTGCGCTGGGCGATACAGAACGGCGTAGCCATCGGCGCGCACCCCAGCTTTCCGGACCGCGAGAACTTCGGCCGCAGCACCATGCACCTGCCGCCCGACGAGATCGTGGCCAACGTGCTCTACCAGGTGGGCGCGCTGGCGGCCATCGTGAAGGCCGAGGGCGGCAAGCTTTCGCACGTGAAGGCGCATGGCCAGCTCTACAACCAGGCCGTGAAGGAGCCCGAGCTCGCCGATGCGCTGTGCGAAGCCGTGCGCCGCTTCGACCCTTCGCTCAAGTTCTTCGGCCTAGCGGGCAGCAACATGATCGACGCGGCCCGTCGGGCCGGCCTCGCGCCGGTCGAAGAGGTGTTCGCCGACCGCGGCTACATGCCCGACGGCAGCCTCGTGCCGCGCAGCCAGCCTGGCGCGCTGATCGAGAGCGAAGAGCAGTCGATCGCGCAAACGCTCTCGCTGGTGCGCGACCACCGAGTGACCGCCATCGACGGCAGCGTCGTGCCCGTCAACGCGCAGACCGTGTGCCTGCATGGCGACGGCGCCCACGCGCTGGCCTTTGCGCGCCGCATCCGAGAGCGGCTGCAGCAGGAAGGCATTGCCGTCCAGGCCATGGCCTGACGGACGGCCTGAACACGCAACGGGCCGTGCCGTGGCAGCAAAGCCCATCAACGTCCTGCTGACCGGATTCGATCCTTTCGAGCAGGAGGCGATCAATCCGTCATGGGAAGCGGTGCATGCGCTCGACGGCTGGAAGAGCGGTCGCGCGACAGTGCATGCACGCCAGGTGCCCTGCGTCTTCGGCGATGCCATCGATGCGCTCGTCCGCGCGATGGACGAGCTCCAGCCGCAGCTGGTGCTGTGCATCGGCCAGGCCGGCGGGCGTGCGGAGTTCACGCCGGAGCGCATCGCCATCAACATCGACGATGCCCGCACGGCCGACAACAAGGGCCGCGAGCCCATCGACGTGCCCGTGGTGCCGGGGGCTCCCGCCGCGTACTTCTCGACGCTGCCGATCAAGGCCATGGTGCGTGACCTGCGCGCGGCCGGTGTGCCGGCCTCGGTGTCGAACAGCGCGGGCACCTTCGTCTGCAACCATATCTTCTATGGCCTGATGCACCGCATCGCGACGCATCCGGTGCTGGGGCAGCGCGGCGGCTTCATCCATATTCCCTACCTGCCGGAGCAGGCAGCGCGCTTTCCGGGTGCGCCGAGCATGTCGCTTGAAACGATGGTCAAGGCCTTGCGTATCGCCGTGACGACCGCGCTCGCGGTGAAGCGCGACGTTGCCGAAACCGGCGGCCAGCTGCACTGAGGCGGCCGGCCAGCGCGTTCAGGCGGCAGCCGGGAAGTGCTTCGCCAGCCAGCCGTTGAGCGCGGCGTTGACGAGCTCGGGCTTTTCCATCGTCAGCATGTGGCCGCATTCGGGCACCCACACGACTTGCGCCTGCGGCAGCAGCGCCGCCATCTCGCTCGTGCACTCGGGCGGCGCGAGCCGGTCTTCGTCGCCGCACACCAGCAGCACCGGCGCGCGCAGCGACGCGAGGTGCAGCCGCGCATCGGGCCGCCGCATCACCGCGCGGTTCTGGCGGATGAGCTGCTCGGCGCCCGCGCCCAGCACGATGTCGAGGTAGCGCTGAACCATCACCGGGTCGGCCGCCTGCGTGGGGTGAAAGGCGAAGTAGACGTTCGGCTCGATCACGTCGCGCACTTCGCCTCGCTCGAAGTATTCGATGGCGCCCTCGCGCAGCGTGAACATGTCGGGCGTCTCGGGCCGTGCGCTGGTGCCGAGCAGCGCGAGCCCGGCAATGCGCCCGGGCGCCTGGCGGGCCGCCTCCATGGCGACCATGCCGCCCATCGAGGCGCCGCACAGAATCAGCGACCCCTCGTTGTCGCGCAGCACGGCTGCGGCCATGCCCTCGATGGAGTCGTTGTGCCGCTGGACGTCGCTCACGCGGGCGCCGAAGGCGGAGGGAAGGGCGGGCAATTGGGCTTCCCAGATGCGCTCGTCGCAGGCGAGGCCGGGCAGCAGGATGAGATTGGGCATGGAGACGGATTTTGCGCGAATGCGGCAACCAGCGTCGCGGCATGGCGCATGGCATAGGCTTCCTGGCCAGCAGTCATCCGAGCGCGACCTCGGCATACTTTTGAGACCCATGCCGAGGACTCTCAATGAACCTGGTTGAACGCGCGCAATCCATCCTGCTCAAGCCCAAGGCCACATGGCCGGAGATCGACGCGGAGCCGGCCGACGCTGCTTCGCTCTACAAGAACTACGTGATGATCCTCGCGCTGATCCCGGCGGTGGCGAGCTTCATCGGCCTGTCGCTGATCGGCATTGGCGCCTTCGGTGTGAGCTTTCGCGTGCCGATCGTCTCGGGGCTCGCGAACATGGTCGTGGGCTACGTGCTGTCGCTGGTGATGGTGTTCGTGCTCGCACTCATCATCGACGCAATGGCGCCGACCTTCGAGGGCACCAGGAGCCAGATCGGCGCGCTCAAGCTGTCGGCCTATGCCAGCACCGCGGCCTTCGTTGGCGGCATCTTCAGCCTGCTGCCTTCGCTGTCGGTCCTTGGTGCGCTGGCGGCGCTGTACGGCGTGTACCTGCTCTACACCGGCCTGCCGGTGCTCATGAAGTGCCCGCCCGACAAGGCCATTGCGTACACCGCAGTGGTGGTGGTCTGCGCCATCGTCGGCGGCTTCATCATCGCGTGGGTGCTGGCGCTGCTCACGCCGTCGCCGGTGCGGATCTAGGCTCGGTGGCGGTCGAGCAACAGCTTGCGGGCCACAAAAGCCCGAGCGTCACGCGCACGGTGGAAAATGGGCGTCAATGCCAACGCCCAAGCCCGACACCACCACCGACCTGATCCTCATCCGCCACGGCGAAACCGCCTGGAACCGCGAATTGCGCTTTCAGGGGCACGCCGATGTTCCGCTCAATGACATCGGCCATGAGCAAGCCCGCCGCCTCGGCCTGCGGCTGGCCGGCGAGACGGTGGTGCAACACATCATCAGCAGCGACCTCATGCGGGCGCAGCAGACCGCAGCGCCCGCGGCGTCGCAGCTGTCGCTGCCGGTGGTCACTTCTGCGGGGCTGCGCGAGCAGTTCTTCGGCGTGGTCGAGGGCATGCGCTCCGACGAAATCCAGAGCCTGCATCCGCGCGCCTGGGAAGAGTGGCTGGAGTTTCGCGAAGACCACGCCATGCCCGAAGGCGAGACGGCGCGCGAATTCCACACGCGCATCATCGCGGCGCTGGGCAGCATCGCCGCCGCGCACAAGGGGCAGCACCTGATCGTCGTCACCCACGGCGGCGTGCTCGACATGGTGTGGCGCACTGCAAGGGGCCTGAGCCTGAGCGGGCCGCGCCAGAGCGACATTCCCAACGCGGGCTTCAACCGCATCCGCATCGCCGACGCGGCCCGGCCCGACGACATCGAGATCGTCGAATGGGCCGACACGCGACACCTGGCCGACCTGCCGCCGCAGCCGACCTACGACCAGACGCGGCACCTGAAGAACAAGGATTGAGGAAGGGCCCTCGACCTCAGCCGCAGCTGCCCGCCTTCGGCGTGCGCAGCAGCGGCTGGCCGGCGCCAACGCCCGTGGGCTTGCCGCCGTCGACGGCGAGCTGCCCGTTCACCAGCACCGTGCTCACGCCTTCCGACAGCAGCGTCGGCTGCGTGTAGGTGGCTTTCGCCGCATAGCGCGCCGGATCGAACACCACCACGTCGGCGTAGTAGCCCGGGCGCAGGTGCCCGCGCTGCTTCAGCCCCAGCGTGTCGGCCGTGAGTGACGAGCTGCTGCGGATGAACTGCGCCAGCGAGATCGTGTGCTCCTTCACCACGTACTGGTCGTACTTGCGCGCGAAGGTGCCGTAGGCGCGCGGATGGCCCAGCGACGAGTCGGACGAGGTCATGACCCACGGTCGCTTCATGAAGGCGCGCACGTCGTCGTCGCTCTGGTTGAACGAGGCGATCATCAGGTCGCCGTCGCGCAGCACCGCGATGGCGGCTTCCACCGGATCGGCGTTCGATGCCTTGGCCACGTCGGCCAGCGTCTTGCCCACGTACTTCGTGCTGCCGGCCGAGAACAGGATGGCCTCGGGGCCGCCGCGCAGCCGCAGGTTCTCGCGCATGTCCTTGCGCAGGCGCTCCTGCTGCGAGGCGTCGTCGAAGCGCTGCAGCGTCGCCGCACGGCCGCCCTCGTTGGCCCAGGGCGGCAGCAGCGCGGCCGAGAAGCGCGTGCTCGACGCGGTCCACGGATAGTGGTCGGCCGTGATGTTCAGCCCGCCCGCGCGTTCCTTCTCGATGCGCTTGATGATGTCGCCGCTCTGGCCCTGCACGTCGACGCCCAGCGCCTTGATGTGCGCCACATGCACTGGCAGCTTCGCCTCGTGGCCGATGCGGATCGCCTCGTCGATGGAGCCCTTGAGGCCGATGTTGTACATGGACTCGTCGCGGATGTGGCTGTCGTACAGCCCGCCGTGCCGCGCCGCCACCTTCGCGAGCTCGATGACCTCCTCGGTTTTCGAGAAGTTCTGCGGCGTGTAGAAGAGCCCGGTCGAAAGGCCAAGCGCGCCTTCGCACATGCCCTGGCTCACGCGCTTTTTCATCGCCTCGAGCTGCTCGGGCGTCGGTGCCCGGTTGGCTTCGCCCAGCTCGCTCATGCGCACCGGGCCGAAGCCCACGTACATGGCCACGTTGGTGCCCACCGGCGCGGCACGCAGCTTCTGCGCCTGCGCCGCGATGTCGAAGCCGCCGAAGCCGTCGTTGCCGATTACCGCGGTGGTCACGCCCTGCGTGATGAACGGGATGTTCAGCCGCTTCTTCGGATCGTTCGAGTGCAGGTCGGCATCCGCATGCGTGTGGGCGTCGATGAAGCCCGGCGCCACCACCATGCCCGTGGCGTCGATGACGCGCCTTGCCGTGAACTGCGCTGGCGCCGCCTTGCCCGCGAACACGATGCGGTCGCCCGCGATGCCGACATCGCCCACCACCGGCGTGTCGGAGTCGCCCGTGTAGACGGTGCCGCCGCGCAGCAGCAGGTCGAGCGCGACGGGCGTTCCCTCGGCGGCATGCAGGGTGGGTGCGAAGGGTGCGAGGGCCGAGAGAACGGCCAGCGTGACGAGAGACTTGCGCATGGGCGATGGGGCCTTGAAGGCTTCTTGTCGATAGGGAGCGGCCAGTTTAGGAGCCGCCTCCGGGTCATCGCCAATTCCTTTTGCACCATGCCCCATGACCTGAAGGCATGGGCTGCCGGGCGGTGCTCGCAGATGCGCTCAGGCGTGCGTCGCAAGCTGCCCGAGGCCGAGGCGCTCGTACACCGCCGCCGTCTGCCGGCGCAGGCGCAGCGACTCGGGCTGGCCATTGAGCTGTTGCTGGAGGATGCCCTGGGCAGCGGACAGCGAAGCCTCCGTGCCGCTGCGCACCAGCGCATCGAGATACACCTGCTCGAACAGGTCGCGCTGCGCGTGGCTGCCGCCGATCTCGATCATGCGCGGCAGGGCAGTGCCGAGCCCTTCGATGGCTGCCGCGAGATCGCCGCGCGCATGCGCCACCAGTCCATGCGCGGCCGGCACGCACACGCGCTGCCATGCCGCGCGCGTCGATGCCGGCGCGTTCGGCGCGAAGGCCACTATGTTGCACAGCAGAACCTCCGCCTCGGGGTGCCCGGCGCGCGCCAGGCCGTAGAGGTACTGCAGGTCGAGAAAGGGCAGCACGTGGTCGGCCTGGCGCTGCCGCAGGTAGCCGGCCACGTCCTCCCAGCGCCTGCCCACGTCGATGCCCGCGAGCTCCAGCCGTGCGAGCAGCGAGACGGCGCCGATCTGGTCCTGCGAGTAGTCCTTCACCACGCCCCAGGCACGCTCGTCGTACACCGCGAGCGCTTCGGCATCGCGACCCAGGTCGATGAGGAACAGCGCCATGTGCCACCAGTTGTGCGTGACCATGAACGAGTTGAGGCCGGTCCAGGTGTCGCTCACGCTCTGCATGAACGCCAGCCCTTCGGCGAGCCGGCCCTCGGTGAGCATCACGTGCGCCAGCGCATGGTGCGCCCACGGCTCCTTGCGGCACATGGCGATGGCGCGGCGTGCGCTCGCCTCGGCCTCGCGCATCAGGTGGCACTGCTCGTAGCCGAAGGCCGCCATGCCGTGCACGTAGGGCACGTCGGCCGCGTGCGGCAGCACCGCCAGCGCGAGCTTGAGCATGCCGGGGCAGTCGCCGGTGTTGAAGCAGTGGTACTGGCCGAGCTTGACCGACACCAGGTCGCGCGGATGTTCGCGGGCCTGCTCGGCATGCAGTGCGATCGCGCGGGCGATGTCGCCCTCGGCCCAGGCCTCGACGGCCGCGATGTAGCGCTGCTCGCGCGGCGTCGCGCGTGCGGCGCCGGCGCGGGCCTTGTCGAGAAATGGCCGGGCGTTGGCCACGGCCTCGCGCGATTCGGCGAACAGGTGCAGCGTGGCGCAGTAGGCCTGCACGATGGGGCTCGCATCGGTGCCGGCCACGGCGATCAGGTTGACGGCGCGAGCCTCTGTCGAGATGAACCCCATGACGAAGTCGTCGACCAGCGGCAGGCTGGTGGGGTCGTCGAGGGTGAGCGGGTTGCCGAGGCTGTCGGCGAGCGGTTTTCCGGAGGGCATGGCGGCATGGTGCCATGCCCCCGGAGATGCTTCAACGACTCAGACGCCGGCCTGCTGGTGGCGGTACTCCTGCGTCTTGCCGCCGTAGCCGTAGGCCGCGCCGCGCGCGTCGATCACGTGGATGTAAGACACCTCGTGCAAGTCCGGCCGGATCTTCGCCATGGCCGCGTGCACCTCGCGCAGGTAGCGCGCCTTCTCGGCCTTGGTGTTGGTCTCGTCGGTGATGCTGATGTCGAGGTGGAAGGCCGACTTGCCCAGCGAGGCCAGCGTCTGGCCGCCTATGAACCAGGCGTCGGCGGCGATGTACTGCACAGTGATGGCGATCACCGGCAATTGCTTGCCGAGCACGCTCTGGGTGAGCTCGGCGACCGTGTCGACGGTCTTGCGGGTGAGGGCGGCGTCGGGTTGGCCGGAGAGGTGGACGACGATGTGGGGCATGGTGGACTCCTGGGTGAATGAGTGGTCGATGGGGTGATTGTGGGAACTCCCTATCAATCGGAAAAGCGGGAAGATATGATGGATTCCATCGGATTAACGGATGGGTGAGTCATGCAAGGCTTTGATCTGGAGCAGCTGCGCACGCTGGCGGCGGTCGTCGACGCAGGCAGCCTGACGGCCGCCGCGCCGCGCGTCTTTCTTTCGCAGTCGTCGGTCAGCGAGCAGATCCGCAAGCTGGAAGAGCGGGCCGGGCAGTCGCTGCTCACCCGCAGCAAGGCGGGCGTTTCACCCACCGAGGCGGGCGTGCGGCTGCTGGGCTATGCGCGGCGCATCCTGTCGCTGAGCGACGAGGCGTTTCGTGACCTGCATGGCGAGACGCTGCAGGGCGAGCTGCGCCTCGCCGTCACCGACTACTTCCGGCCCGGGGACCTGACGCGCCTGCTGGGGCGGCTCGGCGAGAGTTATCCGCAAGTGCGGCTGCACGTCACCATCCTGAAGAGCGACGATCTGCGCGCTGCATATGCGCGGGGAGATTTCGATGTGGGAGTGGCGATGAACATCGCCGGCGTTTCCGCCGCGCAACCCCGGGCGTCGGTGATCCGGCGCGAATCGCTGGTGTGGCTGGGCGCGGCGGGCATGCGGCTCGTGCGTGGCGAGCCGGTGCGGCTGCTGGCCTTGCCGGACACCTGTTCGCTGCACCAGTTCACCGTGGCGCTGCTGCGGCGCCGGCGGGTGCCCTACGCGCTGGCGCACGTGGCCTCGGGCGTGGCGGGGCTGCAATCGGCGCTGGCCGCCGGGCTGGGCGTGGCCTGCCTCAACGAATCGGCCATCAGCGATGGCGTGGCGCGGCTGGCCACCCCCCACGGGCTGCCGGCGCTGCCGCGTGTCGCCTTCGAGTTCTTGCCCGGTCGCAGGGGAGAAACGGCGTTCGTGACCCGGGCCCGGGAGCTGCTGGCTACCCATCTGGTGTGAGTCCGGCCCGGGGTGGCGCGGGATTTGCGTCACGTCTGCCATGGATGCGCCACCTCCCACAACCCCACCGGAATGGCTGCGCCATTCCCGTTTCGATGACGCGCAGGCGATCTTTTCGGGCACCTTGTTCGTTGCCATTGCCATGATGCTGTTCGGCCAGGCGGGCTTGCTCACGGGCGGCACGGCCGGCGTCGCGTTTCTGTTGCACTACGCAACTGGCGTGAGCTTTGGAAAGCTGTTCTTCCTGGTCAACCTGCCGTTCTACTGGTTCGCATGGCGCCATATGGGGCGGGCGTTCACGATCAAGACTTTCTCGGCCATTGCGTTGCTCTCGCTGATGACCGACTGGGCGCCGCGCTACCTGTCGATCGATTCACTGCACCCGGCTTTTGCGGCCGTGCTCGGTGGCTTGCTGCTGGGCACTGGCTGTCTGTTCCTCGCCCGCCACCGCGCGAGCCTGGGTGGTGCGACGGTGTTGACGCTGTACCTGCAGGAAAAGCGCGGGTGGCCGGCTGGCAAGGTGCAGATCGGGATCGATTGCACGGTTGTATTGCTCGCGTTGTTCGTGATTCCGCCGCAGCGTGTGGGGTGGTCGGTGCTGGCCGCTGTGGTGATGGGGCTCTTTCTCTGGATCAACCACAAGCCTGGGAGGTATGCGGCGACTTGAGCTTGCTGTTCTCCGGGGTGCGCGCGAATGGCACCGGGTACTCCCCTCCGCGAATGTCTCCCGTCGGCGTGATCGCTCCCCGAACAACACCAGAGTCAAGGCGCAACGGGCCAGGGCCGCTGAGGCTCCCGAATCTGCTCGAACGCACGCGAAACGCGCAGCACTCCGAGATCGTCGAAGCGCTGCCCCGCAATCTGAAGACCAATCGGCAATCCACCCGCCGAGTACCCGCAGTTGACCGACGCCGCCGGCTGCTCCGACATGTTGAACGGCACAGTGAACCCGATGTGCTCCAGCGGCCTCAAGGGATCGTTCGTGGGCGAAGGCGCCTCCGCCGCTGCGGGCATGTTCGGCGACACCGGCGAGATCACGTAGTCGAAGCGCGCGCAGGCGCTCACCGCCGCCACGCGCGTCGCATGGAACTGGCTGAAGCTGCGGAACACGTGCTCGCCGCTGAACTCCGCCGCGCTCTCGGCCCATTCACGGATGTAGGGCAGCACCTTCGAGCGCTGGTCGGCTCGCAGGCCCTTCATGTCCACCAGCGAGCGCATGCGCCACAGATGGTCCATGCCGTCGAGCATTGCCTGCGACATGAAAGGCTGCATCGGTTCGATGATGGCACCGGCCTTCTCCAGCAGGCGTGCCGCGTGTTCGACCGCTGCCTGGATTTCAGGTTCCACGGCCAGTCCGCAGCCCGCGTCGAGCAGCAGGCCGATGCGCAAGCCGCGCAGATGGTCGGGTGATACGTCGAAGCCGGCCCAGTCGATGTCCTGCGGCGGCAGGTTCATGCTGTCGCGCGCATCGGGCTTCGACAGCGCCTGCATCAGCAGAGCCGCGTCGCCAACGGTACGCGTCATCGGCCCTGCGGCACGGCCCATGTACGGCGGATCGATGGGGATGCGCCCCAGGCTCGGCTTGAGCGTGAAGATGCCGCACCAGCTCGCGGGCAAGCGCAGCGAGCCGCCGATGTCGGTGCCCAGATGCAGCGGGCCATAGCCGGCGGCGGCCGCAGCACCTGCACCCGCACTGGAGCCGCCCGGCGTCAGGCGCAGGTCCCACGGATTGCGCGCCAGCGTGTGAAAGCTCGACAGGCCCGAAGACAACATGCCGTAGTCCGGCATCGTCGTCTTGCTCACGATCACCGCGCCCGCTTCTTTCAAGCGTGCGGCCGGTGGCGCATCGGCAGCCGCGGGCTTCAGGTCGACGGCGGCGGTGCCGGCCGGCATCGGATCACCGCGCGTCGCGATGTTTTCCTTGATGGTGGCCGGCACGCCGTCGAGCGGGCCGAGTGCATCGCCGCGCTGCCAGCGCGCTTCCGAAGCGCGCGCCTGCTCGAGCGCGGCCTCGGGCCTGAAGAGCCAGGTGGCCTGCAGGTGCGGCTCCCAGCGCTCGATCTGCGCGATCACGGCCTGCGTGACCTCCACCGGCGAGAGCTTGCGGTCGCGGTAGGCCGCGGCAAGCTCCTGTGCGGACAGGTCGTTCAACCCCACGACAGCGCCGACAGGTCGTTCACGAAGATCGGGTTGTCCTTCCAGATGCCCTTGACGTTCTTCTTTGCGACGGTCGGGAACTGCGGCTGGTACAGGAAACCGTTGGCAGCGTCGGTGGCCAGCAGTTTCTGCGCGTCGCCGAGCAGCTTGTTGCGCTCGGTGGCGCTGGCCGTGGACTTGATCTTGTCGAACAGCGTGTTGAAGGCCTTCGACTGGTAGCCCCAGTAGTAGTCCGACTTGGCGTAGTTGCCGAGGTCGAAGGGCTCCACGTGCGAGACGATCGACAGGTCGTAGTCCTTGTTGCCGTAGGTGCCGCTGAGCCATTGGGCCCATTCCACGTTCTGCACCTTCACGACGATGCCGATCTTGGCGAGCTGGGCCACGATCACCTCGCCGCCCTGGCGGGCATACGGCGGCGGCGGCAGCGTCATGGTGAGTTCGAGCGGCGTCTTCACGCCGGCTTCGGCCAGCAGCTTCTTGGCCTTCTCGATGTCGAAGGGGTTGATGCCGGTGGTGTCGACATAGCCCGCAGCACCCGGCACGTAGTGGCTGCCGATGGGCACGCCGAAGCCGTCGGCCGCGCCTTCGATCACGGCCTTGCGGTCGATGGCGGCAAGAATGGCACGGCGCACGCGCACGTCGTCGAGTGGCTTCTTCTTGTTGTTGATCGAGAGAATCGTCTTGGCGCGCGAGCCCGCCAGGATCACCTGGAACTGCGGGTTCGCCTTGAACTGCGGCACCACGCGCGTGCCGATGCGCGCAAACACGTCGACGTCGCCCGAGAGCATGGCAGCGGCCTGCGCAGCGGTGTCGGAGATGAAGCGGAACGTGACCTTGCTGATCTTCGCGGTGGCGGGGCTGCGAAAGCCTTCCCACTTGCTCAGCGTGATCGACGAGCCCTTGGCCCAGCTGTCGAGCTTGTAGGGGCCGGTGCCGACCGGCTTGGTGGCGTTGCCATCGGCGCTCTTGGGCTCGACGATCACGGCCGTGGCCTGGCCCAGCACGAAGGGCAGGTCGGGGTCGATCTCCTTGTTGATGATGACGACGGTGTAGTCGTCCACCACCTGGGTCGCGAGGTTGGCGAAGGTGCGCTTGTCCTTGTTGGTGCTCTTCTCGCCGCCTGCGCGGTCGAACGAGAACTTCACGGTGGCCGCGTTGAAGGGCTCGCCGTTCTGGTACTTCACGCCGCGCCGCAGCTTGAAGGTGTAGGTCTTCAGGTCGGGCGAGATTTCCCAGCTCTCGGCCAGCAGCGGCGTGACGCTGCCGTCGGCATTGATCTTGGTGAGCGTCTCGAGGATGTTGTAGTGCACCACCTCGGCGATGGCGGCGGCGGCGCCGGTGGTCGGGTCGAGCCCCGGCGGTTCGAGCGCCATGCCGATCACGATGGCGTCCTTCCGGCCCTGCGCCATGCCGGCGAGCGGGGTGGCCAGCGCAACGGTGGCGCCAGCGGTGGTGAGAAGGGTGCGACGGTTCAACATACGTGTGATCTCCGGATAGACAACAAGCCAGGTTCGAATGACGACTGCTCCGGCGTGCGCCATGCCCCGAAGGGAGGCGCGACGCCGCGAAAGACACGACACGCAGCACGAAAGATGCCACGTGCGCAGCCGGTCATTCTCTCGCAGGGGGCGAGCCGGTGCGCGGCCCGCGGGGCGGTTTTTCCTCGGGACGTTCCCGTAGGCGATAGAGCCGGGTCAGCCCCAGGACAGGGCCGCGATGTCGTTCACGAAGATCGGCGTGTCCTTCCACAGCCCGCGCAGGTTGCGCGCCGCCACGGTAATGAACTGCGGCTGGTACAGGAAGACGTTGGCCGCGTCTTCCGCCAGCAGCCGCTGCGCGTCGCCCAGGTAGCGCAGGCGGTCGGAGGTGCGCGCGGCGTTGCGCGCCTTGTCGAAGACCTCGTTGAACCTGGCCGACTGGTAGCCCCAGTAGTACTCGGGCTTGGTGTAGTTCACCAGGTCGAAGGGCTCGACGTGCAGGATCAGCGAGAGGTCGTAGTTCTTGTTGCCGTAGGTGCCGCTGATCCATTGCGCCCATTCGACGTTCTGGATCTTCGCGACGATGCCCACCTTGGCGAGCTGCGCGGCGATCAGCTCGCCGCCCTGGCGTGCATAGGGCGGGGGCGGCAGCACGAGCTCGAGTTCGAGCGGCGTCTTCACGCCGGCTTCGGCCAGCAGCTGCCTGGCCTTCTCGACGTTGTAGGGGTTGATGCCGGTGGTGTCGATGTATCCCGGCGCGCCCGGCACGTAGTGGCTGCCGATGGGCACGCCCCGGCCGTCGACGGCGGCTTCGATCACCGCCTTGCGGTCGATGGCCGCGGAAATCGCGCGGCGCACGCGCACGTCGTCCAGCGGCTTGCGCTTGTTGTTGATGGCCAGGATGGTCTTGCCGCGCGAGGCGTTGAACACCACCTGGAAGCGCTTGTCGTTCTGGAACTGCGGCAGGCTGCGCGACACCGAGGCATGCGGAAACAGGTCGATGTCGCCCGAGAGCAGCGCGGTGGTCTGCGCGGCCGGCTCGGATATGAAGCGGAAGCTGGCCTTGCGGATCTGCACCGTGTCGGCATTGCGCCAGCCGTCCCACTTGGCGAGCACGATGCCCGAGCCCTTGGACCAGCTGTCGAGCCTGTAGGGCCCGGTGCCGACCGGCTTGGTGGCGTTGGTCTCTACGGTCTTGGGCTCGACCTGGATTGCCGAGGCCTGACCCAGCAGGAACAGCAGGTCGGGCTCGATCTCCTTCGTGATGAGCACCACCGTGTGCTCGTCGACCGCCTGCGTCGCGATGTTGGTGAAGGTGCGCTTGTCCTTGTTGGTGCTGTTGGCCGCGGCCGCGCGGTCGAACGAGAACTTGACGCTCTGCGCGTTGAAGGGTTCGCCGTTCTGGAACTTCACGCCACGCTTGAGCTTGAAGGTGACGGTCTTCAGGTCGGGCGACACCTCCCAGCTGTCGGCCAGCAGCGGCGTGACGCTGCCGTCGGAGTTGATCTTGGTGAGGGTTTCGAAGACGGTGTAGAGCACCACCTCGGCGATCTCGGCGCCGGCCTTGGCCGTGGGGTCGAGGCCCGTAGGCTCCAGCGTGAGGCCGAGCACCAGCGAATCTTTTTTTCTCTGCGCCAGCGCGATGGTCGGCAGGGCCAGCGGTGTCAGGGCTGCGGCGCCGGTGGCGAGCAGGGTGCGTCGTTTGAGCATGAAGCGGTGTCCTCGGAACAGGGGGCAAGCATCATCCGCGAGAGCAGGGCGCCAGCGCAACCAGATGCTTATGACCCACTCATCCTAGAGACTGCGGGCGACGCTTCGGTGTCAGGCCGGCAGCAGCGTGCCGCCCGTGGGCGTGCGCGGCACTGCATCGAGCAGCGTGCGCGTGTACTCGTGCTGGGCGTGATGGAAGAGCTCGGCGGGCGGACCCTGCTCGACGATCTTGCCTTTCCACACCACACAGACCTCGTCACACAGGTGGTTGACCACCGCGAGGTCGTGGCTGATGAGCAGGTAGCTGATGCCGAACTGCTGCTGCAGGTCCTGCATGAGGTTGAGCACCTGGGCCTGCACGGATACGTCGAGCGCACTCACCGGCTCGTCGGCGACGATGAGCTTGGGGCGCGTGATGAGGGCGCGTGCGATGGCGATGCGCTGGCGCTGTCCACCCGAGAACTCGTGCGGGTACTTGTCCATGTCGGTGGTGCGCAGGCCGACCGCTGCCAATGCTTCGGAAGCGCGTTCGCGCTGCACGGCGCGGCTGGTTTCGGCCAGCGCTTCGAGCGGTTCGGCGACGATGCGCGCCACGGTCTGGCGTGGGTCGAGCGAGCCGTAGGGGTCCTGGAACACCATCTGGAAATCGCGCCGCGCGGTGCGCAGCTCGGCCTTGGGCAGCGCATGCAGATCGCGACCTTCGAGGCGCACGCTGCCCGAGGTGGGCGTGTCGAGCGCCATCACGAGGCGCGCGATGGTCGACTTGCCCGAGCCCGATTCACCGACGATGCCCACGCTCTTGCCGGCCTGCACCTCGAAGCTCACGCCGTTGAGCGCCTTCACGGTGGGCGGCGGGCCGAAGAGCTTTTCTCGCGGCAGCGCGTAGTGGCGTACGAGATCGGTGACCTGCAGCAGCGGTGGAGTGGTGGCCGTGCTCATGGTGCGATGGCCCCTTCCGTGGCGATCTCTTCGAGCCGGATGCAACGCACCGCGTGATCCTGCGGCAGCATCGTGGCTGGCGGCCGGGTGGTCTTGCAGGCCTCGACGGTGTAGCTGCACCGGCCCGCGAAGGGGCAGCCCTTCGGCAGGTCGACCAGCTCGGGCACGCTGCCCTTGATGGTGGCCAGCCGCAGGCCGCGCGGTGCACCGATGGCGGGGCGTGCGGCGAACAGGCCCTGCGTGTAGGGATGGGCGCGGCGCGCGAACACCGCCTCCGTCGGGCCACTCTCGACCACGCTGCCGCCGTACATCACCAGCATCTTCGAGACCGTCTGCGCGATCACGCCGAGGTCGTGCGAGATCAGGATCAGCGCCATGCCGCGCTCGGCCACGAGGCTCTGGATCAGTTCGAGGATCTGCTTCTGGATGGTGACGTCGAGCGCGGTCGTCGGCTCGTCGGCAATCAGCAGGTCGGGCCCGCAGGCGAGCGCCATCGCGATGCCGATGCGCTGGCGCTGGCCGCCGGAGAACTGGTGCGGATAGGCGTCCAGGCGCGAAGCCGCGTCGGGAATGCCCACGCGGTCGAGCAGCGCGAGCACTTCCTTGCGAGCGTCAGCCTTCGAGAGACCGCGGTGCAGCCGCAGCGGTTCACCGACCTGGCGCGCGATGGTGTGCACCGGGTTCAGCGCCGTCATCGGCTCCTGGAAGATCATGCCGATGCGATTGCCTCGAATCTGGCACATGGCTTTCTCGTCGCGGCCGATGAGCTCGGTGTCGTCGAAACGGATGCTGCCCGTGACCTTCGCGGTCGAGGGCAGCAGGCCCATCAGCGACATCACGGTGATCGACTTGCCGCAGCCCGATTCGCCAACGATGCCCAGCGTTTCGCCGCGCTCCAGCGTGAAGCCGATGCCGCGCACAGCCTCGGCGGGGCCGCGCTGCGTCTGCAGTTCGATGTGCAGGTCTTTGACTTCGAGCAGGGGCATCTTGCTTACCTTGCGCGTGCCAGCCGCGGATCGAGCAGGTCGCGCAAGCCGTCGCCGAGCAGGTTCAGGCCCAGCACCGCGAGTGCGATGGCCATGCCGGGGAAGACGGCCAGCAGGGGCGACTGGAACATCATCGTCTGCGCCTCGCTGAGCATGCGACCCCACGAGGGTTGCGGTGGCTGAGTGCCCAGGCCCAGGTAGGAGAGAGCGGCTTCGGCCAGGATGGCGATGGCGAAGCGGATCGTGATCTGCACGATCAGCACGGCCGAGATGTTGGGCAGCACGTGCTGCATCGTGATCGCGAACGGGCCCTTGCCGCAGGCGCGTGCGGCGGCGACGTACTCGCGCGACCAGATCGCGTTGGCAGAAGCGCGCGTGATGCGCGCGAAGGTCGGGATGTTGTAGATGCCGATCGCGATGATCGCGTTGACGATGCCCGCGCCGAACACCGCCGTCATCATGATGGCCGAGAGGATCGCGGGGAAGGCGAGCGAGAAGTCGGTGAGCCGCATGATGGCTTCCTCGACCCAGCCGCGCTTCGCCGCCGCCAGCAGGCCCAGCGCGGTGCCGACCACGAGGCCGATGCCGACCGCGATCACGCCTACGAGGATGGACGCGCGCGCGCCGACCAGCAGCAGCGAGGCCACATCGCGCCCGTAGGTGTCGGTGCCCAGCCAGTGCGCGCCCGTCGGCGGCTTCAGCTTGTTGGCCATGTCCATGTCGTAGGGCGACCAGGGTGTCCAGACCAGCGAAACGGCAGCGGCGAGCAGCAGGAGCAGCGTCAGCGCGCCGCCCAGCACGAAGCTGCGGTGGTGCAACGCGCGGCGCCAGAAGCCGGGGACCTTGAGCGCAGCAGCGCTCGGAGCTGTGATCGCGTTCATATGTCGCTGGCCTTGATGCGCGGGTCGATCACGGCATACAGCACGTCGACCACGAAGTTCACGATGACCACCATGGCCGCCAGCAGCATCACGCAGTTGCGCACCACGATCAGGTCGCGGTTGCTGATGGCCTGGAAGATCAGCCGGCCCAGGCCCGGCAGGTAGAACACGTTCTCCACCACGATGGTGCCGGCCAGCAGCTCGGAGAACTGCATGCCCATCACGGTGATGACGGGGATCATGGCGTTGCGCAGCACGTGGGTCCACAGCACCGCGCGCTGCGAGACGCCCTTGGCGCGGGCGGTGCGCACGAAGTCTTCGCGCATCACTTCGAGCACGGCCGAGCGCGTGATGCGCGCGAGGATCGCGGCTTGAACGACGGCAAGAGACAGTGCCGGCAGCAGCAGCGACTTGATGCCCGAGAAGATGCCTTCGCCCCAGCCCTCGAAGCCGCCAGCGGAGAACCACTGCAGCTGCACCGAGAACACGAGGATCAGCAGGATGGCGAACCAGAAGTTCGGAATGGCGATGCCGACCTGGGCCATGCCCATCAGGCCGACGTCGCCGAGCTTGTTGTGGCGCGCAGCGGCCGTAACGCCGACGAGCAGCGCAATCACGACGGTGAGGGCCATCGCCAGCATGGCGAGCGGCACGGTGAGCGCGAGGCGCTCCAGGATCAGGTCGAGGACCGGCGAGCTGTAGGCGTAGCTGTCGCCGAGGTTGCCGGTGAGCAGGCCGCCTATCCAGTGCCAGTAGCGTGTCCATGCGGGCTGGTCGAGGCCGAGCTTGGTGGCCAGCGCCGCGACGGCTTCGGGTGAGGCGTCGGGGCCCATGAGCATCTGCGCGGCGTTGCCGGGCAAGATCTCGAGGACGAGGAAAACGATGACCGAGGCGCCGATCAACGTGCCGATCAGCGTGGCGAGGCGCTTGAATAGAAACAGACTCATGGGGCGGGGCGCAGCATAACTGACTCCTGCAACAAGTGTGCCCTGAATGTGGCCTTTGTCATTCACAGGCGGCCCGCCTGGCCGAGCCCGCGATAATCGGGGGATGGCCCTCATGATCACCGACGAATGCATCAACTGCGATGTCTGCGAGCCCGAGTGCCCGAACGATGCGATTTACATGGGCGCGGAGTTCTACGAGATCGATCCGCACAAGTGCACCGAGTGCGTCGGCCATTTCGATGAGCCGCAGTGCGTGCAGATCTGCCCGGTGGCCTGCATTCCCCTGAATCCAGAGCACGTGGAAAGCCGCGAGACGCTGATGCAGAAGTACCAGCGCCTCACGGCGATCAAGGTGACGGCTGCTTCGACCGGCGCTTAGTCGGCCGACTTCCGCTTCTTTTTCTTGCGTTCAGGCGCGTCGCCGGCTGCCTTCGCGTTCTGACCGCCGCTGAAACTCATGCTGGATTTGCGCGGCTCGCTGGCCGCCTTGCGTGCGCGGTCGTGCTCCCTTTGCTCAGCCATGGCGAGCCGTCTTTCCGCAAGGGCTGCGCTCCTGGCCTCCCGCGCAGCCCGCTGGTCGCGGTCGTAGGCTGCTTTCTCCAGCGACAGCCGGCTGCGTTCGAGGCGATCGGCCTGAGTCTGGGTGCTGCGTGTGCCGGCGTCGGCGGCCCGGCGGTCTTCGTCGCTGCGGTGGTCGTTCACCTTCACCGTCTTGCCGCCTTCACAGGGCTGGTCGGAATAGGTGCTGCCGCAACGCCAAGTTTGAGCGGCGTTCTGGGCTGAGGATCCCATGGATGCGGTGCAAATTGCTATTGAAAAGATAGCAATCACCGTCGCTCCTACTCTTTTTCTTCTTTTCTTCTTTTCACTCATTTTTTATTTCTCTCCCTCCTGCACTGCGATGGCCGGCTAGGTGGCGGCAGGCGTGCCCCCGTCGCCGGGCTCCCGCCGCGGCGGTTTGGGCCGGGGCGGTTTGCTCGTGTGAATGACCAAGGTCGCCTTCTCCATCTCGCCCGCCACCAGCGCGGGGATCGCGTGCAGGGTGCGAGTGATGGCGTCCTCTATGGCTTCACGTTGTTCTTTCAGCGGCTTCTTGAGCACCCAGTTGACGACCTCCGACTTCACGCCGGGATGCCCGATGCCCAGGCGCAGGCGCCAGTAGTCGCCGGTGCCCAACTGCGCGTGGATGTCGCGCAGTCCGTTGTGGCCGGCATGGCTGCCGCCGAACTTGAGCTTGACCTGGCCCGGGACCACGTCGAGCTCGTCGTGCGCCACGAGGATTTCCTCGGGCGCGATCTTGAAGAAACGGGCGAGGGCGGCCACCGACTTGCCAGACAGGTTCATGAAGGTCTGCGGCTCTAGCAGCCAGATGCTCTGGCCGCCGATGTTGGCGCGTGCGGCAAGGCCGTGGTAGCTGCGCTCGGGCACGAGATTGAGTTTCCACTCGCGCGCGAGGGCGTCGATCCACCAGAAGCCCGCGTTGTGCCGCGTGGCTTCGTACTCGGGGCCCGGGTTTCCGAGGCCGACAAACAGCTTGATCATGGTCGTGGATTATCCCGTCGCCGGAAAAGCAGAAGGCCCGCACGGGGCGGGCCTTCTGCAGCAACGAATGCGAAAAAGCGAATTACTTCTTGGCAGGCGTCTTGGCAGCGGGGGTCTTGGCTGCAGGAGCGGCCTTGCCACCCTTGCCGGCTGGCGCTGCTGCGGCGGCTGCATCGGCAGCGCCTTCAGCGGGGGCGTCGACTTCTTCAGCCGCCGGCGACACGGCCGAAGCCAGCACCGGGTTGACCTTGCCGTGGCTGACCCACTTCACGCCCTTGGGCAGCTTGATGTCCTTCAGCGTGACGGTGCCGTTCTTCTTCAGGCCCGATAGGTCGACTTCGATGAACTCCGGCAGGTCGGTCGGCAGGCAGTTCAGTTCGAGTTCGGTCGTCACGTGATTGACCAGGTTCAGGTCGATCTTGACGGCTTCGGATTCTTCTTCACCCTTGAAGTGCAGCGGCACCTTCAGGGTCATGCGGGTCTTGGCATCGACGCGCTGGAAGTCGATGTGTTGCACCAGCTGGCGGAACGGGTGGTATTGCACGTCGCGCAGCAGAACCTTGCTGACGTTGCCGCCCAGTTCCATTTCGAGCACGCTCGAATGGAAGGCTTCCTTCTTCAGGGCGTGCCACAGCGCGTTGTGATCGATTTCGATCAGTTGCGGCTGGGTGTCACCACCGTAGACGATGCCGGGGGTCTTGCCCGAGATGCGGAGACGGCGGCTCGCACCCGTGCCCTGCTTTGCGCGCTCAAAAGCGACGAATTTCATAACTAGCTCCTGTGAGAGTCCACCGCGACCAGTGCGACTCCGGTTCAAAAAGGCTTCAGAAAAGAAGCCCGCTCTTTGGCTCGGGTCAGAACAGGTTGTCCTGGTCCGAGAACAAACTCATCACCGACTCGCCCTTGGCAATGCGCTGGATCGTTTCGGCGATCAGCGGTGCCACGGAGAGCTGGCGGATCTTTCCGCAGGCATTGGCGCCGTCGGAAAGGGGAATGGTGTTGGTCACGACCACTTCGTCCAGGGCCGAGCCCTGCGTGATGCGCTCGATGGCCGGGCCCGAGAAGATCGGGTGCGTGCAGTAGGCGTAGACGCTCTTGGCGCCGCGCTCTTTCAGCACTTCGGCTGCTTTGACCAGCGTGCCGGCCGTGTCGATCATGTCGTCCATGATCACGCAGTTGCGGCCGTCGATCTCGCCGATCACGTTCATGACTTCGCTGACGTTGGCCTTCGGACGGCGCTTGTCGATGATGGCAAGGTCGCAGTTCAGCTGCTTGGCCAGCGCACGGGCACGGACCACGCCGCCGACGTCGGGCGAGACCACGATCAGGTCTTCGTAGTTCTTGGCGCGCAGGTCGCCGAGCAGCACCGGCGAGGCGTAGATGTTGTCGACGGGAATGTCGAAGAAGCCTTGAATTTGGTCGGCGTGCAGGTCCATCGTGAGCACGCGCTCGACACCGACGGTTTCCAGCAGGTTGGCCACGACCTTGGCCGAGATCGGCACGCGGCTCGAACGCGGGCGGCGGTCCTGGCGGGCATAGCCGAAATAGGGAATCACGGCGCTGATGCGTTCGGCCGAAGCGCGCTTGAGCGCGTCGACCATGATCAGCAGTTCCATCAGGTTTTCGTTGGTCGGTGCGCAGGTCGACTGCACCACGAACACATCGCGCGCCCGGACGTTCTGGTTGATCTCGACGGTGACTTCACCATCGGAGAAGCGACCGACGCGAGCGGCGCCCAGCGAGGTGCCGAGGTTGTGCGCGATTTCTGCAGCAAGGCCCGGATTGGCGTTGCCGGTGAAAACCATGAAATCAGGGTGATTAGCCTGCATGAGCGCGTCCCGGCAGTGCAAATTGGCTTAGGAAGCCGCCAAAAGGTTTGTGATGCGTGGCGGCCGGTGAGCCGCCGATTATTGCAGCGGGTGGGCTGCAAAAGAAGACTGCGGCCGTTGGGCCGCAGTCGTTGAAGATTTGGCAGGGGAGAAAGGATTCGAACCTTTGCATGCTGGAATCAAAATCCAGTGCCTTAACCAGCTTGGCGACTCCCCTACACGGGTCGATGGTTTTCACCATCAACCGATATATGTCGCATCGAACCGAATGAACGGTCCGATTATCTTCAGGTTGCCCATCCCAAGAGCGGATGGACTTCCAGGTTGCTGCATTGACGAACCTGCCAGCCTTCGGGGGCTTCGAGCAGTTCCGCTTCCTGCGGCGCTTGCGGCATCTTCGCGAACACCGAACTTCCGGAGCCGGTCATCCGGGCCTTCAACCCTTGGGCACCGAGCCATTCGATGGCGTCGGTGACGGCGGGGCAAAGTCGCTGGGCAACCGGCTGCAGGTCGTTGTGGCCGAAGTCGAAAACCGGGTTTCCCAGGTTCGTCGCTTCCAGCGATTCGCTATCTGCAGCAAAGCCCGAGATTATAGCAACAGGTGTGGCGCGTTGAAGATCGGAAGCCGAAAAAATTAATCGGGTATCGAGTCCCTCGGGTGGTTTGACCACCGCGAAACGCGCCGACGGCAGTGTAACCGGTGTGATTTCCTCGCCGATGCCCTCGACCCACGCATTGCGGCCGCCAAGGAAGAAGGGCACGTCCGCGCCCAGCTTCAGGCCGATGTGGGCCAGCCGCGACAGAGGCAGATTCAGTCCCCACAGGCGGTTCAGTGCGAGCAGGCAGGTGGCGGCATCCGAAGAGCCGCCGCCCATGCCCGCCTGTGCCGGCACGTGCTTGGCCACGCTGATATGCGCGCCCTGGCCGGGCGCGGCGAAAGCCTGCAGGGCGCGTGCCGCGCGCACGATCAGGTCGTCCGCGGGCAGCTCGGTCGTCAGGTCTTCGCGGCTCAGTTGCCCATCGCGCCGCAGTTCGACATGCAGCGTGTCGCACCAGTCGATCAGCATGAAGACCGACTGCAGCAGGTGGTAGCCGTCGTCGCGCTGGCCGGTGATGTGGAGGAAGAGATTGAGCTTGGCCGGCGCGGGAAGGTCGTAGATCGCCTTCATGACCGTTCGAACACGATGCGCAGGTCGGCCCGGGGGCTCGGCGATTCGCGCACGGCCTGCAGCCGTCCGTTGCCGAGCTGCGCAAGATCGGGCTTCCAGCCGGGAACGGGGTCGTTGCGGCCCGCGAGCCAGCCGAACAAGGCGCCGACCGGAATTGCAGCGCCGGTAGCGGCCTCGATCAGTTCGTCGACGGAGTCGAAGCGACGTGTCTTGCTGCCGTCTTTCAGCAGGGCCTCGCCCGGTGCCCAGTGCAGTTGCGCCAGCGTGCTGCCGATGGGTGTCGTGAGTGTGAGGTCGCCCGAGTCGGCGGAGCCGCGCAGCTCGAACAGCGCAGCGAAGGTCTGCACCGGCTCGCTCTCGATGCGCAGCGACATCCGGCCGCTCCAGCTGTCCGAAGTCTTCGGTGCGGAAGAGCCGCCAGACAGCTGCGCGCAGCCTGTCATCAGGAGAAAGGCGGCTCCACCTGCCGCCAAAAGGGTACGGCGGCCGTGGCCGGCCTGCGTTGGCACGAATGCCCCAGCGTGAGCCATGCTACGGCTTCACTCGCAGGCGCTTCAGCGTTTCCTGCAGCGTCTCGTTTTCGGCATCGCTCAGCAGGGCTTCCTTCCAGATCGTGACCGCGCGGTCTTTCTGGCCGGTGCTCCACAGGACTTCGCCGAAATGCGCGCCGATCTCGGGATCGGGCCGCGTCTTGTAGGCCGCTTCGAGGATGCGGATCGCCTCGGCCGTGTTGCCGAGCCGGAACTCGACCCAACCCAGGCTGTCGGCAATGAACGGATCTTCCGGCGCCAGCTGCACAGCCTTCTGGATCAGCGTGCGCGCCTCGTCGAGCCGGATCTTGCGATCGGCGAACGAATAGCCCAGCGCGTTGTATGCGTTCTGGCTCTCGGGCTTGAGCTGGATGAGCCGGCGCAGCAGGCGCTCCATGTCGTCGAGGCGGTTGAGCTTCTCGGCGACCATGGCCTGGTCATAGACGAGGTCGCCATCGTCCGGCGCCGCCACCGAGGCCTGGGCGAGCATGTCGTAGGCCGCCTGGTATTGCTTCGCGTCGCGCAGCAGTTGCACTTCGGCAAGGAATTTCTGCTTCTTGTCGTCGGGCGTGCGCTCGGGCAGGCCGCGGATGATCTCGCGCGCCTGGGGCAGCTTGCCCTGGCGGGCCAGCAGCGCTGCGCGACGGGTTTGCGCGGCCACCAGTTCGTCCGGGCCGTCGACGCGCGCGAGCCAGCGCTCGGCCGCCGTGAAGTCCTTGCGCCGTTCCGCCAGTTGCGACAGCGCGAAGTACGCCTGCGATACACCGCGCTTGCGGTCGGCGGCGTCATTGGCATCGCCATCGGCGTCCTTGTTGGCGCTGCGGCTGCCCGACAGTTCGATGAAGCGCTTGATCGAAGTCTCGGCCGCGGCGTCCTGTTTGGCCTGCATCTGCAGGCTGCCGAGCAGCAGCCATGGCTCAGCCAGCTCGGGCCGCGAGGTGGTCACTGCCTGGAGTTGCGTGGTGGCATCGTTGAAGCGCCGGTCCTCGACGAGCGCGCGGGCATAGGCAATGCGCAGGTCGGGCGTGGCCTTCGGGTTGTTGTTCAGGTAGCGCGTGACGATTGGCTCGGCGAGCGGCTGGCCGGGGTCGATCATTTCGAGCGCCAATGCAGCGGGTGCATCGGAGCTCGGGTCGATCTCCTGGCCCTTGCGCGCGGCTTCCAGTGCGCCGGAAGCATCGCCTGCATTCAGGCGCAGCCGGCCGACGGTGGCCCAGGCCAGTCCGCCGGTGGTCGGGTTCTTCAGCTCGTCGACCAGGGCCTGCTCGACCACCGAGGCGGCCAGCTTCTTGTCGGCGGCGCGCGAGTAATTGCGCACGATCACGGCCATCAGCAGCGGGCGTTCGATCTGCGACGTGGCCGCCACTTCGGCGCGCAGCGGCTCGACGGTTTCGCTGATGCGGTTCAGTGCGATCAGGATCTGCAGTTCGATGCGGCGTGCATCGCGCGAAGTCGGCAGGGCTTCCTGCCAGGCGCGTGCTGCGGCGAGGGCCGCGTCGCCGGAGCGCGATTGCAGGGCGATCTCGACCGCGCGCTGGAACAGCTTGCCGTCGCGCAGCCGGCGGGCGGCATCGAGCACCAGCGCGTAGCCGGAGCCGGGATCTCCGGAGCGGGCGGTCATCTCGCCCATCAGGATCTCGTAGAACAGGTCGGCCGTCAGCGCGGAGGGCTGCGGCGCGGGTTCGCTGGCGGCCTTGGCTGTAATGGGCTTGGGCCTTGTCGAGGGCTTCGGCTGTGCCGATTGTTCGATGGTCAGCGCAGGGCCGTTGGGGGTTGCAGGGGCGGAAGATTGTGCGTGAACCGCACAAGCCAGCAAGGCGAGAGACGCGGCCGCCGCAAGGCGGTGTCGGCGGGGCGAAAGATTCATCCGACCATAATAATCCAGGCTTTTGAACGAACCTTGCGTGGGGCTTAGTCAACGCCGCATTTGCCGGAGATTTACTTTTCATGCCTGAGCTTCCCGAAGTCGAAGTCACCCGTCGCGGCTTTGCCGACCGCATCGCGGGCGCACGCATCGACGCGGTGCGCATCGGCAAGCCTCTGCGTTGGGCCCTGATGGTGCTGCCCGAGGCGCTGGTCGGGCGGCAGGTGCGCGAGGTGCGGCGGCGCGGCAAGTACCTGCTGATCGATCTCGATCGCGGCATCCTGCTGTTGCACCTGGGCATGTCGGGCAGCCTGCGTTTCGACGCTGCATTGCCGCCGCCCGGGCCGCACGACCATTTCGACCTGGTCACGGACCGAGGCACGCTGCGGCTCAACGATCCGCGCCGCTTCGGCGCCGTGGTCTACGTGGAAGACGAGGCCGCCCCATGGGCGATCAAGCTGCTCGGCGGCCTTGGCATGGAGCCACTGGGCGATGCCTTCGACCTCGACGCCTTCCACGCCGGCCTGAAGAAGCGCAAGAGCGCCGTCAAGCAGGTGCTGCTGGCGGGCGACGTGGTGGTGGGCGTGGGCAACATCTATGCGTCGGAGGCGTTGTTCCAGGCGGGCATCCGGCCAACGCTGTCGGCGGCACGTATCAGCCGTCCGCGGGCGGCCAAGCTTCATGCGGCCGTGCGCGAAATCCTGGCCCGGGCGGTGGAGAAGGGCGGCAGCACGCTACGAGATTTCTCCAATGTGGACGGACAGAATGGCTATTTCCAGCTCGAAGCGACCGTTTATGGCCGTGCCGGCGAGCCCTGTCGGGTTTGTGCAACGCCGATCCGGCAGCTACGCCAGGGGCAGCGCTCCACCTACTATTGCCCCAATTGCCAGAAGTAGGCGCCTGGTCCGGATGTCGGATTCAGACGTGGATCTCAGGAGAAACAATTTGGAGACGTTGGTTGTTCGCCTCCCGATGCTATATTTGTAAATTGTTTCTTACATATTTCCCTTGAGCCGCTCCTTCAACCAACAACTCGATCAGCACGGTGCGTGGCGGAGCAATTTCGCCCACCGGCTGCAGTGGCTGTCCCGCTGGCTGACCGAGAACGAGCTGCTCGACCAGGCAGTGGCGGAGCGCCTGCGCGGGCTCGAAACGCAGATCCGTACCAGCAAGGTCATGGTCGCCTTCGTGGCCGAGTTCTCGCGCGGCAAGTCGGAGCTGATCAACGCGATCTTCTTTGCCGGCTACGGGCGGCGCATCATGCCCGCGAGCGCCGGCCGCACCACGATGTGCCCGACCGAGCTGGGCTACGACGCCGCGCTCGCGCCCAAGCTGCGCCTGCTGCCCATCGAGACCCGGCTGGAGCCGCATTCGCTGGCCCATTGGCGCGAAAAGCCAACGCGCTGGACCGAGATAGCTATCGACGTCGGCAACGCCGAGCATCTGGCGCAGGCCATGAGCAAGGTGGCCGAGGTGCGCTGGGTCGCCAAGGATGAAGCGCGCACGCTGGGCTTCTGGAACGACGACACCCCCGACGACAACCCGGTGCAGGACGCCGAAGGCCGCGTCGAAATTCCGCGCTGGCGCCACGCGGTGCTGAACATGCCGCACCCGCTGCTGGAGCAGGGGCTGGTGATTCTCGACACCCCGGGCCTGAACGCGATCGGCGCCGAGCCCGAACTCACGGTGAGCCTGATTCCGCAGGCGCACGCCGTGGTCTTCATCCTGGGCGCCGAAACCGGCGTGACGCGCTCCGATCTCTCGATCTGGCGCGAGCACCTGATCACCGAGGACGAAGGCAACGACACGCGCTTCGTGGTGCTCAACAAGATCGACACGATGTGGGACACGCTGAGCACGCCCTCGCACATCGAGCAGCAGATCGAACGCCAGCGCGAAGGCGCGGCCCGTTTGCTCGAAGTGCCGCTGGCGCAGGTGCTGCCGGTGTCCGCGCAAAAGGGGCTGCAGGCCAAGATCCAGCACGACGGCCAGTTGCTGCAGGCCAGCCGCCTGCCGGCGCTTGAATCGTTGCTGGCCGAAGGCGTGCTCGGCAAGCGCGAAACCATGCTGCGGCTCGCGGTCGACGCGGGCATGACCGCGCTGCGCGCCGAGGCCGAGCGCATCCTGAAAGTGCGCCAGCGCGACCTGGCCGAGCAGGCGCTCGAACTGCAGGGGCTGCGCGGCAAGAACGTCTCGGTGATCCGCCACATGCGTGCGCGCATCGACCAGGAACATGCCGAGTTCGAAGGCAGCAACACGCGCATCCTGGCGCTGCGCTCGGTGCAGGGCAAGCTGCTGCGCGAGGTGTATGCCGTGCTCGGCCGCACTGCACTCAAGGCCGACATGGTGCGGCTGTCGGCCGCGCTCAAGCGCCCGGGCGTCAAGTTCAACGTCCGCAAGGTGTACGGCGAGACTTTCGATTCGCTGCGCAACAACCTGCGCGAGGTGCAGGCGACCACGGCCGAGATCCAGTCGATGCTGCATGCCACCTTCCGCCAGCTGAATGCCGAGCAGGGCTTCACCCTGCAGGCGCCGGCCGAGCCCGACCTGACGGGCTTCGAGCAGGAGCTGGGACAGATCGAACGCAGCCACATCCACTACCTGGGCGTGGGCAACCTGCTGAAGCTCGCGCAGGCCGATTTCTGCGACAAGCTGGTTCGCGCGCTGGCCAGCCGGCTGCGGCTCGTCAACGAAGCAGCCATGACCGAGGTCGAGCGCTGGAGCAAGGGCGCGAGCGCGCAGATCGACGCGCAGCTCAAGGAGCGCCGCCGCAACTTCAGCAAGCGCATCGAGGCGATCGAGCGCATCCAGAGCGCGGCGGGCAATCTCGACGAACGGCTGATCGAACTGGCCGCGCAGGAAAGCAATCTCGCCGAGCTTCATGTGCAGCTGCGCGAGTTCACTTCGCTGATCGCGCAGCACGGAAAGCTGCAGGCCGCGGCGACTGTCGGCGAGCTGCGTGCGGCCTGAAGCTTCCGCCTCCACGGCGGTTGCTGGCTTGCAATTGCCCCCGGATTTCGCAGCGCAGATCGTGAGCTGGCAGCGCAGCCACGGGCGCAGCCAGCTGCCTTGGCAGAACACCCGCGACCCGTACCGCGTGTGGCTGTCGGAGGTGATGCTCCAGCAGACGCAGGTGACGACGGTGCTCGGCTACTTCGCGCGTTTTCTCGAACGCTTTCCCGACGTGAAGGCGCTGGCCGCCGGCACCGAGGACGAGGTCTTCGGGCTCTGGAGCGGGCTGGGCTACTACAGCCGCGCGCGCAACATGCATCGCTGCGCGCAGGAAGTCGTCGCGCGCTTCGGCGGCGAGTTTCCGCGCACGGCCGCCGAACTCGTCACCTTGCCCGGCATCGGCCGATCGACCTCGGCCGCCATTGCCGCCTTCTGCTTCGGCGAGCGCGTGGCGATCCTCGACGGCAACGTGAAGCGCGTGCTGACGCGCGTGCTTGGCTTTGCGGGCGACATGTCTTCGGCGGCGCAGGAGCGTGCGCTGTGGGACCTGGCAACGCAATTGCTGCCGCCAGCAGAGCAGAAAGAAGCCATCGCGAGCTACACGCAAGGCGTGATGGACCTGGGCGCCACGGTGTGCCTGCCGCGCAAGCCGAGCTGCATGATCTGCCCGGTCAACAAGACCTGCGCGGCCCTGCGGGAAGGCGCGCCGGAGCGCTACCCCGTCAAGACCCGCAAGCTCAAGCGCAGTGCACAGTCGCTCTGGGTGCTGCTGGCGCGCGATGCGCAAGGCCGCGTGTGGCTGGAGAAGCGGCCGTCCAAGGGCATCTGGGCCGGGCTCTATTGCCTGCCCGTGTTCGACAGCCGCGAAGATCTTCTGGCTGCACTGCCGACGGCCGCGCGACGCGGCGTGCAGGACCTGCCGGCCTTCGTGCATGTGCTGACCCACAAGGACCTGCATCTGCATCCGGTGCAGCTTCAGGGCGGCCAGCCGCAAGGCGATGGCGCGCGATGGGTCGAGGCCGAGGAGTGGGGCCGCTTGGGCCTGCCGGCGCCGATGCGCAAGCTGCTGGAAGGTAGCGAGGCTTAATCAGCCGATCTTTAGTCGGCGGATCAGTCCAGTCAGGCCGCGTCGAGTTCGCGGTGCCGCTTGAGCGCACCCCAGCGCGCACCGAACGAGCGCGCCAGCTGCTCGACCAGGAACACCGAACGGTGCTGCCCGCCCGTGCACCCGATGGCCACCGTCACATAGCTGCGATGGTCGCGCGCCAGTGCATCGAGCCAATGCGTGAGGAACTGTTCGATGTCGTTGTACATGCGCGCTACGTCGTCGTGCTCGCGCAGCCATTCGATCACCGGCTCGTCGCGGCCCGTGAGCGGGCGCAGCGCGGGCACGTAGTGCGGGTTGGGCAGCATGCGCACGTCGAACACGTAGTCCGCATCGAGCGGCACGCCGCGCTTGAAGGCGAACGATTCGAACACCAGCGTCAGCGCGCTTTGCGGCGCGGAGATCAGCGACTTGATGTAGCTCTGCAGCTGCGCCGGCCGGATCAGGCTCGTGTCGATCACGTCCGCGCCGTCGCGCAGGTCGGCCAGCAATTCGCGTTCGAGCTCGATGGCCTGCATCAGCACGCGGTGCTGCTCGGGCACGTCGGTGCGGCCTTCCTGGCGCGAGAGTGGATGGCGGCGGCGGGTTTCCGAGTAGCGGCGCAGCAGGGCGTCGGTGGTCGCGTCGAGGAACAGCGAACGCAGCGAGATCTCGCCGTCGCGCCGCAGCGCTTCGAGCTGCTGTGGAACGATTGGTAGCGAGACGCCGCTGCGCACGTCCATGGCAATGGCCACGCGCGGCGTCTGCTGTTCGTGCTGCAAGGCGATGAAGGATGTCAGCAGTTCGGGCGGCAGGTTGTCGACGCAGTAGTAGCCAGCGTCTTCCAGCGCATGCAGGGCCACCGACTTGCCGGAGCCCGACATGCCCGTGATGAGCACGAGGTCGAGGTTCATGGCGCGGTCACCGAGGTCTTGTGGCCGAGCATTTCGCGTGCGTGCGCGAGCGAGGTTTGCGAGACCTTCTCACCGCCCAGCATGCGGGCGATTTCCTTGGCGCGGTTGTCATCGTCGAGGCGCGACACGCCGCTCTCGGTGCGCGGGCCGTCCTTGCCGGCTGCTGCCGTCTGGCGCTTGGCCACAACGAGGTGATGGTCGGCACAGGCGGCCACCTGGGGCAGGTGGGTCACGGCGAGAACCTGGCGGTCGCGGCCGAGCTGCTTCATGAGGCGGCCGACGGTCTCGGCGACCGCACCGCCGACGCCGGCATCGACCTCGTCGAAGATCAGCGTCTGCGCCGCGCCGAGCTGGCTGGTGGTGACGGCGATGGCCAGCGCAATGCGCGACAGTTCGCCGCCCGAGGCCACCTTGCCGATGGCGCGCGGCGTGCTGCCGGTGTGGCCGGCCACGAGAAAGGCCACGTCTTCGAGGCCGGCACGGCTGGGCTGCGCCAGCGGCTGCAGTTCGACGTCGAAGCGTCCGCCCTGCATGCCGAGACCCTGCATCGCATCGGTGACGGCTTGAGCGAGGCGCGGCGCAGCTTGCTTGCGGACCTTGCCGAGCGCCTTGGCTTCCTTCATGTAGGCCTGCTGTGCGTTCTGTTCTGCGCGCTCAAGCCCTTCGAGATCGCTTTGCGCATCCAGCGCCTGCAGTTCGGCCTGCCAGCCGGCGAGCAGCGCCGGCAGTTCGGCGGGCGGGCGCTTGTAGCGGCGCGCGAGCGACATCCACAGGCCCATGCGCTCGTCCAGCTCGGCCAGGGTTTGCGGATCGGTGTCGGCATCGCGCAGGTAGCCGTGCAGCGTGTGGGCAGCGTCGGAGGCCTGGGCCACGCATGAGGCGAGCACTTCGCCCAGCGCGCGGAACTCGGGCTCGATGTGCTCGCAGTTCTGCAGCAGCGTGAGCGCGCGCGTAAGCGCGGGGAGGGCGCCGTTGTCGTCGTCTTCCAGTGCCTGGCTGGCACCCTGGGCCGCGTCGATCAGGGCCTGCGCGTTGGAGATGCGCGAGTGGTTGGTCGACAGCTCTTCCCACTCGTCGACGCCCGGTGCGAGCTTGGCGACTTCGGAAATCTGCCATTGCAGCCGCTCGCGTTCGCGCTGCAGCGAGTCCTGCGCCGAGCGCGCGTGTTCGAGTGCGGAAAGTGCCTGCCGCCAGCTTTGCCACGCGGCGTCGAGCGCATCGGTGCGCACGCCTGCGTAGGCGTCGAGCAGGCCGCGCACTGCCTCAGGCCGCGTCAGGCTTTGCCAGGCGTGCTGGCCGTGGATGTCGAGCAGGCGGTCGCCGAGCTCGCGCAACTGCGTGGCCGTGGCTGGGCTGCCGTTGATCCAGCCGCGGCTGCGGCCCTGCAGGTCGACGGTGCGGCGCAGCAGCAGCGCGTCGCCGGCTTCGAAGCCGCCTTCGTCGAGCCAGGTGTCCAGGGCGGGGTCGGCGTCGAATTCGGCACTCACGTCGAGCCGTTCGGCCCCTTCGCGCACCGCGCCAGCGTCGGCGCGGTTGCCCAGCGCCAGTTGCAGCGCGTCGATCAGGATGGATTTGCCCGCGCCGGTTTCGCCGGTCAATACCGTGAAGCCGCCGGACAGGTCGAGTTCGAGTGATCGCACGATCACGAAGTCGCGCAGTGCGATGCGTCGCAGCGCCATTTCAGGAGCCCCCTTCGTTCCAGTGAAGTTTCTTGCGCAAGGTGTCGAAATAGCTCCAGCCGCGCGGGTGCAAAAAGCGCACGCGGAAATCGGAGCGGCGCACCACCACGCGGTCGCCGATTGCGAGCGAGGCCAGCGACTGCATGTCGAAATTGGCGCTGGCGTCACGCCCGCCCACCAGCTCGATCACGATCTCGTCGGCGTCGGGCAGCAGCACGGGGCGGTTCGACAGCGTGTGCGGTGCGATCGGTACCAGCACCCAGCCCGGCACGGCCGGATGCAGCAGCGGCCCACCGGCCGACAGTGCGTAGGCCGTCGAGCCTGTGGGCGTGGCGATGATCAGGCCGTCGGCGCGCTGGTTGGCCACGAAATGGCGGCCCACCGATACGCGCAACTCGACCATGCCGGAGGTGGCGCCGCGGTTGACGACCACGTCGTTCATGGCGAGCGCGTCGAACACCGAGGCGCCGTCGCGCACGACCTGTGCGTGCATCAGGCTGCGGTGGTCTTCCTCGTACTCGCCGGCCAGCATCGGGATCAGCGTGGCCTGGTAGTTGTCGAGCGGAATGTCGGTGATGAAGCCGAGCCGGCCGCGGTTGATGCCGATCAGCGGGATGCCATAGCTGGCGAGCTGCCGGCCGATGCCGAGCATGGTGCCGTCGCCGCCGACTACCAGGCCGAGGTCGCAGCGCTGGCCGATTTCCTCGACGCTCAGGGCTTCGTAGCGTGGATGGGCAGGGGCGCCGTCATCGTCTTCCTCGCAGGTCGAGCGCTCGACGAACACCGTGCAGCCTTGCGATTCGAGGAAGGCGCCAATGCCTTCCATGACGCCGTCGCGCGAGTCCGCCTGCGCCCGGGCGCCGGAAGCCTGGTATTTGCCGATCAGGGCGACGTGACGAAAGCGAGAGGTCATATCTCACAAATTACAACACTAAAATCTTGCAATGCTGGACGACCGTGCCAAGTTGCTGCTCAAGACGCTCGTCGAGCGCTACATCGCCGACGGGCAACCCGTCGGCTCGCGCACGCTGTCGCGTTCCTCGGGGCTCGATCTGTCGCCAGCGACCATCCGCAACGTCATGTCCGACCTCGAGGCGCTGGGGCTGATCGCCAGCCCGCACACCTCGGCCGGCCGCATTCCGACGCACCGTGGATACCGCCTCTTCGTCGACACCATGCTGACCGCGCAGCGCGAACAGATGAGCACGCCGAGCCTCGCGCCCGACCAGCCGCAGAAAGTGATCGCCAATGCGGCGCATCTGTTGTCGAACCTGTCGCAGTTCGTTGGCGTGGTGATGGCGCCGCGGCGCGCTTCGGTGTTCAAGCAGATCGAGTTCCTGAAGCTCTCTGACCGGCGCCTGCTGGTGATCATCGTCTCGCCCGATGGCGACGTGCAGAACAGGGTGATCTTTCCGGAGGCCGACTATTCGCAGTCGCAGCTGGTCGAGGCCTCGAACTACATCAATGCGCACTATGCGGGCCTGACTATCGAGCAGGTGCGCGATCGTCTCCAGTCCGAGGTCGAAAAGCTGCGTGGCGAGATCGCTGCGCTGATGCAGGCCGCGGTGCAGGTCAGTTCCGAAGTGCTGAACGAGGCGCAGGAAGACGACGTCGTGATCTCCGGTGAGCGCAACCTGCTGGCGGTGAGCGATTTCTCCAGCGACATGGGGCAGTTGCGCCGTGCCTTCGAACTCTTCGAGCAGAAGGCCCAGTTGATGCGCCTGCTCGACGTGTCGAGCAAGGCCGAAGGGGTGCGCATCTTCATTGGCGGCGAAAGCCAGGTGGTGCCCTTCGAAGAACTCTCCATCGTCAGCGCCAACTACGAGGTCGATGGACAGGTCGTGGGTACGCTGGGCGTGATCGGGCCGACGCGCATGCCCTACGAGCGCATGATCCAGATCGTCGACATCACGTCGCGCCTGGTGAGCAATGCGCTGAGCCATCGCAAGTAGGCGCCGCAGCGCGAATAGAATCGTGCCGCGTGGGCCGTTAGCTCAGTTGGTTAGAGCAGCGGACTCATAATCCGTTGGTCGAGTGTTCAAGCCACTCACGGCCTACCACCCGCAAGCCGCATGGGCATTGAACAAGGCGCTATTTAATCGATAGCGCCTTTTCTTTTTCTCACTACTTTGGTGAGGCCATGTAGCCGCCATGTAGCCGCCGGTACACGGTTTTGCGCCGTAGCGCGTTTGCCGGACGACACTAGGCGCCGGACAATCGATCTCTCAACAAAGAGGGGTCGGCATGCTTACAGGTCTCGGGCGATTCAGCGCGGTGGTGTGGGCCTTCGTCGGCCTACTGGTGTTGTGGCTGCTGACCGGAGCGGCGTTCAGCGGCCCGGCGCTATCTGCTGGGGAAACATCCAAGGCGTGGGCGTTGATCGCGGTGGCGCTGGGTATCTGCTACCTCATGCACCGGGCTACCTGCTGGTTGTTCGGCGCCGCCGCACGCAAGCCGCGCAAGTTGAGCCACTGAGGTGCCCCATGGCAAAGCAGAAGAAATCGAGCAACGACCTTGCTGCAATCATTGCGGAACGCGTCGGAGACATGAAGGGCGGACGCGTGGGGATTCCTTTACCGGTGGAGGCGCACCCAATCGACGCTGAGGGGCGCTCATGGGATACCGCGGAGCCTGCGCCGTCGCCAGCAATCCGCAGCATCATCGACGCCGTGCGGGACGAATACGACCTTGGTCCGTGAAAACTGAGCTGATGCTCCTGTTACTGGTCAATAGACCGGTGCTGCGTCTTCATGAGGTCGCCAACTTGCTGAGCCTCGACCCCAGGTCGCTGCAGAACAAGATCTATCGCCGTGAATTACCGTTCCCGATGTTCAAGATGCTGGAGTCTGGCGGCTGGGTTGCGCACGTATCTGATGTTGCTGCGTACATTGATGCGCAAAAGCGGGACGCTGAGGAAACCTTGGCTCGCTTGGGGATGCGGTGTGAGTCTTCCTAAAGAGTTGAGGTGACCCTTGTATTACGAAATCACTGGCATGAACACGCGTATCCTCGGCGCGGTGCACGTCTTCCCATCAGGCACAACGTCGATGCCTTGGTGGGTCCTTGATGCGTTCAACGGCTCAGAATTGATTGAGATGGAGCACGACCACGCGGAACTGGATGCTTGCCGCTTCGAAGCCGATGCCAAGACTCTGAAGCCTTGGGCCCTACTGTTTGACAAGATGCGGCAGGCCTTGTCACAGGCGGCTATTCAGCCTGGCGTGGAACAGATATTTGCCAGCGCGCTCCGGGAAGCCGACCGGCCTCCGATGACCTACATCGAGACTGGACGGGCCGTATCCGAACTGTTTGATTCGGTGCCTGCCCGTGATCTGGCAACAGCAGAAGCGGCGATGCACCAGTTTGCGCCTGTAGCAGCCGAACAGATTGCTGCGCTGCACTCGGCGTGGGAGGCGTGCGACTATGTGGCGCTTTTGCAGCTCCAAAAAGCAAGTCCCTTGGCATCTGTGCCATCTCTACGGCACGCGTTTTTCACCGCCCGCAACGAAAACTGGGCGAATACCATTGCTGCCCGCGGAGCCTCTAGGAAGAGACAGTTGCTTGTCGTCGGTGCTCACCATTTGGTGGGGCCGGGCAATCTATTGGATCGTTTGGCTAAGAAAGGAAAGGCTGCGGCGCCATTGACGAATTAGCGGGAGGGTCGCCAACACGTTTCCACCGTTCAAGCAAGGCAGCCGCCTCCCAATCCACGAAACCAATCATGCTTCAGACCGCTCAACGTAAACGCAAGGCCGGTATTGAGCGGGAAATCATTTCTCGGGCAGGGGTTGTCACGGGTTGGGGTTTCGAATTGCACGCTTGGGCTGCAGAAGATGGTGCGTTGGATAAACGAAATCGCCTCGATAGCCGTTACCTCCACTTGACTGGAGCATTCACCGAAGCGGTTGGTGGTGTTAGAGATTTCGCGATCATGATTTCTAGCGCCGACGTCGCAAGTGCCGGGAGAGCTGAAATTCCTTCTGTCGGTGTATTCCTCCGTTCGAAGCCCGTATTGGAAGCGGTTGTCACAGTGTCGGCGAGTGACTTTCAAGTTTTTGCGACGTTTGCCGCCGCGGAAAAAATCTCCGTGGTAGACCTGACGTTCCAAAAGCTGCGGTACGGCAGCGGTCTCATCTCATCTGCCCTCTTCACCACAAACAAGGTGAGCGACTGACCTTGAGAGCCACGCCGTAGCTGATCGCTGCCCTCGGAGCCCTTCAACACGACAGTTTTCGCTCGAAGTGGCTAATAGCTGCTAAGAATTCTGGTAACAAGTTGGGAAACCGCGGCTGTTGGGCCGTGCGCCTGATTGCTAGTAGCCATGGCTACTAGCAATTGCTCGCACAACGGCAGTCGGTCTGCTTTGAGGCAGAGGATTTTGCGGTGTGTCCTACCCCATCGCGAGTAACTGCGAACGATATGCGCCCTACAGTAGCTGTCAGACGGCTGGATATTGAGCGGCCAAACGCTCCGCAAGGTCGCCCCAGCTTCGTCCGACGTGCCGCCACGTTATCCGGCACGTCTGAGCCGATCTATCAGACGAGGCACAGAGGGAATTTCAGCAATGTGCCGCGCGTCCGGATCTACGTAATATGCACGCCCAATCTTGACCGGGGCGGGAACGATACGCCCCGCGCGCACCCAGATGCGAAGGGTGTTATTTGCAGGCGGTGGGTCATAGTGCCTTGCGGCCCACGCCGGAAGCGTAATTTTCGGCTTCATCGAAGTTCCTTCGCGAGGATAGTGGTCGGCCTTTAGGGCATGACAAAACTATCGGCGTTCGGGGGTGTCAGCATGTCACCTCTGAAAGACGGATGGCGCGAAATTGGAAATTCATAGGGTGCCGCTGCAGGCAGAGAGGGCAGCATGCTCTCTCTATACCGCCCCTGATTTTCTGGAAAAGGGCCACCCAGGTGGGCTACAAAACCTACGAAAGCCCAATAGACTCTCCTTTTCTCTCGAAAAGGGCCGGGGGACAGGGCTACAAAACCTACGAAAGGTCCGGGCCCACGACGCCGTGTCGATCTAGCGATGCACCGCGCACTGCTCCGAAATCCGATGTGCTTCGGCGACGAGACCGACCAGCCGATCAGCCAACGCTCGTGCTTGGCCTGGAATGGCTTCAAGCAAGTAGGTGCCAGTGGAAAAGCCGCCGTATCGGATCTCCATGAAATGAGCGAAGCCGTCCGGCACACCTTGTGCCTCCGCTTGTATGGCGTCCTCGATTGAACTGTACGCCTCAACCGCTGCAGTGACGCGGCCACCGCTACTATCCAAGACCGACGCCGCATAGAAGCCTGGCGCTTCCTTGTCGATGCTCAACGTTAGAACCATCTCAATGGTCATCAAGGAATCCTCGCTCAGCCGTTACGCTTTTTGTCGATAGCAAGGCGTGCGTCGTCGGGCACGTCGTCGCCCAGCTTCGAAGTCACGAAAGCACGCATCGCTGCAACCAGTGCCGTTGGTCCCTTCGACACGTGCCCGCTTGGGCCATCCACAAAAGCGGCGACTCCTGCGATCCACTCATCGGCGTTCCACGCGATCATGATTTTCTCGCGCTCGATGATGGGACCAGCCTGCCCCCAGTCGGTAGACGGCATGAACTTGAGCTGAACCTCAACGCTTGGAGTGATTCCCTCTGCCCGGGTCACCCAACAGTCGAGCGATGTGCCTGTTAGTTCAGCGGTTCTCATGGCGCGATCCTACTGCTGCTTTCGGTGATCTGCGTAACGAGGGTTTGCGAGCGCTGTCCCATATTCATGTGAGGGCATCTTGTCTGTCTCAGCAAACACAATGCAGCACCCGCCAAATTCTTGATTTCCATGAACTGCGGAAAGTTGAGGGCCGAAAACATGAAGCTGGATCGCGACCTGCAGCGAAAGATTCTTGAAGGCCTTCGCGATGACTACCCTTTACCCGATCACCGAAAGCTGTTTGCAGACGTTCAAGACGGGTCCGATGAAGACCAGCGCATCGTGGCCAATCTTGTTTACTTGGAAGAGCATGGACTGGTCGAGAGCGGGATCACTTTTTCCCTAAGCAATGAGCCGATGTACTCTGGCGCCAAGATCACTGCCGCAGGGATGGATTTCTTGGAGGACGACGGCGGGTTGACTGCCATCTTGGGCGCGGTCACCGTAAGGCTTCACGCCGACACGATCCGGGACTTGATGTTGGCAAAAGTCGATGCGTCATCGCTACCAGCGCCAGAGAAATCGAAGATCAAAAAAGCAATCTCTGCACTCTCCAACGAGGCCCTGAAGGAAGTGACGAAAAAGTTGGTCGCCGCGGGATTGGAAAACATCCCAGATGCCATCGGATTTGTGCGACAAGTGACCGGACTTTGAGGGGTGCTCATGACGATCTGGCACTGGTTGGTTCTTATCATCGTTGCGGCGTTCGTGTGGGGCGCGACCAGGATGAATAAGAAGGCTGTTGAGCCAACGGCATCTATGACTGCTTTAACGAAGCCAGTCACCCCACCTGGAACGGGCGTCGGCGGATGGCTCGCGCTCTTAGTTGTTGGCCTGGTGCTGCTCGGACCATTGCGTTCCGTTCAGCAAATCAGCGAAGCCTTGTCTTCCTTGGAAGCTGCGACGCCCCAACTCGCGACGCATCCGATTTGGGAAAGCTACAAAACCTGGACGTGGGCTATCGTCCTCAGTTCGGCTGCTCTCAGCATATTTACAGGAGCCCGCCTGAGCATTTCGCGGGAAGCATCTGTCGTCAAATATGCAATCGCCGCCCTATGGCTCTGCGGCCCTGTGTCGGCTGTCGCCATTGGGATCGCGGTGCCGCTGCTCACCTTTGGCGCCTATCTGAAGGCTGAGGACGTGTTTGGCGACAGCGAGGTGCTTGGGGGCGTGCTCGGCTCTACAGTCGTTGCGATCATTTGGACGGTCTACTTGGCGAATTCCAAGAGAGTGCGCGACACCTACGTGCTGAACCCTTAACGCTGACCATGCGAGCATGCGCATGAATTGATATACCTGTCCTTGCCGTCGCTGACTCGCGTCTTTGGCATCACTGACACTGAGTAGTCATTCCCAATCGCATGAAGGACTGGTGGGAGCCAAAAGGACTGAATGGGCTCATCGAATCCGCGTCAGAGGCAATGGCCCTGAAGGCGCTTGCGGTGGCAACGCCTCCTCAGTTTTCTTGATAAGCAACTTGGCACTGGCAATGGCATTTGCCAAACTCTCCCTATCGACCACTCTGCCAAGGTCGTAGTCAGCACCTGTGCGGACTACCTTGAGGTCCCGCAGCATGTACCCGATACTGGTCGAACGGAGACCCAGATCCTTCCCGCACGACGCATCCGGATTGGTCAGTTGATTGATCAGCGTTTGGTGGACCCCGCCCTTCAATCCAATGTCGTGTCCCGGAGTCGGCAGTTTCGTTTCATGCCATTCGGAACATGAGTGATATGCGCCATAGTAGGCGCGACTGATCGCGGCTCGCAGCGCGATCTCGTCGCTGTCATTCCTGACGCCTTCTGCAAAGGCGATGAAGTCTGCACAAACGACCGGCATCAGGCGAACGCTGGAGCTTTGATGTCCTCCAACATCGTTCCCCGGAAGGAAACGAGGAGACCCTTGCTGTCGAGTTTCCGAGCTGAAAGCGCAGTTGCAAGCTCCCAACTAAGTTCTGCTGCAACTGACGGGGTTTCAGCGATTCGAAACGACATGTGGATCGCAGGCCCACCGTGCCGCTCCCCAAGCAGAGTAAAGCTCGGTGCCACGTCAAGCCAAATAAGACCATGGTTGACCATGGTTCCGTGTACGTGATCCATGATCATGCTGGCCGTCTTGTCGTCAAGACCCGATTCCTTCGCAAGCTCAAGCGCCTGCTTCGCCGTTTCAACCACGGCTGGAGGCACTGCCATGTGAGGAGTGCTTTCCAAGATATGAACCGCTTTCTCAAACCAGCCGCACGCCATGCACTTATTTAGGGATGCAGTCAGGTCATAGTAGCCATCGGCAGTCGCTTCATCAAAGTACAGATATGCCTTGGAGATCTGCCCAGTAAGAAAGTAACAAATCTCTCGCACCATCGCGATCCGATTCTTGGGAGCCCGATTTTGCTCGGCGTTCTTGATCCAGCGCTCAACCTCTGCGGTCTCGCCGGTCAGTGCATAGACGTTGGCTTTCAGTAGGCTTGCCTCTACGACATCCACCTTCTGGAGTTTCGCGCATTCATCCAGAATCGGTGTTGAAAGCTCCTTCGCACGCTCATGCGACCCCGCATTTTTCGCAAGTTCGCGAATCATTGACGAGATGTCTGAGCCGATTGTTTGAGGCTTTTGGATCATGGAAAGTGAGTGCACACGACTGATGGTGCGCAGCTTTCGCCCTGAGAAAGTTAGGAAAGACGATTGATTTTTCGCCCACACGTGCTCGTTGTCAACGCGGGATTGTCAAGACAGAGCGGGTGGAAAATACCTTCTCTTTCAGTTCCTGTGGTCTTCTTTCCACGCTCGAACGTCGGCGCGGAGACCCGCCTAAGGCTCTTGGAAGGGGCCAAACAGTCTGATTAATATCCGACCGGCATCCTTGGCGGAAAAGGCCGCCAAAGAGCGATGAGCGAATCCGATCTCTTTACAAGCCTGACGGACCTAGACGACCAAGTCGCAAGCAAACAACATCTTTCATTCCGTGCTCGCGCGTCCACCGTTCCTCAAAGCCTTCAGCAGCCGGACCGAGCGCCCGCTTCCCACGCATCTAGTCGCGCTTCGGCTTGGCCCGCCTCTTCGGCTTGCTAGGGATGGTCGCGATCTTCTTCTTGGCCGCGTCAACCTTGATAGCCAGCAGGCCCTGAACGGGGGCGTTGGTCTTCTTCACTTCAAAAAACATTGCCCTGTCTCCTTTAAATGATGGCTTCCACTGCATCCCGCTGTTCCCGGAGCAGTGCATTCGTTTCCTTGGTGAGCTGGCGCACCTCCCGCCATGCTCCACCGGTATAGGCGTTACGCGCCACCTTGGCTTTTCCTTCGGGTGTTTTGGGGCCGGTGGTTTTCTCCCACGGTCGCCAGGTGCGGATAAGTAATGCTTGCCGCTCCCGGCGCTCTTGTGTCCATCCATTCGCCATTGCTGTTCTCCAAAATTTTGCTTTGCGTGGTTTCGCCGGCACCCGCCTGCGCCTGAGCGGGGAGGGGAGCGCCGTTGTTGATCTGCTGCTGACCGTTGTTGATGTTCGCGTTCTTGGAGTACACGACTTGGCGCGGGAACTTCAGCTCCACCAGCGCTTGAATCGTTGCGCGGCTCTGCGCCTGCGTCTTCAATGCCATGCCGTAGAACGCTTCGAGGTTGCGCTGGCTGCTCTGCAGCTGGGCGCGGTGCGCGAAGTTCGCCGCCATGGTCTGCAGCGCGATGGCCTGGCCAACTAGCATTCCCTCCAAGTCGGACAGGTCGCCTGCCTTGACTGCTTCGGTGATGCGCCGCACTTCTGCAATGTTGGCGTTGATCGACCCTCCGCCGCCGATGTGCGAGCCGTAGGTCATCGCCATCAATCCAGCGCTGATAGCCGGGTCCGCAAGAGAGCGACCCACCACTTCGGCCTCATCCTCCTTGGTCCCGTCCTTGCGCTCTCTTTGCGTCAGTTGCAGCGTGTGCCCGGTCATAGGGTGTTTCCTTCATTGCGGTCATGTAGCCCGTCAGTGGAAGGCGAACTAAGATCCACCCCCATGAGCATCGAGCTTTTTGGCTTCTCCATCCCCGCTTTCCTGCTTCTGAAGCTGGTTGGCTTGGCTGTCTTGGCGTTCATCGTAAATTTTGTTTACACCCTGAAAACTGGTCGCAACCTCACGGACGACCGGAATTTGCTGGCAAAACAGGAACGGCACGAGCAAGCCCCAGCCATCCGGGATCGAGAATCCCGATAGGCGCGCGGCTGGATTGGCTCAGATACTGAGCCAGCGCCGTATCGAATGCAGCAGGATCCGACAGCAAGCCGCCAATCTGCGCCACCTTGCCAGCCCTGGCCGTGTTCTGCAGTGCTTCCAGCATCGGGCCGGTGAACCGGCCGACAATCGGCGTGCGGTTCATCAGCGCTTTCACGAACTTGTTATCGAGCGCCCCCAGGCTCAGGGCGTTCTGCACCGTGGGCGAGCCTTTCGCCATGTTCAGTGTCGCTGCCTGATCTGCCCGCATCAGGTCCGATGCGACACCGCGAAGCTGCGCGCGTTCGCCTTCCGTCATCAAGCCATCCACCGCGCCGCTGCGAGCCTTCAGCCAGTTGTTGAACTTCGCGTTCGTGAGATTGCCAAGCCGGTCGGTCTGGTTCGCTGCGTCCGTGATTGCGTAGTTCTTCAGCGCTGCCTGCGTCTCCGGTGTAGCGATGCGGTTGAACGATGCAATGTCCGACGCCTGCGACATACGGGGGCTGAAGAACTTTGCAGCCAGTTCGCCGCCTTGCGCCTGCGGTAGGCCGTCACCGCCTTGGCGAAACATCGACGCCTGGGGGCCGGTGTGGAACTTGGTCATCTTGTCCGCGTGCATCTGTACCGCGTCCTGCCAAGCCTTCACAATGTTGGCCGGGAAGTACTCGCCCTGGCCACCACGGCCAGCCGCTACCTGTGCGGTCTGGTTGTCGAGGTCGGCAATCATCTGGCGCAGTGCTGCGGCCTCTTTGTTCGCTCCTTTTGCGCTGGCCTGTGCGGCAGCCTCACCGAGCGATGAACGCATATTCTGAATCTCCCGGAAAGCTACCGGCTTCGGCAGGGTCAGCGCGCCGGGTGCATCGCCCATTGCTGCCTCACGTGCCGCCTGCATCAGACCGGTTTGGTCGGCGGCGCTTGATACGACACGTTCCCCGGCTGCATGATCGCGAAGGGCATTGAGCAGCAGGGCCGGGTCAGGCTCGGCAATGTAGCCCTGTGCATGCGCCGCCTGCGCCAGGGTATCGAGCGATTGCCCGCGCCCCTTTTGCATGATGTTGCCCAAGCCCGCTTGCCTGAGGTCTGCCAACTCGCCAGCCATGCCACGCGACGACACAGCGCCTGTGTTGATGCCGCCAAGGTCACGGATAGCCTTGACGATGGTCTGCGGCTGTGAGCGCGCTCCGGGGGCCTTGGCGGCGGTGATCGCCGGCAGTTCCTCAGTGCCGATTCGGCGTGCCTCTGCCAGTGCGGCCTCTGCCTTGCTACCCGTCCCGAAGGTGCCCGGGCCTAGGAACTTGTCCCGCGCCTGCTGCATCGCGTCAAGCGGGAGATTGATACGGGTCTCGTTGAACGGGTCCACCGCGTCAAAGGCAGCGTTCACGCGGCGCGTTGCCTGGGCCTCTGCCGGAATGACGTTGGCCGCAAGGCTGTTGCCGAAATTTTCGGCTGACTGCTGCACCGTGCTGGTGACGGGGGAGACGCGCTCCAGCGTTGCCAGGCGCGATGCGTTCTGCGCGGCCTCCTTCTCGGCCAGGGCGCTACCGCCCGCGTTCTGTAGGGTGCGCTGTAGCTGGCTGATACCCGGGTTTTGAAGGATCTGCGGGACTGTCGGACCTTCGGCAACGATGTTCGGCCCCGTCTGACCGACTGCAGCACGAACAGCCGCAATCTCTTGCGGGTTGGTCAAGCCGCCCGCGTCAAGGATGGCTTTTGCCGCGCGCACCTCGTCAGGCGTTCTGAGGGCTTGGATACCAGCAGCGGCCAGCGAACCTAGCTTTCCCGCGCCAGCAATGACCGGGGGAACCGCGGCGCCAATGAGCGCTCCAGCCTTGGCCGCTGTGGGATCAATCAGCCCAGCCGATACACCGCCGTTCACCGCGCCGCCTGCCATGCGCAATGCCATGTTGCCCGCTTGGCCTGCAGGCGAGGTCGGAGCAAGCCCCGTAGACATGCCGCCGCTCCCGATAGCTTCCCCCGTCGCAGTCAGTGCCGGCGCAAACCGAGTAAGGCCAGGCAGCGCACCAGCCCCCTTGACCGCGCCACCGATGACGCCGCCTACAGGCATCGTCGCAATCACGTTGCCGCCGACACGTCCCACCGTGAAGGGAAGGGAGGCGTTATCCGCGTTGAACTGCTGCAAGCCCGCAGCTCGATCTGCATTGCCTGCCTCTGCCGGGCTCATGGCACCAGCGCCGGGCCGCTTGAATCGAGGATCAATCAGGCCGTTCGGATCGTTGATGCCAGCCAGGGTGTCTGCGCCGGCCTTGGTGCCGCTGTTGATGATGGTGTTACCCACGTCAGCGAAACCGGACGCGAGCCCCTTCAATGCTTTGCGTTCCATGCCTCCGGGATTCGTCAGCAAGTTAGCCAGGAAGCCTGCAGGCGTCGCTGAAATGGCCGTCCGCAAAAGGTCGTCGCCCGTGCTGGTCGTCGCTTGTGCTGGGGCGGCTTGCGCTGCGGTGGGGTTGGCCCGCTGCGGCGCAATGGTCGGCTGTTTGAACTGTGCCACCAGTTGATCGAGCGGATCGACTGGCGCGGATGCCGCCTGTTGGTCCGGCTGCTGACGGTAGGTGTTCACCAGGCCCGCCAGCTCGGGCGGAATGTCGTTGTTCTGACCCATAGGAGCCCTTTGCGTAGGTTGCTGCGACGGCTCTGCGTTCGCCGAGGGAATGAGGGAGCCAATCGCCTTGCCAACGGCGTTCATGACCGGCCCGGGCGCGTTGCTTGCCATGCGGGAGGCTTGAACCAGCTTGCTCGCGTATTGCGGGTCTTCCGCATAGCCCCTCAGGCCCGCTGCAAACCTGGCCGGATCGGCGCCAGCACCCAGAGCGCCGGGATACTTGCGCTGGATGAGGCTGGCATAGTCGTTTGCGAAGTCGGCGGGACTCGCATAGGTGCGGTACTTGTCCCGGCTGCCCGTCATGTTGTCCGTGGCCGCAGTGCCAGCGCCGGAGAAATCTTTGATGTTCCCAAGGTTGTTGGTGCCGGGAATGATCGACTTCCCCCAACCGGTCTCCAGCCCCCACTGTCCAAGCAGGATCTTCGGATCAACGCCAAGCGCCTTGCCCGCGACTTCCGCAGCGCCGCCATAGGTGTTGATGAAGTCGGCCGGATTGTTCACCCGTGGCACGCTGGCCGGGATTCCCGCGCTACCAGCGGGATAGAGTGCGTCGAGCAGGCTAACGGTTTGCATCACTTGGCCCACTTCTTCATGATCGGGTCGTTCCAAACCGAATAGCCCACTTGTCGCCAAGCCCGGTCGGCTGCAGTCAGGTCGCCCCTTTGCTGCACCACCGGTAGGGCGCTGTCATAGAAACTGGCCTTTGCCTGATCCATGTTCGCTTTCGCCTGGGCGAAGTCGAGAATGAAGGCGTTGGCCTCTGGCGTGTTGTTGAGCTTCGCAAAGGTCTGCTGCGCGCGCTGTGCATCGCCTTCGGTCTGTGACCCTTTCTGGGCTCCTAGCGTGGTGAGCAGTCGATCCATTGCGACGGATTGGAATTTCTGCGCGTTCGCCGCGTACATCTTCGAGCTGCCGACATTCACGCCGAGACCTTCAAGGAACGCGGCAGCGTTGGCCTTGTTCTCTGCGCCCCAGCCGGAATTGAAGTCAATGCTTCTCATCGCCTGAATGCTGTTCTGCAAGTCAGTTGCGGTATTCCCCGCATCCTTCACCGGCTGATACGTGGATTTGATCCAGTTGTCATTCAGCGCGATCTGCGATTGCTGTTTGATCGGGTTGCGGTCGGCAATGTATTGATTGGGAGCTTGCGCACCAGGTGCCGCCGTGCCAGGCATGACATTTCCGCCAAGCGAGATGCCACCAGCCGCACCGGGTTGCCCAGCACCGGACAGGGCGAGCCGAGACACATAGTCTGTATCGCCCGTTTTCTGGTTGATGGCCTTCATCGGATCTAGCTGGGCCTGCGTGAACTGGCGTGCGCGGTCGGTCTGGATGTCATAAGGCATCTTGGCGCCGGCCTGCGCTGCTGCCTGTTGGCCTGCAAGCGTCGCCAGCACATCAGAGCCTGGCAGGGCCGATACAGCACCATTGCGGAAATCAACGCCTTTGGTTGGGTCGGGCAGATACTGCGGCGCCTGGCCCGGGAGCTGCGTATACCCGCCCGCGCTCAGTTGCGTGGGCACGTTTGCCAGCTTCCATGCGTCGATCAAGTCGGCGCCGCCTGCGGCCTTCAGTGCGGCAACTTTCTCGAGTGGTACACCGCGCAGCCCTGCGGCTTGTTGGGGTGTGATGTTTTGCCCTGCGGACTGTTGCATGGGAACGCCAGGGTTCACGCCGATAGCAAAGCCTCCACCGGCAGGCGTGGTGCCGTTCGTGCTGTCGCCCATGCCTGCCGATGCGCCCAGCGTCGAGCCAGGAGAGCCAGCACCGTAAGCATTGCCGCCGAACAAACCGTTCGTCATGGCCTGCAGTTGCGCTGCCTTCGCTACCTGTGCTTGTCGCAGTGCGTTCTGGCCGGCCACATCGTCAATCTGAGCCTTCAGCATCTTCTGCTTCAGGTCGTCATTCTGTTGACTGGACGCATATTGCATCGCGCTGGCGAGGCGCTGACCGAAGCCTGATCGATTCGGGTCTGTGGTCGGCCCGCCTGCAGCAAGTAGACCAATGCCTAGTTGCGCGCCGGGGTCGTTGATGAGCGAGTCAAGGAGGCCCATGTTTTTCCTTAGTGTTTGGCTTCGTCAGGCTCGGCCCACGGAAGCAGCTTCAAGCAATTTGCTACCTCGTCATCACCGAACCATTTTTCGGGAACGCTGGGCATGGAGAAGGAAAAGACGCCGTGGCTAACAATGACCTTGGCGCTTGTCGCATTTAGAAAGTGGAAAAGGTCGGGCCGGGTCTGTTCAATCACGCTCATCGCATACAGCGCAAACGCCTCATGCTTGGCAGAGTCGATGGCTTGCGCAATCGGCGCGCCCCATTCAGTGAAGACCTGCAGGCCCATGCTCAACCGCCCTTGGCCTTCGCCAGTGCCTGCTGCGCCTTGGCGTGACCGATCAACTCGTCGGCCAGGTAGTGCGCGGCCTCCACCGGCATGACGATGCGCAGATTCACAAGGCGCGCCATGGGCGCTTCGTCGTGACTGTGATCGGCAATCAGCGCCGCGAAAGAAATGTGATAGTTCCCGAGGTTGTGAACGAGCCCCACCGCCTCACTCACAAACACTTCTTTTGCACTGCCGTTATCGACAACGGGGATGCCGGGAATGATTTTGGTCATTGCTCTGTTTCTCCGATCGCGTTACTGCCCGTTCGGGAGGCCGAGAGCGTCATAGCCTGGCTCTAGGTACTGCGTGCCGACGTTGTACTGGCTGCCGGTGTTATAGGCGCTTTGCTGGGCGTTCTGCTGGCCGTTTGAGTTTTGCCAGTTGTTATAGAGACGCGAGCCAAGCATTGCGCCGCCCATCGCAGTAAGCGCCGGGTTGCTTGAAGTGCCCATGCTGGTGCTCTGCGTGCCGTAGCCCTGGCCCAAGCCGTTGGCAGCGTTGGAGAACTGTTGCCAGTAGTTGAACGGCGTGTTCTGGATCGTGTTCGCGTTCGTCAGGTCATTTGCGTTGTAGCCGGCCAGCGTGCCCAACAGACCAATGCCCGTCGTGAGGTTGTTCATGTTCTGGCCGTAGGCGTCGTTGAACAACTGACGATTGAAACTTTGGTCCCACTGATACATACCCATCTGATTTTGGTAATCCTGCATTCGCATGCTCGAATCCACATTGCCGAGGGAGGTTTGCAGCCCGCGCTGTGCGTTCTCGTTGAGCTGCTGAACACCGGAGTTGCCAAAGGAGCCGGAACGCACCATGGCCGAGTTGTAGGCCGGCTGGGTCGTCAGGTTGTACTGGCGCGTTAGATCGTCCTGCGCGCGGTCGATGTTCTGTTGAAGGTAGGGGTTGTTCTGCCCAAGGAATGGGTTTTGATCGCCAAATCCGGCCATGTTTTTTCTCCAGCGCTTCGCAGCGGTAGGGGTTGATCGGAAAGCCTTACCAAGCCGTGTTGCCGGATGCAGATGCAGCAGCGTTTGCGCCCGTGTCTCCGATGCCGCCACCTGCCGGCGTGCCGTAGCCGCCGCCCGAGGTCCACATGTAGGAAAGTGGGTTTGCAGGAGGCATCTGGTACGCCGTGGCTTGACGCCCGTAGATGTTGTTCGGATCGGCGCCGCCGTTCTCGAAGTACTTGGACATGTCGCGGTAGGCCTGCGTGCCAGGCTGAGGCGTCGGCATGCCATATTTGAACGAGCCGTAGCCACCTTTGCCGAGCATGGTCTGGCCGTCGAAGCTCAGCATGTTTGCACCGTTCAGCACGTCGCCCTGCTGGGTGAAAGTGCCTTGATCCTGCTGCGGCTGTTGAACTTGAGGCGTGTTTTGTGCGGGAGCGCTATTGCTGGATCCGCTCGCCATCTGAGCAAGCAGGCCTTTCAACGTGTCTCCGCTGGCGAAGTCGAAAGACAGGGGGCGGGCGTTCTGGTTGTTGCGGTCGTAGGCGAGGGGCTGCGCACTCAGTTGCGACAGGAGGCCCGGCACCAGAGCGCGCATGTAGTTGCTCTGATTGCCTTGGTTGGCATACGCTTGGTTCTGCAACTGGCTGAACGGCTGGGCCGTATAGGCGTCCTGCAGATTCTGGCCCTGCGTCACGTTGTTCAAGATCCAGGGCTGTACCGGCGCCCATGGTTCCTTGCTCTGCGTGCCCGAGCCGGCGCCACCGCCGCTCGATCCACCGCCGCCGCTCGAAAGTGCGCTAGATGCTACGGCGCCGATTACTGGTGCTGCGATGCTCCATGGCATATCAGTTCCTCCCCGTCTTAATACAGACGATCATGGTGATTCGGTCGCGCTGGCTGTCGTTCGTGACCCAGTGCGTATGCGAGTTGTCAAACCAAAACAGATCGCCGGGCTTGGTCACAAGTGACTGCCCTTCAAAGTGAAAGGTTTGCTCTGGTGCGGCCTCGATCTGAACGGCGTACTTGTCGTAGTAACGGGCGTGCCATCCGGGATCGGTGTGCGGCTTGCAGATTTGCCCAGGCTTGATGCGCGTAATAAGCACACCGCCGAGGCGTTCCCCACGAACTGCAGCCATGAGGGGGTAAACAATGTCTTTGACCGGCAGGAGGTCGGCGCACGGATACCAAACCGATTCGTGGGAGCCGTCCTCTTTCATCGTGGCCGGGTCTGCATAGCGCGCCCAAATGTCGGACAGGCCGTGATGAGGCGAGGTTTCCGGCGCAGTCCTGCCAGTGTTCTGGTCCCACAGCTCCGGGTGTGTAGCCAATGCGGCTTGCATCGGGGCAACGTCGATGCCTTCGGTAAGCAGGAGGATGCGCGGATCAGTCACTCCTGAAGCTCCCGGATCATCGAGCCCATAAGGGCGTCGTCAGGAGCCGCAATCACCACCTCATCTACTTCGCCCGGATCGGTGCAATCGGTCGCATGGATGCAGTACCAAATTACGTCAGTGAGCGCCTTCACGCCGTGATGCTTGCCAGCCGTAATCGTGATGCAGGCGGGGCCGGTCTTCTCGCTTCGCACGCCGTCAATCAGCAATTCCACAGTGCCGGAAGCCAGCACGGAAAGATGATCGTGCTCGTGCTTGTGTTGGACAAGAATCAGGCCAGCGGCAATGCGCGTTTCCTTGGCATACACCCCGCCGCCGAAGTGATGCGAGATGGGCAGGTCTTCAAGGTTCGGAGGGCGATTCATGCCATGTAGGTTAGGCACTGCACCTCCCTTTCTCCATGTCGCAGAATGGCGATTAATGCGCTTCGGTTGCGACAACTACCAACTCTCGCGGCGTTGTTCGATCCACGTCGCCAGATCCATCAACCGGTAACTGATCTTCGACCCGGCAACTGGCCTGTTGTAGTAGATCGGTCCTTTGCCTTCACTGCGAAGGTTCTTGAACGATCCAGGCGCATAACCAACCAATTTTGCGGCGTCCTTTTCGCCAACCCTCATATCGGCACTCGTTGGAATATCGTCTCGGGTCACTACGTTCAAAAGCATCCTCATAGTGCTCTCCACGAGGTTCTGTAGCTCTTCAGGTGCTCGCTCCAGCATCATTTGACATCCTCCGCGAACAGCAGCCCCGCGACGGATCTGTCCGAATCGTCGGGCGTCCGCGGAGCCTTTTCTCGGTTGCCATCTGATTTCCGAGGAACGACATCTGGCGCATTCCCCATCCCGACAGGAACATAGGGCGCTGGATCGTGCGGTGTGAAGTCATCGGCGAAGTCATCCACAGCCATGTCCAACAAATCCACGAGCGAGTTGATCAAGCCCATCTCAAAGGTGAGATCTGCATGCTTCCAATCGGCGTCATTCGCGAACTTGTGCTGGAGTTGCAAGGCGTGCTGTCGAACACGAAGCATGTTTCGTTTCAACCGGTCGATGTCTCGTGCCTGTTCGGCAAGGGTGGGCTGATCGGCGCTCGGTTCAGATGGAATCGCAATCAGACCGAGCCGTTCAGCAAGAAGGCGAACGTGGATCGGGTGAAGGTCAACGACATAGCTGTCGCCCACGGTTTCGTTCTCCAGCCGCAGGTTGCCGTTGTCCAAGGTCTCGATGCTCAAGTGCGGGATGAATTCGTTCATGACTTGCTTTCAATGCGAGGTTGTCAGTGCAGCAGATGGCTTCTCTAGATGGTTTCCGTGAGACGGTGTAGAGAGCGACTGCAAAATGGGTCTGATAGCACCGTGAGACGGTGTAGGGGAGGGCTTCTCTACGCCGTGAGACGGTGCAATAGAGCGCCTCTCTACACCGTGAGACGGTCTAAGGCTTGCGTTTTGGTAGGCACCTCTCACAAAGGTCTGAGAAGCGCCATCGTCATAGCCTGGCAGGCGGTCCAGCGTGCGCCATGTGACGGCGTACCAGCTCGCTTTGTTGGGGCGGTGACCCATCACGGTTTCGTGGATGAAGCCGGCGGCTAACAGTTCGCGCTTGGCACGGGTGATCACATCGGCGCTCTTCCATCCCCTTTTTGAAAGGTAGGCGGCAGAGGCCAGCAATCGTCCGTTGTTGTCGCGGATGAACTGCCGAGCGATCTCCAGCAGCAGAGAGCGTGCAGGATGGCTTAGGGCGGCGTAGGCGGGGCTATCGAGCACGGACCAAGGCAGCGCAACAAAGCCGCCTGAATCGCGCCCAGAATCGCCCCGCAGGCCGCTATTGCGGCGGTTGGCCATCCTGGGTCATCCTCCCAGTTGCGTAAGGCAGCGACTGAGAGACCGAAGGTCTGGAACCTCTCGACAGCGCGACAACCATCCCACCGCATAGCCGCCTGAACCCATCTCGTAGACACTGACGCCTGCGCGCAGCGCTCGCTCCATCAGCAGGGCCTTGAGCTTCACTGAGGGGTCGCCGATAATCGAGCTGTTAGTGCTTAGTCCTTGCGCCTGGGTTGCGGCTGCCACCGCTTCTCCAGGCGTTCTCGTTTGCGCGACGCTCATGGTGCATCTCCCAGCGGAAGCTCCACCAACGTGTATCGCGCCATGCGCGCGTGCCGAAGCCCGTCGGCTGCGTATCCGTTGAACAGATCTGTGACGATGTTGTATCCGCGAGCCCGGAGACCCCAGATGCGCGCGCTGACCTGGTAGCAGCCGACAGCTCTCAAATCGTCAGTACTCTTCGGCCCCGACATGAGGGCTTGGATAATGCGCAACTCTTGGGCGGCTGTTGCGGTGCTCTTTTCGCTCGGCTGCTGGGCAGGGGGGAGCATGTTGGCGATTACGCCCGCCGCGGCGAGAGGGTTGGTATCGGTCATTGCGACAGCCCTCCCGCACGCTTTTCAATGAAGGCCTCGACAGCCCCAGCGTCCCACACGGTCACGGAGTCACCGAGCTTGAACGGTTTCGGAAACTTTCCGTCACGCACCCAGCGCCAAACTGTGGCCGGGCTGACTGGCAACAGCCCAGCTTTGGTGCTGGAGGTTGCGAGATCGGCGAGACGGTAAAGGCGTGGTCGCTCTTGTCTGATGGCTGCATCCATTACGACACCTCCAGCAGGCGCTTAATGTCGGCTACCGGCCAGGCAAGACGGCCATTGATGTTCAGCGGGGCAATCGGCCCCTCTCCGTTGCAATGCCACTTGCGCAGCGTTTGAGGTCTACGGCCAAGGTAAAAAGCCGCAGCAGCCGTGTCTACGGTGTCACGGGTCACAGTCCCCAGAGGGGGAAACTGTATCAAAGTCTTTTCCATCTCCATCCTTACGCCTCGCGGCAAATTGATGTTTCCTGTAGTCAGCACCGGGATTGGTGGGTCTCTACTCGGTAGATGGATGTTCGTTGCCTGTGTTGTTTGGGAATACCCCTGTACCGTTTCCTTTAGTGCCTATAAATCATCGACGGCAATAAAAAAGGATGCTCTGGGCATCCTTGGGAAAACTTACTCGGCTTTCTTTGCGGCTTCCGCGATTCGGAGCCACGCGTCGGCACTTTTTGCGTGTTCGTGCGTCGCCCTCCCTGCTGCGTAGTAGTGCTGCTCCAGGGCGGCAACCTTGAGCTTTCCGTCTCTGCCGGTCATTTTTTGTACGCGTGGCTTCCACGCCTCGGCCCCCATCACCTGCCTGATCGCGTCGCGCAGAGACATTGGGGTCCCGCTCGGAGGCTCGCTCGCTCGCACTCGGTCAATGTCAACCTTGAACGCCGCTTTGTCATACGCGGTCCATTCTTCCGGTCTACCTGCGGGGGGGACAACCTTAAAGCCGGGAACGTGCTCTTTGGCGAGTGCAAAGGCCAGCGCCATATAGTCACCGTCATCTACGCCGTGGGCCTTGAACAAGAGCGGAATCTTCTTGCCCAATTCGCTGGCGACGCGGTTGCTTTCTTGCGCTATAGCGGATTCATCCGCGAGTGGACCGAACTGCGTTCTCACAACTGGCCTGAGCAGGTTTCCTGAATACTTCATCTTGCACCCCCAAAGTGCAGCCCTGAAATAAAAGGCCGGCGCGGGTCCGTCAGGGAAACGGATGTTCGGGAGCAACCCCTAGCGCCTTCCAGCTTCAACATATCACACCGGGCGTGCTGGCTTATTTGCCGCGATACCCGCCACCATCTCTTCCGCTGTTTCTAGCGCCCTGGCCGCGTATGGAACGTCTTCGGCGAACAACCCCAGCAGGTTTACTCTGCCGCTCGGGTCGTCGTCGTCAGTAGGCACACCCTCAGCGCTGAGGATGCAAAGGCCTGTCACTTCCCCTCTACTGATCTTCACCATGAGCTGCGCCAGACGCGCCGACATGGCCGCCTGCCAACTCGGCAATTCGACTTTGCCGTCATAGTTGTTTCGCTTCACACCAGTGAATGTCAGGACGTTGGAGCGCCTCGCCTTGCAGGGCTTGTGGCGACCCTTGGCCGGGGTCACAGCACGCCGTTCGGGGAATGCCAGGACATTGGTAGCCGCGAGGGCTTGAGCGGCCTTACGCATGGCTATCACCCTCGACGGTGATGCACTGAGACCGCAGGAACGACTGAAAAGCGCTGTCTTTGCGTGCATCCAGGAAATTCGCGCGCTCCCGGGTGACTGCCCGCAGCGGTGCGGTTCTGAAAAGCTGCTGAATCTGTTGAAGCAAGGCGCACAGTGTTTCCCCCGCGTCGTCAGTCAGTTCAAAGGGAAAGTCATCGATACAGACGCGCTGATCTGTGCGCGCAAGGCGCCACAGCATCATGGTCATATCGGAACCCAGCGCGCGGAAGTCGCCTTCACTGATGGCGACACGGGAAACGGCCGCTTGCTTGGCGTGCCTGGCCGCGAGCATGGCCGCATGCTCCGCGTTGACGGCAGCGCGGCGCCGGGCTTCTTCGTCGGCGGCAATGCCAAGGGTAACCGTGACCTTTTTCCCTATGACGGGACGGCAAACGTTCAGATAACCCGGATCGCGCGGCACGCGCTTGCGCCCTTGGCAAAGAATGCCGTTGTAGAACGTGGCCGCTACCTTCGGCATGCCAGCTTGCCCGGGGAGTTGGTCGGCGGTGATAAGGCCGGATGCAATCAGCGCTTCGGTTGTTCCGAAGAACATGTCACACCAGGTGTATGCCTTGTTGATGGTCACGCCCTCGATGGTGGCGCTTGGGGTTGCTGCTGCTCGAAGCTGCTGGATAATGCTTGTAGCCATGATGTGCGGTCCTTCATAAGTTTGCACGTTGTGGTTAGACGGTCCTTGGTGTGTCCAGCACCTTTGGGCCGTCGTCTTTTGTGGCCTGCTATTTGCGTGGCAGACCAGCACGTCATCGGCGATGGATGAATGCCAAGATCTCAGCGCGCAGCCAAAGCCTGTTTCTCGGTGTGCTTGTTGGCGCTTCCTCGGGGAATCCCGGCAATTTGACCAGCACATCGCGGGCGTGGCGCAGGGAGCAGTGATGCATTTCGGCAATGTCATCCAGCCGCATTAGCTCAGTCATTCCTAGGCTCCTTTGCTCGGTCGATCCTCTCGCGCACCCACTGTGCTCCGCCCAGGCGTTGCAGCTTTGTGCGCTGTTCTTCGGACATCTTCAGCGTGACGCCTATCAACGGTGTGTCGCCGATCAGCGGCTTACGCCCTTGACCCCGCCTAAGGCCACCCCATCCCTTTTTCTCTTGCTCTTCGTTCATGCCAGTCCAGAAACGAGGGCGGCATGCGCGGAAGTAGTTGCGACCTTGGCGGCTGCGGCAGCAGCTTGCAGGCCGACGGTCCAGTTTTGTTTGCTGCGGTTGATCACTTGCGGTCTCGTCACGTTGATTTGGTTTTGTTATGGTAATCCGAAAACAAGATCTAATCTAGGCGCTATAGGGGGTGGAAACCCTTATGAGGCCTGATGACTGCGGCTATGTCGTCTGATCTGAAAGCGGGGATCCATCGAGCCCGATTGAGAGAAGTGAGCCGGCCGGGAACCTACAAAACCTACGAAAGGGGCTTTTGTAGGTTTTGTAGCCCCGTGGGCAGCACCTTTTTAAGAAACCGCCGCTCTTGGGCGCACTAGGGTGGCGTTTATACCTACTGGAGTTGACGGACAGGGGAACACACTCGGCCAGCCCGATTTAGGGCGCGAGGAACACAACATGAAGAAGCTTCTTATCACCGCTGCCGCCCTCTTGGCGTTTTCGGCATTCGCGCAGGACCACTACCGCAACGGGTATGTGCGAAAGGATGGAACCTATGTCGCGCCCAGCTACGCGACCAACCCCAACAACACGCGCACCGACAACTACAGTTCCCAGGGAAACGTAAACCCGTACACCGGCAAACAGGGCACAGTGAACCCGTATCAGCAGCCCAGCTATCAAGCGCCGCAGCCGCAGCGGTGTGGAACGAACCAGTTTGGGCAGTACGTCTGCCGCTAGTCTCGCGTTGACAATGAAGGGGATGAGGGGAGGTCGTTAGAACCAGGGACTGAGCAGGCGGCCAATCCATCCTCCGATCTGAGTCAGCAAGATGGCCAGCCCGCATAGCGCATAGGTCGATGGCAAGACAATTTCCATGTGAAGACGGGTAGGCCAATTCCAGGGCCGATAGCCCAGTTCCGATGACCAAATTGTCTGAGCAGTGAAGCTTGCAGTTTCAACTTGGCCGTTGAGCGTGAGCACGTCAAACTTGAACTGATCATTTGGGCCGGTGTTCTGAAACCTCTTGAATGTGGTGAACGGTTCGGCGATGAATTTTTTCTCTTCATGGCGCGTGATCATGTGCTGAGCAAACTGCACGTTTCTCGCTCTCACATTGGTGACCCTCCACCAAGTGAGTTGCAGTAGCCAAGAAAGTAAAACGAGGATGAGACATGCCGCCCAACTCTTGGCTCCCGCCGCCAAGCCGAGCAACAGTGAGGCGGCCGTAATGAACATTGTTCGGTAGGCCTGCAAGAGGGAATCTTGCACAGTCCAGATGCTGTACAGCGGAGCGGAGTCTGGGAATTGGTTCATGGCGCCGAGCATACAGACGGATGCGGTTCTCGCTACGGCTCGCACCGGGCCGCGTGGTAGTTCAAACTGCCGCAAGCCCAACGTCGTGAACTTTGGCGCTCGAATCGAACGTGACTTGCGCCTGTTCCAACATCCATGCTTCGATTCGCTCATGGTGGACGCGCAGCAGATCGAGAGGGCGCACCGTGTAGTGCTTCTCCGCCGTGGCGCTAGGCTTGTGACCCATGATCTGGGCGACGACACCGGCAGGAATCTCTAGCCACTCGGTCAGGCTCTTGAATGACCGGCGCAGGCCATGCAGCGTCAGTCCTTCCACCTTCGCCGCGATGCACGCATCAGTCATGGCGCCGTTCGGATCGGTGAGGTGGGAATCCGCCTTGCGCATGCTGGCGAACACATAGCCATTCGTCCTTGGCAACGCCGACAGGAGAGACCAGACATAGGGAGTAAGGGGGATCTGCCTTTCTCCCTCTACCTTGTCGCGGATGGTGATCCCTTTCCACCGTTCGTCTATGTCGGTCCAACGCATAGCGAGCAATTCGCCGCGGCGCGAGCCGATCAGCAGGAGCGTTTGCAGGTAGGCTGCCATGACGGGGGAGGGAAGGGCGCGCACCGCTGAGAACCATGCAGGCATTTGCTCCCGGAGCAGCACGTCCTTTTTCTTGCCAGCCTTGCCGAATGCGTCTCGCGTCTTGCGGGTCTTGGCCGCGTCGGGAATCACGATGGCCTTGTAGTCGGCTTCTTCGCTGCACCAGGTAATGAACGCCTTCAGGCATCGCCACGCGAGCCGCCCATAGGTCTTGCGCTCCTGGCCCTGCTGGGCAGACCATGCCTCTATCGCCTCCGGCGTGAGGTCTGCAAGCTTCATTGAGAGTAGGGGATAGATCGGGCCGGGCTTCGTCTGTCCGGTGCCGCGGGTGCCCCGATTGAGCACCTTGCCGCCCTCCTGGGCGAGCTTTTCATGGTCGGCGTAGTGCCGTACTCCCCACTTGGGTTTGCGGGCCTGAAGATAGACCGTCCAAGCATCGCCCACGGTCACGGCGTCTTTCACCGCCTGCACTGCAGCCGCGGCCCTGGCCTCTTCGCGCTGGCGGGCTATCTCGCGCGGATCATTCCCGCCGTCCATGGCTACACGGTAGCGGAAGGCTTCGGCCCGAGCTGCATCGATGCGCCAGGCGCGCACGTCGCCAATCGTGCGCCGGATGGTCTGCCGGTCTAATTTGGCCTCAAATACGAACGACTTGGCCCCGTTCGCAGTGACGCGCACGCGCAGGCCGGGCGCCTTGCTGTCGCGCAGAAACGCCTGTTGCTTGCCAGGGGGGCACGTCAGCCGCTCGATTGCTCCGGTGGTGAGGTCTATTGGCTCGGAGAGGTCGAGCGCTTGATTGCGTGGGGGACGGGCCATGAGGTTCCTTGCCGTGTAGCCACCATGTAGCCGCGGCACATGAATTTTCCGGAATATTCGTCAACGCCTGAACCCGGAAAGCGATCCGGCGTAGAGGGGAAATTCGTTGATTTCCAATGATTTTAGCGATGGAACGGAATGCTTCGGAATGTTCTGTTCGCCGGACTCATAATCCGTTGGTCGATGGTTCAAGCCCATCACGGCCTACCACTGCTTCTTGTTTTTGCCCGTTTTCGGAACGAGCCTCAGAACAGGCTATAATCGAAGGCTCAGCGGCTGTAGCTCAGTTGGATAGAGTACTTGGCTACGAACCAAGGGGTCGTGGGTTCAATTCCTGCCAGCCGCACCATCTCCAGAAATGCCCGGAAGATTCATCTTCCGGGCATTTTTCTTTTGTGCCTTCGCGTGGATTCGGCCGGGCAAATGCAAAAAGGGTCGAAGAAAGCGGGCTATAATTGCAAGCTGTGCGGCTGTAGCTCAGTTGGATAGAGTACTTGGCTACGAACCAAGGGGTCGTGGGTTCAATTCCTGCCAGCCGCACCATTACAAGAAAAGCTCGCAACGAAAGTTGCGGGCTTTTTTCATTTGGAGGATTCTGCTTTGAGCAAGGCATTCACCAAGGAAACAGACTCTGACGGGGATGACGACGGCGCCGATGGCGCTTTGCCTCCGTTGCCCGCAGGCAGCAAGAACTACATCACCCCCGAAGGCTACGCGCGCCTGCGCGACGAACTGTTGCAGCTGATGGACGAGGAGCGGCCGAAGATCGTCGAAACCGTGCATTGGGCGGCCAAGAACGGTGACCGCTCCGAGAACGGCGACTACCTCTACGGCAAGAAGCGCCTGCGCGAGATCGATCGCCGCATCCGTTTTCTCACCAAGCGCCTCGAAATCGCGGAGGTCACCGATCCTTCGGTGCACCACGGTCGCGATCAGATCTTCTTCGGCGCCACCGTTCGCTATGCCGACGAGATGGGTGACGAGCGCAGCGTCACGATCCTAGGCATCGACGAAGCGGAGAGCGCGAAGTCGCAGGTCAGCTGGATTTCGCCGATTGCGCGGGCGCTGCTCAAGTCGCGCGAAGGCGACGTGGTGAAGCTCGTCACGCCGGGCGGGGCGCACGAGGTCGAGATTCTGTCCGTGAGCTATCCGGCGCCGCGCCCAGCCGCGGCGTAACGGCGCCTCAGGGGGCGGGAACCGTCCTCGACGCGGTCAGCACCGACGCGGTACGTCGGGCCGCGCGCAACACGGCATCCAGATGCGTGCGGTCGCGCACGGCGATCACGAAGCGCAGGTCGGTCGAATCCTGCGGGGTTTCGTCGGCCATTTCCACATGGGTGATGTCTGCTTCCGCATCGGCCAGCGTGGCTGCGACCCGCGCCAGCACGCCCTTGTCGTTGCGCACGGTGATGACCACGCCGGTCTCGAAGGCGCGCGTGGGTTCGTCCGCCCACTCGACGGCGAAGAAGCGTTCGCTGTCTTTATGGCGCAGCCGCTGGCCAACGCCGCAGTCTTCCGTGTGTACCACCAGACCTTCGCCATGGCCGAGGTAGCCGACGATCTGGTCGCCCGGAATCGGCCGGCAGCACAGCGCAAAGCGCACCGACGAGTTTTCGCTTCCATCCAGCGTGACCGCCCCCTGCGACACGGTTTCGTGCGAGATGAAGCGCTCGCGGCTCAGCAGCAGCGCATCGGGCCTTTCGCCCAGTTCGGAGAGCATTGCCACCAGCCGCTTCGCGACAATGCTGGCAATGCGCTTGCCCAGGCCAATGTCGGTCAGCAGTTCGGAGCGGGTGCGGTTGCCGGTGAAGCGCAGCAGCTTCTCCCACAGCGCCTGGTGTTCCTCGTCTTCCTCGGGCAGCTTGCTCAGGCCTTCGGCGCGCAGTGCCTGCGCGAGCAGCTTTTCGCCAAGGCCTTCCGACTCGGCGTGCGCCAGGGTCTTCAGATAGTGGCGGATCTTGGAGCGCGCCCGGCCGGTTCGCACGAAGCCCAGCCAGGCCGGATTGGGCGTCGACACCGGCGCGGTGATCACTTCGACCACGTCGCCGTTCTTGAGCTCGGTGCGCAGCGGCACCTGGTCGCCGTTGATGCGCGCGGCCGAGGTGTGGTCGCCGATGTTGCTGTGGATGGCGTAGGCAAAGTCGACCACCGTGGCGCCGCGGGGCAGGGCCATGATCTGGCTCTTGGGCGTGAACACATAGACCGCATCCGGAAACAGGTCGACCTTGACGTGGTCCCAGAACTCGGCGGCGTCGCGTGTTTCGTCCTGAATGTCGAGCAGCGACTGCAGCCACTTGGTGCCCAGCCGGTCGTTGCTGGCCGCGTTCGGTTCGGCCGCCTTGTACAGCCAGTGTGCAGCCACGCCCGATTCGGCCACCACATGCATTGCCTCGGTCCTCAACTGGAACTCGACGCTCACGCCGGCAGGGCCGACGAGCGTGGTGTGCAGCGACTGGTAGCCGTTGAGCTTGGCGATCGCGATGTGGTCCTTGAACTTGCCCGGCAGGGGCTTGTACATCTGGTGCAGGATGCCCAGGCCGGTGTAGCAGGCGATCACGTTCGGCACGATCAGGCGGAAGCCGTAGATGTCGGTCACCTGGGCGAAGCTCAGGTGCTTTTCTTCCATCTTGCGGTAGATCGAATAGAGCGTTTTCTCGCGCCCCGCAATGCGCAGCGTCATGTTGGCTGCGGCAAAGGCGGTTTCGACCTCGCGCTGCACCTTCTGGATCAGGTCGCGACGTCGGCCGCGCGCCTTGGCCACGGCCTTCGACAGCGTGGCATAGCGCCACGGTTTCAGATGCCGGAACGACAGCTCCTGCAACTCGCGGTAGGTCTGGTTCAGCCCGAGGCGATGCGCGATGGGCGCGTAGATCTCCAGCGTTTCGCGCGAGATGCGGCCCCACTTCTCGCGCGGCGCATCGGCCAGCGTGCGCATGTTGTGCGTGCGGTCCGCCAGCTTGACCAGGATCACGCGCACGTCGCGCGCCATGGCCAGCAGCATCTTGCGGAACGACTCGGCCTGGTTTTCTTCGCGGGTGTTGAACTGCAGCTTGTCGAGCTTGGTCAGCCCGTCGACCAGTTCGGCCACTGGGGCGCCAAAGCGCTCGATGAGTTCGGGCTTGGTGACTCCGCAGTCTTCGATGGCGTCGTGGAGCAGGGCGGCCATCAGCGCCTGCGCATCGAGCTTCCACTCGGCGCATTGCGCCGCCACGGCGATGGGGTGGGTGATGTACGGCTCGCCGCTGTTGCGCAGCTGTCCGAGGTGGGCTTCGTCGGCGAAGCGGTAGGCGCGGCGGACCAGCTCGGTGTCTTCGGGGCTCAGGTAGTCGAGGCGCGCGGTCAGTGCGGCAAAGCTTGCGGCGGCCGCGTTCAGCGCAGCCGGACTCGGCTTCGGCGTGCCCTTGGGGGCATGGGACTGAGATTTGGCTACCGCGCTCATGGCTACCACTTTAGCGTGACCGCTGTATGGACGCGTTCAGGCATAAAAAAAGCACCGCTTTGCGGTGCCTTTTCGTTGCAGGGCTGCGTCAGATCAGCCCGGCACCTTCTTGAGCATTTCGAGGCCGATCTTGCCTTCGGCGATTTCGCGCAGGGCGGTCACGGCGGGCTTGTTCTTGCTCTCGATCTTGGGGGCATGGCCCTGGCTCAGCATGCGCGCACGGTACGTGGCGGCCAGGACGAGCTGGAAACGGTTCGGAATATTGACGAGACAGTCTTCGACGGTGATGCGGGCCATGATGAGAATCTTTCTGTCTGTGAGCGGATGAACTCGGATATCAGGGGATGTTCAGTGCGGCGAATGTGTCGGCACGTGCACGGCGCTGTGCGGAATACCGGAGCCGCTGAGCGTGGACGATCGCCTTGAGATCGAAAAGCGCGCGCTCAAATAACTCGTTGATTATAACGAAGTCGAATTCCCCCGCCCGGGCCATCTCTTCGGCGGCGTTCTTCAGGCGCAATTCGATGACCGAGGCGCTGTCTTCGCCGCGCCGTTCGAGGCGGGAGCGCAATTCTTCCCAGCTGGGGGGCAGGATAAAGATCATGACCGCGTTGGCAAAGGTCTTGCGGATCTGCAGTGCACCCTGGAAGTCGATTTCGAGGATGACGTCGGCCCCCTGGGCGATCCGCTCCTCGATGGCCCTCTTGGAAGTGCCATACCGGTGGCCGTGCACATGGGCCCATTCCACGAAGCCGTCCGCCGCGATCAGGGCGTCGAACTCCGTCGGCGAGGCAAAAAAGTACTCGCGGCCGTGCTTTTCCTGCCCGCGCGGCGACCGGGTCGTGTGCGAAACCGAGGGCTGCACAGCCGAATCGAGCTCCATGAGTGCCTTGACCAGGCTCGATTTGCCGGCCCCGCTGGGCGCAGCCACCACGAAGATATTGCCGGGGTAATCCATTCTTTCGCTCGTCGTCATTCGATGTTCTGCACCTGCTCGCGCATCTGCTCGATCAGGACCTTCATGTCCACGCCGATGCGCGTGAGCTCCAGCGCCGCCGATTTCGAGCCCAGGGTGTTGGCCTCGCGGTGCAGCTCCTGGATCAGGAAGTCGAGGCGCTTACCGATTTCTCCGCCCTTCTTGAGCAGCCGCTCGATCTCGTCGAGGTGCGAGTTCAGCCGGGTGAGCTCCTCGGCCACGTCGATGCGGATCGCAAAGGCGGTGGCTTCGGTCAGCGCGCGGTCCTGGGCGGCTTCAGGCAGCGTGCCGCCCGTGCCGGCGGTCAGGCCCATGGCCTCCTGCCAGCGCTCCAGGAAGCGGGTGCGCTGCTGTTCGACCAGCTGCGGCACCAGCGGGCCCGCCTGCAGCACCAGGGTGCGCAACTGGCCCAGATGGGCTTCGAGCATCTTGGCCAGCCGCGCGCCTTCGCGCTGGCGGGCCGACATCAGGCCTTCGAGCGCTTTTCCGGCGACATCGAGCAGGTCGGGGCCCCAGTCGCCGCGGGCGGCGCTGTCGCCGCCGGCCAGGCGCAGCACGTCGGCCACACTCAGGTCGCGGGCACTGGGCAGCCAGGCCTTGATGCTGTCCTGCACCCCGTTGAGCCGCTGGAGCAGCTTGACGGAGGGCTCGACCACACCGGCCTGGGCCGTGTTCTCGATGGCGGCCCGCACTTCGACCTTGCCGCGCTTGAGCTTGCCCGTGAGCAGCTCGCGCAGCGCGGTTTCATGCTGGCGCAGTTCCTCCGGCAATTTGAAGGTGAGATCGAGGAAGCGGCTGTTGACCGAGCGGATTTCTACCCCGAGCCGACCCGCGGCTGCAGGCCGTGCCTCGGCTTCGGAGTGGCTGCCTGCGGACCCGTTCTGGCCGCTGGCGTAGCCGGTCATGCTGTAAACTGGCATTGCGCCTCACTGTGGTTTTGCTTGCATGCACCGAGGCGTCGGCACGGCGTTCGCTTGCCGCACCATCGCCTTCGGGCGAAACTCCCGGATTATGTCAAAGGTCAAGCCTACGCCCCTGTTGCCCGATACGGTCATTGGTGGTTACCGCGTTGTACGCCGGCTTTCCGCAGGTGGGTTCGGTGTCGTCTATCTCGCCATCGACCCCAGCGGACAGCAGGTGGCCATCAAGGAATATCTGCCGTCTTCGCTTGCCACGCGGGGGCCGGGCGAGCTCGCGCCGCAGGTGCCGCCGGAGAAGCTGTCACTCTACCGGCTGGGGCTCAAGAGCTTCTTCGAAGAGGGCCGCTCGCTCGCGCAGATCTCGCACGCCTCGGTGGTCAGCGTGCTCAATTTCTTCCGCGAGAACGAAACCGTCTACATGGTCATGAACTACCTGGAGGGCGCGACCCTGCAGGATTTCGTGGTCACGGCGCGCGACCTGAAGAAGCAGAAGGTGTTTCGCGAGTCGACCATCCGTTCGCTGTTCGACGAGATCTTGCGCGGCCTGCGCATCGTCCACCAGTACAAGATGCTGCACCTGGACATCAAGCCGGCCAACATCTTCGTCACCGACGACGACCGCGCCGTGCTGATCGACTTCGGCGCCGCGCGCGAAGTGCTCAGCAAGGAAGGCATCTTCATCCGCCCGATGTACACCCCCGGCTTCGCGGCCCCCGAGATGTACCGGCGCGACTCGTCGATGGGCCCGTGGACCGACATCTACGCCATCGGCGCCTGCATCTACGCCTGCATGCAGGGCTATCCGCCCAATGACGCGCCGCGGCGCATCGAGAAAGACAGGCTCAGCCTGTCGCTGTCGCGCCTGCGGGGCGTGTACTCCGACAACCTGATCGAGGTGGTCGAGTGGTGCATGTCGCTCGACCCGCTGTCGCGCCCGCAATCGGTCTTCGCGCTGCAGAAGGAGCTCAGCCGCGAAGGCGAGCGCCGCTACACCAAGCTCACGGTGGGCGAGAAAGTGCGCCTGTCGATCGACAACATCCGCTCCTTCGACAAGAAGAGTCTGCCCAAGGCTGCTGCGCCCACCACGCGCCCTGCATGACATCATGAAATTCTCCGTCTTCCAGGTCAGCCGCAAGGGCGGACGTCTCAAGAACGAAGACCGCATGGGCTATTGCTACACGCGGGAATCGAGTCTGTTCGTGCTGGCCGACGGCATGGGCGGCCATCCGGAAGGCGAGGTTGCGGCGCAGTTGGCGCTGCAGACCATTGCCGCGCTCTATCAGCGCGAAGCGCGCCCCGTCGTGAAGGACGCAAAGGCCTTCCTGGCCGAGTCGGCCATGGCCGCGCATCAGCAGATCATGCGTTACGCGAGCCACAAGGCCATGCTCGACACGCCGCGCACCACCGTCGTCGCGGCCGTGCTCCAGGGCACAACCGCGACGTGGATGCACTGCGGCGATTCGCGCCTGTACGTCGTGCGCGACGGCCGCCTGCTGGTGCGCACGCGCGACCACTCGCACGCCGAACGCCCCAAGCCGCACGGCTCCGACATGCCCGTCAACCGCAATCTGCTGCTGACCTGCCTCGGCTCGCCGACCACGCCGCTGTTCGACGTCTCGGCGCCGCTGCAGCTGCAGCGCGGCGACCGCATCATGCTGTGCTCCGACGGCGTCTGGGGCGTGCTCGACGACGAACTGATCGTGCACACCCTCTCGTCCGACAAGCCCGTGTCCGACGCCGCCCCCGATCTCGCCGAGATGGCCCTGCGCAAGGGCGGCGCTCACAGCGACAACGTCACGCTGATCGCGCTCGAATGGGAAATGCCCGACAGCACGGGCGACGATCGCAGCGGCGTGTCTACCGAAACCATCGAAGACGGCGTGTTCGCCTCGACCATCCAGGCCGGCATGCCGTCGGACAACGAAATCGACGACCTCGACGAAGACGCCATCGAGCGCTCCATCGCCGAAATCAACGAAGCCATTCGCCGTTCCGCTGCACGCAAGACCTGAGCGCGCGGCTTTTCTCTTTTTTTTCTGTTCTCCAACAAATGACTGCTTTCACACGAAGCGGCGGCCGCGCCGCCGACCAGCTGCGCCCGGTGCGCATCACCCGCGGCTTCACCATCCACGCCGAAGGCTCGGTGCTGATCGAGTTCGGCCAGACGCGCGTGCTGTGCACCGCCTCGGTCGAAGAGAGGGTGCCGCCGCACAAGAAGGGCAGCGGCGAAGGCTGGGTCACCGCCGAATACGGCATGCTGCCGCGCGCCACGCACACCCGCAGCAGCCGCGAGGCGGCCAAGGGCAAGCAGACCGGCCGCACGCAGGAAATCCAGCGCCTCATCGGCCGCTCGATGCGCGCCGTGTTCGACCTCGCCGCCCTCGGTGAGCGCACCATTCACCTCGACTGCGACGTGCTGCAGGCAGACGGCGGCACGCGCACCGCGGCCATCACCGGCGCCTTCGTCGCCGCGCAGGACGCCGTCAACAAGCTGCTGGCAGCCGGCACTCTCAAGGCCTCGCCCATCAAGGGTCACGTGGCTGCCATCTCGGTGGGCATCGTCGAAGGCACGCCGCTGCTCGACCTCGAATACACCGAAGACTCCGCCTGCGACACCGACATGAACGTCGTCATGACCGGCGCCGGCCATTTCGTCGAAGTGCAGGGCACGGCCGAAGGCGTGGCCTTCACGCGCGAAGAAATGAACATCCTGCTCGGCCTGGCCGAGAAGGGCATCGACGAGCTCGTGACCCTGCAACAGCAGGCGCTGCTGCCATCGAACTGACCAACAGCTACTGGCGCTCGCCGAACGGGCGCCACAGCCACTTTTGACTTTTTATGAAACTGGTTCTGGCTTCCAACAACGCAGGCAAGCTCGCCGAACTCCAGCAACTGTTTGCCGAGCTGTCCGTCACCCTGGTGCCGCAGTCGGCACTGGGCGTGGGCGAGGCTGAAGAACCCTTCCGCACCTTCGTCGAGAACGCACTGACCAAGGCGCGCCACGCCAGCGCCGCCACCGGCCTGCCGGCCATGGCTGACGACGCGGGCCTGTGCGTCGATGCCTTCGGCGGCCTGCCGGGCGTCGACACCGCCTTCTACGCCACGCAGTTCGGCTACACCAAGGGCGACGCCAACAACGTGAAGGCGCTGCTCGAACAGCTCGACGGCGTGGCCAACCGCCGCGCCGCGCTCGTGAGCACGCTGGTCGCGCTGCGCAGCCACGACGACCCCGAGCCACTCATCGCCGTCGGCCGCGTGGTCGGCGAGATCGCGCCCGCACCCGTTGGCGACAACGGCTTTGGCTTCGACCCCGTCATGTTCCTGCCGGCCTTCGGCAAGACCTTTGCCCAGTTGCCGCCCGAAGTGAAGAACGCCAACAGCCACCGCGGCCGCGCGGCGCAGGCCATGCTGGCGTTGATGCGCGAGCGCTGGCTGTAATGGCCACCACCTTCCCGATCCTGCCGGCGCAGCCCACGGGCGCGCCGCAGGCCAACGACGTGCTGCACTGGATGCGGCCCGGTCCGCTGCAACTCAGCGCGCTGCCGCCGCTGTCGCTCTACATCCACCTGCCGTGGTGCCTGCGCAAATGCCCATACTGCGACTTCAACTCGCACGAATGGCGCGCGGCGAGCGAGGCCGAGATCGACGGCATTCCCGAAGCGGCGTACATCGACGCGCTGGTAGCCGACCTCGATGCCGCATTGCCACTCATCTGGGGCCGCACCGTCCACACCATCTTCATCGGCGGCGGCACGCCCAGCCTGTTCTCGCCGCAAGCCATCGACCGCTTGCTGGGCGACGTGCGTGCGCGCCTCAAGCTCACGCCCGACTGCGAGATCACGCTCGAAGCCAACCCCGGCACCTTCGAGCGCAACCGCTTCCGCGCGTACCGCTCGGCTGGCGTCACGCGCCTTTCGGTGGGCGTGCAGAGCTTCAACGACGAGCACCTGAAGGCGCTGGGCCGCGTGCACGACCGCGCGCAGGCCATCGCCGCCCTCGAAGAGGCCGCGAGCACCTTCGATACCTTCAACCTCGACCTGATGTACGCGCTGCCGGGCCAGACCCTGGAAGGCCTCGACGCCGACCTGTCGCAGGCACTGGCGCTCGCGCCGCCGCACATCTCGGTGTACCACCTGACCATCGAGCCCAACACCTGGTTCGCCAAGTTTCCGCCCACGCTGCCCGAGGACGACATTGCCTACGCCATGCTTGACCGCATCACCGAGCGCACCAGCGCCAGCGGCATGTCGCGCTACGAGGTGTCGGCCTATGCCCGCGAGGGGCACCAGTGCGCGCACAACCTCAACTACTGGCGGTTCGGCGACTACCTCGGCATTGGCGCTGGCGCGCACAGCAAGCTGAGCTTTGCGCACCGCATCGTGCGCCAGGTGCGCTTTCGCGAGCCGCGCCTGTACATGGAGAACGCGCGCGCGGGGGCCGCGGTGTCGCAGAGCGACGAAGTGGCGCTGGCCGATCTGCCGTTCGAGTTCATGCTCAATGCGCTGCGACTGAAGACGGGCTTCACGCTGCCGCAATTCAGCGAACGCACGGGGCTGGCGATGACGTCGATCCAGCGTGGTCTTGAAGAAGCAGAGCGCAAGGGGCTCGTGGCACGCGACCTGTTTCGCGTGTGGCCGACCGAGCGCGGACTGGATTTTCTGAGCGATCTGCAGGCGATGTTCCTGCCCGACGAAGAGTAGGGCCGCCGTCGGCATAAAATCCACAGTTCCGGAGAGTTGGGTGAGTGGTTTAAACCAGCAGTCTTGAAAACTGCCGACGTGAAAGCGTCCGTGAGTTCGAATCTCACACTCTCCGCCAGCCATCGATGTTTCTCATCGACGCTCGGCCAGTTCGATATCCTTACCCATCCATGTACCCATCCGTCGGCAGTGCGACTGGGTGAGACGCTGCGAGAGTTTTGCTACTGCGCGGCTAGCGCGGCGCCAACGCGGCGCAGGAATCCACGGATCACATCAGCTTGATCTGTTTCGGTTAGCTGCTCAGCGGTCATCCGATGCGCGACAACTGAGTTGAGCTTGATCTTCACGCCGTTCTCCGCGCTCTTGCGCGCCTTCTCGGCGAGGGTTTCCCAATTGTTGGCGAGTCGCTGGGCGAGGGCGAGCGGCACGTCGGTGAAGGGGGTATGGTTTTGGTAGTTGATTGCAGGCCAGTGCGCCCTGATTGCATCGGGGTGAATGTAGTTTTCTAGCTCTCGACAGTCCGTGTGAACCGCGAGGCACCCAGCTCTTAGGTTGATTTCGGCTGCGGGTATCCCATATTTCGGGGCGGCTGGCGGTTCTGTGTCGCGGTCGTAGAGGTGGAATTCAGGCCTTTGTAGGTTTTGCAGGCGTCCCACCCAGGACAGCAGGTTCGACCCGTTCAAAGGGATGAAGATGATTTTTCCGTGCTCCTCTGCCTCTATGAGGTTTGGAATGTCTGCTTCCGTTGCCGACAACGTTGCAGAAAGGCCGCGCAGAAACTGGATGTCGTTGCTTCCCTCAACTCCGATGAACGCCTTCACCCCGTGGTCTGGGAGTACTCCTAGATCCTTGACCGCGTAGGCGTACGTGTCGTCGTTGTTGCTAAGGACCACTCTCCGTTGCTCGGCGTCGCGTGCGAGCAGCCGCAGGCACGATGTCGGTAGTTCGCGCGCGAGCACTGGGTTGTGTGTGGTGATCAGCACCTGATGCCCGGGGCTTTCTGCCAGTTCGAAGAAGGCTTTGAGCAGAAGACGCTGATTCCTCGGGTGTTGGCTGGTCTCTGGCTCCTCGATTGCATAGATCACACCGGGAGACGATTGTTCAGCATTTCTTCGCTCCGCTCTGGCTCGGAAGAAGTTTAGGAGGATCATGCGGCGCACACCGCTTCCACGTTTGTTAATGGGGACCTGTGCGTCGTCAGTCAGTCCGATCTTGAATGCTGTAGCCCAGTTCGGCCGTTGGACTGTGGGGTTGAGTTCCTTTGCGAGACTGGGATCTATTTCGCTGAGCTTCTCTAGGGTTAGTTTGGCGACAGCGAGAACGGCAGCCTCTACGGAACTCCTGATTTCTTCCAGCTTTTCTTCTTGGGCCTTGAGCGCCTCCTGCACCGCAACTTTCATCGGGTCTTGCGCTTCGGAATCCTGGTCAGTGCTCGGCCGATCTGCTTTGAAGAGTGCGAAGAGCGGCAAGTACACCTTGAGCTGCTCCCAAAGTCTCTTCGTGCTCTCTTCATCCACCGGCAGGTAGGTCGGGGCGGGGGCAAGATCGGCAGCGTGTTCTCGGATCGCTCGGCGGAGTGCTGTGTTGATCGTTTTTGGTACCGCAGCCGTGTCTACTCCGAGTGATTGGGCTCGTTCCTTTAGCTCCTTGTTTTTCAGTCTTAGGAGGTCTGCATAGCCTTCTGATGACGGGTGTTGGGCCTGCAGGAATGTGCCCTTGAGTTTTGGAGATTTCAGAGAGCCGTCGTAGACCTTGTGAATTTCTAGGCGGCCCTTGTCGTTCAGCATGTATTCCAGCTGTAGCGAAGTTGGGTGATCCGCATCGATGACCAGCGTTTGTGGGAGATCGTCGAACTCGCACACGATGCGAACTTCTTTTTCGTCTGAGGTCATGCACACATCTCCCGCTTCCGGCGACGTGTCATCGAAGAACATCTGGAGAGCTTCGAGAACGCTCGATTTGCCCACGTCGTTGCGCCCCAGTATTGCCGTGAAGTTACCTACGTCGACGGTCGTTTCCTCTTGGAAGCATCGATATCCCTTAATGCGAACCTGAGCCAACCTCATGTCTCTCTCCTTGCGTAATGAGCAGAGATGATGGAGCGCGGATGGGGACAGTGGAAGCGCGTAATCCCTTGCGGGAGGGCATCCGCAGCAGGCCGATGGCTAGCTCGGATGCTGGATGTGCGGAGGAATGTCGCTTACTTACTTTGGGCGTTGGCTGGCTGCAGATCTCGCACGTGGCCGGGAATCACTTCTGATCTTGTCGAACATGTCGAAGACGGTGAGCCCCAGCGCGTTCGCGATCACCTCAATGGCGTTCAGTGTGGGGTTCGCTTGCCCATTCTCGATTCGGCTCAGGTAGGTCTGATAGAAGCCGCAGCGCTCGCCGAATTCGACCTGGCTCAGGCCCATCTCTAGCCGCATCTCGCGCACGCATTCGCCGAACTTCTGAGCCAAGGTTTTCACCCGACTGACTCTCAGTGTTATGCTTTATTTCGCATAAACACTAATTCGTATATTTTGATCGCTGAGGTTATGCGGCGGCGATGAGCGGAGCGGGGAAAAGATGATTCGAGCAATGGCAGGGTGCCTCGGCGCCGTCGCAGTTTTGGCGCTCGGCGCCTGTTCGCCGGAAGGGGCTGCATCCGGTTCTCCCCCGGCGCCGATATCGGCCGCATCAGCCTCTCCGAGCGACCGCTCCAGTTGTTCTTCCCCCGACGCGAAGGAACTCATCGAACAGCTCGTTTGGGAGGGCGTCGGGAAGGCGGTGACCACCGAGCTGTTCGCCGACCGCGTGCCGGACGTGACTGGGGCAGGCAAGGCCCACTTCAAGATCAGCCTTCAGGGCATCACCACCGTCCCCGGCCAGAACGGCGCCCGCCCGACCTGCGAGGCGACCATCGCCGCCACCGACGCGCATGACCTCAACGCCGACATCAGCTGGCTCCAGCGCGCTGCGAGGATCGATCCGAGCGTCACGGTGCGTGGGAAGGACCTACTGGGTAGCGTGCAGTACACCGTGCAGCCCTCGGACGACGGCCAGAGCATTCGCGTCTCAGTCCGAGGCATCGAGCCCTACGCGCTGGCCCTCGCCGGCCTCAGCTTGGCCTTCAGCAACGCGGAGCTATATGCCCGACGCGAGGCCGAGAAGGCGGCGAAGGCCGGCGGCGTGACGGAGCCTTCCGCCGTCTCCGCGGCGTCGGACACCGGCGCGCCGGCAGGCACCGCGGTCCCCGAGCAGCAGGGCAGCGCAGAGGACCGATACGCTGCGGCCGATAAGGCCCTGAACGTCGCCTACACCGCCGCGCGAGCCCGACTGGACGATGCCGGCAAGACCGCCCTGCGCGACGAGCAGCGCGCGTGGATCAGTACCCGCGAGGCGACTTGCAGCGAGGCCAAGATCGCCGCCGAGAGCGGGGGCGACGTCGCCGGTGGTTCTGCCATGGTGCTCGAAGTCGCCGGCTGCAAGGCGAAGCTGACCGAGGCTCGCGCGAAGCAGCTCGCGGCCAAGGGCTGACCAGAGCCACCCCATGCTGTACGACATCTACTCGAATGACGAGAACGACCAGTGGCGCTACCTGCTGGGCCGCGCTGGCCGGCGCACACTGGTGACGGTCGGCCTGAACCCTTCGACCGCCACGCAGGAGCGGAGCGATCCGACGGTGGCGCGCGTGGACGAAGTCGCGCGACGGAACGGCTTCGATGGATTCGTGATGACGAACCTCTACCCGGTCAGGGCGACGGACTACCGCACCCTGCCAGCCAAGGTGAACAGGGTCGCCTTCGACCGGAACCTCGCCGCCATCGAGGAGGCGGTGGCCGCACAGGCCGAGCCGGTGATCTGGGCCGCGTGGGGCGCGCCGGTCGTGCATCACGCTTACTTTCTGCGGGCACGCGACGAGTTGTACCGACGCTTGGCCCCATTCGAGCCGCGGTGGCTGCGATTCGGCGAGCTGACGGCGACGGGGCACCCGCGGCACGCGAGCCGCTTGGACTACGGCTGGACCTTCGCCCCCTACAACATCATCGATTGACTCGAGGACATGTGCCGCTGTTGAGTGTGAATACCAACGCTGTCACTTCACGCGCGTTCATCCAGGGCCGAATGACATCCCTCGGCCAACTAAGGCGCAGACCGCCGGTCAACCACCCTAATGTGTTTATGGGATGGGCGCTGCCCCAAGTAGCAGTCAAAGTCGCCGCGGCCTCAATCCGAGGTTGGAGCGTCGAGGAGCACAACATGAGCGATGTCCGAATCACCTGCATAACAAAATCCGCCACGAATGGCGGCTATGAGCACATCACGCACGTAGGTAGTCCGCAGTTCACGAAGAATTGGACCGTAGCGGAAGTGATCGCTAGCATTGACGCAGCGACCAACACGTTCTTTGTCCAAGCCAGCAACGGCAAGCGTGCGGATGTCGGCGTGGTCCGCGAAGCCGGTAAGCGGCCGTACATTCGCACTCATGCGGACGGGTACTACAACGATAATTTGCTTGCACTGCCCGCTTGCGCTTAGCAGCGCGATAGTCCCACCATAAAAGCGCGGACCGGGGGCGCTTACCCCGCAGAACTGGGCTTGCCCTGCGAGACGGGAGCTAGCACTTGAGGTCGAAGAAGCGCTTGCGCGTTTGGTACAGATCCACGTCGACCTTGGCCTTCGACGCGCCGGTCTCGCGTTGCGTCGCCGCCTCCAGTTCGGGCAGCCGGGCATCCAGTTGTCGGCACTCCCCTTGATCCCGTGCTGGCAGCTTGATTCTCTGGCGCATCACATCCATCTGATCGCGTGACTTTCCAGTCAGGGGGCGGAGCGCGTCGTCGAAGGCGTGGTTGAGTTCCGTGCGCTGCACGTCGTTGCCCTTCCGCGACTTGCCCGACATCTGGTCGAGGCCTTGGTTCGGCGTGGCGTCGATCACTTTCGCGCCGACGCATGGAGAGTCCGAGTAGCTGACCTTGCCTGCGGTCTCGCATCGGTAGACAGTCGGCGCCGCCGATGCGGAGAGGGCGGCCAGCAGCAGGAAGAGAGTGAGCAGTGCGCGCATGGAAGGGGACTTGTGCTTTGCCCGATTCTTACCTAGAGTGGCATTCGCTCGGGCACCTTCGCCCGACCGCGCCAGCGCTACGCTGCGCACCGCCGGAAGGTCAAGCCGCCAGCGCCCGCTCTGAGCCCAAGGCCATCGGGGATCCAATTTTCACCTTGGAGTCCCGCGTGCCCAGCACTCTCATCTCTTCTCGTACTTCGGCCTTCATCCGTCAGGGTGGCCTTTGCTGCTACTGCGACGAGCCCATGTGGCTTGCTGATCCCGCCACCTTCGCCGCGCGGTACGGCCTCACACGGCGACAGGCAGAGGCCCACCGCTGCACTGCGGAGCACTTGCACGCTCGCTGCGATGGCGGACGCGACGGCCGGCAGAACATCGCGGCGGCCTGCGCTCTGTGTAATCGCCGCCGACACGCGCGGCGCGCTGTGGCTCCCGACCCCGCTGCATATCGGCGTCTCGTGCTGGCGAGGCTGCGCTGCGGTAGGTGGCGTCCGTGGCGGGTACGGCCGGCGCATCAGCCTGCAGGCGATTCCGTTGCTGATGCATGGCTTCCCACCCAGACCGCTCCCCTAGGTTGACGACCGGGAGCGGGAACCGGGAGGGGTACCCCCCACCCCCTTACTTCGACGGGACGTCGGGTCTCATCGGCGTAGTTGACGTTACCGACTTGCTGCACCGTCGACATCACGTGCTGGTGGTAGCCGTTCCTCACCCTTGCGTTGTCACGTCCTTGGGCGTCGTGCGCTGCGAGGCGGCTGGTCAGGGGCCAGGGGTTTTGGAGGGCGCAGCCCCTCGGCCGCACCTCCGGTGTGCCTACTGCGGCGGCCGTTCCGCCAGTTGCTCGTTCGCGGCCAGCACGCCCAGATCGCGGGCCCGTTCGACAAGGTCTACGCGCCAGTCGAGTACGGCGTTTCGATACACGTCCACGACGTGGAAGCGCCCGAGGTTGTAGTAACCCCGGCTGCGCGCTGCCAGGACACAGAGTCGCTGCGGGAAAGGGAGCTTGCCCAGCTTGCGGTTGATGCGGCGCACGAGGGCGCGTTCGGTCACGGTCACGTTGGTCATGTCGAGTTCCTTGATGTTGATGCCGGGTTGTCGATTCGGGAGGTCGGGCTTCGCGCCACCGGCAGCCGGGGCGCAGGTTGCACCGCGGCGTGCCGGATGGCGTCACTGCCGACCTTCGGCGTCAGAGGTGTTCGGCCAGATAGGCGCGCAGCGCGAGCCCCTTGGAGGCCGGCACGACCCACGTGCGCGTGATCGGGTCCCACCGACCGGCGAACATCCTGTTGATGGCCGCATTCATCGAGCGGGGGTGTCCGCTGATGTGTAGCAGGGGCCTGTGCAACGAGTTGGTCGAGTCGGGTTCGATCAGTACCTTGTGGCGCGAGCGAGCACCGCTGACCTCGATTTGCCCGTCCGGCAGGGCGGTCTCGGTGGCGTAGCGCCGCTCCCTGCGTGCCGGTCGCTCAGAGGATTCGTTGGTGGTGTTCATTGCTATTTCCTTGCTGGATTGGGGCGTGGCATTGCCCCGGGTGTCGGATGGTTCGGAGGGGATTCCCGATTCCCGTTCCCGCTTCGCGGCATAGGGGGGCGGACCGGGCGGGAGCAGGTGGCTATTCCCGTCCCGGCCCGGATCCCTAGGGGGCGTGACCGGGAGGGAGTGACAGGCATTCCCGTCCCGCCCGGAACCCCTAGGGGGATGGAGCGGGAGGGAGCCTCTGCGCTCGTCAGTCGCCAGCGGCGTCGGCGTCGGCGTCTTCGAGCCTCATGAGCCGGGCGTCCTGTTCGACGATGACGCTCATGGCGATGAGGCCCTCGATGGCTTCCTTCGCCCGCAGCTTCTTGTGCTTCGGGCCAGCCTCGATCTGGTCCATGACCAGCTTGATCGCCGCCTCCGTGGTGATGCTCGGGCATTCCTCGCCGGCCTCCTGCAGTTCTGCGAGGTGGTCGGTCAGCAGGTCGAGGGCCAGGCGCTGGTTCTTGCCCATCGGGCCTCGCACCGGCCCGTCGTCGTCGCGCTCGGGCAGCTCGACTTCCTCGATGGCCACGGAGTGGACCGCACGGCCGCGGTGGTCATCCGGCAGTTCCACGCGCACCAGCGCGAAGCCCCCGCGAATGCCGTCCTCCGCGTCACGCTGCTTCGCCACGCGCCACTCGCGGTGGTCGTCGTCGTGACGGGTCACTTCGATCGCGGTGTCGATGGCGCCGTGCAGCAGGGAGTGCCCGCGCATGCCCCGCTTGGGGTCCTTGCCGGTGTGGTGCACCATCAGCACGGCGCCGCCCGTCTTCTCCTGCAGGGCTTTGGCACCGGCCACCACGGTCCCGAGATCGCGCGAGCCGTTCTCGTCGCCCCCGGGCATCGCGCAGGCCAGCGTGTCGATGACGATCAGCCCGACGCCGTCGTACGCGTCGATAAGGTTGAGCAGTTCCTTCAGGTCATCCTCCCTCAGGAAGCTGAAGTTGTCGAAGACGAACTTCGCTTGGACGCGCGGGCCGTAGCGCATCTCCGCCGCCATGACGCGCATCCGCACGCCGGCGGCGCCTTCCAGGGCGATGTACCAGACCCGCTGCTGCGAGACTTCGCGACCGAACCACGGCAGGCCCCCGGAGATGCAGCGGACCATGTCGATGACGAGCGCGGACTTGCCGGTCCCCGGGCCGCCGTAACAGACGCTCAAGCCCTGCGCGGGCAGCACGCCTTCCACGAGCCAGTCCTGAGACGGCAGCAGCCCGAACTCGGAGGTCGAGTAGGGGTAGTAGCGGTGCGGCTTCCCGGGCGGGTGGGCCGCGGCTTCCGCAAAGTCTTCTGCAGGCGGGTCGTCCTGCAGGTCGAGGCTGGGGGTGTGAAGGGGCTCGTGCTCGCTGATCTCCGGGGTGCTGGCTCCACCCAGTTCGTCGCTTCTGTCCATGGCTTCTGCCGCGATGGCGGGCGACGGCGCGAACATGGCGCGCAGGTTGGTGTTCGACTCTTGGGTGATCTCGGCCTGAGGCTGCATGAGGTTAGGCGCTTCCATTACAGAGCCTCCCCGCCGTTGTCATTGGGCAGGTACTCACCTGCGCTGGAGAGACCCCATCCGATCAGCCGCAGGTAGGCACGGGCGTCCTGCAGGAAATCGGCGAACTCGCCGCCGATACCGGCTTGACCCAGCGCAATGCCCGTAGCGTCGCTCAAGCGCTTCCAATCCTCCTCACGCGTGGAGTCCTTGTGAGGGGCGGCAGCCCGGACGCCGAAGGTCGAATCAGAAACCTGGGGTGCAAGATGGAGGTGCACATCCCACACGCGGTCGTACAGATAGTCTGCGCACAGGCTCAACGGGGAGTCCATCTCCGACGTTTCTAACGCCGCCACGACGTGCGGCAGGAGGTCCACGAGCGCCTGCATGTCCGAATGCGCGCTGGCCGGGTGATTCTGCTTGGCTAAGGTATCTTGCAGCGCGTGATCTGCAGAGGAGGCGATGTTGGTGTACCAGATCAACCCAAATTCCAGGGTGACCATATGCGAGATGCCCCATTCGCAAATCTGGTGCAGCCTGCTACTCGGGGGGAGATGCAGGCCAATAGTTTTCAACGTCTCCTGCAGGCAGTCGGCCGCCGAGGCCTCGTCGATTTGCAACGACTCAAGGGAAAGCGCTTGCCCGACGGGGCTGTTGCCCAAAAGGCGAGTCAGCCGGCGGCGCTCGTCCTGCAAGTGGTGATCGAGCCGCAGAGCGAAGCACTTGACTGGCGCGCACAGTCCGCGGGCAAGAAGACACTCCTTGGCGGCATGCTGCAGGATGTCGGCGACGCCCAATTTGAAGGCGTAGCTGGCACGGTTGGTCATGCTGCCTCCTTCGCGGCGAGCCAAGCCTCGACGGCTTCGCGATTCCACGCGGTGACGCGTTCGCTCAGCTTGATTGCGGGCGGGAAGGAGCCGTTGCGGGTCTTGCGCCAGATCGTGGCGGGGGACAGCGGCACCATCTGGCGCAGTTCCGGCAGGCGCACGTAGCGGGGGACATGCCGCGCCGACTTGGCTGCCTCGGGCGATACCAGCCGGAGCTTCGAGTTCTTCGGGTTCGGCTGAAGGGCTTCGACGGGAATGTCGAAGAGCGTAGCGAGCGCCTGCGGGCGCTGGTTCATAGCTTGTGGCATCATTGCGTACTTGGATTGCACGCAGGGTCTCGCTCTCAGGCCAATCCAAAAAGCGCCCCACGTAAAGTACATCGCGTGGGCGCGGCCATCCACCCTTTCTGAAGATCTAAGTACTACAAATCTGGCCGTTCGAGCGTCCAGCTGCATGAGCACGCCGGGCGCCGTCTTTCGAGTTATCTGTGTGGAATGGCGGTGGAAGCACCTGCTCGGAGAGATATCGCGGTGCAGGCAGAATCTCTTCGTGATTACTACGGAGATTCGGCCTTGGCAGAGAAGTACACAGACGCTTTCGCACGGTACGGCGCAAGGCTCAACAATGTGGGGTGGTCGGTATCGGCGTTCACGCCAACGGGGGACCTCGTCGTTAGCATCTGGACGACCTTGCTGGATGCCGGAGCGGAGTGTGAGACGTGGGTCTATGAGGACGTTCTGTCGGAATGGCTTGGAAACGTTCCGGGGCGCAACGAACTGCGCAAGCATCTAGAACTGGTGCAAGCGACCGGCAAGCGAATCCGGCTGATCGAGGCTGTTCCCAAGAACGCCGAGGCGGCGGCGATGGTCGGCAATGTTCCCGATGAGGCCGTCATTCCCAAGACCTTCGAGGTGAGGAGCGAGATGATCGGGACGCTGGAGGAGTTTGACGGCGACCGGTTGCGGTATTTCTTTCGAGTCGCAGATCAGCAGGCCGCACCGGAAACTGATTGAGTACTTGCAGGCGCGCTGACGATGTAAGAGCGGCTAGCTCATCCCGCGGGCTTGGATGACCCGCCTCCGGCGGCAAGCTTTGCAGCCCGGCGCGCCGCCGCTTTTTCGACGATTGCCTTCCGCGCAGAAGTTTGGTGGCGCCACGCTGCGTGGAAGGCCTCCACGAACAATCTCATTTGGAGGGATGTGACCCGCGTCGTGTCACCGGGATAGTTGATCTTTGGGCTGCGCAGATCAATCTTTCCAATTGGCGGGATGCTCGGCTGCCTCTGGCCAGTGAGGAAGACAGCATCTGCCTCGGCCGCACTGCGTGGTTCCCCAAAATCGGCGAAGTGGATGATGTTGTGGCACCCATTGCAGACTGTGGCCAACAATGCGTCGTTGCGTCCCTCCATCACATCCCGCTCGTAGCTACGATGATGGACCACGTCGCCCCGCCCGCCACAACATTGGCAAGTCTTGTTGTCGCGCTCCAGCACTCGCTTCTTGATGCGCTTCCACCGTGCCGACTTTAGGTAGTCGGGATAGTCCATCAACATCACGTCACCCTTGACACGACGACGCATTGCGGGCCCGTCTTCTGCGAGCGCGCGGAACAGGTCTGCCATTTCGGTTTCCGTCATGGGCTTCAGCACCGACGGCACCACTTTGCAGCCGTTGGCCGTGTCTTTCTGGTCAGGTGGAGGTGGCATGGATAAGCGTGCGTTAGCTGAAGCGCCATTCCAACATGGCAGGCCATTCAGCTACCTACGTCGCGGCCAGTTTTGATCTGTGGTGGTCTTGAATGCATATCATGGGCCCGCATATACCTTTCCACCAGAACCACGGAGACGAAGGATGAGCAGTTCCTATGAGTGGAAGCCCCTTGCTGAAGGCACGACCAATGAAACCAGAAGGCCCTATAAGCTGCAGGAGCATCCGGAGGGCGGGTACCGAGTCGTCACTATCCAGCGGGGCGATGCTGTTATTCACATCCCGAGTCAAGCCCCTCAACACGTTTTTCCTGCTGTTATTTCCGACGGCGATGAGATTCATGTCGAGGGTGAAACGGTCGAGGAGTTGGAGATCGAGCTACGCGCAGCGGATTTCTCCACGAACGAGGCAAAAGAAATCTGCTTGGTGATTCCGCGAATCCCCAAGTACTAGCCGAGATGGGCCGCCCAGTCGCGCATGAGTTGCCGCCGCTTTTCCAGCAGGTCGCCGCGCCGGTAAGCCGCTTCGACCTTGCTTCCTATCGCATGAGCTAGCGCCATCTCCGCGACCTCGTTCGGGTAGTCCGTCTGCTCGGCACACCAGTCCCTGAACGTCGAGCGGAACCCGTGCGGCACTGCGTCCACCTCCATCCGGCGCAGCACGGCCGTTAAGGTCATGTCGCTGAGCATCCCGCCCTTCGGCGCGGGGAACGCGAAGCCGCTGTGGCTGATCTTCAGTTGGGCTCGCAGCAGTTCCACCGCCCGCTCCGACAGCGGCACGCGATGCTCCTTCTTCGCCTTCATCCGTTCGGCCGGTACTACCCACAGTGCGCCGTCCAGGTCGAACTCGGCCCACGTCGCCCCGCGCACCTCGCCCGAGCGCGCCGCGGTCAGGATCGTGAACTCCAGCGCCCGGGCACCGACACCCTCCGCCTGTCGCAGCCGGGCCATGAACTCGCCGATCTGCCGGTAGGGCAGGGCGCGGTGGTGATCCGTCTTCGCGATCTTCCCCGGCGCCGGCAGCAGCTTGTCGAGGTGCCCCTTCCAGCGCGCCGGGTTCGGCCCCGTGCGGTAGCCCCGCGCCGTCGCCCAGTCCAGCACCGACTCGACCCGGCCACGCAGCCGCGACGCCGTCTCTGTCTTCTCCTTCCAGATCGGCTCCAGCACCTTCAACACCTGCGGTAGCTCGACGTCGCGCACCAGCAGCGAGCCGATCTCCGGCTTCGCGTAGGTGTTCAGGGTGTTCTCCCACTGCTGCCGGTGCTTCGCGTTCTTCCACGAGGCCTCGTGCGCCTCGATGTAGAGGGTCGCGGCCTTAGAGAAGGTGATGGCCGCGGCGCGCGACGCGATGAGCGCACTCCGCAGCTTCTTGCCCTCCTCGATGGGGTCCAGCCCCAGTCGCATCTGTGTCCGGGCCTCTCGGGCGAGTTCGCGCGCCTGCGCCAGTGGCACGTCGGGGTAGCCGCCCAGCCCCATGTCCCGGCGGGTGCCCCCGAACCGGGCCCGCAGGACCCAGCTACGCGAGCCGCCGGCGTTCACGTTCATGCCGAGGCCGGCCACACCGCCCACGAAGTTCATCCCGCGCCGGGTGATCCGAGACACCTCTAGCGCACCCATTTCTTTAGCCTTACCCATCTATGTCCCCATCAATGAAAACCGCCTTAGATCCAGCGAGTTTCACGAGGTTTCCGAGGAAAATATAGAGGCAGTCACGCGCGTGACTTGGCACGAGACGACGTGAGATTATCCGCCGAATTGACGCTGTCGCTGATTGACAACGGCGAGTTAGACTAGTGGGACGAGAGGGCAGTGACGCGCTGTTGCGTTCCGTACCCGATGCTGTGAGCGGCTGCCTGTGTTTTACGTCTACGCGGTCCTGGTTTTTTGGTCCGCGATTGTCGTTGGACCGCGGCGGATGTGCCGATTGACGAGCGCTATGCCTTTAGAGCGCAGTCTTTTCCAGATCCACGCACATCAAAGAAAGATCAAATGAGATTGTCAGACGAAGAGCTTGATAGTTTGCTCGCCGATCTTGAATCTGACCGAGCTGAGCGGAAGGAGACCTTTAATGGTGATGCGCCTGAGAAGGTGCGACAAGCTGTGTGTGCGTTCGCCAATGATCTGCCCGGGCACGGGCGGCAGGGGGTGGCATTCATTGGTGTTCGGGACGATGGAACACCCACAAATCTTCGAATTACCGACGAGTTGCTGCTGACCCTCGCGAGTATTCGAAGCGACGGAAATATTCAGCCAATTCCCAGCATGAGCGTGGAAAAGCGCGTCTTGCGCGGGGCGGAGGTAGCCGTCATTACTGTGTTGCCGGCGGATGCTCCGCCGGTTCGATACAAGGGGCGCACATATATACGGACCGGCCCACGCCGCGACATAGCAAATCCACAAGACGAGCGGATCCTTAACGAGCGTAGAAGGCACAAAAACCTCCCGTTCGATCTTCAGCCGGTTTCGTTCGCTACTCTCGCAGATATCAGTCGTGGCGTTTTTGAGAGCGAGTATCTCGCTGGCGCATTCTCGGCGGATGTACTGGAGGCCAATCACCGCAGCTATGAGGAGCGGCTTAGCTCCTGCCGAATGATTGAGTCGATTGAGGATGCGGTGCCCACAGTGCTAGGTAGCCTCGTGCTTAGTACGCGGACGCGAGACCTTATCCCCTGTGCGTACGTGCAATTCCTGCGTCTCGATGGGACTGAGTTGGACGCGCCGATCACCGATGAAGCCGCGATCGATGGCCGCTTGGGCGAGGTCGTAAATCGAGTTGACGAGAAGCTCAAGGCCAACATTTCAACATCGATCGATTTGCATTCTGCGAGCACTGAGCGGCGGCGCTTTGACTATCCGTTGGCTGCGTTGCAGCAATTGGTGCGGAATGCCATCATGCATCGCAGCTATGAGGGCACGAATGCCCCTATCCGCCTTACATGGTTCTCAGATCGCATAGAAATTGTCAACCCGGGTGGGCCTTATGGCATCGTCACAGTTCAAAATTTCGGTCAACCAGGGGTAACCGACTATAGAAACCCGCATTTGGCCGAGGCAATGAAGGTCTTGGGCTACGTCCAGCGGTTTGGTGTGGGTATTGCCACCGCGCGCAGGTTGCTAGCGGAGAACGGAAATCCAGCGCCTGAGTTCGATCCGCGTGATACGCATGTCCTCGTTACCGTCAGGAGATCAGCATGACAACTCCAGTCCTGACCTTCTTCAACAATAAGGGCGGTGTCGGCAAGACATCACTCGTTTACCACCTAGCGTGGATGTTCGCAGAGCAGGGTTTGCGTGTGATGGCTGTGGATCTGGATCCGCAAGCAAACTTGACGGCTGCCTTTTTAGATGAAGACCAACTCGCCGATTTGTGGCAGGACGATGCCGGCGCTTCAACAATTTTTCGAAGCGTCAAGCCGCTGCTAGATGTTGGCGACTTTGAGCCCGTCGAGTATCAAAAGATCAACCGTCGATTGGCTTTGATTCCTGGAGACCTTGGTCTGTCCGGCTTCGAGGATGAGCTTTCCGCCACGTGGACGGATGCGCTGAGCGATAAGAACAAGGCCAGACCCTTTCGGATTCTTACGGCATTCTGGCGAGCCGCTCAAGACGCGGCTTCGCGGTTTGACGCAGATCTGATTTTGTTCGACGTTGGGCCAAATTTGGGTGCCATCAATCGTGCGGCACTTTTGGCTAGCAACCATGTGGTCGTCCCGTTGGGAGCGGACCTCTTTTCCTTGCAGGGGTTGCGTAACCTCGGACCAACATTGCGTGACTGGCGTACGGGTTGGAATAGGCGCCGCGGCGATTGGCAAGCGCCAGAGTTCGATTTGCCATCGGGCGACATGACCCCTGTTGGCTACATAGCAATGCGCCATGGTGTTCGACTGACTCGCCCTGTTAAAGCGTACACGCGCTGGCTAGATCAGATACCGGCAGAATTTAGGCATAGTGTGCTCAATAGGACCTCCACAAAGGTTCCATCGATCGAAAGTGATCCATATTGCTTGGCGATGCTGAAGAACTACAACAGTTTGATGCCGCTAGCCCAGGAGGCTCGTAAGCCGATCTTCTCCTTGCGCGCGGCAGATGGAGCTATCGGTTCTCATGCCAACGCGGTAAACAAGGCTTATGGTGATTTCAAGTTACTCGGGCTGGAAATCGCGAAGAGAATTGACATCGATATTCCCGACGACGAACTGTAATTTCAACGCATGCTTGTCGGGCTGGGACGACGGCGAACGTACCGCTGGTTCTGCAGGCTCGCTTCCCATCTCTCTACGCATGTTGACGCGAGCGAATTGGATCGAATTTCTTGCGGTCAGCGTGATAGATTGCACCACACGTAACGGTGGAGATAGACATGCAGGACAACGGTGAAGAGCTTCCAGATCTCCTGGCGTTCTACGATCAGGGCGGTCGTGCGATGTGCTACCTACGCGACCAAGAGTACTTATATTTGTACACCGGGGAGCCTGTCGGCTGGTTGCACGATGGCGAGCATGTCTATTCGTTCACCGGAAAATGGCTTGGGTGGCTTCAGAATGGCTGGCTTTGGGATCGATCAGGTCGAGCCGCGCTGTTCTCTGAATTGGCTTCTGGAGGTCCCAGTCGGCCCGGTCGTCAGGCGCGCCCGGCACGAAGCGCTCGTCATGCGAGGCCTGCTCGCGCGGCCAGGGAAGCCCGACCAGGACGGCCGGCTCGGCAGATTGCATGGTCTGCACTGAGTGACGAGTCGTTCTTCACTCAATGAGTAGTCAAGAGGCCGCAGCCGCCTAGCGTCGGGTAGCGTTCCCCATCCCCCCACCCATCTGAACTAGCGTGATTGGTTGAGGTCTCGCGCGACGGTTTGATAGCGCGGCCCCGCTAAGGAATTTGAGAGTTAAGGGCGGCGTGAGTTGGCGTGACACGTCGTGGCGTATCTGTCTAGTGGTCACACTCTCCGCCAGAATTCATCTTTGGCAGTTCTTGAAAGTCCCGCGCAGTCCATGCGACGGGACTTTTTCATTGGGAGATGCGTCTTTTTAAGTCTGGCACAGTCTTGCGCGGACTGCTCCTAGCCAAGCTCCAAATGTGGCATCACTCATGGTATTTTCGAACCGATACCATGACACTCACCGTTAAAGCTGTTGATGCGGCCAAACCACGCGAGAAGGCTTACAAGCTAGCTGACGCGCACGGCCTTTACTTGTTCGTTTCGCCGACCGGGGCGAAGAGCTGGCGGGCGAACTACACCGCCGCCGGAAAGCAGAAGACGAAGACCTATGGCCTCTACCCTGCTGTGAGCCTGGCAGACGCGCGCAAAGGGCACGCCGCGGCTCGTGGGGGATGCCTGCCATGGTGGTGGTTGCAGCGCCGACCTTCGAGACAGTGGCACGTGACTGGCTCAAAGCGAAGCTGCCGACGCTCTCCAACGGCAAGCATCAGATACAGGTGGAGAACACGCTAGAGCGGTATGCGTTTCCGTTGCTCGGCTCCCGGCCTATCAATGACATACCGCGGTCGGAGCTGGTCACGGTGGTGCGGGCTGCGAAAGCCGGCGGGAAGATCGAAACCGGGCATCGGGTGGCGAGTCGCATCTCGGCGGTCTTCGACTTTGCGCAGGACGCCGGCCTTCTTCAGCAGCACGGTGCGGCCGGTCTTGCGCGCGTGCTCATCGCGCGCAAGACGAAGAAGCCGATGGCTAGTATCCCGGCAGAAGAGGCCGGAGCGCGCCGAGCAGGTTCGCGGTATCCCATGGATGTGTTGACGGCGATGCGAGGCTCATCCGCGAGCTCGTGCCATTCCTTTGGCGGCAGCGCCGCTCCAGTGTCCGGATCGCATCGTTGTAGTTGAATTCGATGCGTGGCCGACAATGGACGCCAGAACCTAAGAAGATGATTTGAGCTGACTGGCGAACTCGAGAAGCAACTTTCGCTGCTTCGTGCTCAGCTGGCCAAACCAGAGGATTAGCTTGGCCAGTTCGTCGTCTGCTGCATAGAAATAGGCAACCGGTACGCCAAGTTCGTCCGCAAGTCGGTTTGCGAACGAAGCGTTCGGCTCGTGGATACCACTCTCGTAGCGAGAGATGCGTGCGCTCGCCGTACCTTCATCTAGTCCCGCTTTTACGCCCAGCTTGTCTTGAGGAAGCCCGGCAGCCAATCTGGCAAGTCGCAGGCGAGCGCCAAAGACGGAGCGAGGAGAGGTAGGGCTGGATGACACTCTACGATACTCGTAATGTCTGCTTTACCTGTCTCTACGTTTAACGTAGAATTGAATTAGGCAACTTCGCCTTGCGACAGGTTGTTTAACGTGCCCAATCGAGCGACTGCGTCTCCCTTCCCCAGCGCCCGACCCTTACGACTGCCGGCCTCGGTGACGCGTGTCCGATCGAGGCAACCTGCACCTGTCGTGCGCAGCCTGTCCGCGGCGCGCATCGGCGCGCAGGTGAGGGCGCTTCGCATGGCGGCTGATTTGTCCGCCGGTGCGCTGGCACAGGCCTCGGGGATTTCCCCCTCAATGCTCTCGCGCATCGAGCGAGGTCTGGTGTCGCCTTCGGTGGAGACCCTGGAGCGCCTCGCGCAAGGGCTGCATGTGCCGACCTCGCGCTTCTTCGGGGACCAGGCGCGCCGCGCGGACTTCTGCCATGTGCGCGCGGGGCGCGGTGTCCTTGTCGACCGCATCGGTGCCGTTGCCGACTACCGCTACGAGCTGCTGGGTCACCTGCTGTCGGGCAACCTGTTCGTCGAGCCCTACCTGGTCACGCTGCTGCCCGGCGCCGATCCCTACGTGACCTTCCAGCATCCGGGCCTGAAGTTCCTGTACTTCCTGTCCGGGGAGGTCACCTACCGCTACGGCGGCAAGACGGTTGCCGTGAGGGCAGGGGATTCGCTGCTGTTCGATGCGACGGCGCTGCATGGGATCGAGGCGATCCAGGTCCAGCCGGTGTCGTACCTGTCGGTGGTGTTCACGCTGCGCGAGTAGGCGGGCTGCGGGCTGTTTTCGCTGCGCGGAGGGCGCCGGGCGGTCGGAAGGCGGTGCACGCATTGTTCGGTTCTTCTGTGCAGTGCAGGCCGTGCGCGACATCTGCTTGCGGGGCCGCCTCCTGACCGACGCATCGCGCGTTGGGCACCGATGTCTAGGGCCAGGGCTGCACCACCGTCCTCACCCGGTCCTCGCGTTGCTCGGCTGCGGCTTCCGGGCGGTCCCTGGACATCGGTCCGTTCGCGCGCGGACCCTGCGTCGAGGCGGCTCCGAAAGCAGACGAGATGTTCACGCGCCGCGGCACGCCCGCAGAAAGGACGCGCCATGCATGCCACGCCTTCATCGTCGTCGTCATCCTCATCGATCTCGCAGTCGCACCAGGCGGATGGCCGGACTGCCGCGGGCGTTCCCCCCGTGCCCCCCGAGGGCTCACCGCCAGCAGGCATGCACGAAGGCGAAGAGCCATCCCCGGGGGCCTGTGCCGGCGGGGCGGGCGCACCGACGTGCGGCAGGCCGTCACCGACCGGATCGCCGCGATGCTCGCGCAGGGCGAGCCCGTGTTCCGGGAGCGGTGGACGCGCGCGGCGGCGCGCGGGATGCCGCGCAACGGCGTACGGGCGTGCCGTACCGCGGGGTCAATGTGCTGAGCAACATGGACACGTAGAGATATCCCAGACCGTCGGGGATGTGCACCAGCGCTCTTCAGGCCATGGCGAATAGGAAGCGAAGCTACCTCGTGGGCTTCAAGGCATCGAGATACGTATCGAGCGCAGCGTTGAATTTCTGCGACGCTTCAAGCGCCTGCAGGTGTGCGGCGCCCCGGGCGGACGGCGGACCGAGCCGCCGGGAGCCGCGCTGGTTCGCGCCGGGCGATGTGGGCAGCCAACTGTTCCACGGTTCCCTTGGCGCAGCCATCGGCCTCGATGCGCCGATGCAGGTATTGGCGCGATGCGCCAATAGAGTTCGATCACCTCGGCATTGGCGGCCCTGGCACTTCGCAGGACAGGCGCACGAGAGCTTCGCGGTCCTGTTCCTCGATGCGCGCCACACGCTGCTGGCCTTCGAGGATCTGTTTCGCGGCACGCTGACGCAAACGGGCGTCTACTCCTCTCGATGCAGGACCAGGTCGGCGTCTTGATCAGCCAGCTGGATGCGCTCGTCGTACGCTCACTCCCTGAGCATTCGTTCGCTCGGGTTCCAGTCGTTCAGACTGATCCAGTCTTCCATGGGGATCGCATTCTCGCTTGCAGTGCGCGAAGAGATGGGCGCCCGCTCCAGGGCATCGCTTGCGGTGTGGCAGGGTTTGCCTGGATCTTCAGGCGCTATGGGCCAGCTACGGTGGCCGGGCCGTGCGCGAGGTCAAGCAGCTTCTCTTCTCTGAACACAACTCGCCGCATGCTGGCGCCAGCGTTTTCTGCTCGAGTCACTCCGCAAATGCCGCGTGCTGCCGCAGACGCACGGGACTGCCACAGCGAACAGTCGGGCAGATGTGCGGTCGAATGCACACGCATTCCCGACCTGTCCTTCGAGGGCGACACCGGTCGCTGTACGTTATCGCTCGATGAAGTCAGCCACGGTATCGGCAGCCGTGAGCCTTGAATCGGCGTACTTGGTCGCGATGATCAGGCCGTACTGGGCCAGGTACACGTTCGTGAACTTCGACTCGCCACCCGACTCGTGCGTCGCGTTGCAAGCGAGCCATACTGCGTTGCCCCGAATCTTCGGATGGACTTCCGACGCTGCACCGAGCTTCTCGGTCGTGCAGGTGACCTTCGACCAGCGGAAGTTGAACTCCTGAAGGGGGAAGGCATTGCCGTAGTCGACAGAGAACTTGCTTCCCGGTATCAGCTTCGCAGGATCCAGCTTGAAGGGCTTCACTTCCTTGACGACGGAGTCAAACGTTGTGACCTTCGACCCGGTGTTTGCATTCTCCTTCTTGAGACTGAGGACACCCAGGAAGGTCAACTCGAAAGAGCGATTGACGAGGAATCCGTTGTTCTCGAGTGTTCGGACATGCTGAAAGAAGCCATTGCCCAGGGGCCTGTACGTGGCTTGTGGCGCCGTGACCGAATCCTCGGTCGCTCCGATGCTGCGATAACGGTGGTCGAACTTGAATGTGATCTCCTTGAAATTGGTGGGGCCGGAGGCGCCCACTGCCTTCAAGGTTTCGACGTAGGCGGGGCGAAGCGCCTGCAATGTGTAGTTCTTGGCCAGGAATGCATCGGGATTCGCATTCGCCTCTTTCACATCGGTTGGCGGCGTCCCGCAACCGACCAGGCTCAAAACGGCGGCAATGGATACAACCTTCAACGACATACTGGCCGTCGTGTGCGCTGTCTTCTTATTCGGGAATCCCACAACCACTTTCCTCCATTGAATGTTAAGAAATGCATCTTAACGACGAAAAGGCAATTGCCTGCTCCTGGGCCGCGTCGACTTGGTGTCGCATTGGCGCGGCGATGAGACTCAAGCTGCAAGGTCCCATGCAGGCAGGGGGAGAAGCCCTGGATGATCCGCGTCCTGGCGTGAACCATGAGCAGGTCGAAGCGCATTTCGCCAGGCGTCGTGCGGCCGCGCTGCTCAAGGTGGGGAAGGGGGGCGCGTGAGACTGGAATGGTCGCCGCTGGCGATGGACGACCGCGAGCGGATCTTCGATTCATCGAGAAGGATGATCCATGCGCGGCGATTTCGGTGGACGAGCACCATTGCTGCGCCAGTGCTGGTGTTGCTGCGGTTTTCAGAGGGTGGGGCGTCTAGGGCGAATCGAAGGAACACGAGAACTTGTGGCTCGTCGCAAGCCGTGCATCGTGGCATCTCGGGGCGACAAGGATGGTGTTCGCATCCTGCGGGTTCTTCACAGCGCGCTGTTGTGGCTTGGCGGCTTGGCAGATCTGTCATGAAGGTGCGCCGTACGCAGATTTCATGGCCGACGGCGCGAAACATCAGGTGACTGCAGTTGCCGGTGCCGGCGACCTTGCCTAGCCCGGCAGCGCCTGGGTGATGCCGTGCTCGTAGGGCCCGCGGCCCGCACAAACGCCCGGCTGCGGGTGTTGTGCGCCGATCGGATGGAGATCTTGCCGGCGACGCGTCAGGACGAGGTCGCCTTCACTTTCATCGCGGCGCGCAAGATGCCCGCGTTCGAAAGGGCCGTGGCTCCCCGGTCGGACTGGGGCCGTCGATGCGCGCAAGGCCCGGTAAGCGCCGATGCGCTCGCGGCGAACGCTGGCCGCCGCTGCTGATCGTCGGCGCTGAGAGTGCGGCAGCTCATGATCCGAGGCATACAGGCATCTTCATGCCGATCGGCCGCGTGGACATGGAGCGCAAGGCGCGCGGCGCTTGCCCGGTCCTCGCGTGGGCGGCCTCGCGGCTTGCAGCGGTTTGAGCGCCACGCAATGCCGATGGGCCTGGCGCTTGGCGCCCGGGTCTCTCGGCGATGCGCGGCAGGTGCATGCGATGCAAGCGTTGCCAGGCACGCCTGGTGACCGGATCATCGCGCCTTCCTTCCCTGCCGCGCGCCGGATGTTCCGCGCGTTTCACACCACCTCTTTCTCTCTCGTGTTGCCCCGATCATGAAAATTCCTGTCGGATGCGCCGTCATGATTACCATGCTCTCCATGAGTATCTGCACCGCCGGTGCCCGCATCGGCTACTTGGGGCCGGCAGGCAGCTGGACCCATCAGGCCTGCATGGAACTTTTCGGCGACTCGGAGCTGGTCGCGCTTGATCGGGAGGCACTCTTCCAGGCCCTGCGCGCAAAGACCGTCGCCAGGGCATGCGTGCCCGTCACGACGTCGGTGGTCGGGGCCACGCCCTACCTGGACGACGTACTCGCGTTCGAGGACGTGCACGTGGTGGCCGAATACACGAAGGTGCTGGGCTACAGCCTGCTGGCCAAGCCCGGCGTTCGAAGGAAGGACATCCGCACGGTCATCGCGCATCCCGTGGCGCTGGAGGAGGTGAAGCCTTGGCTCGACCTGGAGATGCCCGAGGTCGAGCGTAGGGCCGCCGCCAGCGCGGGCGCCGCGGCGAAGCTGGTGGCGCAAGGGTCGGGGTCGGACACGGCGGCCATGGGGCCGCCCAGCGCGGCCCGGCTCTACGGTCTGACGCCGATCGTCAACGGCATTGAGGAAGGGCCTCACAACACCACGCGATGGTGGGTGCTGGGGCACGCGATGCCCGCGCCGGGCTGCAACGACAAGACCAGCTTGCTGCTGACGATCGACGAAGCCGGCTTCCAGCGTTCGCTGCAGGCGCTGACGGGCTCGGCCCGGGTGCTCGCCATCTACGAGCGCCCGGGCAAGAGATCCCTGGAGGGACACCGGTATGTCATCGATGTCGTGGGCCATGCCTCGCAGCCGGAGATCGCCAGGCTGCTGGCGGAGCACGGGGAGTTCCGGCTTCTCGGCTCCTATCCCCGAAGATACTGAACATGGGCCGCGCGTTTGCGTACAACGGGATGGATCAGACCTGCAGGGCTTCAAGACAGACGGTGTTCGCCTGAAACAGGATGGTTCAGGGCGGCCCCAAGATAGCGGATCAGCGCGGCGACGTAGTCGGTGCGCGTGTGTGCCACATCCACCACGTCCACGAAATCTGGATGCCGGAAATAGACGATCAGGTAGGGGTGGCGGGACAGTCTCCATGAGTGCAGGCCGGGCATCCCCAGTTCGACCTCAAGACGTGGCGAACCGGCATCGGGATTTCGCTTGATGAGTTCTTGAACCGCGGGGTGCTTGTGGCCCACGGTCGTCGGCCAGCCGGTGCAATAATGCATTGCAACACCGCCCCTGGACTGGTGGCTGGCGAACAGGGCTGCGCCGAAGTTGGGGCCCATGTTTCGCCCATTGGAGCAGGTCGCTGCGAGCGCCTGCGCCCGTTCCAGGCTGAAGTTCGCAATATCGCGTGCATCCTCTGGTGGAGGCGCCAGGTGTCATAGCCGCAGTTGGCCGCGAGCTTCGGGCTGGTGCACTTGCGGTTTGCCCCCCGCTAGCAGAACGCTGGCTCCCAATTCGGGATATGCGCAACTGCTTTGGTTGCCGCCGCTGCCAGCCAGTTGCTGGGCTCTTTGAAAGGCGGCTAGCGCGGCCGCCACCGTTGTGCCTTGTGCGTCATGTTGGTCAAAGATCGCCAGCGCTGCAGCCGTGGTGCCGCCCTTCGAGGTCACGCGTTCGCGCAGGACGTTCAGGGCCTCGTCCGACTCAAGCGCCTGGCGCACTGCTCCTTCCGCGGTCAGCAATGCCATGCGCTTGGCCTGGGCAGGCTCGAAGCCCAGCTGCACCGCCGCCGCCTGCAATCCTTCCAAGAAGTGGAAGACGTAGGCCGGGCCGCTGCCGCTCACGGCGGTGACGGCGTCCATGGCCTCGTCGCCTGACACCCAGAAGAACGCGCCGATTCCTCCAACGATCCGTTCGACCAGCGTCCTGTCCGAGGCCGTCACTTCCGCCGCGGCGGCAAACAAGCCCGTGACACCCGAATTCACGATGGCCGCGGTGTTGGGCATCGCGCGCACCACGCGCGTCGATTCCAGCCACGCGCAAAGGCTCGCGGTGTTTACGCCAGCCGCAATGCTGATGTGGAGTGCGGCTTTCAGCCGACCCGCAGCGCCACCTACAACGCCTCGCAGGACTTGCGGCTTCACGGCCCAGAGCACCACGGCATGCGGACCGACCGGTTCGTCTGGCAGCTGCTGGAGGACGTGAACGCCAAGGCTTTGCCGCAGGTGCGCGGCCTGCGCTTCGTTCGGTTCGACGATCGAAATATCGGTCGCGGGCCATCGGCCGGCCAAGAGCCCCCGGACCATCGCGGTCGCCATGTGTCCGCCGCCGATGAAGATGATGAGTGTGTGCATTCGAGGTCTTTCAAGGTCGATCCTTGATCCTCGGCGGCCCGTGCCGGAATTAATCACCAAAAGACGACATGCATGCCGAGTTAAGCGCCATTGGGCTACGCGAAGTGCCCGCAGCCCAAAGCGGGCGCTTGGCAACCGGACTGGGCACGTCCGTCAAGCCTGAACGGCTTTTTTCACGAATCGGACGCCCAGTCTGCGATCTTTTCCTGGCGCAGAACTTGCCTAATGATCGAAAACCCGATTGTCGATTGTTCGACAATCATTTAAAAATCCAGCTTCCTTCTCTTGAGATCCCAGCATGAGCGATCCGATCATCCGTATCACCGGCTTGCACAAGCGCTTCGGTGACAACCATGTCCTGCGCGGCATCGACCTCGACGTCCAGAAGGGCGACAAGATCGCGATCCTCGGCTCCAGCGGCTCCGGCAAGAGCACGCTGCTGCGCTGCCTGAACTTCATGGAGATGCCCAGCGCCGGCCGTATCGAGCTGGGCGGCAAGACGATAGGCAAGCCCGCCCGGTCGTCGACCCAGGCCGACCTGCAGATGAGCTACGCCGCCGGCGAACTCCCCGAAGTCCGCAAGCGGGTTGGCATGGTGTTCCAGCAGTTCAACCTGTTTCCGCACATGAGCGTTCTGGCGAACGTCATGGAAGGCCTGATCACGGTCCTTCGGATGCCCGCAGACGAAGCCAGGGCGCGCTCCATGGCTCAACTCGAAAAGGTCGGCATGGCGCACAAGGCCGATGCCTATCCGGGGCGGCTCTCCGGCGGCCAGCAGCAACGCGTGGCCATTGCCCGCGCCCTGGCAATGGACCCCGAAGTCCTGCTCTTCGATGAACCCACCTCTTCGCTGGACCCTGAACTCGTCGGCGAGGTGCTCAACGTGATTCGCGATCTGGCGCAGGAAGGCCGAACCATGCTGCTCGTCACCCACGAGCTCGGCTTTGCCTATCACTACGCAAACCGGGTCCTGTTCCTGGCTGATGGCCAGTTCTACGAAACCGGCACTCCCGACGAGGTGCTGAAGCACCCGCAACGGGAGCGCACGCAACGCTTTCTGGAGCGCTTCACAGCCTTCAACTTCTGAGCATCCATCTCCTTCATATCGAGCCTCTTCATGCAAACATCCCCCCAAGCCTCGAAAACCAGTTCGCAGTCATATCTGCCCGACGACCGCAACGAGCGGGTGCTGGTCTACGTCAACGGCGAATTCGTTCCCCGCGCCGAAGCACGCATCTCGGTGTTCGATGCCGGCTACGTGTGCGGCGACGGCGTCTGGGAGGGCGTGCGCCTGGTCCGCGGCAATGTCGTCTCGTTCGACGCGCACGTGGAGCGCCTGCTCGAAGGCGCGCGCACCATACAGATGGACATCGGCCTTTCAAGGGAGCAGATCAAGGCTGTCATCACCTCCACCTTCGAGAAGAACGGCATGACCGATGGTGCTCACGCAAGGCTGATGGTCACGCGTGGCGTCAAGAAGACACCGAACCAGGACCCGCGCTTTGTCATCGGCGGCCCCACCATCGTCTGCGTGGCCGAGCACAAGGTCGTCGCGGCCGAAGCCAAGAAGCGCGGCCTCAATCTCTTCACCTCGACCGTGCGCTGCAGCACGCCGGACGTGTTCGACCTGCGGCTGAACTCGCACAGCCGGCTCAACTTCATCCAGGCGCTGATACAGGCCATCAATGCCGGCGCGGACGAGGCCATCATGCTCGACCCCATGGGCTTCGTCGCCAGTTGCAACTCGACGAACTTCTTCATCGTGCGCAACGGCGCGCTGTGGACTTCTTCCGGCAAGTACTGTTTCAACGGCATCACCCGGGCCACGGTCCTGCGTCTTGCGCGCGAGGCGTGCATGCCCGTTTTCGAGGGCGACTTCACGCTGGCCGACATGTACAACGCCGAAGAAGCCTTCGTCACGGGCACGCTCGGCGGCATCACGCCGGTCTCGCAGATCGACGGGCGCGCGATCGGTGGTGGTGGCGGCAGCGGTGTGATCACCGCGCGCCTGGACGCGCTCTACCGCCAGTACATCGGCCAGATCGAGTGATCGGCTCTGCAGCAGTTTCCGTTTTGTAGCTACCTTTCAAGGACCCCGAAATGAATCTCTCCCTTCAACGCCCGGGCATGCGAACACTCTTCGCCATCGCAACGGCATTCCTTCTTTCGCTTGCGACGATGACGAGCTGGGCACAGACCAGTACCCTGCAGAAGATCAAGCAGGCTGGCGAACTCAAGATCGGCGTGGCCCAGGGCGACCCCTGGTACTACCGAGACCCCGCCACCGGCACCTGGACCGGCCTGGGCTTCATGATCGGCCAGACCATCGCCAAGGATCTTGGCGTCAAGCTCGTTCCGGTCGAGACGACCTACGGCAACAGCGTGGCCGCATTGCAGGCCGGTCAGATCGATGTGATGTTCGTGCTCGATGCCACTGATGAACGCAAGAAGGCCATCGACTTCCCGACCAAGCCGCTGCTCTGGTACGCGCAGGGCGTGTTGACCAAGGACAGTCTGGTCGCCAAGACCTGGAGCGACCTGGACAAGCCGGAGATCAAGATCGGCGTCGCCCTCGGAACCGCAACCGACCGCGATCTGACCAAGCGCATCCCGCAGGCCAAGCTGGAGCGCTTCACGAACACCGACGAGACGATCGCTGCATTCATGTCCGGGCGTGTCGACGGCATCGCGTTCTACCACCCCGCGCTCGTGATCGCGTATTCGAAGATCCACAAGGGCAAGGTGCAGATTCCCCAGCCCGTCGTCGCATTGCCTACCAGCGCCGGCATCCGCCGCGAACCGGATACGGCCTTCCGCGACTTCCTCGACAACGAGTTCTCCAGGCTCTACACCTCGGGCCAGACCCAGGCGCTGTATGCCCAATACCTGAAGACCAAGGGACTGGACGCGGCAACGCTGCCCGGCGTGACCAAAGAGGCGCTGGAAAAGTAACGCCCTCCCTGCAGGAGCTTCGAGATGAACTACGAGTGGGACTTCGGCGCTGTCTGGGCGCACCGCGACATGCTTCTGGCCGGCGCCTTCGGCACTCTGAAGATCGCGGCGGTGGCGATCCTGATGGGGGTCGCGATCGGCGCGGTGCTGGCGATCATGCGGCTGTCCAGGCGCCGCTGGTTGGAGCTGCCCGCCATCTGGTTCACTGAGTTCTATCGCAACACGCCGCCGCTGATTCACTTCTTCTGGGCCTTCTACGGCCTGCCCGTGCTGATCGGCGTGAGCCTCGACCCGTACGTGGCAGCCATCATTGCGCTGTCGACGCAGTCCGGCGCCTTCTATGCCGAGGTCATTCGCGGCGGCGTGGTCTCGGTCGAACGCGGCCAGTGGGAGGGGGCCCGAGCGATCGGCATGAAGCCGGCGCAAGTGGTGCGCCGCGTGATCCTCCCGCAGGCGGTGCAGCGAATGCTACCCCCCTTTCTGGAGCGCTCTTTCGAGCTGATCAAGACCACGGCGCTGGCCTCGACGCTGGCGTACTCCGACCTGATGTACCAGGCGATGCAGGTCAACTCGATCACCTTCAGGCCGCTGGAGGTCTACACCTTCGTGGCCGGCATCTTCTTCGCGTCGCTGTTGTTCCTCAGCTTCCTTGCGCATCTGCTTGAGCGACGCCTGTCCCGTTTCACCCTTCTTCCCGCGAGCTGATCGATCATGGACTTCACCTGGGATTTTTCGTCGGTCGTCCAGAACTATCCGGTGCTCCTGAAGGGGCTGGGGATGACCGCGTTGCTCTGGGGCATTGCCTTCCCGGTGTCGATGCTGATCGGCTTCGCCATGTCGCTCGGCGCGCGATCGCGATTGCGTGCACTGCGCGCGCTCACACGGGTGTACGTGGAAGTGTTTCGCAACACGCCCGTGATCATCCAGCTGATCTGGTTTTTTTACGCATTTCCGATCCTGACGGGCTACCAGCTCAGCCCCGTCGCGGCGGCCCTGTGCGGCCTGATCCTCAATGCCTCTGCGTACTGCTCGGAAATCTTCCGCGGCGGGATGGCCTCCATTCCGAACGGGCAGTGGGAAGGCGCCCGCGCTGTGGGCATGAACCATGCACAGGCACTGCGACGCATCATCGTCCCGCAGGTGCTCGCGCGGATGCTGCCGGCCTTCACCAACCGGGGCATCGAGCTGGCGAAGAACACATCCATCGCTTCGGTCATCGCCGTCCAGGAGTTGATGTACCAGGGCCGCGCGCTCAGTTCGGCCTACTACCGCCCGCTGGAGGCGCTGACGACGGTCGCTGTGATCTACTTCGTCCTGATCTATCCGGGTGCGTTCTGGGCCTCGCGGTTCGAGAAGCGCTTTGCTCTTCGCGCCTGATGACGCGCACGCCCTTCGCGACCTACCAGCTTCACTGAAGACATGTCCACCCTTCCAACCTTCAACCCCGTTCCCGTGGTCACCAGGCGAGACCACGTGGCAGCGGCGCTGAGGAAGTCCATCCTTGCAGGGCAGATCGCACCCGGCACGCAGCTGGTCGAAAGCGGCCTGGCAACGCAGTTTGGCGTCAGCCGCGGCTTGCTACGCGAAGCGATCCGCGAGCTGATCGAGTCGGGGCTCGTGGTCAACCGGCCCTACGCCGGGACTTTTGTGACCGACATCAACGCGCAAGTCCTGCGCGATGTTTACGAGGTGCGCCGTGTCATCGAACGGCAGGCCTACACCAGTCTCTGGCCGCACCGCGACTGCGCGTTTCGCGACGAACTGCAGTCTCGCTTCGACTTGATGATGCAAGCCGTCGCAAGCGGCGACCTCACCGAGGAAATCAGGGCCGAGGCGCACTTCCACGGTCTGGTCTACGAGCGATGCGGCAACCATCTGATGCCGGCGTTGTGGCAGCAGATGACGCAGAAGATCCAGCTCGGCTTCGCCATCTGCCAGATCTCGCACGCGCCCAAGGTCGATTTCGAGGAAAACCACCGGCGCTTCCTCGACGTGGCGTTGGGTGACGATCTCGACGAGCTGTTGGAAGAGCTCGACATTCACCTCAGTCGCGGTCTTGCCACCATCGAATTCATGTCTCGTTCTATCAGCAGGCCACTCATCTAGGCACTCGTGGGATCTACTTTCTACCCTGCGTAATCACCTTCGTCGCACAGGGCAAAGTCGAGCGGATGGGCGCCATCGATTAAGCGGTGATTGCTTCGCATCGGTTCCGGGGCGCCGGCCATGTAGCTGGAAATGATCCGCAGCCCTTGGCCGACGGCGTGCTCATTGGCCGCTGCATCGTCCGGATGCACAAGACCCCAGTCGCCCCGTGCGTGTCGAGCAAGGAGTTTGTGAGCGCCTTGCTGGCAGCGCTCCAACAGCTTGAGCGCGCCAGGGGTGGCGTAGATGCGGCCAAGCGCAAACTTCGGACGAGCGTTGCCCTGCCGATGATTCGACATGTGTGTGGGCCTTCTGGGGAAATTCCACGCGCGCGCCCACCGGCTGAGAATCAGCCGCGATGGAGGAAGGAGGGGAGAACCAGACCGGCCAAGCCGGCTTTGCCTGTTTTTCAGCAATTCTGGGGAGGCTGCCGCTTGAATTGCTGCTCACAAACACAGACCAGTCTTCCGTCAGCTGCCTGCGCTTTTCGAGCATGTCTATCGGTGCCGTGACGGAATTCGTTCGCCATAGACGGCCCTACGCGAATTTGGGTCGCTCTTGCTACCTGGCCCTATCGTCAAGGTGAACTCGGCTGTGGATTTCCGTGTTTGTTTGACCCAATGGGGATGAGGTACGCGCGGAAATCAACACGCCCGGCGCATCGTGGGCTGGCGGGTCAGCAGCTCGATGTGTACGGCCTTCGTCCTCGATGCATTGGAGCAAGCGCTCTACGACCGCCAACCCGGGAGCGATGGCAGCTTGATTTGATGACCAACCACGACCAGTGGGACTGGTAGTGCAGCTAAATTGGCCGGCTTTGAGCGGTTCGCGATCTGGCAAATGATGTTGTTGTGATGCCGCTCTAGTCTTACTGTGTCACAAGAGCAGTTTTTCGCTTGCCCTTCCGCAGCAGGGGCACTGGCCGAGACGAGCGATCAGCTGGTAGCTCAGTCGATGGCGCAGTGTCGTGATCAACATCGCCACGTGGCGCTGCGCGCGCAGGACTGCCGCGGGGGATGTAATCCTCGGGAAGGGCAGGCACTTGGCGTTCGATGAAGTTTTTTTTACCGCCGACAGACTTGTCGGCGACGAGGCGTTCAGCCATCAAGAACCCGTAGGCCGCGATGCTCAAGGCGGCATGGTGGTGGAATCCCCGCCAACCTCGGCCCTCATAGTGGCCGAGACCGAAGTCCTGCTTCAGATCCTGGTAGTCGCGCTCGATGCGCCAGCGCTGATGGGCGACGCCGACCAACTCGTTGATCGGCGTGTCCTCTGGCAGGGTGGACAGGAAGTACTTGCTCGGTTCAGCGTCGCTTGCCGGCCACTCGATGAGCAGCCATTGCTCGGGACGCAGACGTGCCTTGCCCGTATTGCCGCCAGCGTGGCGCACCCGCACGGCCGCAAAGCGGCCGTTCAGTGTGTTGTTGGTTCCCTCGCGCCAGCTGATGTTCTGGAACGCTCGGCTTGGCAGCGACTGCGCCAATGCCTTGACGCTCATGGGCTGCAGCGCCGCCGTGCGTCTGGGCATCACTGGCGGGCGGCCCATGCCGCTGTAAGGTTTGGGTGGCAGCGGTTGGACTCCGGGCGGCCAGACCACGACAGCTGAAGTGACGCCGACCGCATAGACCAAACTCATGTCGCTGAGCGCCTGCCGGAAGGCGTTGTCCACGCCGTAGCCGGCATCGGCCAGCACACAATGGCGCGGTGCACCTTCGTCCAACAGCGTGCGCAATTGCTGCAACGCGATCTGCGTCTTCGTGGCGAAGCGCACTTCATCGGGAACGCCGGCCTTGACGCGGCGTTCAGCATCTGCCGCCCAGTCCTCGGGCAGGTACAGCTGCCAAGCCACGGGCAGGCTGCCCTGCTTGCTTGCAAGCGAGATGCTCACGGCCACCTGGCAGTTGTCCTGCTTGCCCAGCATCCCGCAGTACTGGCGCGTGACACCGACCGAGTGGCGACCCTTCTTCGGGAATCCGGTGTCGTCGATGATCCACCAGCCGCCCTGGCTGAAGTCCATCCTGGGCATCACCCACTGGCACACGCGCCGCAGCATCTGCGTGTCAGACCACTCGGCCTTGGCCACGAAGTGGTGCAGTGCTTGGTGCCGCGCGCTGGCATGCGTCGGATCCACCCGCGCGGCCATAGGCTCCACGCTCTTGCGCGACAGGGGGAGCATCAGGCCCGTGCAGTAACCGCGAAGGCCCGCATGCCGGTCCGTGTGACCCAAGCCTGCGCTCAGGTGCTCCAGGTAGCTATCGAAGCGCTCGGCTGCATTCATCAATCCTCCGGTGCGAAGACGAGAGGATCGCATTATTTCATTTATGACACAGTAAGACTAGGTTTGGATCACAGAAAATTCGAGTCATTCGTTGGCGAGCAGTCCAGCAATTGCGCAGCTCGGCGATGAAGGCAGACGTGTCGCGGTCGATCGAGTACTGCTGCTGCAGGTAGACATAGAAGCGCACGTTCTCGACCATCAAATGGGTCTGCGATGCATACTTGAGATCGTAAAGTAGCACCCCCATTCCTTCGAAGTCATCGCTGTCCTTGGCCCGAACCAGATCGGAATAGATGCGGAACAGGGTGCGGTGATCACAAACCCTTCGAACGCCAGCAATCGCTGCGAAACGGACATGCGCGGGCGTTGCTTGGCCGCTCGATATGTGCCATGAGCTAGAGTGCTTCTTTTTGGTGACAAGGATGGTGGAAGATGAGGGAAATGGTCGGGAAGACCGAATAGATACTGAGTACTGTGCGGACACACTTCGCCAGAAACCCAGTATTCACACGGGTTTGCGGGCAGGGCGGATACTTTGCCCCTTGTATTGCCCCCTTTTATTGTTGTACTGAACTGATTCGTTTTGGCCTGCTTTGCACAAGCACGGCTGACCTCCAGCAGGGGCAGATGACACGGGACTGCCTGGCCTCCGCCTGCACAGACAGCAATTGGACATAGCCGGGCGAAAATCGGCCACTCCAAGCCCGCTCTCTTGTCCTATCCGATTCGCCAAGCTCTCGTGACGTCCACCGAACTCAAGGGCTTCATCCTCACTCGCCACTGGCGGGATGCTCCCGCCGGCACGGAGATCGAGTACTGGCTGGCAACGGATGCGGGTCCGGTGAAAGTGGTCCTGACCGCCCAGACCTCCGTCGCATTCGTCGCAACCCGGCACAGGGCGGCGGTAGAAGCGCACCTCGTGGCCATGCCAGGCTTGCAGATGCGTGAACTCGAGCTCAAGACTTTTCATCAGGAACCCGTCACCGGTGTCTATGCGAAGCACTTCCGCCAACTCGGCCGGTTGATGCGCGCCCTCCAGGCACAGGGCATTCCCCTGTTCGAAGCCGATGTGCGCCCGCACGATCGCTACCTGATGGAACGGTTCATCACCGCTGGCGTGCTGGTGGAAGGAGGGCGCGCAGACCGCTCCACCATCGTCGACTGCAAGCTCAGGCCAGCGCCCGAGTTCCGGCCGGTGCTGAAGGTGGTGTCGCTGGACATCGAGACGAGCCAGCATGAGGCGCTCTATTCCATTGCGCTGGATGGGACGCAAGACCGTGTCGTGTTCATGCTGGGAGAGCCGCCACCCGCGCCGCCGTCCGGGTCGGGTGGGGCCACGGGCTTTTCGCTCATCTATTGCCCGACCCGCAAGGCCATGATCGAGAGGCTCAACGACTGGTTCGAGCGAAACGACCCGGACGTCATCATCGGCTGGAACGTCATCCAGTTCGACCTGCGAGTGCTTCAGAAGACAGCCAACGAGTGCGGGACGCAGCTCCTTCTGGGGCGGGAGCGGCGGCCCATTGAATGGCGCACCCATCCGGGCAAGCAGGGCTACTTGTTCGCGCCCATGCCCGGCCGGGTGATCATCGACGGCATCGACGCCCTCAAGGCCGCCGTGTGGAGCTTTCCCTCCTTCAGCCTGGAGACCGTCTCGCAAACGCTGCTGGGCGAGGGCAAGGCCATCGGCGACGAGTACGACAAGATGGCGGAGATCGAGCGGCGGTACCAGGAAGACAAGCCCGCGCTCGCGCTCTACAACATCCGGGACTGCGAACTGGTCCTGCGCATCTTCGACAAGGCGAAGCTGCTGCAGTTCGTGATGGAGCGGGCCCAGACCACGGGCCTGCAGGCCGACCACTTCGGTGGCTCCATCGCCGCGTTCAGCCACCACTACCTGCCGCGGATGCATCGCCAGGGCTACGTGGCGCCGAACGTGGGCGAGATTGCGAGCAAGGCCTACCCCGGCGGCTACGTGATGGACTCGAAGCCGGGGTTCTACGACTCCGTCGTGGTGCTGGACTACAAGAGCCTCTATCCCTCGATCATCCGGACCTTCCTTGTCGATCCGGTCGGCTTCATCGAGGGCTCGAACGCTGGCGACGCGGCCACGCTCGTCAAGGGCCCGCAGGGAACTGTCTTCTCGCGCGAAAAGCACTGCCTGCCGGAAATCGTGACCACGCTCTGGCGCGCCCGGGACGAAGCCAAGCGAACGAAGAACGAGCCGCTGTCCCAGGCCCTGAAGCTGCTCATGAATTCCTTCGCCGGCGTGCTGGGTGCGGCCGACTGCCGTTTCTTCAATCCCAAGCTGGTGTCCGCCATTACCCTTCGTGGCCACGAGATGATGAAGCTCACGCGCGAATTCGTGGAAGACCGGGACTACGAGGTCATCTACGGCGACACCGACTCCATCTTCATTTGGCTCAGGCGTACCCACACCAACGAGAACGCGCATGCCGTCGCGACCACCTTGGTGAGAGACATCAATGCGTGGTGGACGAACTCCCTTCGCGAGGAGCACGGCCTGCAGAACTTTCTCGAGATCGAGTTCGACACCCACTACAAGAAGTTCTTCATGCCGACCATTCGCGGCTCGGATGTGGGCAGCAAGAAGCGGTATGCAGGCCTGAGCGTCGACGCCAGCGGCAAGGAGGAGATGGTCTACCGCGGTCTCGAGATGGCCCGCAGCGACTGGACCCCGTTGGCGCGCCAGTTCCAGGAGGGGCTGCTTTCGCGCATCTTCCACGACGAGCCTTACAAGGAGTTCGTGACCGACTATGCGCAGTCGATGCTGGCGGGCAAGATGGACGACCTGCTCATCTACAGGAAGCGCCTGCGCCACCGCCTCGATGCCTACCTGGTCAACGTACCGCCGCAGGTACGTGCGGCAAGGATTGCCGACGATCACAACAGTCGGGTCAACCGACCCAGGCAGTATCAGAACGGCGGCTGGATCCGGTATGTCATGACTCGCAGCGGCCCTGAACCCATGGAGATTCGTCAGTCCCGGATCGACTACGAGCACTACCTGACCAGGCAGCTTCAGCCGATTGCCGATGCCATTCTTCAGCCCATTGGAGAAAGCTTCATGGCTTTGACGACGTCACAGCGCGGGCTCTTCTAGCGAGATCGAATGGAAGTGCTCAAGACCTCTTCAGCTTTTGAGACGGCCGGTTGCCACTTCGACCGCGCGCTCCAGGAGGCAGCGAGTGCAGCCTCAGCCCCAGCGCGACCCAAGCGTAAGATTCCAGCCTCCCCCTACAGACTCAAAAGAGGTCTCGTGCCTTCAATCGTCTCGGTCAATCAGCTTTCCAAGACTTACGCGTCGGGATTCCAGGCACTCAAGCGTGTCGATCTGGATATCCACCAAGGAGAGATATTCGCGCTGCTCGGCCCCAACGGGGCGGGCAAGACAACGCTGATCAACATCATCTGCGGCATCGTCAACCCGAGCGAAGGCACGGTGCTGGCCGATGGGCACGACATCGTCACCGACTTCCGGGCCGCACGCACGAAGATCGGCCTGGTGCCGCAAGAGCTGGCCACCGACGCCTTCGAAACCGTATGGGGCACGGTGAGCTTCAGCCGCGGCTTGTTCGGCTATCCGCCGAATCCGGCCCATATCGAGAAGGTGCTTCGCGATCTTTCCCTCTGGGACAAGAAGGACACCAAGATCATGGCGCTTTCGGGCGGCATGAAGCGTCGCGTGATGATCGCCAAGGCGCTGTCGCATGAACCCCGGATTCTTTTTCTCGACGAGCCCACCGCCGGCGTCGACGTGGAGCTGCGACGCGGCATGTGGGAGATGGTGCGCAAGCTGCGGGAAAGCGGCGTCACCATCATCCTGACCACGCACTACATCGAAGAGGCCGAGGAGATGGCCGACCGCATCGGTGTGATCCGCAAGGGCGAGCTCATCCTGGTGGAGGACAAGGCCGCACTGATGAAAAAGCTCGGCAAGAAGCAATTGACGCTGAGCCTTCGGAACGCGCTGGTTGCCATTCCCGAAGCACTCGTCGACCGCTACTGGCTCGATCTGGCCGACGACGGCCACTCGCTGATCTATACCTTCGACAAGCAGGGCGACGACAACCAGATCGCCGGCCTTTTGCGCCAGCTCGGCGAGCTCGGCATCGATTTCAAGGACCTGCATTCCTCCGAAAGCTCGCTGGAGGAAATCTTCGTCAGCCTCGTGAGGGGGCAAGCATGAACATGTACGCAATCCGCGCCATCTACCTGTTCGAGATGGCGCGCACGTGGCGCACCCTGATGCAGAGCGTGGCCTCGCCCGTGCTCTCCACGTCGCTCTATTTCGTCGTGTTCGGTTCGGCCATCGGCTCGCGCATGGTGGATGTCGACGGCATCGCCTACGGCGCCTACATCATCCCGGGCCTTGTGATGCTGTCGCTGCTGACGCAGAGCATCGCCAATGCCTCGTTCGGCATCTACTTTCCCAAGTTCTCGGGCACGATCTACGAGGTGCTGTCCGCGCCCGTCTCGTATGTCGAGGTCGTGTGCGGCTATGTCGGCGCGGCGGCGAGCAAGTCGATCATCCTCGGGATCATCATCTTGATCACCGCCCGGTTGTTCGTGTCGTACGAGATCGCGCACCCGCTGTGGATGGTGGCGTTCCTCGTGCTCACCGCGGTGACGTTCAGCCTGTTCGGTTTCATCATCGGCGTCTGGGCCGACGGCTTCGAAAAGCTGCAGATCATTCCCTTGATGATCGTCACGCCGCTGACCTTCCTGGGCGGGAGTTTCTATTCGATCAACATGCTGCCGCCGTTCTGGCAGAAGGTCTCTCTGTTCAATCCGGTGGTCTACCTGATCAGCGGGTTCCGGTGGAGCTTCTACGGCGTCTCCGACGTGAGCCTGCCGATCAGCATGAGCGTGACGCTGGTTTTCCTGGCGCTGTGCCTGGTCGCCGTGCGCTGGATCTTCAAGACCGGGTACAGGCTCAAGGTTTGATTGGGCGTGTAACTACTCGGCGGTTTCATCTTCCTCTTCGTCTTCGGCTTCTTCAGCGCGGCGAACCGTCACGAAGTTTGTAGCGTCTTCCACGAATGCCATGAGCTTTTCGTCGGGCGCCATTCCGCGTACTTCGGTCTGGATGCCGTCGCCATTCTTGTAGTCGACCTGCACGAGCGCAAAGCAGGCCAGCGGCTCTTCCATTTCTCCTTCATCGCCGCCGTCGTACACAGCGACCCACCCTTCGGCGGGCATGATCTGAAGGATCTTCACGTCTTCCATCGAGTTACTCCAAGTTCAAACAAAGATTGCGCGGCGCAGCATATCCCATGGAAAGGGCCCCGAAGGGCCCGGGATCGGCACGCAGGATCAATCGCCATGCATGCAGGGACAAGAGAAATGCCACCCCCATTTCTAGAATTCCCGCAAAAGGGGCATCCATGTCACCGCAGCTCGTTCTCACCCACGCAAGATTGGTCGATGGTGACCGCTACTTCGGTGACGACCACTACGCCATCGGGATTTCAGACGGGAAGATTTCTTCCGTCGAACGAGGTGACGGCGAGGGGGCGGCAGGCCCAGACATCCGGTGTTTCAGTCGAGCCGGGCGCGGCGACATGGCCGCCGGGCCTTCACATCCCGAAGGCCGTCAACCTGCTCGCGCGTAGCGGCGTGAAGCCCTCAGCCCTGCTTGCGCATCGCGAAGCAAGCCCCGGCCACGAGGATGAAGGCTCCGATGATGACCTTCTGCCAGGTGCTGGGCACTCCCGCCAGGATCAGCACGTTATTGATCAGCGTGACCAGCACCACGCCGAGCAGCGTGCCGCCCACGGTGCCGCTGCCGCCGGTGATGCGGGCGCCGCCGAGGATCACGGCGGCGATCACGTCCAGTTCGTTGCCCACCAGGTCGAAAGGATTGGCCAGCCGCGTGCTCGACACATGCACGATGCCCGCCAGGCCCGACAGGAAACCCGCGTACGCGAACACGAAGACGTGAACGGTGCGCAGGTTGTAGCCCAGCCGCTCCGCAATCGCCAGGCTGCCGCCGATGGCGTACACCGCGCGGCCGATCAGCGTGCGGTTCAGCAGCCACCAGGTCAGCGCCGCCGCGCCGGCCAGCACCAGCACGGTGGCCGGCAGCACCGCGTGCAGGCCCTGCGGCGTGTCGAAGCGCCAGAGCGCGAGCTTGCCGAAGGCATCCATCGGCAGCGGCACGTTCATGAAGAACACGGTACCGACAAAGGTCAGCAGGATGCCGCGGTACAGGTACTGCGTGCCGATGGTCACGATCAGCGAGGGCGCCTTGAGCCAGTGCACCAGCAGGCCGTTGAGCACGCCGAGCACCGCGCCGCTGGCCGCACCCGCCACCAGCAGCAGCGCGATCGGCGCTTCCGGAAAGTAGTTCAGCACGAGCTTGGTGATGCTGTACATCGTGAGCGCGGCAATCGCCGCGAACGACACGTCGATGCCGCCCGCGGCCAGCACGATCAGCACGCCGAGCGCGAACAGGCCCAGCACCGTGCAGGCGCGCACGATATCGAACAGCACCGGCAACTGGAAGAAGCTCGGGTTGATCGCGCCCACCACCAGGCTCACCAGCACGATCAGCGCGAGTGTGAAGACCGAGGGGCGCTGCGCGAGCCAGTGGCGCCAGGACGTGCGGGCCCGGGGCTCGGGCGCTGCGGGCACAGCGGTGGTGTGCGCTTGCATGGTGGAAGCCGTCATGAGAATGCGGGAGAGGGGGTGTCGGAAACCAGCGCGCGGTACAGCTCGCTTTCGGCCAGCCCTTGCGCGTCGAAGTCGTGGGCGATGCGGCCCTTGCGCATCAGCAGGATGCGGTCGCAGTTCTGCAGCAGTTCCTGCAGGTCGTCGCTGACCAGGATCACGCCCAGCCCCTGCTCGGCCAGCCGCTGCACGATGCGGTAGATGGTGTCTTTCGAGCCGACGTCCACGCCCACGGTCGGGCCGTGCAGGATCAGCACCCGCGGATCGATGGCGAGCCAGCGGCCGATGAGCACGCGCTGCTGGTTGCCGCCCGAGAGCGACTGCACCGGGCGGTCCACGTCGGGCGTAGCGATCTGCAGGTCGGCCACGGTGCGTTCGGCCAGCGCCTGGCACTGGCGCGCATCGAGCGCGCCGAAGCGCCCGCGCAGGCGGCCGAGCACGGCCGTGACGATGTTGTCGCGGATGGGCTTGTCGAGGAAGAGGCCTTCGCTGAGCCGGTCTTCGGGCACATAGCCGATGCCCTGGCGGATGCCGTCGGCCGGTGTCTTCAGCGTGATCTCCTTCGCTGCGAGCGAGATGCGGCCGCGGTCCGCGGCCTGCACGCCCGCGAGCGCCATCGCCAGCTCGTTGCGCCCCGAGTCGAGCAGCCCGGTGATGCCCAGGATCTCGCCCTTGTGCAGCGTGAAGCCCACGTCGCTGAATTGCGTGCCGCGGCCCAGCGCCTCGACCTTCAGCAGCACGTCGCCGTCGTGCGAGCGGTGACGGTAGCGGGCGCCGTCGAGCTGCTTGCCGGTCATCCAGTGCGCGAGCTCGGCCTTGGTGAAACCCTTGATCGGTCCCTGCGCGACCTTGGTGCCGTCGCGGAACACGATGGCCTGGCCGCCCATGGCCATGCACTCGTCGAGCTTGTGGCTCACGAACAGCACCGCCACGCCCTGCGCGCGCAGCGCCTCGACCACGTGCACGAGGTTGTCCACTTCCTTCTGCGTGAGCGAGGTGGTGGGCTCGTCCATGATGACCATGCGCGCGCGCGTGGCCACGGCGCGCGCGATCGCCACCAGCTGGCGCGTGGCAATGGGCAGTTCGTCGACGCGGCGCGCCAGGAAGGCGGCGTCGGTCGGCAGCTTCACCGTCTCCAGCGCACGCACGGCCGTGGCCGCGACCGCCTTGCCGTCGAAACGGCGCGCCAGCTTGCCGCCGGTGCTCACCAACTGCTCGCTGAGCGCGACGTTCTCGGCCACGCTCATGTTCGGCAGCAGGGACAGGTCCTGGTAGACCGTCTCGATGCCGAGCGTGAGCGCCTGAAGCGGCGACAGCGCATCGTGCGGCCTGCCGTCGATCACGATGCGGCCCTGGCTCGGCGGCTGCGCGCCCGAGATGATCTTGATCAGCGTGCTCTTGCCGCAGCCGTTCTCGCCGAGCAGGTGGTAGATCTCGCCGGCCTCGATCGTCAGGTCGATGCCGCGCAGCGCGTGCACGCCCGCGAAGCGCTTGTGCACGTCCTGCACCTCGAGAAAGACGCGGCGCCCCGTCGGCGTGGCCGGGGCGTGCGTGGCCTGCATGGAGGGCGCTGCTGCAAGAGTCATGGTTCGCAGGCTCAGAAGGCGTACTTCTTGTAGTTCTGCTTGTCGACCTCGACCCAGGCCTGGCCCGTGACGACGATGCCGACGCCCGGTCCCTTCTTGACCGAGACCTTGTTGTAGCCCGGCACGCCCATGTCGGTGCCGTCGGTGATGGTCTTGCCGTCGATCAGCATCTTGGCTGCCTTGTTCATGACGAGGCCGGCGTCCTTCGGGTCCCAGAAGGCGATGCCGCCGACCGCGCCCGACTCGAGGAACTTGGCCGCCTCGCTGGGCAGGCCCGTGCCGAACACGCAGACCTTGCCCTGCAAGCCGGCTTCTTCCACCGCGCGGCCGATGCCCAGCACGTCGAGCGACGACGAGCCCTGGAAGCCCTTGAGGTCGGGGTGCTTGCGCAGCATTTCCTTGGCCTTGCCGTAGGCCTTTTCGGCGTCGTTGAGCGATTCGTTCTTGGCGTCGACCAGCGTCATCTTGGGATACTTCTTCGCGTTCGAGGCGCCGCCGTCGGCCCACTGCACCTGCGACTGGCTGCCCAGCGAGCCCACCAGCGAGGTCCACTTGCCCTGCTGGCCCATGCAGGCGGCCAGGCGCTCGTTGATGCGCGCGCCGTAGGCCGTGTTGTCGAAGGCTTCGATGTCGACCATGGTGTTTTTCTGGTTGTCGGCCTCGTGCGTCACGACCTTGATGCCGCGCTCCATCGCGCGCTTGAGCACCGGCTCCAGCGTGGGCGGGTCCATCGAGACCACGGCGATGGCGTCGACCTTCTTGGCTACCAGGTCTTCGACCAGGCGCTGTTGCTGCGCGGCGTCCGACTGGGCCGGGCCGATCTGGCGCGTGGTCACGCCCGGCGTGCTCGCGCCGAATTCCTTCACCCCCACTTCCATGCGGTTGAACCAGCTGATGCCGGTGATCTTCACCACGGTGACGATGTCTTGCGGCTTGCCCTGCGCGTGCAGTGCCGAGGCGAAGGCCACGGTGGTGAGGGCGAGTGCGGTGCAGGCGATCTTTGTTTTCTTCAGCATGTTGTCTCCTAGCCCTCGGGGTTTCTTTGCGTCGCGCCAGGAGGGAGCTGGTGCGGCGGTGCGCTGGAGCGCGAAGTGGAAAGAAAGATGCGCAGGTCCTGCAGGCCGAAGCGCCCGTAGGCCAGGAAGAACAGCAGCAGCAGGCCCCAGGCGCAGTCGCGGAAGAAGTTGGAAATGCCCAGCAGGTTGAAGGTGCTCGACAGCAGCTGCAGCGCCACCGCCGAGAAGAACAGGCACACCATGCGTCCGTAGCCGCCCTGCGGCCGCACGCCCGCCATCACCGTGATGAGGATGGCGATCAGCAGGTAGGAGTTGCCGTAGTCCGACTTCACGCTCGCGGTGCGCGCGGCAATGATCACGCCGGCCACGGCTGCGAGGAATCCGCACAGCGCGTAGGTCGCGATCAGCATGCGGGCCTGCGAGATGCCGGCGTAGCGCGCCGCCTTGGCGTTGGTGCCGAGCAGGAACAGGCGGATGCCGAAGGGGCTTTGCCGCAGCAGCCAGCCGACGGCCAGCAGCATCACGAGGAAGATCACGAACGGAATCGGCACGCCCAGCACCATCTCGTTGCCGATGGCCGAGAGCGCCTCGGCATCGCCCACGCGCAGGCTGGAGCCGCCCGTGAGCACCACTGCCAGGCCGGTGTAGAGCAGCTGCGTGCCCAACGTGCAGAGGATGGGCGTGAGGCCCGCCTTCGCGATCAGCACGCCGTTGAGCAATCCGCCGGCCAGGCCCACCGCCAGCGCGATGGCGGCGAACCAGCCGGTGTAGAGCCAGGGCGACACATCGAGCGCGGCCAGCTGCGGCGCGAGGGTGGCGGCCACCACGCCCGCCAGGTTGGCCAGCGCCACGCCCGACAGGTCGATGCCGCCGTTGCCCGAGATCATCGACAGCGCCACGCCCATGGCCAGCAGGCCGAGTTCGGGCAGCTGGCCACCCATGGACTGGAAGTTGTAGACGTCGAGAAAGTCCCCCTTGGACAGCACCGTCGCCACCACGAGGATGAGGACGTTGATGCCGACCAGGAAGTTGAGTTCGCGGTCTGAAAACCTGAGCTTCATGGGCAGGGTCCTGTCAGGCGACGCGGGCCAGCAGCGCATCGACCTCGGCGCGCGTGGGCATCGAGGGCGCCGTGCCGGCACGTGTCACGGAGATGGCCGCGACCGCCGCGCCGAAGCGCGCCGCCTCGCGGGCGGTGGCGCCCTCGGCCAGCGCGGCCGCAAAGCCGCCGTTGAAGGCGTCGCCCGCGCCGGTGGTTTCCTTCACCTCGCCGGCGCGGAACACCGGAATGTGCTCGGAGCCGCTGGCGCTGTGCAGCAGGGCGCCCTTGTCGCCGAGCGTGATGAGCGCGCAGCCCACGCCCTTGGCGAGGAAGAAGTCGCCCGCGCGGCGCGCGTCCTCGATGGTTTCGACGGGCATGCCGCTCAGGGCTGCGGCTTCGTGCTCGTTGGGCGTGATGTAGTCGCACAGTGCGTAGAGCGCGTCGTCGAAGGGCAGGGCGGGCGCGGGGTTGAACACGGTGAGCGTGCCGGCCTCGCGGGCAATCTCCAGCCCGCGGCGCGCGGCGGCGGCCGGCTGCTCGAGCTGGGTGACGAACACGCGTGCGCCGCGGATCGCATCGGCTGCCGCATCGACGTCGGCGGCATCGATCAGCATCGCGGCGCCTGGCACCACGATGATGGCGTTGTCGCCGGTGACTTCATGAACGTAGATGAACGCCGCGCCGGTCGGCTGCGCCGTCACCTGCGGCGCGCGCGGCGTGATGCCCTCGCGCGACCACAGGGCGAGCGCGTCGTTGCCGAAGGCGTCCTGCCCCAGCTTGGAGATGAACGTGACCCCGGCGCCTGCGCGTGCGGCTGCCACGGCCTGGTTCGATCCCTTGCCGCCCGGGCCCATTGCGAAGCCAGAGCCGGCGATGGTCTGGCCCACGCCCGGAAGGCTGGACGCGCGAAACGCAAGGTCGGCAACGAAGATGCCGAGCACGGCGACGCCGTGCTGCCTGGAAGTGAGGACGGTCATGGGGTCAGGCCTGCGGCGCGAGCACGCCCTTTTTGAAGATGAAGCAGCCGTAGAAGCGGCGCTCGCCGGTGGCGATCACGCAGTAGGCGCGGCGCGCGGCTTCATAGAAGGCGAAGCGTTCGATCGAGCCCAGCGGGCGCGCGCGCCCCTCGGCGGCGTCGATCTCGCGCTGCATTTCCTGCTGCACCGGCGGGATCTCGTGCGGCTGGCCCATGATTTCCATGCGGCGCGCCGGATCGTCCACCGCCTCGTCGAGCGGCAGCACCGACAGGATGGCGCGCGCCGCTTCCGTGGTGCCCACGCCGTCGATGCGAAGCAGCCGGCCCAGCGTGGTCTGGCGCGCCACCGAGTCGGCCGGAAAGTTGGCATCGCACAGCACCAGTTCGTCGCCATGGCCCATGGCGCGCAGGGCGTACAGCACGTCGGCATTGAGCAGCGGATGGATGGACTTCAGCATGCGGACTCCTGACGATGGAACGGTTCGGTTGGCTGCGATCTTAGGGAAAGAAAACGTTTGCGCAAACGTTTGCTATTGAGGGATTTCCCTTGGTTTTCGAGGCTTTGGAAGCACTGACAGCGCTCATTCGCCATAGGGAATCCAGATGTTCTTGACCTGCGTGGCATGCCGCAGGAACAGCGGGCCTTCGGCCGCCGCGCCGTCGTGCCAGTCGGTGGCCAGGCCGTGATCGACCAGCGTGCGCTTGAGGTTGCCGATCGACAGCCGCTCCGCGGTGCGCGACAGCTCCTTCGCACCGAAGACCCACAGCGCATCGACGTCGTCGTGCTCGGCCAGCGTCTGCGCAAGGCCGGCGACAGGGCCGGTCACGAGGTTGACCACGCCGGCCGGCAGGTCGGAGGTTTCGAGCACCTGGTAGAAGTCGGTCGCGATCAGCGGATGCTTCTCGCTCGGCACGATCACCGTGCGGTTGCCCATGGCGAGCAGCGGCGCGAGCAGGCTCACGAAGGACAAGAGCGGCGCTTCGTCGGGGCACACCACGCCGACCACGCCGATGGCCTCGACGGTGGCCAGTGCCACGCCGCGCAGCGGCGGCACGTGCACCGTGCCTTCGTACTTGTCGGCCCACGCACCGTAGGCGAAGAGGCGGCTCACGGCGGCGTCGACTTCGGCCTGTGCGGCGCGCGCGGCCGCGCCGGTCAGGCTTGTGAGGCGCGCGGCGAATTCGCCGGCCCGCGCCGAGAGGTTTTCGGCCAGGTAGTAGAGCGCCTGCGCGCGGCGGTGCGGCGTGGCGCTCGACCAGCCCGTGGCGGCGCGCGCGGCGGCCACGGCGTTGCGGATGTCCTTGCGGTTGCCGGTGCCCACCTCGCCGAGCCGCTGGCCGGTGGCGGAGAACACGGGGTGCGAGAGCTCGCCATCCGGGCGCACCTGCTTGCCGCCGATGAACAGCTTGGCCGTGCGGTCGATGGCCGGAAGCCCCGCGGCGACCGGTGCCTTGTCTGCCTCGTTCGCAGCTTGGGCAAATGCAGTTGCCGAACGCGGCTTGCGCTCGGCCCATGCGCGCGGCTTCAGGTATTCGTAGCAGCCCTCGCGTCCGCCTTCGCGGCCGTAGCCCGATTCGCGGTAGCCGCCGAAGCCCACGCCCGCGTCGAACAGATTGGTTGCGTTGACCCACACCACGCCGGCCTGCAGCTGCGGCGCGATACCCAGCGCAAGGCCGATGGTCTCGCTCCACACGCTGGCCGCGAGACCGTAGCGCGTGTTGTTGGCCAGTGCCACGGCCTCGTCGGGCGTGCGGAAGGTCATGGTCACCAGCACCGGGCCGAAGATCTCTTCGGTCGCAACGGTGGAGGCAGGGTGCACACCCGTCAGCAGCGTGGGCGGAAAGAAGCTGCCGCCCGCGGGCAGCGCGCCCGGCGGCTGGTAGCAGACTGCGCCTTCGCGCACGCCGGTGGCCACCAGCGAACGCACGCGTTCGAGCTGCGAAGGGTCGATCAGGCTGCCGATGTCGATCGCCTTGTCCAGCGGCAGGCCCACGCGAAGGCTCTGCATGCGGCGCTTGAGGCGTTCGATGAAGTCGGCCGCAATGCCCTCCTGCAGCAGCAGCCGCGAGCCGGCGCAGCACACCTGGCCCTGGTTGAACCAGATGGCGTCGACCACGCCTTCCACGGCGGCATCGATGTCGGCGTCGTCGAACACGATGAAGGGCGACTTGCCGCCCAGCTCCAGCGTGAGCGACTTGCCCGAGCCGGCGGTGGCTTCGCGGATCAGGCGGCCCACGTCGGTCGAGCCGGTGAAAGCGATCTTGTCGACGCCTTCGTGCGCCACCAGCGCCGCGCCCGTGGCACCGTCGCCGGTCACCACGTTCAGCACGCCGGCGGGCAGGCCGGCCTGCGCCGCGAGTTCGGCGAACAGCAGGGCGCTCAGCGGCGTGAACTCCGCGGGCTTGAGCACCACCGTGTTGCCCAGCGCCAGCGCGGGCGCGATCTTCCAGGCCAGCATCAGCAGCGGGAAGTTCCAGGGAATGATCTGGCCGATCACGCCCAGCGGCACCTGGTCGGCGAACTCGCGCTCCTGCAGCTGGGCCCAGCCGGCGTGGTGATAGAAGTGGCGCGCCACCAGCGGCACGTCGAGGTCGCGGGTCTCGCGGATCGGCTTGCCGTTGTCCAGCGCCTCGACCACCGCGAGCAGGCGCGCATGGCGCTGCACCATGCGCGCCAGGGCGTACAGATGCCGTGCACGGCCGTGGCCGCCGAGCGCCAGCCAGCCGGGCTGCGCGGCGCGCGCCGCGGCGACGGCGGCGTCCACGTCCTGCGCGGACCCCTGTGCGATGCCGGCGAGCCGCTGGCCGGTGGCTGGTTCGGCCGTGTCGAAATGCGGGCCGGCCGATGCGGGGGTGAAGTGCCCGCCGATGAAGTGGCCGAAGCCTTCTGCATGGCGCGAGAGCCATTGGCGGGCGTCGGTGTCGCTCTCTGGCGCGGGGCCGTAATCCATGGTGTCGAAATAGCGTGCGACGCTGCTGTTGCTGCTCATCGGGTCATCCGATCGGGTGGCGGTGGAAGGCCGAGTAGCGGCCCGTGACGTGGTGTTCCAGCTGGCGCTCGATGTCGGCCAGCAGGGTGGAGGCGCCGATGCGGAACAGGTCGGGCTCGAGCCAGGCGCGGCCCAGCTCTTCCTTCATGAGCACCTGGTAGTCGAGCGCGGTCTTGGCGGTGGAGACGCCGCCGGCGGGCTTGTAGCCCACGCGAAAACCCGTGCGGGCTTCGTACTCGCGGATCATGCGCAGCATCACCAGCGTGACCAGCGGCGTGGCGTTCACACCTTCCTTGCCGGTGGAGGTCTTGATGAAATCGGCGCCGGCCATCATGCAGACCATCGAGGCCTTGGCGACGTTGCGCAGCGTCTTCAGTTCGCCCGTGGCCAGGATGGCTTTCACGTGCGCATCGCCCGCTGCCAGGCGAAAGTCGCGCATCTCGTCGTAGAGCTTTTGCCACTGCCCGGTGAGCACGTGTTCGCGCGTGATGACGATGTCGATCTCGGCCGCGCCGTCGCGCACCGATGCTTCGATCTCCTTGAGCTTGAGCTCGTGCGGAATCAGCCCCGCCGGAAAGCCCGTGGACACCGCCGCCACCGGAATGCCGGTGCCCGCGAGCGTATCCACGGCCGTGGCCACGAAGCGGTGATAGACGCAGACCGCGCCGGTGTGCAGCGTGCGATCTGCAAAGCCCAGCGCGGCCAGCAGGTCGGGGCGCACGGGGGTCGCGGCCTTGGCGCACAGCCTGCGCACGCGCTCGGCCGTGTCGTCGCCGTTGAGAGTGGTCAGGTCGATGCAGGTGATGGCCTTGAGCAGCCAGCCGGCCTGCGCATCTTTCTTGACCGAGCGGCGACCGGGCAGCGTGGCCACGCGGCGTTCGGCGGCCGAGAGGTTGACGCGGATGTTGTCGAACCAGCCGGCGTCGAAGGGCTGCGCAGTGTTGCGTGCGATGGGGTGCGGCTTTTTGTCGTGCGTCGTCGCGGTGGCAGTGGCTGGAGGCGACGCAGTCGCGGCGGCCGGAATGGGGCGCGAGCGCACCGCGCCGCTGGCGCGAACGAGGGAAGTGGAGGTCATGGAGTGATGAGCGCCGGGGCGCGCAGGCGCCGCGTGAGCGGCAGGCAGGCAAGGGGCATGTCTTTGTCTCCGATCGTTGTGCAGACCGCCGTGCAGGGCCGGTGGCGCATTGGCGTGAATGTTATTTCAATAACATTTATCTGCGCAAGATGTTTTTGAAATAACATTTTTGATGCCCGATACTCAGGCTTGTGGACCAGAGGAACCAGAACATGCGAAAGACCGCCGGCGCCGAGGCCCGGGCCTTGCGCCTTGCAAAGATGCAGGAGCTCGTCGAGGCCGGCGGACCGTTGCCGATCAAGCAGGCCGCCCAGCGGCTGGACGTGACGGAAATGACGATCCGCCGCGACCTGTCGGCCGCCGATTCACCGCTCACCGCCCTCGGCGGCTACGTGCTTGCGACCACGCTGCCGGGCGCCGACAGGTACTCGCTCGACGAGGCCAGCGACCAGCACGCGGCGCACAAGCGCGTGGCCTGCGAACGCGCCGCCACGTGGGTGCAGGCGCACGACAGCCTGTTCATCGACTGCGGCACCACCATGGTCCATTTCGCGGAGGCCTTGCCGCCCGACATGCCATTGAGCGTGGTGTGTTACTCCACGAACATCGCGTCGATCCTCAGCCGCCGGCCGAACACGCAGTTGATGCTGCTGGGCGGGCTGTACCACGCGTCGTCGGCCACGTTCTTTTCCGACGAGGGGCTGCAATATCTCAACCGGCTGGGCGTGAACAAGGCCTTCATCTCGGCCGGCGGACTGGACCTGGAGCGGGGCGCGAGCTGTTCCAATTTTCACGAAGTACCGGTGAAGCAGGCGGCGATCCGCAGCGCGTCGCAGAGCTTCCTGATCGTGGATGAAAGCAAGCTCAATCGCCTGCGGCCCGCTTTCTTCAGTCCGCTCGATGCGTTTGCGCGCATCGTGGTGGGCGGGGCGCCCGTGCCGGGCCTGCGCAAGCAGTTCAAGGATCTGCCGATCGAGTTTGCGCGGCCCACAACCGCTTGAGATGCCGGGCATCGCAGGCCCGCAATCCACGTGGCCGCCGCGCAGGCTTTGCAGCGCAGGACGGAGTGAGGAAAGGAGAGGCCCTGCAGACATTCGGCATCGGCGAGACAATTGCCGCGCCTTGTCCGCCCGGCGGGTGGCGGCAACAAATCCGAACCCTTCTGCGCATGTCAACCCCGCCCGCCGCCTCGACCTCTTCCCCCACGCCTTCGTTCTCTCTTTGGCGCATCGCCGTACCGGCCTTCGCCCCTTCGCTGTTGTTCGGATTGGGTGAGGGTGCCATCCTGCCGATCGTGCCGCTGACCGCGCGCGGCCTCGGTGCTTCCGTGCCCATGGCCGCGCTGGTGATCGCGATGATCGGCATCGGCTCGCTGCTCAACAACATCCCGGCATCGATGATCACCATGCGCTGGGGCGAGCGCTGGGCCATCGTTGCGGCGGGTGTGTGGAGCGGCCTTGGCATGCTCCTGTGCGTGCTGACTTCGCATCTCGGCCTGTTCGCCACGGGGTGCTTCATGGTGGGCATGTCGCAGGCGGTCTACAACCTCGCGCGCCAGAGCTACATGACCGAGGCGGTACCCATCGAATACCGCGCACGGGCGCTGTCGACGCTGGGCGGCGTCATGCGCATCGGCATGTTCGCCGGGCCTTTTCTCGCTGCCGGGGCGGTGCACGTGTTCGGCCTGTCGGCGGCCTATGTGGTCGGCATCGTGGCGGTGATGGCGGCTGCGGCCATCGGCGCGCGCATCCCCGACCTCGAGGCGCCGCCGCTCCCGGCCGGGCAGGCGGCGCCGGCTTCGACGTCCGTTGTCTCGACGCTGCGGGATCACCGTCATGTGTTCCTCACGCTCGGTCTCGGCGTGGTGCTGGTCAGCGCGGTGCGTGCTTCGCGCCAGGCCGTGATCCCGCTGTGGGCCGACCACTTGATGCTTGCGCCCTCGGTGGCCTCGCTGATCTACGGCCTGGCCGGCGGTGTCGACATGCTGGTGTTCTACCCGGCCGGCAAGGTGATGGACAGGAAGGGCAGGCGCTGGGTCGCGGTGCCGTCGATGCTGATCATGGGGCTGGCAATGCTGCTGATGCCCCTGACGTCCGGCGTTCTCACGCTGTTGATCGCTGCACTGGCGATCGGCTTCGGGAACGGTATCGGCTCGGGAATGATCATGACCCTCGGCGCCGACCACTCGCCGCGTCACGGGCGCGCGCACTTCCTCGGCATATGGCGCCTGATGTCCGACATCGGCTCCTCGTGCGGCCCGGCGTTGCTGTCTCTGCTGGCGGGCGGCCTGTCCCTTGCCGCGGGAATCGCCGTCACAGGACTGATCGCCTTCGCTGCGGCGGGGACGCTGGCGTATTGGATTCCGCGCCACGGGCGCTGAATTCCACAAATTCGGCGGTGGTCAATTGCATGGCCCGCCAACTCGCACCAGGCCTGAGGGTCTCTGATTTCGCGCTCGCAATCGGGTCGGGGTAGGGCCGTGCCTCGGAGGATTCATTGATTCCGTGAATCTATTGCTGCCGAAAAACGGCGCACTTGACGCAGCAGTTTCCTTCCAGGACTTCCCAGGCAGAACTCCATCTCCAATTTCCAAACAGGAAATTCCGGAGGCGAAGCTCTGCGCAAACCGGTCTCCATTCGCTGGATGGAAAGGCCGAAGGTGTATCCGCAAACTGCATTCCTAATTCCTTTCTAATTGGTTGCTAATTGTCTTCTAATTCTCTGGTCAGCTTGCGGTCAGTTAATTGCGGAAGCAGCGAAATTACGGGTCGGCACGTGCTCCGTGAATTGGATATTCATCGCTCTTTTGACACATGAATGTCACCCGTTATTTCTACATTCCTCCTCGATCTGGCGCTTCTTGCTGAAAAAGACGATGCCCAGCTGTCCCTTGCCGGTCGGTAAAAACCATCCATAACTCACTGCCCCAGGATATACATGCCAATTCTCAATAAAAAGGCTTTGCTCACGTCATTGACGACGGTTGCAGCTTGCGTGCTCGCCGCTTGCGGCGGAGGAAACGACGGGGGCGGCGGCTTCTTCCCGATCACCACTCCGCCCGCCAGCACTCCCGGCACGACCTTCAGCGGCGTGGTGACCGCCAGCGGCTACGTGCCGGGCAGCACCACGGGCAACCCGACCCTGAAGCCTGGCTACTACCAGAAGGCCACGGTCTTCGTCGATGCCAACGGCAATGGCGTGCTCGACAGCGGCGAAGTCTCGACCACCACCGATGCCAGCGGCAAGTTCACGCTGACGACCACCCAGACCGGACCGCTGGTGGCCGATATCGGCACCGCCGCGATCAATACCGCGACCGGCGCTACCGTGGCCAGCCACCTGATCCTGCGCGCCTCGACTGCCCAGATCGCCGACCAGGGCGCGGGCAAGATCGTCATCAGCCCGCTGTCGAGCGAAGCGCAACGCCTGGTGGAAGCCAACGGCAGCAACTACGCGGCCGAAAAGGCCAACCTCGTCGCACGCCTCAATGGGCCGGCCTTCAATCTGGGCACGGCCGCGTTCACCGATCCACTGGCGGACATCAACACCCTGGCCGGCGCGACCCAGTATGCGGCGCTGTATGAAGACAACCAGCTGACCAACCGCTACACCTACGCGACGACCAAGCTCGACCGCAAGGACCTGTTCCCCGACAACCTGGCCGTCGTGGGCGGCGACCCTCGTCTCGCAGGCCTGTCGAGCGTGACGCTCACCAACAGCGATGGCACCAAGGCCACCCCCACGGTGCCGACGCAGAAGCAGGCGCCCATCACCTTCGCGCAGGCGCAGCAGGCGGCCTTCAACGTGGAAGGCGTGCCGGCTTACGACAACATCTTCGTCATCGTCGAGGAAAACAAGTCGACCGACGTGATCGTCGGCAACCCGCGCGCGGCCAACATCAACTACATCCTGAACAACTACAACCAGCTGAAGACGTACTACTCGACCGGCAACCCGTCCGAGCCGAACTACACCGCGCTGGGCGGCGGCGACGACTTCGGCATCACCGACGACAACTGGTTCGGTTGCGGCGCCGTTCCCGGCAGCCCCTACGAAATCAAGGACGTCGCATTTGCCGGTGGTGCGGCCTCCGACGGCCAGACCATGCCCGCTCAGGGCAAGCTCCCGCCGGCGAACAGCCAGAGCCGCTCCCATTACTCCGCAGCCGATCCGACTTGCGGTGACAACCCGACCGGCGGCACCGTGCACAACATCCCGGGCAGCAACCTGTTCACGGCGATGTCCAAGGCGGGCCTGACCATCCGCACCTACAGCGAGTCGATGAACCCCGGCCAGGACGTGCGCGCCGACAGCATCCTCGATAACGCCGTGACCGCCACGTACGACTCGAGCAAGCTCAAGGGCGCCACCAGCCTCGACGGCTCCGCCCCGCCCACTCTCGTCGGTTCCCCCAACTTCGCCGCGCAGGGCGGCCTCTACAAGGTCAAGCACGGCCCGTCGATCGCCTTCCAGGGCGCCCGCAGCCTGCCCGATTTCGTGGCCAACAACCGCACCATCTTCGGCACGCAGTACCAGGAAGCGGACTGGCTCAAGTCATCGATCTTCCCGGTTCCTGGCGGCTGGATCTACGACCAGTTCGGCAAGGACCTGGACACGGGCGATGTGGGCAACATCAACTTCATCGTTCCGGACCAGTGCGACGACATGCACGGTGTCGGCTCCGACACGAGCTGCGCGAACACCAACAACGACGGCCAGGCCGCCGGCACCGTGCGCGCCGACATCTACCTGGGCATGGTGGTCAACAAGATCCGCAGCTCGGCGCTGTGGAAGAACCCGCACAAGCGCGTCGCGATCGTCGTGATGTACGACGAAGGCGAAGGCGGCAGCAACGGCTCCTGCTGCGGCTGGAACGCGGGCGGTCCGACTTCCGGCGCGGCGCCGGTGACCGTGGACGCGAGCGGCAAGGCGACGGCCACCACCCCGCCGGCCAACTACGCCGCAGGCAACTTCGGTCACGGCAATTCGATCTTCGGCATCATGTCCAACCAGCAGGACGTGGGCACGGCGAAGAAGCAGGTTGCGGACAGCGATGCATACAGCCACTTCGCGTTCCTGCGCACGCTGCAGGACATGTTCCAGATCGCCGACCCGGCCGTGGATGCGTCTTACCTGAACCGCACCAAATACACGGAAGCGTTCATCACGGCCAACATCCTTGCGCTGCCGGAATACCAGAACAGCGCGGACACGCACTTCGACTCCGTACGGCCGATCAACCATGCCTATGTGATCCCGGCCAACTACACCCAGAAGCTGTACGCGAACGACATCGTGGGTGTACAGGACGCCCTCACGGGCAAGCTGGAAGGCCAGATCACCCCGCAGGTGGGACCTGACGCGAGCCAGAACAACGTCTGGGCGACCAAGTAAGCAGAAAGCCGCCCGCCAAGAGGCGGCGTTCCAGGCGGAATCCTTCGCGGGGCCGCCTGGAACAGATTTTTATGGCATTCGAGCTCGCGCAAGGCGAACTCATGCAAGGCGACATGGCAGCTCTTGCGAGATGCAACGGTGAATGATGAATCTGGCAATGGACAAGACAGTCCCGCTCGTCATGGCGCTCTCGGTAGCGCTATTGGCTTTGGTGGCTTGCGATGGCAAGAGCGCGGCAACGACGGCAGGCAGCACCACTGGCCCGCACAAGCCGCCCCTGAGCCTGGGCGCACAGGTCGGGCAGTTGGCCTTCTTCGACAAGAACCTGTCGAGCGGCAGGAACATGTCGTGCGCGAGCTGCCATGACCCGCAATACGCCTACGGTCCGCCGAACAGCATCTCGGTGCAGCTGGGCTCCGACATCAAGCAGACCGGCGCGCGCGCCGTGCCCTCGCTGCGCTACAGGGAATCGACACCGGCCTACGACGATAACGCGCCGAACCCCGACGGCGTGACCACCAGTTCGCCCGGCGGCGGCTTCATGGCGGATGGCCGCGCGGCGACGCTGGCGACGCAGGCCGGAATGCCGCTGCTCAACCCGCTCGAGATGAACAACGCCTCCAAGGAGGCCGTCATGAAGGTGGTCCAGAGCAGCACCTATGCCGGCTTGTTCAAACAGGCTTTTGGCGCCGACGTGTTCAACAACACCGACAAGGCTTTCGACGCCCTCGGCACCGCAATCCAGGCGCTGGAGACTGAAGACATCAGCTTTCACCCGTACAGCAGCAAGTACGACCTCCATGTCTTCAACAAGCTCGGCGGCACGCTGACGCCGGCCGAGCGGCGCGGCGAGGTTCTGTTTCACAGCACCGGCGTCACCAATTGCTCGGGCTGCCACTACACGGGCGCCAACTTCAACGGCAACACCGGCCTGATGACGGACTTCACCTACCAGGCCCTGGGTGCGCCGCGCAATGACAGGTCGATCCCGAACAATCCGGATCCGATTCCGGCCAACGACGACCCGAAATACTTCGACATGGGACTGTGCGGCCCCTACCGCACCGACCACATGCCCGCCACGCCGGACACGCCCAACCCGTACTGCGGCATGTTCAAGGTTCCCGGGTTGCGCAACGTGGCGACGCGGGGTGCCTTCTTCCATAACGGCGTGCTCCACTCGCTGGAGCAGGTCGTCAACTTCTACAACACGCGGGATACCAACCCGGAGTATTGGTACCCCGCCAACAACGACGGCTCCGGTGCGCCGCAGGCCAACCCGGGCTGGGCGTTGCAACCCACCCACGTGCCGGGCGCAACGGTCAACAAGTACAACGACCTGCCGCGCTCGCAGCAAGGCAGCATCGACGAGGAAGTGCCGCTGGGCACCGGCGAGGGCGGCGAGAAGACGCTTGCCAGCGGCACGCGGCCGCGCGCGCCCGGCTCCCCACCGGTCATGACACCGCAGCAGATCGCCGACCTGGTCTGCTTCCTGGGCACGTTCAGTGACGGTTACCAGCCTCCCTCCGCTGCACCGACCACGGGCAGGTGCGTGAAGTGAAGATGAACACAACCTCGGTCCTTGCCCGACGCGTCGGCGGCGTCGCGTCCCTGCTGGTGTTGCTGGCCTCGCTGGCCTTGCTCGCCGGCTGCGACAACGAACAGGCGCGCTTTCCGGATCGCGACAACTTCACGGCGACAGTCAACGACTATCTCGCGCAGCGCGGGCACGTCTGCCTGGCCAAATACGCCTGGCCGATCACGGTGCCGGCCGGATCGCACGAGCCCGATGCGCAGCAGATGCCGGTGCTCGAAAAGCTGGGCCTGGTGACCGGCAAGGATGTCGCCATCACCGTGCCGGCCCGCGAATACGCGCTGACCGATGCGGGGCGCAAGTACTACCTCCAGGTGCCCGTGGTGATCCGCACCACGACGCAGACGGTCACGCACCCGGCCGACTTCTGCGCGGCCACCCTGAGCCTGGATCGCCTGATCGGCTGGGACCCGCCGCAAACACGCGATGGCCGCACCGCGACCTCGTTGCTCTTCACCTACCGCATCGCGCCCGATCCCTGGGCAACAGCGCCCGAAGTGCAGCAGGTCTTTCCGTTGCTGGCGCGCGCCATCCAGCGCGAAGGAACGATGCAGGTGCGCCTTGGCGTTCACCTCACGCGGCGCGGCTGGGTCGCGGACGAACTGGATGCGCACTAGGTCCGCGATCGCCATGCACTGCCTGCTACCCGTAAATCAACCAGAGACCCCATGAATCTCCGCTCCATCCGCCCGGGCCGGCACACCCGGACTTCGATCAAGACCCTGACGGGCATCGCCATTGTCTGCGCGCTGGCCGCGTGCAGCGCCAGCCACGACGCCAAGGCACCCACCGCCGAGAACCTCGCGGCTGCACTGGATGACCACCTGGCCCAGCGTGGCGACATCTGCCTTTCAATGTTCGACTGGCCGATCGACCTGACCGAAGCCGAGGCCGGCTCCGGTGCACGCCACGCCATCCAGTTTCCGGTGATGGAGCAACTGGGCCTGGTGCACAGCACCATCGTCTCTGTACCGAAGAGCAGCGAGAACCCGGACGGCGCGGTCAAGCGATTCGAGCTGACCGACGCCGGCCGCAAGTTCTACAAGCCGCATCCGTACGCAAACCACGGCACCGAGCACGCCAACGACTTCTGCGTGGCGCACCTCAAGCGCGAGAAGATCGTCGACGTCAAGGTCGATGCATCCGACGCAAGCCATCCGCTGGCGGTGGTGAGCTACACCTACCAGATCGACACGGCGCCGTGGATGCAGAACGCCGACGCGCAGCGTGTGTTCCCGATGATCACGCGCATCACGAATGGCGCGGGCGGGCAGCTGCAGCTGCGCCAGGGCTTCACGCTCGGCGACAAGGGCTGGGTCGCCCGGAAGGGGCCGGTTTGACTCGCACCTGTGGTGCCTCATGAGCACCGTCATCCGCTTCTCGCCTGACCTGGGCCGCTGGCTCACGCACAACCTCAATGCCGGCCAGGCGCCGCACGTGCTGGTGGCCACCATGCTCAAGCAAGGCATGAACGAGCGCGCGGCGCAGGCCATCGTCGCGGCTTATGTCGATGCGCGCCAGCGTGGCGCAGCGATGCCGGCCGACGCCATCGAACTGCCGGACGAGGCTCCGGCCAAGCCCGTGGCGCGACTTGCACCAGGCACGCGGATTGCAGCGGCCGACCGCGAGATCGTCGTGCACTCGCGCGGCGAAGACCCGGTCTTTGCTGCGCTCGGCAACGTTGTGGATGCCGACGAGTGCAAGGGCATCATCGAAATGGCGCGCCCGCGCCTGAAGCCTTCCACGCTGGTCGATCCAACCAGCGGCCGCGATGTGGTGAGCGACAAGCGCGCCAGCTGGGGCATGTTCTTCCGCCTGGGCGAGAACGACCTGGTCGCCCGTCTCGATCGGCGCCTGTCGGCGCTGATGAACCTTCCGCTGGAAAACGGCGAGGGGCTGCAGGTGCTGTACTACCCGAGCGGCGCGGGCAGCGAGCCTCACTACGACTATCTGGCACCCACCAACGCCGCCAACCGTGAATCCATCGCGCGAAGCGGCCAGCGCGTGAGCACCCTGGTGACCTATCTCAACGACGTGCAGGACGGCGGCCAGACCGTCTTTCCGCAGCTTGGCCTGGCGGTTTCGCCGATTCGCGGCAATGCCTGCTACTTCGAGTACGCCGATGAAAACGGCCGCGTCGACACGCGCTCCCTGCACGCCAGCGCGATCGTGACCCTTGGCGAGAAGTGGGTCATGACCAAGTGGATGCGCGAGCGCCGCTTCGTGGCCGCCGGCGAAGTCGCGAGGCCCTTCGCGGGGCTTTGAAGATCGTCTTCGTGCCCATCCGGATTTCTGCGGATCGGCGCAAGACCCGTTTCAAGGCGCCGACGATCGTCAGCTCGACAGATGTTCCGGTTCGGCATGCTCAACTGGATGTTCACCTGGTTCCGCCCCGAGGGGCGATTCACCTACGAGCAGATGGTGCCGATCGCGACTCAGCTGTTCGTCAACGGCATCTCAGGGATGGACATCGAGCCACGGAAGACAACGCGCAAGCAGTAGCGCGAGCAACTCGAGACCAATCTCTTCGGGATGCTGCACATGAGCCGGGCCTTCGCCGGATACGGCGTCCCGCCGTGACTCAATAGACGTCGCGGCGATAGCGGCCCTGCGCGACCAGGTCATCGAAGACCTGCTCACCGAGAGCCTCACGCAGCGCCGAATCGACGCCCGGGGCCATGCCTTCGAGGCTGCCGCAGACATAGATCACGGCACGCTCGGCAACCCATTGCCGCAACGCATCGGCAGCCTCGCGCAACCGGTCTTGCACGTACCGGCGTTGGGCCTGGTCGCGGGAGAACACCAGGTCGACGCGCTCAAGCGCTCCGGCGGCCTGCCATTGCGCGATGTCCGAGGCGCAGAAGGAATCGTGCGCGGCGTTCCGTTCGCCGTAGACCAGCCAGTTGCGCCCGTGTCCTCGCCGCGCGCGTTCGCGAAGATGCGCGCGCAGGCCTGCAAAGCCGGAGCCGTTGCCGATGAAGATGCACGGCACCTCGTCGTCGACCAGCGCAAAACCGGGATTGGGCAGCAGGCGCAGCTCGATAGTGGCGTCAGCGGGGGCCGAGGCGGTCAGCCAGCCCGATGCGATGCCCAGCCCGTCATCGTGGCGGACCTGGCGCACCAGCAATTGCACGCAACCGTCCGTTGTGATCGATGCCACCGAGTAGCTGCGCGGCGCCAGCGGCACCAGTGTGTCGGCCAGCGCTTGCGCGGTTGCGGCGGGTGTTGCCGTCGTAAGCGTGCTGCGAGACAGGGCATCTTCGAGCGTGCGCTCATGGCCATCGAAGCGGACGAGTGTTCGTCCGTCGAGCCCGGCGTCGCGCAGGACCCGCTCGACTGCGGGGCCAGCCTGGCGCGGCAGCAGTTCGACGAGTGCGCCTGGCTTCCAGGCTTCCGAATCGGGGCGGGCCAGTTCGATCTCGAAGAGGGGCGCGCCTTGACTGCCTGCGTTGAGCAGGGTGCGGCGCACGAGGCGCCACGGCTCGAAGGGTGCCACCTTCGGCTGGTGCGTTTGCCAAGTGTCGACCTGCACGGCGAACGTGTCGGCCAGCGACTGCTGCCAGCGCGCGAGGGCGCCGGCATCGCCGTTGCTCACCTCGATCATCGGGAACAGCGCCTGCGCGCCATGGCCGCGCAGATCGTGGTCGAGCGCCCTGCCGAAGCCGCAGAAGTTGGCGTAGTGCCTGTCGCCCAATGCGAGCAAACCGTAGTGCACGTTTTGCAAGCCGGAACCGGTCTGTCGCGCGAACTGGCGTGCAAAGGCGCGCAGGCTGTCTGGCGGATCGCCGTCGCCGAAGGTGCTGGCCACCAGCAGCACCTTGCGGTAGCGCTGCAGCGCATCCACGCTCAGGCGCACCAGTGGCTGCAGCACCACCGCGACGCCAGCCGATTGCAGCACCGCCGCCGTCTGCAACGCGATGCGCTCTGCATGGCCGGTCTGGGTCGCGAAGGTGAGCAGCACGGGCTCGGCGCCGTGGCTGTCCAGTGGCAGGGCCGGGCTGAGGCGTGCGCGTTCGTCGCGCACCGCGCGCTTCGTGCGTCGGCGCCCGAGATAGAGCATCCATCCGGTGATCGCGAACAGCGACAGCCCCAGGCTGCTGAGCGTCATCACGATGCGGCCCGGCAGGCCCCAGTAGGTTCCCATGTGCAGCGGATAGATGCTGTTGACCAGCCGGCCCGCCAATGGCTTGTCGGCGTAGCGTTCATGCTGCGTGGCTTCACCGGTGACGGCGTCGAGATAGAGACGGTTGCGCGCGCGCTCGTGCTCGGGGTTGGCGCGCAGGTAGGTCGCTTCGATCTGCGTTGCGTTGCGCGTGGGCATGCGCAGCGTGACCAGGCTCCAGTCGCCGTTGGTTTCCTGCAGGAAGGATTGCCACACTCGTTGCAGGTCGGGCTTGGGCGCCGCAGTTGCCTTGGCAGCCGCGCCGCCGGCCTGCATGCGCTGCGTGCGGACCATGCGACCTTCGCCTGCTGCGTTGTCGATCAGCGTTCGCACACCATCGAAGCCCCAGTAGAGGCCCGTCAGGCTGGAGGCCAGGTACGCCAGCAGCGCAATGGTGCCGACCACCGCATGCAGGTTCCAGAGGAATGCGCGACCGGTGAGCGCGAAGTCCAGCTTCAGCCAGGCCCGCCAGGCAAGCGGCCGGCGCGGCCAGCGCAGATAGAGGCCCGACAACGCCAGGATCAGCAGGCCCGTGGCCAGGGTGCCGGTGACGGGCTTGCCTGTGTCGCGGGGCAGCAGCAGCCATCGATGCAGGCTTTCGACGAACTCGAAGAAGGCGTCGCCTTTCGGCTCGGGCAGCAGCTCGGCCGTCCATGGATCGACCAGCCGCACTTCGCCCTGGCGCTGGCCTTCCGGTGGGGCGAAGTTGACGCGCGCTGGCCGCCCGGGTTCGGCAAACACGGTGAGCGTGACGATCCGGCGTTTCGGATGCGCCGCCTGCAGCTGCTGTGCCAGTGCCGCGGGCACCAGCGCCGCCGCGCCGCCCGGGTTGGGTGCATGGCGCAGTTCGGGATTGATCGCGTCGATGATCTCGGCGCGAAAGGAGAGCGTGGCGCCGGTCAGCCCGATCAGCACGAGCACGGACCCGGCCGTGATGCCGATGAACCAGTGGATCTGGAACCAGGCGCGCCTCAGGAGGGCCATGTCGGGAAGTGGGGTTGAGGCCGCCGTGGGCGCGGCTGGGTTGTTGTTGGTGTCAGAGATCGATCTTCAGCGTTGCCTTGACCGAGCGCGGCGTTCCAACGGCCAGCCGCGTGCCGGCCGCCGCCCAGTAGCGCTTGTCGGCGACGTTGTCGATGTTGATCTGCCACAGGGTGCGCTTGCCGAACAGCTGCGTGACGTAGCGGGCGCCCAGGCCGAAGATGGTGCTTCCGCCGATGAACGCCTGGTTCAGGTCGTCCACCGGGCGCCGCCCCGTGTAGTAGGCCCCGCCATTGACCGACAGGCCCGGCACTGCCGCGATGTCGTACGAGAGGAAGGCGCTGGCCGTTTGCTTGGCGGTGTTCTCGGGCATCTTCCCGTTGTACTGCGCGTTGATGTCGCGGAACTCGGCGTCGAGCGATTGGGCCGAGAGTTGCCAAGCGAGTGCGCGCGTCAGGCGGCCCTGTGCCGAGAGTTCGAGGCCGCGGTAGCGCTGCCGGCCGTCGGCCACGAAGGTGTTGGCGCTGTTGGTGTAGGCGCCCGGGCGTTCGATGTCGAACAGGGCGCCGGACAGCAGCATGCCCCCGCTGGTGAGCCAGCGCAGGCCGATTTCTTTCTGCTTGCTCACGCCGGGCGGCATGTGGGCGTTCTGGTTGGTGGTGCCGGCGGGTGCGATTTCGCCTTCCTCGACACCTTGCGCGTACGACACGTAGCCCACCAGGTCGGGCGTGAACTTGTAGCTGAGCGCCGCGAGCGGCGTGGTCTTGCGCACGTCGAATGCGATCAGGGGGATCGTGGCGCTGGCGCCCTGCGTGCTCTCGAAGTGCGTATGGCGCGCACCGACCACCAGTTGCCATTGCGGCGAGAAGGTGATGCGGTCGAGTGCGTAAAGACCCAGTTCCTTGCTGTCCTGCGCCCCGGTGGTGGGCCGGGTCGGGAGCGCGGTCAGCGGCAGGTAGCCGATGACGACCGGGTTGTACAGGTTCTGCGCGGTGCTCGCGCCGCCGTAGTTGCGCTGGTAGATCGGATCCTGCGTTTTCTTGCTCTGCGCGGCGCCAATGGTGAGTTCGTGCTGCACGCTGCCGGTCGAGAAGGTGCCGAAAAGCTCCGTGCGGAACAGGTCGGAGGTCTGCTTCAGGCTCTGGTCGTTGCCGGTGATGCGGCCTGCGCCGGTCAGCACGTTGTAGTTGCTGAAGCTGGCGAGCCTGCGGTCGCGCTCGGCTTCGGAGTGGCCGGCTTCCACCGTCAGCGCCCAGTTGTCGCTGAGCGAATAGTCGGCGCGCAGCTGGGTGTTGGTGACTTCAGCGTCGAAGACCGCCCAGGCCGGGCCCAGCAGCCTGTTCGGGTCGGGCAGGGCTGGCAGGGTGATCACGCCGTTGACGGCCGCCGGCCTCGTGATGCCGGCCTGCTCGGTGATGCGCTTGCGGTAGTTTTCGACGTCGGCCTTGAGGGTGAGGCGGCTGTTGACGCGCCAGTCGAAAGCGGCCGACACGAACCGGCGATTGCCGTCTATGCCGTCGATGTTGGAGCCGACGCGGCCGCCGGCCGCGTTGATTCGCACCCCGAACTGGTTCTGGTCGCCGAACTGGCGCCCGATGTCGGTGGAGGCCTGCAAGGAGCCCTTGTCGTCGACGGTGAGGCCGACGGAAGTCACCGGCGTGCTGCCGGCGCGCTTGGTCACCAGGTTGATGATGCCGGCCGGCGTGGTGAAGCCGTAGTAGAGCGCAGAGGCACCCTTCAGCACCTCGACGCGCTCCTTGTTCTCCATGGGGATCTCGGAGACGTTGGGAATTGCGAGGGAGCCGTTGAGCCGGTAGTTCGTCCGGTTCTCGACCGCGATGCCGCGGATCACGAGCTGGTCGAAGGTGTCGCCGCCGTTCTGCTGGCGCGTCACGCCGGCGGTGTTGCGCAGCACGTCGTAGATACCTGTCGCGCCCTGGAGCTCGAACACATCGCTCGTGACCGTGTTGACCGTCGCGGGAACCTCCAGGATGTTGGCGCCCCGGAATGTGCCGGCCTCCACGGTGTTCGCGACGAACCCGTTGGTCGCGCTGGATTGCACCGTAACTGTGCTGAGCTGCCCGGACGCATCGGAGGCGGGATCGGGCGTTTGTGCGTGAGAGTAAGAAACGGCGCCCGCGAGCGCGAGTGGCGTTGCCAGAAGGAGCTTGTGCATGGGAGCGTGCGAGCCCGCGCCGCGTGCAAGCGCGCAGTACTCAAAGAGAATTCACGCGAAGTTTATCTCATGCGTACGGATGAGAATCATTCTCTATTTTGTGCGGGTGCCTTCGATGCGGAGTTTGCTGCTAGAGCTCGCGCCACCAGCGCCGCCCTGTGTGCGGCTGGGCCAGCGACAGTTGCTCGCCCATGGCCGGTGTGGCCAGTTCGATGCCGGCTGCTTCAGCCAGTGCCTGGATGCGGTCGAAGGGCTCGTGCCAGGCGTGCATCGCCAGGTCGAAGGTGCCGTTGTGCACGGGCATCAGCCAGCGGCCCTTGAGATCGAGATGGGCCTGCAGCGTTTCTTCGGGCTGCATGTGCACCTCGGGCCACTGTGCGTCGTAGGCGCCGGTTTCGAGCATCGTCACATCGAAGGGGCCGAAGCGCTCGCCGATGGTCTTGAAGTCGGCGTGGTAGCCGGTGTCGCCGCTGAAGAACAGGCGCAGGTCGCCGGCCATGATCACCCACGACACCCACAGGGTGCGATCGCTGTCGGTAAGGCTGCGCCCGGAAAAATGCTGCGCCGGCACCGCCACCAGCCGCACGCCCGCCACAGCCGTCTGCTGCCACCAGTCGAGCTGCTGCACCTTGGCCGCGTCCACGCCCCAGGCGATCAAACGGTCGCCCACGCCGATGGGCGTGATGAATACATCCACCTTGGGCGCCAGCTTCATGATGGCTGCGTGGTCGAGATGGTCGTAGTGGTCGTGCGACAGGATCACGCCCTTGATCGGCGGCAGATCGTCGATGGCAATGGGCGGCGCATGAAAGCGCTTCGGCCCCATCCACTGGAACGGTGATGCGCGTTCGGAGAACACCGGGTCGGTGAGCCAGAACTCGCCGGCGAGCTTCAGGAGCAGGGTGGAATGCCCGAGACGGAACAGGCTCGCGTCGGGTGCGGCGGCCAGAGCTGCCGTGCTGAGGGGCTGCACCGGAATCGGCGCGCGCGGCACCGTGGTGTCGGGCTTCTGCGTCAATATGCGCCAGGCGATGGCGAGCGTCTTGGCGAAACCGGGTTCCTCGCGTGGTACGGCGTTGCGGAACTTGCCGTCAAGCTGTCGCGGCGACGAGGCGCGAACGACGGGCTCGCTGCGGCGAAGGCAGAGGGACTGGTTGGTCATGCGGAGCACTCCGATCAAGAGGGAAGATAAAAAGTACACCACGCGGTGTAATTTTTCGGAGTGTACAGCGAAATTCAAAAAAGTAAACTCAGCGGTGTAAAATCTACCTATGACCCAGGCTATACGTCTTACCGACCGCAAGCGCGAGGCGATCGTCCAGGCCGCCATCGCCGAGTTCCGCGCCAGCGGCTTCGAGGCTACGAGCGTCGACAAGATCGCCGCCCGCGCCGAGGTTTCGAAGCGCACGCTGTACAACCACTTTCCGAGCAAGGACGAACTCTTCGCCGAGATCCTGCGCGTGCTGTGGGAAAGCGCCGCGAGCCAGGAAGAGCTGCCCTATCGCGCCGATGCGCCGGTGCGCGAGCAGTTGCTCGCGCTGCTGATGCAGAAAATGTCCCTGCTGGCCGACGACAACTTTCTCGACCTCGCACGCGTGGCCATCGCGGCCGCCATCCATTCGCCCGAACGCGTGCAGGAGATGATGAATCGCCTGGGCCAGAAGGAAGGCGGGGTGCTCGGCTGGATTCGCGCCGCACAGAAGGATGGCCGCCTGAAGGCAGGCGACGCTTCACTGGCCGCGCAGCAACTGGAGAGCCTGGTCAAGGGCGTGGCCTTCTGGCCGCAGGTCGCGCTGGGCCAGCCCAAGCTGGCGCCGCGTGCGCAGCGGCAGATCGCCAATGCGGCGGTAGACCTGTTCCTCAGCCACTACGAGGCATAAGCCAAGACTCGCGCTGCCGCACGAGATTACGGCCGTCCGCGCCCGCGAGGTGCCGACGGCCGTAATTTCGTGCGTCACTTTCATCCCCGCCAACGCGGCTGCCGTCAACCCTCAAGAGCGGAAAACAGCTTCACCACTAAATACTTGACACGTAAACTATTGAGTCATAAATTTACGGCGCCACGAGAGTTCGTGTGCGGCTTTCGGTGGCATCGCCCGTAACGCACTTGTTCAATCAGCAGCGCGCTGATGCGCGCATTCAGGAGTTGCAAATGTCCATGCTCAAGATCGCAAAGCTCTTCGCCGCCGCTTTCGGCGCCGCAGTCATCGCAACGGGTGCAGCCAGCGCTGCCACCGCCACGACGGCAAAGCCCGGCATCGTTCTGGTGCACGGTGGTTTCGTCGACGGTTCCGGCTGGGAAGGCGTCTACAAGATCCTCACGAAGGATGGGTACGACGTCACCATCGTCCAGAACCCGACCATCTCGCTGGCTGACGACGTCGCCGTCACGAAGCGCGCAATTGCCGCCCAGAAGGGGCCGGTCGTTCTCGTCGGCCACTCGTACGGCGGTGTCGTCGTCACCGAGGCAGGCAATGACGAAAAAGTGGCGAGCCTCGTCTATATCGCCGCGTTCGCTCCCGACAAGGGCGAGTCGGTCGATTCGTTGATCAAGAACCCGCCGCCTGGCGCGCCGGTGCCCCCGATCCTCCCGCCGGTCGACGGCTTCCTGATGCTTGACAAGACGAAGTTCGCTGCCTCTTTCGCAGCGGACGTGAAGGGCGAAACGGCCGCGTTCATGGCGAATTCGCAGGTGCCATGGGGTGTTGCAGCCCTCGCCGGCGCGGTGAGCGAACCGGCATGGAAGTCGAAGCCGAGCTGGTACCTCGTGGCCAAGGACGACAAGATGATCCCGCCGCCTGCGCAGCGCAACATGTCCAAGCGCGCGGGTTCCGTCGTCACGGAAGTCCCTGGCAGCCACGCCGTCTACGTTTCGAATCCCAAGGCTGTTGCAGCGTTGATCAAGCAAGCCGCGAACAAGGTGTCTGCCGCCGCCGCCAAGTAATGGATCCGGGTGCTGCCTGGTGCGACGCACCGGGCAGCACCGTCAGTTAGCGCTTGTGCTCGCGCGCCAACTCCTTCAGCGCGAGAAAGCCGTCTTCCAATGCAAGATCGAATTCAGGGAAGTTCTTCGGAGAGCGCGCCACCTGCACATCGATGATGTCCGTCTCCTTGCGCTCCATGAGCGTCCAGGAAAACGCGTGAGGTTCAACCTCGTCGATGATGACCCGGAGCTGGCTTGCCGGGACCATGGTGCGTTCCAAGGTGCGGCCTCTGGCGGAGTTTCAGTGTGCTGCCAGGACCTGCGCCTGATAGGACACATCCAGCAGCTTTCCCTTTCTCGCGTAGTAGCGGTCGAGCCGCCACTCCTTCAGGACTTCCATCGCAAGACTGAAGGTGCCGAGGCTCAGCGTGTAGAGGCTGGCAAGAGGGAAGTCGCCCTCGGATTCCAGGGCCAGCACCAGTCGGGCCAGAGTCAGGGACTCCTCGCCGTTCGGGTCGGCCGTGATGATCTGGCGTGCTTCTTTGATCGCGTTCATCGGGGTCCTTTGTGGGGTCTTTCGAGCGCTGTCGCAGCGGCGAACCGCAGCCTTGGCCTACCGGCAGCCGTCAAGGGGCACGTGCTTTCGCTTGTTTCAAGCGATGCGTCGTTCCTTCGCATACCGCGCTCTCCGGATTTTTATATTCTTTTTACAGCCCGCTCCCAAGATTTATCCCTGTTTTTACGCGCGCCTGCAGAGACTCACTGACTTGTTTCGTTTGCAGGAGTGATGAATGGACATCGTGTGGATTGCCGCCATTGCGGTCATGTGGGTCGTAGTGGCCGAACTGGTAGTCGGGCTGCACAAGCTCGATACGCCCAAGGGAGAACGGCCATGATCGGACTTGAAGTCCTCTACGGGTTCGCCGGGCTTATCGCCGTGATCCTGTTCGCCTACCTCGTCTTTGCGCTCATCTGCGCCGAGGAGTTCTGATCATGAGTAGCTCGGCCTGGGGGCTTCTGGCCTTCTATCTCGTCGTGCTGCTGTTGCTTGCATGGCCGCTCGGACGTTTCCTGGCGGCGATGTGCAATGGCCATATGCCGCGTTGGACTCAACGCGTCGAAGCACCTCTCTACAAGCTTGCCGGGGTCTCGCCCGACAGCTCCATGCACTGGCGCAGCTACGCCTTTGCGCTGCTCGCGTTCAACGCGGTCGGTGCACTGGCTGTCTATGGCCTGCAGCGACTGCAGGGCTGGCTGCCGTTCAACCCGGCGGGCATGACGGCCGTGTCGCCCGACTCGGCCTTCAACACCGCGGTGAGCTTCGTCTCCAACACCAACTGGCAGGGCTATGCCGGTGAATCGACCATGAGCTATCTCACGCAGATGCTCGGCCTCACGGTGCAGAACTTCTTCTCTGCCGCCACGGGCATTGCAGTGGCCTTCGTGCTGGTGCGCGGCTTTGCGGCGCGCCGCACCGACGGCAAGGGCTTCGTGGGCAACTTCTGGGTCGATATCACGCGTATCACGACCTGGCTTCTGCTGCCGATCTCCTTCGTGCTCGCGATGCTCCTCGCGGGCCAGGGCGTGATCCAGAACTTCGACGCCTACAAGACGGTGGACACGCTCGAGACCACCGCCTTCCAGCAGCCGAAGAACGACGCCAATGGCCAGCCGCTGAAGGACGACAAGGGCCAGCCGGTGATGGAAGACGCCACCACCAAGACGCAGACGCTCGCCATGGGCCCGGTCGCTTCGCAGGAAGCCATCAAGATGCTCGGCACCAACGGCGGCGGCTTCTTCAATGCCAACTCGGCGCATCCGTACGAGAACCCGACGGCGTTTGCGAACCTGCTGCAGATGCTCGCGATCTTCGTGATCCCGGCGGCGCTGTGCTTCACCTTCGGCCGCGTGGTCGGCGACATCCGCCAGGGCTGGGCCGTGCTCGCGGCCATGACGGTGATCTTCGTCATCGCCGTGGTCGTGCTCACCCCCGCCGAGCAGGCCGGCAACCCGCTGCTGACGCCGCTGGGCGTCGACCAGGTGTCGAGCGTGCTGCAAAGCGGCGGCAACATGGAAGGCAAGGAAGTGCGCTTCGGCATCGACGCCTCGGCCCTCTTCGCCGCCATCACCACGGCCGCCTCGTGCGGCGCGGTGAACGCCATGCACGACTCGCTCACCCCGCTCGGCGGCATGGTGCCCATGGTGCTGATGCAGCTCGGCGAAGTGGTGTTCGGCGGCGTGGGCACCGGGCTCTACAGCATGCTGATCTTCGCGATCCTGGCGGTGTTCATCGCCGGCCTGATGATCGGCCGCACGCCCGAGTACCTCGGCAAGAAGATCGAGGTCTATGAGATGAAGCTCACCTCGGTCGCCATCCTGGTGACGCCGATCCTGGTGCTGGCCGGCACGGCCGTTGCCGTGATCGCCGATGCGGGCAAGGCCGGCATCGCCAACCCCGGCGCGCATGGGTTCTCGGAGATCCTGTACGCGCTGACCTCGGCCGGCAACAACAACGGCAGCGCCTTCGCGGGCTTGTCGGCCAACACGCCGTTCTACAACGCGCTGCTGGCGGTCGTCATGTGGTTCGGCCGCTTCGGCGTGATCGTGCCGGTGCTCGCCATTGCCGGCGCGCTCGCCGCCAAGAAGCGCCTTCCGGTCACGGCCGGCACCATGCCCACGCATGGGCCGCTGTTCGTGACGCTGCTGATCGGCACCGTGCTGCTGGTGGGCTTGCTCAACTACGTGCCGGCGCTCGCGCTGGGACCGGTCGTCGAGCACCTGATGCTGTGGGCGAAGTGAGGCCCGGACCATGACTACAAAGACCAATACTTCCCTTTCGCTGTTCGATGCAGCGCTTCTGCGGCCCGCCCTCTGGGCCTCCGTCACCAAGCTGAGCCCGCGGGTGCAGTGGCGCAATCCGGTGATGTTCATCGTCTACATCGGCAGCATCCTGACGACACTGCTCTGGGTGCATGCGATGAGCTTCCCGAGCGACACCGGCATGAAGCCCGCCTTCGTGCTGGCCGTGACCATCTGGCTGTGGTTCACCGTGTTGTTCGCCAACTTCGCCGAAGCACTGGCAGAAGGCCGCAGCAAGGCGCAGGCCGCCTCGCTGCGCGGCCTGCGCAAGGACACCTGGGCCAAGAAGCTGCATGAGCCGCACCATGGCGCGCAGTGGCTGCCCGAGCAGGCGCCCAACCTGCGCAAGGGCGACGTCGTGCTGGTCGAGACCGGCGACGTCATTCCGCTCGACGGCGAAGTCATCGAAGGCGTGGCCTCGGTCGACGAAAGCGCCATCACCGGCGAATCGGCGCCCGTGGTGCGCGAATCGGGCGGCGACTTCTCGGCTGTGACCGGCGGCACCCGCGTGCTGTCCGACTGGCTGGTGGTGCGTGTCTCGGTGAACCCGGGCGAGTCGTTCCTCGACCGCATGATCACCATGGTCGAGGCGGCCAAGCGCCAGAAGACGCCCAACGAGATCGCGCTCACCATCCTGCTGGTTGCGCTCACGCTGGTGTTCCTGATCGTCACCGCCACGCTGCTGCCGTTCTCGATATTCAGCGTCGGTGCATCCAATGCGGGAACCGTGGTGTCGCTCACCGCGCTGGTCGCGCTGCTGGTGTGCCTGATCCCGACCACCATCGGCGGCCTGCTGTCGGCCATCGGCGTGGCCGGCATGAGCCGCATGATGCAGGCCAACGTGATCGCCACCTCGGGCCGTGCGGTGGAAGCCGCCGGCGACGTCGACGTGCTGCTGCTCGACAAGACCGGCACCATCACGCATGGCAACCGCCAGGCCACTTCATTCCTGCCCGCGCCCGGCATTCCGAAAGCCCGCCTGGCCCGCTCTGCGATGCTCGCATCGCTGGCCGACGAAACGCCCGAAGGCCGCAGCATCGTGGAGCTGGCCCGCCGCGACGGCCTCGACGCAGCGACGTCGGTCGAGGGCGCGCATTTCGTGCCCTTCACCGCGCAGACCCGCATGAGCGGCGTTGACCTGCCCGCCGCGCCCAACAGCCTCGACACTGATGCCGTCCAGCTGCGCAAGGGCGCGGTCGATGCGGTGCGCCGCCACGTCGAGGCGCTAGGCGGCAGCATGGCGCCCGAGGTGCTGCGCGCGGCCGAAGAAGCGGCCCGTCGCGGCAGCACGCCGCTGGCCGTGGCCGAAGGCAACCGCGTGCTTGGCGTGGTCGAGCTCAAGGACATCGTCAAGACCGACATCAAGGAGCGCTTTGCCGAGCTGCGCCGCATGGGCATCAAGACGGTGATGATCACCGGCGACAACAAGCTCACGGCCGCGGCCATCGCAGCCGAAGCCGGCGTCGATGACTTCCTGGCCGAAGCCACGCCCGAAGACAAGCTCGCGCTCATCCGCCAGTACCAGGCCGAAGGCCGCCTCGTGGCCATGACCGGCGACGGCACCAACGACGCCCCCGCGCTCGCGCAGGCCGACGTGGCCGTGGCCATGGGCAGCGGCACGCAGGCTGCGAAGGAGGCCGGCAACATGGTCGACCTCGACTCCAACCCGACCAAGCTGCTCGAAGTGGTGGAAACCGGCAAGGCGCTGCTGATGACGCGCGGCTCGCTCACCACCTTCTCGATTGCGAACGACGTAGCGAAGTACTTCGCCATCATTCCGGCGATCTTCGTATCGACCTATCCGCAGCTGGGCGCGCTCAACGTGATGCGGCTCGCGAGCCCGTCGTCGGCCATCCTGAGCGCCGTGATCTTCAACGCGCTGGTCATCGTGTTCCTGATTCCGCTGGCATTGAAGGGCGTGCGCTACCGGCCCGTCGGCGCCGCCGCGCTGCTGCGCCGCAACCTTGCCATCTATGGCCTGGGCGGCCTGGTCGTTCCCTTCATCGGCATCAAGTTGATCGACTGGCTTCTTGTACCCGTCCATCTCGTCTGAGGAGTTCCCAATCATGAACAACAACGGCAATATCGTTCGTCCCGTGCTCGTGGTCTTTGCACTGCTGAGCGCACTCACCGGCCTGATCTATCCGATGGCCGTCACCGGCGCCGCGAAGGCGGTGTTTCCTTCGCAGGCGGCGGGCAGCCTGATCGTGCTCGACGGCACGACCGTGGGGTCCAGGCTCATCGGCCAGAACTTCAGCGACCCGAAGCACTTCTGGGGCCGGCCGTCGGCCACCGCGCCGCAGCCCTACAACGCGACCGCCTCGGGCGGTTCGAACCAGGGGCCGCTCAACCCCGCGCTGACCGATGCGGTGAAGGCGCGCGTCGAGGCGCTGCGCGCGGCCGATCCGGGCAACACCGCGCCGGTGCCGGTCGACCTCGTCACGGCTTCGGCCAGCGGGCTCGACCCCGACATCAGCCCCGCCGCCGCGCAATACCAGGCCGCGCGCGTGGCGCGCGTGCGCGGCGTGCCGATCGAGCAGGTCAACGCGCTGATTGCAAGCAACACCCAGGCTCCGCTGTTCGGCTTGCTGGGCGAGTCGCGCGTCAACGTGCTGTCGCTCAACATTGCCCTCGACAAGGTGAAGTAAGGAGCGACGACTCCCGCGTCGCGCGAGCTGCACCATGGTGACTGACCTGTTCCACGTCCTTTGCGCGATGGCGGCGCTGTTCATTCCTCTGGGGTTCGCGTGGTTCATCGTGTCCCGCACTGCGCGCCGGCATGCGCGTGGAGCCAGGCGCAGGGAGTCCAAGGCAAGCAGTCCTGCCTCGCGCAAGGGCCCCACGCAACGCTAGCAGGCCTTGTCCATGCAAGATGTCATTCGCCCGGACCCCGATGCCCTGCTGGCCCAATTGCGAAACGACGAAGCGCGCGCACTGCGCGGCAAGCTGCGCATCTACTTCGGCGCCAGTGCCGGTGTCGGCAAGACCTGGGCGATGCTGAGCGCCGCGCAGCGCGAGCGGGCCACCGGCCGAGACGTGCTCATCGGCGTGGTTGAGACCCACGGCCGCACCGAAACCGCCGCGCTGCTCACGGGGCTCGACACACTGCCGCTGCGCGAGCTGGACTACCGCGGCCGCACGCTCGCCGAATTCGACCTCGACGCCGCGCTCGCCCGCAAACCCGCCGTGCTGCTGGTCGACGAACTGGCTCACACCAACGCCCCCGGCTCGCGACACGCCAAGCGCTGGCAGGACGTGCAGGAGCTGCTGGCCGCGGGCATCGAGGTGTGGTCTGCCCTCAACGTGCAGCACCTCGAAAGCCTCAACGGAACGGTCGGCACCATCACCGGCGTGCGCGTGCACGAGACCGTGCCCGACACCGTGCTCGACGAGGCCGACGAGGTGGTGCTGGTCGACGTCACACCCGACGAACTCACGGCGCGGCTCGCGGCCGGCAAGGTCTACCTGCCGCAGCAGGCCGAGCGCGCCGCGCAGAACTTCTTTCGCAAGGGCAACCTGATCGCATTGCGCGAGATCGCACTGCGCCGCACCGCCGAGCATGTGGAAGACGACGTGCGCGGCTGGCGCGTGGAGCAATCGGGCGCTGGCGGCAACGGGCAGGGCCGTGAGCTGCAGGCCTGGAACACCTCGGGCGCGATCCTCGCCTGCGTGGGCCCGCATGAAGGCGCGGCGCAGACGGTGCGCACGGCCGCGCGTCTCGCGGGCCAGCTCAATGTGCGCTGGCATGCGGTGTATGTCGAAACGCCCAGGCTGCAGCGGCTTGCCGCGGAGGAGCGCGATCGCATCCTTGCAGTGCTGAAGCTGGCCGAGGAACTGGGCGCGGTGACTGCGGTGCTGACTGGCGTCGACGTCGCGGTGGAACTTGCCGGGCAAGCCCAGCGGCTCAACTGCGCAACGCTGGTCGTGGGGCGCGCCGAACCGGCCGAAGGCTGGCTGCGATGGTGGCCTTCGGCCGCGCTGACGCGTGAGCTCGCCCGCCACGCTCCAGGCCTCGACATCGTCGAGGTCGCGCGAGCCGAAAGCTCCCGGCGCATTGCGCATGGGCGCCCCGGTCGGCTTGCCGACGACAACGTGGAAGACACGGACCGGCCACGGGCGCGATGGCCCGGCTACGCCTTTACCGCGGCGATCAGCGTGGGCATCACGCTGGTTGCCATGCCGCTGTCGAATGTGCTGGAGCTGACCAACATCGTGATGCTGTTCCTGCTCGGCGTGGTCGGTTCGGCGCTGCGCTTCGGGCGTGGACCGGCGGCTTTCGCCGCGCTGCTCAATGTTGCGGCCTTCGACTATTTCTTCGTGCCGCCGCGGCTGTCCTTCAGCGTCAGCGACGTGCAGTACGTCCTGACCTTCGTCGTCATGCTCGGCGTTGGCCTGCTGGTGGGACAGCTCACGGCCGGGCTGCGCTTCGCGGCCGGCGTTTCGGCAAGCCGCGAGCGGCGGGCGCAATCGCTGTTCGAACTCACGCGCGAGCTGTCGGCTGCGCTCGAGAGCACACAGGTCGTCGAGCTCGGAGCAGCGGCGGTCGAAGGCCATTTCGGCGGCCGTGCGCTGGTGCTGGTGACGGACGCGAACGACCGTCTCGTGATGCCGTCGCAGGCACCCAAGGGATTCGACGCCTCCGTCGCCGATTGGTCGTTTCGCCAGGGCCAGCCGGCCGGACTCGCAACTGCCACGCTGGCGGCACAACCTTGGCACTACGTGCCGCTGCAGGCGCCGATGCGCATTCGCGGCGTGCTCGCGCTGTCGCCGGCGCAGCCGCGCTGGCTGCTGATTCCCGAGCAGGCGCAGCAGCTCGAGACGCTGGCGCGGCAGATCGCCATCGCGCTGGAGCGCGTGCATTACGTCGAGGTAGCCCAGCAGGCGGTGGTCGAAATGGAATCGGAGCGCCTGCGCAACGCCTTGCTCGGAGCAATTTCGCATGATGTGCGCACTCCGCTCACAGCGTTGATCGCACTGGCCGAGTCGCTGCAGAACCTGCCGTCCGACGAGCACGTGGAGGCCGCTCGCGCAATCGTCTCGCAGGCACACCAGCTCCACGCGCTGGTCAGCAATCTGCTGGACATGGCGCGCCTCGAAAGCGGCATTGCCGGCGGCGCGGTGAACCTGCGGCGCGACTGGCAGTCGGTGGAAGAAGTCCTCGGGTCGGCGATCCGGGCGGCCGAACCGGCGCTGGGCGGCGTGCATGTGCAGACGGTGCTGCCGGTCGACCTGCCGCTCGTCGAGTTCGATGCCGTGCTCATCGAGCGCGTGCTCGTCAACCTGCTGGAAAACGCCGCGAAATACGGCGCGCCGCCGATCGTGGTGAGCGGCTCCGTCACCGACGCCGCCCTGGTGCTCACGGTGCGCGACCACGGGCCCGGCCTGCCCGACGTCGTGAAGGGCCATGAGCAGACGCTGTTCGACAAGTTCACGCGTGGCCAGGCGGAATCGGCCACGCCCGGCGTCGGCCTGGGTCTTGCCATCTGCAAGGCCGTGGTCAATGCACACGGCGGAGACGTGACTGCCTCGAACGCGCAGGACGGTGGCGCCGAGTTCGTCGTGACATTGCCGCGGCGGGCCCCGCCGGTATCCATGGAAGCCCAGCTCTGAAGAACATGTCCTCACACACAGCCGTTGTCATTGAAGACGAGCCGCAGATCCGGCGGTTCGTGCGTGGTGCGCTCGAAACCGAAGGCTGGCAGGTGCACGAGGCCGGCACGCTGCGCGAAGGCCTGACGGCCGCAGGAACCCGCAGGCCCGACCTGCTCGTTCTGGACCTTGGATTGCCGGACGGCGACGGCGTATCGCTCATCCTCGACGTTCGCCGCTGGTCCGCCGTGCCGATCATCGTGCTGTCGGCACGCGCCAGCGAGGCCGACAAGATCACCGCGCTGGATGCCGGCGCCGACGACTATCTGACCAAGCCCTTCGGCGCCGGCGAGTTGCTGGCGCGCGTGCGGGCCACGCTGCGCCGGCCGCGCCCGATCAGCGGTGCGGAGGAGGCCGAAGCCGTCTTTCGCTTCGGCGAGGTGGAGGTCGACCACGTCGCCCGGGTGGTGCGGCGCGCCGGTGTCGAAGTGCACCTCACGCCAACGGAATATCGCCTCCTGTCGGTGTTGATTGCCAACGTGGGGCGCGTGCTGACGCAACGCCAGTTGCTGATCACTGTGTGGGGTCCGGCGCAGACGGAGCAGAACCACTATCTGCGCATCTACATGGGGCATCTGCGCCAGAAACTGGAAGTCGACCCTGCGCAGCCGCGCCATCTGCTGACCGAGACGGCGGTGGGTTACAGGCTGTCCGTCTGACCAGGTCCGGCAGCGCCGGAGCATGAAGCCGCGATGAAATCTTTATGCGCGCGGCGCTACTTTTTACAAGGCTTTTATGAGGCGGCTTCTAGGCTATGCGCTTCCGTTTTTTTAACTATTGCCTCATGAAAAAAATCCCCAGCAGGGCCGCTTCCACCATCACAGTCAAGCACGCGCTCGTGTTGATCTCTGCATTCGCCGCTTCGGGCGCAGCCCTGGCGCAGACAGCAACGACGGATGCCGCAGCAGCACCGGCAGCCGCTCCCGCCCCGAATCTCACGGGCAACGTGTCCATCACCACGAACTACAAGTTCCGTGGCCAGGACCAGGACATGATCGGCAAGAACGACT
>NZ_JBVASX010000018.1:0-122044 GCF_057814215.1 Variovorax sp. F042
GCAATGCCGAACGCGCCCCCGAACCAACATGCCGCGATGCCGGCGCCACCCTGCCAGAAGCCGGCGCGGTTGACGTAGTCGCCGGGCCGCCCGATCTGCGTGGCCACCGCGCGGTCGAAGCGCACATTGACACTGGCGCTTGCTGCCATGCCGACGGCATGCCAGCCATTGCCGGTCACCCGAACACCGGGCTGATCCATGGCCACAGCCGCAAGGCACGGTTCGCCAGCCGCGTTCCAACAGCTCACGACGGCGTGGCTCACGCTTGCGGCGCCCGAGCACCAGGCCTTGGTGCCGGTCAGGCGAACGCGATGGCCCTCTGTCGCGTCGAGCACCACACGCGCGTCGGGCGGCTCCGCGCACCAGGTGCCCCAGCGCGCACCCACGGGTGCGGCCGACGCGGCGCCGAGTTCGGCGAGGATGGCGAGAGCATCGGTATGCCCTTCGAACAGCTTCACCAACGAAAGGTCATGGGCTGCCACATCGGCCAGCACACGCCAGCGCGCCAGGGTCTGGCCGGCACCCGGTCTTGGCAGCACGTCGATGCCCGCGTCGACCAGATGCTTCAGCGCGAGGTCGCAACCGTAGCGAAGCTGCAGTTGCCGCAAGGCATCGGCGAGCGCGGGTTCGGACATGTGAAGTAGCGGCTATCGTTTGGAAGATCAAGCTTCTAGCACCCGCGCAATGACCCGCGCGTAGTCCATTCGCCCGCTTCGGCTGGATGTTTCCTTCGTCGGGCCCGGATTGTCCGTCGCCTACAGGACCGCCGCGCTTCTCCTGACGTGATGTGTCAGGCCCGCTCTCTATCTTCAGCGCTTGGCAATCCGATCTGCAACGACACGAGGGCTCGACCATGCTAGGTATCGTCATTCCGGCGCACAACGAGGAGCAACTGATTCGCGAATGTCTGTCTGCGGTGCGCACCGCATCGCAGCATCCCGCACTGATGGGAGAGCCCGTGGAGACGATCGTGACGTTGGACGACTGCACGGACGCCACCGGCATCCTGGTCTCTTGTTGCGGTGCCGCGACCGTGGCCATTCGCGCGCGAAATGTCGGCATGGCTCGGGCCGTGGGTGCGACGGCTCTCCTGGCAAGGGGAGCGAGATGGCTGGCCTTCACCGATGCCGATACGCTGGTTTCCGAAGACTGGCTTGCGGCTCAACTTTCTCTTCAGACGGACGTTGTATGCGGAACGGTGTCCGTGCTGGACTGGTCGCCTCACGGCCGCCATGCGGCGCTGCTCCAGACGCACTTCCAGGAGACCTATTTCGACCGGGAATCCCATCGCCATATTCATGGCGCAAACCTTGGCGTGTCAGCGGCGGCATATCTTCGCGTCGGCGGATTCAGGCACCTCGCGTGCAGTGAGGACGTCTCCCTGGTGAATGCGCTGGTCGGCGCCGGCTGCAGCGTTGCCTGGAGTTCGCTGCCGCGGGTTGTGACCAGCGCGCGCACCGATGCGCGGGCGCGCGGCGGTTTTGCAGGCGCGCTGCTGAACGCCGTGGCGCAACGCCTGGCCGAATCCACGGGTTGCGCGATGCGGCCGGCCATTGCTGCTGGCGCGTGATGCCATGACATTCCAAGATCGCAGCCGCGGGTGAGGCACTCCATTGGTCATGCCCGGGCAGCGGGGATCGATGATCAAGGAAACCGGATATGGATCTCGGGAAACTTGTCGTCGTAGAACGCGAGCCTTGCCTTCAGAGCCCGGTGCTCGTCGTACGGGTCCTCGTAGGTCCAGACGGCGTCTTCCAGCCGCCTTTCTCCGAGATTCAAGCCGTAGTAGTTCGCCACACCCTTGAACGGGCATTCGGTGGTCGTTTTCGAGCGTTCCAGTTTCTCCATGCGGACATCGGAGCGCAGGAAGTAGTAGCGCACGGGAGACTTGTCTTCGTCAACCTTGATGACGTCGCTCGAAGTGGCCAGGACAACACCCTCCACTTCGACTTCGACAGGCCGATGAAGGTGTTCTTCCCGGACCTGGTGATCGGGCCATTTTTGATGGCCAGGGGATTGGCTCATTTGCATGCTCCTAGTGGGACGGCTTCGCGCCGGAAGCTCGGCCTGGGCGAACTCGCTTCGACTGGCCACCGCCCGCCGCACCGCTTGCGGCCGATTGACTGGAGCGGTCGGGCTCGGCCGGCTGCGAAATTCGTGCGAGAGGCTCACCGGCTTGCGATGCCTGGCCTTTCGCGGCGGCATCGCCGAGGGACAGGACGCCGACCAGGCGCCTGTCCCGGTCGATCACCGGAAGACGGCGAATCTGTAACTCGCTCATCGTGCGCAGGGCTTCTTCAACGGTGCTGTCATCGAAACACCAGCGGACCTCTCCGGTCATGATCACGTCCAGATGCGTACGGTCAGGCGACAGCCTTTGGGCGACGCCACGCACCGCGATGTCGCGGTCGGTGATCACGCCGACGAGACGCTCCCCATCGCATACGGGCAACACGCCCACATCCAGTTCCTCCATTGCCTGTGCGGCATCGCAGAGCGTGTCCGTGGGGGCGGCCGTGCGAACACCGCGTGTCATCAATTCGTTGACTTGGGTCAAGGTGAACTCCTTGGGTCGATGCGTCCAGCCTCGCGGGCGACATGCCCGCGATGAGAAGCCGACGCAACTTCAGGCCACGGTAGCGGGGCGACGCGGCGCCGTTGTCAGGCCATGAATGGGGTCGAAGTGGGAATTGGCTGGCGTGTGCGAGCGTCGGTGGTGGCCTGTCGGTACCGCGCATCGGCGATGTCGCCACTTGTTGCGATGCGTGATTCGCACTGGTATGTGGATACGGAGCTCTCCTACACAGTTCGTTTTGTCGCCGTTTCATCGTCCGATTTCCCCGCAACTCGATTGGAGAGCCCACGATGCCCACTTCCCGACGCGCAGAGCCAGATGCCTGCAGCCTCCTCGACGCCGACCACCGCAGCGTCAAGAAGATGTTCAAGGAATACGAGGAACTCGCTCATTCGCGCGCCGCTTCCTCGGAGCGGAAAAAGCGCGAGCTTGCCGACGAGATTTGCATGGCGCTGACCGTCCACGCTCAGATCGAGGAGGAAATCTTCTATCCCTCGCTGCGCGAAGCCATCAAGGAAACGGACCTGCTCGATGAGGCCGAGGTCGAGCATGCCAGCGCCAAGGACCTGATCGTGCAGATCCAGGAGGCCACCGATGTCGACGAAAAGTTCGACGCCAAGGTGATGGTGCTGGGCGAATACATCGATCATCACGTGAAAGAAGAGCGCAACGAGATTTTCGTGAAGGCGCGCGCCGCCCGTGGCCTCGACCTGGTCGCCATGCGCGAGCAGCTGGCTGCCCGCAAGGAGGAGCTGATGGAAGAGCTTGGCGCCACGGCCTGAGTTCCTGTCGTCGCTTCACCAAGCCGGAAACGTGCAGGAGCGCAAGCTTGGCAAGACCATCCGGACGAACGGCGAGGCCGCGCGGCGAAATTCGCATCGGGATTTCCGGATGGCGCTACGCACCATGGCGCGGGCGCTTCTATCCACCCGGGCTGGCGCAGCGAAAAGAACTTGCTTTCGCCTCCCGGATGCTGCCGAGCATCGAACTCAACGGATCGTTCTATTCCCTGCAGCGCCCCGAGTCGTACCGGGCATGGCACGACGAGACGCCCGACGACTTCGAGTTCGCCGTCAAAGGGTCGCGCTACATCACGCACATGCGTCAGCTTGACGACGTGCACACGGCACTGGCCAATTTCTTCGCATCGGGCGTGCTGGCGCTGGGCAAGAAGCTGGGGCCTGTGCTCTGGCAGCTTCCGCCACGCATGCGCTACGACCCCGACCGGATGGAGCGCTTCCTGTCGCTCCTGCCGCGTGATGCGAAGTCGGCGGCGGCGTTGGCCCGGAAACACGACGATCAGGTGAAGGGCCGGTCTGTGCTGAAGGCGGCTCGCGGGCTTCGAATCCGGCACGCCATCGAGGTGCGAAATCGCAGCTTTGTCGATCCCGGGTTCGTTGCCACGCTGCGCCGCCATGGCGTGGCCCTGGTGGTGGCCGACACCGCGGGAAGGTGGCCCCTGCTGGAGGACATCACCGCGGATTTCGTTTATGTGCGGCTGCATGGCGACAAGGAGCTCTATGCCAGCGGATACAGCGATGCAGCACTCGATCACTGGGCGGCGCGCATCGACGCCTGGCGCAAGGGTCGCCAGGTGCCCGATGCCAGGCTGGCTTCGACCACCGCCGCGCGGCGCGGCAGGCGCGACGTGTATTGCTACTTCGACAACGACACCAAGGTGCGCGCTCCCTACGATGCCGCCCACCTGGCAATGCGCCTTGGCCTTGCCACCGGCCTGGGCGACGACGACAAGTTCGCGACGAAGTTCGATGCAGGCAGCACCGAACTTGCTGCGGCGTCCTACAAGAGCGCCTGATCTCGCGCTTTACGTTTTGACTCCCTTCGAACCCAACCACGTACAAAACCATGGCCAAACAACCCAAGGCGAGTGCGCCGCCTTCCGTCGCACTCGATGCAGCCCGCGCCGCGGCACGCAACACTGACAGCGGCCCCGCGCACCCGGCGCCGCCTGCTGCAGGCAAGGGCGACATTCCCGCGCAAAAGGCGATCGACACGCAGGCACTTGCCGCGGCAATGCCCGCCAACAGCAACAAGCCGCTCGAACACACACCGTCCGCGCCCGTCGGCCTCAGCGCAAAGCCAGCTTCGCGTCTGCCCACCGGCAGCACGCCGTCGGAGTCGAATGCATCCGGCAAGACGGGGGCGGTGGCGCCCGAAGGCACGAATGCCACCATCGGCACCCTGGACCGTGTGCGCGTCGATTCCAGTGGCGAACGGCTCACCACCAACCAGGGCGTGCCGGTTGCGGACAACCAGAACTCGCTCAGGGCCGGCGCGCGAGGGCCGGTGCTGCTGGAAGACTTCATCCTGCGCGAGAAGATCACGCACTTCGACCACGAGCGCATTCCCGAGCGCATCGTGCATGCGCGGGGCTCGGGCGCGCACGGCTTCTTCGAGTGCTACGAGCCGCTGACGAAGCACACCAAGGCAGCGCCGTTCCAGGCGGCCGGCAAGGTGACGCCGGTGTTCGTGCGCTTCTCGACCGTGGCCGGCGAGCGCGGCTCCAAGGACACGGCGCGCGACGTGCGCGGCTTCGCCGTCAAGTTCTACACCGACGAGGGCAACTGGGACCTGGTCGGCAACAACATGCCGGTGTTCTTCATCCAGGACGCGATGAAGTTCCCCGACCTCGTGCATGCCGTGAAGCCCGAGCCGCACCATGCGATGCCGCAGGCGGCCTCGGCGCACGACGCCTTCTGGGACTTCGTCTCGCTCATGCCCGAGAGCACCCACATGCTGATGTGGCAGATGAGCGACCGCGCCATTCCGCGCAGCTACCGCACGATGCAGGGCTTCGGCGTGCACACCTTCCGGCTTGTCAACGACGCGGGCGAATCTGTGCTCGTGAAGTTCCACTGGCAACCCAAGCTCGGCACGCATTCGCTGGTGTGGGACGAGGCGGTGAAGATCTCCGGCGCCGACCCCGACTACCACCGCCGCGACCTGTGGGAGGCCATCGACGCCGGCGAGTACCCCGAATGGGAACTGGGCCTGCAGATCTTCACGGAAGAGCAAGCTAGGCAATTCAGCTTCGACATCCTCGACGCCACCAAGATCGTTCCCGAGGAACTGGTGCCGGTGCAGATCGTCGGGAGGATGGTGCTCAACCGGAACCCCGACAACTTCTTCGCCGAGACCGAGCAGGTCGCGTTCTGTGCGGCGCACGTGGTACCCGGCATCGATTTCACCAACGATCCGCTGCTGGCGGGACGCATCCACTCCTACGTGGACACACAGATCACGCGCCTGGGCGGCCCAAACTTCCATGAGCTGCCCATCAATTCGCCGATTGCACCGGTTCACAACAACCAGCGTGACGGCATGCACCGCCAAGCTGTCCATCGCGGGCGCACGGCATACGAGCCCAATTCGCTCGGCGGCGGCTGCCCGTTCCAGGCCGGCGCTGCACAGGGCTTCGTGAGCATCGCGAAGCGTCTCGATGCCAAGGAGAGCAGCGACAAGGTGCGGGCCAAGCCAGAGAAGTTCGCCGACCATTACACGCAGGCCACGCTCTTCTTCGAGAGCCAGACGCCCGAGGAACAGGCACACATCGCCGCCGCCTTTCGCTTCGAGCTGTCCAAGGTGACGGTGCCAGCGGTTCGCGAGCGCGTCGTTGCAAGCCTGCTGAATGTGTCGTCCGAGCTTGCGGCCAAGGTGGCGCAAGGGCTGGGCATGGAACTGCCCGCGCCACTGCCCAGGGCGCTGGAAACACCGGCCACGCCCGAGGTCGACAGATCGCCCGCGCTCTCGTTGATGGCTCGCCCGGGCGAAGGTGGCATCCGAACGCGCAAGATCGCAATCCTCGTGGCCGATGGCGCAGAAGGCGCATCCATCGGCAAGCTGGTGACAGCGTTGGTGCAGGCGGGCGCCGTGCCACGGTTGATCGGGCCGCGCCTCGGTACCTACATCGCCGCGGGCGGAGAGAAGCTCGAAGCCGATGCCAGCATGGAGAACAGCCCCGGCTTCCTCTTCGATGCGCTGGTGCTGCCCGACGGCCTCGCGGCCACGGAGGCGCTGGCCGCCGTTGGCCACTCGATGGAATTCGTGAAGGACCAGTACCGACACTGCAAGACCATCCTCGCACTCGGTGCATCGCAGGCCCTGCTGGCCGAGGCCGGCATTCCGATGAGCTTGCCGGACGGATCGGCCGACCCGGGGCTGATCCTTGCGGATGCTGCGCATGCGGACACGGCCGCGAGCGACTTCATCGCCGCCGCAGGCATGCATCGCCATCCGGCACGTGATTCCGATCCGCCTCGGGTTTGAGCATCGCCGTGGAGAACCACCCGGCAACTGCGCCCGGGGCCGATGACCTCAGGCGGCCCGGCATGGCGCAAGGAACACGGGAGGCGTTGTCGGCAGAGCACCAGGGGTTCTGGAGGAAGCTCGGCCCCGGTCTGATCACCGGTGCGGCCGACGATGATCCCAGCGGCATCGCCACTTACACCCAGGCCGGCGCCAGGTTCGGCTACAGCTTGGGCTGGACGCTTCTGCTGACCTATCCACTGATGGCGGGCATCCAGCTCGCGAGCGCGCGCATCGGCCGGACCACGGGGCGCGGGCTGACCTCGGCCTTCGCTGTGCTCTGGCCGCGTCCGGTGGTGATGGCCGCAGTGATGCTGCTGCTCGTCGCCAACGTCGTCAATCTCGCGGCCGACCTGGGGGCCATGGCAGAGGTCATGCGACTCGCGATCGGCGGGCCGGAGGCCGCGTATGCACTGGCCTTCGGAGCGATCTCGCTCGGCTTGCAGGCCTGGCTGCCTTACCGCCGCTACGTGCGCATCCTGAAGTGGCTGACGTTATCGCTGCTCGCCTATGTCGGTGTTGCCATGGTTGCGAATGTGGACTGGGGGGCGGCGTTCGCGGGCGCCTTGCTGCCGCGCATTCAGTGGGACTCCGAGACGGTCAGGATGGTCGTGGCGATTCTTGGGACGACGATCAGTCCGTACCTTTTCTTCTGGCAGGCGGCGCAGGAGGTCGAGGAGATCGAACGGGTCACGCAGGACCAGCCGCTCACGAAGGCACCCCGCCAGGCACCGGCGCAGTTGCGGCGGCTGCGGTTCGATACCTGGCTTGGCATGGGCTTTTCCAACGGCATCGCTTTCTTCATGATGCTGGCGGCGGCCGCCACACTGCATGCGGACGGCCAACTGAATATCGAATCGACGGCGCAGGCCGCTGAGGCGCTGCGGCCGGTCGCGGGCGATGCGGCCTTCGTGCTGTTCGCGCTCGGCATCCTGGGCACCGGGTTGCTGGCCTTGCCGGTGCTTGCCGGGTCCGCAGCCTATGCCTGCGCCGAATTTCTGAAGGTGCGACGAGGGCTCGAGAAACCGGTGGGAGCCGCGCCGGCGTTCTACGCAATCCTCGCCGCGGCCATGGTGTGTGGCATCGGCATCAGTCTCGTCGGCGTCGATCCGATGAAGGCGCTGGTGTGGGCGGCCGTGATCAACTCGCTGATGTCGGTGCCGATCATGGTCGGCGTGATGCTTGCAGCGGGAAGTCGCAGGCTCATGGGTGAGTTGCTGCTGCCGCTGGGGTGGCGTGTGCTGGGTTGGGCCGCCACCGCCGCCATGGCAGCAGCGTCGGTCGCGTTCATCTTCATGAGCCTGGCTTCGTAGATGCCGTCTCGGGTTGGATATCGTACGCAAGCCGGACCTCCTCCAGGCATTGCTGCGCGTTCGCGAAACACTCTCGAAGGTGCTCTGGTGTTGGTTCAGGATAGCCAGGCGGGGGGCGCAAGGCGTTGCCGAGCCTTTCCCATGCAGCTTCCCACGACAGTTTGGCAATAGCACGCGACTCGGGAGAGGCAGGCATCAAGTGCTCCAACGATTGAAAGGCCGATGATGAGCGTGCCGGACGTATCAGGCAAGGGCGATGAAGAGGCCTCGAACGAGAGGCTTCACAGCGGCGTCTGCGCGATGGTGTGCACAAAGCAAAGCTTGTGCCCCTCGGGGTCGAGGCAATACGCCGCATAAAAGTCCGGCGCGTATCGTGGTCGGAGGCCCGGGGCACCCTGGTCCAAGGCACCGTGCGCGAGGGAAGTTGCCCAGGCGGCATCGAACACGGACCGCGAGGAGGCCAGAAAACTCACCTGACTGCCGTTGCCGCACGAGGGGGCTTGGCCGTTGACCGGAGCCCCGATGACGAACTGCGGCCAGCGCCGGCCCGGGTGCTGCCAGTAGACACCTGCCGCCCCGACGTGCGAAAGATCGACGGCCCGCCGGAGTTCGAAGTGCGCAAGCACGGGATCGTAGAACTCGCACATCCTCGCAAGGTCTCTCACGCCGATCTGTATGTGGGCGAACATGTTCAGCGTCACCTCTTGGCGGCTTTGCCCCGTAGCGGAACCAGGCGGATGCGCGACGCCGCCGTCGTAGGCAGCTTCTGGAACTTCTCCAGCTGGCGCAGCACGGTGTCGTTTCGCGCCACCGATTGCGAAGCCACGCAGTCCCGCGGCACCACCACGGCAAGATCGCGCATCACCGCCTCCATGGCCGTCGCGAGCACGCACTGGTCGCTGGCCACGCCGGTCAGGATCAGGCGGCGTGCTTTCAGGTGCTGCAGCAGCAGCTCGAGCGGCGTGCCGAAAAAGGCGGAGTGCTTGGGCTTCAGCACGAAGTAGTCGTCGGCCTGGGGCTGCAGCGCGCTCGTGATCGCGGCACCCGCTCCCCCCTCGTCCAGCGACAGTTCCACCAGCGACGGGAAGTCCGAGCGCCAGCGGCCACGGTTGTCGTTGGCATAGATGACGGGAACGCCTGCGTTGCGGCAGCGGGCCTTGAGCGCGGCGATGCGCGGCGCAATGGCCGCAGCGGGCGGCAAGAGCTTCTGCGCGTCGGGAAAATCCCAGCAGTTGATCATGTCGATGATCAACAGCGCGGTGTGTCCTGCCGCGTTTTCGGGAGCGAGTACGCCGGAGGATCTGGAAGAGCGCGCAGGCATGAGCGGCAGTTCCGACTTCAGGCCCGCCGCTCCTGCAGCCGCATCACCTTGTCGAGCGTCAGCGGGTAGTCGCGGATGCGCACGCCCGTGGCGTTGTAGACCGCATTGGCTACTGCGGCGCCCGCGCCGCAGATGCCCAGTTCGCCCACGCCCTTGATCTTCAGTGGGTTGGTCTTGTCGTCTACCTCGTCGAGGAACACGGCCTCCACCGCCGGGATGTCGGCATGCGCGGGCACGTGGTATTCCGCCAGGTCGTGGTTCACGAAAGCGCCGTATCGCGGGTCGATCACCGCGTCTTCGAAGAGTGCGGAGCCCACGCCCCAGATCATCGCGCCGGTGGCCTGGCTGGTGGCTGTCTTCATGTTCAGGATGCGGCCTGCGGCAAACATGCCGAGCATGCGGCGCAGGCGGATCTCGCCGGTGTCCATGTCAACCGCCACTTCGGCAAAGTGCGCACCATAGGCCTGCTGCGAGAACTTCTTGCCCATGTCGCCTTTGCCGATCTGTCCGTCGGCGCGCAGGCCGATGGTGCCGGCCAGCGCACCCAGCGTTTCGCAGCGGGTTCTGGTGCTGGCGCGTCCGTCTGCGAACACCACCTCGTCAGGCTTCGCGCCGAGCCGGCGCGCCAGCTGCCCGCGCAGATTGGTGCAGGCGTCGAACAGCGCCGAGCCCGCACTCGCCGCGCCCCATGAGCCGCCCGATCCGGGCGTTTCCGGAAAGTCGCTGTCTCCGAGTTCCATGCGAACGTTCTGCACCGGCAGGCCGAGCATCTCGGCCGCGACTTGCGTGAGCACCGTGTAGCTGCCCGTACCGATGTCGGTCATGGCCATGCGTGCCGTAAGCACGCCCTGACGGTCGAGCGATACCGTGCACTTCGCGTCCATCAGGTAGTTGTTGCGCGTGGCGGCGGCAAAGCCCATGCCGATCAGCCGGCGGCCTTCGCGCACCGTGCCCGGCACCGCATTGCGGCGGCTCCAGCCGAAGCGCTCGGCGCCCTCCCTCATGCAGCGCGCCAGCTGCCGCGTGGAGAACGGAATGTTCTTCTCCGGGTCCATGGCGGGCTCGTTGCGCAGCCGCAGCTCGATGGGGTCGAGCCTGAGCTTCTCGGCCAGCTCGTCCATGGCCTGTTCGAGTGCCAGCATGCCGACCGCCTCGCCGGGCGCGCGCGTGGAATCGGAAACCGGCAGATCGAGCTTGACGACCCGGTGCGTGGTGAGCCGGTTCGGCGCGGCGTAGAGCGAGCGCGTCTGGGCGCTGGCCGTTTCGTAGAAGTCGTCGAAGCGCGCGCTGTGCGAATGCGAGTCGTGTGCGATGGCGGTGAGCCTGCCGTCGGGCGTGGCGCCCAGGCGCAGGCGCTGGATCGTCTGGCTGCGGTGGGTGGTGAAGTGAAACATCTGCTGCCGCGTGAGCGCGGTCTTCACCGGGCGCTGCAGCTGCCGCGCGGCCATGGCGGAAAGCATCAGATCGCCGTACACCGGCAGCTTGCCTCCGAAGCCGCCGCCGATGTAGCGGCTCACGATGCGCACCTTGGAGGGCGGGATCTGCAAGGTGTTGGCAACGGCGTTCTGCGCACTTTCCAGCAACTGCGAGGCGCAATGCACCGTCACGCGGTCGCCGCTCCACCATGCGAGGGTGGCGTGCGGCTCCATCTGCGCATGGATGTGGTGGGGCGTGGTGTAGGTCGCATCGACCTGCACCGGCGCGGCCGCGAAGGCGCCGTCGAAATCGCCGATGCGGCTGTCGGCCTTCTGCATCTCGTCGTCCTTGGGCTTTTCGGCCTTGCCGCGCGCGGCGGCGAGATCGTATTCGCCAGGCTCGGCGTCGTAGCGGATGCAGATCAGCTGCGCGGCCGCGCGCGCGATCTCGAAGCTCTCGGCCACCACGAAAGCCACGGCCTCGCCGTAGTAGCGCACCTTGTCGTTCGCCAGTTGCGGCGTGGCGCGTGCGAAGCGGTCCTTGGCATCGATGGGACCCCACGGCGCCTGCTTCGGCGCATTGCGGTGCGTCATCACCAGCAGCACGCCGGGCGCCTTCTCGGCGGCCGAAGCATCGATCTCGGCGACCGTGCCCCTGGCGATGGTTGCTTCGACGATGAAGCCATAGGCTGGCTTGCCCGGCGCCTCCTGCACCTCGTGGGCGTAGGGCGCCTTGCCGGTCACTTTGAGGCGCCCATCGACGCGGTCGATGGGCTTGCCGATCAGGCTGCTGCGGTTTTCGTCGATCGGATTGCGGGCGGCGGGTGCTGTCATGTCCATGGCGTGTCTTTCTCAGGCTGTCCGTGCGGCTTCGTCGATGGTGATCTGCAGCGTGCGGCGCAGCAGCGGGAGCTTGAAGTCGTTGTGGCCGAAGCCGCGCGCACCCGCCAGCACGGTGTCGCTGGCAGCGTTGACGGTGGCTTCGTCGAGCACGGTGCCAGCGAGGCGGGCCTCGGCCGCTTCCACGCGCCACGGCTTGTGCGCGAGGCCGCCGAAGGCCATGCGCGCCGAACGGATGCGTCCGCCGCTGGCATCGACGATCGCAGCTACCGAAACCAGCGCAAAGGCATAGGAGGCGCGGTCGCGCACCTTGCGGTACACGTGGTGGCCGGGCAGGGGCGGCGGCAGGGTCACGGCGGTGATCATTTCGCCGGGCTGCAGGTTGGTGTCGATGTGCGGCGTGTTGCCGGGCAAGCGGTGGAAGTCGGCAATCGGAATCACGCGGCGCGTTCTGCTGGGCATCACCGTCTCCACCTGGGCGTCGAGCACGCGCATGGCCACCGCCATGTCCGATGGATGCGTGGCAATGCATTGGTCGCTCGCGCCCAGCACCGCATGCATGCGGTTGTAGCCCTGCAGTGCGGCGCAGCCCGAACCAGGCTGGCGCTTGTTGCAGGGGCGGGCGGTGTCGTAGAAGTAATAGCAGCGCGTGCGTTGCAGCAGGTTGCCGCCGGTGGTGGCCTTGTTGCGCAACTGGCCCGATGCGCCGGCAAGCAGCGCGCGGCTCAGCACCGCATAGTCACGGCGAATGCGCGCGTCCGCGGCCAGGTCCGAGTTGCGCACCATCGCGCCGATGCGCAAGCCGCCGTTCTCGCCGGGCTCGATGCGGTCGAGGCCGAGGCGGTTGATGTCGACCAGATGTGTCGGCGTCTCGATCTGCAGTTTCATCAGGTCGAGCAGGTTGGTGCCGCCGGCGATCATCCGTGCCCCGGGGCGGGCGGCCGCAGCCGCCGCGGCGGCGGGCGTGCCGGCGCGTTCGTAGGTAAAGGCCTTCATGAGCGCTCTCTCGATGCGTCCCTGATCGCGGCAACGATGTTCGGGTAGGCGCTGCAGCGGCATAGGTTGCCGCTCATGCGCTCGCGGATTTCCTCATCCGTCAGCGCGACGTTGCTGCTGTCCAGGTCGCGCGTGACATGGCTTGGCATGCCCAGCCTCGCCTCGGCCAGCATGCCCGCCGCCGAGCAGATCTGACCCGGCGTGCAGTAGCCGCACTGGAAGCCGTCGTGCTGAAGGAATGCTTGCTGGAGCGGGTGCAGCGTGTCGCCTTGCGCCATGCCTTCGATGGTGGTGACGGATTGGCCGTCATGCATCACGGCCAGTGTGAGGCAGGCATTGGTGCGGCGGCTGTCGATCAGCACCGTGCAGGCGCCGCACTGGCCATGGTCGCAGCCCTTTTTCGAGCCTGTCATGCGAAGGTTCTCGCGCAGGGCATCGAGCAGGGAGGTGCGGGTGTCGACTTCAAGGTGATGCGCCTGCCCGTTGATCTGCAACTGCACCTGCATACGCTGTGGCGGCAACTCGGCAGCTACCGGGGCTGCCGCGGGAGTGGCCTGCGCATGTGCCATCAAGGGGGCTTGGGCGCCCACGAGCAGCGCGCCTGACTGGAAGATGGCGCGGCGGGTCAGGCGGCCGGCACCGTGTTCGTCCGCGCCGACCAGGGGGGTCTCGAATTTCATGTGGGAATCTCCAGGCGGCGCGGGACGAAGGGGGCGAAAAACACGCGCCTGAAGAAAATCCTAGAAAGCGCCTCGCGGCCCGCAACGCGCGTTCGCGCTGTCGTGATGTAGGCACAGGCCGACGGTGGCGCCGTGCCTCGGGGGGCCCCTCTCAGGCGGGCATGCGCAGCCGAAGCGCATAGCGATCCAGGTAGCTTGAACGCGGCGCCTCGGGGTGACCATCGATGTGCTCCGGCATCTCAAAGATGCAGCTCGACCTCTACGCGCGAGGCGCGTTGCCGCGGCTCCTCGACGGCCACGACGATCCGGCCTTCCATCCGCTGGAATCGCAGGTCCAGATGGCTGCGCCCGACATTGAGCCGTTCGACGCGCACGTGCTCGATATCGGCGGGAAGCTGTGGCTTGACGATGCGCACCTTGTTTTCCATGGCATCGATGTCCAAGCCAAGGCAGGCTTGCAGCAGCCTGAACGCGGAGCCGGCTGCCCATGCGGCGGACCGGCAGGCTTGCCGCGGAGGCTCTAGCCATGGTCGAGCCCTACGTCGTGCCGGGGGTGAGCACGGAGACGCTCGACCGGATCTGCAACGACCACATCGTGAATGTCCAAGGCGCCATTCCAGCGAACGTGGGGTATCAGGGGTATCCGAAGACCGTCCTCACTTCCGTCAACCAGGTGGTTTGCCACGGCATCCCCTCGGCCGACAAGATTCTGAAGAAGGGCGACATCGTCAACATCGATGTCGCCGTCATCAAGGACGGCTGGTTCGGCGACACCAGTCGCATGTACTTCGTCGGAGCTCCCAGTGTGTTGGCTCGGCGCCTTGTGGAGACGACGTACGAAGCAATGCTGGCCGGAATCCGGCAGGTCAAGCCCGGAGCGACTCTGGGCGATGTTGGCCATGCCATCCAGTCGGTTGCCCACCGGGAGCAATTCAGCGTGGTGCGTGAATACTGCGGGCACGGCATCGGCCAGATCTACCACGATGAGCCGCAGGTGCTGCACTATGGGCGACGCGGGGAAGGGTTCAGGCTGGAGCCGGGGATGGTTTTCACCATCGAACCGATGCTCAACGCAGGCAAGCGCGAAACCAGGCAATTGCCTGACGGATGGACGGTGGTGACGAAGGATCGGTCTCTGTCCGCCCAGTGGGCGCACATGGTGGCTGTAACGCCCGAAGGCTATGAGGTGCTTACGCCCTGGCTTGGAGGCACAGGCGCCTACGCGCCGGTTTGATACTCAGCCTGGGCGAGAACGCTTCACTTTTCGTGTCGCGCGACAGCTGTTGAAATCCATGCCGAGCGGTTGAAAACTGCCAACGAATTCATTAAAAAAGAAAAGGCGCCCGGCATTGCCAGGCGCCTTTTCTTTTTCTTTTTTCTTACTCCGAGGCTCGTCCGCCTGAATTTTCCGCCTCCCCAAATTTGCAGGCCATGGTTTTACGCAAGCGCGCATTAGGCGGAATTACTACGTCGAGCAGGTCGTGTTTCAGCGGAAATCCGCGACCCTGTCTTGCACCTGAACGCCGTAGGGGAGACAGGATGTTGCACTTCAGATTTGACTCAGCCTTCTCTTTGAGTTTGCATAATAAGTTTTTGCCGAAAATGCGGCGCGGCTGCGTCGCCAAATTGGGCGAAAACAGAACAGATTTTCGTAATTGAATCGGCCAATCAATTCCGAAGTTCTCGTCTGTCTGCGTCAACAAATTTAAATAGTGCGTCATTTGTTGGCTGCCGCAATTACCGTGCTGCAGCGCGGAATAATCGTGCATCACCTCGCGGCCAGGCCGCGAAAAAACCCTAGCTCGCCACCCGCAGCAGCACCCGCGCTTCATTCATCGAGCGCGGGAATTTCAGAGAGCGCACGTTATGCAGGAAGTGACCGTGGAAGCCGCCGCGACTTCAACCCGTGACGACCCGGTCATGCCGCCGTTGCAACACGCGCCGTCGCGCGCGCGATCGACGTTCGCCTTGCTGTGGCTGAGCGAGACGGCCTTCGATCTCGGCACCACGCTGGTCAGCTTTGCGGTGGGCGTGTGGATTTTTTCCCGGACCGGCTCCGCGCAGGACTATTCGTTCTCGGTGCTCGCCGCCGCGCTGGCGGGCATGCTGGCCACGCCGTTCGCCGGCGCATTGGCCGATCGCCACGACCGGCGCTGGGTGGTGCTGTCGTGCGATGTTGCCGCCATCGCCGGCACCTTCGCGATCGTGCTGGCCCTGCTGTCCGGCCGGCTCGGCATCGGCGCGCTGTACGCCTACGCCGCGGTCGCGGCGGCGGTCGGCGCGCTGCGGCGTCCGTCGATCCGGGTGGCGGTCAGCCGCTTCGTGCCCAAGGACCGCTTCGCCCAGGTGGGGGGGCTGACCGGCATTTCGCGCGCGCTGGTGCAGGTCGGCGCGCCCGCCGCGGCCGGCTTCCTCATGGCGCGGATGGGCCTGCAGGGGGTGATGGCGACGCAGCTGTGTCTTTTGCTGGCAGGAGCCGCGCTGGTGTTCGCGGCATTGACCCGGGCCGGCGTGGACGTGCGCGGCGGGCCGCGCGCTGGCGAGTCGTCCACGCGCAGCACATCGCTGTGGCGTGGAGCGGGGGCCAGCTTTTCCGGTGCGCTGGCCTATCTGCGCGAGCAGCCGTTGATGGGCGCATTGCTGGGCTACGGCGCGCTGGTGCAGTGCCTGCTGGTGCTCGCGACGACCCTGCTCACACCGATGGTGCTGTCCACTCATTCCAGCGACGTGCTGGGCCTGGTGATGTCGGTCGGCATCGTCGGTGGCCTGCTCGGTTCGGTCCTGGTCGCCACCGCCTGGATCCGGCGCGGGCTGATGCAATGGATCCTGGCCTGCGACGCGCTGCAGTGCGCGGCGGTGCTGTTCGCCGGTTGCGTGACCACGCCAGCCCTGTGGTGCGCGGCGGCGTTTGTCTGCCTGTTCTGCGGCAGCACCTCGGTCGCCTGCTCGCATGCGCTGTGGATGCGCAAGGCGCCGATGGGCCGGCAGGGCAGCGTGTTCGCCCTGATCGCCGCGTCCAACATGCTGGTGATGTGCGTGGTGCTGCTGGCCGGCGGCTGGCTCGCCGACGCGGTGCTGGAGCCGGCGCTGCGCCCGGGCGGCGCGCTCGGCGCTACGGTCGGCGTCTGGTTCGGCACGGGGCCGGGCCGCGGCATCGGTTTTCTGTTCTTCGTTAGCGGCGCGGTCGGCCTGGTGCTGACCGTTGTCGCGCTCGCCCACCGGCGCTTGCGCCGCCTGGAAACGCTGGTGCCGGACGGCGGCGAATCGTGAGCAGCAAGGAAGTCCTCCATCCCCTGAGCTCGCCCCAGCAAGCGGTCTGGCTGGACCAGTCGCTGGCGCCGGACCTGCCTTGCTACAACATCGGCGTCGCGACCCGCCTCGACGGGCCGACCGACCCCGATCGCCTGGAGGCGGCGATCCGCTCGGTCGCCGGGCGCCATCAGGCGCTGCGCACCGTGCTCGAGCGCAGCGCCGGCGCCGATATTGGCGGGGCTGTGCAACAACGTTTCGCCGATACCGTGGATGCGCCGTCGCAGCGCTTCGATTTCACGGGCGAAGCCGATCCGGAGGCGAGCGCCTGGGCCCATCTGCGCGCCGCGTTCCTGACGCCGTTCGGGCTGTACGGCCAGCGGCTGTGGCGCATGCACTGGCTGCAGGTTGCGCCCGAACGCGGCTATTGGCTGGCGTGCTTTCATCACCTGGTCGCGGATGGCTGGTCGGTGTCGCTGATCGGCAATGCCGTGGTCGATGCCTACAACCGTCTCGGGCGCAAAGAGCCCGTGGCCGGTAGCGACAGTCATGACGACGCCGACTACGCAGACTTCATCCGCAAGGATGCCGAGTACCTGGCCTCTTCGCGCTATGCCAGCGACCGCGCATTCTGGCTGCAGCGCCATGCGCACCTGGCGGCACCGCTGTTCGAAGATGCGCACGCCCGGCGCGGCCGCTTCGATCGCAAGTTCGAACAGGCCGTATGGCAGCTGGACCGTGCCGACCACGACCGCCTGAGCGAAGTGGCCGCGGCGCAGGGCGCGTCGAGCACGCATTTCCTGGCGGCGTTGCTGGCGGTGTACTTCGCGCGCCTGAGCGGGCGCGAAGACGAAGTGGTGATCGGCATGCCGGTGCACAACCGCACCAGCGCGGCGCAACGGCGCATGCCCGGCATGTTCTCGGGCGCGATCCCGGTCGGCATCGCGGTCGATCCGCAGGAGACTTTCGCGGACACCCTGCGCAGGGTCGCCGCCGAACTGAAGCAGTGCTACCGCCACCAGCGCTACCCCCTGGCCGATCTGCACCGCGAACTGCTGGCCGGGGTGGGCGACCGCCGCGGCCTGTTCGACCTGTCGCTGTCGATGGAAAGCTTCCACGGCGACCTGGAGTTCGACGAAGGCATCCGCAGCTCGGTGTTTCCGCTGCACAACGGCTATGAGCGCCAGCCGCTGGCGGTCTATGTGCGCGACTACGAGCACGGGAGCCCGGTGCACATCGAGTTCAACTATGACCCGGCGCTGTTCTCCGCGCAGGAGATGGCTGCGCATCTGCGGCGGCTGCAAGCCCTGGCCAGGGCGGCGACCGATTCGCCAGACAAGCGCGTGTGCGACCTGCCGCTGATGGACGAGGCCGAGCGCGAATTGGTCGTGCATGGCTTCAACCGGCCGCGGCTCGACACCGGCGCGCCGTCGTTGATCCACGCGCTGTTCGAGCGCCAGGCCGAGCGTCACCCCGATGCCGTCGCGGTGCAGTTCGAAGATCGGCAGCTGAGCTACGGCGAACTCAACCAGCGCGCCAACCAGTTGGCTCATCATCTGCGAGGGCTCGGCGTCGGGCCCGACGATCTGGTCGCGATCGGCCTGGAGCGCGGGCTCGACATGGTGGTGGCGATCCTGGCCACGCTCAAGGCCGGCGGCGCCTACGTGCCACTCGACCCGGTATATCCGGACGAGCGCCTCGCACACATGTTGTGCGACAGCGCGCCCGTGGCGCTGCTCGGCGACGGCGCCTTGCTCGATCGCCTGCAACCGCCGCCGTCGTGCAGGCAGGTGCGCCTGGACCTGCCATGGGAGCAGGCGCCGTGGGCCGAAGCCACCGCCGACAACCCGCAAGTCGAGGGCCTCGCGCCCTCGCACATGGCCTATGTGATCTACACATCCGGCTCGACCGGCCTGCCCAAGGGCGTGATGGTCGAGCACGCCCAGGTCAATCGATTGTTCGACGGGACCCGGGCCTGGTTCGCGTTCGGCCGCGACGACGTGTGGACCCTGTTCCATTCCTTCGCTTTCGATTTCTCGGTGTGGGAGCTGTGGGGCGCGTTGATCCACGGCGGGCGCCTGGTGGTGGTGCCGCATGCGGTCAGCCGCGCACCGGCGGAATTCCATCGCCTGGTGTGCGAGCAGGGCGTGACCGTGCTCAACCAGACCCCGAGCGCGTTCCGCCAATTCGCCGCCGCCTGCCAGGCCAGTCCGGCAGAGCTGCCGCCGCATACGCTGCGCTGCGTGGTCCTCGGCGGCGAGGCGCTGGACACAGCGGCGCTCAAGCCCTGGTACGCGCAAGAGCGCAATGCGGGCACGCGCCTCGTCAACATGTACGGCATCACCGAGACCACCGTGCACGTTACGTACCGCGTGCTGGAGCCTGCCGACGCCGAACGCAGCGCCGGAGCGAGCCCCATCGGCACGCGCATTCCCGACCTGAGCCTGTACTTGCTCGACGCGCAGGGCCGGCCGCTGCCGGTCGGCTGCACGGGCGAGATGTATGTCGGCGGCGCCGGTGTCGCACGCGGCTATCTGCGCCGGCCCGAACTGGACGCGCAACGCTTCGTGCCCGATCCGTTCAGCGACGTGCCGGGCGCGCGCATGTACAAGACCGGCGACCTGGGCCGCTACCTTGCCGACGGCAGCCTGGAGTACCTCGGCCGCAACGACCACCAGGTCAAGATCCGCGGCTTTCGCATCGAACTGGGCGAAGTCGAGGCGCAGCTGATGCGGCTCGACGGCGTCGACGACGCCGTCGCAATCGCGCGCGAGGACACGCCGGGCGATACGCGCCTGGTGGCCTATCTCGTTGCCAGGGCCGCGTTCGATCCATCCGCCGCGCGTGCCGCCTTGCGCGAGCGCCTGCCGGACTACTTGGTCCCGGCAGCGTACGTCGTGCTGGACGCATTGCCGCTGACGGCCAACGGCAAGCTCGATCGCAAGGCACTGCCGGCGCCGGACCATCGAGCCTGGCACCAGCGCGACCATGAACCGCCGCAAGGAGCAGCGGAACAAGCGCTGGCACGGCTGTGGGCTGAAGTGCTCGGCGTCGAACAGGTCGGCCGCCACGACAATTTCTTCGAACTCGGCGGCCATTCCATCCTTGCCGTGCAACTGGTCGAGCGTATGCAGCGCGAAGGCCTGGAGGCCGACATCCGCCATCTGTTTGTCGAACCGACCCTGGCCGCACTCGCGGCCCGCGTGGCGCAAACAGGGCAGGGCGCGACACCAGTGCCGGCCAATGCGATTCCCGCGCAGTGCGAACGCATCACCCCGCAGATGCTGCCGCTGGTGCAACTGAGCCAGGCGCAGATCGAGCTGATCGCCAGCAACGTTCCGGGCGGCATGCGCAACGTTCAAGACATCTACCCGCTGGCGCCGCTGCAGGAAGGCATCCTGTTCCACCATCTGCTGCAGGGCGAGGGAGATGCCTACGTGCTTCCTGCCCTGCTGCGCTTCGACGATCGCGTGCGCCTCGATCGGTTCGTGGCCGCCTTGCAGCAGGTGATTGCGCGCCACGACATCCTGCGCACCGCCGTGCAGTGGGAGGGGCTGGACGCGCCAGTGCAAGTGGTCTGGCGCAGCGCCGCACTGACGCTGCACGAACTGCACTTCGATCCGGCCGGGGGTGACGTGCAGGCGCAGCTGCAGGCCCGCGCCGATGCGCGACAGGTGCGCCTGGACCTGCGTCGCGCGCCGATGCTGCAGGCCCATGCTGCTTTCGATCCGGTCTCGGGGCGCTGGCTCCTGCAGCTGCTGCACCATCACCTGACGCTGGACCACACCACCACCGAGCAGGTCCTGCACGAGGTGGTGGCGCTGCTGCAGGGACGTGCCGAGGCCCTGCCGGCGCCGGTGCCGTTCCGCGACTTCGTCGCACGGTCGCGCCAGGGCGTGAGCAACGCAGAGCACGAAGCGTTCTTCGGCGCGATGCTCGGCGATGTGGTCGAGCCGACCGCACCGTTCGGCCTGCTCGACGTGCAGGGCGACGGCTCGCAGGTCGAGCAGGCTCGCCTCACGCTGCCGGCAACGTTGTCGGCGCGGCTGCGCGCGCTCGCCATGCGCCATGGCGTGGGCGCGGCCAGCCTGTTCCACCTGGCCTGGGCCCGGGTGCTGGCCCTGTGCAGCGGGCGCGACGATGTCGTGTTCGGCACGGTGCTGTTCGGGCGCATGCAGGGCGGTGCGGGCATCGATCGCGCCATGGGCATGTTCATCAACACCCTGCCGGTGCGCATCGCGCTGGGCGGGCGCGCAGCGGTGCAGGGCTTGCGCGAGACCCATGCGGCGCTGAGCGGACTGCTGCGCCACGAGCACGCATCGTTGACTCTGGCCCAGCGCTGCAGCGGCCTGCCGCCGAACACGCCGATGTTCTCGGCGCTGCTCAACTACCGGCATAGCCGCAGCGAGAGCTTTGGCGACAGCGAGATCGCCGAGGGCATGCACTACCTCGGCGGCCGCGATCTCACCAACTACCCGTTCAGCCTGTACGTCGATGACCTGGGTGGCGACTTCGTGCTTACCGCCGAGATCCATGTGTCGGTTTCGGCCGAACGCATCGCCGGCTTCATGCAGCAGGCGCTGCACGCATTGGCACAGGCGCTGGAACAGGCGCCCGACACGCCGCTGCTGGCGCTCGATGCACTGCCGCCCGAAGAATGCGAGCGCGTGCTCCACAGCTACAACGACACCCGGCGCGAGTACACCGCGCCGGCGCTGGTGCACGAGGCCTTCGAGCAGCAGGCCGCCGCGCACCCGGAGCGCATCGCGCTGGAACTGGACGGCGCGCAGCTGAGCTATCGCGCCCTCAATGAGCAGGCCAACCGGCTGGCGCGGCACCTGTGCCGGCTCGGTGTTGGCCCGGACAGCCGCGTGGCGATCTGCGTCGAACGCAGCCTGGCGATGGTGGTCGCGGTCCTGGCCACGCTCAAGGCCGGTGGTGCCTGCGTACCAATTGATCCGATGTATCCCGACGAGCGACTGGCGCAGATGCTGCGCGATAGCGAGCCGGTGGTCGTGCTGAGCCAGCGCGGGTTGGCCGAGCGGCTTGATGCGACCTCGGTCCTGTTGGATGAAGCAGAACCGGCATGGGCCAATCTGTCCGCGGCCAATCTGCACGCAGTCGAGCTCGGCCTGCGCCCGGAACACCTGGCCTACGTGATCTACACCTCCGGCTCGACGGGCGTGCCCAAGGGCGTGGCGATGCCGCATCGCGGCCTGGTCAACCTGCTGGCCTGGCAGCGTGAGCAGCTGCCCGAGCCCGCGCGCACCCTGCAGTTCGCTGCGCTGGGCTTCGATGTCGCCTTCCAGGAGATCTTCAGCACGCTTGCCAGCGGCGGCACGCTGGTGCTGCTGCACGAAGCGTTGCGCCAGGACCTGCCGGCCCTGGCCGAGTGGCTGGCCCAGGAGTCGGTCGAACGCCTGTTCCTGCCGTACATCGCGCTGCACAACCTCAGTGAGCTGTGGTCGCAGCGCAGCGAGCCGCTGGCGATGCTGCGGGACCTGATCACGGCCGGAGAACAGCTGCGTATCACGCCGGCGATCCGCCGCGTGTTCGCCCGGCACCCGCAGGCGCGGCTGCACAACCATTACGGGCCGACCGAGAGCCATGTGGTCAGCGCGCACACCTTGAGCGGCCCCGCAGAACAGTGGGACGACCTGCCGCCGATCGGGCAACCCATTGGCAACAGCCGCATCTATGTGTTGGATGCGCAGCGCAATCCGGTGCCGGTGGGTGTGATGGGCGAGCTGTATCTGGGTGGGGTGCAGGTGGCGCGGGGTTATCTGAGCCAGCCCGAACTGAGCACCGAGCGGTTCCTCGCTGACCCGTTCGATGCCCGCGACGGTGCGCGCATGTACAGGAGCGGCGACCTGGGACGCTGGCGTGCGGACGGCAGCATCGAGTACCTGGGTCGCAACGACCATCAGGTGAAGGTGCGCGGCTACCGCGTCGAGCTTGGCGAGATCGAGGCACAGCTCGCGCGTCTGGACGGGGTGCGCGAGGCGGCGGTGATCGCACGCGAGGACCGGCCCGGCGACCTGCGCTTGGTCGCGTATCTGGTCGGTCACGCCGATGCATCGCAACTGCGCGCACAGTTGAGCCAACGCCTGCCGTCGTACATGGTCCCTGCCGCCTATGTCGTGCTCGATGCACTGCCGCTCAACGCCAACGGCAAGCTCGACCGCAAGGCGCTGCCTGCGCCGGAGGGAGAGGCCTACGGCCAGCGCGCCTACACAGCACCGCAAGGCGAAGTCGAACAGGCCCTGGCCGGCATCTGGTCGCAGTTGCTGGGCGTGCAGCAGGTCGGCCGCGACGACGACTTCTTCGAACTCGGTGGACATTCGCTGCTCGCCATCCGTCTGCTCGAACAACTGCGGCGGCGCAGTTGGTCGGCCGACATCCGCTCGCTGTTCGCGCATCCGAGGCTGGCCGCCTTGGCCGCGACGATCCGGCGCGACGATGCCACTACAGCGTTGGCAGTGCCTCCCAACCTGATTCCGCCCGGCTGCGAGGCGATCGAACCGGCGATGCTGACGCTGGTCGAACTCGACGCAGCCGCGATCGGCCGGATAGTCAGCGCCACGCCCGGCGGCGCGGCCAACATCCAGGACATCTATCCGCTGGCGCCGTTGCAGCAGGGCATCCTGTTCCATCATCTGCTGGAGCGCGACACCGACACCTATGTGCTGCCGACGCTGCTCGAATTCGACGGCAAGCCGCGCCTGGACCGTTTCATCGCGGCCCTGTCGCGAGTGATCGAACGCCACGACATCCTGCGCACCGCGATCCACTGGGAAAGCCTGGCCGAGCCGGTGCAGGTGGTGTGGCGGCGCGCCAGGTTCGCGGTGGACACATTGGATCTGGCGCCGGGCAAGGGCGCAGCAGCACAGCGCCTGCGCGAACATCCGCGCGTGCGCGACCTGCGCATCGACGTGCGCCGCGCTCCCATGCTGCATGGCTTCGCGGCTCGCGACGATGCCAGCGGGCGATGGCTGCTGCTGCTGTCCTATCACCACCTGGTGATGGACCACACCACGCTGGAGCGGTTGGTGGAAGAGATCGCCGCAATCGAGCGCGGCGATGCCGCCGGGTTACCAGCGCCGGTGCCTTTCCGCGACTTCGTCGCCCAGTCGCGCCTGGGCGTGAGCGAGGCCGAACACGAGGCGTTCTTCGGCGCGATGCTCGGCGACGTAGACGAACCGACCGCGCCGTTCGGCCTGCTCGACGTGCAGGGCGATGGCTCGCAGGTCGAGCAGGCCCGCCTCACGTTGCCGCAGGCGCTGTCGGCACAGTTGCGCGCGCTCGCCATGCGCCAGGGCGTAGGAGCGGCCAGTTTGTTCCACCTAGCCTGGGCCCGGGTGCTGGCCCTGTGCAGCGGGCGCGACGATGTGGTGTTTGGCACGGTGCTGTTCGGGCGCATGCACGGTGGCGCCGGTTCCGATCGTGCGGTCGGCATGTTCATCAACACCTTGCCGGTGCGCATCGCACTGGGCGGGCGCGGCGCGGCGCAGGGCCTGCGCGAAACCCATACAGCGCTGAGCGGATTGCTGCGCCACGAACACGCCTCGCTGGTGCTCGCGCAACGTTGCAGCGCAATGCCGGCGCATGTGCCGTTGTTCTCGGCCCTGCTCAATTACCGGCACAGCCGAGTTGCCCATGCCCAGGTGCTCGATGGCGTGCGATTGCTCGACGTGCGCGATCGCACCAACTACCCGTTCGGCCTGTACGTTGATGACGATGGGAGCGATTTCGAATTGACCGTGCAGGTCGATGCTTCGGTCTCGGCCGAACGCATCGCCGGCTTCATGCAGCAGGCGCTGCAGGTATTGGCACAGGCCCTGGAGCAGGCACCCGACACGCCGCTGCTGTCGCTCGATGCGCTGCCGGCCGGGGAACGCGATCGCGTGCTCCACGGCTACAACGACACCCGGCGCGAGTACACCGCACCGGCGCTGGTGCACGAGGCCTTCGAACAGCTGGCCGCCGCGCACCCGGAGCGCATAGCCCTGGAACTGGACGGTGCGCAGCTGAGCTACCGCGCCCTCAATGAGCAGGCCAACCGGCTGGCGCGGCACCTGTGCCGGCTCGGTGTTGGCCCGGACAGCCGCGTGGCGATCTGCGTCGAACGCAGCCTGGCGATGGTGGTCGCGGTCCTGGCCACGCTCAAGGCCGGTGGTGCCTGCGTACCAATTGATCCGATGTATCCCGACGAGCGACTGGCGCAGATGCTGCGCGATAGCGAGCCGGTGGTCGTGCTGAGCCAGCGCGGGTTGGCCGAGCGGCTTGATGCGACCTCGGTCCTGTTGGATGAAGCAGAACCGGCATGGGCCAATCTGTCCGCGGCCAATCTGCACGCAGTCGAGCTCGGCCTGCGCCCGGAACACCTGGCCTACGTGATCTACACCTCCGGCTCGACGGGCGTGCCCAAGGGCGTGGCGATGCCGCATCGCGGCCTGGTCAACCTGCTGGCCTGGCAGCGTGAGCAGCTGCCCGAGCCCGCGCGCACCCTGCAGTTCGCTGCGCTGGGCTTCGATGTCGCCTTCCAGGAGATCTTCAGCACGCTTGCCAGCGGCGGCACGCTGGTGCTGCTGCACGAAGCGTTGCGCCAGGACCTGCCGGCCCTGGCCGAGTGGCTGGCCCAGGAGTCGGTCGAACGCCTGTTCCTGCCGTACATCGCGCTGCACAACCTCAGTGAGCTGTGGTCGCAGCGCAGCGAGCCGCTGGCGATGCTGCGGGACCTGATCACCGCGGGCGAGCAGTTGCGCATCACGCCGGCGATCCGGCGCATGTTCGAGAGGCACCCCCAGGCGCGGCTGCACAACCACTACGGGCCGACCGAGACGCATGTGGTCAGCGCGCACACCTTGAGCGGTCCGCCCGAGGCGTGGGAAGACCTGCCGCCGATCGGACGACCGATCGGCAACAGTCGTATCTATGTGCTGGATGCGCAGCGCAATCCGGTGCCGGTGGGTGTGGTTGGCGAGCTGTACCTGGGTGGGGTGCAGGTGGCGCGGGGGTATCTGGCACAACCCGAACTCACGGGGGAGCGCTTCGTGCCCGACCCGTTCGACGGGCACGACGGCGCACGCATGTACAGGAGCGGGGATCTGGGCCGCTGGCGTGCGGACGGCAGCATCGAGTACCTGGGCCGCAACGACCATCAGATGAAGGTGCGCGGCTACCGCATCGAGCTTGGCGAGATCGAGGCACAGCTCGCGCGTCTGGACGGGGTGCGCGAAGCAGCGGTGATCGCACGCGAAGACCGGCCCGGTGACAAGCGCTTGGTCGCGTATCTGGTCGGCCACGCTGATGCATCGCAGCTGCGCGCACAGTTGGCGCGCAGCCTGCCGGAGTACATGGTCCCTGCCGCCTATGTCGTGCTCGGTGCGCTGCCGCTCAACGCCAACGGCAAGCTCGACCGCAAGGCGCTGCCCGCGCCGGAGGGAGAGGCCTACGGCCAGCGCGCCTACACAGCACCGCAAGGCGAAGTCGAGCGGGCCTTGGCCGGCATCTGGTCGCAGCTGCTTGGCGTGCAGCAGGTCGGCCGCGACGACGACTTCTTCGAGCTCGGTGGACATTCGCTGCTCGCCATCCGGCTCATCTCCCAGATCCGCGAGCGCTTCGATGCCGAACTCGCGCTGGCCACCCTGTTCGCACAGCCGCGCCTCGCCGCACTGGCCCACGCCGTGACAGCGGCTGGCCCCGGCGCGTTGGATGCCATCACGCCCGCCGACCGCAGCCGTCCGTTGCCGCTATCGCCGGCGCAGCAGCGCCTGTGGTTCATCGCCGGGATCGATGCCCAGGCCAGCGTGGCGTACCACATCCCTGGCGCGCTGCGCCTGCGCGGTGAGCTCGACTGCGTTTCCCTGCGCGCCGCGCTGGACGATGTCGTGGCCCGGCACGAAGCCTTGCGCACGCGTTTCATCGCGATCGACGGCCAGCCCTGGCAGCGCATCGACGCGCCGCACGGCTTCGAGTTGCGCGAGCAGGACGCGGGCGATTCGAGTCCGGCGCAGATCGAGGCACTGTGCCGCGAGGCTGCGGCCGAGCCCTTCGATCTCGCGGCCGGTCCGCCGATTCGCGGCCGCCTGCTGCGCATTGCCGAGCGCGATCACGTGCTGGTGGTTGTGATGCACCACATCGTCTCCGACGGTTGGTCGCTGAGCGTGCTGATGCGCGAGTTCGCCGCTGCCTACAGCGCGTTGCGCAATGGACTGAGGCCGATGCTGCCGCCGCTGCCGATCCAGTACGCCGACCATGCGGTGTGGCTGCACAAGCACCTGGAGGGCACGACCGCGCAAGTCCGGCTGCAGGAGTGGGTCGCACAGCTGCAAGGCGCACCGGCACGTACCGAGCTGCCATGCGACCGGCCGAGGCCGGCATTGCAGGACTACCGGGGCGCGAGCCTCGATGTCGGCCTCGATGCCGAAACCACGCGAGCCCTGCGCACGCTCGGCCAGCGCCACGGCGCGACCTTGTACATGGTCGTGCTGGCCGCCTGGGCCGCCGTGGTGGCACGCTACAGCGGCCAGCAGCAGGTGGTGATCGGCAGTTCGCACGCCGGCCGCGGGCGGGTCGAGATCGAACCGTTGATCGGCTGCTTCATCAACACCCAGGCGATGAAGATCGCGCTGGACGGCAGCCCGGGCGTGGCCGATCTGCTGGCCCAGGTGCGCCAGACTGCGTTGCAGGCACAGGCGCGCCAGGACGTACCGTTCGAGCGTCTGGTCGAGGCGCTGAACCCGCCGCGCTCCATGGCCCACCATCCGGTGTTCCAGCTGATGCTGGCTTGGCACAACACGCCCGCTGTCGCACTGGAGCTTGCCGGGCTGGATGTGGAACGGGTCGAGAGCCTTCCGGCCAGCGCGCAGTTCGACCTGGCGCTGGACCTGCAGGAAGACGGCGAGCGCATTACCGGCAAGCTCAACTACGCCACCGCCCTGTTCGACGAGGCCACGGTGCGCCGCCACTGGCACAGCCTGATGGCGATGCTGCGCGGCATGGCCGCCGACGATGGCCGGCCCGTCGATCGCATCGCGTTGCTCGACGCCGATGAGCGCGAGCTGCTGCTGCACGAGTTCGCCGAAGGCGCGCCAGCACAGCTTGCCCATGCGTTCGCGCATGCCGCGTTCGAACGGCAGGCTGCGTTGCAGCCGCAGGCGATCGCGCTGGAGCACGACGGCGAGCAGCTCAGCTACATCGAACTCGACCAGCGCGCCAACCGGCTCGCCCACCATCTGCGCAGCCTCGGCGTTGGCGTGGAGGACCGGGTTGCGCTGTGCCTGCAGCGCGGGCCCGACCTGATCGTCGCGCTGCTGGCCACGCTCAAGGCCGGTGCCGCGTATGTGCCGCTCGATCCGTCCCATCCGGACCAGCGGCTGGCCTGGCTGCTGGAAGACTGCGCGCCGGCGGTGCTGCTGACGCACTCCGGCCTGCGCCCGCGCCTGCAACCACCGTCGTGCTGCACGACCGTCGCGCTCGACGAACACTCGCCATGGGCGGCAGCGCCCATGCATACGCCCATACATGCGCCCGATCTGTGCGACCTGCCCAGCGACGGCTCGCACCTGGCCTACGTGATCTACACCTCTGGCTCCACAGGTACGCCCAAGGGCGTGATGGTCGAACACCGGCAACTCTCCAATCAGATCGCAGCGCTGCAGGCGCTCTATGGCTTCAGCGCCGAAGACCGGGTATTGCAGTTCTCCGGCCTGAGTTTCGACGTTGCCGGCGAGGAGATCTTCGGCGCGCTCAGCCATGGCGCGACGCTGGTGCTGCGCACCGACGAGTGGCTGGCGGAACCCCGGCGCTGGTGCGAACTGTGCGCCGCACACCGGCTCACCGTGGCCAATCTGCCGACGCTGTTCTGGCAGCGCCTGGCCCAGGCGCCCGATGAGGTGTTTCCGCCGTCGCTGCGGCAGATCGTGATCGGCGGCGATGCGGTGGGCGCCGCCGCGCTCGATGCCTGGTGGCAGCGCGACGGCCATCGACCGGCGCTGGCCAACGCCTACGGTCCGACCGAAACCACGATCAACGCCACCGTCGCGCGTTGCAGTGCTGAAGACTCGCCGCTGGGCATCGGCCGTCCGGTCGCCAATGCGCGCGTCTATCTGCTCGATGCCCATGGCGAGCCGGTGCCGGTTTGCGCCGTCGGCGAAATCTGGATCGGTGGCGCCGGTGTGGCGCGCGGCTACCTGCATCGCGCTGAACTCACCGCGCAGCGCTTCGCAACCGATCCGTTCGTGACCGCCGCTGCGGACACGCCACCGCGCATGTACCGCAGCGGCGATCTCGGCCGCTGGCGCGGCGACGGTTCAATCGAGTTCCTCGGCCGCGACGACCAGCAGGTCAAGATCCGCGGCTTCCGCATCGAGCCGGGTGAGGTCGAGGCTGAACTGATGCGGCTGGACGGGCTGCGCGAAGCGGCGGTGGCTGTGCAAGGGCAGGGCGACGACAAGCGCCTGCTGGCCTATGTGGTTGCGCATCCCGATCGCGCGCCACCCGACCCTGCGCAACTGCGCGCGCGCCTGGCTGAACGCCTGCCCGACTACATGCTGCCGGCGGCCTTCGTGCTGCTGCATTCGCTGCCCCTCAACGCCAACGGCAAGCTCGACCGCGCCGCGCTGCCTGCGCCGGACGGCGAGGCCTACGCGCAGCGCGGCTACCAGGCGCCGCAGGGCGAGTTCGAGCAGGCGCTGGCGCAGACATGGGCGTCGTTGCTCGGCATCGAACGCATCGGCCGCGACGACGGCTTCTTCGAGCTGGGCGGGCATTCGCTGCTGGCGGTGCGGATGCTCTCGCAGCTGCGCCAGCGGTTCGGCATTGAGCTGGCGCTGACGGCGGTGTTCGCGCGACCGCGGCTGGCGGACCTGGCTGCCGAGATGGCGCGGGCCGCACCCGGCGCAGTCGATCCGATCGTGCCGGCGGATCGCAGCGCACCGCTGCCGTTGTCGCACTCGCAGCAGCGCCTGTGGTACGTGACCCGTATCGACGCACAGGCCAGCGCGGCCTATCACCTGCCTGCCGCATTGCGCCTGCGCGGTGCGCTGGACCGCATCGCGCTGCAGCACGCGCTGGACCGGATCGTCGCTCGCCACGAGTCGCTGCGTGCGCGCTTCGTCGTCATGGGCGGCGAGCCGCGCCAGCGCATCGAACCGGCGCACGGCGTTGCCCTCGACTACCGCAAACTCGATGGACTTGGCGACGCCGCCTTGCGCGCCCTGTGCCAGGCCGAAGCCGCAGCACCGTTCGACCTCGAGCGCGGCCCGCCACTGCGGGTGCAGTTGCTGCGCCTGGCCGAAGACGAGCACGTGCTGCTGGCCACGATGCACCACATCGTCTCCGACGGATGGTCGCTGAGCGTGCTGGCGCACGAGTTCTCTGCGCTGTACGGGGCGTTCCGCCGCGGCGAACCCGATCCGTTGCCGGCATTGCCCGTCCAGTACGGCGACTACGCTGCATGGCAGCGACGCCGCCTTCAGGGCGAGGCCGTGCAGGCGCAGTTGCAGTACTGGGTCGAGCGCCTGCGCGATGCGCCGCCGCTGATCGGCCTGGCCACCGACCGGCCACGGCCGCCGCAGCAGGACTACCGTGGCGCCAGCATCGAAGTCGGACTCGACGAGACGTTGACCCGTGAACTGGGCGCGCTGGCGCAGCGCCACGGCGTCACCGCGTACATGGCCGTGCTCGCGGCATGGGCGGCGGTGCTGGCGCGGTTGAGCGGCCAGTCGCGCGTGGTGCTCGGCAGCGCCATCGCCGGGCGCGACCGGGCCGAGCTCGAACCGCTGATCGGGTTCTTCGTCAACGCCCAGGCCCTGCGTTTCGACATCGACGACGGTCTCGACGCAGGCAGCCTTCTGGTGCAGGCCCGGCAGGTCGCGCTGCAGGCTCAGCAACATCGCGACGTGCCGTTCGAGCAGGTGGTCGAGGCGCTCAATCCGCCGCGCTCGAGCGCCTTCAACCCGGTCTATCAGGTCCGGCTGGCGTGGCAGAACACGCCGCCTGCGCAGCTGCAACTGGAAGGGCTGGAGTTCGACAACCTTGCCAGCCATGCAGGCAGCGCGCAGTTCGATCTTTCGCTCGACCTGGAACCGGTCGGCGAACGCATCGTCGGCCAGTTCAACTACGCCACCGCCCTGTATGACGAGGCCACGGTGCAGCGCCACTGGCATGCGCTGGTGGCAATGCTGCGCGGCATGGTCGCCGATGCCGCCGCACCGGTGGCCCGCATCGACCTGCTGGCCCCGGACGAACGCGAGCAGGTGCTGCACGTGTTCAATGCCAGTGGAAGCGTCGATTGCGATGGCCTGCTGCATCGCCTGTTCGAGGCGCAGGCCGCAGCGCAGCCAAGCACCCTGGCGCTGGCCTGCGAAGACCAGGCGCTGGACTACGGCGAACTCAACCGTCGGGCCAACCGCATCGCCCACCACCTGCGCGGCCTGGGGCTGCGGCCCGACGACCGCGTTGCGCTGTGCCTGGAACGCAGCGTGGACATGGGCGTCGCACTGCTGGCCACGCTCAAGGCCGGCGGCGCCTGCGTGCCGCTGGACCCGGTGCATCCCGACGATCGCCTTGCCCGCATGCTGTTTGACAGCGCGCCGGTGGCGGTGTTGACCCAGGCCCGCCTGCTTGGGCGGCTGCGGGTGCCTGAGGGATGCGCGGTACTGATGCTCGACGACGAGGCATCGCCCCCGCCCTGGACCGATGCGCCCACGCATGACCCCGATCCCGAAGCGATCGGCCTGCTTCCAGCCCACCTGGCCTACGTGATCTACACCTCGGGCTCGACCGGCATGCCCAAGGGCGTGATGGTCGAGCACCGCAACGTGCTTAACTTCCTGCACGGGCTGGAGCAGCGCATCCACGGCCCGGCGCCAGACTGCCGGCGGGTGGCGTGGAACTCATCGTTCGGCTTCGACATGGCGGTCAAGGCCTGGGGGCAGCTGGCGTTCGGCCGCAGCGTGTTCCTGCTGCCAGAGCGCACCCGCCTGGACGCGGAGGCCTTGCTCGACTTTCTGGAGCGCCACGCAATCGAGGCGATGGAGTGCACGCCCTCGCATCTGCGCATGCTGCAGTCGGCCGGCTTTGCGCAACGGCGCCCCGGCTCGCTGCGCAAGCTGTTGCTCGGCGGCGAAGCGCTCGATGCCTCGACGTGGCGCGGCCTGGCCGAAGCCGAAGGGATGCAGTTCCACAACATGTACGGCCCGACCGAATGCAGCGTCGATGCCACCTGCGGCCCGGTCACCGGTGCGGTGCCGCATATCGGCCGCCCGATGCCGGGCGCGCGCGTCTATCTGCTCGATCCGCATGGCGAGCGGGTGCCGATCGGCGTGGCCGGCGAGATTCACATCGGCGGCGCCGGGGTCGCGCGCGGCTACCTGGGGCGCCCGCAACTCACCGCCGAGCGCTTCGTGCCCGATCCATTCGATGGGCGCGACGGTGCACGCATGTACAGGACCGGCGACCTCGGCCGCTGGCGCGCCGACGGCAGCATCGAGTACCTGGGCCGCAACGATTTCCAGGTCAAGGTTCGCGGCTACCGCATCGAACTCGGCGAGATCGAGGCGCAGCTGGCGCGGCTCGATGGCGTGCGCGAGGCCGTGGTGCTCGCCCATGCCGAACTGCCTGGCGAGCCCCGCCTGGTCGCCTACCTGCTGCCGCAGCCGGGCGCCGCACTGGGGCCCTCGGTGCTGCGCGAGCAACTCGGCGCGCAGTTGCCGGATTACATGCTGCCCGGCGCCTACGTCACGCTCGCGGCCTGGCCGCTGAACGCGAGCGGCAAGCTCGACCGCAAGGCACTGCCGCTGCCGGACGACGACGGCTTGGCGCGGCAGGACTACGCCGCTCCGGAAACCGACATGGAAATCCGTTTGGCGGTGCTGTGGGGCGAGCTGCTCGGCGTCGGGCAGGTCGGCCGCCACGACAACTTCTTCGAGCTCGGCGGGCATTCGGCGCTGGCCATCCAGCTGATCCACGCCATGAGCGAACAACAACTCCAGGTCGACGTGCAGATGGTGTTCAACGCGCCGACCTTGGCAGACCTTGCCGCAGCCACGGTGCAACTGGAGGAGATCGTTCTATGAACCATGCATCGCAACTGCTCGACACGCTGGCCTCGCGCGGCCTCACGCTGCGCCTGGACGGCGAGCGGCTGGCGTTGCAGGGAGACTCGCGCCTGCTGGCGGATGCAACGCTGGTGCAGGCATTGCGCGATCGCAAGCCGGAGCTGATTGCCCTGCTGCGCGAACGCCAGGGCAGCGATCCACTGACCTACCGCATCGACGAAGTGGCTGATGCAATCACGCCTGCGATGCTGCCGCTGCTCACGCTCGACCAGCGCGCAATCGACCGCCTCGTGGCGCAGGTGCCGGGCGACGTGCGCAACGTGCAGGACATCTATCCGATGGCGCCGCTGCAGGAGGGCATCCTGTTCCATCACCGGCTGCATGGCGAAGGTGAGGGTGGCGATGCCTACGTCATGCCGACCCTGCTGCGCTTCGACAGCCGCGAACGGCTGGACCGGTTCGCGCAGGCCCTGCGCGAGGTGATCGCGCGGCACGACATCCTGCGCACCAGCGTGCACTGGGAAGGGCTGGAGCAGCCGGTGCAACTGGTGCAGCGCCAGGCTGGCCTGGACATCGAGATGCTCGCCGCCGCGCCCGCGGAAGATGCACTGGCACGCCTGCAGGCCCTGGCGGATCCGCGCCGCAGCCGGCTCGACGTGCGCCGCGCGCCGATGCTGCGCGGCCACTCGATCCAGGAAAGCGACAGCGGGCATTGGCTGCTGCAGCTGCTGCACCACCACCTGATCCTCGACCACACCGCCTCGGAATTGCTGGTGCAGGAAATCATGCTGATCCTGCAGGGTCGGCGCGAGCACTTGCCTGCACCAGTGCCGTTCCGTCGCTTCGTCGCGCAGGCCCTGCAGGGCGCGGCGGAATCCGGGCACGAAGCCTATTTCCGCGCCGCGCTGGGCGATGTCGAGGAAACCACCGCACCGTTCGGCCTGAGCGACGTGCGCGGCGACGGCAGTGGCGTGGCGCAGGCGCGCAGCGAACTCGATCCCGCGCTGGCGCGTCGCCTGCGCGAACAGGCGCGGCTGCGTGGGGTGGGCGCGGCCAGCGTGTTCCACCTGGCCTGGGCGCTGGTGCTCGCACGTTGCAGCGGCCGCGACGACGTGGTGTTCGGCACGGTGCTGTTCGGCCGCCTGCAAGCTGGCGCCGAGGCGACGCGGGCGATGGGCATGTTCCTCAATACCCTGCCGCTGCGCGTGCGCCTTGGCGCTGCCGGAACCGAAGCGGCGCTTCGCCGCGTGCACGCCGATCTGGCCGAGCTGCTGCGCCACGAGCATGCCTCGCTGAGCCTGGCCCGGCGCTGCAGCCGGTTGCCGGCCGATGCGCCGCTGTTCACCAGCCTGCTCAACTACCGCTACAGCCGACGCGACACCGAAGCCACGAGCCTGCCGGGCATCGAATTGCTCGGTGGACACGACCGCACCAACTACCCATTCGTGCTGCACGTGGACGACCATGGCGACGGCTTCGGCATTACCACCGAGATCGATCGCAGCCTCGATGCGTGGCGCGTCGGCGGCTTTGTGCGGCAGACCCTGCACGTGCTGGTCGATGCATTGGAAAGCGAGTCGCAGCGGCCGCTGCGCCGCATCGATGTCTTGCCGGAAGACGAGCGCCGGCAGGTGTTGGCCGATTTCAACGCCACCGCCACCGAGTACCCGCACGGCGTGCTCCTGCACCAGTTGTTCGAGCATCGGGTCGCGCAGCGCCCCGACGCGATCGCGCTGGTGTTCGAAGACCGCCAGTTCAGCTACGCCCAGCTCAACGCACGCGCCAATCGCCTGGCACGGCAACTGCGCGTGCTGGGCGTCGGCCCGGACGCCCGCGTGGGTGTGCTCATGCAGCGCAGCGAATCGCTGGTGGTGGCCTTGCTGGCGACCCTCAAGGCCGGTGGCGCCTACCTGCCGCTCGACCCCACCCATCCACCGGAGCGCCTGCGGCACATGCTCGACGAGGCCGTTGCGGTAGTGGTGCTGGCCGACCCGGAACTGGCGCTGAGCGTGCCGGGCGTGCGTACCCTGGTGCCCGCTCGCGACACGCACACGGCCACGTTCGCCGACCGCAATCTCGATGCTTCAGAAACCGGCCTCCACGAAGGCCGCCTGGCCTACGTGATCTACACCTCCGGTTCGACCGGCGCGCCCAAGGGGGTGATGAACGAACACCGCGGCATCGTCAACCGCCTGCATTGGATGCAGCAGGCCTACGCGCTGACTCCGGATGACGTCGTGCTGCAGAAGACGCCGTTCGGCTTCGATGTGTCGGTGTGGGAGTTCTTCTGGCCATTGATGGCCGGTGCACGGCTGGTGCTCGCGCGGCCGGATGGACATAAAGACCCGGCCTATCTGGGCGAGCTGATCCGCAGCAGCGGGGTGACGACGCTGCATTTCGTGCCGTCGATGCTGCAGGTCTTTCTTGCCCGGCCTGACGCCGTGGCCGGCTGCGCCAGCCTGCGGCGGGTGGTGTGCAGTGGCGAAGCGCTTTCGGCCGGGCTGGCACGCCAATGCCGCGAACGCCTGCCACATGCGCGCCTGTACAACCTGTACGGCCCGACCGAAGCGGCGGTGGATGTCAGCGCCTGGACCTGCGGGAGCGACGATGGCGATTCCATACCGATCGGACGGCCGATCGCCAACACCCGGCTCTACCTGCTCGACGATGCGCTGCGCCCGGTGCCGGTCGGCGTGGCCGGCGAGCTGTACATCGGCGGTGCGCAGGTGGCGCGCGGCTACCTGAACCGGCCGGAGCTGACCGCGCAGCGCTTCATCGCCGATCCTTTCGTCGAGGGTGGCCGCCTGTACCGCACCGGCGACCTCGGCCGCTGGCGCGCCGATGGCGCGATCGAGTACCTGGGCCGCAACGACTTCCAGATCAAGCTGCGCGGACAGCGCATCGAGCCGGGTGAGATCGAAGCGCAGCTGCGCGCGCTCGACGGCATCGCCGAGGCTGCGGTGCTGGCGCGCGAAGACCGCTCCGGCGCGCTGGCGCTGGTCGCCTATGTGGTGCCGACCTCGCCCGATGAAATGCCGGAGCCTGCACAACTGCGCAGCCAGCTCGGCGAACACCTGCCCGAGCACATGCTGCCCGCGGCCTACGTGCGCCTGGCGGCACTGCCTTTGAGCGCCAACGGCAAGCTCGACCGCAAGGCGCTGCCTGCACCGCAGGACGAGGCCTTCAGCCGCCAGGCCTTCGCGCCACCGCGGGGCGAGACGGAGCAGGCCCTGGCCGCGATCTGGTCGCAGCTGCTCGGTGTCGAGCGCATCGGTCGCCACGACAGCTTCTTTGCGCTCGGCGGGCACTCGCTGCTGGCGATGCAGTTGCTCGAACACCTGCGCCGGCGCGACTGGACGATCGACGTGCGCGCGGTCTTCGACCGACCCGAACTGGCCGCGATGGCCGCCGCCGTGCGCACCGCACCGACAACCGAGATCCCGCACAACGCCATCCCGGTGCGCTTTGCCGCGCCGGACGACGAATCAGAAGAAACCGAGGAGTTCAGACTGTGAATGTGGAAGTCGCGAGCATGAAATCGCTGGATGCGCCGGCCCTGATCGGCCTGCTCGAGCAGCGCCGGTTCGAAGCGCGGATCGAGCAGGGCGAACTGGTGGTGAAGGCGCCTCGCGGCGTGCTGACCCCGGGCGTGATGGCATCGCTGAAGCTGCACAAGCAGGCGCTGTTGAGCTGGGTCGCGGCCAACGGCGAACGCGCCGCGCCGGCACCGGCGGCGCAGCAGGCGCGAATCACCCCGCAGATGTTGCCGCTGGTGCGGCTGGAGCAGGCCCAGATCGACCGCATCGTGGCCGCCACTCCGGGCGGGGCCGGCAACGTGCAGGACATCTATTCGCTGGCGCCACTGCAGGAGGGCATCCTGTTCCATCACCTGCTGCAGCAGCAGGGCGATGCCTACCTGACCCGGCTGCTGATGGGTTTCGACAGCCGCGAGCTGCTGGACCGCTTCGTCGCCGCGATGAACGAGGTGATCGCGCGGCAGGACGTGCTGCGCACCGCGGTGCAATGGGACGGCCTGGCCGAGCCGGTGCAGGTGGTGTGGCGGCAGGCGCAGCTTGAAGTGGAGACGCTGGAGTTCGCCGACGAAGTGCAGGCGCGATTGCAGGCCCACGCCGATCCGGGGCGCTATCGCCTCGATGTGCGACAGGCGCCGATGATGCGTGGCTTTGCTGCCTTCGATGCCACCTTCGAGGCCAGTGGGCGCTGGCTGTTGCAGATGCTCTACCACCACCTGGTGATGGACCACGTGACCATGGAGCTGCTGGTGCACGAGGTCGGCCTGGTGATGCAGGACCGCCGCGCCGAACTGCCCGAGCCGGTGCCGTTCCGCAACTTCGTCGCGCAGGCACGGCTGTCCGCGCGCGAGGCCGAACACGAGCAGTTCTTCCGCGCGATGCTCGGCGACGTCGAGCAGCCGACCGCGCCCTTCGACCTGCTCGACGTGCGCGGCAACGGCAGCGATGCGGTGCAGGCGAAGCTCCGGCTCGAGCCTGCACTGTGCGCTGACGTGCGCCGGGTCGCGCGAGCGCACGGGGTCAGCCCTGCCTGCGTGTTCCACCTGGCGTGGGCGCAGGTGCTGGGGCGTTGCAGCGCGCGCGAAGACGTGGTGTTCGGCACGGTGCTGTTCGGGCGTCTGCAGGGGGGCGCTGGAGCCGATCGCGCCATGGGCATGTTCATCAATACCTTGCCGCTGCGGGTGCGACTGGATGGACGCAGCGCCGCCACCGCGCTCGAAGAGACCGCGGCCAGCCTCGCCGGATTGCTGCGCCACGAGCACGCGCCGCTGACGCTGGCCCAGCGTTGCAGCGGACTGGCCGCGAACACGCCGCTGTTCTCGGCGCTGCTGAACTATCGCCACAGCCGCGACGAGCCTGCACAAGGCGAAGAAGGCATCGCCGGCATCCGTTATCTCGACAGCCGCGACCGCACCAACTATCCGTTCGTGCTGCACGTCGACGACCATGGCGATGGTTTCTCCGTCACCGCCGAAATCGTCGAGCGCGTGGACGCCGCGCGCATCGCCGGCTGGGTGCGCGAAACCCTGGAGCATCTGAGGCACGCGCTGGACCAGGCGCAGGACACGCCGATGCATGCGATCGAGACCCTGCCGCCGGCCGAACGCGCACAGGTCCTGCAAGGCTTCAATGCCACTCACCGCGACCACAGCGGCGATGGCGAACTGGTGCATGCGCTGTTCGAGCGCCAGGCCGGGCGCGACCCGTCCGCATTGGCTTTGGAGTTCGGCACGCAGCGGCTGAGCTACGGCGAACTGGAGGCGCAGGCGAACCAGCTGGCCCGGCATCTGAGCAGTCTTGGCGTCGGCCCCGACGAGCGCGTCGCGATCTGCCTGGAGAGCGGTCCGGCGCTGGTGGTCGCGATCCTGGCTACGCTCAAGGCCGGCGGCGCGTACGTGCCGCTGGACCCCGCTCACCCTGACGAACGGCTGGCGCACATGCTCGGCGACAGCGCGTCGCGCGTGCTGCTGACGCAGGAGCGGCTGGTCGAGCGACTGCATCCACCAGCGGCTTGCGAATGCGTGCTGCTCGACGATATCGGCCAGGCGCCGTGGGCGCAGACCGCGGCGCAGCGCCCCGACCCGCATGCGCTGGGCCTGCGCGGCGAGCACCTGGCCTACGTGATCTACACATCAGGATCGACCGGCCGGCCCAAGAGCGTGGCGATGCCGCATCGCGGCCTGGTCAATCTGCTGGCCTGGCAGCGCGGGGTGCTGCCGGGCGCGGCGCGCACGCTGCAATTCGCCGCACCCGGCTTCGATGTCGCGTTCCAGGAAATCTTCTCGACGCTGGCCGGCGGTGGCACCCTGGTGCTGCTGCACGAAGACTTGCGCCGAGACCTGCCCGCCCTGGCCGACTGGCTTGGCGAGCAGCACATCGAACGGCTGTTCCTGCCCTGCATCGCGCTCAACGCCCTGAGCGAGCTGTGGTCGCAGCGCGAAGCGCCGCTGCCGGCGCTGCGCGACCTGGTCGTCGCCGGCGAGCAGCTGCGCATCACGCCGGCGATCCGGCGTCTGTTCGAAGGCAGCAGCGGCTCTCGCCTGCACAACCACTACGGCCCGACCGAAAGCCACGTGGTCACCGCCCACACGCTGGTTGGCGCGGCGGAGGATTGGGACGACCTGCCGCCCATCGGCACGCCGGTCGACAACTGCCGGATGTACCTGCTCGACGCACAGCGCCGGCCAGTGCCGCGCGGTGTAGCTGGCGAGATCCACATCGCAGGCGTGCAGGTCGCGCGCGGTTACCTCAACCAGCCCGAACTGAGCGCCGAACGGTTCCTGGCCGACCCCTTCGCGGGAGACGCGCACTCGCGCATGTACCGTTCCGGCGACCTCGGCCGCTGGCGCGACGACGGCACCATCGAATACCTCGGCCGCAACGATTTCCAGGTCAAGATTCGCGGCCATCGCGTCGAGCTGGGCGAGATAGAGGCGCGTCTGAACGAACTGCCCGGCGTGCGCGAAGCCGCGGTGATCGCGCGCGAAGACGTGCCCGGCGACAAGCGCCTGGTCGCCTACATCGTGGGCGATGTGAGCGATGCGCAGGCGACAGACCCCGCCGAGCTGCGCCAGCGCCTGGCCGCGCAGTTGCCTGACTACATGCTGCCGGGCGCGTTCATGCCGCTCGAGGCCCTGCCGCTCACCCCGAACGGCAAGCTTGACCGCAAGGCCCTGCCGGTGCCGGACGGCCTGGCCTTCGTCCACCGCGCCTACGAGGCGACGATCGGCGAGATAGAGGACACGCTGGCGCAGATCTGGTGCGAGCTGCTCGGCATCGAACGCGTCGGGCGGCACGACAACTTCTTCGAGCTCGGCGGCCATTCGCTGCTCGCGATGCGTCTGATCTCGCAGTTGCGCGAGCGGCTCGGCGTCGAGCTACCGCTGCCGGTGCTGTTCACCCACCCGCAGCTGGCCGACCTCGCCCAGGACGTGGCCGAGGCAAGCCAGAACACGCTCAGCGCGATCACCCGCGCCGACCGCTCGGCGCCCTTGCCGATGTCGTTCGCGCAGCAGCGCCTGTGGTTCATCGCCCGGGTCGATCCCGAGGCAAGCAAGGCCTATCACGTGCCCGATGCGGTGCGGCTGCGCGGCCCGCTCGATGTTGCTGCGCTGCAAGCCGCGTTCGACCGCATCGTCGAACGCCACGAGGTGCTGCGCACCCGGTTCGTCGGCATCGGCGGCCAGGCGCTGCAAGTCATCGACGAAGCCCGCGGCTTCGCGCTGCAGCGCGAAGACCTGCGCGGCGCTACCGATGCCGAGCTGGAGCCGGTCCTTCGCGAAGAGGCGCTGCGTTCGTTCGACCTCGCCCTGGGGCCGCTGATTCGCGGCCGCCTGCTCGCGCTTGGCCCGGACGACCACGTGCTGCTGGTGACCATGCATCACATCGTTTCCGACGGCTGGTCGGGCGGGGTGCTGGCGAACGAGTTCTCGACGCTGTACCGCGCCTTCCGCGAAGGCCGGCCCGATCCGCTGCCGCCGCTGGCCATCCAGTACGCCGACTTCGGCATGTGGCAGCGCCAATGGCTGCAAGGGCCGCTGCTGCAGCAGCAGTTGCAGCAATGGGTGCAACAGCTGCGCGGTGCGCCGAGCTTGCTCGATCTGCCGACCGACCGGCCGCGTCCGCCGGTGCAGGACTATCGCGGCGCCAACATCGCCATCGCGCTCGAGGCCGGGCTCAGCCAGGGCCTGCGCGCGCTCGGCCAGCGCCATGGCACCACGCTGTACATGACCATGCTCGCGGCCTGGGCGGTGGTGCTGGGCCGGCTTGGCGGACAAGACCAGGTGGTGATCGGCAGCTCGCACGCCGGCCGCAGCCGCATCGAGGTCGAGCCGCTGATCGGCTTCTTCGTCAACACCCAGGCCCTGAAGATCGACCTGTCCGGCAGCCCCAGCGTGCAGGCGCTGCTGACCCGGGCGCGGCAGACCGCGGTGCAGGCGCAGAGCCTGCAGGACGTGCCGTTCGAACGGCTGGTCGAGGCGCTCAACCCGCCGCGCTCACTGGCCCACCATCCGGTGTTCCAGGTCATGCTGTCGTGGCACAACACGCCCAAGGCCGAACTCGACCTGGCCGGCCTGCAGGCGCAGAGCCTTGGCGGCGGACCCGACAGCGCGCAGTTCGAGCTGTCGCTCGAACTGCGCGAGAGCGAAGACGGCATCGGCGGCCAGCTCAACTACGCCACGGCCCTGTTCGACGAGGCCACGGTCTGCCGCCAGTGGCGCTGCCTGGAGGCGGTGCTGCGCGCGATGGTTGCCGACGACAGCCAGCAGGTCGATCGCATCGATCTACTGGATGAGCAGGAGCGCGAGGCCATCGTGGAAGGCTTCAACGAAAGCCACGTTGCTGCCGCCAGACCGGTACTGGTGCACGCGCTCATCGAAGAGCAGGCCGCGCGGCAGCCTGACGCACAGGCGATCGAGTACGCGGGTGAGGCGCTCAGCTACGCCGAGCTCAACGCCCGCGCCAACCGGCTCGCCCATCACCTGCGCGCGCTCGGCGTGAAGCCCGACGACCGCGTCGCGATCTGCGCTGAGCGCAGCCTGGAGCTTGTCGTGGCGATGCTGGCCACGCTCAAGGCCGGCGGCGCCTACGTGCCACTCGACCCGGTCTATCCGGACGAGCGCCTGGCGCACATGTTGGCCGACAGCGGTGCGGTCGTGCTGCTGACGCTGCAGCGGTTGGACGCACGGCTGCAGACGCCCGGGCGCTGCGTTCGCATGATGCTCGATGCAGAGCAGCCAGACTGGGCCGAGGCCTCGTCCAGCAACCCGGACCCGGCCGCCGTCGGCCTCACGCCCGCGCACCTGGCCTATGTGATCTACACCTCCGGCTCGACCGGCACGCCCAAGGGCGTCATGGTCGAGCACCGCAACGTGGCGTATTTCCTCCATGCAATGGAAGCCTGCATCCACGGCGTGGCACCCGATTGCCAGCGCGTGGCGTGGAACTCATCGTTCGGTTTCGACATGGCGGTCAAGGCCTGGGGGCAGCTGGCTTTCGGCCGCAGCGTGTTCCTGCTGCCCGAGGCGGCGCGGCTCGGCGCGGAGGATCTGCTCGGCTTTCTGGAGGCGCATCGCATCGAGGTGATGGAGTGCACGCCATCGCATCTGCGGCTGATGCAGGGCGCAGGCCTGCTGCAGGGGCGCGCGCCGAGCCTGCGCAAGCTGCTGCTCGGTGGCGAGGCTATCGACGCGGCCACCTGGGGCGCATTGGCTGCCGTCGACGAGCGCCTGTTCTTCAACATGTACGGCCCGACCGAGTGCAGCGTCGATGCCAGCTGCGGCGTGGTCGACGGGCGCCGTCCGCACATCGGCCAGGTCATGCCGGGCGCACGCATCTATCTGCTGGATGAGTCCGCGCAGCCGGTGCCGGTCGGCGTGGCCGGCGAGATCCACATCGGCGGCGCCGGCGTGGCGCGCGGCTACCTGGGCCGCCCTGAACTCACCGCCGAACGCTTCCTGCGCGACCCGTTCGCGGGCGACGCGCAGGCGCGCATGTACCGCACCGGCGACCTCGGCCGCTGGCGCGAGGACGGCACGCTCGAATATCTCGGCCGCAACGACTCGCAGATCAAGCTGCGCGGCTTCCGCATCGAGCTGGGCGAGATCGAAGCACGCCTGGCGCAACAGGGGTGCGTGCGCGAGGCGGCGGTGATCGCGCGCGAGGACAGCCCCGGCGACAAGCGCCTGGTCGCCTACGTGGTCGCCCATGCGGTCGATGCGGTGGACCCGGCGCAGCTGCGCGCCGGCCTGGCCGCGCATCTGCCCGAATACATGCTGCCCTCGGCCTTCGTCGCCCTCGACGCGCTTCCGTTGACGCCCAACGGCAAGCTCGACCGCAAGGCGCTGCCGGCACCGGACGGGCAGGGCCTGGCCCTGAGCCGCTACGAGCCGCCACAGGGCGAGGTGGAGTGCGCCATCGCCGCACTGTGGTCGGAACTGCTCGGGGTCGAACGCGTCGGCCGCCACGACAACTTCTTCGACCTGGGCGGCTACTCGCTAATGGTGTTCCAGGTCATCGAGGGGTTGAAGCAGAAGGGCTACGAAGTCGCGCTGCAGGACGTGCTGCTGGCGCAGCAGTTGAGCACGCTGGCGGCTTTGATCGGTAAGCCGCGCGATGGCGTTGACGCCATGGCGAACGCGCAATGGGTGACCATCCGCAAGGGCGGTTCGCGGCGTCCGCTGGTGTTCATCCACGAGCCCAGCGGCGAAGTGCTGTCTTACGAGCGGCTGGCACAACGCATCGATCCCGAGATCGGCTTGTACGGCATCCGCGCCGACCGCCATGCGGTGCATGCCGACAGTCGCTATGAAGATCTGGCCGCGGGCTATGTGCGCCTGATCCGCGAGGCGCTGCCGCAGGGGCCGTACCGCCTGGCTGGCTGGTCGGCCGGTGGCGTGCTCGCCTTCGAGGTCGCGCAGCAACTGCTCGCACTGGGCGAGCGGGTCGAGTTCCTCGGTTTGATCGACAGCTGGCACCGCGGCGAGGGCGAGCGCGGCATCTCCGAACTGGGCTTGCACGACAGGAAGCTGCTGCTGGTGGCCTTCGCCGAGTACTACGGGCGCAAGCTGCAGGCGGCCGAGATCGCGCGGATCCTCGCCACCGAAGACCTGCCTGGGGCGATTGCGCTGGCGCGTGGCGAAGGGTGGCTGAAGAAGGACATGAGCCCGGCCGAGTTCGAAGCACGCGCCATGCTCTGGTTCAACCTGCGCGCCGCGGCGCATCGCTATTACGCACAGCCGCTGGAGATCGATACGCATCTGTTCGCGGCCCAGCCGGCTGATGCGGGTGATGCGGGCGATCCGTCCAACGGCTGGAGCGGGTTGCTGGGCAATCGCCTGCAGGTGCATCCTGTAGGCGGCGACCACTGGAGCATCATGATGGACGCAGAGCGCGCCGGCCGGGTCGGCGGCGCGATCGCTTCTGTGCTGGCCCGCCTCGACGGCATGGCGCCGAAGCCGGGCGGCAGTGCCCGCTCGCCCGCACCGGGCGCGGCAGTGACCATCCGCACCGGCAATGCGCAAACGCGCAAGGTGTTCTGCCTGCCGGGCGCAGGCGCCAACGCCACTTCGTTCCTCGACTTTGCTGCGCGCAGCCCCGGCGACGCCGGCTTCATCGGCCTGGAAGCGCCCGCGCCGCTCGGCCGCGATGGCGAACCGCCGACGCTGCAGGAGGCGGCGCGGCGCTATGTCGATACGATCCGCAGCCTGCAGCCGGAGGGGCCTTATCACCTTGTCGGCCATTCGTTCGGCGGCTGGGTCGCGCTGGAGGCGGCCAGGCAGTTGACAGAGGCCGGCGTCACGGTCGCGCCGGTGGTGCTGGTCGACACCCAGGCACCGCGAGCAGAGGGGCACGGTGATCGCGGCTACGCATTGCGCGAGTACCTGGCGTTGATCGAACTGCAAAGCGAGCAGGAGCACGGGCTCGATGCCGACACGCTGGCCGAGCTGCCACCCACCGAACAGGCGCGGCCGATCTTCGAGGCGATGCGCCGCGGCCGGCTGCTGCCGGCCAATGCGCGGCTCGAAGACTTCGTGCCCGTGCTGGAGATGTTCTGCCGCCAGTGCGCGATCGGCTATCGGCCACAGGGTGCGTTCGGCGGCCTGGCGTTGCTGCTGCGCGCCGTTCCCGGCGAAGCCGTCGATCTCGACGCCTGGCGCCAGCACGAGCCGCAACTGCGCAGCTTCGATGTGCCCGGCAGTGACCACCTGTCGATCCTCAAGCCGCCGCACGTCGATCGCGTGATCGAGATCGTCGGCCGCCACTGGTACCTGGGGCGATGAGCATGAGCGAGACCGATGAAAGCATCGGCAGCGGCTTTCCGCATTGCATCCATGCCGACTCCGCTCTGGCCGGGCGCGGCGCGGCGGAAGCCGGGGCCTGGTTCGCACAGACGATGCCGCGGCTAGAGCCGGTGCTGCTGCGTGCCGGTGCGCTGCTGTTTCGAGGCTTCCCCCTGCGCGAGGCCGAAGACTTCCGTCGCGCGGTTGCGGCGATGGCGCCGCAGCTGCGCGGCTATGCAGGCGGCACTTCGCCGCGCAGCCAGGTGGCTGAAGGCATCTACACCTCGACCGAATATCCGAAGCAATTGGAGATTCCGCTGCACAACGAGATGTCGTACAGCGCGCGCTGGCCGCAGCGGCTGTACTTCTTCTGCGCGACCGCGCCGCAGACCGGCGGCGAAACGCCGTTGGCCGACTCGCGGCGCATCCTGCAGGCAATGCCGGCGCCTATCGTCGAGGAGTTCGAGCGCCGCCAGCTGATGTACGTGCGCAACCTGGCGCCGGCGCAATCGCGCTACAACGCTTGGAGCAAGGCCTTCGAGACGCAGGACCGCGAGCGGGTCGAGGCCTGGTGCCGCGACATGGACATCGGCTGCGAATGGCAGCCTAGCGGCGGCCTGCGCATTCACGAGCGGCGGCCGGCCACGCGCCTGCATCCGCTGACTGGCGAGCGGGTCTGGTTCAACCAGGTGCACCTGTTCCACGCCTCCAACACACCGATGGCCAGCACGGTCGATGCGCGCATCGAGGCCGGCCTGCCGATGGCGGCGTACTACGGCGACGGCGGCCGGATCGACAACGCCACCCTGGCCAGCGTGCGCGAGGTGCTGCGCGCGCAGCGGCGTACTTTTCGTTGGCAGCAGGGCGATCTGCTGGTGGTCGACAACGTGCTGGCGGCGCACGGGCGACTGCCGTTCGACGGCGCGCGGCGGATTCTCGTGGCCATGTCCTGAACAGTGCCGCTCGCTCCTCTTTCCAAACCCATCGCAAACCGAGCCCATGCAAATCACCTCTGCTTCGCGCGAACCGCTCGCGCCCTGGATACGCCAACACCGCGAGCGCATCGACGAAGCGCTGTGGAGCGACGGCCACGTGCTGTTCCGCGATTTTGACGTCGGCGGCCTCGACGGCTTCGAGGCCTCCGCCGCCTCGGCCTGCGACGCGCTGTACAGGCACTACGGCGACCTGCCATTGGCCAGCGCCAGCGAGAACGTCTACTTCGCGACGCCGTACCCCAGGCACCTGGAGATCCGCTTCCACAACGAGGCTTCGCATACCCAGACCTGGCCATCGCGCCAGTTGTTCTTCTGCCTGGAGCCGGCGTCCGAAGGGGGTGAGTGGACCCTGTCGGACGGGCGCAAGGTCATCGAGTGCCTGCCTGCAGAAATGCTCGATCGGTTCCGCGAACTGGGTCTGGTCTACCGGCGCCGCTTCATCCGTGGCCTGGATGCCTCGTGGGAGCAGTTCTTCAAGGTCGGCAGCCTGCAGGAACTGCGCGAGAAGATCGCGCCGACCGGGCACGAGATCGACGCGATTTCGGAGAACGACCTGACCGTGTCGTACCGCACCCACGCGCTGCTGCAGATTCCAGAGCGCGACACAGAGGCATGGTTCAACCAGATCCTGCTGCACCACCCCGACGCGCTGCCAACCGAAGTCGATGCCCTGCTGAGCAAGCACTTCCGGCGCGACCAGTTTCCGCGCACGGTGTTCTTCGGCGACGGCAGCCCGATTCCGGCCGGGTGGGTGCGCACCATCGACCGGGTGCTGACCGAATGTTCGATCAGCATCCAGACCCAGGCCCACGACGTGCTGCTGGTCAACAACCTGCTGATGGCCCACGGGCGCCTGCCGTACAGCGGCAACCGCCAGGTTCGCGTTGCCCTGGGCGACATGCGCGACCACGCCGCGGCCACCGCTGCCGCCATGAAGGAGCCGGCATGATGAAACGCCAGCACGTCGTCAGCGACTTCTTTCCCGAGGCCGAGGCCATGCGCACGGCCTACGACGGCAAGGTCAAGAATGCCTACAGGCAGACCGTGCATTGGCAATACTTCTGCGAGCCGCAGATGTACACCTACCTGCGCACGGTGCCGCAGCAGGTGTTTCCCGAGGCGCTGTGGGCGCGCTTCGACCAGCACCTGAAGCAGTGGTGCATCGACCACGTCGGCCTGATTCCGACCGGCGCGCCGAACCTGCACCTGATGGTCAACGGCTGCACCCTGGGCCTGCACAGCGACTTCCACAACGGCACCTGCGGCTTCGTCTACTCGCTCACGCGCTGGCAGACCCGCAAGTTCTCCGGCGGCGAAACCCTGCTGATGCGCGACGGCGTGCCGAGCTACAAGAAGCACCACGTGCAGGGCGAGGTGCTGTACGAGCTGGTGCCGGCGCAGTTCAACCAGCTGCTGCTGTTCGACGACCGCATCGTCCATGGCACCCCGACCATCGAGGGCAGCATGGACCCGCTGGAAGGGCGCATCGCACTGGTCGGCCACCTGCGCGCCACCTCGCCGGTGGTAACCGGACCGCTCGACGCCGCTGCCGCGCGCAAGGTGGTGTTCGAGTTCCATCGCTCGCTTGCCGAACCGGTTGGGCCGTTCAAGGAAGTGCAGGGCGTGATGAGCTTTCGCATGGCTGTGACAGCAGACGGCAGCGTGGAGTCGGTCGATGTGCTGACCGACAACTTCGTCACCGTGCAAAGCGGCTACGAGGCCAACGACGAAGTCGCCGCAGCCCGGGCGCTGGTGCTCGATGCCGCCGCCGGGCTGCGCTTTCCTGGCGCGCGCGGGCCGTCGAAGGTCATCGCCGCGGTGCTGCTGCCGCTGCCGGACCTGCGGCCCATCGAGATATCCATACCGCACGCCGGGCGCCCGGCCAGGCTGCAGGAGTCCCTGAAGGCGCAGTTGAAGGAAGGCGAGGCGCTGGGCTTCAGGATCGACGTGCAGGGCGACAGCTTTGCGGTGCGCGAGCCGCTGGCCGGCACGATCCGCATCGAGAGCAATCGCATCGTCGCCTCGTTCGATCCGCCGATGTGGGTGCCCTCGCAGCGCGAACAATTCCAGGCCGGGCTGAGCGAGAAGCTGGGCATGCTCGCCAGGTACGGCGGCTGAGCTGGCGATGTCAGCACTGGATGGCGCGATCGTCCTGGTCGCAGTTGGCCTGGCCCTGGTCGCGGTGGCGACGAGGCGGGTCGGCGCGCGCGTCATCGTCGCTGTGCTGGCGGCGTTGTTGGTCGCCTGCCTCGTTCAGGTGTGGCGCGAGGGCTTCTACTGGCAGTACGTTGCCATCTACGCATTGCTTGCAGGGCTGGCGGTGCTGGCCTGGAGGCGTCGTGGGCCGCCGCCACGGCGGAGCGCGCTCGCATGGCTGGGGCGCTGTGGTGTGGCGGGGCTCGCCGCAGTTGCGTTGCTCGCGTGGAGTTTCGTGCCGGTGCCTGAGCTGCCCGCGCCAGGCGGACCTTATGCGGTCGGCAGCGAGGTATTCCGATGGATCGACAGCGATCGCGACGAAGCCGCGACCGCCGACCCGCACGATCACCGCAACGTCGTGGTCCAGGCCTGGTATCCGGCCGTTCCCGCCGTTCCCGGCGAGGGCGCTGGGTCGCGCTACATCGACGGCCTCGGCAGCTTGCCGACGTACGTTTCGCTGATACCTGGCCCGGTGATGCAGCGCTACGACCGCATCGACACCCATGCCCGCGCCAACGCGCCGGTGGCCACGCAACAGGCGCGCTGGCCGGTGGTGCTGTTCTCGCCGGGCTACGGCGCGTCGCGTGCGTTCTACTCCGGGCTGCTTGCCGATCTGGCCAGCCGCGGTTTCGTCGTGCTCGCGCTGGACCATCCCTACGAAGCCCCTGTGGTGGAGCTGGCCAATGGCCGCCTTGCGACACCGATTGAGCGCTTCCTGCCGGACGACCCCGACCGCACGCGCTACATGGGCGCACAGCAGGCGGTGCGGGCAGCGGACCTGCGCTACGTCGTCGATCAGATCGGCCGGCCGGGCGCGTTCGGTCCGCGGCTGTCGCAGCGGCTCGATCCGCAACGCATTGCCGCGATCGGCCATTCCTTCGGCGGCGCTAGCGCTGTCGAGGCGGCGATGAGCGACACTCGCATCCGAGCAGCCGCCAACCTCGACGGCACCCTGTACGGCCGCGCGGCCAGCGACCCGATGCCGGTGCCGTTCCTGCTGCTGGAAAGCGACCACCGCGAGACCCGGCATTCGCAGAACTATCTGCAGGGCAACGCCGCTCTTGAACAGCACTTGCGCGCCGGTGGCTACCGCTACCAGATCGCCGAGGCCAATCACTACAGTTTTACCGACGTGCCGCTGTACCTGTCTGGCCCGGTGCGTTTCGCGCTGGCCGCATTGATCGGCGGGTCGCGCGGCCCCGCCGGGAGCCAGGCTGCCAGCAACGATGTGTTGGCGGCGTTCCTGAGTGGCCCCTTGCGGGACGCGCCCGGCGACGTTGCCGCGGCGGCGAGGCGGCATCCGGGGGCGAGTGGCGGAGTGTCGAGCCGGGAGCGTTCAAGAGCTCAGGTATCGCTCCATTTGCAAAGCAGGTTGTGATACGTGCCCACCAGCGTGCGGCGCGCCGATTCGTCGGCACCGCTCTGGTTCAGGCGCTGGACCGCGTTGTCCATGTCGAACAGCAATGCGCGGTCGCCTGCGTCCGCAAGCTGCGCACCGACCTGTCGGCCACGCTCTTCCTGTCGGACGCCGACAGCTACGACGGCGGCGAACTGCAGATGGAAGACACGCACGGCATGCAGACCGTGAAGCTCGCAGCCGGCGACATGGTGCTCTACCCCGCCACCAGCCTGCACCAAGTGACGCCCATCACGCGCGGCGTGCGGCTCGCGTGCTTCTTCTGGGTGCAGAGCCTCGTGCGCGACGGTGCGAGGGTCGATGCGCACGCCGCCGTCTACGTGCAGGCCGAAGCGCATGCCTTCGCTGTAGCGGTTGAACATCGGCGGGTACAGCGGGTTGGGCAGCGCCGCGCTGATGAAGGTCGGATGGCGTTCGAGCGCGCTCGCCACGATGGCCTGGCATTCGTGCGCCACCGCCGAGCCTTCGTCGATCTGCTGGTTGAACTTGACCGGCGCGCCCTGGTGTCCCGCGGTGACGCGGCCGTCGACCCAGGCGTCGCCGGCCGCATCGAGGCGCGCGCGAACTGCCGCGAGCGCTTCGCGGTCGAGGACGCCGGGAATGCAGACCAGCATGTTGTGTCGAATGCTCCTGGGGAAACTCAGAGCCGGTAGGTGAGCGACAGCGTGGCGGCGCGACCCGAGCCCGGCACCGCACGGCCGCCGTCCGATGGGATCAGCGCGTCGGCGTCATGGCGGTTGGCCAGGTTGAACAGGTTCAGCCGGAGGTCGTACTTGGGCTGATGGTAAGCCACCATCGCATCCAGCTGGGCATAGCCGCCGACCTGCACGAGGTCGGTGTTGTTGGCAAAGCGCTTCGCTCTGTAGGTGGTGCGCAGCCTATGGCAGCGTGTTGACGATGATGCGCAGCACCTCGATCCGCTGTGGCAGTTCGATCAGGAACTCCGCGTCGCGCGGCAGGTGATGGACCACGTTCGGGTCACCGCCGGTGAACTCGCTCATTGAGGGGATGTCGGGCCAGTAGGAGGTCGTCACGAACTCGGTTTCGGCTGCACGGTCTTCCCGGAACAACTGCACCGCGAGGGCGGTCTTGCGCAGCGGAGGAATGCCTTCCGCCAGCAGGTAGCGCTCGTAGGCGTCGGCCTTGCCCGGCGCAACCCGGCCACGCCAGATGCGCGCGGTCCTGGGTTCTGTCGATGAGCGATGATCCTGCGTCATGAGAGGCCTCCGCGCCGCGACCGGATCTGCCGGTTGCCGCCGCCGACGTGGCTCTCGCGATCGTGCCTGCTCTCGGGCGTACGGCGTGGCTCATTGCGAGGGGTGGGTTCCTGATGGCCGGCCTTGTTGTGTTCGGAAGAAGGTTTGCCGGCGTCGCGTTCGTCGCTGTCGTGCTTGCGGGTGGTCGAGTCCGTCATCGCTGGTCCTTGGTCGGGTTCGAAAGCCTCTTTCTCATCCCATGGGATTTTTTCTTGTTGCCCCCTCCTGTGGGAAGTCTATGCCTCGCGGGGCGCGAACCTTCCAGCTTGTCTTCGGACAAGGCTTACAACCGTCATCGCGTCGAGACGACAGAATGCGGGCCGAGTCTTGCCAACCATGAGGCTCATTGCGGTTTTCCTTCCTCTTCCTGGAACCGACCCGCCTTCGCAGTGACCGACTCTTCGTGGAGCAACTCATGGCCAGCGATATCAGCGCAATCTCCACCGCTGCAGAAGCGGTGCCGAACGAGGTGGTCGACGTTCTGAACGAACTTCTGGAGAGCTCGCGTGACCGCCAGTACGGCTTCCGTGCATGCGCGGAAGAAGTGAACTCGGCGCAACTCAAGAAGGTTTTTCAGAGCCGCGCATCGCAGTGCGCCAGCGCGGCATCCGAACTCGCCGGGCTCATTCGCCAACTCGGCGGCAAGCCCGGCGATGGTGGCACGGTCAGCGGTGCGATGCATCGCGGCTGGTTGCACGCGAAGGGGTTTGTCGGCGCCGAAAGTCCGGTGTCGATGCTCGAGGAATGCGAACACGACGAGGACGCCGCCATCGCGCGCTATCGCAAGGCGCTTAAGGAAAACCTGCCGACCGGCGTGCGCGCGATCGTGCGGCGTCAGGCCGAGGGCGCCCAGCGCAACCGCGACCAGATCAAGGCGCTGCGGGAAACCGCTCGGGCGACCGGCAAGGCCAGTTCTGAGCTCTGAGAAGTTCCGGGATATGGAAAGGAGCGCGTAATGACCCATCCCATGCAGGCAGCCCCCCGGCCGCCGTTCGACACGCCCAGGCAATCGTCGCCGGGGCTGGAGTCGGCAATGATTCCGCGCCCGGATTTCGGCGAATCCTCTTACGTTGGGTCCGGCAAGCTCTCGGGCAAGTCCGCCCTGATCACCGGGGGCGACAGCGGCATTGGCCGCGCCGTTGCGCTTGCCTTCGCGCGCGAAGGGGCGGATGTGCTGATCTCCTATCTTCCCCAGGAAGAGCCCGACGCGCAGGTCACTGCTCGGCTCATCGAGGGCGAAGGGCGGGTGTGTGTTGCCGTGCCGGGAGACATCTGCGAAGAAGACCACTGCACGCGGCTGGTCGACATGGCGGTGGGACGCTTCGGCAAGCTCGATATCCTCGTCAACAATGCTGCGTTCCAGATGGCGCACAAGGACTTGGGCGAGATCACGGCTCAGGAACTGGACCGGACGTTTCGCACCAACGTCTATGCGAATTTCTTCCTTTGCAAGGCGGCGGCCGCCTGCATGAAGCCGGGCAGTTCCATCATCAGCACCGCATCAATTAACGCCGACAAGCCCAATGCGACGCTTGTAGCCTATGCCGCGACGAAGGGGGCGATCCAGAACATGTCTGGCGGCATGGCCCAACTGCTGGCCGAAAAGGGCATTCGCGTGAACTGCGTGGCCCCCGGCCCCTTCTGGACGCCGCTGATTCCCTCGACGCTGCCGTCGGACAAGGTGAAGAACTTTGGCCAGCAGACGCCGATGAAGCGACCCGGGCAACCAGCCGAGTTGCAGGCGGTATATGTGCTGCTCGCTTCCGACCAAGCGAGCTATATCTCGGGCGCGACCATTGCGGTCACTGGCGGCGTGCCATTCATCTGAGGTGCAGGAAGCCAGGCAGCCACTGTAAGTCGCGTCGATAAATGCGAATCTGCCAAGGAGCTATTGCCTGCCGCCGCTTCATGGTCCGATTCAGGCGCTGGGGCAGGGCTCGAGGCGCATGAGGGGCATCTTCATATCATTTCTTCTGCCTCTATCCAGATCTTGTTGAAAAGCGATTCCAAGGTCTTCTTGAAGACGACGCATGAACGCTGTGCGACGGCAGGCTCTATCTTGGTCGTCTTGCCAAAGTCGGCGCTGGAAACCCAGCCTGTGTCAGACGCCACAGGGATCACTTTGGCGTTGTTGTTGTCATGCTGCGCTATGCGTATGTGAGGCGGCTTCTGCAATTTTGCGGGCTCAATTTTTCCTCCGGCACGTCGGCGAATGTCGCTGAAGACGGACTCTGCTGACCTTCAACTGGTACGCCTGATGGCGGGCAGGTCAGCTGAGCCCCATTAACTTGGGTCGAGTCCAAAGATGACGCGCGACACGACGTCGCTGCGGCCGGGCGTCGCGTCGGCTGGCGCATGCCCTGGCACGGGTGGTTTCTTCGTCGGTGCTCCACATCTCCGCCGCCTACAAGCTACCGAAGCCCTCGCCGACACTGCACCAATGCTGTTCGTTCTAGGTTGAGCACCGACTCGCAGAAGGTCTCTCTCGACGAGGCTGATCGTTGCAGCCACGCCCGCGTGGGATGCCTAGCGACCCTCGTCATTCGTTCCAGGACGACATGAAGCATGAGTGAAATCGCCGATCTTTTCGCCCGCGAATTTCCCGTGTGGCACATGGTGGTGCGCGGCACGGTCGTGTACTGGTTCCTCCTCCTCGTGTTCCGCTTCGTGCTGCGCCGTGACATCGGCTCGATGGGCGTGGCCGACCTGCTCTTCGTGGTACTGGTCGCGGATGCATCGAGCAACGCGATGCAGGGCGAATACAAGTCCGTCGATGACGGGCTGGTGTTGCTCGCGACGCTGGTCGCGTGGAACTTTGCGCTGGACTGGCTGAGTTTTCGCTTCGAGCCGGTCGCCCGTTTTCTGGAGCCGCCCGCCGAAGTGCTCATTCGCAATGGTCGGCTGAATCGGCGTGCCCTCAAGCGCGGGATGATCAGGACGGACGAGCTGCGCGGCAAGCTGCGCGAGCAAGGTGTGGCGGATTTTTCGGAGGTGCGCGTCGCTAGACTGGAAAGCGATGGCACTCTCAGCGTGTTCAAGAGGACGAAGAACAAGAATGACGACGAAGCCGCCGATCGCCATCGACCACCAGAGGCCTCGAAGCCCCCAGTTCAATGACGCAGCTTGTGGACTGGCTCGTCGCCAAGCGGCGGAACTCCCCCTTGGCAAGTGGCTGCCCGGACGCAGGTGGTCCTTCCATGCGCCGGTGATCGACCGCGAATCTGCGTGGCGCCTTGCTTGAGCAGCAAAGTCCCTTCGATGCCGGCATCGCTGTGCTGCTGTGGGCATCGTTGAGTCGAGGCCTCTCTCCGTTGTGAAGCACCGTAGCCGCCGACGTGGCACCAGGGAGCACACATCGTATTTTCAAAACGTAGGATCTATCCGACACGCAGAGTCCAGGACCATGTCTTAAATTTCGGCTCCTGCGGAGCTATCCGCAGGCTTGCTGTAAACCTCCGCCCGGCCCTCAGCGGCCGGGCTTTTTTTTAAGCGCGCCGCGGGCTCGGGGGGCGGTGCTGGATGTCGAAATTTCCCTCTTGAAATCGCGCACGGGCTCTCCTATCTTCTCTTCCGTCGGAAATTGGTCAACCGAAAAGGAGGTATTGAAATGACCATGAACTTGCTCAAGCAAATCGCCGGCTCTCGCCTGCCCGTTACGTTCTATCGCGCCGAGGACATCGACCAGGTCAGGATTCTGCGGGCCGCCGGGCTCGTCGTCGCCCTGGTGCCATCGCCCTCGAATCCGCTCTCCATGGCCGGACCCGCCTCGGCGGCGCAGGTGCTGGCCATCACCCAGAAGGGACGGGAGGAACTGGCGAAATTCAACTATCCGGAATCGCGCCCTCCGCGCTGGCGAAGCCGCTCGCCGCGCATCACCGCATGGCGCCGTCCGGATGCCGGCGGCCCTTCACGGGAGGCCAGCTCGCATCGCCTGCCTCAGTGAGGATCTCGGCCCATCTCTCGTTTACTTCATTCAAGATTTGGAGATTCGAACATGTACCGATCATTCTTTCCGCGCGACATGCTTGCAGAAATGGATCGCCTACAGCGGGACATGCAGCAGGCGTTCGACCTGGCGCCCACCATCCGTGGCTACGGCAGCAATGGATTTCCTGCATTGAATGTCGGCGCCACGCCGCAGACGGTGGAGATCTATGCGTTTGCGCCGGGCATCGATCCGGCGACGCTGGAGGTCCACCTCGAACGCGGCCTTCTGACCATCGCGGGCGAACGCAAGAGCGTGTTGCCCGAGGGGGATGCGAAAGCAGCAGTTCACATCAATGAGCGCTTCGACGGCCAATTCCGCCGGATGCTTACGCTGCCCGACGATGCCGACCCAGAGGCGGTTGACGCCAAGCTGCGCGACGGCGTGCTGCGCATTACCGTTCGCCGTCGTGCGTCGGCTCAGCCGCGTCGCATTGCTGTCCAATGAGCCAAGGAGACGAACACCATGAGCAAAGACATTCAGACCCGTTCGCCTGATGCGCCCGAAAGCGCCGACCCGAAGCAGGAGACGCTGCGCTATGGCAACGCGGCATTGACCCCACCTGTCGACGTGGTCGAAGACTCGGGTGGCATCACCCTCTACGCGGACCTGCCGGGCGTCTCGCGCGAGAAGCTGAATCTTCATGTCGAGGCGGAGACCCTGACCATCGAGGCCGAGTCGAGCTTGACGGTGCCTGACGGCCTGAAGACCAGTCACACCGAGGTGGGGCTCGGGAGGTTCCGTCGCGTGTTCACGCTCAGCAAGGAGCTGGACACGGAGAAGGTGTCGGCCGAGCTCACGCAAGGCGTGTTGAAGCTGCGGATTCCCAAAGCCGAGCATGCGAAGCCCAGGCGGATCGACGTTAGTTTGGCTTGAGGGGTGCGTCGATGAGCGTGCAGCCGACACGGCTGCACGCATCGCGCGGTGTATGTGCCTCTACGGACCAACAGGGGCGGGGGCGCTCCCGCCCGTGCATTGGCCGACTGAGCGCTATCGGGGGGCAATAGGGCGACCGAGCAGGTGTGTGCGTGCGTCCAACGACAGCGCCTGGTTCATCTCAACTTAAGGAGGTGCAACGGCGATGCCGATGAATTTCCTGCGGCGCATTGAGGATGCGTCGTTTCCCCTGGTCATCCACGAAGAGAGCGACATTGAGTGCGCGGCCGTCTTGGCCGCTGCCGACCTTGTCGAGGCGAATCTCGCTGAGGCGGGCGATGGCACCGGCCGGGGGGAGTGATTTTGCGCATCACGCCACGGGGTAGGTCAGAGTTGAACAGGCTGCGCGCAGACTCGGAGTGAAGGCGCGCGCGCCGCGCAGCGGTGTGCCCTGTCAACGCTCTGAAGATTGCGATGCCGGCCAGTGCGGCAGGCGTATATCAGGTGCCGTCGTTGGAAGGATCGGCTGATCGGGCGCGTTCGGCTCGATGCCTTTAGGCGGTGTCCGGCTGTTGAGCGCGTCGAGGTAAGCCCTGACGCGGTCGAGAGAGCTTCCCACAGCCCGGACTGCGATTCGAAGTTCCGCAACCGTGCACCCCAGACGCGTCGCCCATGCTTTTGCGTCGGCCGCCGTGGCTGCGGAGATGTTTATCGTCTTCGTACGGCGAGTCATATTGGCGACGTCAACAAACGGTTACGAGAGTGGGCCGCGACGGACATACCAGGCGAGCTTTCGCCAGGTGCACAGCAGGGCGTAGAGAGCCATCGCGATACCTCCTAAGCGCCATCGCTCCCGACCGGGGATGCTTCTTCGTGGTCACTCGAAGCTCGCGGGCCTATGCGTTCGTCGGGGACATATCCCAACAGCGCCTTCGTGCCAGCCTGGAGTGCGTCGAGCCACATGTCACAGGGCTCGTTCGCTGACTCGAGCTCGCCCCACTGCGAGGCGTCGTTGCCTTCTTCCATGAGCACCCAGTAGAAGCGCCGAGGTTCCGGCTCCTCGACGTGGATCGAGATCCGGCGGATTGGAGACATCACTTTTCTTTCCCCGAGAGGTACTTTCGCACCGCGTCGGCGGAGTTGCCGACCGCTTTCACGGCGTCTCGCAGTTGAGCCTCGGTGCAGCCCAGTGATTCGGTCCATGAGCGCACCTCGTGCGGTTCGCCGAGGTTAACGAGCTTGCGATCAAGGCCGGTCTTCTTCGGGTCGTCTGCCATACGTTGGATCTCCATGAAAGCCGGCACCGCGCCAGCCAGAACTCACAGAGTGTCCTCAAGGAGAAGCGACGGACATCTCCAAAATGCGCTATTGGTTGACGGCATCTTTCCTACGCATGGGAACTCGCTGAGCGAGCGCGAACTCGAGGTGGAGGCCGAAAAGAATCAGCATTTCCATCGGGACATTTCTTCAAAGCACGTGCGAAGCTCGGCACTGGCGCGTCAATGAACGAGCCGCACGAATGGACGCCTGCTCAGCTTTTCTTTGGCATCGGCATGCATACAGCACCCAAGCGCGCACCTCTCCACGAAGCATGCATCGCTCAGGCGGGGAACGGATCGTGGGACTGATCAGACGCATGCGGAAATCGGTGCTGCAGTGTTACCTTGGAGTTCCGGCTGGTGTGGAAACCGGTCGCAATATCTGATGGCGGAAGCGCCGGCCTGTGGTTTTGCGCAGTTAAGCGATCTGGACGGCGTGCCAGCAGCCCGGCATGCGCTTCGTTCCCGTCAAGACCGAGGCTCAGCAGATTGTGCTGTCGCTGCACCGGCTGCGCGCGCAACTCATGAAGACCCGCATCATGCAGACGAACGAACTTCGGGGGCTGCTCTCTGAGTTCGGCATCGTGCTGCCGGAAGGTCAACGCGGCACTGCTCAAAGCATTGCCTGACGCCATGTGCGATGCGAAGACCCGGCTGCCAGCGATGCTCATGGATAGCCTGGGGCCGGTCGGTAAATCGAGCGAAGGTGGAATGTGCTTTGGCTTGACGCCGCGCAGGTGCTCTGGCCTCAGATGGGTGTATCGCTTGAGCATCTTCCAGTCCTTGTGCCCGGTCACAAGCGCAGCTTGTTCGATGGTGAACCCGGCCTCGAAAAGGCGACTGGCTGCTTCGTGCCGTAGATCATGGAACTTGAGGTCCTTGATCCTCAATTCCTTGCAGGCCCGCCGGAAAGCGGTCCCGACAGAGCGCCCGTTGTACGGAAAGACAAGGCTGCTGTTCCCGGAGAACGGTTTCTGCTCCTCGAGAATGGCCCAGGCATCGAAGCCCGTGACATCAAGCAATGGCACCTTCTGGTCATTGCCGTTCTTGTCCCGCGGATCCTTCCGGTCGCGCACGATCACGGTACGGGCCTTGGCATCGATGTCCTCCCATCGGATGCGGCAGATCTCGTCCTGGCGCATCGCGGTGGCGACCGCGAACCGCATGATTCGCCCCAAGGGGATGATCTGCCGCGAATTGCTGGCGAAGTAGTCGGCAAGCGCCTGCAGTTCGCCGAGGGTAGGGCGGCGGTCGCGTTCCCGCCCCTTGCCGACCAGGCCCAGGCGCTTGAGCGCGATGCGAGCCAGATCGATGGGCTCTACCGGAACGCGAACCCCGTGAACGGCTGCGGCGTGAGAAACTACCAGCTTGATGTAGCCGATGTCCATGCTGATGGTGACGGGGCCGGCACCTTCCTTGGCGCGGTCCTTGCCGAACTGGATGAGCCGCTCGCGCGTGACGTCCTTCAGCTTCAGCTTGCCCAGCTTCGTCTTGAGCGCATCGAGGGTGAAGGCCTTGGAGCGCCGAGGCGCTCGCAGCACTTCCTTCATGTCGGTGATGGATTGAGCCACTTCGCGGCCATGTGCCGACTACCATGTGAGCCAGGCATATCGCCCCAAAGGCCGCATCTGTAGTTGATTTTCTGTTCGTACGGGTGGCGCAGTCGAAAGTTGGCGCGGTGGCTCAGATTGGCATCGGCGCAAACACGCTCAGCACCTGAGCGGGCGGAGTTTCAGCAGCAACCTCTTTCGCTGATACGCGTGGGCGAAGACACCCGCATCCAGGTGCTGCTCGACGGCAAAACGGCCATTGACGTCGAGGACACCCACATCGCAGGTCCCGGCGCAGTGGGTGTATGGACTAAGGCTGACAGCGTCACAGCCTTCGACGACTTCAGTTTGCTGTCAACGCGCGAAGCTCTTCGAGAAGCTTGGTCGAAGGGCCCGGCAGCATGCCTGCCCGTCTCCGGAAGGCGGTCAAGGTCCTCTTGTCGCTCGCCCCGGGGATGTCTAGCGCATCGATCAGCCCGGCCTTTCGCTCCGCGTCGTACATCGGCGCCGGCATCCACCCAAGAAAACCCGAGTGGCCGATCAAGCTCTTGAGCGCCATCACAGAACGGGTCTCGACGACCACGTTGGGCAGAGCAAGGTTCTGCCGCGCAAATACGCTCTTCATGTGCTCGAACGGTCCCGTCCCCTTTGGAAGGATCGCCCAGCGCTCGGCCAGAGTGTCTGACAGCTTCAGCTTCGGTTTCTTGCGCAGAGGATGGTGACGGCCCGCAACGACGTAGCTGGTGTCTTCCCATCTACAGTCCTTGACGGCAACGATCTCGCCTGTGTCCTCTACGTCAACCCCTAGCGCCAGGTCGATCTCGTGCGAGACGAGCGCGTCCGCCAGCCGATCCCATACGCCTTCGATGATCTGAACCTGAAGGTTCGGCCACTTCTTGCAAGTTCGGCCGATGGCCAAAGGAAGCACAAGGCAAGCGATGCTCCCAACTGCACCGACGCGGATCGTTCCCTTCGCCAGCCCGAGCATGGCCTTGATGTTCTCGCTTGCGTGCTCCGATTCGCGCTGCAGCAGCAGTGCATGCGGCTGCAGCGCCCGGCCCACATCGGTGAGCTGCATTCCCTTCGAATGGCGCTCGAACAGCGGTGCCCCAGCCTGTTCTTCCAATCTGCGAATCGTGCGACTCAACGCAGGTTGAGTGATGTTCAGCGCATCGGCCGCTCGCCCAAGGCTGCCCGACGAAACGATGGCGTTGAAAGCGACGAGCTGTTGCAGATCAAAAGTCATGCATAACGGTAATGACTTTTTCTCAAAAAGGCAATTTTCAAGATGAGTGTGCGGTTTCACACTCCCGCCATCGAGACAGCATTGCGAGTTCGCGGTGCACAGCAGGAGAGCACGAAATGACCGCACCCATACCGCACGCCGTCGTCGCAAAGGCCACGCAGCCAGCAAACGCCATCACCGTCCGCGAGGCCGTGTTCGACTTAATGCGCCGCTTCGGGATGACCTCCGTGTTCGCGAATCCAGGGTCGACCGAGCTTCCGATGTTCCGCGACTTCCCGAGCGACTTCCGCTACATCCTCGGTCTGCAGGAAGCCTGCGTGGTCGGCATGGCAGACGGCTACGCGCAGGCGACTCGAAACGCTGCGTTCGTGAACCTTCACTCGGCGGCCGGCGTGGGCAACGCCATGGGCAACATCTTCACCGCCTACAAGAACCGCACGCCCATGGTGATCACGGCCGGGCAGCAGGCGCGTTCGATCCTTCCCTTCGACCCGTTCCTGTCTTCAGCCCAGGCGACCGAACTGCCGAAGCCCTACGTCAAATGGAGCATCGAGCCCGCCCGTGCAGAAGACGTGCCGATTGCGATCGCCCGGGCCTACTACCTGGCCATGATGCCGCCTTGCGGCCCGGTCTTGGTTTCGGTGCCCGTCGACGACTGGGACCAACGCGCAGAGTTGGTTCCGACCCGGGTCGTGAGCACCCGAATGCGTGCGGAGCCCGAACTAATCGCCCGGGTCTCGGCTGCGCTGGAAGCAAGCGAGCGCCCGGCATTCGTGGTGGGCGCTGCAGCCGACCGGGACGACGCGTGGAACGAAGTCGTCGCACTGGCAGAGGCTCACAACGCGCGCGTGTGGGTCGCTCCGATGTCCGGGCGCTGCAGCTTTCCGGAAGACCATCGCTTGTTCGCCGGCTTCCTTCCGGCAATGCGCGAGCGGATCGTCGAATTGCTCGACGGCCACGATCTCATCCTCGCCATCGGCGCGCCGGCGTTCGCTTATCACGTCGAAGGCGCGGGACCTCATGTGCCTGCCGGCGCAGCCCTCTGCCAGTTGACCGAGGACCCCGATACGGCAGCTTGGGCGCCTGTCGGCATCTCGGCGGTCGGCAGCATCCGTTTGAGCGTGCTCGACCTGCTGGCCCTGCCGCCGAAGAAGACCCGCCCGCTTCCCCCCGCAAGAAACGCCGCGCCGCGCGCAGAGCCGACGCCGCTGATGTCGGTGGCCTATGTGCTCCAGACGCTCGCCGAAGCAAAAAAGCCGGAACACATCGTGGTCGAAGAGGCGCCGAGCGCAAGGCCCGTGATGCAGGCGCATCTACCGTTCACTCGCAGCGAAACCTTCTACACGATGGACAGCGGCGGCCTCGGCTACGGCATGCCCGCATCGGTGGGCGTTGCCTTGGGCAAGCCCGGCAGCCGGGTCATTTGCCTGATCGGCGACGGGTCGAGCATGTACTCCATCCAGGCGCTATGGAGCGCGGCTCAGAACAAGCTGCCGATCACTTTCGTGATCCTGAACAACCGCCGGTACGCCGCACTCCAGGATTTCGCGCCGGTGTTCGGCTTCTCGCCCACCGATGTCGTGCAGGGCACCGAACTCCCCGACCTCGATTTCCAGTCGCTGGCCAAAGGGATGGGATGCACGGCATCGCGTGTGACCGATCCGGCCGATCTGCGCAAGGCCCTCGACGAGGGCTTGTCCAGTGACACGCCAAGCGTCGTGGAGGTCCGAGTCGCCTGACCTTGCCAATCATTCCCGTTCCAACGGACGACGCATTCTTTCAAACCACCATACGGAGACAAGCCGATGAAGATTTCGATGTTGATCAATGGCGAGCGCACGGACGCTCGCAACGGCGCAACCTTTGAGCGGCGCAATCCTCTGGACGGCAGCGTCGCGACGACCGCACCCGCGGCCACGACGCAAGACGCCATTGCCGCGGTGGATGCCGCAGCCGAGGCCTTCAAGACCTGGTCGACCACCGGTCCCGGCGAACGCCGGGTGCTGCTCATGAAGGCTTCGCATGCGCTGGAAGCCAAGGCGGAGGCCTTTGCAGCGGCCGTGGCCGCCGAGACCGGCGCATCGGCCATCTGGGCAGGCTTCAATGTCCACCTGGCCGCCGGCATGCTGCTGGAGGCCGCATCGCTCACCACCCAGATCAGCGGCGAGGTCATCCCCTCGGATGTGCCGGGCAACCTGGCCATGGCCGTGCGGCAGCCTGCGGGCGTCGTTCTTGGCATCGCGCCCTGGAACGCACCGGTGATCCTGGCCGTGCGTGCCATCGCGACGCCGCTGGCCTGCGGCAACACGGTCGTTCTCAAGGGCAGCGAAATCTGTCCGGCCACGCATGGGCTGATCATCGAGGCGCTGCAGGAGGCCGGCCTCCCCAAGGGCGTGGTGAACTTCGTGACCAACGCGCCTGCGGACGCCGCTGCCATCGTCGAAGCGATGGTGGCGCACCCCGCGGTTCGGCGTGTCAACTTCACGGGTTCGACCCACGTCGGCAAGCTCATCGCGGCCACCTGCGCCAAGTACCTCAAGCCCGTCGTGCTCGAACTCGGCGGCAAGGCGCCTTTGGTCATCCTGGACGACGCCGACGTTGATGCTGCCGTCAACGCAGCGGTGTTCGGTGCATTTGCCAATTCGGGACAGATCTGCATGTCGACGGAACGCGTCGTCGTCGACGAGAGCATCGCCGATGAATTCGTTGCCAAGCTCAGCGCACGGGCCGCGAGCCTTCCGCTGGGCGACCCGCGACAGGGACCTGTGGTGCTCGGTTCGGTGGTCGACATGAGCACGGTCAACCGCTGCAACGAACTGATCGACGACGCGATTTCCAAGGGCGCCCGGCTCGTCATCGGCGGCAAGGCGAAAGACACCCTGATGCCCGCGACGCTGCTCGATCACGTCACCTCGGAAATGCGCATCTTCCGGGAGGAGGCTTTCGGCCCTGTGAAAGGCATCGTTCGGGTCAGCGGTGTGGAAGCGGCCGTTGCCTGCGCCAACGACAACGAGTACGGCCTTGCGGCCGCGGTGTTCGGCCGCGACGTGGCGCGCGCCATTCATGTGGCGGGGCGCATCGAGTCGGGCATCTGCCATGTGAACGGTCCCACCGTCCACGACGAAGCACAGATGCCGTTCGGCGGCGTCAAGGGCAGCGGTATCGGCCGCTTCGGCGGAAAGGCCGGCGTGGAAGCCTTCACCGAACTGCGTTGGCTGACCGTGCAGACCACGCCGCGCCAATACCCCTTCTGAATGTCGAACATGAAGACCCAAGTCGCCATCATCGGTGCTGGCCCTGCGGGGCTGATGCTGTCTCACATTCTTCACCTGCAAGGCATCGATTCGATCGTTCTGGAAACGCGCAGCCGTGCCGCCATAGAAGCAACCATCAGGGCCGGCGTTCTGGAACAGGGGACGGTCGACCTGATGAAGGAGATCGGCGTCGGTGCCCGCATGGAGCGCGAGGGGTTTCGGCACGAGGGAACCATTCTTCGCTTTGATGGAATCGACCGGCGCATCGACTTCCCGGAGCTGACGAACGGCAAGGCCGTGATGGTCTACGCGCAGCATGAGGTCATCAAGGACCTCGTGCAGGCACGTCTGGCCACGGGCGGCGACATCCGGTTTGAAGTGGCCGATGTCAGCCTTCACGACCTGGATTCGAAGTCTCCGCATGTGCGCTTTCGCCAACCAGGCGGCGAACTGCAGACCATCCAGGCGGATTTCATCGCCGGCTGCGATGGCACGCAAGGTGTCAGCCGGCCGGCGATTCCGCAGGGAGTTCTCAAAGGCTTCGAGCGCCTCTATCCGTTTGGATGGCTCGGCATTCTCTGCAAGGCTCCCCCTTCGTCCGAGGAGCTCATCTACGCGCTCAGCGACCGCGGCTTCGCATTGGTAAGCACCCGGTCACCCGATGTGCAGCGCATGTACCTTCAATGCGAGCCGACGGACAAGATCGAGAACTGGTCGGACGACCGCATCTGGAGTGAGTTCCGCGCTCGTCTGGCAACTCGCGACGGCTGGGCTCCCATCGAAGGCGAGATCTTCAGCAAGACCGTTGTCGGGATGCGCAGTTTCGTGACCGAGCCGATGCAGTACGGCCGTCTTTTCCTGGCAGGGGATGCCGCGCACGTGGTCCCTCCAACGGGCGCAAAAGGGTTGAACCTCGCGGTAGCCGACGTGCGGGTTCTTGCTCGTGCTTTCGTGGAGTTCTACAAGTCAGGCCGGGAAGACCTTCTCGAACGCTACAGCGACACCGCGCTGCGACGCATCTGGAAGGCGCAGCGCTTCTCCTGGTGGATGACCTCGATGCTGCATCGCTTCCCGGGTGCCGATGACTTCCAGCACAAGGTGCAGATCGCGGAACTCGACTACGTCACCGGCTCGCGCGCCGCTTCGACCGCCCTGGCAGAGAACTACGTTGGACTGCCATTCGACGAACTCGTCGACTGATTCGTACACGACCGCCCATCAATAGGCGGCAGCCAATCGTTGGCGCTGCACACCCTGAGCGCCAGGCAATGCCGGGCGCCCCATCTGGAGACAAGACATGAACCATCATTTTTCGTTGGCGCTCGACGAGCCGTTCAACTTGCGGGGGCGCCCATGAGCGCTCCTGCTGTTCCCTTCAAAGGCAACGCAGACATCGGCCGGCTGCTGGACGACGGCGCATACACAACCATGCAGAAGGTCGTGGTTTTCCTGGCAGCCCTTTCGATCGTGATGGATGGGTTCGATGGACAACTCATCGGGTTCGCGATTCCATCGATGATCAAGGAGTGGGGCATTACGCGCGGAGCCTTCGTTCCGGCTGTGGCGGCGGGCCTGGTCGGCATGGGCATCGGAAGCGCTTGCGCGGGGCTGTTCGCCGACCGTTTCGGCCGGCGGATGGCTGTCATCGCAAGCGTTTTCCTGTTCGGCGCCGCGACCTGCGCGATCGGCTTTGCGCCGGACGTGTCGACCGTCGCTGTGCTTCGATTCATCGCCGGCCTCGGCATCGGCGGTGCGCTCCCGAGCTCGACCACGGTCACCGCCGAGTTCACGCCCGCCCGCCGCAGGACGCTCGCCGTGACGGCGACGATTGTCTGCGTACCCCTCGGCGGCATGCTGGCAGGCCTCTTCGCTGCGGAAGTGCTGCCGACCTTTGGATGGCGCGGATTGTTCTTCATCGGCGGCATTTTCCCGATGGCGTTGGCGGTGCTCCTGCTCTTCACGTTGCCGGAGTCGCCGCGGTTCCTCGCCCGCCATCCGGCGCGCTGGGGCGAGCTGAGCAGACTGCTTGGACGCATGGGCCGCCCCATGGCTCAGGACGTTACCTACACCGATGTCGCTGAACAAGTCGTCGAAAGGCGCGCTGGCTTCTCCGCACTCTTTTCAAACGGCCTGGCCCGCGACACGCTGGCGACCTGGGCTGCGTTCTTCATGTGCCTGACTGCCGTGTACACCGCCTTCAGTTGGCTGCCGACGATGCTGGCGTCGGAGGGGCTTTCGATGGCGGTCGCCGGCTCGGGACTGACGGCATACAACCTCGGAGGCGTGATCGGGGCGCTGGCCTGCGCGGTGGCAATAACCCGCTTTGGATCTCGCTGGCCGCTGGTCCTGTGCTGCGCCGGTGCCGCTGCAAGCGCGTTCGCCTTGCAGACCCTGAACGTGGGAAAGGATACAAACCTGCTCATCTTCGGATTCGGCGTGCACGGCATGTTCGTGAACGCCGTGCAGTCCACCATGTACGCGCTGTGCGCATTCATGTACCCCACCAGCGTGAGAGCGACGGGAACTGCATCCGCATTGGCGTTCGGGCGCCTGGGAGCCATCCTGAGCGCCTTCGCGGGAGCTGCGGTGATCACGGCAGGCGGAGCCATGGCGTATCTGGCGTTGCTGGGCTCGGCGATGTTCTTCGCAATGGTCGCGCTGCTCGTCGTTCGCCGGCACATTCCTGGGCGCGAAGTGCTCCTCCATCGCGGCCATGACGCCTGAATGCGTACTTCCAGGTTGCCGCCCATCAACTTCCATAGGTGTCCAATGTCCGTTGAATCTTCACGTCGAGGCTTTCTGAAAGTTTCCAGCACCATCACTGCTTCCTCGTTGCTGGGCGGCGTCATGAGTGGTTGTGCTTCCACATCTCTCGGCGGACTGTCCAAGGCCGACCAACTCGGTTTGACAGCGTCGCAGGCGGTGGAAGCAATCAGCACCGGTCGACTGTCAGCCGAGGTGTACATGACAACGCTTGTTGCCCAAGCCGAAGAGTTCTCCTACCTCAACAGTCTCATCACGCTGAACAAGGCTGGGGCCCTCGCGGCAGCGAAGGCCGTGGATGCCAAGCGTGCCCGTGGCGAGGAGCTGCCACCGCTGGCGGGCTTGCCGATCGTAGTCAAGGACAACATCAACACAAGCGACCTGCCGACCACGGGGGGAACGCCCGCGCTGCGCGATCTTCGACCCACGGCCAACGCGCCGACCCTCCAGAAGCTCCTTGATGCGGGTGCCATCGTGCTTGGCAAGGCGAACATGCACGAGCTGGCGTTCGGCGCCACCAGCACAAACTTCTCGCCGTTCGCGGGGATGGCGCGCAACCCCTACGATATGACGCGCGTCCCAGGCGGCTCTTCGGGCGGCACGGGAGCGGCGGTCGCCGCGCGGATCGCACCGGCCGGCCTGGGCACCGACACCGGCGGCTCGGTGCGAATCCCGGCATCGTTCTGCGGATTGGCTGGCCTGCGCCCTTCGGTAGGAAACGGAGGTCGGGACCGGCGATACGACGGTACCGGTGTTCTCCCGATCAGCCACACGCGCGACACGATCGGGCCGATAGCCCGGACGATGCAGGACGTCGCGCTGCTCGACGCCGTCATGTGCGGGTCGCCCATTGCGACACCGGTGTCTCTGCCCGGCTTGCGTCTGGGTGTCCCAGCAAGCTTCTGGTCGGGCGTTGACTTCCAGGTTGCCGCAGTCATGGAACGCGCGAAGGCGCGATTGCTCTCGGCCGGCGTCGTCCTGGTCGATGTCGACACGGTGGGGCTGGCGGAGCTCAACGCCAAGGCAGCGTTCCCGATCGCTTTGCATGAAGCGCACGAAGACATCCCGAAGTACCTTGCCGCAACCGGCGCAAAGGGAATCACGCTGGCAGACATCGGCGCCAAAGTCGCAAGTCCCGATGTCAAGGGCGCCATGGGCGCCGTGGTGAGCGATGCCGCCGGCGCCGAATACGACGCTGCAATCAGGATCTATCGTCCGCGCATGCAGACGCTCTATGCCCGCTATTTCGCGGACAGCCGGCTGGACGGGATAATTTTCCCGACCACGATCGTGCCGGCTCCAGTGATCGATCCGGTGAACGGATCTTCGAGGATTTCGGTCAACGGCGGCGCGCTCGTCGACACGTTCGGCACCTCGATCCGCAACACCGACCCTGGCAGCACAACCGGGATCCCCGGTATCACCTTGCCGGCAGGTCTGACCCCCGCGGGTCTGCCGGTCGGATTGGCGATCGATGGCCCCATTGGCAGCGACCGCAAGCTGGTCGGCATCGGGATGTCCATGGAGACCTTGCTCGGTGTGTTGCCGCCGCCAAACATTTCACAGATGAAGTCGTCATGAAAATTTCGATAGTTGGCGCAGGCGCCATGGGGTCCCTGTTCGGTGGCTTGCTCGCCGAATCAAGCAACGAAGTCACGCTGATAGACGTGAACGACGCGCACATCGGAGCCATCCGCGCCAAGGGGCTTCGCCTGGCCACCGACGGTGGAGATCGGCAGGTCACGGTGCTCAAGGCGCTGCGGCCGGAAGATGCCGCTGATCTTCCTGACCTGCTCCTGGTGCTCACCAAGACGCTGCACACCAGTGCGGCCCTGTCCGGTGTGCGGCATCTGATCGGACCCAACGTGCATGTGCTGTCGCTGCAAAACGGCTTGGGCAATGTCGAGAAGATCGCCGGGTTCGCGTCACCGGAGCGCATCCTGATCGGGGTCACCACATGGCCGGCGGACATGGTCGGCCCCGGCCACGTGCACTCGCACGGCAAGGGCGTCGTGCGGCTCATGGCGGCCGACGGAATCGAGCGCCCCTTTGTTTCCCAAGTGTCAGAGGTGCTCACGAAGGCCGGGCTCGATTGCACCTCGGACCGCACCGTGTGGGCGGCGATCTGGGAGAAGGTGGCGTTCAACGCAGCGCTGAACAGCATCTGCGCCGTCTCCGGGTGCACGGTCGATGAACTCGGCAAGGTAGCCGACGGCAGTCGCCTTGCAAACGACGTCGTCACGGAAGTGCTGTCCGTCGCATTGCGGATGGGCATAGACGTGGACCCTGCCAAATGCCGGGCCAATGTGGCGAGCGCCATTGCGCAACACATCGGGCACAAACCATCCATGCTGCAGGACATCCTGGCAGGGCGCCGCACCGAGGTCGAGAGCATCAATGGCGCGGTCGTGGCGGCGGCCGGTCGCCTGAGCATCGAACTGCCTGTCACGGAGACATTGCTGTCGCTCGTGCGCCTCGCGGAAGTGCGCGCCATCGCCTGACACCGCGATCGATACAAAACGCTCACTGGACCCTCGTGTAAATCTCATGTTGTTGAACATCGAAGACTATCGGCGCAGAGCCCGCTCGGTGCTGCCGCGATTCGTCTATGACTACATCGAAGGATCTGCCGACGATGGACATTGCATGCGTCGAAACGCAGGCGATCTGGCGGCTATCGAACTCACGCCGCGCGTGCTGCGCGACACCACGCAGGTCGATACGTCGGTCGAGGTCTTCGGCCGGAAATGGGCATTGCCTTTCGGCATTGCGCCTACCGGGCTCAACGGCCTGGTTCGGCCGGAGGGCGATCGCCTGCTGGCGAGCGCGGCCGCCGGTGCGGGGATTCCTTTTTCACTGTCGACCGCCTCCAACATGCGACTGGAGGATGTACGCGCGGCCGCCCCGGGCGGCACGCAGTGGATGCAGCTGTACGTCATGCACCGCGAGATGGCGAGCCAGATCGTCGAGCGTGCCCAAAAGGATGATTACCAGGCGTTGGTGCTGACCGTGGACGTTCCCGTCAGCGGCAACCGCGAACTCGACATGCGCAACGGATTCCGCATGCCGTTTCGGCCAACACCCCGCCTGGCCTGGGATCTGGTGAGTCACCCCAGGTGGTCGCTTCGGATGGCCCCGCACGGCGCGCCGGACTTCGCCAATCTGACGCCGTCCGGAAGCGGCGCGGGTTCGACCAGCATGCAAGCCGCGTTGCTGGCTCGCGCCATGGACCGGTCGCTCGTCTGGGAATCCCTGGCGTGGCTTCGTGGATTGTGGAAGGGGCCACTCCTTCTCAAGGGCGTGCTCCATGCGGACGATGCACGCATGGCCGTCGACCATGGCATCGATGGCCTGATCGTGTCGAACCATGGCGGCCGCCAGAACGATGCGTCGCCTTCGGCGATCTCGGCGCTGCCGCGTGTCGTGCGTGCCGTCGACGGACGCATCCCCGTGTTCATGGACGGCGGAATTCGTCGGGGCGGCGACGTCGCAAAGGTCCTGGCCCTGGGTGCAACGGCTGTGTTCGTGGGCCGGCCCACGCTTTACGGCTTGGCGGTGGGCGGGCAACAGGGCGCGACAGCCGTCCTGAAAATCCTGGCCGACGAACTTGTCCGCAGCATGACCCTGCTCGGCGCGACAACCGTGCGCGATCTGCCCGGCTCGCCGAACGGCCGGTAACGCCTCAGGCAGTCAAGGCGGTGCCGCTTGCGCGGTACGCGCGGGGCGACAGGTCGAACCGTTGCCGGAATGCCCGGCTGAAGTGGCTCAGGTCGTTGAACCCGTGCGCCATCGCGATCGCGGAGATGCCGAGGCCGGCGCGCGCCGGATCTTGCAGATCGGTCGCTGCGCGTTCCAGGCGCCGGCGCCAGATGTAGCGCGTCAACGATGTGTTCTCGGCTTCGAACAATTTGTTGATATACCGCGGCGACAAATTCAATGCAGTGCTCACCATGGACGTGCCGAGTTCGCACACGTCGAGATTGCGCTCCACGAAGTCCCTCACGCGCATCAATGCGGTGGCCCGGTATTCCGAGAGCGGCAGCGGTGAGGCCAGGATGACCTCGTCCAGGGCGGCAGACAGCAATTCGGTGAAGTTCCTGACCACTTTTTCCGATGTGGCCGGCTCGAGAAGAGAGGCCTGCTTGCTGAAACTGACCAGGTACCCAAAGAGGATCGGGCACATCTGGCTCGATTCCGCCAGGTTTCTCGCGGTGATGCGATGGATGCTCGCGGCCCGGTGCGCGATGGCCGAATGCGCGAGCTTGATCGTGATGAGCTTGAACGCGTCGTCGAATCTGAGCGAATAAGGGCGCTGTGCATCGCAGACGGCACCATCGCCAGCTCTCAACACGACGCTTCTTCCGTCCTGCTCCGCCAAGGCGGTGCCCGAGAGCACGAAGTTGAAGATCAGCGACTCTTCGCCGCAACGCGATATGGCCGAAGGCTGACGCGAGACGCGATGCGCGGAAGCTTCGATCTGGACAACGCTCAAACCTTCAAGGATCGATCCCCTTACGGACGCCTCGAAGGCCGTTCCGTCCATGGGCCTGCATTCCAGGTCGACCAATGCACGGCACACGACCTCCTGCCAGTAGACGAATTTGTCGTGCTGATCGAAGTCGGCAGTGGAAGCGAGGATCGAGGTGGCAGTTGAGGTCGACATGGCGGCCCGCCTGGGGCTGACGTTGCACTTGCTAGGTGCCCGGGCAGCGCAGGCCCGGTGCATTCATCCGGATCTCCGGAGTCTGATCGAAATCACGCAAGGTTGATGCCAAGAAAACCCTAGGTCACTCCACGGTGGCGCGCGTCTGTAGCCCCTGGGAAGGGCCGTTCCAGTCAACTTTTCTGGCCTAGCCAACAAAGTCGCGCGTGCCGGAAAAAAGGAAAGTTGGGCAGGCCTTCGCGGAGGGCTGTAACCGCAACGGAGCGCACTTTGAAGACATCGACTCACATGCAGAACGCCAGCTACACCGGCCTCCTTGGCAACCGTCGCCAGTTGCTTCGCGGCGCGGCGGCGCTGGGTGCGGTAGCGGCTCTTGGCCAGGCCAGTTCGGCTTGGGCGGCCGATAAGGACACGATCAAGATCGGCTACATCAGCCCGAAGACGGGTCCTTTCTCGCCGTTTGCCGAGGCCGACGACTTCATCCTCGATCAGGTGCGCAAGTCGCTTGCGGACGGGCTGACCGTCGGCGGCAAGAAATACAAGGTCGAGATCCTGGCGCGCGACGACCAGAGCAGCCCGGACCGGCAGTCCAACCTGGCGGCCGAGCTCATCAACAAGGAGAACATCGACCTCATGCTGGCGCAGGTGTCGATCGGTCCCAACGCATCGCAGCAATGCGAACTCAATGGCGTCCCCTGCATCTCGACGGTAGGTCCGTGGCAAGCGTGGCTGTTCCCGCTCAAGGGCGATCCGGCCAAGGGTTTCAAGAGCGTCTTCCACTTCTTCTGGGGCCTTGAAGACATCGCCGACGTGTACCTCGACATCTGGTCCAACGTGCCGTCGAACAAGGTCGTCGGATCGGTCTTCAGCAACGACGTGCCAGGCAACGCCATGGGCGATATGAAGCTTGGCATGCCCGGCGCCTTTGCCAAGGCAGGCTACAAGATCGTGGACATCGGGCGGTTCCCCGCCGGCGCCGACGACTTTTCCTCCTACATCCAGGCCTTCAAGAAAGACAACGTCGAGATCGTTACCGGCCTGTTCAATCCGCCCGAGTGGGCTTCGTTCGTCAAGCAGTCCGCGCAAATGAACTTCAAGCCGAAGGTCGCGACTGTGGCCAAGGCTCTGCTTTTCCCCGGTGGGGTCGCTGCACTCGGCCCGCGTGCCGACGGCATGTCCACCGAGATCTGGTGGACGCCCGCCTATCCGTTCAAGTCGAGCCTCACCGGCCAGACGGCCAACCAGTTTGCCGATGCCTATACCACCGCCACGAAGCGCGAGTGGACGCAGCCATTGGGCGTCGTTCACGCGCTGTTCGAAGCTGGAATCCAGGCGCTCAAGGCCAGTGGCGACCCCAAGGACCCGGTCAAGGTGGCCAACGCTGTGCGCGTGATGAAACACGACACCATCATTGGCAGGCTCGACTTCGCATCGAGCGGTATCAAGAACGTCTCCAAGATTCGTGTCGTCGGGGGGCAATGGCGAGTGAACGCCGCAGGCAAGCCGGAGCTCTTCATCACGAACAACAAGACAGCACCGGAGATTCCCGTGCAGCGCAAGTTCGAACTCCTGAAGCTGGCCTGAGGAACTGCCATGCTGCTCGAATTGCGCGACGCAACCAAGCGCTACGGCGACATGGTTGTCATCCCGAAACTCTCGCTTTCCGTAGCGGACGGCGAATTCATCGGCGTGATCGGTCCCAACGGCGCAGGTAAGAGCACCATGTTCGGGCTCATTTCCGGAAGCACGCGCTGTGACAGCGGCAGCGTGCTTCTCGACGGCATGGACGTCACCACGATGGATGCAGCGCAGCGATGCCGTGCCGGCATCGGGCGCACCTTCCAGATTCCGCAGCCGTTCGAAGGCATGACCGCCTATGAAAACGCGTTGGTCGCCGCGACCTTCGGCAGCAGCGGGAACGGGAGTGCCGCACAGTCATTGGCGGTCGACGCGATCGAACGCTGCGGCCTCGCTCCCGTCGCGAACAAGCTGGCAGGCACGCTCACGCTGCTTCAGCGAAAACGTCTCGAGCTTGCGCGTGCGATCGCCACGCAGCCACGCCTGCTGCTGCTCGACGAGGTGGCCGGAGGGCTGACCGACGGCGAGATGCAGCAGCTGCTGCAGCTGATCGTCACGATTCATCAAAGCGGCGTCACCGTTCTCTGGATCGAGCATCTGGTGCATGCCCTGGTTTCGGCGGCGGATCGTCTTGTGGTGCTTGCAAGCGGTGCCGTCATTTGTGATGGCGACCCCAGGTCGGTCATGGACGACCAGACTGTGCGGGACACATACCTCGGCTCCGACATTGGCGAGGAGGTCGACCGTGCTGCGCACTGAACGACTCGATGCGTACTACGGCCTGTTCCAGGCGTTGTTCGGTCTCACATTCGAGGTCAAGCCGGGGGAAACCGTGGCCTTGATCGGATCGAACGGTGCGGGCAAATCGACGCTGCTTCGTTCGATCGTCGGTTCGGTCCGCGCACGCCCCGACGGGGTTCTGCTCGACGGCCGGCCCGCGGGCGGCGACCCGGAGCGCAAGCAGCTCGATCGCGGCATCGCACTGGTGCCGGAAGGCCGACGGTTGTTTCCCAGCCTGACGGTTCGTGAAAACCTTCAGCTGGCCATGCGCAATGGACGCAAGGGGCCATGGACCATCGAGCGCCTGATGAAGGAATTTCCGGTGATGGAAGCATTTCAGCATCGCCCGGCGACCGCCTTGTCGGGCGGTCAGCAGCAACTCGTGGCGCTCTCGCGCGCGCTGGTCTGCAACCCCAGCTATCTGCTGTGCGACGAGATCTCGCTGGGCCTGTCTCCGGTTGCCGTCAACGAGGTTTACGAACTCCTGGGGCGGGCCCGCAGCGATGGCCTGGCCGTCGTGCTGGTGGAGCAGAACGTCAAGCGCGCGCTTTCCGAATCCGATCGCTTCTATTGCATCCAGAAGGGGCGCGTGGTGCTGGAAGGAACGTCCGAGCATGCGGACCATGCGCAAGTTGCCCAAGCCTACTTTGGAATCTGACATGCAAGCATTTATCGAGACCATCGCAGGCGGGCTGATGCTCGGTGCGCTCTATGCCCTTTTCGGACTGGGACTCAGCCTGAGCCTCGGCGTCATGAAGATGATCAACATCGCGCACGGCGATCTGATCGTGCTGGGGGCTTATTTGTGCAGCACCGTGATGCAAGCCCTGGGCGTCGGTCCGTTTCTCTCGTTGCTCGCGGTGGTTCCCATGATGTTCGTCATCGGCTATGTGCTGCAACGGGTCTTGCTCAATCGCGTGGTCGGCAGGGGAGCGCTTTCGCCGCTGCTGCTGACGTTCGGCCTCTCGATCGTCGTGCAGAACGTCCTGCAGGAGGTCTACACGGCCGATACGCGCAGTCTTCAGGCTGGCGAGTTTGCCTTGCGGGGCTTCGATCTGGGCGGCGTGTCGATAGGGCTGCTGCCGCTCGCCTCGACATTGATCAGCGTGGCCATCTTTGCGGGCACCAGCTGGTTGATCGGTCACTCCCATCTGGGACGGCAGGCGCGCGCCGTCGCGGACGACCCCGGCACCGCGCGTCTGGTTGGCGTCAATGACCGCAACTTCTTCGCGCTGGTCACCGGCTTTGTCCTCGCCGTGATCGCGCTGGCGTCGGTGATGTACGGCATCAGGACGCCGTTTTCCCCGACGGCGGGGCCCGAGCGCCTGCTGTACTCGTTCGAGGCCGTTGTGCTCGGCGGCCTTGGCAACGTCTGGGGCACGTTCGTCGGGGGATTGGTCATCGGCGTGGCACAGCTTCTTGGTGCCAAGGTGTCGTCGGGGCTTGGCCCCTTCTTCGGACACCTGGTCTTCTTGATCGCGCTGCTGGCACGGCCGCAAGGGCTTTTTGGAAAGGGTTCCCGATGAACTCGGTCGCATTGATGGACGGAGCACGGCGCCGCAAAGCGGGGAGGGCGGCAGTTGGCTTCGCCGTGCTCGTCGTGCTGGGTGCCTTGGCTTTGGCGCCGTGGTTCACGAGCTTCGCAACGCAACGTCTCCTTGTGGAGATCTTCACCGTCTTCGCGATGGCCCTGGCCTGGAATCTCCTCGCAGGCTACGGCGGGCTGGTCGTCGTGGGGCACCAGATGTTCGTCGGCGTGGGGGCTTACGCTCTTTTCGCCCTTTCCAACAGGTTGGGAATCAACCCCTGGGTGATGCTGCCGCTGGCAGCGGCGTCGACTGCGCTTTTCGCGTTGCTGAGCGCACTGCCGATGTTTCGGCTCAGCGGCGCCCACTTTGCGGTAGGCACGTGGGTTCTTGCGGAGATGCTGCGAATCCTGACGCTCAATAGCGAATGGCTGGGAGCCGGGGGCGGCATGCCGCTCGAAGCACTCGCAAGCTTCGATCGTTGGACTCGCAACGCGGGTGTCTATTGGTCGGCGCTGATCACGGGCGTTGGCGCACTCGTGATCGCGCGCCTGATGCTCAGGGGCAAGCTGGGCCTGGCGCTGATGAGCGTGCGGGATTCGGAGGCTGCTGCGGCCGCATCCGGCGTTTCGATCCAGCGGGCCAAGCTTGCGCTCTGGGTCATCGCGGGATCCATCACCGGACTCGCGGGAGCTGTGGCCTACATGAACACGCTGCAGGTGACGCCGGACGCGACCTTCTCGTTGAACTGGTCCGCCGCTGCCATCTTCATTGCAGTCCTGGGGGGTATCGGAACATTGGAAGGCCCGATCCTGGGAACGATCCTTTACTTCCTCTTGCGCGAGTCCTTCGCCAGCTATGGCTCGTGGTATTTCATCGGTCTCGGCTCGTTGGCCATTGCCACCATGGTGTTTGCACCCGGCGGCGCCTGGAGTCTCGTCACCCGGCGATGGGCCATCGATCCTTTTGGCGTGCGACGCGACATGCCTCGCCGCTGACCTCATCTCCCCCTTACTTCAGTTCACTTCCGGTCAAGGAAATCCAGATGTCCGAAACAGCATTCAAGGTCGCCGTCGTCCAGGCTTCCCCAGTCTTTCTCGACGCGCGGGCGTCAACGCAAAAAGCCATCGGCCTCATTGCCGAAGCAGGTGCAAACGGCGCCAAGCTCGTGGCCTTTCCCGAAGTCTTCATTCCGGGCTACCCGTGGTGGCTGTGGCTCGGCACGCCTGCATGGGGAATGCAGTTCGTCTCCAGATACCACGCGAATTCGCTTCGAGCTGACGGACCGGAACTCGCAGCAATCGCCGCGGCTGCCAAGAGGTCGGATATCAATGTTGTGATCGGTTTTTCCGAAATCGAGGGTGGCTCCCTGTACCTCAGCCAGGCGCTCATCAGTGACAAGGGCGAGATGGTGTTCAAGCGCCGAAAGCTGAAACCCACGCACGTCGAGCGCACGTTGTTCGGCGAGGGCGATGGCTCGGACTTCCAGGTCGCCGACAGCAGCGTCGGCCGGCTGGGTGCATTGTGTTGCGCAGAACACATCCAACCGCTCTCCAAGTACGCGATGTACTCGATGCACGAGCAGGTGCACGTCGCGTCCTGGCCGTCGTTCACGCTGTACCGCGGCAAAGCCTTTGCGCTTGGCCATGAGGTCAATCTGGCCGCCAGTCAGATTTACGCGCTCGAAGGGGGATGCTATGTGCTTCATTCCTGCGCCGTCACCGGACAAGACATGTTCGACGTGTTGTGCGATACGCCCGAGCGAGCGGAACTGCTCAATGCCGACGGAGGCAAGCCTGGTGGCGGTTACTCGATGATCTTCGGACCGGACGGACAGCCCTTAGTGGCGCACATGCCTCAGGACCAGGAGGGCCTGCTCTACGCAGAGCTCGATCTCGCCGACATTGCAGTTGCCAAAGCCGCCTATGACCCATCAGGTCACTACGCTCGCGGCGACGTTGTACGCCTCATGGTCAACAAGAATCCACGCCGGACGAGCATCAGTTTTGGTGAAGGCGTAACCGACGGGGACCAATGGACAGAAGCAAAGGTCGATTGATTGACTTTCCGGCGTCGGACTCCCCAGGCGCCTGTGACTCAACATGCGTTACGAAAAGCCTTCGCAGGCGCATCTCGTAGGTGAGATGGTTTTGCAGACGCTGAAACAAGGGAAAGGCGCACGAGGCACCGGAGCCTGGACTTGCACCACTCGCCGTACTGGGCGTTTTCAGTTGAGCTTGCTCCTAAAGCCGAAGCCAAACGAGTTCTGCTTCGACTTCTTGCCCCCCGGCGGAGGCTCTTCGCGATAGTTCTTCATACCCGCGCTACGGTTGGACACTCATCGTGCTCGACCGGGCGCTCGTTCGTGTGGAAATGCAGATTACCAAAGCTGGAAAGAAATATTGTGATCACGTCGACATCCGCATCAATCCTGGCCTTCCTATAGACCTCGCTGAGGTTGTCCGTGACGAAGATCGAGATCTGCCCAGCCGCTGTCGTTTCGACCCAGTAGAACCGAAGAGCAACTCTTCGGCCGCTACAGGTGTGCGCAGCAATGATGGAGCCGATCGCTGCTTCCAATGCAGCGCAAGCTGCTGAGGGTGCCGGCCAGAGCTGTTGATTCTCCATCGTTGGAAATGGTCGGGAGGATTCCGCAACCCCGACGCCCAAAAGCATTCCTATTGACGCCCGGCAACCGCCATTCCTCCCGAGCTTCGTCCATCAAGCTGACACGCCGCATTGCGATCATCTCCAGGTGTCAAAGGCATCGCATTGGAGAGAAAAATGGCCGCAGGGAACCTCAAGAAGACAAACCTGCGCTTGCGGCTGCAGCAGGGATTCACGCTCATCGAAATCATGGTCGTGCTGGTCATCATGGGTGTCCTCGCAGCACTGATCGTCCCCAATTTGATGGGGCGCCCGGATCAGGCGCGGGCATCGGCGGCACGCCAGGATGTGGGCGCGCTCATGCAGGCGCTCAAGCTGTACCGTCTTGATAACGGCGAGTATCCGAGTGCGGCCCAGGGGCTGCGGGCACTGGTCGAAAAACCAACTTCGGGCAAGGTTCCTCTGAACTGGCGCAGCTATCTGGAGCGCCTGCCCAGCGATCCCTGGGGAAAGGCATACCAGTACCTCAACCCTGGCACCAACGGAGAAATCGATGTGTTCTCGCTCGGTGCCGATGGGGAGCCGGGCGGAGAGAAAGCCAACGCCGACATCGGTTCCTGGCAGCTGTAGGCCGCCTCATGTGTGGAATCTGGGGGAAGCCCGCGGGCCTGCGGCGGCGGCTTTGCTTGTGGACAGGTCATGCGCAGCAAGGCATGGCCGTTGTCAGCATGCTCCTGGTGGTTGCCGTGATCGCAGTGCTTGCGGCGGCATTGCTCGGAAGGCAGACCGCAGCCATTCGCGCTGTTCAGACAGAGCAGACCCGGGCCCAGGCCCGGTGGCTGCTTCGCGGCGAGATCAGTCGCGCACAACTCGTACTGCGTTCGGCGGCTCAGCGTGAAACCGTCACCCGCCTCGATGGCCCATGGAGCCTTCCCGTGATTGGAAAAGTCCTCGGTCAGATCGAGGGAGCACCCGCGCATGTATTCACGGAGATCACCGATGAGCAGTCCAAATTCAATCTCCGCAATCTTGTGAGCTCGGGGCAAGCCGACCGGGGCGAAGCTGCAGCGTTCTTGCGGTTGTGCGCGATGGTGGGGGTGTCACCGGACCAGGCCGGCCGTATTGCCAGGCGGGTGGCCGTGAGCCTGGTTGAAGCCGATCGGCAGTCGAGTACGCTCGTCACTGCATCGGAGACCAAGGCAGCACCGGAGGCTTCGCAGCAACTGGGGCTTGCAAGCCTGCCCGCGCGGGAGCAGGCGCCACGTTTGCGCGCAATCGAAGACTTGCTTGCCGTTCCTGGCGTCGATGCCGGCAGCGTCGCGCGCTTGCGCCCGTTCGTGACGGTGCTGCCGCAGCGGACCTGGATCAATGCAAACACCGCAAAAGCCGAGGTGCTGGCCGCCTGGGTGCCCGGACTCGAGCTCGACCGCGCCCGCGCGTTGCTCCAGGCGCGCGACAACGGGCAGTGGTTCGTCAATCGCGGCGACTTTGCCAACAGACTTCAGATGCCTCAGATCGACGAGACCGAAATCCTCGTCGGAATAACCAGTCAGTGGTTCCGCATTTCCAGTGCCTTGCAGATGTCACACACAACGCTTCTGATGCAGGCACTGGTGCACGACGACAAGGAAGTTCTGCCCCAGGTGATCTGGCTAAGAGAGGGCGCCTGAGATGATGCGGGTCGATCTACTGCGGCTGATGCTGCCGCCCGCGCGACATGGAGGCGTGTCATCCGTGCGATGCGCATGGCGCACGCCGCAGGGTGCATGGCAAAGCGAAACGTTCGAAAGCGTAGGACTGATCGCCGCGCAATTCGAGCCCAAGCGCGTCGAGGTTTGTCCGCATCCGGCCGATGTCGCGATGACGGACATCGAACTGCCACCTCTGCCGGTCAAGCGGCAGCGCATCGCGGTGCTTGGCGTCGTCGAGCTGCTGGCACTCACCGCCCTGAAGAACCTCACAGTGGGATTCGGTCCGCGCACCGACAAGGGCACGGTGCCGGTGGCCTGGATGAGCGCCGACGTTCTATCGGCGTGCCTGCGGGAGCTGCACAGGCATGGCCTGCCTGTGCATGCGGTGCTGCCGCCGCCGGCCTTCCTGCCTGACCCGGAAGATGAATCCTGGGTCGAAGGAACAGTGGCCGCGATCTACGTAGACGACTGGGCGGTCGTGCGGACCGGCACCGATGGGGGTGCCTTGCATCCCGGGCCCGCGGAGCGCGCGGATCTGGCCCAGATGGAGGCGAAACTGCAGCCTCTTCTGCCCGACTCGCCTCGGCTGCATTGGCTGCAGGTCGACGAGGCAGTCGATCCAGACCACGATCAAGTGCCTGTTGCCTGGACGGGAACCGGATGGAGCTGGGCGCTACCCGCGGGCAAGACTTCGGCCCAAGGGGCTGCTCATCGCTGGCTGCGCCCGGCGGTCGGCTGGGCCGGGGTGACGGTCGTGGCGTGGTTGCTGGGCCTCAATCTCTATGCGTCGCAGGTCGCCGCGGAAGGACAGGCGTTGACGCGTCAGATGGCGGCGCAGGTCAAGGCTGCCTTCCCCGACGTTTCGGTCGTTCTCAATCCGTTGCAACAAGCGCGGCAGCTGCGCGATGCGCGGAACAAGGCGGGCGCCGGCAATGTCGAAGTGGCGGACTTCGGCGCGCTTGCGCGTGCGTCCGCAGCGCTGCTGACCCAGGCCGAGGGGCAGGTGCAGAGCCTCGATTTCGAAGATGGGCAGTTGCACGTCCGGTGGAGAGAGGGGGCCAGGCCCGGCACGGACGAATTGAAGGCCCTGCAGGGACGAGCCCAGGAGCTGGGTCTGGCGGTGCAGCCCGAGGACGGTGGACTGCGCATGCAAGCCGCCTCCGAGAAGAAGAGCGACAACGTTGCGCCTCCCGCTGCAGCCGCGCCACGGCCTCCCGCTACGGGAGCAACACGATGAGCGGCAGGGCGAGCGCACTGCGTTCCCTGCGGTTGCCGGGGCACAGGCGCGCGGCCGCTATGCCCTGGCATGGATGGGTTGCGCAGCTTCAAGCACGCACGCAGCCGATCCTCGAGCAGGTACAGAGCCGCTGGCGTGGACTGTCGCAGCGCGAGCGCAACCAGATCGCAGGGATGATCGCTGTCGTGGTCATGGCCCTTGTCTGGCTGTTGCTGACCAAGCCGGCCCTGGACACGCTGGGGCACTGGGACAACGAGTTGCCCCGTTTGCGCTCGCAGGCCGCAGCGCTCAAGGACGTGTTGGCCGATGTCGGCAGTCCCTCGGCGGCGCCCAGCGATTCGTCGCTGGACACCGCCAGTCGTGTACGGGCAAGCCTGGATGCCGGTGGCTTGGCTGACGGATACCAGTTGCGCGAGGTTGACTCCGCATTGCAAATCGAATTCGAACGCTCCGCCGATGCCTCGCGGGTGATGGCCTGGCTGCTCAGTGCACCAGCCTCGCTGGGGATGACGGTGCAGAAAGCCACGCTGCAACGGTTCGAGGACGGCGGCTCAGCCGTCCAGAAGAACCATGTCCGGGCCAAGGCAACGATGGTGGCGCGACAGAAACCAGGAAACGGATCATGACGCGAGCCACTGCGGCGCAATCGGGAAGGCGCTATGCGCTTGTGTGCACTCTGGCCCTGGCGGGCTGTGCCACCGCCACGACGGCCACCACGGACGAACCCCTGTTTCGGGAAGGAACCTACGTTCCGAGTTCGGGGGCGAACACCGGTGCGGCGGTACAGGCGCAGCCCGTTGCCCAGTCGCCCGTGCCGGGCAAGGCGCCCGCATCGGGCACTGCCGCAAGCGCTGTCCGCCCGGCGGGGCAGGACAGGCGCCCGGCAGCGGAGGCCACGCCCACGCGTCGGCCTGCGGCGGGAGCCGAAGAAAAAGCGGTGATGAACTTCGTCGATGCGGACATCCAGTCCGTGATCTCCGCACTGTCCCGATTCCTGGGCCGCAATTTCCTGATGGATCCGCGTGTCAAGGGCCAGATCACCCTGGTCTCCGATGGCGAGATTCCCTCGGCGACGGCTTACGACATGCTGGTTTCCGCCTTGCGTATGCGTGGCTTCACCATCGTGGACGTCGGCAAGGTCAGCCGCGTAGTGCCGGTGGCCGATGCAAAAATGCAAGGAGGCTCCGTCAATTCGAGAGCGCCTGGCGGCGGCGTCGCGACGCGGACTTTCCGGTTGGCCTACGAGAACGCCGAGGCGCTGGTGCCGGTGCTCAAGCCGATGATCGCGCCGGAGAACAGCATCGCGGCTTACGCGGCGAACAACACCCTGGTCATTACCGACTACGTCGACAACCTGGAGCGCATCGCGCGCATTGTCGAGAGCATCGACACGCCGACCTCGCTCGATACCGACCTGGTGAAAGTGTTCAAGGGCGTGGCGGTGGATATCGCGGCACTGGCCAACGAACTGCTCCAGGGCGGGGGCAACGAGACCCGGCGCGACATCGTGGTGCTGGCCGATCCGCGCTCGAACAGCGTGATCATCCGCTCGAGCAGCCCGGCGCGTACATCGCTGGCACGCGATCTTGTTGCCAAGCTCGACAACGCGCAGAACGATCCCGGCAATCTCCACGTGGTGTATCTGCGCAATGCGCAGGCGACTTACCTGTCCGGGGTGCTCCGGGGGCTGCTCACCGGCGATTCGGGCGGCACTGCGCTGGGAAGCGGCGACAGTGCCCGGGCTGCACTCGGCTCAGGCGGCATGCTGGGTGGTGCCGGCGCCGCAGGCAGCACGGGCAGCACAGGCAGAGCGGGTTCCTCCACGTCAGGCACCAACGCACGCAGCGGGTCGAACAGCACCAGCGGTGGCAGTGCGAGATTCGGTGCCGGTGGCGGCAGCAACGTCGGCGGCTCGCAGCAGGGCGGCACTGGCAGCGCCGGTGGAGGGACGGCGTTCTCGGCCAACGGCGTGACAGTGCAAGCCGACTCCACCACCAATGCCCTCATCATCGCTGCGCCCGAGCCGATGTATCGCAGTATCCGGCGCGTCATCGACATGCTCGACCAGCGGCGCGCGCAGGTGCTGGTCGAGAGCCTGATCGTCGAGGTCACCGAACAGGACGCGGCGCAACTGGGCGTTCAATGGATGCGCAACAGCGGCCGGTTGACCGGCGGCACCAACCTGGGTGGCGGCACGGGTCTGAACAACAGCGCGACCAACACGATCGACCGGCTTCCGCAGGGGCTCAGCCTGGGCATCGTCGACGGAACCGTGAAGCTGCCCGGCGGGGGCGAGATCATGAATCTCAACTTGCTGGCGCGTGCCTTGCAGACCAAGGGCGGCGTCAACATCCTCTCGACGCCGAACATCCTGACGCTCGACAACGAGGCGGCTTCCATCATCGTCGGCAAGACGGTTCCCTTTGTCAGCGGCCAGTACATCACGCCGGGCGGCGGCGGCTCCGACAACCCGTTCCAGACCGTGACGCGCGAAGACATCGGCCTGCAGCTGAAGATCAGGCCGCAGATCTCCGAAGGCGGAACGGTCAAGCTGGACATCTACCAGGAGGTCTCGAGCATCGACGACCAGAACTCGGGTGTGTCCGGCATCGTGACCAACAAACGGGCGCTGGACACCAGCGTGCTGCTCGACGACGGGCAGATCATGGTTCTGGGCGGATTGTTGGAAGACAGCGTCAACAACGCTGCGGAGTCGGTGCCAGGGCTCGGGGCGATTCCCGTGCTTGGCAACCTGTTCCGGTACGACAAGCGCCAGCGCGTGAAGACGAATCTCATGATCTTCCTGCGGCCCTATGTGATTCGCGACGCCAATGCAGGCCGGGGGCTGACCATGGACCGCTACAACTTCATGCGCACCCAACAAAGCCGGGTGCAACCCGGCAAGCACCTGCTGCTGCCCGACATGGCGGCGCCCATCCTGCCACCGGGCGATGTGCCCGTTGCGGGCCAGCGTCCCAAGCTGGACCTGCGACCGGAGCAGTGGGGCAATACACGCGAGCAGCAAGCGCCTGCCACGCAGACAACAAGCCAGGTGCGCGAACGGCCCGCACAAGGAGAATCGAAGGAGCCCGAAGTACGGTCGCAGTTGCCCTCCAACGTCGGCGTGACCGGAGACCCTGCCGTGCTTTACGCCACGACCGAAAACAACAAGAGCGTGCTGCAGGTGGCCGACGTCTCCCAGCAGGAAGACGCGGTGCGCGTTGCCAGGCGCATTCGCATCAGTGGAATGCCGGCGTACATCGTGACCGGTCCGGGCGGCACGGGCTATGCGGTGCGGGTGGACCTGCCACGCGATTCGCGCTCCGTCGACACGGCCACGGGCGTGCTGCGCGAACTGGGCTATCACCCGGAGATCGTGGTGGCGCCATGAGCTCAGTGCCGAGCCCGGCCCCGATCCTGCCGCATGCCTGGGCGCGCGCCCAGCGCATCGTCGTCTGCAAAGGCGGGGAAGAAGCCATGGAGCTTGCGTTCAGCGCGCGCACGCCAGGTTGGGCCGTGGTCGAAGCGCAGCGCCAGACCAGCATCCATGCACGGCGCGAAGTGTCCGAGGAAGAAATGGATGCGCTGCTGTCCGCCGGCTACGCGGAGACAGGCAGCGCCGCGGCCGTGGTGGGCGCGGCCGAGTCCGAAGTCGATCTCGAGCGGCTGATGCAGGACATTCCTGCCGTGACGGACCTGCTCGACGCACAGGACGATGCCCCGGTCATCCGGATGATCAACGCGCTGCTCGCTCAAGCTGCCCGCGATGGCGCCAGCGACGTGCACTTCGAGGCGTTCGAGACGCATTCGGTGGTGCGTTACCGCGTCGACGGCACGCTGCGCGATGTGGTTTCGCCGCGCAAGGAATTGCATGCTGCGCTGATCTCCCGCATCAAGATCATGTCGCAGCTCGACATCGCCGAAAAACGCATTCCGCAGGACGGGCGCATCACCTTGCGCGTGGGAGGGCGTCCCATCGACGTGCGCGTCTCCACCGTGCCCACCGTGCACGGCGAACGTGCCGTGCTGCGCCTGCTGGAGAAGGATGCCGGCCGGCTGCAGCTTCAGCGCCTGGGTCTGGCGCCCGACACGCTGGAGACGCTCACGCGGCTGATCCGACAGCCGCACGGCATCGTGCTCGTGACGGGCCCCACCGGCAGCGGCAAGACCACCACGCTCTATGCCGCGCTCGGCCAGCTCGACAAGAGCGTGAGCAACATCCTCTCGGTGGAAGACCCTGTCGAATACGACCTGCCTGGCGTCAACCAGATCCCTGTGCACACCAAGATCGGCATGACCTTCGGCGCGGCGTTGCGGGCTGCGCTGCGCCAGGACCCGGACAACATCATGATCGGCGAAATCCGCGACCTGGAGACCGCGCAGATCGCCGTTCAATCGTCGCTCACCGGGCATGGCGTGCTGGCCTCGCTGCACACCAACGACTCGATCTCTGCCGTCACGCGCCTGACCGACATGGGGATCGAGCCCTTCCTCTTGTCTTCGTCGCTCCTGGGCGTGCTCGCCCAGCGGCTGGTGCGGTGCCTGTGTCCGCAATGCAAGCGCGCCGAAACACAACCCGACGGCAGCACTCGCTGGGTGCCCACAGGCTGCGCCCATTGCAATCACTCCGGCTTCAAGGGACGCACCGGCATTCATGAGCTCTTCGTGATCAACGATGAGGTTCGCCGGATCATTCACGATGGTGGCAACGAGCATGCCATGCGCGAGGTCGCTCGCCGCAGCGGCATGCGCACCATGCGCGAGGATGGCCAGCGCTGGGTCGCCGCGGGCGTCAGCACCTCCGAAGAAATCATGCGTGTCACGCGCGATGACGGGTAGGGGAATGCAGCATGCCGCGATTCCACTTTGAAGCCGCCAACCCGACCGGACAGATCGAGGCCGGGACGATGGATGCCGAATCGGTGCGTGCGGTGCGCCTGCAACTGCGCGAACGGGGACTGACGGCGCTGGGCGTTCACGAGACTTCCGGCGGAAGCAGCCTCTCCTGGCTCGGCCCCAGGCTCGGCGCCGCGGACCTGTGCTGGGCCACGCGCGAGCTGGCAAGCCTTTTGGGCGCGCGCTTGCCGCTGGAGTCGGCCTTGATGGCCACCATCGAACAGGCAGAGCAAAAGGTCGTGGCCGATTCGCTTGCCGCGGTGTGCAACCACGTTCGAGGCGGCATGCGCCTGGCCGACGCCTTGGGTGAGCGTCCTCGCGACTTCCCTGCGATCTATCGCGCGTTAGTGAGCGCAGGTGAAGATTCGGGCGATCTGGCGCGCGTGATGGAGCGGCTGGCCGACTACCTGGAGAGCCGGGACAACCTGCGCAGCAAGATGCTCACGGCCTTCATCTATCCCGCGGTCGTTGCCTTCGTCTCGGTGTGCATCGTGATCTTCCTGCTTGGCTATGTGGTGCCGCAGGTTGTCAGTGCGTTCTCCCAGGCGCGCCAGGAATTGCCGATGCTCACGCAAGTCATGCTCGCCGCCAGTGGCTACGTGCGCGAGTGGGGATGGCTCACTGCGTTGGTGATCGCGGGAGCTGTCACCGCATGGCGCTGGTCGCTGCGCGACGATTCGGTGCGCCTTCGCTGGCACAGCTTCCTGCTGAGGGTGCCCATGGTGGGCAAGTATGTGCTGGGCGTGAATACCGCGCGCTTTGCTTCAACGCTGGCCATCCTGATGGATGCGGGGGTGCCATTGCTGCGCGCGCTCGACGCCGCGCGCCAGACGATGGGCAACGATCGGCTCAAGGCATGCGCGAGCGACACCACCGCGCGCGTCAGAGAGGGTGCGCCACTCGCGTCCGCGCTGAAGGTGCAGAAAGTCTTTCCTTCCAACCTGATTCACCTGGTGGCGAGCGGTGAGAAAACCGGTGCCCTCGCGCCCATGCTCGATCGCGCGGCCGCCAATCTCTCGCGCGACCTGGAGCGCCGTGCCACGCGCCTCACGGCGTTGCTGGAGCCGCTGATGATCCTGGGCATGGGGGGCGTGGTGATGCTGATCGTTCTCGCCGTGCTGTTGCCGATCATGGAAATCAACCAGATGGTGCAGTGAAGGGAACGCGACCACGGGGAGAACAAGTTCTCCCGAGTGGTTTCTGCGAGTTCGGGAGGATCAGCCGTTGAAGACCTTCTCTTCGAGCCGAGAAATTTCTTGCTCCGAATATCTTTGCGGTGCATCGTCACACGGGAAAAGTGTGAATCTTCAGGCGATTCAAATTCCATTTAAGCGATTGAGAACTCGGGTGAATATTTGGTCGCACTGGGGGTTCTTGTTCAAAGCGACGTCACCGTCCATATCCAGAATCAATACGTCGTCAGGGCAATGACGATGTGTCGACCCAAAGGGCGACGGGGCGCTATGGAGAACCTTTGGGGTGAGGCGCTCAGAGACCTAGTCAATTTGTTTTAGGGTTTTCAAACTTTTCCAGTTTGCTTAAGGAGCAATTCGATGAAATCGGTTAACTTCAAACTCAATGCACTCTCCGCCATCGTGGCGGCCGGCATGATGGTCGCGGCAGGTGCCGCATCGGCGCAGACGGTGACTTCCGGTGGCGCCACGCTGCCCCAGCCGATGTACACCGACATCTTCACCAACGGCCCCATCACGGGCACCTGGAGCTACGCCGGCACGGGCAGCGGCACCGGCAAGACGGCCTTCCTGACCAACAACTCGGCGCTCTTCAGCACGACCGGCACCGTTCACATCGTCGGCAGCGACTCCGCACTGTCGTCGACCGAACTCAGCACGTACAACGCCGCCTACAACAACGGCGCCAGCTCGACCGTGGCCAACTATGGCCGTCTGGTCCAGGTGCCGGCAGTTGCAACCCCGGTTCTGCTGCCCTACAAGGAAACCGGCCTCACCACGCTGAACCTCACCACCCAGGAAGTCTGCCGCATCTTCTCGTTCGACACCGCTACCCGCACCTGGAACCAGGTGAGCACGGCCGCGGACGACGGCGCCGTGGGCAGCACGACCGCCATCCAGGTGGTCTTCCGCTCCGACAACAGCGGCACGACCGAACTGCTGTCACGCTTCCTGAGTGCAGCTTGCGGCTCGTTCCTGCCCGCCGGCAAGTCATTCACCATTTCCAACAACTTCAAGACGATGGTTGCCACCGCGCTGCCGACCCTGACGGCCGCTCAAGACGCCAACGCCGACGGCATTCCCGATGTGTGGGTCGCCGCTGCAGGCAGCGGCGGTGTCACGACGGCCGTTGCCGTCAATCACCGCTTCGGCTATCTGAGCCCCGATTCGACCTACACGGGTGGTTCGAACAGCGTCGTCGCCCGGATCAACACCTTCCTGCCGACCGCGGCATCCATCCAGGCAGCGCTGCCCGCGCCCCCGGCTGCCGGTGTGGCCCGCAACAACCCGCTGAACTGGGTGCCCGCCTACTCGGTCCCGGCCTCGGCCTACCCGATCTACGGCACCACCAACCTGCTGATCGGTCAGTGCTACGCCGCTGGCGTTGGCGCTGGTACGCCTGGTGGAGCGGTCAAGGGCTTCCTGAACAGCCTGAACAATGGCACCTATGACAGCTACATCACGGCTCACAACTTCGTGAAGCTGCCCGCTGCATGGAACACCGCCATCAAGGACGCCTTCCTGACCGCGGGCAGCTCGCTGGAAATCGGCAATACGTCCGTCTGCAACGGCATCGGCCGTCCGTAAGCCTTGTTGTAGGACTCTGATGTGTCACGGGCCAGCGCGCTCGTGACTCATCTGTCCGACTTGAAGAAGCCATGCAGGTGCTTTCGCGCCTGCATGGCTTGTGAGTTCTTGCCGCCGACCCTTAGCGACGTATCGATGACGTAAGCGAATCGGCAGGCACCTGGAAGCCAGAGACTTCCTTGGCTTTTGCCACTGAGCGCAACAACCATAGAAATCACGACCATGAAACACGGACTACTTCTCGCATCCATCACAGCCGGCCTGATGGCCGCAACCGGCGCTGCATCGGCGCAGACGGTGACTTTCGGTAGCGGCACGCTGCCCTTGTGGATATACGGAGACATCTTCGCCAACGGCCCCATCACGGGAACCTGGGACTACGTCAACGCGGACGGCAAGAAGGCCTTTCTGACCAACAACTCAGCGCTCTTCAGCACGACCGGAACTGTTCATGCCGTCGGCAGCGACTTCGCACTGTCGTCGACTGAACTCAGCACGTATAACGCCGCATACAACAACGGCGCCAGCTCGACCGTGGTCAACTATGGTCGATTGATTCAGGTTCCGGCGGTAGTAGCTGCGGTTCTACTGCCCTACAACGAGCCCGGCATTGCCACGCTGAACCTCACCACCCAGGAAATCTGCCGCATCTTCTCTTTCGACACCGCCGCTCGCACCTGGAACCAGGTGAGCACGGCCGCGGACGATGGCGCCGTGGGCAGCAAGACCGCGATCCAGGTGGTCTTCCGCTCCAACGCCAGCGGCACGACCGAAATACTGTCGCGCTTCCTGAATGCAGCTTGCGGCTCGTTCCTGCCCGTCGGCAAGTCGTTCACCATTTCCAACAACTTCAAGACGATGGTCGCCACCGCGCTGCCGACCTTGACGACCAGTCAAGACGCCAGCGGCGACGGCATTCCCGACGTGTGGATGTCCACTACGAGTGACAGTGGCGTAGTGGCTGCCGTTGCATCAATTCATCGCTTCGGCTATTTGAGCCCAGATACGACATATGTGAGTGGCGCGAACAGCGCTGTTGCCAGAGTCAACGGTTTGCAGCCGACCGTGGCATCCATCCAGGCCGCGCTGCCCGCGCCCCCGGCTGCCGGTGTGGCCCGCAACAATCCGCTGAACTGGGTGCCGGCCTATTCGGTCCCCGCCTCGGCCTACCCGATCTACGGCACCACCAACCTGCTGATCGGTCAGTGCTACGCCCCTGGCGTTGGCACGGGCACGGCTGGCGGAGCGGTCAAGGGCTTCCTGAACAACCTGAACAACGGCACCTATGACAGCTACATCACGGCCCACAACTTCGTGAAGCTGCCCGCTGCATGGAACACCGCCATCAAGGATGCGTTCCTGACCGCGGGCAGCTCGCTGGAAATTGGCAACGCGTCCGTCTGCAATGGCATCGGCCGTCCCTAAGCCTTTGATGGGTCGAGGGCCAGCGCGAGCTTGACCCGTCTTTCCGACCTGGAGCCATGCAGGTGCTTTTGCGCTTGCATGGCTTTTGTATTTCTAGCGTTCCATTGCTGTCTTGCCAACCGGTGCGTTGCCGGCAAGACCCCCGGATCAACATGGCCCAAGTCACTCCAGCGCAATGACCCTTCGGTACTGCATCACCGGCCCAGCGCTGCGGCGCGTGCTCAGCGTGATCTCCAGCCCTGAAGCCGGTGCACGCGCCAGGCCGGCTGCCGGCAGTCGGCGCCAGCCCTGCTCGGGTTCCCATGCACGCACGTCGAACGAATCAATGCCTTCCAGCACGGCCACACGGTCGGCAGATTGCGGTGCCGGAAGCGGGTAGTCGGCAACTGCCGGACCGGCCGCGCGGTAGAGCGTGCCGGACTGTAGCCACCACTGCACGCGTTGCCAGCTTCCAGGCGCGGCGGGCGCCGCGCGCACCAGTTCGATGAGGAACGGCGTCTGGTTCAGGCGGCGCGCGTCCATGCCCACCGGCAACAGTGAGACCGGTATCTGCGGCGGGCTGTCGCGCGGTGCCCCGTCTTTAGGCAACGCATCCATGGCCGCGGACGGCAGCTCGGTCGTCGTGCGCCATGTCAGATCACGCTCGATCTGCTGCAGTGCGCGCATGAGCCGTGCCGTTTCTTCCGTGCGCGCCTGCAGTTGGGTATTGGCGCGGCTCATGCTGTCGAGTCCCCGCCATGCGATCAAACTCAAAACGGCCATGATCACGATGGCGATCATGACTTCGATCAAGGTGAAGCCCGATTGGGGGCGCAGGGGTCTGCGTCTGCCTGTTCTCTTCATCGACGCCTCTCGGGCAACTGCGACTGCAGGTTCGCCAGGCGCTGGTCGCTGTCGCGGCCCAGGTAGACGTCGACCGCGACCGTGCGCATTCCTTCCTGCGAAGGGCCGATCTGCACCCGGCAAACGAAGGGCTGATCCGCCTGGGGGCACGCGACCTGCCGGAGCCCGGAGGACGGCAGCGAATCGATCTGCAACTCGGCCAGGCTGTTCTGTGCGGAGAGCATCGCAAGCGACTTCTGTTCGACCTTGCCCAGGTTGGTGGCGGTCTGGCTCGTGAGGCGCACGAAGGCGGCCAGGGCGATGCTGATGATGGCCAGTGCGATCAGCACCTCGATCAGCGTGAAGCCCCATGGCCGACGTGGGCCGCGGCGTTGATGCGAGAGCCGATGCGGGCGCATGCGTCATTGCACCCTGAAGCCGCCCGTGGCATCGCGCACGATGGCCACCGCATGCGGGCCGCTGCGCAGCTCCAGAGAGACGGGCGCACCGATCCATTCGGAGGTGAGCAGCAAAGGCGCTGCGGGCGTGACCTCCACGACGCCGGCCCGCCACCTGCGGGGGCGCAATGCATCGTCTTGCGCGAAGCGATCGAGTTCGCCGCCGGTCGTGACCATGGGGACAACGCTGCCGGGTGTGTTCGTCCATGTGCCGCGCACGAACTGGTAGCCGTCGCCGCGTGCTTCCCAGGCGATGACGCGGCCATCGATGCGCGCTTCGTGCTGCGCGGTGGTCAGCCGCAGGGCGAGTTCGCGCGCGTCGAGCCGCAGCGGCTCGGACGGGTCCGGCGCGGCGCTGAGGGAAATCGCGGCCGTTGCGATGCCGACGATGACCAGCACGATCATCACTTCGATCAGCGAGAAGCCAAGATTGCGGCGAAGGGAGTTCATAGGGAAGCGTCGCCATTCCATGGAGGGCAGAAGTCCTTCCGCAGTGGCTCGCAAAAATACTAAGCGCGGAATGTGGCGTTGACATGAATTGCCAACATGTCTCTGCTAATACTGCGGTTCCCGCGGGAGCGCAGCGTGCTGTGCCCCGCAGCGTACGGACATTGAAGGAATTGCACGATGACTCCGACATGGAAATGGCCGGCTTCGATATCGCCGGCAAGCGCTGTGCATGTGCATGTGCTTGGCTTGGCTGCGGTCATTGTTGTCGCGACCTTCTGGGCCAACAGATTGCACCAGCCTCGACCAGCACCGGTGCAGACGAAAGCTGCCGCTGCGGCGCCCACCGATCCCGCGGCCCAGACCGTGGCCGCCTGGCTGGGGCCGGGGCAGTTGCGCCTGAATGTTGTCGTGGTCGGTCTCATGCGTCGGGCCGATCGTGCGGTGGCGGTGCTGGCGATCAACGGCGCACCGCCCAAGGCCTTCATGGCCGGAGAGACCCTGATGCGCGACGTCACCCTCGCGTCCATCGAGCCCGATGCGGTGACGATCGAGCGCGCCGGCATTGCGACTCGCATCGCGTCTCCCTTGAGACCCGACTACGGTCCTCCAGGCATCGTCCGGGTGCCCTGATCTCGTGCGCCTGGGGGGCGAGAAACATTCATGTCTTTTTTCCTGCGGGTTTGCCGGATGACACTCGTCTAGAAAGATCAGTCCCGAACCATGGTCGGAAAGCGCCCATCGCTGCCTGGGGCTTCCACATGCAGGTTGGATGGAGGAATCTGGATGAAGAAAAAGAAGTTGAGCTCAAGCGTCTCATCATTCGACTTGGTCAAGAGCGTATCGATGCAGACCCTGGACAAGGAGCTGTCCAAGCATGTCGAAATCGCCAGGACAAAGCCGGTGCCCATCGACCGGTATGGCGTACCGTGGGTGTGGATCGTGTCGCATCCGTTGTGGATGGAGGTCGACTATCTGAAGTCCTTCGTGCCCGAGAACCACGCGCTGGTGGCGTTGAGGGAGGCCATCGACAGCATCCTAGCCTACGAAGGCCTCTTCATGAACGAACTCTCGATGCAGTGCGAGAGCGGCATGGATGCACGGATGATCACGCGTGCCTGGCTGCTGCAGATCGTCTATTCGTTGGCAAACCCCAAGCGGGTGCGCGAGGGGCTGGGCTACAACATGCTGTGGCGCTGGTTCGTCGGCTATCTGCTTCGCTCCGAGCCGTTGCCCGAGTTGCGTGCGTTCGTTCAGGACATCAACATGGCCAGCGCCCATCCCCATGTGGTCGACATCGTGTACCGCTGCCTGAGCAACGGGGCATTGCTGAATGCAGACACCGAGGAATTCAACGTCAACCGCGGTTTGCTGCATGCCTTGCGAGCCCACCACCTCGACGTTCTGGGTCTGGCAAAGGGCGACCCCTCCGCACGCGTCCAGCGAGAACATGACGAGCAGATCGTGGCCGAGTGAGAGGGCTCGCCCGCCGAAGTGCAATCGCGTTGACGTTCCATCTATGCCTGCAGGAAGCGTCCCCTGTACGCAAACCCAAGCCGGGCGTGCATTGCGCCGATATGGGTGAAGGAGCCGAGGCTGAAGAGCCACGCCAGCAGCACGTTCCAGCTCACCGCAGTCGCGGCCGCAACCAGAGAGAGGTGCCCGTGCGTGGTCGGCAAGGTGATGTCCGGCAGGAAGCCACTGCCCCAGCCGATGACCAGAAAGATCACGGCACCGAGGCGCTGACTCATGCGCTGGAAGTGTCGCGCCAAGGTCTCGCGGCTGATGTATGCCTCGCGGTGTTGGCGTTGATTGATGCGCAAGATGGTTGCAGCATTGACAAGCGCGACGCCGACCATCAGCGATGGCCAGAATGCGGGGTGATCGCTGCGTGGATCGATCGCGAGCAGGGCCCCGATGAACCAGAAGCTGGGTGCCATCGCTGTTCCGAGGAACCACGAAGCCATCAGGCACGCCCACCAGGGCGCGCGCCAATGCAAGACGCTCGGCATGTTCATCGGATGCTTCATGAGGATGTTGGTCTGTGGTCGCAGCCTTCACGCTGCGATCGGCTGTTCTCCTAGACGAATGCGGATGCATGTTTCCGCAGAAAACAGTTGACTGTTGTCACATACATGCAACTTCGCGCATGGATGATTTCTTTTTAAACAGGGTGCCTGCTGCCGAGATGACGCGATCCTCTACGTCTTTGTTGCGTACCCGGCATCTTGACGGTGGGCGGGGGGGCGTGCAGTGGTTCGTACTGTTGCGCGCGACGTAATAGGTCGTGCAGCGGTTTGTGCGTACGTACTGTGGATGGCGCTGGAACCCGCACTGGCGACGACGAGCGATCCAGCGCCTGCCGCAGCTTCGGTCCAGCAGGAGCTTCTCGACTTCGACATCCCCGGCCAGCCGCTGGCTTCGGCGCTGGAGCGCTACGCGGTTCTTGCGGACCAGACTGTTCTGTTCAGCGACGCATTGGTGGAGGGGCGCATGTCGGCACCGGTCAAGGGCCGATACGTTCCGCAGGCCGCCTTGGCAACGCTTCTCACGGGAACCGGCTTGATGGCTGATGGCCGCGGTGGTCAATTGAAAGGCACCTTCGTGCTCAGGCAGCTATCGGACGCAACCGCGGCTGCCATTGCAGAGCCCGGCCTGGACCGACGCTACGACGGACTGGTGCAGGCCCGCGTCTGGGAGGCGTTGTGCGCCGATCCGCGCACGGAGCCCGGAAACTACCGTGCATCGATTCGGCTGAACATCGACCCGGCCGGTCGCCTGACGGATGCACGCCTGCTCGGTTCAACCGGCGACGCGGGGCGCGACCGGGCCATGCTTGCTGCGTTGAACGGGCTGGCGCTGGATCAGTCGCCGCCCATGGATCTCAGGCAGCCGCTGATGCTGATCATCCTGCCGAGGGACAGGCTTGCGGGGCGAGCCTGCGGGAAGAGCGGGGCAGCACCATGATCGACGACGTCTTGCCCATGCTGCGCAGCGTCCTGACCCAGCGCTACGCGCAGATCAAGCACAGCCTCTCCATCCATCTGGGCAGTTCCGAGTTGGCGGGCGACACCCTGCACGAAATCTGGCTGCGCTTGCAGAGGGACAGCCGCATTGCCGGACCGGTTGCCAATCCTCAGGCCTACCTGGTCCGCATGGGGGTCAACATCGCAATCGATGTGCGGCGCAGCCAGAGCCGGATGCTGGCGGCCGAGGATGTGCAAGAGTTGATGGACGTCATTGCGGACCCCGCGCCGGGCCCGGCGCAGATCGTCGAATCCCGCTCGGAGCTGGAGGCTCTCAAGGCCGTGGTCAGCGAGATGCCGGCGCGCCGCCGCGAAATCCTGATTCTTGTGCGGTGGGAGCATTGGCCGCAGCGCGATGTCGCCAAGCGCCTGGGGGTGTCGCTGCGCACCGTGGAAAGCGAACTCAAGGCCGCTCAGGAATACTGCGCTGCCCGTCTGTTGCACCGATAGCAGGCTTTCATGACGGATGCGCGAAATTTTTCAGCGGGTTTGCGGGTCGATATCCGTCTAGTAGGCATCGCGAGACTTTTGCAAAGAATCTTGAGAGCGAGCCGATGACCCAACCCGATGACTGCAACAACCTGCCCGATGTGCTCAAGGATGCACAGGCGTGGGTGCGCAAGCTCACGTCCGGCCAGGTCAGCGCGTGGGAGGCGCAGGCATTCAAGCGCTGGCGCGATGCCAATGCGGCCCATCTGGCGGCGTTCCAGGAGGCAACGCGTCAATGGCGATTGCTGGAGTCCGTCAGCGGCAGCGTGCTTGCCACCCATGCAGACGCGGCGCGCTATCACCGCAAGACCCTGCATCAACCTCGCGTCGGCCGGCGCGCCTTTCTGGGTGTTGCGGTCAGCGGGGCGGCGGTTGCAGGTGTCGCTGCCTATTCGCCGTTGGGGTTCTGGCCCGATGCCGGGCAGTGGGGGGCCGACTACCGCACAGCCGTGGGCGAGCAGCGCGAGGTCTCGCTGGACGACCGCGTGACCGTGGCAATGAACACCCGTACCAGCCTGCGCCGGGTCAGCGACCAGGGACGGATGGTCGGTGTGGAGCTGCTGGAGGGCGAAGCGGCGCTGCAGGTCCGCGAAGATGCGCAGCCTTTCCGTGTGGTGGCGGGCTTGGGGCGGGTCGTTGCCGAAGCGGCGGATTTCGAAGTCCGGTATGTCGATGAACGCATTTGCGTCACCTGCCTGCGCGGCAGGGTGAGCATCGAGCACCCGGCGGGGAAGCGCCTGCTGCAGGCGCGGCAGCTTGCCGTGTACGACGGCCGGGCCATCAGCGATATCGCGGCCGTCGATCCGGACAGCGTCTCGTCCTGGCGCCAGGGCGAACTGGTGTTCAAGCAGACGCCGCTGCCCGTCGTCGTGGGAGAGATCAACCGTTACCGCCCGGGGCGCGTGGTGTTGGTCGGGGACGCGCAGCGCACCAAGACCGTCACTGCGCGCATCAAGATCGCGGAGATCGAGACCGCGCTGCTGCAGATCCAGTACAGCTTCGATCTTGGTGCGCGAACATTTCCCGCGGGCGTGCTCGTCCTGAGCTGATCTGCTTTCGGTGCAGACAGAGGTCTGCCGATGTGACCGTGGCATGACGATGCGACCGCGCTTGCAGGCATCGTGCCGATCTTGCTGCGCATGTTTCCCCGAAGCCACGCGGGGCGAAGACGGGGAAAGTATTTGTACTTTTTTACTGCGGGTCCGCCGACTGGCATACGTCTAAAAAAAACAGTCGTCGATCGTGACCCGCACACGCCTTTGGAGGGCTGAGCATTCCGGATCGGGCACACGCAAACATGTGTGCGGCGGGGTTCGACTTCGACACCTATTTCGGCAGGAACTCCAATGAGCACACGCGGGCGCATCGAAACGAACCGACCAACAAACACGAAGCATGCCGTGTTCCGGCTGGCGCCGCTGGCGCGCGCCATTGCCGTGATGGTGGCCACCGGCGGGGTGCTCGGCCATGCGCATGCGCAGCGCGCCTTCAGTCCGGCCTGGTATGCCAACAAGGGCGCGATCCAGAGCACCGCGAGCGCGACGGGCATGCTGCCCAACGGCACACCCGCCTCGACGCTGACCAGTCCGCAAGCCCAACAGCAGCGTGCCAACGAGCAACTGCAGCGCTCCATCAATAACCTCAACGTCGCAGCCCAGGCCATTGCGGTGCAGCAGGCGGCCCAGGCCGCGGCGCGCCGGGCCGCAGCGAACGACCCGTCGGTTCCGGATGGCATGGCCGACGGCGGCCTGAAGATCGACACGAACAGTCTCACTGCCGGCTGGCACAACGCCAACAGGCCTGTGCAGTCGCAGGCCGATGGCCGCACGAACGTTTCCATCCAGCAGACCGGCGACAAGGCCATCCTGAACTGGGAGACCTTCAACGTGGGGCGCAACACCACAGTCGATTTCAAGCAGCAGGCCGACTGGGCGGTGCTCAACCGCGTGAACGATCCTGGCGCACGCCCCTCGCAGATCCAGGGGCAGATCAAGGCCGACGGCACGGTGCTCATCGCCAACCGCAACGGCGTGGTGTTCTCGGGCGCCAGCCAGGTCAACACGCGCAACCTCGTGGCCGCCGCGGCCACGATCACGGACGATCAATTCCGCAACCGCGGCATCTACGCCAACGACACGACGCCGAGCTTCACCGATGCGCTCGGCAAGGTCGAGGTGAAGGCTGGCGCGCAGATCGCCACCCATGCGCCCGGATCGGTCACCCAGGGTGGAGGCTACGTGCTGCTGCTGGGCGGCGAAGTGCGCAACGCCGGGCAGATCAGCACCCCCTCGGGCCAGACCGTGCTGGCCGCCGGCGACAACTTCACCATCCGCAAGGGCGTGGGGACGGAGGCCAACCTGGGTTCGACCACCGCAGGCAATGAGGTCTCGGCCTCGCGCAATGCAGGCAGCGCCTCGGGCACCGTCGTCAACACCGGCCTGATCATGGCCCCCACCGGCGATATCACCCTGACCGGCCATGCGGTAACCCAGGCGGGCGTGGTCGTTGCCACCACCTCGACAGCCAAGCGCGGCACCATCCATCTTTCCAACCGAGCCAGCGACGACAGCGGCACGGTCACCCTGGCCCAGGGCGGCACCACGGCCGTGCTGCTCGAAGCCGGCAGTGCCACGGCGCTGGACAGCCAGCGCGATGCCGCGCTCCAGGGCCTCGGCAGCGCCGCCGGCAACAACGTCACCGGCGTGTTCGACAACCTCAGCGCCATCGTGGATCGCCGCGACCTCTCGCGCATCGAGATCGTCAGCGGCAGCACCGTGGAATTCCAGGGTGCCTCGATGACCCTGGCCACCGGTGGCGAGATTGCGGTGTCCGCGCCGAGGCGCACGCTCATTGCGCCTGGCGCCCAACTGGACGTCTCGGGCGCCGTGGGCGTCAAGGTGTCGATGGAGAGCAACAACGTCCTGATCGACACGCAGGGCAACGAACAGCGCGATGCACCGATCAATCGCGACACCAAGAATCTCAACAGCCTGAACCTGTGGGTGGACCGGCGCAGGCTGGTCCTGGTGCCGGCCGGCACCAACGGCTACGCCACGGACCGCTGGTACACGGAAGGCGGCCTGCTGGAAGTCAGCGGCTATCTGGCGACCAGCGGCCACACGGTGGGCGAGTGGATGGCCCAGGGCGGCACCGTCACGGTGTCGGGCGGCGATCTGGTGACCCGTTCCGGCTCCAGCATCAACCTGTCGGGCGGCACGCTGGACGTGGCCACCGGCATCATCCGGCAGAGTTGGCTCAAAGGCAGCGACGGGCAACTGCACGAAGTGTCCAGGGCGCCGGGTGACCTGATGTACACGGGGCTGTACCGGGGCTTCGAAGACCTGCACGCGCGTTGGGGCAAGAACACCACGGGGTACTTCTACAACCCGCTGATCGGACCGCAGAGCCGGCTGGAAAACGGCTACACGGTAGGCCGCGATGCGGGCAAGCTGGTGGTGGCCACCACCAGCGCGGTGCTCGAGGGCGCGATCGTTGGCGACACCTACCAGGGGCCGCAGCAAACCCAGGCCGCACGGGCGGACCTTGACGGTTACTACCAATCGCAGAATGCAGCGCCGCGCAATGGCCAGCTCGTCATCGGCCAGTACCGTCCCGTCTACGACGCGAACACCCGCCTGCTGCGCTACAGCCTGACGCCCCTGATCGACAGCGTGACGCTGGGCGAGATCACGCAGAGCATTGCCGATGGCCTGCAGCTGTCCGATGCGGTGTCGACCGAGCGCCAGGGCACCCTGGTGCTGGATGCTGGGAGCCTGAGCGCCTCCGGTCTTGGGGCCGTGCGCATTGCGGCCAGGAAGGACATCGGGGGCCGCAACGTGTTGCAGGTTGCCGACGGCGGCGAGATCGTGCTGTTTGCACCAGTGGTGGACCTGACTGCCGGCCTGACCGCGCACAGCGGCACCATTCGCCTTGGCAATGTGCTCAGGCAGCCTCAAGCCAGCACGGGCAATCCTGTCGGGGATGTCCGCATCGGTATTCCGGACGGCACCGAAGGCGGTGTCTGGGTGCACGAAGGCGTCACTCTCGATGCCACCGGTCGGGCGATCGATCTGCGGCAGCAAGGCAGCGAGCCGGGCGGCCTCGCGTACATCGACGGCGGCACGGTCAGTATCCGTTCGACGGAGAGCGTGACGCTGGCACGCGGTTCGCTGATCGACGTGTCCTCGGGCGCGGCGGTGCGGGCCGACGGAAGCATTACCGGCGGCACGGGCGGTTCCGTGCAACTGGGCTCGGGCCTTGTGAGTGCAGGTGGAGGCAATGCCACGGCGGTACTGACGCTGGATGGCGATATCCGGGGCTATGGCGTCAAGGGCGGCGGCACGCTCGAGATCGAGTCGGCGAGTGCCATCTCCATCGGTGGGAAGGTGGTGCAGACGGATGGAGTCCTGGGGGCTGGTGAATCGGCCCTGGCGGATTTGATTCTGCTGAAGGACTATCAGGTCAGGGCGGGGGAGGTATTGCCCGTCGATTACTCATACCAAACACTCACTGCTTCGCCTGGACAAAGGCTGCCCGGTGGAACGCCCGCAACCGACGTTTGGTACACGCTGGGGGCCGATTGGGTGGTGCCGCTGCCACCGCCCGGCTCAAGCCCTTTCTCGATCAATAACGTGGTAAGCCAGGATGGACAAGTGTGGCGTCTATCCAGCTTCACACCGCCTGGAAGCATTGTCATTCCGGCTGGAACCACTGTCCGATTCTCTGGTTCATCAGGCCTTTACTTTGCGGGATATGTGGTGGACCCGCGTGTCTTTCCCAACGGGATTCAGCTGAAGACGCCCATGACCGCCATCGTCTCCACCGGAGAGATCGCACCCGCCGATTTCACGGTGTCGTCCGGAACGCGCCTGGCAGCCGGTACGCAGTTGCTGCGACCTGCCGAGGTGGCGAAGACGACGGCGCTGTCGACCGGGTTGTTCCAGAGTGGTTTCTCACAGTACAACGTGCGAGCCCACAACGGCTTGGTGGTGCCCGACGGCGTCTCCCTGGACGTGAAGATGCCGGTGCTCCAGGCAGATGCGTCCGTGCTGTCGGCGGGCGTCGGCATCAAGGATCTGCTCCAGCCCTGGCTGCCCGAGCTGTATCAGGAAAATCCCGCAACCCGCACGCTGAACCAGCGTCGCGGGGCGGGGCTGTCGCTGGCGGGAGGGGTCGCGAACGAGCAGGGCAGTGTGGGCGACAGCGGCAACCTGTATATGGGCGAAGGGGCCAGCGTGCGCGTGGACCCCGGCCAGTCCATTGCCCTGTCCAGCCGGGGCAATCTGATGGTCAACGGTCTGCTGCAGGCCAAAGGCGGGCGCATCAGCCTGCTGGGACCCCAGAGCAGTGTGGTCGACCAGACATTGGCCGAAGGTGGCAGCTTGGCCGACGGCTCAGCCAACACGCGCACCATCCTGCTGGGCGAACATGCCGTGCTCGATGCCTCGGCGGCATCTGCCGTCGCATCGGACGCGCGAGGCCGTCCCTATGGCGTACTGACCGACGGGGGAAGCATCGTCGTCGGCGGCACCATGCAGGAGTCCGGAAGCCGTGCCATCGCCTCGGATGCTTTCGTGGTGATTCGGGAAGGCGCACTGCTGGATGCTTCGGGCGGGTCTGCGCAGTTGAATGTCGACGGCACGGGCACGAAGACCGTCGCCAGCAATGGCGGCAGCATCCAGATTGCCTCGGCCAGCGGCCTTTATCTGGATGGCAGCCTGCGAGCCCATGCAGGCGGGGCGGGCGCCGCAGGCGGCAGCCTCGCGGTGGCACTGGAAGCGCCCAACTACAAGACGTCGGGCGCCACCGTGGACGATGCGGTGCTGGCAGCGCGCGAACTGACGCTCGTCCAGCAGCGCACATCGGGCGCGTCCGATGCGGCAGGACTCAAGCACGGTCGAGCCGCATTGGCCGCGAACCAGGTGCAGGGCGGCGGCTTTTCTTCGCTGACCCTGTACAGCAACGGCCTGGTGAGTTTCGGCGGCGACCTGAATCTCGCCATGGACAAGGAACTGCGCATCTATTCGGGTGCACTGGCCGTATCGAGCGGCATCGATCCCAGTATCCATGTGTCGCTGTCCGCCCCCTACGTGCTGCTGGCCGGCATCGCCGACAACGCGGCGCGGAAAGACGACTATGTGCGCCCTTCCTACCAGGGCGGCGTGAGCACCCTGGACTCCACCGCGGTGTTGACAGCGCAGGGCAAGCTCATCGACGTGAAGGGGGCAGTGACGCTGGGCCTGAACGACACCGTGGGCACTTCGCTGGTGGAGCGGGCCGGTTTCGGCCAGCTCGAGCTGGCCAGCGAAGGCGATCTTCGCTTCGTGCGAGGCGCGCCCATGCTGCAGGGCGCTTCCTTCGGTGCCGAGCTCAGCACCACGGGCGACGTCCTGCTGCGCGCAGCGCAGGTGTATCCGGCCACGGGTACTTCGGCACGCGTGCTGGCGGGCCGGGCCGACAGCAACACCTACCGTCCGGACGGCCGTCTGGTCATCGAGCGCTACGACGCGCACGCTGCGGAACCCGCACTGCCTTACTCGGTGTTCGGCGGTCTCATCCTCGGCGCGGCCCACATCGAGCAGAACGGTGTGCTGCGCGCACCACTGGGTTCGATCGCGCTGGGCACGGACCTCACCGGTGTGGCGGTCGGCGAAACCACTTCGGTGAGGGTGGCCTCGGGCAGCCTGACCTCCGTCAGCGCCGACGGCCTGACGATGCCTTACGGTGGCACCTCCGATGGCGTGAACTACACCTATCGCGGCACGCCCGTATCGCTGCGCGGTGTGGATGGTGCCGGGACGATCTCGATATCCGCCCGAAACACCGCGGTGGAAGACCACGCGGTGCTGGACCTGTCGGGTGGTGGTGAGCTGCGCGGCGCCGGCTTCGTCTCCGGTCGTGGCGGCTCCACCGATGCGCGGATGTACCCGTTGATGCAGGTCGGTCGCAAAGGCTTCACGCTCCCGGGGCTGGGAAGCAATCCGGTCTACGCCATCGTGCCGGGCTATGCCTCGGCGTATGCCCCTGCCGATGGCGGCGGAGCCGTCGATCCCCGGATCGGCCAGCAGATCACCATCGGCGCGAACGACATCCCGGGTCTGGCCGCAGGCACCTACACCTTGCTGCCCTCCAACTACGCGTTGCTGCCGGGCGCATTCCGCGTCGAGATCAACGGGGCCGCAACGGGGCTGGCTTCCAGCCGCGCGCTTGCGATGCGCAACGGCTCCTACACCACGGCGGGCACGCTGGGTACCGCCAATACCGGCATGGCCGACAGCCTGTCGAGCCAGCTCATCGTCACGCCGGCGAGCGTGCTGCGCAGCTATTCCCAGTACAACGAAACCGGCTACTCGGACTTCGTGCTTCAGCAGGCGGCGCTGGCCGGCACCGTCCGCGCCATGCTCCCTGCCGACGCCAAGAATCTGATCTTCCTCTTGCCCTCGTCGGCCGAGAGCTCCTTCAGCTTCAACGGGATGGCCGACTTCACCCCTGGCAAGAATGGCTACGGCGGCACGGCCAGCATCATGACCAGCAGCGCCAGCGTCGGGGAGGGCGCGATCGAATTACTGGGCAGCGGCGCATCGCCGACAGCGGACTTCAACGGTCTGTCGCTTCATGCCAGGGATCTCAATGCCATCGGGGCCGCCCGGATGATTGTGGGAGGCAGCCTGTCGTCGACCTATGGCGCGCAGGCCAATGGTGCAAACCTCAGCAACTACGTCGATATCGCGGGGCAGACGGGCAGGATCGTCCTGCGCGAAGGTGCCATCCTGAAGGCGCCCGAAGTGTTCCTGATTGCAGGCAACCCCGACGGCGGCATCACCGTCGAGACCGGTGCGGGCATCAACACCATCGGGACGGGCAGGGTGCCCTTCGATTCGACCAACGGCTATATCTATCGGCCCGGTCCGGTTGCCGTGATGGCGGCATCCAACGGATGGCTGAACATGCTGCCGCCCCAGGCAGATCAGTCGCCGATGCAAGGGGCGGGCTCCATCGCCATCGGCGCTTGCGGCATCACCTGCACGGGCACGACCGAGCTGTATTCCGAAGGCACGCTGCTGGCCGCCACGCGGCGCGATTTCGAGCTGAGCGACAGCGTGCGCTATGGCACCCGCAATCTCGTGCTGGCGGTGGGCGCGGTCAATGCCGGCAGCAACGAAGACCTGGCCGCTGCGGCGGAGCGCGGCGCGCTGACCCGTGGTCTGACCCTGAACCAGACCGTGCTCGACCGCCTGCTGCGCGGCGACACCGCCTACGGCGCGCCTGCACTGGAACGGCTGGTGCTCACGGCCGCCGAGTCGGTCAACTTCTTCGGCAACGTCAGCCTGGACACCACCAATGCCGCCACCGGCAGGTCGTCGCTGGACAACCTGGTGCTGTCCACCCCGGCCATCTATGGCCAGGGGGCGGCGGGCGATGTCGCCACCATCACCACTGGCAAGCTCACCTGGGCGGGGCTGGGCAACGATGCACCGGCACCCATCATCGGTGGGCGCGGCACCGGCGCCGGCAAGCTGATGGTCAATGCCGACGTGATCGAGTTCGGCTACGACGCCACCGCGCAGCCCACCGGCATCGACAACTTCGGCCGCACCATCCTCGGCTTTGCCGATGTGCAGTTGTCCGCCAAAGAGCGCATCACCGCCAATCACAAGGGGGCTCTGTCGGTCTATCAGTCGCAGCTGGCCGACGCGGATGGCCTGCGCTACCAGGGCGGCAATCTGGTGCTGACGGCGCCGCTGGTCACGGGGGCGGGCGGCTCGGTCAACAGCATCACGGCCGGCGGCACGCTGCAGGTGCTGGCGCCGGCAGGCGGCGCGGCAAATGCCGGCGCCACAAGCCTGGCGGCCGGCGTGCAGACGGGCGCCGAACTGAACCTGACCGGCAGCACCGTGCGGGTCGACACCACGGTGGCATTGCCCAGCGGCAAGCTCACTGTCACCGCCGATGGAGACATCACTTTGGGCGATGCGGCCTGGCTGGATCTGGCCGGCCGCGAGGTCGTGATGCACGATGTCAGCCGCTATTCGTGGGGCGGCGACGTCACGCTGCGCAGCACATCGGGCAACATCGCCCAGGCGGCGGGTTCGACCATCGACATCTCCGCCAGCAACAACAACGCGGGCCTGCTGAGCGCCATTGCGTTGGCAGATGGCGCGGGCCGCGTGGACCTGCAGGGCACGCTGCGAGGCAGCGCCAGCGGCCACTACGATGCCGGCGGCACGCTGGTGCCTTACCGCGCGGGCGGCGTGAACATCCGGGCCCAGTACCTGGGCAGCGGCGGCACGCTGACCGATCAGTTCGCGGCCTTCAACACCCGGCTCAACGAGGGCGGCTTCCTGGGCGAGCGCAGCTTCCAGTTCAAGCAGGGCGACCTGCGCATCGGCAATGAGCTCAAGGCCCGCGAGATCAACGTCTCGCTGGACAAGGGCCACCTGGACGTGGCCGGCACCATCGACGCCAGCGGCGAACAGGTCGGAAGCATCCGCCTTGCGGCCGCCAACGGCCTGACCCTGGCGAACAACGCGGTGCTCGACGCGCACGGCACGGTGCTGCGCGTGGACAGCCGCGGCAAGATCATCGACAGCCCCAACCGGGCCATGGTGGAACTGGATGCCGGCACCGGCACCTTGACGCTGGCCGATGGCGTGCGCATCGACCTGCGCCACGGCACCGGGTCGGCCGGCGGCGACGGCCGAAACCGCGGCACGCTGGATCTCTATGCGGCCCGGCTGGGCAGCGGCGGCGGTGTGCTCGATGCCGACGCGGCCACCTACGGCGACATCGCCATCGATGCCCGCGGCACGGTGAACATCCAGGGCGCCAGGTCGATCGCCGTGTACGGGCGACAGCGGTACAGCGACGCGCCCTATGGCAGCGATGCGGCGGCCAGCGACCGCCCGTATCAGGTCATCGACCAGGCGTACCTGAATGCCAAGCACGACGAGGCCACGAGATTCATCGACGGGGCGCTCGTCAACGGCAACCTGCTCGGCACCAAGCTGGCAGGCCTGAACAATGCCGCGTACCGCGATGCCTTCCACCTGCGGCCCGCGGTCGAGATCGCCAGTGCCACGCCCGACGGCGACCTGGTTGTGCAAGGCGACCTGGACCTGTCAGGCTACCGCTACGCCAGCCTGAATCCGAACACGTCCAAAACCGGTGTCTACGGCTCCGGCGAGGTGGGCATGCTGACCCTGCGTGCGGGGGGCGACCTGTCCATCTACGGCAGCATCAACGACGGCTTCGCGCCGCCGCCAGCGACGCCGGACGACGGCGGCTGGATCCTGACCTCCGGCGTGCAGGCCTTCGGCGGCGATGTGGTGGTGCCGGTGGCCGGCGTCACCCTGGCCGAGGGCACCACCTACCCGGCGGGCAAGACGCTGAACTACGCCATCACGGCGAAGAACGTCACGCTCCCGGCCGGCACCGTGCTGCCGGGCGCCGTCACGCTGGACAGCGCGCTGACGCTGCCCGCCGGCACGGTGCTGGCGGCGGACGTGCGCGCGGCCGACGGCAGCGTACTGCTGGCGGCGGGTACCGTGGTGGGGGCCAATGGCCTCCTGCTGCCGACCGGGGCACAACTGCTGGCCGGTGCGCGCTTGCCTGTGGCGGTGACACTGGCGCGCCTGACCTGGCCCAAGGGCGCGGCGCTGCCGGTGGCCATGGTGCAGTCCGGTGCGCTCACGCTGCCGGTGGGCGCGTTGATTGCCTCCGGCACCCACATCGCGCTGACCGACGATGCCAAGTCGGTCAACTTGCGGCCGGCGGATTCGACGGGGCGCCAGGCGCAGAACTGGGCGGTGGCGCAGATGCTGCCGGAGGGTTCGCAGTCGTGGAGCATGCGGCTGGTAGCGGGAGCGGATCTCGGCGCAGCCGATGCGCGAACGCGCAATGCCCTGCGCACCGGCGACATTGTTCTGGCCGATGCCCACTACACCGTTCAGAAAGCGGGCGGCGGCACCCTGATCGGCCTGAATTCGCACGGCGTGGATGCCGTGGTGGCTGCAGCCGGCGGCCTTCCCGGCGGCATCAATAGCAAGAGCGAACTGGTGGGCAAGACGGAGGCCCAGATCATCGCCCTCTATCTGGCTTTCTCGTGGGACGACTTCGGTCTTCCCTCCGATTTCTGGAGTCCCTCGAACGGCAACATCCTGTTGGGGCTCACGCCGCAGGGGGTGGACGCCGTGGTGAATGTGGCCGGTGGCCTTCCGCCCGGCATGAACACCAAGAGCGAACTGGTGGGCAAGACCGAGCCTCAGATCATCACCCTCTACCAGGCCTTCTCCTGGGACGACTTCGGTCTTCCAGGCAATTTCTGGGAGCTCCCGGCCGGCAACGGCGCCACGATCAATCTGCCGCTCACCTACACCGTCAAGGCGCCCATCTTCAGCGTGCTGCGCACCGGCACGGGCGATCTGGACATCTCGGCGGGCCGCAACTTCTCGATGCTGTCGCCTTATGGCGTGTACACGGCCGGGACACCGACCAGCCTCGGCAATGCCGCGCTCGATGCCAGCTACAACCAGGCGCGCGGCCTGCTGGCGGGCAACTCCGTGCTGGGGTCCGTTGCCGGCGACGCTGCGGCCGACTACGAGAAGTTGGTCAGGGGATCAGACAGCTTGTACAAGGCATGGTATCCGGACCGTGGCGGCAACCTGTGGGTGGATGTCGGCGGGAATCTCACCGGCGATTCGTGGAGTGCCAGCGGGGAGTTGCCCTGGGCCAGCTCCAGCGTCGGCAACTGGCTGTGGCGGCAGGGGACGGGCAAGACCGCGGGCGTGGACGATGTGCCCACCGCGTGGTGGATCAACTTCGGCACCTATGCCTACAAGGAGCGCAAGGACGGCGCCGGGAACCCGCTGTACTGGCCAACTGTCGCCGGCTTTACCGGGATAGGCACGCTGGGCGGGGGCGACGCCACCATCCGTGTCGGAGGCGATGCGGGTGTCATCACCACGCGCTCGACGGACCTCGTGGCTATCAACGGCCCGAGCAGCAAATCGGCGCGCAGCCAGGGGGTGGTGCTGGCCGTTGGCGGTACCGGCCGGGTTCTCTCGGATGGCGGCCTCGCCCTGACGGGGGGCGGCGACCTGGACGTGCGCATCGGGGGCGGCTGGAACAGCAGCATGGCGGGCCGTCTGACAACCAACGGTCGCGACGTTCCGCAGACGCAAGAGCTGTATGGCGGCCTCGTCAACCTGCGTGGCGAAATCGCCATGAGCGCGGGCCAGATCGGAACGATGGAGCTGTTCTACGGCGCGGCGCAGGACGGCAAGGAGGTTCGGGCATCGAACCCCTATACGTCGAGCATCTCCCGGGCCACCGGAGGTCTGATGCTGATGGGCGGCGACGCCGGCACCACCATCGCCAGCCGCGGCGACCTGGTGCTGGGAGGCACGGGCGATCCGGGTCTGGTAGGCACGCCCAACACGACGGCATTCACGTCCACCGCGGGCAACGGACAGATGGGGCAGAGCTGGTTCAGCCTCTGGACGGACAAGACGGCCGTCAATCTGTCGGCAGCCGGCGGCAATCTGGCCTTCGATACCCGCGCCAGCGAAAGCATCGCCAACCCCTTGGTGGCCGACTGGGACTACACCAGCAACGGAGGCTGGTTCCTGCTGCCCGGCAATGTCAGCGCCGTCGCGAACACGGGCAGCATCTACTACGGCCAGTCGGCCGCATACCTCAACGCTTCCGGCAGCGCGAACCAGTGGAATACCGGCGGCCTGCTGCTCGCGCCGCTGGGCGGTCGTCGCATCGAACTGCTTGCAGGCGATTCGCTCTACGGCGGCGGTTATGCCATCAGTTCGTCCGGTGCGGATGCATCGGTCATGGCGACGGTCCTGCAGCCGGCCTTCGCCGGATTCGACGCGGCGAGTGCCCGCCTGGTCAGCAATGTCAGTGCCAGCGGCCCTCTGGTGGATATCGGGCGCTTTCCTCTGATGGCCTTTGGTGCGAACAGCGTGAGCGACCGGGTGGGCGTGTCCGAGAGCGCGTCCGGCCCGTCGCGCTTCTACGCGGCCAACGGCGACATCGTCGGCCTGCGAACGGGCTCCGTGGTGAAGTTCACCGCTTCCGGCGTTCGTGCCAACGAGGTCGACTACGTGGCCGCCGGGCCGATTGCCGTGAAGGCCGGGCGAGACATCGTCTATTCGGGTACGCGCGTCAACGACACCTTGCCCGAAATCGGCGACTTCACGAGCGACGCTTCGAGTGCAACGGTTTCCGGCGATCTGATCGTTCATACGCACAAGAACGACGTCTCCGTCATCGAGGCGGGCCGCGACATCCTCTATGCCAACTTCGATGTGGCCGGCCCCGGCACCCTGGAAATTTCCGCCGGCCGCAACTTCATCCAGAACGACCGGGCCAACCTCACGAGCATCGGACCCGTGGCCGCAGGCGACGGCCGTCCCGGCGCCGGCATCGTGGTGCAGGCAGGCCTTGGGCCGCATGGCGCCAGCTACACGGGTCTTCTGAGCCAGTATCTCGATCCTGCGAATCTGGCCGCGACCGGCACGCCGTTGGCCGATCAATCCGGCAAGGTTGCCAAGACCTACGGTGCCGAACTGGCCGCATGGCTGTCCGAGCGGTATGGCTTCGAGGGCACGACCGGGCAGGCACTGGCGTACTTCAATGCCCTGGCACCCGAGCAGCAGCGCATCTTCGCGCGCCAGGTCTTCTTCACCGAACTGCGCGAAGGCGGCCGCGAGTACAACGCCGTGGACGGCCCGCGTACCGGCAGCTATCTGCGTGGGCGCAATGCCATCGCGGCGCTGTTTCCGGGCAAGGATGCCAAGGGCAATGGGGGCAGCTATCAAGGCGACTTGCTGATCTACGGCGGATCGGGCATCCATACCAATCTTGGCGGTGGCATTCAGGTGCTCACGCCGGGTGGCGCGCAGACCTATGGCGTGGAAGGCGCCGCGCCGCCTTCCACCGCGGGTCTCATCACGCGTGGCGAGGGCGACATCCAGCTCTATTCGCTGGGCAGCATCCTGCTGGGCCAGAGCCGCGTCATGACCACCTTCGGCGGCAGCATTTTGGCCTGGTCGGCCCAGGGCGACATCAATGCCGGGCGCGGCTCCAAGACCACGGTGGTCTACACGCCGCCACGGCAGGTGTACGACGATGTCGGCAACATGAAGATATCGCCCGATGTGCCCAGCACGGGCGCCGGCATTGCCACGCTCAACCCGCTGCCCGAAGTGCCGCCCGGCGACGTCGACCTGATCGCGCCCCTTGGCACCATCGACGCGGGCGAGGCTGGCATCCGGGTGTCGGGCAACGTCAACATCGCCGCCCTGCATGTGGTGAACGCCGAGAACATCCAGGTGCAGGGCAAGTCCAGCGGGCTGCCGGTGGTTGCAGCGGTGAATGTGGGAGCGCTGACGAATGCCAGCGCGGCAGCAAGTTCGGCCGCTGCCGCCGCACAGGATGTGATGCAGCGAGAGCGCGCCGCGGCCCGCCAGAGCCTGCCCTCCGTCTTCACCGTCCGGGTGCTGGGGTTCGGCAACGAGTCGCCGCCGCAGGGTGGCGAGCAGGCGCCCTCGCAGCCCGCGAAAAGCGGCTTGCAAAGCAGCACGCGGTTTCCTTACGACGCGCACAACTTCGTTCAGGTCGTCTCGCATGGCGACCAGTTCGACCCCGCTGTGATGTCAAAACTTTCCGAAGCCGAGCAGCGTGAGCTGCGAAAGGCCAGGTAATTCTTCGACTTCGTTCCCACGCGGTTTTCTCGCTCGAGAAACTGAATGGGAACGGATTTGTCCAGCGTTTTCGATACGGAGGGTTCCATGTTGGACATGAGCACCTGGGCCTGCGCAGTGCCTTCTGGGGACGCGGATGGCGAGGCCGTTGAAGAGAGGACCGGGAGCGGTTCCCCAGGCGTCTTGCTGCGCGACTTTCTCGTCGCGAACTACGTGCACCTGCAGCAACGCCTGGCACGACATCTGGGTTGCTCCGACCTGGCCAGCGAGTGCTTGCACGACGCCTGGCTTCGCTTGGGCGAGCTGGCGGTCTTCACGTCTGTGCAGAGCCCTGAGGCCTATGTCTATCGCACTGCCTGCAACGCGGCGATGGACCGCATGCGCAGCAACCGTTCCTGGCAATACGCGGATGGCGCCGATACCGAACTCGACTACTTCGTGGATCTCGGCCCCGGCCCGGACACCATTGCAGAGGCGCGCTCCGAACTCGCTGCTGTAGAGCGTGCACTTCATCGCCTGCCACGACGCCACCGATCCGTCCTGGCCGCCCTGCGCATCGAGGACGCCACGCGAGAGGAGGTCGCCACTCGCTTCGATTTGACCTTGCGTCGCGTGGACACAGTCCTGCGCCAGGCACTGGACCACTGCGCCGAGCTCGCCGGCCGGTCGGTGAAGGGCGGGGTGAGAAAAGCCCGGAGCGCTGTGGCAACGGGGGCGCTTTCCCGGTGATGCGATGAAGATCCCGCGAGGCTCAGGGCTTGGGTATCAGCGGTGAAGACGGTGCGACCGGGGGAGGGCGTTGCGGGTAGACCGAGGTGCCGAAGGTGTTGCCCATGCGGTGTCCGGTCGCCGCGCGATTGAACAGGCCGAGCTGGTTCGAGGGCCGCTGCGTGATGGCTTCCGATGCCATGCCGGGTTGCGCGTCGTCGGGTCCACGGGGCGGCACCGGGGGACGCAGCTTCTGCGTGAGGCAGTCATAGGAGGGCGCGCGCTCACCGTTGACAGCAACTTCCACACAGCTGTCCGCAGCGTCTGCCGCTGCGGCGCTCCAGGGACCGCACGCCAGCAGGGCCGCGACGCCAATCATCAGACCCACACGCATCTGCCACCTCCATCACGCAGAACGCCCGGCCGAAGCGGCGGCGAACCCCGGCAGTCTAGGCCGCATGCAAGTCGGAAGAAAGACCGTCGCGAGCCGTGCGCTTCGACGGCCGATTTCTTGATGAAGTTTTAGTGACAAACGGCAGTCGCCGTGCACGCCGCGCGTCTAGGTAGGGGTACGCAGCAGCGACATGAAGGCTCTCCACCATGAGCAGTTGCCAAGCGAGCTTCATCTTTGAGAACCGAGCCGTAAATGCATGAAATGAAGAAGAACGGTCCACCGTCGCGCTGGAGAGCGGTGTGGCTGGCAGTGATGGCGATGGGCGCGCAGGGAGCAGCCTTCGCCCAGGCGCTCGCACCTGCTGCGCCGGCCGCCGCCGAGGCCGCGCGCAAGGTCGACATCGCCGAATACATCGTGCGCGGCAACACCGTGCTCGACGCGCGCACGATCGAGAAGGCGGTCACGCCCTTCCTCGGCCCCGAGCGCACGCTGAAGGACGTGGAGGGCGCGCGCGACGCGCTGCTCGCGGCCTACCAGGCGGCGGGCTACCAGTCGGTCTACGTCGACCTGCCCGAGCAGCAGGTGACACAGGGCGTCGTGTTCCTGCAGGTCAACGAGACGCGCGTGGGCCGCGTGCGCGTGGTGGGCGCCGAGTACAACTCGCCGCTCGACGTGCGCGACCAGGTGCCGGCACTGAAGGAAGGCGGCGTGCCCAATTTCAACAAGGCGCAGTCTGAACTCGCCGCGCTCAATCGCGGGCCCAAGCGCCAGGTGATGCCGCTGGTGCGCCAGGGCGGCATGCCGGGCACCATGGACGTCGACCTGAAGGTCGAAGACTCGAGCCCGTGGCGCGCCAGCGTCGGCATCAACAACGACTACAGCCCCGACACGCGCAAGCTGCGCGCCACCGCATCGATAGGCCACGACAACCTCTGGCAACTGGGCCACAGCGCCTCCATCAGCTTTTTTGGCGCGCCGCAGGACCTGAGCCAGACGAAGGTGATCTCGGCTTCGTACGCCGCGCCACTTCCGGGCACCAACTGGAGCCTGGAAGCCAATGCCCTCTCGTCCGACAGCAACGTGGCCACCGTGGGCGGCACCGACGTGCTGGGCAAGGGCCACTCGATCGGCCTGAAGGCGACCTACACCGTGCCCAACACCGGCAACTGGTGGCACGCGTTCAGCGTCGGTATCGACTTCAAGAACAACAAGGAAGCACTCACGCTGAAGGGCAGCGGCGACACCGTGCCGCTCAAGTACGCGCCGATCACGCTGTCGTACTCGGGCTTGCGCCAGTCGGAGAAGAGCCAGTACGGCGTGGGCATCTCGCTGGTGGTGGGCACCAGCAGCTCCTTCAAGTACGGCAGCGACTGGCAGGCCTTCGACTACAAGCGCTACAAGGCCTCGCCCAGCTTCATGGTGCTGAAGACCGACCTCAACGGCACGCACACCTTCGACGGCGGCTCGCAGTTTGCCTTCCGTTTCAACGGGCAGATGACCGATTCGCCGTTGGTGTCCAGCGAGCAGATCGCCGGCGGCGGCATGAACTCGGTGCGCGGCTATCTCTCTGCCGAGGCCACCGGCGACTACGGCGTGGTGGGCTCGATCGAGTTGCGCAGCCAGCCGCTGACCTTTCTGGGCAGCGCGGTCGAGAACTGGCGCGTGTACGCCTTCGCCGATGCGGCGCGGCTGCGCCTGAAGAGCCCGCTGCCCGAACAGGAAGACCGCTTCTCGCTGTACTCGGTCGGCGTGGGCACTACCTTCAAGCTTGGCCAGTACCTCGCGGGTCGCGTCGACATCGGCTACCCGCTCACCGACGGCCCGCGCACGAAGAAGCACGACCCGCGCGTGAACTTCAGCCTCACCGCGAACTACTGAGCGGCGCGGCTACCAGTTTTCCTTTCATTTTTTCTCTCTCTACGAGCTTTTCGGAGAACCCTGTCATGCGACGCCTTCTTTTCATCGTTCTCACACTGCTGAGCACACTCCTGCCGGGCCTGGCCCATGCCTGGTGGCAAGCCGAGTGGTCCTACCGCAAACCCATCACCATCGACGGCGGTCCGCAGGCCGGCGCCATCGGCAGCGATGCCGGCCGCGTGCCGGTGCTGGTGCGCCTGCACACGGGCAACTTCAAGTTCGAAGGCGTGAGCGAAACCGGCGCCGACCTGCGCTTTATCGCGGCCGACGACAAGACCGTACTGAACCACCAGATCGAGCAGTTCGATCCGCTGCTGGGCATGGCACTGATCTGGGTCGACGTGCCCAATGTCTCGGCCGGCACGCCGCAGAAGCTGTGGATGTACTACGGCAACCCGAAGGCGCCGGCTTCCGGCAACGGCCAGCGCAGCTTCGACCCCGACTACACGCTGGTCTATCACTTCGCCGAAGGCGCCGTGCCGCCGCGCGACACCACGGCTTATGGCAACAACGGCCAGACCTCGGCCGTGCCCGTCGAAGGCACCGTCATCGGCAGGGGTGCGCAGCTGGGCAGCGGCGCGCTGATGCTGCCGGCCACGCCGTCGCTCGCCGTGCAGGCCGGCGGCACGCTCACCTTCTCCGCTTGGGTCAGGCCCGACCAGCTCGGCGCGCGCCAGGCGATCTACACGCGCCGCGACGGCGCCGGTGAACTCGTGGTCGGCATCGACCAGGGCGTGCCCTTCGTTCAGGTCAATGGCCAGCGCAGCGCGCCGGGCCAGCCGATCCAGGCCGGCCAGTGGTCGCACATCGCGGTGAAGGCCGAAGGCGAGAAGGTGGTGCTCCACGTCGGCGGCCGTTCAACCGTGTCGCTCGCGGCGAAGCTGCCGGCATTGAACACGGCCGCTGCGCTCGGCGCCGATGCACCGGCCACCGCACCTGTTGCACAGGGCGCCCAACCGGCCGCCACCCTCGCGGCGTTCACCGGCGCCATCGACGAAGTGCGCCTGTCGAAGGTCGCGCGCGCCGACGCGCTGCTGCTGGCCGACGCCGTCTCGCAAGGCGCCGAATCGCGCCTCACCGCTTTCGGCGCCGACGAGCAGCAGGCCGGCAAGAGCCACTTCGGCTTCATCCTCGCCGCGATGCCGCTGGACGCCTGGGTCGTCGTCGGCCTGCTGGGCCTGATGATGGTGCTGTCGTGGGCCATCATGATCGGCAAAGGCCGCAGCTACGGCGCCACCTCGCGCGCCAACGCCGCCTTCATCGAGCACTTTCGCGAAGCTGCCGGCGCGTCGCTCGATCGCCTGGCCGTGAACAACACCGTGCCGGAAGAGGTGCGTGCCGATTCGTCGCTGTGGCGCCTGTACGAAGTGGCCATCGACGAGATGCGCCGCCGCCATGACCGCGGCTACGACCTGAGCGCCGTTTCCAGCGCCACCATCGGCGCCATCCGCGCCGCCATGGACGGCGTGATGGTGCGCGAGACCGAGCGCATGTCCAAGCGCATGAACTGGCTCTCGACCACCATCGAGGGCGCGCCCTACGTCGGCCTGTTCGGCACCGTTATCGGGATCATGCTGGTGTTCGTGGTGGCGGCGATGGCCGGCGCGGTGGACATCAACTCGGTGGCGCCCGGCATGGCCGCCGCGCTGCTGTGTACCGCCGCGGGCCTGGGCGTCGCGATTCCCGCGCTGTTCGGCTACAACTGGCTCGCCTCGCGTTCCGACGCCATCGGCGCCGACATGGCGGTGTTCGTGGACGAGTTCGTCACGCGCCTGGCGGAAGAGCAGGGCGAGGGCCGCTCGGTCCCGATGGCCGTTCGCGCGCGGGCTTGAGGGCGGCACGCCATGGCAAACAACACCGCAGCCAAGTTCGGCACCCGCAAGCGCGCGGGCGGCATCAACATCACGCCCTTCGTCGACGTGCTGCTGGTGGTGCTGGTGATCTTCATCCTCACCAGCAACGCCAGCATTCCCGGCATCAAGGTCGACCTGCCCAAGGCCAGCGCCTCGGTGGCGCTGGAGAAGCCCAAGACCAAGGCCATCACCATCGACAACGCGGGCAACGTGTTCCTCGACGCCTACCCGGTCACGCTGCCCGAGCTCGAGGAGCGCCTGCGCACCGAGAAGGCCCTTTCGCCCGACTTTCCCGTGATCGTGCGGGGCGATGCCAGCGTGCAGTACGCGAAGGTGATCGACGTGCTCGACCTGCTGCGCCGCATCGAACTGAACCAGATCGGCCTCGTGACCGGCAAGCAGAAGTGAGGAACGCAGAGTGAACCCCCGCGTCCCGACTTCTGCCGTCACCGCGCGCCGCGTGGGCAGGCAGGCTGGGCTGTGGCGCCGCTGGGGCGGGTGGGTCATCGGCCTGGTGCTTGCCGCCGCGCTGGTGGCGCTGGTGTGGCATCTGCTGAGCGATACCGCGAGCACGAAGCGCGTGGTGGCCGACGCACCGATGCTGATGCTGCCGCCTCCACCGCCGCCACCGCCCGAGCCGGAGAAGCTCCCCGAGCCCGAGCCGGAAAAGATCAAGCCGGTGGCCGAGCCCGAGCCCAAGCCGGTCGAGCCCCTGGAGCCGCCGAAGGACGACACCCCGCCCAGCCCCTCGAAGGACCTGGGCGACCCCGTGACCATGGACAGCGCCGGGCAGGCCGGCAACGACGCCTTCGGCATCCAGGCCGGCAGCGGCGGCGGCATGAACGGCACGGGCGCCGGAGGTGGCCTTGGCAGTGGCTCGTACGCGCGCTACGTGTCGAGCCTGCTGCAGCAGGCGCTGTCGCGCGATCCGCGCACCCGCCAGCTGGTGTTCGACGACATCCAGATCGACCTGTGGCTCGGCGTCGACGGCAAGACCACGCGGGTGCAACTGGTGCGCGGCACCGGCACCCCGGACATCGACGAAGCGGTGCTCGCGCTGTTGCGCGGCCTGGACCGCGTCGACGAGAAGCCGCCGGCCTCGCTGCGCTTTCCGATGCGCGTGTCCATGCGGGGGCGCCGGCCATGAGCACGCAGCGCCCGCAGCGCCTTCGGGCCGAGGCCGCCGCCACACCGACCGTCCCATTCAATCCTGCGAACCAAGTTGCGAACCAAGCGATGAACCACCTTCAACACATCCCGATCCTGCGCCAGTGCGCGCTCGCGGCGGCCGTGGCCTCCGTGTTCGTCCTGTCGGCCGGCCATGCCGCCGCACAGACGGCAGCTGCCCCTGCCGAGACCACCATGGTCAAGCTGATCCGCGGCCTGATCCAGAGCGGCTCGCTCGCCAAGGACGTGGGCGAGGCCCTGCTGGCGCAGGCCCAGACCGAGGCCATCGCGGCGCAGCAGGCCCAGCGCCTGGCCGCGTCCGCGACCGCCGCATCGGCCAGCACCGCCGGCGGCGTGCGCCTGGAGCCGGGCGACGTGCGTGTGCCCTACATCTCGCAGACCGTGCGCGACCAGATCCGCGACGAGGTCAAGGCCCAGGTCATGGCGCAGGCCAAGGACGAAGGCTGGGCCGCGCCCAACGAAACGCCCGAGTGGAGCAAGCGCATCCGCGTGGAAGGCGACGTGCGCGTGCGCAACGAGTCGCGCGGCTACTCGGGCGGCAACAGCAACATCGAGACCAACTGGGCCGAGCTCAACAGGGGCGCGGGCTTCGACGTCAATCCCAACACGAACCTTTCGCTGCCATCGATCCTGAACACCCAGCAGGACCGCCGCAACCTGTTCCGCGCTCGCGCGCGGCTGGGCGTGTATGCGGACCTCACCGAGAACACCAAGGCCGGCGTGCGCCTGGCCTCGGGCAGCGACGAGAGCCCGGTCTCCACCACCCAGACCCTAGGCGGCGGCCTGAGCAAGAAGAGCGTGTGGCTCGACCAGATGTGGATCTCGCACAAGCCGGTCGAATGGCTCACCGTGACGGCGGGGCGCTTCGGCAACCCTTTCATGTCGACCGACCTGCTGTATTCCAGCGACCTGAACTTCGACGGCATTGCCGCGAAATTCGAGAAGAAGCTGGCGTCGAACAAGGACCTCACTCTGTTCGGCACGCTGGGGTTGATTCCGCTGGAGTACAGCTCGGACAACGCTCCGAGCCGCAGCCAGGACAAGATGAAGAGCGAGAACAAGTGGTTGCTTGGCGCGCAGGTGGGCGCCGACTGGAAGATCGACGAGGACAACCGCCTGCGCGGCGCGCTCGCGTACTACAACTTCCGCAACATCAGCGGCCAGATCTCGCAGCCGTGCGCGCTCTACGCGGGTGTCGACGGCTGCAGCACCGACTGGTCGCGCCCGGCCTTCATGCAGAAGGGCAACACGCTCATGCTGCTGCGCGACATCACGCTCGATCCGACCAACCCGGCCGGCACGCCGCAGCCGCAGTACGTGGGCCTAGCCTCGAAGTTCCGCCTGATCGACCTGAACCTGCGCTGGGACACGCCGCTGGCCGGCAACAACCTGCGCCTGGAGGCCAACCTCGTGAAGAACACCGCCTACGACGCCAAGGACATCTGGAACCGAGCGGGCATCCGCGGCGCCATCGTCAACAACTTCGGCGCCACCGGCGGCACCGGCCAGGCCGACTTCAAGAGCGGCGGCAATGCCTACATGCTGCAGGCCACCTATGGCAAGCCGGCACCGGCGGCGCGCGGCGACTGGAACGTGCTGGCGGGCTACAAGCGCATCGAACCCGACGCGATGCCCGACGGCTACAACGACTCGACCTTCCATGGCGGCGGCACCAATGCGCGTGGCTACTTCCTGGGCGGTTCGTATGCGATCGACAAGAACATGTGGTTCACCGGCCGCTGGATCTCGACCAAGGAGGTCTACGGGCCGCCGTTGTCGATCGACACGCTGCAGCTCGAATTCAATGCGCGTTTCTGACAACAACAAGAAGAAGGAGCCTGCCGTGTCCAGAAAAATCTTTCCGGCGCTGCTGCTGCTGCTGGCCACGCTGGCCGCTGCGAGCCACGCCCAGCAGCAGCCACCGGGCGGCCAGAGCATGGAGGAGCGGCTTCGCGCGCAGCTGCGCATCACGACGTCGCAGCTGCAGCAGGCGCAGAACGAACTGGCCGCGCTGAAGGCGGGGCAGCCCGCGGCGCCACCCGCGGCCGGCGCCGCGCCGGCCAAGTCCGAACTCGATGCGCTGAAGAAAGAGTTGGCGCAAAGCCAGGCGCAAGTCGCGGCCGAACGGCAGGCGCGCGAAGCGGCCAGCGCCGGCAGCAAGCAACTGCGCCAGCAGGCGCATGCGACGACCGACAAGGCCACGGCGCAGATCGCGCAGTACCGCGGCGCCTACGACGAATTGCTGAAGATGACGCGCACCTCCGAGGCCGAGCGGCAGCGCCTGGCGACAGAAGCCACGACGCACCGCACGGCAATCACGCAGTGCGAGGCCAAGAACGCGCAGCTCTACGCGGTGGGGCAGGAGATCCTGCGGGCCTACGAGACGGTGGACGTGGGTACCGTGCTCGCGTCGCGCCAGCCCTTCGCGGCGCAGAGCCGCGTCAAATTCGAGCAGATCGCGCAGCAGTACGGCGACAAGCTGTACGAGAGCAAGTTCGACGTGCGCGCCGTGGGTGCACCGGCGCCTGCCGCAGCCGCTGCTGCGTCCGCACCGGCATCGGGAGACAAGCAATGAAGCACCTCAAGTCATCATCCGCCGCGCTCGTGCTGCTGGCTTCGTCGGTCGGCATGGCCGGTGCGCAGACGCCCTCGTCGGCATCCGCTTCAGGCGGTGCCATCGTGGCCCGTCTCGGCGAAATCACGGTGGGACAGGACGAGGTCGAGAAGCTGTTGCAAGCCTTGCCCGAGAGCGAGCGCGCCGCCGTCAGGACCGACCGCGCAACACTCGACGGCTGGCTGCGCCAGCGCCTGCTGAGCGAAGCAGTGCTGCGCGATGCCCGTGCAAAGGGCTGGGCCGACCGGCCCGAGGTCAAGGCGAGGATTGACGCTGCCACGTGGGAGGTCACCGCGCGCGTCGTGAGCACCAGTTATCTCGAATCGGTGAGCCAGGTGCCCACCGACTTCCCGTCCGACGCCGACCTGAAGACGGCCTACGAGCAGGGAAAAGCCAACTTCAACCTGCCGGCCGCCTACCGCGTCGCGCAGATCTTCCTGGCCACCCCCGAGCGCGATGCGGCCACCATCACCAAGGTGCGCGAAGAAGCGGGCAAGCTCGCCCGGCAGGCCCGCACCGGCGACTTCGCGGCCGTGGCGCGTGCCAGCTCGCAGGACAAACGCAGCGCCGAGCGAGGTGGCGAAGTCGACACGCTGCCGCTCGCGCGCATGCTGCCCGAGCTGCGCGACACCGTCGCCAGGCTCAAGCCCGGGCAGGTCAGCGACCCCGTGCAGTCCGAGGCCGGTTTCCACGTCGTGAAGGTGCTCGAAGCGCAGCCCGCGCGCACCGCCACCCTTGAAGAGATGAGGCCGAAGCTGCAGGCCGCGTTGCGCCAGCAGCGGCAGCAGCAGCTCGTGCAGGCCTACCTTGCGCAGATCGCGCCCGCCACGAAGCTGAGTATCGACGCCGGTGCGCTCGACGCGGCGGTGAAGAAAACCAATTGAACACAACATCCATCCACGGGGGTCATCCATGAGCAACACACCGACAACAAACAACGAAGTCACCGCTGCCGATCTGCTGGACGCCGTCACGCCCGAGCAGGTGTCGGACGCCATCAAGGCCGCCGGCGGCGCCGTCACCATCATCGAGCAGGACGGCGTGGCGCGCCTGCACAGCGCGAGCCACGGCATCGGCTTCCAGGTGCTGTGGGGCAACCCCGTCACCACCACCCAGTACACCGACTTCACCCTCAGCTGCCCGCTGCACGTGCAGGGCGGCACGCTGCCCGACGCCATGCTTGCCTCGTGGCACCGCACCAAGCGTTTCGCGCGCGTGGCGCAGCATGGCGATTTCGTGGTGCTGGAGATGGACGTGGTGGTCGCCGGCGGCGTGAGTCCGGTGTACCTCGCGTTCGCTGTTCGGCTGTGGATGCAAATGATGGGCGAGTTCTTCTTGCACCTGCGCAACTACGGGCCGGCAGGGACGACGCGCGGCGATGCCGCAAATACCGATACTGCAGGCGTCACCGCCGGGCAACACAATTCAGCGGTCGGCTGAGAATGCCCGGCACGCAGCGAAGTGCGATGCCTGTCATCTCCCGACCCGAGCCGTCGATCGCCGATCACGATGCACCGATGGCCCGGGTCATCCATGCCGCTGAACGTCAGGCACGGCGTGCGCGACGTGCCGAGACGGCACGTCAGCGGCAGCGCGCGGCGCTGCTCGATCTGCTGGTGAAGACCATGGCCGAACTGCACATCTCGATGTCGGAGCTCAATGCTGCGCGGCGTGCGCTCGGCGGCTCGAAGTCGAAATGAGGTTGGGTGAGAACTTGGAACTGCTCCATTCGACCTTTTGATTTGGCATCGTTGCTGGTTTTACTTGCCCACCCCTTTGCACCAGACTGGAGTTGACCCGGTTCTGTGGACCCATCGAGCTTTGCGTTCAAGGAGTCGAAGATGTCAGAGTCTGACCGCCGTACCCGGCGGGGTTCCGTCAACAGATGGTTGAGCTCGTGCGCGCGGGGCGAACACCGACGGAGCTCTCACGTGAGTTCAACGTCACGGTGTTGAATTTCGCCGGTTTCTGACCCTAGGGGGTGCGGATAAAAACTTGGACTGGTTTTATGTCGCAAGTCCGAGACTTTTTCGGTATTCGATAGGACTGAGAGAGCCAAGGGGGGTCTTGATCCGCTTCTCGTTGTTCCAGTGTTGAATTCCGCCGATCTCTGACCCTAGATTTCCACCGAATACTGACCCACCCGCTTTGTGAGCCTGAAGGCGTCACGGTGTGGATAAGTGCTTGATGTTCTCCTTTTTAGGTTGAGTGTGTGGATCTGCCGCAGATTGCGCCGCTGTTTCCGCGATTTGGTTGCCTCGATCGCGAGCCAGGTCGCGAGCTTGTCGGCATAGGGGTCGAGCTTGCTCGAGCTCGCCCGCTTGGCGTAGCGCGGCTCTTCTTCGCCGGCTCGCAGGTATTTCTTGACGGTGTTGCGAGACAGGCCTGTACGCCTAGCTATCTCGCGGATGGACATCTGCTCGCGCAGGGCCCAGCGTCTGATGACACTCAATGTCGCCACGTCTATCACTCCTAGGATCCCCTGCTTTAAAAATGAGCAGGGTAGGGTTTTACGTGGGTCAGTCTTAGACGGAAATTACTGGCTTTAGAGGGTCAATTTTCGACGGTAATCAACAATTACGACGTCAGTAAACTGCGCGTCGTGCTAGACGCGCTCCTCCATCAGTGCAACTGGATGGCTGAGCAGATGCTCGAACTGGCATGGCGCTCCGATTGACATAATTTGCTTTCCATCCTGGTCGATCGACTAGGACGTTAAAAGCTGGTTCGAAAAATTAAACGTGCGCTGTGACGGTAGCCGCAGCACGTGGTTCGCCTTGAGTCGGAAACGGGCCTTCGACGCATTGCCTCGTTCATCCAGCGCTCGGATTTCACCGCTCTGGTGGAGCTCCAAGACCGCGGCTTCCACCATGCTGCGAGTGGTCGGCGTCGTGCTGATGAGTTGTCCGAAGAATTGTTCGAAGGCCATGCCCTTGGCGCCATCTAAGAGCACGACATGGGGCGCGCTTTCGCTCTGGGTTCGCTGCCGACGATTACCCAACGGATATCAGACAGGTCGAGCTTGCCCACATCTGAAGCGCACTGCGGAGCGTTCGGCCCTGTTCCTGCGATAAATGTGCGGGATGATCGTTGCCGATACCGCAATGGAGTTTCACTTTCGGTCGATAGCCGGCCCGTTGGTCTCTATCGGATCGAGTTCCAAAATTACTCGCCTAGTCTCTAGCCGAAGATTTTCGACCGGATACGTTTTCACAAGTCTTGGGCCATCGCTTTCATAGGTAACCCGATCGACTAAGCACTCCGCGGCGACGAGAGGGTTGGCGCCATGGATGCCTACGTAGTTGCGCTTGGTCCAAGCCAGCACCACCCTTTGAATCGCCCTGTCATGCCGATCGTATGGTGGTGTGCCCGGCTGCAAGCCCAGTACATTCAAGCAAAAGCCAAGAATTTTGGCACCCTTGAAATTTGGAAACTTCTCCATTTCTACAATTTCGTTGTAGAGCAAGCGTCGCACCTTGAACTTGATGACCCGCCCAGCCGGTGAATCCAGCCGACTTAAATGGAACAGTGCAGACCACACGGCGTTGTGTTGGACATCCCAACATAGGTCCGATGGTGCGCGGACCGCTGAAGCTGAAAAGATCAGTTCAAAGATGAGCCTGGCCAAATGGTCGTAAAAGTCCTTGCCCGCTTCTAGCCTGTTGGTTCGCGCTTTGATCCCTTTGGGAATTGCTTTTTGACCTAGTGTCTCGACGGCATCTTCAACGAATTTCACTACGACATCGATCCGGCCAATCAGTTCGTGGTCCCAGCGTTCCGTCTGCCCATTGAGCTTGTATAGGCCTCCACAGGCGCGCTGTACCTGGCTCAACGCACGATAAAGCGAATAGGAGTGCATGTGGTGAAAGCCGCCAGCCACGAAGCTGCGGAAAGTCATCAGCACCATGCGGCAGTAGGCCTGCCACTGCTCTTCAGTCCAGTTGCCGGGCGCCATTGGTTCCGGATCCAGCAGCGTCCCAACAGCCTCGACCAACTCGAAATTGGAAAACAAAGCTTGGCTGAGGGGTTTTTGGTAGCCGATCAATCCTGAAACATATCCATCAGCTTCATGGAAGAGAAAAGAGTCCTTGCTATCGAGCGCCTCGCGCACGATGTTCGCGCCAAACGTTCCGATCTGAACGTTGTATTTCTTTGAGGCGTTCACCTCAGAAAACAGCGCCCAAGCCGTTCCTGGCGATGATCTGACAATCGCTCGGCAGAATCTCTTGTCCGCGATCAAGAGCAGGATGTCATTGGCGTACGCAACTGCCAGTTCGCGCAGCGACTTCGGCTCCGGGACGGCTGAAGGTGTGTCTTCGTCACGGTCGGTGGCGAAATAAATAAGAGACATTGCCGAACGAGCAAGCTCGTCGGCGATCACACCCAGTTCCTCGGGTGCGCCCTTGACGATGGATGAATACAGCGCATTTGCAAATCGCTTGGCATTTCGCGTGCTGTAGCGGGGTGGCCGGATGAAAGCAAACCAGGCCCAGGTAAGGAACGTCAGAAGGAAGATGCCCCCAAGGAGAGCCTGCCAAGTCCCAGGGGTCAGCAAATTGCCCTTAGGCACCAACCACTGCTCAGTCCGCCAAAGGTCAGTGAGCAGCGTCAGAACGCCAACTGTCACCACTACCCAGAACGTTGTCGCCCTAACAGGCTGCTGAAATACCAGGCGCGCCGAAGCCATCCTGCGCACTGAAGGCGGCGGTTGTGTGATTTCGACGTTCCAGGGTCGCTGTCGGCGCTGTTTTCCCGCTTCGAGGACGCTTCTTCGGCTCTC
>NZ_JBVASX010000019.1:0-110690 GCF_057814215.1 Variovorax sp. F042
ACCAGGAGCGACCGCATCAATCCCTAAAATTGAAAACGCCCGATGAGGTCCATCGGGCGTCTCTGGCCGGCTTGAACAGGCCGGCTCTGTGTCCCTCATAGGTGTCAACCTATGGCAGGACGGGTCACACTGCGAGCGGATCAGTCGCGCAGTTCGGCAGGGACCTTGCCGCCGTTCGCGGCCAGCTTGGTCATCACCTGGCGATGCAGCCAGATGTTCATCTTGGCGCTGTCGCTGGTGTCCGAGCCGTAGCTCAGTTCGGCGGCCAGCTGCTTGCGTGCGTCGAGGCTGCTGTCCAGGCCCAGGAGCTTCATCAGGTCGACGATGGAGGTGCGCCAGTTCAGGCTGCTCGCGCCGGGCATGCCGTCGAGCAGGGCCTCGACGTCCACCACGGTGATGGCGGGCGGCGGCGCCGCTGCGGCGGGGGCGCCTGCGGGTGCGTCGGGGGCCGGCGCAGCAGGTGCGGGCGCGGCGTTTGCGGACGGGAAAATCTTGGAAAGGATGCTGCCGAAAATGCTCATGCTGGTGCTCCGTCGAAGGGGTTGGCTGGAAGTCTGCGGCAACGTTTGTGTCGCAGTCGGCGGTTGTAGCACGACCGTGCGGCATACCAGCTACACGGTGTGTCGATCGGGCCGCCTCCTGTGACCGAATTCGCAGACTACGCGGCAGGTGACGCAATGGGCGGCAGAACGCGCGGCGCGGCCGAGGTGCCGCAGGCATGGCAGAACTTCGAGAACGCGCTCTTGCGCGTCTCGCAATTGCCGCAGTGGTCGAACAGGCCGATGCCGCAGTGCGGGCAGAAGTCGATCTCGTTGTTCTTCAGGTCCACCGGCCGCTCGCAGCCGGGGCACACGCTCTTGCCCAGGCGCGCAAGTGCGGTGTCGTAGCTGAGCTCTTCGCGCCGCACCTGGTCGGGCTGCTGCTCGGCCAGCTTCTGCCGCGCCAGGTAGCGGTTGAGCGCGACGATGGCATAGCGCCCCACCAGCACCGTGAGCACGATGCCCACCACGTAGCGCACATAGCCGCCATAGCTCGGCAGGTAGGGCACCAGCTCGACGAAGAAGGCGAACAGCGCGAAGAAGATGAAGCCCCACACGAACGGCCAGTAGGTGCTCTTGCGCTTCTTCACGAACAGCCAGCCGGCCACCAGCAGCAACGGCAGCGTGAGCGCCAACCGGTAGGCGAACACGCGCAGCTCGATGCGGCGGTATTCGGCGTCGAGCTTGATCTGCGCGTCGCGCTCCAGGTCGGAAAGCGCCGTGCGGGCGCGCTGCTCGGCCTGGCGCGCATCGAGCGTGATCTGCTGCTGCGCGTTGACCTTGCGCTGCAGCTCGTCTTCCTTCTGCTTGAAGGCGTCGAGCGTCTTGGTGCGCGCAATGAGCTCGGTGTCCTGGTCGGGCTGCGCGGTGGCGCGACGCGTGGCGATCCAGTTGCCGAAGGTTTCGCGTGCATTGGCGCTGGCCTGCTGCGCGGCGCTGAGCTGCAGGCGGATCTGGTCCAGGTCGCGCGCGGCCTGCAGCTCCGCGGTTTCCGAGGCCTTGATGGTGGCGCGCAGCGGCTCGGCCCTGGGCTTGTCGATGAAGTCGTCGAGCTGGCGCACGCGCTCGACTTGCGGCAGGTCGCTCACGACGGTGCTGCCGAGCCCGATGAGGAAGCTCGCGAACACCAGCGCCACCAGCCAGAGGCCGCGGCGGAACCATTTTTCGGAAAGGCGCAGGGATTTGCTCATGTTGTTTTCTCCTTCTTGTCTTTCTTCATTGAAGCCTGAGTGTCACCGGCGCCGCACCCAGCCCCGCACGCGGCAGCCACGCGAACACCGAATCGACCGTCACCGTCTCGATGCGGTCCGAGAACCGCTTGTCGTTCGGATGATCGTCGAAGGCCACGTTGGCCGAGCCTACGCGCCCGCCCAGCCGGGTGAGCGGCCCGAGCTTCAGCGTGGTCGGCTCGTAGCCCTTGAACTGCATCCAGGCCTGCGCCTGCGCGCGGCTGTTGATGGTGGCGGGCTCCATGGCGGCGGCCAGCGTCTCCACTGCCCACTGGTTCGACTGCTGGTACTTCTGGCCCCAGACGTAGCTCACGATGCTGTACGGCGCGGTGTGCAGCCGCACGATGCGCGCGGGCGATTCGTTCAGCGCGGCCAGCAGATGCGTCTGCACGTCGGGCGTGGGCACGACCCAGGCCGCCTCGTAGCGCCACGGGTCGTCGAGGAAGAACTCGCCCAGCCCCTGGCGGTAGACGGCGGCCACCGCGGTGCCGCACTGGTTGAGCTTGTGCACCACGCGCCACGGGCCGGCCTCGGTCTTGTAGGCGAAGCCCAGGTGCGAATAGCGCAGGCCGTACTTGCTCAGGTCCTGCCCGGCGCGCGCGAGGATCACGACGCGCGCGCCGCTGGCGTCGAGCGCCTGCGAGGTGCGCTCGGCCATCTGCATGCCCTTGACGATCACGTCGGGCGTCGGCTTGACCTGCTCGCACGAGCGGCCGGCCTGCGCCTGCATCGGCAGCAAGGCCATCGCGGCAAAGACGACGATGGTGGCGAGCCCGCAGAACACCGGCAGCGCGCCGCGCTTCATGACAGCCTCTCGTTGTAGAGCAGCGCGCGGCCGATGGCGTTGGGCACGAAGGCCAGCACCTCGCCGGCGGCCGACAGCACGACGCCCGTGCCGATCACGCTGACGACGACGCTGGTGCCCACCGCATTCGACAGGCCGTTGGCCGCGCGCCCTGCCACCTTGATGCTGGCACGCGCGCCGTCCGAGGCGCGTTCGAGTACATACACCGTGCCGTCGGCCGAGGCTTCGACCGCGACCACGGTGAGCGTAGAGCCGGCAACCGACAGCGCGGCAGGCAGCGCAACCGCCGTGGTGGCAGAAGCTCCAACGGCCGAGGCGGTAACCACCACCGATGCCACAGGCATCAAAGAGAGAGCAACCGAGGCTTCGCTCTGCGCCTGGGCATGCAGGGGAACCGTGACGCCGACGAAGGCGGTGCAGGCGGCGACGAGGACAGCGGCAATCGACTTTTTCATGATGGGCTTTCGTTGATCGGACACGGGTTATTCGGCAGAGGAAGCAGCGGCTTCGGCGCGGGCCTGGCGACGGCCCTGCATGCGGGCTTCGGCCATATCGGCCTCATGGCGGTCGCGCAGCGTCTTGGCCAGCGTGAAGGCCGAGCTGATGAGGAACAGCCAGCTCACGCCCAGGAAGGCCTTGTAGGCCTCGTTGATCTCCATGCGCACGAGGCCCCAGCCGGTCAGGCCCATCGCGGTGAAGAAGCTGCCCCAGACGACCAGCTTCCACATCGGCACGTCACGGCCCGCATCGGCACCGCGCTCGGCAGCCTGCTGGCTGTCGCGCACGAACTTGGCCAGCATGAAGGCGGTGCTCAGGCAGAACACGTAGCCCATCACCATGAACGCCCGGTCCAGCGCCTCCCCTGGCAGCCAGCTCAGCCCGGTGGCGCACAGGAACACGGCGATCGCGAACGAAGCCCAGGCCTGGAACTGCCAGGCCCGCGTGTCGCGCTGGATGAAAACGGTCGAGGTGGATGAGAGGGGTTGCATGTGTGCCTCGCGGCGTAGTGAAGGTGAGCGAATGATGGTTCGCCCCCGCACCGCGAGGCTTGAATGCTTGCACCAGTGGCGGCTTTCAGCGCCACCGGTATCTGCAGCCGATACTTTTGAGGTGTTTCAGGCGCCCAGCAGAGCGCTCACGCGCTGGCGCAGCGACTCGGGCTGCACCTCGGCCGGCGGCACGGGGCCGCCGACGTTCAGGCCCACGCGGCTGAAGAAGCCGCGGCGGAAAGGCTTGGCCATGGCCACCTGTTCGCCGCCGCGCAGCTCGATGCGGCTGAAGTACGAGCCCCAGAGATTGATCAGCGCCATCGGGATCACTGGCGGCTCCAGGCCTTCGGCGCGTGCGCTCTCGACGATCTTCATCACGCCGCCCTTGAAGGGCTGCAGCGTGCCGTCGCGCGTGATCGCGCCCTCCGGGAAGATGGCGAGCAGGTCACCCTCGCGCAGCACGCCCAGCGCCTTGGCAAAGGCCGCTTCGTACGCTGCCGGGTCTTCCTTCTGCGGCGCGATGGGGATCGCCTTGGCCAGCTTGAACAGCCAGCCCAGCACCGGCACCTTGAAGATGCGGTGGTCCATGATGAAGCGGATCGGCCGCGGGCTCGCCGCCATCAGCAGCACCGCGTCGATGAAGCTCACGTGGTTGCACACCAGCACGGCCGCGCCCTCGGTGGGAATGTGCGACTCGCCCTTGATATCGAAGCGGTAGACGAAGCGCGACAGCACCCAGGCCACGAAGCGCAGCAGGTACTCGGGCACCAGCATGAAGATGTAGAACGCCACCACCGCGTTGGCGATGCCGGTGAACAAAAAGATCTGCGGAATGGTGAAGCCAGCGCCCAGCAGCGCGCCGGCGATGACCGAGCTACCGATCATGAACAGCGCATTGAGGATGTTGTTGGCCGCGATGATGCGCGCGCGGTGCGTGGGCTGGCTGCGCAGCTGGATCAGCGCATACATCGGCACGCTGTAGAGCCCCGCGAACAGCGACAGCAGCGCCAGGTCGGCCATCACGCGCCAGTGCGCGCCCTGGTGCACGAAGGCGCCGATGCCCATCTCGGGCACCTTGGGCAGGCCGCGCGAGGCAAAGTACAGGTCGATCGCGAACACGCTCATGCCGATGGCGCCCAGCGGCACCAGGCCGATTTCAACCTGCCGGCGGCTCAGCGTTTCGCACAGCAGCGAGCCGACGCCGATGCCCACCGAGAACACCACCAGCAGCAGCGAGGCCACCTGCTCGTCGCCGTGCAGCACTTCCTTGGCGAAGCTCGGAAACTGGCTCAGGAACACCGCGCCGAAGAACCACATCCATGAAATGCCCAGCAGCGAGCGGAACACCACCACGTTCTCGTTCGCGAGCTTGAGGTTGCGCCAGGTCTCGCTGATGGGGTTCCAGTTGATGACCAGCCCCGGATCGGTGGCCGGCGCCTTCGGAATGGCCTGCGCCACGCCCCGTCCGACCAGCGCCAGCAGCACGCAGCCCACGGCCACGCTCATGTGGCCGATCTGCGGTATCGCCACCAGCAGCCCGCCCGCCACCTGCCCGAGCAGGATGGCGACGAAGGTGCCCATCTCGACCATGCCGTTGCCGCCCGTGAGCTCGCGCGCGTCGAGCACCTGCGGCAGGTAGGCGAACTTGACCGGCCCGAACAGCGTGGAATGCAGCCCCATGAGGAACACGCAGCCCAGCAGCACCACGGCATTGGCCGTGACGAAGCCCCAGGCGGCGATCAGCATGATGACGATCTCGAGGTTCTTGACGAAGCGGATCATCTTCGTCTTGTCGAACTTGTCGGTGAGCTGGCCGGACGTGGCCGAGAACAGCAAGAACGGCAGGATGAACAGCGCACCGATCACCAGCCCTGCCATGGCCGGCGGCATCCAGCTCAGCTGGAGCTGGTAGGTCACCATGACGGTGAAGGCGAACTTGAAGAGGTTGTCGTTCGCCGCGCCGGCGAACTGGGTCCAGAAGAAAGGCGCGAAGCGCCGCTGCTTGAGGAGGGCGAACTGGTTGGCGTGGGCGTTCGCTTCATGGGCCACGGGTGTGGCTGCGGCAGCGGCGGGATTTGTCATTCGAAGAGTGCTCCTCAGGCGGCCACGGCGGCGGCGCCCGGATTGTGCCGTAGTGCGGCTTCCCAGCGCATTTCGAGCTTGTGGAGCGCAAGCACCACGGGCAGCCCGGCGAGCGAGGCCGTCAGGTGCTTCAGCGTATGGCCCGAAACCGTGTGCCGCGTGAATTCGTAGATCTGGTGGTCGGCCAGCTCGAAAGCCTTGGCCAGCACGTAGAAGAAGATGACCCAGCCCAGCTTCAACCCGACCGACTTGCGCATCGGCGTGGCCAGCGCCAGCGTCACCACCAGCGCCATGCCGCCGAACTGCACCAGCGCCCAGGGCATGACGTTGCCGGTTTCCTGGAACACCTCGGCCGAGAGCAGGCCGGCCGTCAGCACGAACCAGGCGGCGGGCCAGCCGGCGCGCTGGCTCACCCGCTCGCAGACCGCCACCCCGATCAGCCCTGCGAAGGCCACCGCCATGCCGGCGCGGTCCGCCGCGAGCCGGGGGGCGTCGGGCACGAGGTGGAAGAAGGCCGAGCCCGCGGCGGTGGCGATCAGGCCGGCGAAGAAGAGCCAGGCGCAGTCCAGCGTGTTGTCGGGCGGGTCGCTGGCGGGCGGGGCCAGCGGGAACTGCGACAGCGCCTCCTGGTGCGAACGGTCGATGCGGTTGAGCCGGTACAGGCCCCACAGGCCGATCACCACGAAGGGGATGTTGCTCAGCACGTCCATGGCGTTGGGCAGGCCGTGCCAGGCGCGGTCGTCGGCAAACACCGAGGCGATGGCGACTTCGGCGGCCGGCAGCTCGGGCCCGAAGAAGGCGATCAGCGCGAGCAGCACGAAGGTGAAAAGCAACCCGCGTTCGCGGCGGCTGAGAGAGGGCAAGAGCATGGCGGTCCTCGGTGGGTGGTCTGTACGAGCCGCGGAATTTAGTGGCGGGCCGCTCCACAGGCATCGAGAATCGATACGTGGCACTAATTCACACCTGACGGTATCTTCAATCGATACTTGCCGGCGCCCGTGTACGCTTCCGCCCCATGAGCACCACCGTCGATCTCGTCCAAGCCCTCAAGAACGAACTCAAGAGCGCCCGCATGACCTACGCCGACCTGGCGCGGTCGCTCGACATGGCCGAATCCAGCGTCAAGCGGATGCTGGCCAAGAGCGACATGCCGCTGTCGCGGGTGGACGCCATCTGCCGGGCGCTGAAGATCGATTTCGCCGAGCTGGCGCGCCGCGTGGCCGACGCCCAGCCGCTGCTGAAGGAGCTGACGCACGAGCAGGAAAAGGCCGTGGTCAAGGACAAGAAGCTGCTGCTGGTGGCCATCAGCGTGCTGAGCCAGTGGACGCTGGAGCAGATCGTGGCGGCCTACCGCGTGAGCGAGGCCGAATGCATCGGCTGCCTGGCGCAGCTGGACCGCATCGGCATCATCGAACTGCGCCCGCTCAACCGGTATCGCCTGAAGCTCGCCAAGACCTTCCGCTGGCGGCCGCACGGCCCGGTGATGGAGTTCTTTCGCGAGAACGTGGTGCTCGACTACTACCGCGGCGGCTTCGACGGCCCGGCCGAGGGCCTGCTGCTGGTGCACGGCTCGATCAGCCGCTCGCTGGCGCCGGCCTTCCTGGAGCGCCTGCAGCGCGTGGCGCAGGACTTCGCGCAGCAGCACCAGACGGACCAGAAGCTGTCGGCCAAGGACCGCGAGGGCTACACGCTGCTGCTGGGCATGCGCAACTGGGAATTCGAGCTCTTCACCCGCCTGCGCCGGGGCTGAACCCGGGGCCGATCAGGGCTTGGCGGCTTCCAGGGTGTCGCGCATGGTGCGCGCGGCGATTTTTGCCGCTTCGGCAAAGTCGTCGCCCGACGACGCATAAATGATCGCGCGCGACGAGTTCACGACGATCGGCGCATCGGCACGCCAGCCGGCGCGTACCGTGGCTACAGCATCGCCGCCCTGGGCGCCGACGCCCGGAATCAGCAGCGGCACCGTCGGCGCGAGCTCGCGCACGCGCTCGATTTCGGCGGGGTAGGTCGCACCCACCACCAGGCCGAGCTGGCCGTTCAGGTTCCACGGCCCCTGCGCCAGCCTGGCGACGTGTTCGTACAAAAAGGGCTGCCCCGCTACATCCGCCAGCCGCTGCCCCTGCAGGTCGGACCCGCCGGGATTGCTGGTGCGGCACAGCAGGAAGGCGCCCTTGCCCTCGTGCTTGAGGTACGGCGCGACCGAATCGAAGCCCATGAAGGGCGACAGCGTCACCGCGTCGGCACCGTAGCGCTCGAAGGCTTCCAGGGCGTATTGCTCGGCGGTGGAGCCGATGTCGCCGCGCTTGGCGTCGAGGATCGTGGGCACGTGGGGCGCGTTGCGGCGCATGTGCTCCATCAGCTGTTCGAGCTGGGCTTCGGCGCGATGGGCCGCGAAGTAGGCGATCTGCGGCTTGAAGGCGATGACCAGGTCGGCCGTCGCGTCGACGATGCGCGCGCAGAAGTCATAGATGCGGCTGGCGTCGCCCTTGAATTGCCCCGGGAATCTGGCTGGCTCCGGATCGAGCCCCACGCAGAGCAAGGAACCGTTTTTTTGCTGTGCGGCGGCCAGCTTGTCGAGGAAAGTCATGGGGCCTGATTTTAGGCGGCCCGTTTCCGGCCCTCAGTTGGGCGCGGGCGTGTGCTGTTCGGCGGCCAGGCAGAGGTCGGCCCAGGCGCGCGCCTTGTCGGCGGGGTTGCGCAGCAAATACGCGGGGTGGTAGGTCGCCACCACCGCCGCGCCACTGACGGAATCCAGCGGCACGACGCGGCCGCGCAGCTTGCCCAGCGGGTCGCCGCTGCGCATCAGGCTCTGCGCCGCCAGCGGGCCCATCGCCAGTACGACGCGGGGTGCGAGCGCTGCGGCGTGCTCGTCGAAGGCCTCATCGATTGCGCGCGGGCTGCCGGGCTGGCCGGCGGCCACGCCGCGGTGGGTGCGCATGAGGTGCACTGGCGTATGGCCGTCGTGCAGCTTCAGGGCGCGCAGCATGTTGTCGAGCAGGCGGCCGGCGTCGCCCTCGAAGGGCTCGCCGTGGCGGCCGTCGGCTTCGGGCGGCATGTCGGCCACGACCAGCCAGCCGCCCTGCGTGGATTCCGCTGCGCCGGCGTCGGCGTAGAGGCGGCAGGGCGCCTCGACCAGTACGGCAGCGCCCTGGGACAGCGGCGCAGCCGCCGGGCGGGCAGCCGGTGCTGGTGCCGCAGCAGGCCGGGCGGCTGGTGCTGGCGCGGCAACGGGTGCTTCGACCTGCACGCGTTCCTCGGCCACGGCCACCTCTTCTTCGGCAACAGCAGCCGTCTCAGGCACCGCCACTTCGACAGCCTCGGGCACAGGCCACCAGACCTTCACGCCCATCTCGTCGAGCATCGCGCGCTGGCGAGCGTCGAGCTTCAATGTCTGTACCGCACTCATCGCAAGGCTCCCCAGGCGGAGCCTGATTCGTTCAAACGCAGGCTCATGACGACGGCGTCCTCGCGCTTGCCGTCGTGCGCCGGGTAGTAGCCCTTGCGCACGCCGACGCTGCGAAAGCCCTGGCGCATGTAGATGTCGAGCGCGCGCTGGTTGCTCTGGCGCACTTCGAGCCACAGCCACTGCGCGCCCTCGCCGCGAGACCAGCCGCCCAGCGCCTCGAGCATGAGCGGCGCCCAGCCCTGGCGCTGGAAGGCCGGCGCGACGGTGATGTTCAGCAGGTGCACCTCGTCGACGCCCTTCATGGCGACGAAGTAGCCGATCAGCGTTTCGCCCAGATCGGTGACCGGCGAGCTCACACCCGGTGCCACGCCGGGCGCCAGCAGGCACTGGCAGTGGTAGCCCACGGCCATGGAATCGGTGAAGTTGGCGCGCGTCCAGGGATGGCTGTAGGCCGTCTGCTCGACCGCGCAGACGGCATCGATCCGCTCGACGGTGAGCGGTTCGAGGCGGGCTTCGACGGGCTGGAGGACGGCGCTCATGCGGGTCAGTTGGCGGCGGCTGCGGCCGCCTTGATGGCGGCGCGCTCTTCGGTGGTTTGCGCCACTTTATCCCGAACATAGAGCGGCCAGGCCTGCGCGGCCGGCACTGTGCGCCCGGCCGCGAGCAGCGCGGGGGCCAGCCGCAGCATGGCGGTGGCGGTCGGCAGCGCCTCGTGGCGGGTGGCGGGCGGGGCCAGGCGAAGGCCGTAGGCGGCGAAGGCATTGCCGGCGAGCGCCCAGCCGGCGGGCACTTCGAGGTCTTCGGGCGACAGCAGCAGAGGCTCGTCGTCGCCACCAAGCGGGCCGTTGGCCGCGAAGTCGTAGCGCGCGGCGTAGATCTGGTCCATGCGGGCGTCCAGCACGGCCACCACCTGTTGGGCACCGAAGGCATGGCGCGCTTCCTCGGCCACGGCGAGCAGCGTGTCGACCGGCAGCAGCGGCACCTTGGCGCCGAAAGCCAGTCCCTGTGCCACCGAGCAGGCGGTGCGCAGCCCGGTGAACGAACCGGGACCGCGGCCGAAGACGATGGCGTCGAGCTCAGCCAGCGCCAGCCCGGCGTCGCCCAGCAGTTGCTGGATCAACGGGAGCAGGGTGGTCGAGGCTTGCGCGCCGCCCACACCGTTGTGCGCGAGCAACCTGTCGCCGTGAAGCACGGCCACGGACAGGTGCTCGGTGCTGGTGTCGAAGGCGAGCAGCTTGGGCAGGGCGAGGGGCATCCGCCGATTATCGAGGGGCGGCCAATCCCCAGGGTCACGCGCCGTTATCGCTGCGCAAAATGGCCAGCCCCGCCTTGCGCAGCGGCGCCAGCGCCTTGGCAGGAGCGTCCGGCGATACCAGCAGGCTGGTGGCCGAGGTCACGGGGTTCACCACCCAGGCCGACGCTGCGCCGAGCTTTTCCGACGAGGCCAGCACGACCGTCTCGGCCGCCGACGCCATCAGCGCGCGCTTGATCTCGGCCTCTTCCAGGTCGCCCGTGGTCAGCCCCGCCTCGGCGTGCACACCGGTGACGCCCATGAAATACGTGTCGGCATGGATGCGCGCAATGGCCGCCATCGCCGCCGAGCCGACCGCCACAACCGAGTGCTTGAAGAGGCGCCCGCCGATCAGCACCACCTCGATGCCGGCATGCGCCACCAGCTCGATGGCCACCGACGGACTGTGCGTGACCACGGTGGCCTGCAGATTCGCCGGCAGGTGGCGCGCAAGCTGCACGGCCGTGGTGCCGCCATCGATGAATACCACCTGTCCCGGCTTCACGAGGCGCGCAGCGGCGCGGCCGATGGCCACCTTTTCGTCGGGGGCCAGTTGCTGGCGCCCCGCGAAGTCGGCCTCGGCCGCCGCGACCGGCAGCGCGCCACCGTGCACGCGCTGCAACAGGCCTTCGGCGGCCAGCTCGCGCAGGTCGCGGCGGATGGTGTCTTCCGACAGGCCGAGTTCTTCGCTGAGCGACTTCGCGACGACGTTTCCGTCACGTCGCAGGACCGAGAGGATGTGTTGCTTGCGCTGGCTGGTGAGCATCGGCCGATGGTATCGGTGCGCGCCGTTTATTGCACGTTTTTTCTTGTTTTTGCACGAATTTGCACATATGCTCGCCGCCATGACCATCCACGACCGCGTCCGGGTGCACGAAGTCACCCTGCTTTCCGACAACTGGTACACGCTGCGCACCACCTCCTTCGACTGGCGGCGCAACGACGGCCAATGGCAGCGCATGCACCGCGAAACCTACGACCGCGGCAACGGCGCCACCCTGCTGCCCTACAACCTCGCGCAGCGCACCGTGCTGCTGACGCGCCAGTTCCGCTACCCGGCCTTCGTCAACGGCCACGACGACCTGCTGATCGAGGCCGCGGCCGGCCTGCTCGACGACGCGGAGCCCGAGGAGCGCATCCGCGCCGAGGTCGAGGAAGAACTCGGCTACCGGCTCGGCACGGTGCAGAAGATCTTCGAGAGCTTCATGAGCCCGGGCTCCGTCACCGAGAAGCTGCATTTCTTCGTCGCGCCCTACGAGCCCTCGATGCGCATCGGCGCGGGCGGCGGGCTGGCCGAGGAGGGCGAGGACATCGAGGTGCTGGAGCTGGCCATCGACGAGGCGCTGGCCATGGTGGCCGACGGCCGCATCGCCGACGCCAAGACGGTGATGCTGCTGTATCACGCGAAGCTGCATGTGTTTGCGCCGGGATAATCGCCGCATGCCTCTTGCCTTCCGCCGCGCGGCCTGCGCACTGACTCTCTCCTTGCTGGCCCCGGCTGGCGCCTTCGCCCAGCAAGCACTCCCGACCCAGGTCGATGCCGCCCTCGCCCGCGCCAAGGTGCCGCGCGAGTCCGTGACCATGCTGGTGGCCGAGGCCGACGGCACGCGCCAGCCGCGCCTGGCCTGGCGCACGCAGGCGCCGGTGAACCCGGCGTCGATCATGAAGCTGGTCACCACCTACGCCGCGCTCGACCTGCTCGGCGCGGCCTACAGTTGGACCACGCCGGTCTACGTCGAAGGCACGGTGAACAACGGCGTGCTCAACGGCAATCTCTACATCAAGGGCCAGGGCGACCCCAAGCTGGTGCTGGAGCGCGTGTGGCTGCTGCTGCGCCACGTGCAGGGGCTGGGCATCACCACGGTGAGCGGCGACATCGTCATCGACCGCAGCGCCTTCGAGACCACGGTCGAGGGCGACCCGGGCGCCTTCGACGGCGAGCCGCTGCGCCCCTACAACGCCTCGCCCGACGCGCTGCTGGTGAACTTCAAGTCGGTCAACATGACTTTCGCGCCCGACCGCGCCGGCCAGATCGCGCGGGTGAGCTACGAGCCCCCGCTGGCGAGCGTGGCCATGCCGCCAACCGTGGCGATCGTGCCCGGCGAATGCGGCGACTGGCGCGCCGCGCTGCGCACCGACTTCAGCGACGTGAACCGCATTCGCTTCAACGGCGGCTTCCCGGCCGGCTGCGGCGAGAAGAGCTGGGCCGTGGCCTACGGCGATCCGCGCACATACGCCATGCGCGCCATCGGCGGCATGTGGGCCGAGATGGGCGGGCGCGTCGGCGGGCAGATGCGCGAGGGGCGCGTGCCGGCGGGGCTGAAGCCGGCCTTCGAGTTCGAATCGCCGCCGCTGGCCGAGGTGATCCGCGACATCAACAAGTACAGCAACAACGTGATGGCGCAGCAGCTGTTCCTCACGATCGGGCTCACGCAGAAGAACCGCGGCACCTTCGAGGCCTCGCGCGCCGCGTTGGGCCAGTGGTGGCGCGAGCGCATCGGCACGGGCGAGGCGCAGCCGGTGTTCGAGAACGGCTCTGGCCTGTCGCGCGACGAGCGCATCAGCGCGGCCGCGCTCGGCAAGATGCTGCAGGTGGCGTGGCGCTCGCCGGTGATGCCGGAGCTGATGTCCTCGCTGCCGGCCATGGGCGTGGACGGCACGCTGAAGAAGCGCACGCTGCGCTCCGGCGGCTCGGCCCACCTGAAGACGGGCACCCTGCGCGACGCATCCGGCGTGGCCGGCTACGTAGACGGCGCAAGCGGGCGCCGCTACGTGCTGGTGGCCATTGCCAACGGCGAGAACGCGGGCGCGGCGCGCGCGGCGTTCGACGCGCTGGTCGACTGGGCCTCGCAGGACAACTGAGGCCGACGGCTCGACAAGGCGCACGGCCAGCGGCCGTGTACTGAAATCTTCTGAGGGCAAACGCCCGCTTGCGCGCGGGCATGCCCCTGCACAGAATCGGACGGTCGTTCTTTTCCGTACAAAACCAACGCAGGAGACATGCCTTGACAAAGCCCCACCCCCATTCGTCCGTCCCGATGCGCAAGACAGCAGCCCTGACGGCGCTCGCAGGCGCAACCTTGTTGCTGCTCGCCGCCTGCGGAGGCGGTGGTGGCGGCGGGGGTATCGGCATCGGGGTGGGCGTTCCGCCGCCCGCCACCGACGACGGCCGGGGCTCGGTGGTCACCAACCCGCCCGAGCAGACGGCGAAGCTGACCGCCGACCAGTTCACCGCCAGCCTGCAGGCCAGCGACCAGGGCAAGGCGCTGCTGCAGGTGGCGGGCACGCCCAAGTGCGGCATCGACCTGCGCTACCTCGAATACCGCACCATCGGCGCGAAGAGCGAGGCCACCAACGCCACCGCCGCGATCATGGTGCCCACCGGCTCCGACGTGGCCTGCGGCGGCCAGCGTCCGGTGGTGCTCTATGCCCACGGCACCACCGCCGCCAAGGCCTACAACCTGGCCAAGTGGACCGACAGCACGCAGGCGGCTGCCGGCGAGGGCCTGATGGTTGCCGCCATGTTCGCGGCGCAGGGCTACATCGTGGTGGCGCCCAATTACGCGGGCTACGACAAGTCGACCCTGCCCTACCACCCGTATCTCAACGGCGACCAGCAGGGCAAGGACATGGTCGACGCGCTCACCGCCGCGCGCAAGACCTTCTCGGGCATCGGCGCGAACGACGCCGGCTCGCTGTTCATCACCGGCTACTCGCAGGGCGGCTACGTGGCAATGGCGGCGCACCGCGAGATGCAGGCCACGGGCAAGACGGTGACGGCGTCGGCGCCGCTGTCGGCACCCTCGGCCATCAGCCTGCTGACGGACTACACCTACCAGGGCTGGCCGGCGCTGGGCGCCACGCTGTTCGTGCCGCTGCTGTCGACCAGCTGGCAGCAGCAGTTCGGCAACGTCTACAGCTCCACCAGCGACGTGTATGAAGCGCAGTACGCCAACGGCATCGACACCCTGCTGCCGAGCACCTCGCCCGGCACGCTGTTCTCCAGCGGCAAGCTGCCGCAGCTGGCGCTGTTCCCGGCCAATGCCACGCCGGGGCCGGTGAGCCCCTCGCTGTCGATCTTCTACGGCGCCAACAACCTCATCAAGCAGAGCTTCCTGACGCAGGCCGCCGGCGACATCCAGGCCACGCCCTGCCCCGGCAACGCGCTGCCGGCCACGTCGGCGTCGCTGAGCACGGCCTCGCCGCTGGACTGCAAGCCGTCCACGGGCTTCCGCAAGGCGGCGCTCGCCAACGACCTGCGCAACTGGACGCCGACCCGCCCGATGCTGATGTGCGGCGGCGCCAACGATCCGACGGTGAACTTCGTGAGCACCCGCGCCACGTCAGGCTACTTCCGCGCCAAGGGCGTGCCGGCCACCGCGCTGGCGGTGGTCGATCTGGAAGATTCGGCCGCGATCGACGCCTACTCGACGGCCCGTGCCGGCTTCGCGCAGGCCAAGGCCCTGCTGGCGCAGAACACGTCGGGCAGCGCATCTGACAAGGCGCAGGCGGTCACGCTGGCGTACCACGGCACGCTGGCGCCGCCGTTCTGCCTGGCCTCCGCCCGTGGCTTCTTCCAGGGCGTGCTCGCCGCTGGGGGCTGATCAGGCCGCCGACGCGCGCTGCAAGCGATCCCGCACGCCTTCCCAATCGGGCGTGTCGGGCGGCATCTCGACCCAGATCAGCTTGACGCCCTGCGCATCGAACTCGCGCAGCACCGCGAACAGCTGCTGCGCACTGGCCGCCGCGTCGTCGGGCATGCGCCGCTGCAGCACGCGCTGCGAGCGGCTGCGCACCACGGTGCGCGACCACACGGCGATGTGCGCGGCATTCGCGCCCAGCACGTCGAGGCCGGTCTGGATCGCCTTGGCGTCCATCAGCCGCACCTTGGCGTCCGGGGCGTAGTGCGCCTCCAGCGTGCCCGAGGCGCGCGGGTCGGGTGTTTCGAGCACTTCGCGGTCGCTGAGCTTCTCGCCGCAGGCGGCCTCGATCTGCGCACGCGTGATCAGGCCGGGCCGCAGCAGCACGGGAGCGCCGCGGCTGCAGTCGACGATGGTCGACTCGATACCGACCTCGCAGGCTCCGCCGTCGACCACCAGCAGCGCGTCGCCGAACTCGTCGTGCACGTGCTGCGCCGTGGTCGGGCTGACGCGGCCGAAGCGGTTGGCGCTGGGCCCCGCAAGGCCGGGCACACCCTGCTGGGCGCAGGCTTCGAGCAGCGCCTGCGCCACAGGATGCGAGGGGCAGCGCAGGCCGATGGTGTCCTGCCCGCCGGCCGCCGCCGCGCCCACGCCGGGCTGGCGCGTGACGATCAGCGTGAGCGGCCCGGGCCAGAAGGCCTGCACGAGTTTCTGCGCGAAGAGCGGCAGCGGCTGCGCGAAGCGCGACAGCGACTCGGTGCCCTTGATGCCGGCCGCCACGTGGACGATCAGCGGGTGATCGGCGGGCCGCCCCTTGGCCTTGAAGATGCCGGCCACGGCCATGTCGCTGCTCGCGTCGGCCCCCAGGCCGTAGACAGTCTCGGTCGGAAAGGCGACCAGCCCGCCCGCGCGAAGCACGCGCGCGGCTTCGGCAATGGACTCGGGGGAGCGGCCGTCGAGGATCATGCGAGATCGGCGGTGGTCACCGCCGGCAGGCCCAGCAGCAGCGCGGCCTGCGAGGCGGTGGCACGCACGGCTTCGAGCGTGGCGCCGGTGAGCGTGAGGTGGCCCATCTTGCGGCCGCGCCGCGGGTCGATCTTTCCGTAGAGATGCAGATGCACGCCCGGCAGCGCGAGCACCTCGCTCCAGCGCGGCGAAACCGGCTTGTCGCCGCCCTCGGTGAACCACAGGTCGCCCAGCAGGTTGAGCATGATCGCGGGGCTGTGCTGGCGCGGCGCGGCCAGCGGCAGGCCGGCGAGCGTGCGCACCTGCAGCTCGAACTGCGACACGTCGCAGGCTTCCATCGTGTAGTGGCCGCTGTTGTGCGGGCGCGGCGCCATCTCGTTGACGACCAGCGAGCCGTCGGCCAGCGCGAAGAACTCAACGCACAGCACGCCCACATAGCCCAGGCCGTTGGCGATGCTCTTCGCCGAATTGACCGCGCCCTGCGCCACCGTCTTCGGCATGTTCTGCGGATGCACCTCGGTGACAGCCAGGATGCCGTCGCGGTGCAGGTTGCGCTGCGGCGGAAAGTGCACGATCTGCCCGTCGCGGCTGCGCGCGAGGATGACCGAGCATTCGAACTCCAGCGGCAGCATCTTCTCGAGCACGCAGGGCACGCAGCCCGTGGCCTGCCAGGCGTCGACCAGCTCGGCGCGCGTCTTCACGCGCTGCTGGCCCTTTCCGTCGTAGCCCAGCCGCGCGGTCTTCAGGATGCCGGGCAGCAGGCTGTCTTCAACGGCGGCGAGCTGCGCCGCGGTCTCGATGACCGCATAGGGCGCGCAGGGCACGCCGCAGCGGGTGAAGTGGGCCTTTTCGGCGATGCGGTCCTGCGCGATGGCGATGGCCGAGGCGCCGGGCGACACCGGCCGCGCGACCGCGAGGTGCTCCAGCGAGGGCGCTGGCACGTTCTCGAACTCGGTCGTCACCGCATCGGCCAGGCCGGCGAGGCGGGCCAGGCCGTCGACGTCGTCGTAGTCGGTGTGGATGTGGTGGTGGCTCACGCGGCCGGCGGGGCTGTCGGTGTCGGGATCGAGCACCGCCGTGAAGTAGCCCATGCGCTGGGCCGCATGGGCGAACATGCGCCCCAGCTGGCCGCCGCCGAGCACGCCGAGCGTGGCGCCCGGGAGGATGGGCAGGTCACCGTTCTTGCTGTTGCTCACAGGGCACCTCCGCCTTGCGGCGAGAAAGGGGACACGGGGGGTGCCTTGCCAGTGTCGCCGGCGGTAGCCGGTGGCAGCGTCATGGCTTCGGCGGCGGCGGTCTGCGCCGTGCGGAAGGCGTCGAGCTTCGCGCGCAGCGCCGGATCGTTCACCGCCAGCATCGCCACCGCGAACAGCGCCGCGTTGGCCGCGCCCGCGTTGCCGATGGCAAAAGTGGCCACCGGCACGCCCTTGGGCATCTGCACGATGCTGTAGAGCGAATCGACGCCCTGCAGGTGGCGGCTGGCCACCGGAACGCCCAGCACCGGCACCGTGGTCTTGGAGGCCAGCATGCCCGGCAGATGGGCCGCGCCGCCCGCGCCCGCGATGATCGCGGTGAGCCCGCGCCCGGCGGCGCTTTCGGCGTACGCGAAGAGCGCATCGGGCATCCGGTGGGCCGAGACCACCTTTGCTTCGTGACTGATTCCGAATTGCTGGAGAATCTCGACCGCGTTGCGCATCGTCTCCCAATCGGAGTTCGAGCCCATCACTACACCGACCTGAATGGTTTCGTTCATGGTTTCAATTTTACGTTTCACCCTCAGCTGGTTCCGATGATCGACATCACTCTCGAAAATTTCCAGGCCGAACTGATCGAAGGCTCAGTGGCCACGCCGGTGCTGCTGGACATCTGGGCCGAATGGTGCGGCCCCTGCAAACAGCTGGGCCCGGTGCTCGAAAAGCTCGAAGTCGAGTACGCCGGCCGCTTCACGCTGGCCAAGCTCGACGCCGACAAGGTGCCGCAGATTTCGTCGCAGCTGTCCGAAATGTTCGGCGTGCGCAGCATCCCGTTCTGCGTGATGTTCAAGGACGGCCAGCCGGTGGACGGCTTTGTCGGAGCCATCCCGGCCGAGAAAATCCGCGAATTCCTCGACAAGCACGTGCCGGGCGCCGACGAGGCCGAGGCCGCCTCTGAAGAAGCCGCCGCGCAGGAAGCGCTGGCCGAGGGCGACACCCAGGGCGCGCTCGAACGGCTGCAGCACGCAGTGGCCACCGACCCGGCCAACGACGACGCCCGCTTCGACTACATCAAGCTGCTGCTGCAGGAAGGCCGCGTCGACGACGCCAAGGTCGCCTTCGCCCCGGTGATCGCCAAGACCACGCTGGTACGCCGCTTCGATGCATTGCAGCGCTGGATGGATGCTATCGATTTCGCAGCACCGGTGGCAGGCGCTGCGCCTGCGATCGCCGAGTTCGAGGCAAAGATCGCCGCCAACAAGCGCGACTTCGACGCCCGCTTCGGCCGTGCCCGCCTGCTGATGGCCGCACAGCGCTGGACCGACGCGATGGACGAGCTGCTCGACATCCTGATGCGCGACAAGACCTGGAGCGAAGACCTGGCCCGCAAGACCTACATCGCCATCCTCGACCTGATCGAGCCGCCGAAGGTGAAGGTGGCCGACGGGCAGATCCCGCCGGACGATCCGGTGGTGGCCACTTATCGCCGCCGCCTCAGCAGCATCGTGCTGAGCTGATCCGGAAAGCGGATCCACAAAGCGACCCTCGGGGTCGCTTTTTCGTGGCCGCCTCGAATACGATCACGCCCGATTCAACTTGTTGCAGATTGAAAAGGAAGACTGGCCATGCGCTCCTTCGCCCGCCGTATCGTGTTTCCCCTTCTTGCCACGACGGCGCTGCTGACCGCCCTGACCGGTTGCGGCAGCGGCATCAGCCTCGACGAGCCGATCGAAGGGCCGGTCTGGCGCCTTGCTCAGTTGGGTGACGAGCCGGTCGGGCAGAGCGAAGCACAAGTTCAGTTCGACCGCAGCAGCGGCCGCGTCAGCGGCTCGGGCGGCTGCAACCGCATCTCCGGCACCTTCACGCGCAGCGGCATCACGCTGAGGATCGGCCAACTGGCCTCTACCCGCATGGCCTGCGCGGACCCGGTGCGTGGGGCCAATGAAGCGCAGTTCATTTCCGCGCTGCAGAGCACCGCGAGCTACCGGCTGGCGGGGCCGAGCCGGCTGGCGCTGCTGGACGGCGGCGGGCGGACGGTGGCGTTGTTGAATTCGGGAACGTCGCGCTGAAGGATCAGCCCGTCAAGCGCTCCAGCGCCTCGCGGTACTTGGCCGCCGTCTTCTCGATGACTTCAGCCGGCAGGCGCGGCGCCGGGGGCGTCTTGTCCCACGGCTTGCCGTTGATCTTGGTGGCTTCGAGCCAGTCGCGCACGAACTGCTTGTCATAGCTCGGCGGGTTGGCGCCGGTGGCCAGCGCGGCCTGGTAGCCCTCGACCGGCCAGTAGCGCGAGCTGTCTGGCGTGAGCACTTCGTCCATCAGCACGAGCGTGCCGGCCTCGTCCAGGCCGAACTCGAACTTGGTGTCGGCAATGATCATTCCCTTGGTCAGGGCGATCTGGGCGGCGGTTTCGTAGATGGCGATGCTGGTCTCGCGGATCTGCTGGGCCAGCTTGGGGCCGACGATCTCGACCACGCGGTCGTAGCTGATGTTCTCGTCGTGCTCGCCGGCCGCGGCCTTGGCGGCGGGCGTGAAGATCGGGCGCGGCAGCTTGCTGGCGTTGGTCAGGCCCTCGGGCAGCGGCACGCCGCAGACCGATCGGCTTTCCTGGTATTCCTTCCAGCCGCTGCCGGCCAGGTAGCCGCGCACCACGGCCTCGACCGGAATGGGCTTCAGGCGCTTGACCAGCATCGAGCGGCCCGTGACCTGCGGCACTTCGTCGGGCGTGACCGCGCTTTCGGGCGCGTCGCCGGTCAGGTGGTTGGGGCAGATCTGGCCCAGCCGCTCGAACCACCACAGCGCCATCTGCGTGAGGATCTCGCCCTTGCCGGGAATGGGCTCGCCCATGATCACGTCGAAGGCGCTGAGCCGGTCGCTCGCGACCATCAGGATGCGGTCTTCGCCGACGGCGTAGTTGTCGCGCACCTTGCCGCGCGCAAGCAGGGGCAGGCTCTGGATGGAGGAGGTGTGGACGGTGGTCATGGGAACAGATGCTGTGGGGAAACTGATGACGGGAAAGCGGATTGTGCGCGCAGAAAAAAGCCACCGCGAACGGTGGCCTTCGAATCGCAAGGAAGTTTTTAGACGACTTCCTGAGCCAGTTCGCCCTTGGCGTACTTGGCGGCGACCACTTGCAGCGTGTCGCCCTTGATCTTGGCGCCCTGGCCTTCGCAGCCGAACTCGATGTAGCGCTGCTTGCAGATCAGCTTTGCGGCCTCGCGCGCGGGCTTGAGCCACTCGCGGGCGTCGAACTTCTCGGGGTTCTCGGCCAGGAACTTGCGCACCGCGCCGGTCATGGCCAGGCGGATGTCGGTGTCGATGTTGATCTTGCGCACGCCGTGCTTGATGGCTTCCTGGATTTCCTTGACGGGCACGCCGTAGGTTTCCTTCATGTTGCCGCCGTACTGGCGAATGATGGCCAGCAGTTCCTGCGGCACGCTCGACGAGCCGTGCATCACCAGGTGGGTGTTGGGAATGCGGCGGTGGATTTCCTTGATGCGGTCGATCGCCAGGATGTCGCCGGTGGGCTCGCGCGTGAACTTGTAGGCGCCGTGGCTGGTGCCGATGGCGATGGCCAGCGCGTCGATCTGGGTGCGCTTGACGAAGTCGGCTGCCTGCTCGGGGTCGGTGAGCAGCTGTTCGCGCGTCATGGTGTCGTCGGTGCCGTGGCCGTCTTCCTTGTCGCCCTTCATGGTCTCGAGCGAACCGAGGCAGCCGAGCTCGCCTTCGACGGTAACGCCCAGGCGGTGGGCCATGTCGGACACCTTCTTGGTGACGTCGACGTTGTAGTCGTAGCTGGCGATGGTCTTGCCGTCGGCCTCGAGCGAGCCGTCCATCATGACCGAGCTGAAGCCCAGGTCGATGGCGCCCTTGCAGACGTCGGGGTTCTGGCCGTGATCCTGGTGCATGACCAGCGGGATGTTCGGGTACTGCTCGATGGCGGCCTGGATCAGGTGCTTGATGAAGGCTTCGCCGGCGTACTTGCGGGCGCCTGCGCTGGCTTGCAGGATGACGGGCGCGCCGGTTTCCTTGGCGGCCTCCATGACGGCCTGGACCTGTTCGAGGTTGTTGACGTTGAAGGCCGGAATGCCGTAGCCATTGGCTGCGGCATGGTCGAGCAGTTCGCGCATCGAGACGAGTGCCATGGAAATACCTCGCGGAAATTAGGGAAAGAAGAAGGCGGAAAGACGAGAGAAAACTGCCGCAATTCTACCGAGCCCCCTTGTGGGACAGGACTGACGCCAACCCGAGGAACTCCATCACCGGCGGCAGCACCGGCCCACCCAGCCACTGGATGGGCCTGGCGAAAGCGCCGATCAGCGTCACGTGGCTCAGGTTGTCGAACAGCCTGACCTGCACCGGCACGCCCGCCGCGCGCAGCGCCGTGGCCATCTGCCCGGTGTTGCGGTCGGGGTAGACCAGGTCGTCTTTCGATGCCGCCATGAGCAGCACGCGCGGCGAGGCTGGCGTGACATGCGCCAGCGGCTGCGAGTCGGGCGGCGTGTCCGGCCAGTTGAAGGCAACCTGCGCCTGCGGGTCGCCGATGGGCAGGAAGTCGTAGGGGCCGGCCAGGCCGATCCAGCCCGCGAGTTGCTTCGGGCTGGCGCCCACCTCGCCGAGCCAGCGCTCGTCGAGTGCCACCATCGCGGTGTTGTAGCCACCCGAGCTGTGCCCCATCACGAACACCTGCTTCGGATCGGCACCCAGCCGGGCCGCGTTGTCGAGCGCCCATTTGACGGCCAGCGCGCTGTCGCGCACGAATGCCGGGTAGGTGAAGGCCGGCGACAGCCCGTAGTCGGGCACCACAACCACCGCGCCGCGCGCGGCCAGCGCCTCGCCGACGAACCTGTAGCTGGCGCGGTCGCCGGTCGTCCAGGTGCCGCCATAGAAGAACACGACCAGCGGCCGCGCACCCTGGGCCGGCTGGGTGGCCGGCAACGGCTGGTACACGTCGAGCAACTGGCGGGGCGCCTGGCCGTAGGCGATGCCGCCCTGGAACCGGTAGGTGTCGGTTGGCACCAGGCCGTTGAGCACCTTGACCGGCGAGCAGGCCGGGAGCACCGCGGCGGCGATGACGCAGAGGGCGATGAAGAAAGCGCCGCGACGCCGGTGGAGTGACGCGAAGGTGGGAAGACTCATCGCAACAGTACGCACGCGGGCGGGCGCCGGTTTCGTCAGATCGGCAACTGCGTGGTCGACAGCACCTGCTTGAGCACAACGAAAGTCCGGACCTGCCGCACCCCCGGCAGGTACAGCAGCTGCTCGGCATGCAGGTGGTTGAAGCTGTCGTTGTCGCGCGTGCGCACGAGCATGAAGTAGTCGAACTCGCCCGTGACCACATGGCACTCGAGGCAGCCCGACACCTTCTGCGCGGCCTTCTCGAAATCGGCGAACGAGTCAGGCGTGGAGCGGTCAAGCACCACGCCGATCATCACGAGCATGCCGACGTCGAGCGCGTCGGCATCGAGCAGGGCGACGATGCCCTTGATGAACCCCTCCGCCTTGAGCCGCTCGACGCGGCGCAGGCAGGCGGCCGCACTGAGATTGACCTTGGCGGCCAGCGCCACGTTCGACAGCGAGGCGTCGCGCTGAAGGGCGCGGAGGATGGCGCGGTCGGTGCGATCGAGCTCCGGCGCGATACGCAATTTTGTTGTGCTCATGCCTTATTTTTCGTCTTGAAAGTTTTCGATCTGGCCATAGTGCCTTTTTTTCTCTAGAGAATCCACAAAACTTCGCAAGCACGTTGCGTTCGCTTCTTTCTACGATCTAAGGCTTCAACTCCCTGGAGCCGCTCCCATGAATCTGAAGAAGTTTCCCCGCTACGCCCTGACCTTCGGCCCCACGCCGATCCACCCGCTGAAGCGGCTGAGCGCGCACCTCGGCGGCAAGGTCGATCTGTACGCCAAGCGCGAGGACTGCAACAGCGGCCTGGCCTTCGGCGGCAACAAGACGCGCAAGCTCGAATACCTGATCCCCGAGGCGCTCGAGGGCGGCTACGACACGCTGGTGTCCATCGGCGGCATCCAGTCGAACCAGACGCGGCAGGTGGCCGCAGTGGCCGCGCACCTCGGGCTGAAGTGCGTGCTGGTGCAGGAGAACTGGGTCAACTACTCCGACGCGGTGTACGACCGGGTCGGCAACATCGAGATGTCACGCATCATGGGCGCCGACGTGCGGCTGGACGCGGCAGGCTTCGACATCGGCATCCGCAAGAGCTGGGAAGACGCGATGGAGAGCGTGCGCAAGGCAGGCGGCAAGCCGTTTCCGATTCCGGCGGGCTGCTCGGAGCATCCGCGCGGCGGGCTCGGCTTCGTCGCCTTTGCCGAAGAAGTGCGCCAGCAGGAGGCCGAGTTGGGCTTCAAGTTCGACTACATCGTGGTCTGCGCGGTCACCGGCAGCACGCAGGCCGGCATGGTGGTGGGCTTCGCGGCCGACGGCCGGGCCGACCGCGTGATCGGCATCGACGCCTCGGCCAAGCCGCAGCAGACCTTCGACCAGATCCTGCGCATCGCGAAGAACACGGCCGAGCTGGTGGAGCTGGGCCGCGACATCACCGAGAAAGACGTGGTGCTCGACCGCCGCTTCGGCGGCCCCGAGTACGGGCTGCCGAACGACGGCACGCTGGAAGCCATTCGCCTGTGCGCGCGCTTCGAGGGCATGCTGACCGACCCCGTGTACGAGGGCAAGTCGATGCACGGGATGATCGAGAAGGTGCGGCTGGGGGAATTCCCGGCCGGCTCGAAGGTGCTGTATGCGCACCTGGGCGGGGTGCCCGCGCTGAACGCCTACAGCTTCCTGTTCCGCAACGGTTGAGCCGACTCAGCTCGCGCGGCAGATCTTGAGCATGTTGGTGCCGCCAGGGGCACCCATCGGCTCGCCGCAGGTAATGGCGTAGACGTCGCCGCTCTGCACGATGCCGCGCTTCTTCAGGTGGTTTTCGGCCTGCTGCAGCGCGGTGTCGCGGTCGCTTTCCGAATCCATCAGCAGCGGACGCACGTTGCGATACAGCGCCAGCTTGCGCTGCGTGGCCAGCCGCGAGGTCAGCGCGTACATGGGAATGTGCGCGCGGTGGCGGCTCATCCACAGGATGGTGGAGCCCGACTCGGTCAGCGCCACGATGGCCTTGGCGCCCAGGTGGTGGGCAGTGAACAGCGCGCCCATGGCGATCGACTGGTCGATGCGGCTGTAGGTCTTGCCGCTGAAATCGGCGTCGAGCGTCTTGTCTTCGGCAGCTTCGGCGGCTTCGCAGATGCGGCTCATCTCCTGCACGGTCTCGAGCGGGTAGCGGCCCGAGGCGGTCTCGGCCGAGAGCATCACGGCGTCGGTGCCGTCGAGCACGGCGTTGGCCACGTCGCTCACTTCGGCGCGCGTGGGCACGGGGTTGGTGATCATCGACTCCATCATCTGGGTCGCGGTGATCACCACCTTGTCCATGTCGCGCGCCATGCGGATCATTTTTTTCTGCAGCGCCGGCACGGCCGCATTGCCCACCTCGACCGCGAGATCGCCGCGCGCAACCATGATGCCGTCGCTGGCGCGCAGGATTTCTTCCAGCTTCGGGATGGCTTCAGCGCGTTCGATCTTGGCGATCATGCCGGGCTTGTGGCCGTACTCGGCCGCGGCCACGTTGCACAGCTGGCGCGCCATTTCCATGTCGGTGGCGTTCTTCGGGAAGCTCACGGCCACGTAGTCGGCCTGGAAGCTCATCGCGGTCTTGATGTCTTCCATGTCCTTGGCAGTCAACGCGGGCGCCGTGAGGCCACCACCCTGCTTGTTGATGCCCTTGTTGTTCGACAGCTCGCCGCCCAGCTTGACGGTGGTGTGCACGGCCTCGCCCTTGACGGCGTCGACGGTCAGCACGATGAGGCCGTCGTTCAGCAGCAGCCTGTCGCCAGGCTTCACATCGCGCGGGAGGTCTTTGTAGTCGAGGCCCACGGCATCGGCGTCGCCGAGTTCGGTGCGCGAGGCGTCGAGCACGAACTTGGCGCCCGGCTCCAGCCAGACCTTGCCCTGCGCGAACTTGCCGACGCGGATCTTGGGGCCCTGCAGGTCGGCCATGATGGCCACTTCGCGGCCGGCCTTGCGGGCGGCTTCGCGCACCATGGCGGCGCGGTCGATGTGGTCTTGCGCGGTGCCGTGGCTGAAGTTCAGCCGCACCACGCTGACCTTGGCCTGGATCATCTTTTCCAGCAATTCGGGGGTGCTGGACGCCGGACCGAGCGTGGCAACGATCTTGGTGGCGTGGCGGGGGATGCGGTCCGTGCTCATGAGGGTAGTCTCCGTTTTGTATTCGCTACTGTATACACTTTGTGTGTCGGACGGAAGTCACCCATGGGTTTTCCCGCGCAGGGCCTTGCTCAACCGGCCGCGCGCTTCGACAGGATCTCGAAGGCCGGCAGGGTCTTGCCTTCCAGCACTTCCAGGAAGGCGCCGCCGCCGGTCGAGATGTAGCCGACCCGCTTTTCGATGCCGTACTTGGCGATGGCCGCCAGCGTGTCGCCGCCGCCGGCGATAGAGAAGGCGCTGCTGTCGGCAATAGCTTGCGCGATGGCCTTGGTGCCATTGGCGAAGGCGTCGAACTCGAACACGCCCACCGGGCCGTTCCAGACGATGGTGCCGGCTTCGCGCAGCTGCGCGGCCAGGATCGCGGCCGTCTTCGGGCCGATGTCGAGGATCAGGTCGTCGTCGGCCACATCGCTTGCGTCCTTGACGGTGGCGGCCGCATCGGCCGCGAAGGTCTTGGCCGTGACCACGTCCACCGGAATCGGCACGTCGGCGCCGCGCGCGCGCATGGCGTCGATCACCGCCTTGGCCTGGTCGACCAGGTCGGGCTCGGCCAGCGACTTGCCGATCTTCAGGCCGGCCGCCAACATGAAGGTGTTGGCGATGCCGCCACCCACGATCAGCTGGTCGACGTTGGCCGACAGGCTCTTGAGGATGGTGAGCTTGGTGCTGACCTTGGAGCCGGCCACGATGGCCACCAGCGGCCGCTTGGGTTGCGCCAGCGCCTTGGTGATGGCGTCGATCTCGGCCGCCAGCAACGGGCCGGCCGCGGCGATCTTCGCGAACTGCGCGATGCCGTAGGTGGTGGCCTCGGCGCGGTGGGCGGTGCCGAAGGCGTCGTTCACGTAGATGTCAGTGAGGGCGGCCAGCTTCTTGGCCAGTGCCTCGTCGTTCTTCTTCTCGCCCTTGTTGACGCGGCAGTTCTCGAGCAGCACGATCTGGCCGGGCTTGACGTCGACGCCGTCGACCCAGTTGGCGACCAGCGGCACTTCGCGACCGAGCAGTTCGCCCAGGCGCTTGGCGACGGGGGCAAGCGAGTCTTCGGGTTTGAACTCGCCTTCGGTCGGGCGGCCCAGGTGCGACGTGACCATCACTGCTGCACCAGCGTCGAGCGCCAGCTGGATGCAAGGCACCGAGGCGCGCACGCGCGTGTCTTCGGTGATGTTGCCTGCGTCGTCCTGCGGCACGTTGAGGTCGGCACGGATGAAGACGCGCTGGCCGGCGGCTTTGCCCTGTGCGCAGAGGTCGGTGAATCGAATGACGTTCATGGATCTGGAGGAGGTGGAAGACGGGTCGGCCTGCATTGTAGGTTTGGCCCCACTGCCGCTCTACGCGCCTGTTGCAGCGCTCCGATGCTTTTCAGCCCTTTTGCTGCGCCTTGGCGAAGCTTTCGAGAACGCCGACAAAGCTCGCGGCGGCCGGCGACAGCGAGCGCCGCGCCGCGCTGTAGACGCACACCTCGCGGTGAAAGTCGGGCGATTCGAGCCGCACCATCTGCAGGCCGTGGGCGCGCACCAGCGGCGCGGAATAGGTCGGGCACACCGTGAGCCCCAGCCCCGAGGCCACCATGCCGAGGGCGGTGGTCATGTACGACACCTCCTGCGTGGCGGGGCGCAACATGTAGTCGCGCTCTGCCGGGGCCAGCTCGGGCAGCACGCGCTGGCGAAAATCGCGCGTGGGGGCGATGAAGGTGTACGGCTCGAGCTCGTGCCAGCGAACCTTGCGGCGGTTGGCAAAGGCATGGCCGGGCGGGCAGATCAGCCAGTGCCGGTCGCGCAGCAGCGTGCGGCGCTCGATGGCGCTGTCGACGGCCACATCCTGCCCCACGGCCAACTCCACGTCGCCGGCCGTCACCCCTGCGAGCAGGTTCTCGGGCAGCGTGTCGGTCAGGCGCACATCCACGTCGGGGTACTGCTCGCGGTAGAGCGCGATCACGCGCGGCATCAACGTGCAGGCCATGAGCTGCGGCGCCGCAAGCCGTAGCAAGCCTTTCTTCTTGTCACGCAAATCCGTGACGCCGGCCACCGCGCTCGTCAGGTCGCCAAGCAGGCGATGCACCGACGGCAAGAACTCGCGCCCCGCCTCCGACAGCTGCACGCTGCGGGTGTTGCGGTCGAGCAGCTGCACACCCATCTCTCGCTCCAACTCACGCACCAGCACGCTGAGCGCCGACTGCGTGAGGTGCAGCTGCTGCGCCGCCGCGGTGAAGCTGCCGGTTTCGGCCACGGCGGCGAAGGCGCGCAACTGGCGCAGGGTGAGATTCATATATACGGTTATTTCATCAATCGATGAATTAATTTCGATTGCATCATAAGACGCGGCATCGCCCAATAACGGCTCACTGGAGACACGAGCCATGCCGATCCCCCCACCCGTGCGCGGGCTGCACCACTTCGCCTGGCGCTGCCGCGACAGCGAGGAAACCCGCCGCTTCTACGAAGACCTGCTGGGCCTGCCGCTGGCCCACGTCATCAAGAGCGACCACGTGCCGAGCACGGGCGAGTACTGCCCCTACGTGCACATCTTTTTCCAGATGCGCGACGGCTCGTACATCGCCTTCTTCGACCTGGGCGACGACATCGCCGCACTGCCCTCGCCCAACACGCCCTCGTGGGTGAACCACATCGCGCTGCGCGTCGATTCGGTGGCCGACCTGCTGGCGGCCAAGGCGCGGCTCGAAGGCGCGGGCGTCGAGGTACTGGGCGTGACCGACCACCACATCATCGAATCGATCTACTTCTTCGACCCCAACGGCATTCGCGTGGAGCTGACCACGCCGACCGTGCCGCAAGCGGAGATGGACGCGCACGCGCTGCGCGCTCGCGCCGACCTCGATGCGTGGACCGCGCGCAAGGCCGAACTTCGTGCGACAGCAGCAAAGGGTGCGCCGAATGTCTGAGCTGCAACTCGCCGTCATCGACGTGAAGCCCGGCGCGGCGATGGAAAGCCAGTCGGGCCTGCAGATGCTGCGCCCGCGCATCTACGGCGCCTTCCGCGCGCCGCAAGGCCCGAAAAAGGTCGCCGCCATCGTGATGCACCCGACCAGCAACTTCATGGGCCACTACCTGATCGGCCCGCTGGCCGAGCGCGGCATCTGCTGCATGGGGCTCAACTCGCGCTTCGTGGGCAACGACACGGTGCTGCTGATGGAGCGTGCCATTCAAGACCTGGGCGCCGGCGTGCAGTACCTGCGCGCTGCCGGCTACGAAAAGGTGTTTCTCGTCGGCAACTCGGGCGGCGCGGCGCTCGCGAGCTTCTACCAGGCGCAGGCCGAGAAGCTCACGGCCACGCACCTGCCCGACGGTGACCCCACGCACCTGCACCCGAGCGACCTTCCGCCCGTGGACGGCATCGCGCTGTGCGCCGCGCACCTGGGCCGCACGCGGCTGATGCGCGACTGGATCGACCCGTCCGTCACCGACGAGCACGACCCGCTCTCGGTGAACCCCGAACTCGACATGTACGACCCGCGCCACCGCGTGCCCTACGACAGCGACTTTCTCGCGCGCTTCAGCGCTGCGCAGAAGGCGCGGCTGGACCGCATCGAGCAATGGGCCATCGACCGGCTTGCCTTGTTGCGCAACACGCCGGGCGCGCCGCGCGACCAGACCTTCATCGTCTATCGCACGCATGCCGATCCGCGCTGCGTGGACCTGTCGCTCGACCCCAACGACCGCCTTCCGGGCAGCGTGTGGGGCGACGCCCGGCAGGTGAACTACTCGGCCAATGCGATGGGGCGTACCACCTCGCTGACGGCGTTTCTCTCGCAATGGTCGTCGCGCTCGCAGGCCGACGGGCCGACAAACCTTGCGCGCACCACGGTGCCGAAGCTGCTGCTGACCTACACGGGCGACCAGTCGACCTTTCCGAGCACGCGCGATGCGTGGATGGCAGCGGACGAGTCGCGCATCCGAAACGTCGACATCGTCGGCGGCAACCACTACCTCGCGGGGCAGCCGGAGCTGATCCCCAAGGCGGCGGACGCCATCGCCGAGTTCGCGCACGCGCTGTAGAAGAGACATGGAAAACTTTGCTTTCGCGCCGGCCTACGAACTGCCGGTCTGGCCCTTCACGCCACCGCCCGAACTGGGCAGCACGAAGCCCGTGCGCCACCCCATCGTGATCGTCGGTGCCGGCCCCTCGGGCCTCACGCTGGCCTGCGACCTCGCGCAACGCGGCGTGCGCGCCGTGCTGCTCGACGAAGACGACACCGTCGGCGTGCGCGGCGCCTCGTCGCGCGGTATCTGCTATGCGCAGAAGAGCCTGGAGATCTTCGAACGCCTGGGCATCTACGAACGCATCGCGGCCAAGGGCATCACCTGGTCCTTCGGGCGCACCTTCTCGGGCGAGCAGGAGGTCTACAACTTCAACCTGCAGGCCAACAGCGTCTCGAGGCAGCCGCCCTTCATCAACCTGCAGCAGTTCTACGTCGAGTGGTTCCTCGTCGAGCGCATCCTCGAACTCGGGCTGACCGACCTGCGCTGGAAGAGCCGCGTGACGCGCGTCGAGCAACTGGCCGATGGCGTGCGCCTGGACATCGAAACGCCCGCCGGCAGCTACACCATCGAGGCGGACCGGCTGATCGACGCGACGGGCGCCAACAGCCCGATCCGCACGCAGCTCGGCATCGAGGCGCACGCGTCGCGCAGCACCGACCGCTGGTGCATCAGCGACGTGCGCTTCAGGAAGCCGCTGCCGACCGAGCGCTGGACCTGGGTCGATGCGCCCTTCAACGAAGGCCGCGGCGTGTGGCAGCACCTGATGGCCGACGGCGTGTGGCGCATCGACTACCAGATGCCCGAAGACTGCGACACGGCCTATATCAGCCAGCCCGAAGTGGCGGGCGCGCGGTTGCGCGAGCAACTCGGGTCGGACGTGGAGTTCGAGTTCGTGTGGATCGGGCCGTACGGCTACCGTGACCACCTGCTCGACAGCTTCCGGCATGGCCGCGTGTTCTTGATCGGCGATGCGGCGCATGTGGTGAGTCCGTTCGGCGCGCGCGGGGGCAACAGCGGCATCCAGGATGCGGCGAACCTGGGCTGGAAGCTCGCGCTGGTCGCGCAGGGCAAGGCCGGCGACACCCTGCTCGACAGCTACGACGCCGAGCGCCAACCCGCCGCGCAGCAGAACCTGCAGGTGACGAGCCGATCGGCACGCTTCCTGGCGCCGCGCTCGCCGGCCGAGCACACGCTGCGCCGCGCCGTGGTGGCGCTGGCGGCCCGCCATCCGTTTGCGCGGGCGCTGGTGAACACCGGGCGCATGTCGGTCGCCAACGACTACCCGGCCGCGCCGCAACTGCCCGAGGGTGCGCGCTCGGTGCAGAACCTGCCGCTGCGCTGGGCCGATGGCCGCGAGACGACGCTGATGCAGCTGCTGTCCGAGGGAACGCACTGCATCGGCCTCTGGTTCGCGCCGACCCGCGAGCAGGCGAAGGCGGCCCTCGATGCCACGGCGTCGCTGCCGCTGCGCCTGCTGGCCGTGGGAGGAGACAGCGGCCTGCCCACGCTGCAGGCCGACGACAGGCTCGCGAGCCACCTCGGCATCGGCGATGCGGGCAGCTTTGCTCTCGTGCGGCCCGACGCCTATCGCGCCGCCGTGCTGGCGAATGCCACGCCGGAAATCATCGCCTCCGCCTTGCGCACCGCGCTGGGCCACGACAGCAACCCATGATCACCGAGCCCCGCATTCCCGACCCCGATGGCTTCTACGCGGCCCTGCTCGCCGCGCACGAAGGCCGCACCGACGCGCAGAGCGCCGACCTCAACGCCCGCCTCGTGCTGCTGCTGGCCAACCAGTGCGCCGACCAGCGCGTGCTGCTCGCCTGCATCCGCGCAGCCGCCGAAGACACCACGACAACAACCGCCCCATGACCACTTCCGTCTCTTTCGCCTCTGCTTCCGACACCCGCGAGCAGAAGCCGCAACTGCGCGAGCTCGCGCCCGACGTCTACGGCTACATCAGCGACTTCGATCCCAACTGCGGCTTCGTCGTCGGCGACGAGCAGGTGGTGCTGATCGACACGCGCCCCACGCCGCGCATGGCGCGCGACTTTCTCGCGGCCATTCGCACGGTGACCGACAAGCCCATTCGCACCATCGTGCTCACGCACTACCACGCAGTGCGCGTGATGGGCGCAAGCGCCTTCGACGAAGTGAAGGACATCATCGCGAGCAACGGCACGCTCTACTGGATCCGCACGCGCGGCCAGGCCGATTTCGATTCGGAGGTCGGCCGCTTTCCGCGCCTGTTCGCCGGCGTCGAGGAGATTCCTGGCCTGACTCTTCCGACGAAGGTCTTCGAGCGCGAGATGACGCTGCAGCTCGGCGGTGGCCGTGAAGTGCATCTGAAGGCGCTGGGCCGCGGTCACTCGGGCGGCGACACGGTCGCATGGCTGCCCGACTGCGGCGTGCTGTTCTCGGGCGACGTGGTGGAGAACCGCTGCGGCGTGTACGCGGGCGACGCCTACATCGGCGACTGGGCCGGCACGCTCGACGCGGTGGCGGCGCTGAAGCCGCGCATGCTGGTGCCCGGGCGCGGCGCGGTGCTGCAGGACGAAGCCGCATGCGCCGAGGCCATCGGCCTGACCAAGGCATTTCTCTCGACACTGCTCGACAGCGTGAAGGCCGGCATCGCCGCGGGCGACACGCTCAAGGGCTGCTTTGCGCGCGCCGAAGCGGCGATGACGCCGCGCTTCGGCGACTGGCCCGTGTTCCAGCACGTGCTGCCCTTCGACGTCTCGCGCGCGTACGACGAACTGCGCGGCATCGAGCACCCCGTGGTGTGGACCGCGGAGCGTGACCGCGAGCTCTGGCAGACGCTGCGCGGCGAATGACCTGAACCGATTTCAAAACAAGCAACGGAGACAAGAGACGATGAAGCGATTCCTTCTGCCCCTGCTGAGTGCAGCCCTCACGCTGGCCAGCAGCCTTGCATCGGCGCAGCCGGCCGCCTACCCCAGCCAGCCCGTCAAATGGATCGTGCCCTACGTGGCCGGCGGCGGCACCGACAACCTGGCTCGCACGCTCGCCGAGGCGATGCAGCCTTCGCTCGGGCAGCCGCTCATCATCGACAACCGGCCCGGCGCGTCCACCAACATCGGCGTGTCCGTGATGATGCAGGCCAAGCCTGACGGCTACACGATCATGCAGGCCGAGAACGCGGCGCTGCTCTTCAACGAGCACATGTTCGCCAAGCTGCCGTACAAGCCTGCAAGCGACTTCACCTACATCGGCACCATCGGCCGCTTTCCGGTGGCGCTGGTGGTGCACCCCGACTTTCCCGCGAAGAACGTGGCCGAGTTCGTGCGCTACGTGAAGGCCAACCCCGACAAGGTGAGCTACGCCTCGCCCGGCAACGGCTCGCCGCACCACATGGCGATGGAGCTCTTCAAGCAGAAGGCCGGCCTGACGATCACGCACGTGCCGTACAAGGGCGCCGCGCCCGCCATGACCGACGTGATGGGCGGCCAGGTGCCGACGATGATGCTGGACCTGGCCTCGGGCCTGCCGATCATCAGGTCGGGCAAGGTGCGGGTGCTGGCCATTGCGCTGCCGCAGCGGGCGAGCGCCCTGCCCGAGGTGCCGACCTTCGTCGAGGCCGGTTTCAGCGACGTCAACGCCTACGCCTTCCACGGCCTGATCGGCCCGGCCGGCATGCCGCCCGAAACGGTGGCGCGGCTCAACGGCGAACTGCACAAGGCGATGAAGGCGCCGAAGGTGGTGAAGCTGTTCGCGGACTTCGGCTTCGAGGCGCTGCCCGGAACACCGCAGGATTTCTACAAGCTGTCTCGCGCCGAGAGCGAGCGCTGGGGAAAGATCATTGCGGCCGCTGGCGTGAAGCTGGATTGACGAGCCACGAGCCCCCGGGCTTTTCACTTCGCTTCGCTGCGTGTAACTCCACCCCCCCAAGGGGGAGGCGCGGCCCGCCTTGGGGCGGCCCGGCGGCGGCCGCCCGTTACCAGCCCAGGCCGAGGTGCAGCGGCAGGTACACCGCCATGCCGGCCAGCATCGTGCCGAGCACGCCACGCCGCCAGTAGAAATACGCCGCGCCGACGACCGCCGCATACAGGCGGGCGTCGTGCAGCGTGGTGATGAGGTGGCCCTGCGTCATGACGATCTCGGGCGCAATCACGCCTGCGAGCGCGGCTGCCGGCGCATAGTGCAGCGCACGGTGCGCCCACTCGGGCAGGCCCCAGGGCCGGTCGAGGATGAAGAAGAAGCAGCGCGTGAGCACGGTGACGAGCGCCAGCCCGACGATCACGCCCATGGTCCACCAGTCGGTGGTCGCGCTCGCGCCGCTCACTTGTCGTCCTCCGCCGTGGGGTCGAGGCCGAACTGCTTTTCGAGCCAGAAGCACAGCAGCACGGCCACGCCGATGGCGACCACGATGTTGAGCTTCAGCGGCAGCGAGTAAGCCGCAACGGCAGTGGCGCCGGCAATCAGCGCGGCCAGCACGCGCAGGCGCGTCGTTGCCATCGAGCAGACGATGGCCACCAGGCTCAGCACGCCAGCAAAGCTCAGGCCCCAAGTCTGCGGAATGAAGTTGGCCAGCGCCACGCCCAGCAGGCTCATGCCCATCCAGGCGCCCCAGGTCACGAAGTAATTGCCGGTGAGGTAGGCCTCTTGCGACTCCTGCTCGGCGATGGTAAGCGGCGGCTTCGGGTACTTCTTCGTGAAGAGCGCGTAGCTCATGTCCGCCGTGAGGTAGCCGTGCGTCATGCGGCGCCAGCGCGGCATGTGCATGAGGTAGGGCCGCAGGTGCAGGCTGAACACCACGAAGCGCAGGTTGACGCAGAAGCCCGTCGCCAGGATCACCCAGGCGGGGGCGCCCGCGAACAGCAGCGGAATCGCCGCCAGCTGCGAGCTGCCCGCGTACACAAGCAGCGTCATCGCCAGCGCCTCGACCGTGCTCATGTTCGACTTGACCATGGCCACGCCGGTCATGAGCCCCCACGCGCCGATGCCCATCGCCACCGGGGACATGTCGCGCATGCCGACGCGGAATTCAGGGCGGCTGCGGATGCTTTTCGAGAGAAACATCAGCCGAACACCTGCCCGGGCTTCAGGTCGAAGCCGCGCAGGAAATCGGCCACGGGCAGGCGCTTGCCGCCCGGACGCTGGAGTTCGGTGACGTTCACGACCGAGTCGGCTGCCGCGACGGCCACGCCGGCATCGCTGACGGCCAGGATCGTGCCCGGCGCGGCGGACGCCTCGGGCGAGCCTGCAGAGTGGGCGGCCCAGAGCTTGACGGTCTCGCCGTCGAGCGGGCTGTTGGCCCCCGGGAACGGGTCGAAGGCGCGAATGCGGCGCACGATGGCGTCGGCCGGCTGGGCCCAGTCGATCAGCGCTTCGTGCTTCTCGACCTTGTTGGCGTAGGTGACGCCTTCGGCGGGCTGCGGCGTGCGAGTGAGCGTGCCGATGCGCGACAGCGCCTCGACGATCATCTTTCCGCCCAGATCGGCCAGGCGGTCGTGCAGGCGCGCGGTGTTGTCGTCGCTGCCGATGTCGACGGCCTCGCGCAGCAGCATGTCGCCGGTGTCGAGGCCGGCGTCCATCTGCATGATGGTGATGCCGGTCTGGGCGTCGCCCGCCTCGATGGCGCGGTGGATGGGCGCAGCGCCGCGCCAGCGCGGCAGCAGGCTGGCGTGGATGTTGAGGCAGCCGTGCGCCGGCAGGTCGAGCACCCACTGGGGCAGGATCAGGCCATAGGCCGCGACCACCATCACGTCGGGCCTGGCGGCCAGCAGGGTGTCGCGTGCAGCCGAAGCCTCGTCGGGGTACTTGCCGTCCAGTCGCAGGCTGCGCGGCTGGGCCACGGGCCAGTTGTTGGCAACAGCACATTGCTTGACGGGGGAGGCCTGCAGCTTCATGCCGCGGCCGGCGGGGCGGTCGGGCTGGCTCATCACCAGCACGATGTCATGGCCGGCGGCGGCAATGGCTTCGAGGGCGACGCGCGCGAACTCGGGCGTGCCCGCAAAAACGACTCTGAGACGGCTCAATCCCGGATCCGATCGAAATCGAGATCGTCCCCCGTGTGATAGCGCCGGACCACGCCGGTCGGATCGATGTAGATGTACAGCATGCGGCGCTCGTTCACGGCCTTGTAGCGCCAAGTCCAGACCGCGCCGTCGAAAGAGCTGACACGGGTGATTTCATAGGGACGGCCATAGAAGGCCATCACGTCGTTCTGGCGCCACTGGTTGACCTTGATGTCGTAGCCGAAGCGCGCTTCGCTGAGCACCTGCGTCACCGAAACGACCTTGCCCGAGGCGTCGACGTCGATGTCGGTGACTTCAAAGCCGGCCGGCATGCGCGAGTACTGCAGCCGCTCGCCACCACCAGTGAGCGGGTAGCGACCGGTGGGGGCGCCCAGGCGCTGCAGGGTGTCGGCGGCGGTGGCACCGGGTTGCACGCGCGTGGGTTCGTTGGCGCAGCCGGCAATGAGCCCCAGCCCGGCGACCGCGAAGACCCCCAGTGCCGCAAGGGAGCCGAAGCGCCGTGCCGCCATGGCGTTCAAGCCCGTTCCCGCATGTCTTCGCGCTGTTGCTTCAGCAGCTTGCTCTTGATGCGGTTGCGCTTCAGGGGGGAGAGGTATTCGACGAACACCTTGCCCAGCAGGTGGTCGAGTTCGTGCTGGATACACACGGCCAGCAGACCGTCGGCCTCGATGCTGCGCGATTCGCCGTTCTCGTCGAGCGCCTGCACCTTGACCGAGGTCGAGCGCATCACACCGTCGTAGATGCCGGGCACCGAGAGGCAGCCTTCTTCATTCAGCACCTTTTCGTCGCTGGCCCATGTGATTTCGGGGTTGATCAGCACGATCGGCTGGTTACGCTCCTCGGACACGTCGATGACGACGAGGCGCTCGTGCACGTCGACCTGGGTCGCTGCCAGGCCGATGCCGTTGGCGTCGTACATGGTTTCCAGCATGTCGGCGACCAGGGTCTTGATGCGTGCGTCGACGCCTTGCACCGGCTTGGCCACGGTGTGCAGGCGTTTGTCCGGGTAACTCAGAATGATTCGTTTGGCCATGAAATCGGGGGAAAGTTGTGGCTATTTTCGCCAATTCCGCGACGTGACGCGCCATCTGGCCCCGAAAACGTTGCCCTCCCAAGGGGTTCAGCGCAGAATTCGTAGCAAATTGTGAGATTCGTATGCGCAGCGATACGTCGCGCGCTCACCCATCCAGACATGAAAAAGCTCAGACTCACCGACCGCCAGCGCCCCTCCCTCCTTGCCACGCTGACAGCCCTGGCGGTGATCGGCAGTTGCGGCGCCACGACAGCCTGGGCTCAAAACTACCCCGTCACGCCGCAACAACGCGCCACCGCCCAGCAGACTGCCCAGGCCGGCGTTCCGCTGAACGAACTGTCGCCCAAGGCGCCCGACGAATACACCGTCAAGTCAGGCGACACGCTCTGGGCCATCTCCCGCCTCTACCTGCTGCACCCCTGGCGCTGGCCGGAGCTGTGGGGCATGAACATCAATGAAATCGCCAACCCGCACCGGATCTATCCGGGCCAGGTGCTCTACCTGGACAAGAGCGGTGGCCGCGCCCGCCTGACCACCCGCCGCGGCGGCTTCAGCGGCGACGGCGGAACCATCAAGCTGTCACCTCGCACCCGTTTCGACTCGCTGGCCGGCATGGCACTGCCCACGCTCAACCCGAGCATCATCGAGCCCTTCCTCAGCGAACCCATCGTGGTCGACGCCGGCACGCTGGAAAGCGCCCCGCGCATCGTTGCGGGCAACGACAGCCGCGTGCTGCTGTCGCGCGGCGACCGGGCCTATGCCCGCGGCAACGCCGAATCGCCGCTGGTCGAGGTGCCGGGCCCGGTGCAGAACTTCCGCATCTTCCGCAACGCCACGCCGCTGAAGGACCCGGGCACGGGCGAAATCCTCGGCTACGAGGCGCAGTACCTGGGCAAGGCCCGGCTGCAGCGCGGCGAGTCGACCACCGTCGAAACGGTGGAAGACAAGGACGTCATCACCGTGGTGCCGGCCAGCATCGACATCATCGCGTCGCGCGAGGAAATGCGCGCCGGCGACCGCCTGCTGCCCGAGCCGCCGCGCCAGTTGCTGAGCTACGTGCCGCGCGCACCGTCGACGCAGGTCGACGGCCGCATCATCTCGGTCTATGGCAACGCGGTGCAGTTCGCGGCGCAGAACCAGGTGGTGGCCATCAACAAGGGCACGCGCGACGGCATCGACAACGGCCACGTGCTGGCCATCCTGAAGAACGGCGAGACCATCCTCGACCGCACCGGCGCCCGCAAGGAAACCATCAAGCTGCCGAACGAACGCATCGGCCTGCTGATGGTGTTCCGCACCTTCGAGAAGGTTTCGTACGCGCTGGTGCTCGAAATCAACGACACTCCGCGCGCCGGCGACTTCCTCGTCAATCCCTGACCTGCGACTCCGGCTTTCCTTCTCGACACTCGTTTGGAACGCGCAGAACTCGCAGGCTGGCTGCGACTTTCACTGACGCCCGGCATCGGTGACGGTGCCGCGCGCCGTTTGCTCGCGGCCTTTGGCCTGCCCGAGGGCGTCTTCGCGCAGCCGCATGCCGCGCTGCGCGAGGTCGTCTCTTATGCGCAGGCCGAGGCGCTGCTGCAACCGCCCGTGGGCTTGCAGACACAGATCGACCAGACCTGGCAGTGGCTCCACACGACCGACAACGGTGTCTCGCGCCGCGTCGTGACGCTGGGCGATGCCAGCTACCCGACCTCGCTGCTCGAGATGGCCGACCCGCCGTTGATGCTCTACGTGGTCGGCGCCGCCGGCTTCGACCTCACGCAACTGGGTCACAGCATTGCCGTGGTGGGCAGCCGCAATCCAACGCCGCAGGGCGCGACCAATGCGCGCAGCTTCGCGCGGGCGCTGGGCGAGGCGGGCTTGCCCGTGGTCTCAGGACTGGCGCTGGGCGTCGACGGTGCGGCGCACCAGGGCGCGCTCGATGCGGCCGGCGACGCCCCGCGGCTCGCGACTGTGGCCGTGGTGGGCACCGGGCTCGACCGCGTCTACCCCGCGCGGCACCGCGACCTGGCGCACCGCATCACGCTGCAGGGGCTGATCGTGAGCGAGCTGCCGCTGGGCACGCCGCCCCTCACGCAGAATTTTCCGAAGCGCAACCGGCTCATCGCCGGGCTGGCGCGCGGCACGCTGGTGGTCGAGGCGGCGCTGCAATCGGGCTCGCTGATCACCGCGCGGCTCACTTCGGAGCAGGGCAAGGAAGTGTTCGCCATTCCGGGCTCGATCCATTCGCCGCAATCGCGCGGCTGCCATGCGCTGATCCGCCAGGGCGCGAAGCTGGTGGAGTCGGTGAGCGACATCCTCGAAGAACTTCCGCCCCTCGGGGCACCAGCTGCGGCCGCGCCCTCTGCCGGCAACGGGCACCCGGCCGCCACCACCGAAGACCCGCTGCTGGAGGCCCTCGGCTTCGACCCCGTCAGCCTCGACGCACTGAGCGCGCGCACCGGATGGAGTGCGGCCGCGCTGCAGGCGAAGATGCTCGAACTCGAGCTGGAAGGCCATATCTCACGCCTGCCGGGCGGACTCTTCCAGCGAGCGGCTTCCACCTAGTCTGGATTGCACGAACGTCGGCTATATTGGGCTCATGTTCGAAGTGCTTGTTTTTGTGTACGAAAACTATTGGCGCGGCGATGCCTGCCCAGAGCCGGAGCAACTGGGCCGCAAGCTCAGTGCACACGGCTTCGAGGCAGAAGAAATCCGCGAGGCCCTTCACTGGCTCGACGGCCTCAGCCTTGCAACCCAAGGCATGCAGATCGAACGCAGCGCCAACGACGAGGCCAGCGCCACGGTCATTCTTCGGGGCACACCCGAAGCGGCAATGCCCCAATCTGACGACGCGATGCGCGTCTATTCGCAGGCCGAGCAGGAGCACCTTGGCGCCGAATGCCTCGGCTTCATCCGCTTTCTCGAATCATCGAACGTGCTGCCCTGCGGCCTGCGCGAGATCGTCGTCGAGCGCGCAATGGCGGCGCCCGGCGACCCGGTGGCGCTCGACGAGCTGAAGATCATCGTGTTGATGGTGCACTGGAGCACCGGCATCGAGCCCGATGCGCTGGTGCTCGACGAACTGTGCGAAAGCCGCGAAGGCCGCACGGCACACTGACCAAGGCTCGCCGCTAGTTCAGCAGCCGCTCCGGGTTGGCATCCAGCTTCGCCAGCGCTTCGCGCGTGGCGCGTACCGTGAGCGTTTCTTCTTCCGCCGGCACCAGCAGGCCCGCCTGCAGGTAGGTTGCGAGCCGGCCGGCTTGAATGAGGAAGCTGCGCCCGTCCGACGTCGCGAACAGATGCAGTTGCTTGCGCTCGCTGCGCCAGACGAACTGCACCTGGCTCACGCGGTCGTTATGGTCGAGCATGAACCAGTTGCCCACCTGCAGCTCGTGCGCCCAGGCAATCATGTCCTCGGGCACCCTGGCGCCGGCGGCGTCCGGAATGACTTCGATCGACGCTGCATCCACGCCCAGCAGCAGTTCGATGCTGTGGGCATCGAGCGGCAGGTCGGCGGTGCCGCCCACGTCGCTCACGAAGTCTTCCAGGTGCGCCAGCCGCTCGGCCATTGCCTCGATCTTGGCCTGCGGAATCGCCTCGGTCTTCGACAGGAAGGCGTCGGACAGCGTGGCGCCGATGGTCTTGATGTGGGCTTCCTGCGGCTCGTCAACGATGCCCAGCAGCGCCATGCCCTGGCGCAGGCGCTGCAGCAGCTGCGGCAGGTCCTGGATGACGCGGGCGCGGTCGGTGCGGTTGGGCTTGGCGCTCGCGGCCCAGACCAGTTCGGAAGCCACGCGCTTGAGCATGACGGTCTGCTCGCCCTGCGCGCCGTAGCGCAGCGCGGCAATGGCCAGCACCTCAGCCCAGATCTTGAAGAGAAACTCGCGGATCTCGTCGCGCACCGGCATGTCGTTGAGCATCTTGCGCAACTCGATGGTGTACTGGATCGCCATCGTTTCCTTCTGCTCGACCTGCTGCGCCACGCTCATCACGCGCTGCGTGGTGTCGCTCTGCGTCAGGTAGCGGTTGAGGAAGGCGACGAATTCGTCGAACACCAGCTTGAACACGCGCTGGCCGGTTTCGGGGTATTGCTCGATCACCTGCACCACGCGGCGGATCTCGCCTTCGAGCGCGCTGCCGGTGATGGCTGCCGCGTCGAAGCCCATGACGCACGAGCCCATGCGGTCGATCAGCATGCGGGCGGGGTGCTGCAGGGTGCCGAAGAACTCGGGCTCGGCAATGGCCACGCGCAGCACGGGCATCTGCAGGCGCGCGAACCACACGCGCGCCGAAAACGGAATTCGCTCCTCGGCAAGGATGGCCTGGAACATCAGCGCCACGATCTCGACCGTGGCCTTGTCGGCCGTGGTGGGCGCGCGTTTCTTGAGCTCGGTGCTGCGCCGGCGCAGGTCGACCGCCGTCTGCTGGATCAGCGTGGCCTGTTCGGCCGCGCCGTCCATGTACTGCGTGGCAGCCATCCGGTAGGCGACCTCGGCGTCGGCGATGGCACCGGCGAAGGTCCTGGAGAACACGCGGGGCGCCGCAATGCCGCCGCCCTGGCCCGGTTGGCCGCTGCCACCCGTGGCGCGCCCTTCCGCGCCTGCAGTCTGGAACTGTGCGGCGGAGCCGCCCGCCTCGCCGCCGATGCGCGCCGTCACGAAGCGCTTGAGGCTCAGCAGCGCGGTCTGCGCTCGCTGCCGCGCAATCGACAGCGGCGAGCCGCCGGTGGTCGACGCGGGCGCCGCGGCCACGGTCGACGGCACGGATGCCTGCTGTCCTCCGAATCCATAACCAGGCCGCTGCGCGCTGTGGGGTCCGCCAGAGGACATGCCGCTGTCCACCGGCGCGGCGCCCGATCCACCACCGCCGCCACCGCCGCCGCCCGCACTGCCAGTGCGACGGACGAAGCTCTTGAGGTCGATCTCCTGCATCACGCCGTTGGCGATCAGATAGGCATTGGCACTCTCGTAGGCCTTGACGACCACTTCGACCAGACCCTGCTGCACCGTGTCCTGCACGCGGGTCCAGAGCCCGCGGCTCAGGCCGACCGCCAGCCATTGCTCGACCAGCAGCTTGGCCAGCGTCTCGGGCTTGAGCACGTCCTTGGCGTCGAGTTCGGTGGTGCCTTCCAAGTGCTGGATGCGCAGGCGCAGGTCGCTGAGTTCGAAGCTGGCCTTGTCGTGGATCAGCTGCGCGAGGCGCGAGGAGAGGATGTTGCTTTCCACCACTTCGTCGCCGATCAGCTCGAGCCGCAGCGCCGAAGGCAGCGTCGACGGACTGCCGGAGCTGGCGCCCAGCGCCTTGCGCCAGCCGGTCTGCGAGAGCGTCACCCACTGCGTAGCCTGTCCCTGGAAGGCGACGAAGTCGTCGCGGTTTTCCTGCATGGCGCGGGCGGTGCCGGCCTCGGAGGACAGCGACGTCAGCCGGTCCCGGATCGCGCGGGCCAGCGGCGCAATGGCGCCTTCCGTGGCCAATACGAAACGCTCACGCGTCTCGCGTGCGAGCTGCAGGGAAGAGGCGGACCGCGCAATGCTCATTGAAAAGTCGGAAAGGCCTGGGTGATCGATTCATCGGCAACAACCGCGAGCTTGCATCGGGAAGCGCTACCGCACAAGTGCGAAGAGTACCCGGCGTTGCCTGCGGACCGCGGTAGCAGCATTGCCGCCACCGCTTTGTTGAACCCCGAAGTATCCGTCAGACCACGGCGCCGGCGTTCGGGTCGTCTTCGGACTCGCCGTCGCGCTTGGCCGGGCCGCCCTTGATCAGGTCTTCGCGCTTCACGCCGAGCCACATGGCGATTGCCGCCGCCACGAAGGCCGACGAGTAGATGCCGAAGCAGATGCCGATGGTCAGCGCCAGCGCAAAGTAGTGCAGGGTCGGGCCGCCGAAGAAGAACATCGACAGCACCACCAGCTGGGTGGAGCCGTGGGTGATGATGGTCCGGCTGATGGTCGAGGTGATCGCGTTGTCGATGATCTCGGTGGTCGACATCTTCCGGTAGCGGCGGAAGTTCTCGCGGATCCGGTCGAAGATCACGACCGACTCGTTCACCGAATACCCCAGCACCGCCAGCACCGCCGCCAGCACCGCCAGCGAGAACTCCCACTGGAAGAAGGCGAAGAAGCCCAGGATGATCACCACGTCGTGCAGGTTGGCCAGCACGGTAGCCAGCGCAAACTTCCATTCGAAGCGGAACGCCAGGTAGATCATGATGCCGACGACCACCATGGCCAGGGCCTTCAGGCCGTTGGTGGTGAGCTCGTCGCCGACCTGCGGGCCGACGAATTCGTTGCTGCGCAGTTCCACCGTCGGCTCGGCCGCCTTCAGCGCGGTCATCACCTCGGCGCTCTGCTGGGCGGAAGTTGCCCCCTTCTTCACGGGCAGGCGGATCTGCACCGACTTGCCGAAGCTCTGCACCTGCACTTCGGTGTAGCCCAGCGTGCCGACGATTTCGCGGACCTTGCCGACGTCGGCCGACTGCGTGTAGGCGACTTCCATCACCGTGCCGCCGGTGAACTCCACCGACAGGTGCAGCCCGCGGTGGAGCAGGAAGAACACCGCCAGCGCGAAGGTGACGAAGGAAACGATGTTCAGCACCAGCGCGTGGCGCATGAACGGGATGGTCTTGTGGATGCGGAAGAATTCCATGACTGTCTCTTCTGCCTCTTACTTCGTTTCGGCCACGGCAGCGCCGTCGGTCTTGGGGCGCCAGACCGTGCCGATGGACACCGTCTTGAGCTTCTTCTTCTGGCCGTACCAGAAGTTCACGAGGCCGCGCGAGAAGAACACCGCCGAGAACATCGAGGTGACGATGCCGATGCAGTGCACCACCGCGAAGCCGCGCACCGGGCCCGAGCCGAAGGCCAGCAGCGCGATGCCCGCGATCAGCGTGGTCACGTTGGAGTCGAGGATGGTGCCCCAGGCACGCTCGTAGCCCGCATGAATGGCCGCCTGCGGCGACGCCCCGTTGCGAAGTTCTTCGCGCACGCGCTCGTTGATCAGCACGTTGGAGTCGATGGCCACGCCGATGGCAAGCGCCATGGCCGCGATGCCCGGCAGCGTGAGCGTGGCCTGCAGGATCGAGAGAATGGCCACCAGCAGCATCAGGTTGACGGCCAGCGCGATCGACGAGAACAGGCCGAACAGCGCGTAGTAGATGCACATGAACACCATGATCGCGGCGAAGCCGTACATCACGCTGTCGAAGCCCTTCTTGATGTTCTCCGCGCCCTGCGTCGGGCCGATGGTGCGTTCCTGGATGATTTCCATCGGCGCGGCCAGCGAGCCGGCGCGCAGCAGCAGCGCGAGGTCGTTGGCTTCGGCCACGGTCATCGAACCCGACACCTGGAAGCGGTTGCCCAGCTCGCCGTTGATCGACGGGGCCGTGAGCACTTCGCCCTTGCCCTTCTCGAAGATCAGCATGGCCATGCGCTTCTTGTAGTTCTCGCGGCTGACGTCACGCATGATGGTGCCGCCCTTGGAGTCCATGGTCAGGTCGACCTTGGGCTGGTTGCTCTGCTGGTCGAAGCCGGGCTGCGCGTCGGTGAGGTTCTCGCCGGTGACCAGCACCTGCTTCTTCACGATCACCGGACGGCCCGAGCGGTCGAGGAATTTCTCGGAACCGAAGGGCACCGGACCGCCGTTCAGTTCGGCCGAGCGGCCTTCGGCGCTTTCGTCCACCAGGCGCATTTCGAGCGTGGCGGTGCGGCCGATGATCCGCTTGGCCTGGGCCGGGTCCTGCATGCCGGGCAGCTGCACGACGATGCGGTCGATGCCCTGCTGCTGGATCACCGGCTCGGCCACGCCGAGTTCGTTGATCCGGTTGTGCAGCGTCGTCACGTTCTGCTTGAGTGCCGCGTCCTGGATGCGGCGCGCGGCTTCGGGCTTGATGCTGGCCACGATGCGCCATTCGGAGCCCTGCTGGCTCTCGACCGTGGTGAGGTCGGGCATCTGGTCCTGGATCAGGCGCCGGGCGGTTTCCACGCTGTCGGCGTCGCGCAGCGTGATCTCGACGGTCTGGCCGTTGCGGTTCACGGCGCTGCCGCGAACCTTCTTTTCGCGCAGGCCCATGCGGATGTCGCCGGCGAAGGACTCGGCCTTCTTGTCGAGCACGCCGCGCATGTCGACCTGCAGCAGGAAGTCGACGCCGCCGCGCAGGTCGAGGCCCAGGTACATCGGGAAGGCGTGCAGCGCGGTCAGCCACGAGGGCGAGCGCGACACCAGGTTCAGCGCCACCACGTAGGAGGGGTCGTCCGCATCGGGCACCAGCGCCTGCTGCAGCGTGTCGCGTGCCTTGATCTGGTCGTCGGTGGTGGCAAAGCGCGCACGCACCGCGGTGGGTTCGAGGCTCAGCAGATCGGGCGTGAGGCCGGCCGTCTTGAGCAGGCCTTCGACCCTGGCCTGGGTAGCCGCGTCGATCTTGACGGTGGACTTGGCCGCCGACACCTGCACTGCAGGCGCCTCACCGAAGAAATTGGGCAGGGCGTAGACGAGTCCCACGAGCAACACGATCACGATGATCGCGTACTTCCAGACCGGGTAACGGTTCATGAGAGGGCGCTTTTTACAAGCTTTTCAGAAATGGAACACGGCGTGAAATGGGGCCCTGCGCCGCAAAGCGCAAGGCTCGGCTCACGCTTTTATTTGACGGCGCCCTTGGGCAGGACCTGCACGACGGCGCTGCGCTGGATCTTGATCTCGATGCCGTTGGCGATCTCGAGGCCGAGGTACTGGTCGCCCAGCGAGGTGATCTTGCCGAGCACGCCGCCGGCGGTGGCGACTTCGTCGCCCTTGGCCAGGGCTTCGATCATGGCGCGGGCTTCCTTCTGGCGCTTCATCTGGGGCCGGATCATGACGAAATACAGCACCACGAACATCAGCACCAGGGGCAGCATGCTGCCGAGGGAAGACAACATGTCACCGCCGCCGGCTGCAGCGGGCGCGGTCTGGGCGAAAGCAGAGGAAATGAACAAGAGAGTCTCCAGCAGAGGGAAGAGAAAACGAGAGGAGCGCGGACCGGGGTCCGTCATTCCGCCTCTTTCGCGGCTTCGCGGCCACAAGGGAAACGGGCCGCAAATCAAAGCTTGGCGGGGCTTGGCCGCGCACAGCACCGGGCATTGTATTCGGGGCGCGGCGCCTCTCAGGGCGCTATCCCGGCGCGACGCGCGGGGCTTTCAGGAAGCTTCCAAGCCCCGCATTTGCTGCATTTTTGATAGCAATTCCTGCAAATATCACCGGCTTTCAGCTCTTTTCCGGACTACACCGTATTGCACGTGGAGGCCGAGGTGACAGCCGCCGGACAATTCCACCCGCATGACGCGCAAAGCAAGGAGCCTCCATGAGCAAGCGCAATAGCTTGACGACAGCCAACGCCACACCGGCGCTTCACGAGGGGCCGGATCCCCTCCTGGCAGACCTGCGGCAACTGATCGAGCAAGCCCGGCAAACGGCCGTCGCCGCCGTGAACGCGGGGCTGACGCTCATGTACTGGCGCATTGGCCAGCGCATCCGCACCGAAGTGCTTGGGGGCCAGCGCGCCGGCTACGGGGAAGAAATTGTCGCAACGCTGTCGCGACAATTGGCGAGCGACTACGGACGCGGTTTCGAGGAGAAGAACCTCCGGCGCATGGTGCAGTTCGCCGAGGTGTTCCCGTCCGAGCAAATTGTCGTGCCACTGATACGACATTTGAGCTGGACGCACTTTCTCGCGTTGCTGCCGGTCAAGGACCCGCTCGCCCGCGACTTCTATGCACAGATGTGCCAACTGGAAGGCTGGAGCGTCCGTACGCTGCGGGAGCGCATTGGCTCGCTGCTCTACGAACGCACCGCGGTCTCGCGCCAGCCCGACGTGTTGATCCGCCAGGAACTCGACGAACTGCAGCGCCAGAACCCCACCGAGCCGGCGCTGCTGTTGAAAGACCCCTATGTGCTCGACTTCCTTGGCTTGCAGGACCGCCATCTGGAGAAGGATCTCGAGGACGCCATCCTGCGCGAGCTGGAGAGCTTTCTGCTCGAGCTCGGGGCGGGCTTCAGCTTTGTCGCTCGGCAACGGCGCATCCAGCTCGACAACGACGATTTCTACACCGACCTGCTCTTCTACAACCGCAAGCTGCGCCGCCTGGTGGCGATCGAGCTGAAGCTGGGCGAATTCCGCGCCGAGTACAAGGGCCAGATGGAGCTGTACCTGCGCTGGCTGGCCCGCCACGACCAGGAGCCGGGCGATGCGCCCCGCTGGGCATCATTCTTTGCACCGGCAAGAAGCAGGAGCAGATCGAACTGCTCGAGCTGAACAAGTCAGGCATTCACGTGGCGGAATACCTCACCGTCCTGCCGCCTCGCGAAGTATTCGAACAGAAGATTCACGGCGCCCTGCTGGCTGCACGCGCCCGGCTCGACGGCCGGCTCGCGGACAAGACCGACTGAGCCGACCTCCAGCAATCCTGGATCAGGCCGCCACGCGCTGCGCCTGCGGATTGCGCCACTTGGCCATCAGCTCGCTCCAGCGGGTGCGGGTCGCTGCCAGGTTGCGATCCTTCACGTGGCCGTAGCCGCGGATCTGCTCGGGCAGGCTGGCGATCTCCAGCGCCAGCGCGTGGTTGTCGGCGCGCAGGGCGCCGATCACTTCCTCGATGCTGGCGCGGTATTCGCCGATCAGCGCGCGCTCGGTCTTGCGCTCTTCGGTGCGGCCGAAGATGTCGAGCGCCGTGCCGCGCAGGCCCTTGAGCTTCGCGAGAAACCTGAAGCCGGTCAGCATCCAGGGGCCGAACTTCTGCTTCTGCAGCTGCCCCTTGGAGTTCTTCTTCGCGATGATCGGCGGAGCCAGGTGGTAGTTGAGCTTGTAGTCACCTTCGAACATGCCCTCGACGCGGTCGAGGAAAGTGCGGTCGGTGTGCAGGCGGGCGACTTCGTACTCGTCCTTGTATGCCATCAGCTTGAACAGGTAGCGCGCGACCGCCTCGGTCAGCGCCGTGCTCTTGCCGGTGGCCGACTCGGCCTGCTGCACCTTGCCCACGAACTGCCTGTATTCGTCGGCATAGGCCGCGTTCTGGTAACCGGTCAAGAACTCCACGCGGCGCGCCACGATGGCCTCGACCGACTCGCGCTTCTTGAACTCGATGACCTGGCCAGGGCGCACGCGCTTTTGCAGTTCTTCGGGGCGCACCGCTGCCTGGCGGCCCCATTCGAACGCCGTCTTGTTGTTCTCGACCGCCACGGCGTTCAGCTCGATGGCGCGCATCAGCGACTCGTGCTCCAGCGGGATCCAGCCCTTCTGCCAGGCGTAGCCCAGGATCATCGGGTTGACGTAGATGGTGTCGCCCATCAGCGTGGTCGCGGCGGCGTCGGCGTCGAAGGTGCCCATGCCGTCGATGCCCACGGCGCGCGCGATCTCGGCTGCGCAGGCGTCTTCGGGGTTCTGCCAGTTGGCGTTGCGCACGAAGGCGGCCGTCGGTGCGCTGTGGCTGTTGAGCGCCACGTGCGTGCGCCCTTCGCGCATGCGCGCCATGGTTTCGGCATTCACCGTGACCAGCGGATCGCAGGCCAGGATCAGGTCGGCCGCCGCGGTGCCCACTCGCGTGGTGCGGATGTCGTCCTGCGTGTCGCCGATGAGCACGTGGCTCCAGGTGGCGCCGCCCTTTTGCGCAAGGCCGGCCGCGTCCTGCGTGACGATGCCCTTGGCCTCGATGTGCGCGGCCATGCCCAGCAGCTGGCCGATGGTGATCACGCCGGTGCCACCAACGCCCGCCACCACCACGCCCCAGACCTTGCCGCCCACCAGCGACGGAATCGCGGGCTCGGGCAGCAGGCCGAACTCGGCCGGCGTGGCCGCCTTGTTCTTGCCCTTCTTCTTGAGCTGGCCGCCTTCAACCGTCACGAAGCTCGGGCAGAAGCCCTTCAGGCAGCTCATGTCCTTGTTGCAGCTGCTCTGGTTGATGGTGCGCTTGCGGCCGAATTCGGTCTCCAGCGGCTCCACGCTCAGGCAGTTGCTCTGCACGCTGCAGTCGCCGCAGCCTTCGCAGACCAGCTCGTTGATGACCACGCGCTTGGCCGGATCGACGGCTGTGCCCCGCTTGCGGCGGCGGCGCTTCTCGGTGGCGCAGGTCTGGTCGTAGATGATGGCCGTGGTGCCGGGGATCTTGCGGAACTCGCGCTGCACGTCGTCGAGCAGGTCGCGGTGCTTGACCTGCACGTGGTCGCCGGGGATGTTCACGCCCTCGTACTTCTCGGGCTCGTCGGTGACGATGACGACCTTCTTGGCGCCCTCGGCATGCAGGCTCTCGGCAATCTGCAGCACCGAGTGGCCTTCGGGCCGTTCGCCGACCTGCTGGCCGCCCGTCATGGCGACCGCATCGTTGTAGAGGATCTTGTAGGTGATGTTCACGCCCGCCGCGATGCTCTGGCGAATGGCGAGCAGGCCGCTGTGGAAGTACGTGCCGTCGCCCAGGTTCGCGAAGATGTGCTGGTCAGTCGTGAAGGGCTGCTGGCCCACCCATGGCACGCCCTCGCCGCCCATCTGCGTGAAGCCGATGGTGGAGCGGTCCATCCAGGTCGCCATGAAGTGGCAGCCGATGCCGCCCATTGCGCGCGAGCCTTCGGGCACCACGGTGCTGGTGTTGTGCGGGCAGCCCGAGCAGAACCAGGGCTGGCGCGTGGCGTCGACCACGCTGGTGGAAGCCTGCTGCACCACCATCGAACGCTCCTTGGCTTCGAGGATGGCGAGCTGCGCGTCGATGCGCGCGGCCATGTCGGCACCGGCGGCGGCCAGCAGGCCGGTCTTCCTGAGGCGCGTGGCGATGGCCTTGGCGATGAGCGCGGGGTTCAGGTCGGCGTTGGCGCGCAGCAGCGTGTGGGAGGTCGGGTTGGGCATCGACCATTCGCCACCCGAGTAGCCCTCGGCCGCATGTACCTCGCCCTCGTCGAACTTGCCGACCACGTTGGGCCGCACGTCGGGGCGCCAGTTGTAGAGCTCTTCCTTGAGCTGGTATTCGATGACCTGGCGCTTCTCCTCGACCACCAGAATCTCTTGCAGGCCGGTGGCGAATTCGCGCGTGAGCTGCGCTTCCAGCGGCCACACCACGCCCACCTTGTGCAGGCGAATGCCGAGCTGGCGGCAGGCCGCGTCGTCCAGGCCCAGGTCGATCAGCGCCTGGCGGGTGTCGTTGTAGGCCTTGCCGCTGGCCATGATGCCGAAGCGGTCGTTCGGGCCCTGAATGACGTTGTGGTTCAGCCGGTTGGCGCGGATGTAGGCCAGCGCGGCGTACCACTTGTAGTGCATGAGCCGGGCTTCCTGCTCCAGCGCATGGTCGGGCCAGCGGATGTGCAGGCCGCCGGGCGGCATTTCGAAGTCGGTGGGAATGACGATCTCGACGCGCTCGGGGTCGATCATGGCCGTGGCGCTGGACTCGACGATTTCCTGGATCGTCTTCATGCCCGACCACACGCCCGAGAAGCGGCTCAGCGCGAAGGCGTGGATGCCCAGGTCGAGAATTTCCTGCACGTTCGCCGGGAAGAACACCGGCGTGCCGCAGGCCTTGAAGATGTGGTCGCTCTGATGCGCGGCCGTGCTGCTCTTGGAGATGTGGTCGTCGCCCGCCACAGCGATCACGCCGCCGAACTCGGTGGTGCCGGCCATGTTGGCGTGCTTGAACACGTCGGAGCAGCGGTCCACGCCCGGGCCCTTGCCGTACCAGATGCCGAAGACGCCGTCGAACTTGTTGGTGCCCTGAGGGGAGAAGCCCAGCTGCTGCGTGCCCCACAGCGCGGTGGCGGCCAGCTCTTCGTTCACGCCGGGCTGGAAGACGATGCTCTGTTCCTTGAGGAACTTGCTGGCCTTCCACAGCGCCTGGTCGTAGCCGCCGAGCGGGGAGCCGCGGTAGCCGCTGATGAAGCCGGCGGTGTTCTTGCCGGCCTGCTGGTCGCGCAGGCGCTGCAGCATGGGCAGCTTGACGAGGGCCTGGACGCCGCTCATGAAGGCACGGCCGTAGTCCAGAGAGTATTTGTCGTCGAGCGTGACGGTCTCCAGGGCCTTGCGAATGTGCGCAGGTAGCGGTGCATTCATGTTCTTTGTCTCCGTATGGCAGGGCCTTGTGAGCCTGGCTGATTACTGTGGGTCTGTGCCCGGATAGGGCACGAGCCCATGATCGTGCAAAGTGTATGCCGGGGTCCGCGACAGGTGTTTGCGTTCTTTGCCCTGAAAAACCCGCTTCCAGAAAGAATCTTGCTTAAGATTGCCATCCATGGAAAGCATTGACAAGTTCGACCTCGCAATCTTGCAAGAACTGCAGGCCGACGGCCGCCTCACGAACGCCGAGCTTGCGCAGCGCGTGGGCCTCTCGGCTGCGCCCTGCTGGCGCCGGGTGCGCGCGCTGGAAGAGGCCGGCTTCATCAAGGGCTACCACGCCGAAATCGACCGCCACAAGATCGGCCTGGGCGTGCTCGCCTTCGTGCGCGTGGACACCGAGCGCGTCACGCACGAGGCCACCCGCAGGCTCGAAGACGCGATCCGCAAGCTGCCCGACGTGATCGCCTGCCACTACATCAGCGGCACCGGCACCTTCGAGCTGCAGGTGGTGGCGCAGGACCTCGACAGCTTCTCGACCTTCGCGCGCCAGCACCTCATGAACCTGCCGAACGTGAAAGACCTGCACACCAGCTTCTCGCTGGGCGAGGTAAAGGCCAGCAGCGCACTGCCGCTGGGCCATCTCGGCGGTTCCGCTCGGACGCGCGCGTCTTAGGCGTCTTGGATCAGCGCCGCTCCCCTCGGCTGGCCTCACGGATCGCGCGGAATTCCGACCCCTGCCCCCACTCCGGCCAGCGGCGGCTGTTGGCCAGCGTCTCGCCCACGCGATAGAGCAGCGGCAGGTCGTGCGCCATGCCGGTGAAGGACCAGTCGGCGCGCCATTCGTCGGCCGGCTGGTGGTAGCGCTCGGCGGTGTAGGCCTTGCTGGCCGCTTCGCCGGCCGCGAGGCCGCCTTCCACCAAGTCGTTGCCGGAGGCGAAGGACAACGCCGGCACACCACGCTTGGCAAACGAGAAATGGTCGGAGCGGAAGAAATAGCCGGCTTCGGGGTGCGGGTCCGGCGCATAGGCCAGGCCGAAGCCCTTAGCCTGCTCGACCAGCAGATCCTGCAATTGCGAGGCCGCGCTGCCCGAGGTGCTGAAATTGCGCGCCGGGCCTTCCGGGCCGAGCGCATCCATGTTGATGACAGCCACGGTCCGCGCCAGCGGATACAGCGGTTTGGCGCCGTAGTACTCGGAGCCGAGCAGGCCGCGCTCCTCGGCCGTCACGGCCAGGAAGACGACGGAGCGCTCGGGCTTCCTGGGCGCGCTCGCGAAGGCGCGGCCCATCTCGATCAGCGCGGCCAGCCCCGTGCCGTTGTCGACCGCGCCGTTGTAGATCTTGTCGCCCCTGGCATCGGGCGCGCCCACGCCCAGGTGGTCCCAGTGAGCGCTATAGATCACCGTCTCGCCGGGCCGCTTGCGGCCCTCGATGCGGCCCACCACGTTCTTCGAGACGATCACCTGCCGATCGATCGCGTACTCGGCCGACAGGCTCGCATCCTTCAGTAGCTGCGGCTGGAAGTCGCGCGTTTGCGCCAACTTCTTCTGCGCCTCGAAGTCCAGGCCAGCGCGGCGCAACAGATCGACCGCCACCTCGCGCTGGATCCAGCCCTCCAGCTTCGGATGCACGGCGGCCGGCTTTTCGCGCTCGATGTCGAGCATGGTCGCGGTATTGGAGTTCTTGACCGTGGCCCAGCCATAGGCGGCAGGCGCGGTCTCGTGCACGATCAGCACGCCCAGCGCACCGCGGCGCGCGGCCTCTTCGAACTTGTAGGTCCAGCGGCCGTAGTAGGTCATTGCCTTGCCGCCGAAGTCTCCGCTGCCGGTTTCGAAGTCGGGGTCGTTCACCAGCACGACGGCGATCTTGCCCTTCAGGTCGACGCCCTTGTAGTCGTCCCAGCGCCGCTCGGGCGCGCTGACGCCATAGCCCACGAAGACCAGCGGCGCCTGCTGGATCGCAACCGTGGTCGAGCCGTCGAGCGCGGCGCGCACCGCGATCTGCTCGCCCTGCACGAGCGCGTCGCTATGAGCCCCCACCTGGAGCATGAGCCGCGGCGTGCCGTGGAACTCGGTCTTCACCAGCGGCACCGATTGCGTCCAGCCACGCCGCCCATTTTCGAGATCGCCGCCGGGCGCGAGGCCCGCGGCCTTGAACTGGGCCACGAGATAGTCGACCGTCTTGGCCTCCGCTGGCGTAGCCGGCGCGCGGCCCTCGAAGTCGTCGCCGGAAACCGTCTTCACGATCTGCGACAGGCGCTGCGGATCGAAGCGCGGCGCCGGAGGATCAGCCGCCAGCGCGCTCGCAGCGCTGCATGTGAGGCCGATGCCACAGAGAAGAAAAGCAAGCCGCGAGGTCGTCATGCAAGGCTCCTGAGCCGGAAAGCTCCGGATACTAGTCAGCAGGCCGCGATCGCTCCTCGATGCCCTTCATCTCTCCCGGAGAACCTTAGTTAGCCCCGCACTCCAGGGAGCGCCCCGGGGGGCCGATAGCGACAGCCTAAAATCCCCGCCCACCACCTCCCGCCGGACGGCGAAAAAGCAAGGACCCCGAATGAATCCACTCCGCCGCGCCCTGGCCCTGGGCCTCGCTGCCGCCACGCTCGCCCTTGGCGCCCAGGCCCAGAACCGCGAACTGACGGTGGCTTCCAGCGCCACCTACGCGCCCTTCGCCTTCGAGAACAAGGACAAGCAGATCGTCGGCTTCGACATCGACATCATCAACGCCATCGCCAAGCAGCAGGGCCTGAAGATCAAGATCGTCAACACACCCTTCACCGGCATCTTCGGCGCGCTGAACAACGGCGACGTCGACCTCGTGATCTCGGGCGTAACCATCAACGAGAAGCGCAAGCAGAGCTACGACTTCACGCCTCCCTACTTCGCGGCCCGCCAGCTGATCGCGCTGCCGAAGAACAGCAAGGTCGCCTCGCTGAAGGACCTGGCCGGCAAGAAGATCGCCGTGGTCAGCGCCTCCACCGCCGACGACATCGCCTCGCGCGAATTCGGCAAGACCAACCCCGACATCCGCCGCTTCGAGAGCACGCCGCTCATCATTTCCGAGCTGGCCGGCGGCGGCGTCGATGCAGCCATGGGTGACAACGGCGTGATCGCCTACCGCGTGGCGCAGAACCCCGAGCTGAAGACGCTGGACGACAAGTCCTTCCCCGAAGAAGGCTTCGGCATCGTCGTGAAGAAGGGCGACAAGCCCCTGCTCGACAAGCTCACGGCCGGCCTCGCGGCCATTCGCGCCGACGGCAGCTACGTGACGATCTACAAGAAGTGGTTCAACAAGGACCCGAACGTGCGCTGAGCCGCACGGCATTTCCCTGAACACGGCCGCCCTCACGCGGCCGTTTCGTTTTTCGTTGACTGAGAGTTGAGGACGCAAGCATGGAACAACCAGTGCTGCTTTTCGGATGGTTCCGCTGGGACATCCTCGTGGAATACAAAGACCTGTTCTGGCAGGGCGCCTGGATGACGCTGCGCATGACGGTGGTCTGCGTGCTGCTGGGTTCCAGCTGGGGGCTGTGCCTTGCGCTCGCACGCCTGGCGCACCCGCGCCATGCGCCGTGGACCTGGGTGGCGCGTTTCTTCCTGCGCTGGCCGGCCACGGTGTACGTGAGCTTCTTCCGCGGCACACCGCTGTTCGTGCAGATCCTGCTGATCCACTTCGCGGTGATGCCGGTGTTCATCCACCCGACCTCGGGCATCCTGATCGACGGCGAACTCGCGCGCACGCTCAAGCAGGAGCATGGCGCGCTCATCTCGGGCGTGGTGGCGCTCACGCTCAACTCGGCCGCCTACATCTCCGAAGTGTTCCGCGCGGGCATCCAATCGATCTCTCGCGGACAGTTCGATGCCGGCCGCTCGATCGGTTTTTCGCCCGCGCAGGTGATGCGCTACGTGGTGCTGCCGCAGGCCTTCCGCCGCATGCTGCCGCCGCTGGGCAACAACGCCATCGCACTGCTGAAGGACACCTCGCTGGTCTCCGCCATCGGCCTGGCCGAGCTGGCCTATGCCGCGCGCACCGTGGCCGGCGCCTATGCGCGCTACTGGGAGCCGTACCTAGCGATCTCGGTCATCTACTGGGTGATGACGCTGGTGCTCACGACGATGCTGCGCCGCCTCGAACACCGCCTCGCACGCAGCGACCGGGGTTGAGAGAAGAGGCCGCGCCACAATAGCGGCACATGCCACCCATATCCCCCGAAGAGACACCGATCCCGCCCGCGCGGCCGCAGCCAACGAAGCTCGCGGCCCTCGAGCCCCTCAAGCTCCCCGTGTTCCGCATGCTGTGGAGCACATGGCTCGTCGCCAACATCTGCATGTGGATGAACGACGTGGCCGCCGCGTGGATGATGACCTCGCTGACCACCTCGCCCATCTGGGTGGCGCTGGTGCAGTCGGCCTCCACGCTGCCGGTTTTCCTGCTGGGCCTGCCCAGCGGCGCGCTGGCCGACATCCTCGACCGCCGGCGCTGGCTGGTTGCCACGCAGTTCTGGCTGGCCGGCACCGCCATCGTGCTGTGCGCCGCGCTGGCGCTCGACCTCATGACCGCGCCGCTGCTGCTGGCGCTCACGTTTGCCAACGGCATCGGCCTGGCGCTGCGCTGGCCGGTGTTCGCGGCCATCGTGCCCGAGCTGGTGCCGCGGCCGCAGCTGCCGGCCGCACTCGGCCTGAACGGCATCGCGATGAACGCCTCGCGCATCGTCGGCCCGCTCACGGCCGGCATGCTGATCGCGAGCGCGGGCAGCATCTGGGTCTTTGCGCTGAACGCGGTGCTGTCGGTGGCCTCGGGCTTCGTGGTGCTGCGCTGGCGGCGCGAGCACACGCCCAACCCGCTGGGCCGCGAGAAGCTCATCAGCGCGATGCGCGTGGGCGTGCAGTTCGTGCGGCAGTCGCAGCGCATGCGCGCGGTGCTCACGCGCATCTCTATCTTCTTCTTCCACTCGACCGCACTGCTGGCACTGCTGCCGCTGCTGGCGCGCAACCTCCAGGGCGGCGGCGCGGGCACCTTCACGCTGCTGCTGGCGGCCATGGGCGCGGGCGCGATCATCGCGGTGCTGTTCCTGCCACGGCTGCGCCAGGCGCTGGGGCGCGACCAGCTGGTGCTGCGCGGCACGCTGCTGCAGTCGGGCGCCACAGCCGTGATGGCCTTCGCGCCCAACGCATGGGTCGCGGTGCCGGCGATGTTCTTCGGCGGCATGGCGTGGATCACGGTGGCCAATTCGCTGTCGGTGTCGGCCCAGCTCGCACTGCCCGACTGGGTGCGCGCGCGCGGCATGTCGATGTACCAGATGGCGATCATGGGCGCGAGCGCGATCGGCGCGGCGATCTGGGGGCAGGTGGCCACGGTCACCTCGCTGGTCGCCAGCCTTTCCGTCGCCGCCATCAGCGGCACGCTGCTGATGCTCATGGCCCTGCGCTGGGTCACCGACGTGAGCGGCGAGGACGACACCAGCCCCGCGCAGGCCGGCTGGGCCGCCGGCCCGCCGACCGAGGCGCCGCAGGAAGACGGCCGCGTGGTCATCACCGTCGAATTCATGATCGACCCGGCCCGCGCCGCCGCCTTCCACCTCGTGATGCAGCAGACCCGCCGCGCGCGCCTGAGCCAGGGCGCCATCGGCTGGGAGCTGCTGCACGACATCGCGCAGCCGGAGCGCTACGTGGAGCAGATCGTCGACGAATCGTGGACCGACCACCTGCGCCGCTTCAATCGCGCGACGGCCAGCGACATGGCATTGCGCGAACGGCGGCTGGCCTTTCACCTCGGCGAATCGCCGCCCGTGGTCACGCGCTATGTGGTGCGGCGATGAGCATGAAAACCTCGCAGATCGCAACGCTCTTCGGCTGCCTCTTCCTCATCGGTTCGGCGGAGGTGCTCGCCGGCCCGATGATGGGCGCCATGCCAGGCTGAGCGCCCTGTCCGAGCGCTGCCGGGGCACCATCAACTCGTACCACGCGAGCCTGCTCAACCTGGGCATCTTCTCGGTCTCGTTCGCGCTGGGCACCGTCGTTCCGCGCTTTTCGGTGACCCTGTTTTGCGGCTTGGTGGGCGTTGTCACGCTGCTCGGCGCATGCCTGCTCATTCCGTGGCCGCGCCGCAAGACGCAGGCCGTGGCGGCCTGAAAGACACCGGCGCCCGCGCCGTCTCACTACAGCAACATGCAAACATTCGCTCGATTGTTTCTTGATTGTTAATCGTGCCAAATGTCTTGGCAAATGGCCAAACGACCGCCCAGCCTCAGGGTCGTGCACGAGAGACAACCAAGAACAAAGACAAAGGAGCAAGCATGAGCATCGCGCGATCGCATCGGATTCCGCGTCACCTTCCTTCCCCTTCCCCTCTAGTTCGCTGCCTTGCGGCAACGCTCGCCACGCTGGCCGCCGATGGCGCCTATGCCGCCTGCGCGCCGACCGCCACGCCGGGCTCGAACACCTCCGTGGTCTGCGACGGCGCAACGACCGGCTCGGCCAGCGTGATCGCCACGCCGGGCAGCACCGGCGTCGGCATCACCGTGAACAACGGCGCCACGCTCAGCACCAATGCCACGCAGGTCCTGCTGGTGCGCGATGCCAGCACCATCACGAACAACGGCACCATCACCGTCTCGGGCGGCTCGGGTTCTGCCCGCGCGGCGATGGTCGCCACGGGCAATGACAACACCCTGACCAACAACGGCGCCATCCGCACGACGAGCAGCAGCACCTCCGGCATCCTGGTGACGTCGAACAGCAGCACGCGCACGGTCATCACCAACAACGGCAGCATCAGCACCACGGGCGGCAGCTCGCACGGCGTCTCCATGCTGGGCCCGGGCAACACGGTGATCAACAACGGCACCATCAATACCAGCGGCACCTCGGCCAAGGGCGTCTACCTGCAGGGCGGCAACCTCGTCGCCAACCTGCTGGTGAACACTGGCACCATCACCACCACCGGTGCCAACTCGCCCGCGGGCGGCGCCGACGCGGTGCATGCGAACACTCTGGGCTCCAGCTTCTTCTCGCGCGTGGAAAACCGGGCCGGTGGCACGCTGTCGAGCGCCAACGGCTACGGCTATCGCGGCCAGAACGGCAACGACGTGCTGGTCAACGCCGGCACCATCGAAGGACACGGCGGCGCCGCCAACACCGACGCGATCTACATGGGCGCGCTGGGCAACGGCACGCTGATATTGCAGACCGGCTCGGTCATCCGGGGCGGCGCCGACGGCGGCGTCGGAAAGACTGCCAGCACCTTCCTCGAAGGCACCGGCACGGTGGACAACGCGTTCCGCAATTTCCAGAACCTGACGATGCGCGGCACCGAATGGTCGTGGCTGACCGACGCGAATTTCTCCGACTCGATACGGGTGGAGTCCGGCCGCTTCAACCTCCCCGCGACGCTGACGAGCCCCGTCATCACGGTGCTCCCCGGCACAACGGTGGCCGGCACCGGCACCTTCGCGGGCAACGTGACCAACCAGGGCACGCTGCTGCCCGGCCCCAACGACGGCGTGAACTTCGGGGCCTTCACCGTGCGCGGCAACTACTTCGGCGGCAGCGGCGCGCTGATGCAGGTCAACACGGTGCTGACGGGCGACAACTCGCCCTCGGACAAGCTCGTGATCGACGGCGGCGCGGCATCGGGCAGCACCGGCATCCGCGTGGTCAACCGCGGCGGCCTGGGCGCGCCCACGCTGGCCGACGGCATCCTGGTGGTGCAGGCACTCAACGGCGCCACCACGGCCTCCACCGCGTTCTCGCTGACCCAGGCGGTCGAGGCCGGCGCCTACAACTACCGGCTGTTCCGAGGCGGCGCGGCCGGCAACAACCCCGACAACTGGTACCTGCGCAACAACGGCTACCTGGTCGGCGGCACCGTGGTGGGCTCGCTGACAGAAGCGCTCGCAGTCCTCAACGAAACACCGCCGGTGCCCGGCGCGCCGCCAGCCGCCATGTCGGTGGAACCGGTCAAGCTCTACCGGCCCGAGGTCCCGCTCTACAGCGCCCTGCCGATCGCGGTGCGCCGCCTCGGGCTCGCGCAGCTGGGCAGCTTCCACGACCGGCAGGGCGACCAGCAATTGCTGGCCGGCGACGGGGACAGCGAAGGCCGACAGGCCTCGTGGGGCCGCGTGTTCGGCGAGAGCACACGGCAGCGCCTGCGCGGCGATGCCAATCCGCAGTTCGACGGCAACGTCCACGGCCTGCAGCTCGGCCACGACTTCCTGGTGGGCACCGACGCCGCCGGCGGACGCAACCGCGTCGGGGTGCTGGGCGGCTACACGCGCGCCAGCGGCAGCGCGAGCGGCGTCGCCGACGGCGCCACCAACGAGGCGGCCGGCCGGCTGAGCGTGGAGGGCTACAGCCTCGGCGCGTACTGGACCCGTATTGCGAGCAGCGGCTGGTACAGCGACGCCGTGCTCATGGCCACCCGCTTCAAGACCGACGCGATTTCCACGCTCGGCCGCGGCGGCAGGCCGCACGGCAAGACGATCACCGCATCGCTGGAAGCGGGCTATCCGTTTGCCCTGAGCGACACCGTGACGCTGCAGCCACAGGCGCAGCTGATCTGGCAGCGCAGCTCGATCGACGATTTCGACGATGGCCTTTCCACCGTGCGCTTCCAGCGCGACAACGCCGTCACCGGCCGGCTGGGCGCGCGGCTCGAAGGCCGCTTCGACGCGGGCGGCGGCGTCTGGAAGCCGTACCTGAAGGTCAACCTGTGGCACACCTTCAGCGGCAGCAACGCGATCTACTTCGGGCCGACCGACCAGGTCGTCAACCGCCGCAATTCGAGCGCGCTCGAAGTCGGCGGCGGCGTTGTCGGCCAGGTGAACAAGACGCTGGCGGTCTACGGCGGCCTGGCGTACACCAGCGCCATCGGCATCACCGAGCAGACCGGCGTGCAGGGGCAAGTGGGGCTGCGCCTGCGCTGGTGAACCCCGGGCGGCGGGTGCTCGGGGTCAATTTTTGACCATTCGAGCAAATTTGATGGCATGCGGCTTGCATGGGATTGGTCATGAAGGATCAACGGGTATCCACGGATAGCCAATCTTTTTTGACCGTATGGATAATTTAGACCATCATCCCGTCCGTCGCCACGAGGTACACCACGATGAATCCGCCCCCACTGCGCAGCCGTTTCTGGTCTGACCTGACCAGCGAAGAGTTCTCCCGCCTCGACCGTGAACGGCTGATCGCCGTGCTGCCCGTGGGCGCGACCGAGCAGCACGGCCCCCATCTGCCGATGTCGACCGACACCGCCACCATCGACGGCATGGTGCGCGCCACGCTGCCGCACCTGCCCGACGACCTGCCGGTGCTGTTCCTGCCCACCGTGCCCTATGGCAAGAGCAACGAACATTCGCGCTACCCCGGCACGCTCACCGTGTCGGCGAACACGCTGATCTCGCTGTGGACCGACATCGGTGCCTGCGTTGCCAAGGCCGGCGTGCGCAAGCTGGTGCTCTACAACAGCCACGGCGGCCAGATGAGCGTGATGGATATCGTGGCGCGCGACCTGCGCGAAGCCCACGACATGATGGTCGTGGCCGCCAACTGGTACACGCTGGGCCTGCCCGAAGGCCTGTTCACCGCGCACGAAGGCAGGCACGGCATCCACGCCGGCGACCTTGAAAGCTCGGTCATGCTGCACCTCACGCCCGACTACGTGCGCAAGGACCAGTTCCAGAACTTCAGCTCCATGACGGAGCAACTGGCCGCCGAGAACAAGTTCCTGTCGATCACCCCCAGCGGCAAGCTCGGCTGGCAGATGCACGACATCAACCCCGCAGGCGCAGCCGGCGACGCCACGCGCGCCACCGCCGAAAAGGGCGCGGCGGTGCTCGACCACGTGGGCCGCCGCTTCGTCGAGCTGCTGCACGAGGTCGACCGCTTCCCCCTGTCGCGCCTCGCCAACCAACCCGCCTGGCGCTAGGCTCGCAGCCATCATGGAAAGCACCACGCCATCCACCCCGCCGCTGGTCACCCTGCGCAACGTCAGCAAGCGTTTCGCCAACGGCACGCTCGCGCTGCAGGGCATGACGCTCGACATCGGCGAGCACGACTTCATCAGCTTCCTGGGCCCCTCGGGCTGCGGCAAGAGCACCGCGCTGCGCCTCATCGCGGGGCTCACGCGCCTCAGTTCGGGCGACATGCACTGGTCGGGTGCCAACACCGGAAAGACGCAGAGCGACCGCGACCTGGGCTTCGTGTTCCAGGAGCCCACGCTCATGCCCTGGGCCAAGGTGTTCGACAACGTCTGGCTGCCGCTCAAGCTCGCGGGCATGAGCCGCGACGCGGCTGCGCCGGTGGTGCAGCAGGTGCTTGAAATGGTCGGGCTCTCGCGCTTTGCCGACGTGTACCCGCGCGAGCTCTCGGGCGGCATGAAGATGCGCGTGTCGATTGCGCGCGCACTGGTCACGCACCCACGGCTGCTGCTGATGGACGAGCCCTTTGCCGCGCTCGACGAGATGACGCGCATCAAGCTCAACAACGACCTGCTGGCCATCTGGCGCGAGCACCGCTTCTCGGTCGTGTTCGTCACGCACAGCGTGTACGAGTCGGTGTACCTGTCGAACCGCATCGTCGTGATGGCCGCGCGCCCGGGCCGCGTGATCGACGAGATCCGCATCGACGAACCCTATCCGCGCGGCGAAGAGTTCCGCACATCGAGCCGCTACAACGCGCACTGCACTGCCGTGTCGCAATCCCTGCACGGAGCCCTGCATGGCCTCGACATCGATCACTGAGCCCGTCGCCCTCGCGGACGCCAATGCGGATGCGGCGCCCTCCGAGGCCTCGCTGCGTGCGCACGAAGACAGGCTGCGCCGGCGCGAGTCGCTGCTGCGCATCGTCGTGCCCGCGGGCATCGTCGTGCTGCTGCTGCTCATCTGGGAATGGACGGTTCGCGCCAACAACATCCCGCACTACATCCTGCCCGCGCCCTCGCTCATTCTTCGCACGCTGTTCGACAACTGGGATTCGCTGTCGAGCGCTCTGTGGTTCACTGTGAAGCTCACGCTGCTCGCGCTCGCCGCGGCCATCGTCGGCGGCGTGCTGCTGGCCATTGCGTTCGCGCTCTTCAAGTGGGTGGAGATCGGCCTGTTCCCGATCGCCGTGATCCTGCAGGTGACGCCGATCATCGCGATTGCGCCGCTGATCCTGATCTATGTGTCGAGCACCACGGCGGCGCTGCTGCTGTGCGCGTGGATCGTGGCCTTCTTCCCGATCCTGTCGAACACCGTCATCGGCCTGAAAAGCGCGGACAGCAACCTTCGCGACCTGTTCCAGCTCTACAAGGCCTCGCCGTGGCAGACCTTCCGCTACCTGCTCGCGCCCAGCGCGCTGCCGTACTTCATGGCGGGCCTGAAGATCGCGGGCGGGCTGAGCCTGATCGGCGCGGTGGTGGCCGAGTTCACGGCCGGCACGGCGGGCAAGGAAACGGGTCTTGCATCGCGCATTCTCGAATCGAGTTTCCGCACCGAGATTCCGATGATGTTCGCGGCGCTGCTGCTGGTGTCGTTGCTGGGCATCGTGATCTTCATCGTGTTCGCGGCCTTGTCGCGGCTGGTGCTCGGGCATTGGCACGAAAGCGAAATGCGCCGTGAACGCTAGGACCATCGTGCCTGCCGTCGACTGGGATGCCGTGCGCGCCGACCTGCGCGGCCTCAACCTGATCACCGCGCCGGCCCAGCGCAAGCAGCTGTCGAAAGACTTCTACTGGTACAGCCCCATCCTCACCGCGCAGCTCGCGGGCTGCGTGGCCGACCTCGTCGTCAAGGTCAGCACCGAAGACGACGTGCGGCAGGCCGCCGCCGTGGCCGCGAAATGGAAGCTGCCGCTCACCGTGCGTGCCGGCGGTACCGGCAACTACGGCCAGTGCGTGCCACTCGAAGGCGGCATCGTGCTCGACGTGACGCAGATGTGCCGCGTGCTCGACATCCAGCCCGGACGCATCCGCGTCGAGGCCGGCGCGCGCATGCACGACATCGACCTCGCCGCACGCGAGACCGACCAGGCGCTGCGCATGTGGCCCTCGACCTGGCACGTGGCGTCCATCGGCGGCTTCATCGCGGGCGGCTTCGGCGGCATCGGCTCGTTCCGCCACGGCATCCTGCGCGACCCCGGCAACCTGCTGCGCGCGCGCGTGATGACGGTAGAGCGCGAGCCGCGCATCATCGAACTGCACGGCGACGAGATCCAGCAGGTGCACCACGCCTATGGCACCAACGGCGTGATCCTCGATGTGGAAGTCGCGCTGAGCCCCGCCGTCGGATGGGTGCACTGCACGGTGCTCTTCGAGACCTATCGCGACGCGCTCGATTTCGGCATTGCGGCGCAGGCGCCTTCGCTCGACATCTTCCTGCTCTCAACGGTGGAGGCGCGTTTCTCGCCCTACTACACCGCCATGCGCGACCGCTTTCCTGCCGACCGGCATGCGGTGTTCGCCATGGTCTCGCCCGAGTCGATGGCGGACTTTCGCGCCTTGGCTGATGCACAGGGCGGCACGATCTCGGTCGCCGGCACCGAAGCCGAGCTGCTCGCCGAAGGCCTACCCCCGGCCTACGAATGCGCGTTCAATCACACGACGCTGCAGGCGCTGAAGGCAGACCGCGGCTGGACCTATCTGCAGGTGGCCTACGCCCAGCCCTTCGACCCGGCCGTGGTCGAGCGCCATCTGCAGATCTTCGGCAACGACGTGCTGCAGCACCAGGACTTCGCGCGCGCCAACGGCGAGTGCGGCACCTTCGGCATCCTGCTGGTGCGCTGGAAGGGCGAGGCCCACCAGTACGAAGTGATCCGCGAGATCGAGTCGCAGGGCGGCTGCCAGATCTTCAACCCGCACGTCGTCACCATCGAGGACGGCGGCATGAAGACCATCGACACGCAGCAGATCGAATTCAAGAAGCGCAGCGACCCGATGGGCCTCATGAACCCGGGCAAGACGCGCGGCTGGTCGCCAGAGATGGCGACCGAACGCTGAAAAGATTTAGTCTCCGCATCCCGTACCTTCCAAAACCTCCACAGGAGTCCGTCCCCATGCGCATCCCCGCTTTCAATCTCCGACCGCTTGCCCTCGGCCTGGCCCTCGGGGCCGCCGCCTTCGCCGCGCAGGCGCAGGAAAAAGTGGTGTTCGCCACCAACTGGAAGGCGCAGGCCGGCCACGGCGGCTTCTACCAGGCCCTGGTGGACGGCACCTACAAGAAGTACGGCCTCGACGTCGACATCCAGCAGGGCGGCCCGATGGTCAACAACCGGCCGATGCTGCCGGCCGGCAAGGTCGACTTCCTGATGACCGGCAACCTGCTGCAGTCCTTCGACAACGTGAAGAACGGCGTGCCCACGGTGGTGGTCGCGGCCTTCTTCCAGAAAGACCCGCAGGCCATGTTCGCCCACCCGGGCCAGGGCTTCGACACCTTCAAGGACATGACCAAGGCACCCGTGGCCTTCATCGGCAAGGACGGCCAGTTCAGCTTCTGGCAGTGGATGAAGTCCGAGCACGGCTTCAAGGATTCGCAGCTCAAGCCCTACACCTTCAACGTGGGCCCCTTCCTGGCCGACAAGAAGTCGATCCAGCAGGGCTATGCCATTTCGGAGCCGCTGTCGATCAAGGCGCAGGCCGGCTTCGACCCGGTGGTGCAGCTGCTGGCCGACAACGGCTTCTCGACCTACTCGACCACCATCGAGACGCGCGCCGACCTGATCAAGACCAAGCCCGAGACGGTGCGCAAGTTCGTCGAGGCCTCGATCATCGGCTGGAACAACTACCTCTACGGCGACAACAAGGCCGCTAACGAGATGATCGCCAAGATCAACCCCGACTCGCCCGTGGCCGCCTCGCAGGGCTCCATCGAGCTGATGAAGAAGATGGGCATCGTCGACAGCGGCGAATCGCTCACCAAGGGCATCGGCGCGATGGACGAGGCCCGCGTGAAGGACTTCTACGACAAGATGGTCAAGGCCGGCCTGTACAAGACCGGCGAGGTCGATCTCTCGAAAGTCGTGACCACGCAGTTCGTCAACAAGGGCGTCGGCGTCGACGTCCGCAAGAAGCTCACCGGCAAGTAAGCACACCGATTTTTTCCCGTGGGTCGCGCGGGGCTTGCGCCGGGGTCAGATGCCGGCGCCTGGGTTGCCATAAGGCACCGCGCGGCCTTTCACTCCTTGGGCTCTGACCCCGTCTCGCCAGCGACGCAAGTCCTGGGCGAACCGGCCCTCAACCATGAAAACGCTAGTCGTCCACTGCCATCCGAACCCTGACAGCTTCAATCACGCGCTCTATCGCACCGCCCTCGAGGCGCTCGAACCGCGACACCCCGTCAAGGCCATCGACCTGTACGCCGAGGGCTTCGACCCGACGCTGACACGCGAAGAGCGCATCGCCTACCTCGACAACCCCGACCTGATCCGCGAACGCGTGAAACCCCACGTCGAAGCGCTGCTATGGGCCGAGCATCTTGTGTTCGTGTTTCCCACCTGGTTCCACGGGCCGCCGTCAATGCTCAAGGGCTGGCTCGAAAGGGTGTGGCTGCCGGGCGTGGCCTTCCTGCCGGCGGAACGCAAGGGGCAGCTCGCGAAGTCGGGCATGCGGCACATCAGGCGGCTGACGGTGGTGACCACCGGCGGCTCGCCGCGCTGGTTCGTGCTGATGATCGGCGACCCGGGCCGGCGGCTGTTCACGCGCGCGCTGCGTGCGCTGTTCGCGTGGCGCTGCAAGGTGACGTGGCTGCAGCTGCACGACATGAACGCAGCGACCGCACGCGATCGGACCCATTTCATCGAGCGCGTGTCGCGCAAGCTGGGCAGCATCTAGAAAACATCGACACAGGGAGACAACTCCATGAGCCTCGAACGCACGCTCACCGTCCGCGTCGAACGCATCTCGCGGCAGACGCCGGAAATCCTGGCCTTCGAGCTGGCCCACCCGTGGGGCCGGCCGCTGCCTTCCTACGAGGCGGGCGCGCACATCGACGTGCACATGCCCGGCGGCTTCTCGCGGCAGTACTCGCTGGCGCGCGCGCCCTCCGACGCCAACTCCTACGTGATCGGCGTGAAGCGCGAGCTCGCCAGCCGCGGCGGTTCGGCCTCGATGCACGAGCGCGTGCGCGAGGGCGACCTGCTGCCGATCAGCGCGCCGCGCAACACCTTTCCGTTGCGCGAGGAAGCCACGCACCACCTGCTGCTGGCCGGTGGCATCGGCATGACGCCGCTGCTGGCGATGGCACAGGCGCTTGCGGCGCGCGGCGCGCAGTTCACGCTGTGCGTGTTCGCGCGCAGCGAAGAGCATCTGGCCTTCACCGATGCACTGCACGCGCCCTCGCTGGCGCCGCACCTGCGACTGCATCTCGACCAGGGTGACGCCTTGCAGCGTATCGACCTGCATGGGTTGCTGGCCGACCGCGCGCCCGGCACGCACCTTTACGTCTGCGGCCCCGGCGGCTTCATGAAGGCGGTGCGCGATGCAGCCGCGCACTGGCCCGAAGACGCGCTGCACGCCGAATACTTCGCCGCACCGACCGACGCCAACGCCACTACCGGCCTGCCCTTCACGCTGAAGCTCGCCCGGCGTGGCATCAGCGTGCCGGTGGCTGCCGACCAGACGGCCGTCGACGCGCTGCACGAAGTCGGCATCGACATTCCCGTGTCGTGCCAGCAGGGCCTGTGCGGCACCTGCGTGGTCGAGGGCGACGGCGAAGGCGCCGAGCACCGCGACTTCTGCCTCACGGGCAGCGAGCGCCGCCACAAGATTGCGCTGTGCTGCTCGCGCGCCAGGGGCCAGGAACTGGAACTCCAGCTGTGAGCGCGCGTCCGGCTTCCGTCAACGAAGAGAGCGACGCCGAGGCGCCCGCCACGCGCGGCCGCTCGCGCAAGTACACGCAGGTGCTCGGCCTCATCAACCAGGCCGCCATCGAGGTGTTCGCAAGCGAAGGGCTGGCCGGCGCGTCCACGCAGGCCATCGCCGACAAGGCGGGGCTTTCGAAGGCGCAGCTGCATTACTACATCGAGAGCAAGGAAGCGCTGTACCGCCAGGTGCTGCAAGACATCCTCACCGACTGGATCGTGGTGTTCGGCTTCAGCGACGAGGCCTTCGGCCCGCGCAAGGTGCTGGGCGACCTGATCCAGCGCAAGATGATGTTCTCGTTCGAGCACCCGCTGCGCTCGCGGATCTTCACCGCCGAGATGATGCGCGGCGCGCCCGTCATCAACAACATGATGGACACGAGCAAGCAGCGCACCGAACAGGCTGCAGCCGTGATCCAGAACTGGATGAACCAGGGCCTGATGGACAAGGCAGACCCGATGCTGGTGCTGTTCCACATCTGGGCGGTGACGCAGTTCTACGCCGACCACGCCACGCAGGCGGCCTACTACCGCAACGCAGCCCAGCAGGGCCAGGACAAGGACGGCAAAGACCGGCGCTACCTGATCGAGCAGGTGACGGAGTTCCTGCTGAAGGGCGCGGGGGTCAAGTAGAAGGCGAGCGCTGGGGCAGGTACATGGTGGCTTCGACTTCCACCAGCACTTCGTCCCCCGGCAGGAAGCGCGACACCTCCACCACCGTGCTCACCGGCGGCTCGCCCGGATAGAACAGGCCGCGCACGCGGTTGTAGAAGGCGTAGTGCGGCAGGTGGCGGAAGTACTGCACCAGCTTCACCACGTCTTCCATGGTGCCGCCATGCTCGGCGGCGATCTGGCGGATGCGCTCCAGCACGAACCAGCTCTGCGCGACGATGGGCGCCTCGAACACGTCGACCGACATCTGGCCGGTGGCATAGCCCACGCCCTGCAGCGCGGTGCGCGCCGCTTCGGGAATCGCGTCGTAGCCGGCGACGGCGCGGCGTGTGGCCGGATCGACCGCGACCACGCCGCTCATGAAGACGAAATCGCCGACGCGCTTGGCGGCGGCGTAGTTGGCCATTGGCTTGCCCATCGTGCTCATTGTGTTTTCTCCAGTACCTGGCCAGCGCGGATGACGGTGCGTTGCCGCCCGCGCGGGCCGATGAGTTCGTGTTCGTCTGTGGCCGACAGCAGCAGCAGGTCCGCCGGGCAGCCCGGCGCGATGCGCCCGTCCCATGCGAGCCCCAGCGCTTTCGCGGGACTCACGGTGACGGTGTCGAGCCAGTCGGAGGCCGGGGCCAGGTGCGCCATCTGCACGCCGAGGCCGAAGGTCTCCAGCAAGTCGTAGCTGCCGTAGGGATAGAAGGCGTCCTGCACGTTGTCGGTTGCGAGGCTTGCACGCAAGCCCCGTGCCGCCGCCTCGCGGATGCGCGTGATGCCGCGTTGCACCGGTGTGCGGTCCCAGGCGCCCTGCAGGTAGAGGTTGGTGGTGGGCAGCGCGACAAGGTGAATGCCCGCGCCGGCGCACAGTGCCAGCGTTTCTCCGGCAACCGCGTCGTCCTGCACCGAGAGCGAGCAGGCATGGCCGCAGACCACGCCGTGCCTGAAGTCGCGCGCCCGCACCAGCTGCGCGATGCTGCGCAGGCCGCTGGCCTCGGGGTCGAGCCCCTCGTCGACATGGAAGTCGAGGCCCAGCCCGTGTTGCTGCGCGAGGTCGAACACACGTCCGAGCTTGTGGACGATGCCTTCGTTGCGATAGACGAACGCGCCGAGCACACCGCCCGCGCGCTTCACTTCACGTGCAATGCGTTCGGCTGCAGCGTGGTCGGCGAACAGGTCGAGCGGCGTGAGCGAGACGAACTGCAGTTCGACGCGGCCGCGCCACTCCTCGCGCAGCGACTCGAACACAGCCAGCGCGGCCGGTGGTTCGGCCTGAACCCAGTCGAGGTGCGTGCGCAGTGCGCGCGTGCCCGATTGCCAGGCGTCGTGCAGCGCACGCTCCATGCGCAGGCGCAGCGATTCGCCGGTCCAGCTGTCGCGGTGCCTGTTCATGCGCTCGATGGCGGCGAACAGGTTGCCTTGCGCAGCGCCGACGTCCTGCACGGTGTAGTTCTTGTCGATGTGCGCGTGCGCCTCGACCAGCGCGCTCAGCAGCGTGCCGCTTGCGTGCTTCTGTTGGGCGCTCGGCACGATGGATGCAACGCTGTCGCCAGTCAACGTGACATCAAACAACTGCGCATCGCCCGCCGCGAATGCACGCAGCGGCGCCGGAATGCGCAGCGCCTCGAGCTTCATGCGTGCCGCTGCTCCCAGGCCCGCAGCCAGCCGAGGCCGGCCGAGGTGCCGCTCGGCTCCGAGCCGCGCTTCGGCCGGTATTCGCAGCCGACCCAGCCCTGCCAGCCGCACTGCGCCGACACCTCGTCGATCACGTCGAACAGGTACGGGTAGTTCTGTTCGCCGATGTCCGGCTCGTGGCGCTCGGGCACGCCGGCGATCTGGATGTGGCCGACGCGGCCGGTGGGAAGGTACTTGCGGATCTTCATTGCCACGTCGCCTTCGACGATCTGGCAGTGGTACAGGTCCATCTGCACCTTGAGGTTAGGCGCGCCCACCGTTTCGACGATCTCGTGCGCGTGGTCCTGCCGGTTGAGAAAGAAGCGCGGAATGTCGCGCGTGTTGATCGGCTCGATCAACACGTCGCGGCCGGCCTTGGCTGCTTCGGCCGCGGCCCAGCGCAGGTTGTCGAGGTACACGGGCTGCAGCGCGTCGCGCTCCAGGCCTTCGGGCACGAGGCCGGCCATGACGTGGATGCGCGGGCAGTCGAGCGCCACGGCGTAGTCGATCGCCTTGGCAATGCCTTCGCGAAACTCGGCGTCGCGCCCGGGCAGGCAGGCCAGGCCGCGCTCGCCGCCGTTCCAGTCGCCGGGCGGGCCGTTGAACAGCACCTGCTGCAAGCCGTTGTGCCTGAGCCGCGCCAGGATTTCGTCTTTCGCGAAGTCGTAGGGGAAGAGATATTCCACGGCCTTGAAGCCGTCTTTCGCGGCGGCGTCGAAGCGGTCGAGAAAAGCGAGCTCCGGGTAGAGCATCGAGAGGTTGGCGGCAAATTGGGGCATGGGGTGTTTGTACTACCAGCGCGCACCGAAGGTACGGCGCAGTTCATCGATCTGATCGGCGTTCAGCGGCTCGGGCCGAGCGGCCTGCGCGAGCTGCTGAAGCCGTGCGGTTTCTTCGAGTTCTTCGAGCACGGCCATGGCGGCGGCCGGCGTGTCGTGCCAGACGTTGGGCCCGAGGCGCGTGAGCATCACGGCGCGAATCGGCGTGCCGGCGGTGCCGAAGCGCTCGATGGTTTGTGCCACCTGCTCGGCTGCTTCTGGAGCACCAGGCCGGTGGTACGCAATGACGGGTACATGGCCGACCTTCATCACGAAATACGGTGTAAGTGCGGGCAGCAGTTCGTCTCCCGGCTCGTTCAGCGTGAGCGCGACGCAATGCGTGCTGTGTGTGTGGATCACGCAGGCGGTGTTCGCATCGAACTTGCGCGTCGCGGCGTAAATGCGCGTGTGCAGTGCGATGGTCTTGCTGGCGCGGTCTCCGCTGGTCTGCTGGCCTTGCGCATCGAGTCTGGCCAATCGCGCCGGGTCGAGAAAGCCGAGGCAGGCATCGGTCGGCGTGATCAGAAAGCCGTCGTCCAGCCGCACGCTGATGTTGCCGGCTGTGGCATGCACGTAGCCGCGCTCGAACAGGCTGCGGCCGACGCGGCAGATTTCTTCGCGGGCTTCGTTCTCGGTCATGCGAGCACTGTAAATGCCTTGGTGAAGAAATCGTCGCTTCCGAAGTTGCCGGACTTCAGCGCGATATGCACGCCTGCCTCTGGCGCAGCATCGGAACGCGCATGGCACCACGGCACGCCGGGGTCGATCTGCGGGCCGATCTGCATCTGCGCGATGCCCAGCGCCTGCACGCATGCACCCGAGGTTTCACCGCCGGCCACCACCAGCTGGTGTACGCCGCGTTCGACCAAACCGCGCGCGATGGCTGCAATGGTGCGTTCGACCATCGCGCCGGCCTCTTCGACACCGAGCCTGCCTTGCACCGACTTCACGGCGCCGGCTTCGGCGGTCGAGTAGACGAGCACGGGGCCCTTGTCGATCAAGGGCGCGGCCCAGGCCAGCACTTCGGCGGCAACGTCCACGCCCGCGGCGATGCGCAATGGGTCGACGGCCATTGCCGCGCCGCCGCGCTGGATGAAATCGAGCACCTGCCGGTTGGTGGCTAGCGAGCAGCTGCCCGAGACCACCGCCGTCTTGCCGCCGACCTTTGGCAATGCACTGGCCTGCGAAGAAGGCGCGAGTCCGAAGTTGGCCGGCAGGCCGATGGCCACGCCCGAGCCCGCGGTGAGCAACGGCATCTTCGCGAGCGCCGGGCCCATGCGCAGAAGGTCGTCGTTCGACACGGCGTCGACGATGGCGATAGACACGCCCTCGGCCTTCAACTGAGCGATGCGCTCATCGATGGCAGTCGCGCCGCGCGCCACCACCGTGTAGTCGATGAGGCCCACCTTGCGCTTGCACTGCGCCTGCAGCACACGCACGAGGTTCGGGTCGGTCATCGGCGTGAGCGGGTGGTTCTGCATGCCGCTCTCGTTGAGCAGCACGTCGCCCGCGAACAGGTAGCCCTTGAACACGGTGCGCTTGTTGTCTGGAAAAGCGGGCGTGGCGATGGTGAAGTCGCATTGCAGCGCATCCATCAGCGCCTCGGTCACGGGGCCGATGTTGCCTTGCGCCGTGCTGTCGAAGGTGGAGCAGTACTTGAAGTAGATCTGCTTTGCGCCCTGCGCCTGCAGCCAGCGCAGCGCATCGAGCGACTGCGCGATGGCCTCGGCCGGCGCGATGGTGCGCGACTTGAGTGCGACGACGACGGCATCCACATCGGCATCGAGCGGGCCTTCGGGCACGCCGATGGCCTGCACCACGCGCATGCCCGCGCGCACGAGGTTGTTGGCGAGGTCGGTGGCGCCGGTGAAATCGTCGGCGATGCAGCCGAGAACGAGCTTTGCCATGGGTCAGTCCTTCACGACAGGCAGCTTCACGGCCTGTGTGTTCTCGCGCACGTAGTCGCGCAGGATCGCGTCGAAGCTGGCGTCGGCCTTCAGGCCCAGCGCTTCGGCGCGCGCTGCGTGGATGCGACTGGGCCAGCTGGTGACGATCTTCGCGATGGCGGCGTCGGGCTCCCAGTCGATCAGGCCGGTGGCGTCCTTGCCGGCAATGCGTTCGAGCGCCTGCGCCATCTCGCGCACGGTGGTCGTCAATGCCGGCAGGTTGATCGCAGTGCGTGCACCCCATTCCGCGGCGCTGGCGGTGGCCGCGCGCACGATTCCCGCGACGGTGTTGCCGGGCGATGCCAGCGCGACAGGCGTGTCGGGCGACACGGGGCAGCGCGCGCGTTCGCCCGCCAGCGGCTCGCGCAGCATGCCGCTCAGGAAGCTGGAGGCCGCGCCGTTGGGTTTGCCTGGGCGCACCGACACCGTCATGAGCCGCACATTGCGGCCCTGCACGAAGCCCTTGCGCGTGAAGTCGGCCACCAATTGCTCGCCGATGAATTTCTGGATGCCGTAGCTGTTCTGCGGTGTCGGCAGCGTGGTGTCTTCGATCACGGCGGGCAGGCGCTGCTCGGGCGAATCGCCGAACACGGCGACCGAGCTGGAGAACACGAACACCGGCGAGTGGCCCGCGCGGCGGCAGGCCTCGAGCAGGCCGCGCGTGGTGTCGAGGTTGCTGCGCATGCCCAGGTCGAAGTCGGCCTCGCATTCGCCGCTCACAGCGGCGGCGAGGTGGAACACCGCGTCGGTGTCGGCCAGCGGCAGCGCTCCGTTGCCGGCCTGCTCGTACAGGTCGCCCTGCACGAATTGCACGCGGGCGTCGCCGGCCAGGTCGGCGGGCGGCGACACGCGGTCGGCCAGGGTGATGCGCGACACCGGCTGCGCGGCGCCGCCGGCCAGTGCGAGGTTGCCGCCCGCAAGCAGCGTGCGGGCGAGGCGGGCGCCGAGGAAGCCGCAGCCGCCGGTGATGAGGATGTTCATGAGCGAGTGTGTCCTTCTTGTCTTGTTCAGGCCTGTTTTTTCGGCGCCGGCACTTCGATGCCCGGGAAAATCTTGATCACCGCGCTGTCGTCTTCGCGCGCATAGCCCGCGGTCGATGCCTGCATGAACATCTGGTGCGCGGTGGACGACAGCGGCAGCGGAAACTTGGTCGCGCGCGCCACGTCGAGCACCAGGCCCAGGTCCTTCACGAAGATGTCGACGGCCGACAGTGGCGTGTAGTCGCCCGCGAGCACGTGCGCCATGCGGTTCTCGAACATCCAGCTGTTGCCCGCGCTGTGCGTGATGACTTCGTACAGCGCCGCCGGGTCCACGCCTTCGCGCAGGCCCAGCGCCATGGCCTCGGCCGCCGCGGCGATGTGCACGCCGGCCAGCAGCTGGTTGATGACTTTCACCTTGCTGCCCGCGCCCGCGCTGTCGCCCAGGCGGTAGACCTTGGCGGCCATCGCGTCGAGCACCGCGCCGGCCTTCTCGTAGGCGGCGGGCGTACCGGCGGTCATCATCGTCATCTGGCCACTCGCAGCTTTCGCTGCGCCGCCGGAGATGGGCGCGTCGAGGTACAGGATGCCCAGCTTCTCAAGGCGCGCTTCGAGCGCCACCGACCAGTTCGGATCGACGGTGGAGCACATCACGAACAGGCTGCCGGGCTTCATCGATGCGGCGCAGCCGGGCGTGGTGCCGTCGCCGAACAGCACCGACTCGGTCTGCGCCGCATTCACGACGACGCTGACGACGATGTCGCACTGCGCGCCGAGCGCGGCCAGCGTGTCGCAGGCCGTGCCGCCATCGCGCGCGAAGGCTTCGGCGACCTCGCGGCGCACGTCGAACACGTGCGGCGCATGGCCCGCACGGCGCAGCGATTGCGCCATGCCGGCGCCCATGGCGCCGAGGCCTACGAGGCCGACGACGGGAGTGTTGGTGCTGGAAGTCATGCAGGGATTCTTTCTTTCGAGGATCAGCGATTCACGAGTTGCTTGGGGGTCAGCCACACGCCGATGGCGCCAAGCACCAGCGCACCGGCCAGCACGTACATGCCGATCTGCGTGCTGCCGGTCAGGTCTTTCAGGTAACCGATGAGGTACGGGCTCACGAAGCCCGCGAGGTTGCCCACCGAGTTGATGGCCGCGATGCCGGCGGCCGCCGCCGTGCCGGTGAGGAAAGCGGTGGGCAGCGACCAGAAGAGCGGCGCGCAGGTCAGCACGCCGGCTGCGGCGAGCGAGAGGAACGCCAGCGACACGACCGTGTTCTGCGTGTACGAAGCCGCGACGGTGAAGCCAATCGCGCCCATCAGCGCGGGCACGATCAGGTGCCAACGGCGCTCCTGGCGGCGGTCGGCGCTGCGGCCGAAGAGGTTCATCGCGACGATGGCGCAGACGAAGGGGATCGCGCTGAGCAGCCCGATGTTCAGGTTGCCCTGCACGCCCGTGGCCTTGACCAGCGTGGGCAGCCAGAAAGTGAGTGCGTATTGGCCCATGACGAAGGCGAAGTAGATGAACGCCATCCACCATATGCGCGCATCGCGGAACACGCCAGCCACCGAGTGCGGGCCCTTGGCGCCATGGGCTGCGTCGCGCGCCACCTCACGCTGCAGCAGCGCCTTTTCTTCAGCACTCAGCCAGCGCGCCTGGGCGATGCCGTTGTCGAGGTAGACCAGCACCATCACGCCCACGAGCACGGCGGGAACGGCTTCGATCAGGAACATCCACTGCCAGCCGCTCATCGACGAGACGCCGTGGAAGCTGTCCATGATCCAGCCCGACAGCGGGTTGCCGAAGATGCCCGCCACCGGAATGGCCGACATGAACACCGCGATGATCCGCGCGCGCCGGTGCGCCGGGTACCAGTGCGTGAGGTACAGGATCACGCCCGGGTAGAAGCCCGCCTCGGCCACGCCGAGCAGGAAGCGCAGGATGTAGAAGCTGGTCGGCGTCTTCACGAACATGAAGCAGGCCGAGAGCAGGCCCCAGGTGATCATGATCCGCGCGATCCAGATGCGCGCGCCCACGCGGTTGAGCAGCAGGTTGCTCGGCACCTCGAACAGGAAGTAGCCGAGGAAGAAGATGCCCGCGCCCAGGCCGAACACGGTTTCGCTGAAGCCCAGGTCTTGCCCCATCTGCAGCTTGGCGAAGCCCACGTTGACGCGGTCGAGATACGCGACCACGTAGCACAGCATGAGAAAAGGCACGAGGCGCCAGAACACCTTGGCGTAAGTGCGCTTTTCGAGCGCGGCATCGGCTGCGGCGGACGACGGCATGGCGCCGGCCTGGAGGGTCGAGGAAGTCATGAGAAAGCTTTGTCTCGGTTAATTTGTCAGGTCATCATACAAATTTGAGATTTGTGAACCGACCCGGGTAAACCCGGAGATCGCGCCGTTCGCGGCGACTTTCTGGTGTCTTTCTGTGTCGGCTCGGCTGCCTACAGCTCGCTTTAGCTGCCTATTGGCCAGCCTTCGACCAAGGGCCGCGCGAGCTGCGCGCCTTCCTGCTGCCAGAACGCGGGATCGGCCTGCTCGATGCGGCGGATCGCGTTGTCCATGTGGTTCTTGGCCGCCTCGCGCGCCCGCAGCGGATCGCCGGCCTCGATGGCTTCGACGATGCGCGCATGCTCTTGCGCCACCTCGCGCGCGAAGTCGGCGCGGCGCGCCTCGTTGGCGCGCGTGACGCGGGTGGCGCCGTGCAAAAACTGCCGCAGGTACTGCAGCGTGCCGATGAGGAAGGGGTTGCGCGCAGCCTCGGCAATGGCGCGGTGGAAGCGCACGTCTTCGTCGGCTCCGTTGCCACCCGCTTCCACGGCGGCGTGCAGCGCATCGATGGCGTCGCGGATGCGCTGCACATCGTCTGGCGTGCGGCGCTCGGCGGCCAGCGCTGCCACTTCGGCTTCGAGCGCGCGGCGCAGCTCGACCATCTGGATGACGGCTTCGCGCGAGGCCACGTGCGGCATCTCGAAGCGCAGCGGCTCGACGCCGGCGGCACGCACATACACGCCGCTGCCCTGGCGCGAATCGAGCAGGCCCAGCGACTTGAGCCGCGACACCGCTTCACGCACCACGGTGCGGCTCACGCCGAACTGCTCGGCCAGCGCGGTTTCGGTCGGCAGGCGGTCGCCTTCGGAAAGGCGCCCGCTGCGCACCTCGGCGGCCAATGCATCGGCGACCTGGTCGGCCAGGCGGACGCTGGGGGCGAGGGATTGGAAGCGGGCGGTCATGGGCGCGAATGGGGTGGGGCCTGCGACTCTAACGCAGGCTCTGCGCGACCGCCGCCGGCTCAGTTCAGCGCGTGGCGAGCAGCCCGCGCGATGCTGGCCGCATCGACGCCGAAGAATCCGCGCAGCGCCGCACGCGTGTCGCTGCGGCCGAAACCATCGGTGCCGAGCGTGATGTAGCGGCGGCCTTCCGGCAGGAAGGCACGCACGCTCTCAGGCACGGCGCGCACGTAGTCGGTGGCGGCAATGATGGGCGCCTTGCTGCCCTTGCCGAGCTGCTGCGCGATGAACGCGGTGCCGGCTTCTTCACCCGACAACGCGCGCTGCTCGCAAGCCAGCCCGTCGCGCGCAAGTTCGCTCCAGCTCGTGACGCTGAACACCTCGGCCTCGATACCTTCTTCGGCCAGCAGCTGCGCGGCCTTCACAACCTCTGTGAGGATCGCGCCGGAGCCCATCAGCGTGACCTTCTTCTTCGCCTTGCCCGATGCCGGCGCATACGTGCCGAAGCGATAGCACCCGCGCAGGATGTCGCCTTCCGCGCCCTCGGGCACATCGGGCTGCGCGTAGTTCTCGTTCATGAGCGTGACGTAATAGAACACGTCCTTCTGCTCGACCATCATCTCGCGGATGCCCGCATCGACGATCACCGCCATCTCGCCCGCGTAGGCCGGGTCGTAGGCCTTGCAGTTGGGAATGGTCGCGGCCACGAGGTGGCTGCTGCCGTCCTGATGCTGCAGTCCTTCGCCGCCGAGCGTGGTGCGCCCGGACGTGGCGCCGAGCAGGAAGCCGCGCGCACGCTGGTCCGCGGCAGCCCAGATGGCGTCGCCCACGCGCTGGAAGCCGAACATCGAGTAGTAGATGTAGAAGGGCAGCATCGCCAGGCCATGCACGCTGTAGCTGGTGGCGGCCGCCGTCCAGCTCGCGATGGCGCCGGCTTCGCTGATGCCCTCTTCCAGGATCTGCCCGTCGGTGGCTTCGCGATAGCTCAGCACCGAGCCGATGTCTTCCGGCGCGTAGCGCTGGCCCACGCTCGAATAGATGCCCACCTGCTTGAACAGGTTGGCCATGCCGAAGGTGCGCGCCTCGTCGGCCACGATGGGCACGATGCGCGGGCCCAGGGCCTTGTCCTTCATGAGATTGCCCAGCATGCGCACGAAGGCCATGGTGGTGCTCATTTCCTTGCCGGCGGCGGCCGTGGCGAACTGCGCGTAGCTCGCGATGTCGGGCTTGGCCACCACGTCGCAGGCGGTCTCGCGGCGCGGCATGGCGCCGCCGAGCGATTCGCGGTGCTGGCGCAGGTAGCGCATCTCGGCGCTGTCTTCGGCGGGGCGATAGAAGTCCATCGCGGTGGCCTGCGCATCGGTCAGCGGCAGGTTGAAGCGGTCGCGGAATTCGATGAGGTCCACGTCGCCCATCTTCTTGTGCGAGTGCGTGGTCATCTTGCCCTGCGCGGCGCTGCCCATGCCGTAGCCCTTCTTGGTGTGGGCGAGGATCACAGTGGGCTGGCCCTTGTGCTTGGCCGCCGCCGCGTAAGCCGCATGGATCTTCACGAGGTCGTGGCCGCCGCGCTTGAGGCGATCGATCTGCTCGTCGGTCATGCCTTCGGCCAGGCGCGCGAGTTCGGGGTTCTGGCCGAAGAAGTTGTCGCGGTTGAAGCGGCCGTCCTTTGCGGCGAAGGTCTGCATCTGGCCGTCGACGGTGTTGGCGAACACGCGGGCCAGCGCGCCGCTCGTGTCCTGCGCGAAGAGGCCATCCCAGTCGCTGCCCCACACGAGCTTGATGACGTTCCAGCCCGCGCCGGCAAACAGCTTTTCGAGCTCGTCGATGATGCGGCCGTTGCCGCGCACCGGGCCGTCCAGCCGCTGCAGGTTGCAGTTGACGACCCACACGAGGTTGTCGAGCTTCTCGCGCGCGGCGAGCGTCAGCGCACTCATCGACTCGGGCTCGTCCATCTCGCCGTCGCCGAACACGCCCCACACCTTGCGGCCTTCGCAGTTCAGCAGGTTGCGGTGCGTGAGGTAGCGCATGAAGCGCGCGTGGTAGATCGAGCTGATGGGGCCGATGCCCATCGAGCCGGTGGGGAACTGCCAGAAGTCCGGCATCAGGTACGGATGCGGGTAGCTGCACAGGCCGCGCGCGCCGCTGCCGTCGACGAAGGCGGGAGCGGTGAGCTCCTGGCGGTAGTGCTTCAGGTCTTCTTCGCTCAGGCGGCCTTCGAGGTAGGCCCGCGCATAGACGCCCGGGGCGCTGTGCGGCTGGAAGAACACGAGGTCGCCTCGGTGCTGTTCGCTGCGCGCGTGGAAGAAGTGGTTGAAGCCGGTCTCGAACAGGTCTGCCGCGCTGGCGTAGCTGGCGATGTGGCCGCCGAGTTCGCCATACGCCTGGTTGGCCTTGGCCACCATCGCGAGCGCGTTCCAGCGCATCAGCGAGGCGAGCTTTTCCTCGATGGCAAGGTCGCCCGGGAACGGCGGCTGGTCTTCCGCGGCGATGGTGTTGACGTACGGCGTCGCGAGTTCGGGCTGCCAGCCGATGCGCTGCTGCCGCGCGAGGCGGGCCAGCTCGACCAGCATCTGCCTGGCGCGCTGCGGCCCCTGTGTTTGCGCCAGCGCCACGAAGGCATCGCGCCATTCGGCGGTCTCGGCGGGATCGGGGTCGTGCGAAAGCTGCGGGTCGAGCAGCAAGGCGCGCATCTGGTCGGCGGAAATCGGGGCGTTCATACCGGCACTTTAGGCCGCTTTGTGGAAAATTAGCTACTGGCGCGGGCAATCCCACGCCAGCCTCGCAGCATAAAATTCCGCCATTTCTTGAATTCAAAGCATTTCATGCAACTCGACGCCATCGACCTGCGCATTCTGGATGAGTTGCAGCGCGACGGTGCGCTGTCGAACGTGGAGCTGGCGCGGCGCGTGCACCTGTCGCCGTCGCCCTGCCTGGCGCGCGTGAAGGTGCTCGAAGCGAATGGCGTGATCGACCGCTATGTGGCGCTCGTCAGCGCGAAGGCATTGGGCCTGGGGCTCAACGTGTTCATCTCGATCAGCCTCACGACGCAGAGCAAGCAATCGCTCGCCGACTTCGAGCAACGCATCGCCGAGCACGACGAGGTGATGGAGTGCTACCTGATGACGGGCGACAGCGACTACCTGATCCGCATCGCGGTGGCCGACATGGCGGCGCTGGAAAAATTCATCCTGGAACAGCTCACGCCGATTCCGGGAATCGAGAAGATCCGCTCGAGCTTTGCGCTCAAGCAAGTGCGATACAAAACGGCGCTGCCGTTGCCGAGGGAGTAGGTACTCCCCCAGGCTTCGCGCACTTCGTGTCGCTTCGCCCACCCCCTCGCCGGGGGCAACACCGGTGGCCCGGCAAAGCCGGTTCCACGGTGTTCCCCGGAGGGGCCTAGGGACTCAACGCTCAGAGGCCGATCAGGCCGCCGTCGTCCTTCGTGATGACCACGGTCGCCGAGCGAGGACGGGCGGTGCCGCCCTGCGGCCAGTGGCTGAGGAACTTCGTCGGATCGCTGATGTTGGCCTTGGCCGTGTTCTCGCCCGGGTGCTGGATGTTCACGAACAGCGCACGGCCGTCGCCCGATTCGGCGATGCCGGTGATTTCGCAATCAACCGGGCCAACGAGGAAGCGGCGCAGGCCGTCGGTGCCCGGGGCCTTGCCGACGAAGGTGGCCTGCGTGGCGGTGGTGCCGCCATCGACGTTGGTGATGGTCTTCGCGGCACCATCGCCGACCTTGCCCGGCAGGGCGCCGAGCAGCATGCAGTTGGTCACGTCGGTGTACTTGCCGTCGTCGGTCTCGATCCACAGCAGGCCGGGCGCGGCCTGGCTGAACCACATGCCGTCAGGGCTGGAGAAGTCGTTGTCAGCTCCAAGGGCGGACAGGTTCACGTCGGCCGACGCGGTCGAGCGCGCGCCGAACAGGTACACGTCCCACTTGAAGGTGACTGCAGCGGGGTCGCCACCGGCATCCGCGAAACGGATGATGTGGCCGTTCGGGTTGCCCTTCTGATCGACGCCGTTCTTCGGGTCGTTGTACGAACGCGGGTTGGCCGCGTCGGTGCCAGTGACCGGACGTGCCGAGTTGTTGGTGAGGGTGAGGTACACCTCGCCGTTCTTCGGGTTGACGGCCGTCCATTCCGGGCGGTCCATCTTCGTGGCGCCAGCCGCATCGGCTGCGTGGCGTACGTTGATCACGACATCGGCCGCATCGGCGAATGCATAGCCGGTGTAGCTCGAGGTGATGTTGTTGACACCGAGCTTCAGTTCGAGCCAGTCGCCCGTGCCGTCGGCCTTGAATTTGGCGACGTAGAGCTTGCCGTCGTCCATGTACTTGTCGCCGGCCGCAATGCCGCCGCCGATGTCGGCCGCGTCCCAGTTCTTGGTGGACACGAACTTGTAGAGGTACTCGTTCTGCGAGTCGTCGCCCATGTACCAGACCAGCGGCTTGCCGACCACGACCGGGCCGAGGCATGCGCCTTCGTGGCCGAAGCGGCCGAGCGCGGTGCGCTTCTTCGGCGTGCTGGCGGGGGTGAACGGATCGATCTCGACCACCCAGCCGTATGTGTTGGAGCCGTTGCGGTAGTCGTCGACGGCTGTCGCGCCGATGACTTCGGTATTCCAACGGCCATACAGGTTGTCGGCAGTGTCGGGCGTGACGGTGGCCCAGAGCTCGCGGCCGGCGCTGGCCACGCCATAGCGGGTGAAGCTTGCGATTTCCTTCGCGGTGCGCTGGGGGTCGTCGTTGGCCTTGATGCGGCGGAAGTAGCCGGCCCAGTTCTCTTCGCAGGTCAGGTACGTGCCCCACGGCGTGGTGCCGTTGGCGCAGTTGTTGAGCGTGCCGCGGGTCTTGCTGCCGTCGGTCGAGTACTTGGTCTTCAGGTAGTCGGTCTTGGCGGCCGGGCCCGAGAAGGTCATCTCGGTCAGCGTGTGGACGCGACGATTGAAAGTCGAGTCCTGCTTGTAGCTCCAGGTGCTGCCGCTCTTGTTGACCTCGATCGCGCTCACGCCGTGCAGGTAAAACTCGCGCAGCACTTCGTCGGCGACGGTACGCACGGCGGCATTGCCGGTGCCGGTGATGGTCTGGCCGGCGGGGTGCAGGAACAGCGGCGTGATGGCCTCGTGGTTCATCACGAGCATGCCGCGCGAGGCGTTGGCGGCATCCCACTTGTTCGAGGCATTCATGCCGAAGAAGGTCATGCCGTCGTGGTGGTCGCCGGCGCGGCGGTCGTAGGTGGTGGCGTCGTCGGTGCCGTCGTTCTTGTAGGCAGCGACGCCCGAGGCGATCGGGTCGCCCAGGCGGTACAGCACGCTGGCGGTGTAGCCGGCAGGCACGGTCACGACGTCGGCGAGGCTCTTTGCGACGGCATTGAAGCCGAGCTTCATCGGAGCGGGGGAAGGAGCGGGAGCCGGCGCAGGGGGGGCGGGTGCGGGGGCCGGGGGCAGGACCGGGAAGCTGGTGCCACCGCCGCCACCACCGCCGCATGCCTGGAGCAGCGCGGTACCGGCAGTGCCGACGCCCAGGCCGAACAGATGGCGGCGGCTCAGGCGCGAGGCGATCAGGTCGGTGAACGAGGGGTTCGACGTGGGGTTGGTGCCGATGTCGTCGAGGTCGACCGAGGGATCGTCGGTGCGGGTATTTGCGGTCATGCGCAATGTCTTTCTTCGTGGGTTGGGGGAGAAACCAGCCCGCGAAGTTAGGCACTTCGTATGACGACTCCGTGAATTGCTCAGGTTCCAGTCAGGTTGAATCAGGCTGTTTTCAGCACCTCTTCATCAACCCTTCAGGCCCGCGCGGCTCAGGGCGCGGGCAGTTGCCGCGGCCACAGCGCCCACAGGCGCAGCGGCTGGTTCATGCTCGCCGCAAGCCTGCCCGCATCGGCACCGGTGCCCGCGAAGTAGTCGGCGCGCACGGCGCCGAGGATGGCGCTGCCGGTGTCCTGCGCCACCACCAGTTTCTGCAGCTGCGCCGCCGGCCCGTTGGACGCAAGCCACACCGGGGTGCCGTACGGGATGCTCTCGCGGTCGACCGCGATGGAGCGGCCGGCCGTGAGCGGCACGCCCTGGGCGCCGCGCGGGCCGAAGGCGGCGTCGACCTCGCTCATCGTCTCTTCGCGGAAGAACACGTAGCGCGGGTTGCTCCACATCAGCTGCGTCACGCGCTGCGGGTTCTGCGCTGCCCAGGCTTTTGTGTCGTCGGGCCACTTGCCGACCTTGCTCACGCCCTGGCTCATCAGCCATTGCTGCACGCTGCGGTAGGGCTGCTCGTTGGTGGCCGAGAAGGCCACGCGCACGGTGTGCTGGTAGCCGTTGGCCTCGGTGATGCGCAGGCGCCCGGAGCCCTGGATGTGCAGCATCAGCGCGTCGATGGGGTCGGCCATCCATGCGATCTCGCGGCCGCGCAGGGCAGCCTGGGCTTCGGGCAGGGTTTCGATCTCCTGGCGCGTGTACCAGGGACGGCGCGGCACCAGGCCGTCGGGGGCCTGGTAGATCGGCACGTTGAAGGTGGCGGTGGGCACGCGCGAGGCTTCATATACCGGCTCGTAGTAGCTGGTGAGCTTGCCTTCGGTCTGGCCATTGAGCGCCTCGATGCGATAGGGCTGCAGCCGGTCGGTCATCCACTGGCGCTGCTCTTCGGGGGTGGCGATGGTCAGCTGGCGCACGTCGCGGCACAGCGGCGCGAAGGCGGCGTTGGGGCGCGAGCAATTCGCCAGCAGCGCGATCCAGGCCTCGTGCAGCGGGTCTTCGCCGAACCCGGGCAGCTCGCCCCACCCGACCGGCACCCAGCGGCTCTTGGGGTGCGCGAGCGAGCCGGTGAGCGGGCCGAGGTCTCGCGGCTGGGTGGCGGGGGGGCGGGTGGGGGCCTCGGGCGCGCGCGGGCCGGTGGAACAGGCGGCGAGCGTTGCTACGATCACAAGCCCGACCAGCCACTGGAGTCCATTTCTCATGGGTTTGATTCTGCTTGAAGCCCTCGCCGCGGGACTCGTGTTCATCTTGATCATCTGGTGGACCATGTTTTCCGGCCGCAACAAGGGTGAATTGCATGACGACGAGCCTGAAGCAGGCCGCGACGCCACCGATCGAAACCCGCCGCCGGAAACGTGAATTGCTTGTGCAGTCCCGCGCCGCGCCGCCATGTCGGACAACTACCCCATCGCTATTACTTTAGTAGCAATCATCGTAGCATTCATGCGCTATGGCGAAACTTTTCTTATTTTCTGTGGGGCTTTGAGCCCGTACCATCGCGTACGCCCGGAAGCTAAGCTGTGGCCCGCCTGATTCAACCTAGAAAGGGATCGCCATGAAAAAGTTTGTACTCGCCACCACTGCCACAGCGCTCATCCTGTCCGGCTGCGCCGGCGGCATGACCGACACGCAGCGCAACACCGGCATCGGCGCCGGTATCGGCGCGCTCGGCGGCGCCGCCATCGGCTCGGCCACGGGCGGCAACCGCGGCGCCATCGGTACGGGTGCGGTGCTCGGCGCGGCAGCCGGCGCGCTCGGCGGCTACCTGTGGTCGCAGCGCATGGAAAACCAGAAGCGCCAGATGGAAGCCGCCACGCAGGGCACCGGCGTCGCCGTGACGCAGACGCCGAACAACGAGCTGAAGCTGCAGATCCCGAGCGACGTGTCCTTCGACGTGGGCCGCGCCAACATCAAGTCGAACTTCGCGCCGGTGCTCGACCAGTTCGCGAACGGCCTGCGCAACAACCCGAACGCCGAGGTGCGCATCATCGGCCACACCGACAGCACCGGCTCCGACGCCATCAACAACCCGTTGTCGGTCGAGCGTGCCACCAGCACCCGCGACTACCTCGTGGCGCGCGGCGTGAACGCGGCGGCCTTCCGCATCGAGGGCCGCGGCTCGCACGAACCGATTGCCGACAACAACAGCGATGCCGGCCGTGCGCAGAACCGCCGAGTCGAAATCTACGTGGGCGAGCGTGCGCCGCAGGGCTGAGCGTTCACCACCCCGGGAAACCGGCCGCGCTGAAAGGCCGGTTCCCACCACTACCGTTCCATTGGTCCATAGAGAGGGAAATTCATGAGGAAGTTTGTTGTTGCTAGTGCGGCTGCGGCCGCTTTGCTTTTTATTGCGGGCTGCGCTTCGCAGTCGCCGCCGCCGGCAGCCGCCGCTCCGGCTGCTGCACCGGCTGCGCCAGCCAACAGCTGGACGGCCCGCCTGGCCGCACTGAAGACCGACCTGGAAGCCTCGACCAAGGGCACGGGCGCGGTGATCGAACAGACCGCCGACAACCAGCTGCACGTGGTGATCCCGAACGAGCTGTCGTTCGACACCGGCCGCGCCAACGTCAAGCGCAACCTGGCTCAGGTACTCGACAAGGTCGCCGACGGCCTGAAGAACGCCACCGCCGCCAGCGTGCGCGTGGTCGGCCACACCGACAACACGGGCAGCGAAGAAGGCAACGAACGCCTCTCGGTGAGCCGCGCTGACAGCGTGCGCAATCACCTGGTGGGCCGAGGCGTGTCGACCACGGCCATCACCACCGACGGCCGCGGCTCGCGCGAGCCTCTGGCCGACAACGGCACGGCAGCAGGCCGCGCCCAGAACCGCCGCGTCGAAATCTTCGTCGCGGAAAAGGTCTGATCTTCTAGAGATCCCGAAGTCGGTTGGCCAATTCGACGGCCGACTTCACTTCCATCTTGTCGAACACGCGCGCGCGGTGCACTTCCACCGTGCGCACGCTGATCGCAAGCTGGTCGGCGATGAGCTTGTTGGGCAGGCCCTCGACCACCAGCCGCATCACGTCGCGCTCGCGGTCGGTCAGCTCGCCGATGCGCTCGGCCAGCCCGCGCCGCACGCGCTGCACTTCCAGCGCCTGAAGCGACGCATTCAACGCATGCTCGATGCGGTCGACCAGCGCGTTGTCCGAGAACGGCTTCTCGCAGAAATCGAAAGCACCGCGCTTGACCGCGTCGACGGCCGTCGGCACGTCGGCGTGGCCCGTCAGGAAGATCACCGGCATCGAGGGCAGCAGGCCGCGCTCGGCCAGCCGGTCGAACAGCACCAGTCCGCTGGTGCCGGGCATGCGCACGTCGAGCAGCAGGCACAGCGGCTGCTCGGGCAGCGGGCCCTGGTCGAGAAACTGCTCGAAGGCCTCGGCACTTGCGAAGTGCTCGCTGGCCAGGCGCCGCGAGCGCAGCAGCCAGGCCAGCGCCTCGCGCACGCTGGCGTCGTCGTCCACGATAAAGATCAAGCCATCGATCAGCGGTTGCATGCGGTGAGATCCAGCAGAAGTTTGTTTGATTGATTGATTGATTGAAACGCCGTCAGCCCGCGGCCGGCAGCGTGAATCTGAACACGGTGCCGCGCGGCTTGTTCGGCTCGAACACCAGCGCCCCGCCATGTTGCTCCACCACCGTGCGGCACAGGCTGAGGCCGAGCCCCATGCCATCGGCGCGCGTGGTGAAAAAGGGCGTGAAGAGCCGCTCGGCAACTTCCTCGCTGATGCCGCTGCCCAGGTCGGCCACCGAGAACTCGAGCCAGCGCCGCCCGTCTTCCTGCACCGCGGCGCCCACCGCGTTGGCGCGCGCCACGCGCAGCCGCAGCACGCGGCTGCCGACATTGTCGGGGCCGTCCATGGCCTGCATCGCATTGCGCGCGAGGTTCAGCAGCACCTGCTCGACCAGCGTGCGGTCGCACATGGCCGCGGGCAGGCGGTCTTCCAGCACCACCTCGATGATCACGCCGAGCTTGCGCGCCTGCAGCCGCACCAGCGGCAGCACCGCGTCGATCAGCGCCTGCGGCGCCACGGCCTCGCGCGTGCGGTCACGCCGGCGCACGAAGTCGTGCACGCTGCGAATGACCTGGCCCGCGCGGTCGGCCTGCTCGGCAATGCGCCTCACCGCCATCGCCACCTCTCCCTGGTCGCCCTTGGCATGCGGCCCGAGCAGGTTGAGCGAACCACTCGCGTAGCTGGCGATGGCGGCCAGCGGCTGCGTGAGCTCGTGGCTCAGCAGCGAGGCCATCTCGCCCACCGTTGCAAGCCGCGCGCTCGCCTGCAGCCGCTCCTGGCTCGCGCGCGAAAGCTCCTCGATGCGGCGCTGCTCGCTCACATCGATGAACGCGCTCATCCAGCCGGTCTGCACCTTGTGCGCGTTGATCAGCGGCGCCTCGAAGATCAGCACCGGAAAGCGCGTGCCGTCCTTGCGCATGAAGACCGACTCGAAGCCTTCGCGCGGCGGCATGCCGCCCGCAAGGCGCCGCGCCTGCCGCTGCTGGTATTCGTGCGCCAGCTCGGTGGGCCAGTAGGGCGCATCGGCGTTGTCGGCCATGAGCTCCTCGGGGCTGAAGCCGACCATCTCGCAGAAGGCCGGGTTCACGTAGGTGATGCGGCCCTGCAAATCTCGCGCACGCAGGCCGGTGATGACCGAGTCTTCCATCGCCTTGCGGAAGGCGAGCGCGTCGGCCAGGTCGCGCTCGGCGCGCAGGCGGCGGCGCGTGTCGCGCGCGAGCAGCACCAGCACCGACACCAGCGCGATGGAGATCGCCGTGACCAGCGCCGTGAGCATGTTCGGGAACAGGTCGGGTGCGGCGCGCCAGCCGTCGACGCGCAGCATCAGCGCGGTGCCCGGCAGGTCGATGAGCTGCTGCGAGGTGAACACGCGCGTGCCGGTGCGCCGCGAGGTGCCGAGCGCCACCAGCCGCGTGCCGTCGGCCTCGGTGAAGGCCACTTCCTGGCCGCGCGTGAGCGTGGGGCCGACCAGTTCGATCAGCGCGTCGCGCAGCGAGTAGCTGGCCACGAGATAGCCCCCGGCATCGATGGGCACGCACAGCTCCATCACTTCGATGCCGCCGCCGCCGGCAATCGGCACGTAGTGGCTCGGCGAATAGGCCGGCGCGCCGAGCTTGCGCGCGGCGGCGCAGGCCAGCGTCACGTCGGACTGCTCGGCCCCGCGGCTCTCCTCGTCGAGGATGCGCATGCGATAGGGCGTGTTGACGGCCTGCTGCGGGCGCAGCGCGGCGTCGCGCCATTCGAGCCGCAGCCATTCGCGATGCTCGCGCAGCAGCGCGGCCGCAACCTCGGACCATTGCGCGCGGTCGACGCCCGGAGCCTGCGTGGCGCGCAGGCTCTGCGCATTGCGCTGGAAGCCGCTGCGCAGGTCGGAGACGGCGTCGGCGGTGTCGCGGTCGAGCGCCGCCTGCACCTGCTCGACCTCATGCCGCCCCGCGAGCCACACCACCGTGACCAGCAGCACCGACACCAGCACCGCCAGCAGCAGCCACAAGAACCAGCGCTGCCACAGCGAGCGCAGCCGCGCGTACGCCAGCAGCGCCCACCGCTGCGGTGCGACGGTCAGCCGCGCATCGGACATTGCTAGAGAACGCAGTGCGAGAGCACGGGCAATTGCGTTCGCGTGCGCTCGACCTGTGCGGCATCGATGTCGAACAGCACCACGCCCTCTTCGCTGGCCTGCTGCGCCACCACCGTGCCCCAGGGGTCGATCACCAGCGACTGGCCCCAGGTGTGACGGCCGTTCTCGTGCGTGCCACCCTGCGCGGGCGCGACCACCCAGGCCAGGTTCTCGATGGCGCGGGCGCGCAGCAGCACCTCCCAGTGCGCGGCGCCGGTGGTGCGCGTGAAGGCGCTGGGCACCAGCAGCAGGTCGGCGCCCTGTTTGGCGAGCGCGCGGTACAGCTCGGGAAAGCGCAGGTCGTAGCACACGCTCATGCCCACGCGCCAGCTGTGGCCGTCTCGCGAGGGCAGGTCGAACACCACGGGCTCCTTGCCCGGCGCGATGACGCGGCGCTCGTCGTAGCGCTCGGTGCCGTTGTCGAAGAAAAAGAGATGGATCTTGTCGTAGCGCGCCACGCACCGGCCTTCGGGCGAGAAAGCCAGCGAGCTGTTGAACACGTGCTCGGCATCGGTGCTCTCGATGGGCAGCGTGCCGCCGACGATCCACAGGCCGAACTCGCGCGCCGCGTCGGCCAGGAAGCCCTGCACCGCGCCCGCGCCGGCGGTCTCGCGCAGGCCGAGCTTGTCGGTGTCTCGCGCGCCCATCATGCAGAAGTACTCGGGCAGCACGGCCAGCTCGGCGCCCGCAGCTGCGGCCTGTGCAAGCAGACCGTGCGCACGCGCCAGATTGGCTTCGCGGGCGATGGCCGACACCATCTGGATGGCTGCGACTTTCATTGCGTGATCTCCGTTTTCTTGCCTTCGTCTGCTGTCGACGAGCCCGGCAGGCCGGGGATGTTCGGAATGCTCTGTGGCAACAGCTGCAGGGTGCGCGGCACCTTCGCTATTTTGGGGTCGGCCCAGGTGCCCTCGACGTGGAACTCCTGCGTGGCCGCCGCCGCGAGCGGCTTGCTCAGCACCCATTGGGCCAGGAATGTGCCCAGGCCGATGGCGGGGTTGATGGCGGTGGCCACGAGCGCGGCCGTGCCGGCATTGATCTCGGGCACCACCACCACGCGCAGGTTCTGCGTCTCGCGCACGATGTCGGCCGAGCCGTCCATCAGCGCGGCGGCGTTGACGCCCTTCATCTGCAGGTTGTTGGTGCTGGCGATGCCCTTGTTGATCTTCGCGTCGCCGCGGATGAAGTCGAAGGCGAAGCCCTGGCTGAAGACGTCGCGGAAGTCGAGCGTGAGCCGCCTCGGCAGCGCCTGCAGGCTCAGCACGCCGAGCAGCTTGGCCAGGCCCGGGTCGGCCTTGAGGAACTGGCCTTGCTCCACGTCGACCTGCAGTTGCCCGCCCAGGCTCGGGTAGTCGAGCGAGAACGGCGAGCCGCGCCAGTTGACGTCGCCTTCGAGCCGCCCGCGGCCGCGCGCAAGCACGCCCGGCATGCCGAAGCGCGTGAGCAGTTCGCCGGCATCGGCGATGTCGAGCTTGAAGGTCATGGCGGTGCGGCGCTGGCCGGCCGCGGCGCCGGGCACCGCGGCCCAGCTGCCCTTGGCCGCGAAGCTGGCCTCGGGCATGGTGAAGACCAGCTTGTTGAGCGCCCATTCGCGACCCGCGCCGCCGCGGTTGACGGCGTCGATCTCGGCGCGGCCGAGGCGCTTGCCGAGCAGCTCGAAGTCGTCGATCACGATGTCCAGGGCCGGCAGGGTTCCGGGCTGCTCGTCGAGCAGGGCCTCGACCTGCGTGGCCTCGGCCGGCGCGATCTTCAGCCGCGCAAGCCGCGCGTAGAGGCGCCCGGCCTGCGTGTGGCGGTATTCGGCGTAGCCGCTGAGTTCGGTGGCGTCGATGTTGGCGCGCCAGACGGTGCCCTCGCGCGTGCCGCCGAGCACCACGTTGTGCAGCGTGCGGCCCGCAATGCCGAGCTGCTGCGCGCGCACCGCGATGCGTGTTGGCAGGTAGGCCTGCGACGGATCGTCGGCCCGCTCCGCGGCCTCGGTGCCGGTGCTGGCGGCGTCGCCGATCAGCGCCTGCCATGCGGCCATGTCGAGCTTGGCGACGTTGACGTTCGCAAACACGCCCTTGTCGGGCAGGCTGGCCGTCTCGCCCTGCGCAAGGCCGACGCCGATGCTGCCGCGCAGCACGCGCGCCTCGTTGCCGACGAGATCGCGCACGTACTGGATGGCGCCGACGCGGCCGAGGTCGAGCGAGAGCTGGTCCTGCGTGGCAACGCTCGTGCCCTGGCGGGTTTCGCGCGCGAGCACCTTCTTCTCGATGCGCAGCGGCATCTGCTCTTCGGCGGTCTTCACGAGCGGCGGCGGCAGTTGCAGCGCCAGGCCCTGCAGGCTGCTGGTGAGCGAGAACTCGGGTGTGCCGTCGCGCACCGAGAAGGTGGCCGCGTAGGGCGTGCTGCCGGTCGAGTTCTTCGCGAGGCGGGCGAGCCAGTCGATCTCGCGCGCGCCGCGCAGGCCCTCGGCGGTGGCCGTGCCCTGTGCCTTCAGGGCGACTTCGCGGTTGGGGCCGCTGAAGCGGCCCTTGCCCTCGACACGGATGTCACCGCCCAGCAGCCTGGCCTGCACGCCGGCCAGCGAGAAGCCTGTTTCAGTGAAGCTGACGGTGCCCTTGGCCTGCGTGAACGAAGGCGCCTCGGGCACGACCTGCAGTTCGTTGTCGGCCAGCACGACCGAGGCCTGCACCTTGGCGTTCTCCATGGCCGCAAGGGGCAGCTCGAGGTGCAGCTTGTAGTCGGCCGAGCCGGTGGCGCGCGCGGTGCGCATGATCTCGCCGGTTTCTCCGGCCAGCGGCGCGCCCGCTCGCAGAACCTCGCCGAGCGGGCCCTTGGCCTGTACATCGACGCGCAGCACTTGCGCGTGGTGCGACAGCTCGGGGATCTGCGCTTCGCCCTTGGTCACCTCCACGCCGGTGGCGCCGACCAGGCGACCGCGCGCGTTGCGCACCAGCATGCCGTCGCGCTCGAACACCAGCTCACCCGAAAGGCCGGTGAGCGGCGGCCACACCGGGGCGGGCACGCCGTTGCGCGACGGCGCTGCGACGGACGGCGGCGCGTAGGCGTAGTTGACGTCCGCAACCTTGGCCGCGATGCGGAAGTCGCCCTGCTTCGGGTCCTTGAACGGCATGTCGTGCAGGTCGCCGCGCACGCGGAAGTCGACGCTGCTGGCAACGCCCTTGGTGACGGCTTCGCGCACGTAGTCGCGCGTGTGCTGGGGAATGTCGAGCGGCAGGTAGCGGAACACGCGCGTGCCGTCGGCGCGGGTCAGCTTGCCCTGCAGGTCGAGCACGCCGGGAAAGCGGGCCTTGCTGCTCGAGGTGGCCGGGTCGCTGGTGCGCCAGCTGGCCTGGGCGTCGCCCTCGGCGTCGGCGTTGGCGAAGCTCAGCTTCGACATCTGCAGCTGCGCGTTGCCGTTGTCGAGCTTCCATTGCAGTTGCGTCGAGAGCCGGTCGATGGGAATGACCGGCTCCTCGAACACGCCCGGGAATTCGAGCGTGCCCTTTGCAATGGCGAGCGTGGCGGTGCCGCCGGTGTGGGTGGCGTCGAAGTCGATCGTGGCGCCGCTCAGGCCGGGGGTGCCCGCATGGACCCTGGGCGGGGTGGCCGCAGCGGTGGTCGCCGACGGTGCCGAGGCCGCCGCCGCGGGCGGGCCCGCCGCCTCATCCGCCGCGCCGGGCTGCGAGGCAATGCGCAGGCCGCTGACGCGGCCCTTGGCCTGGTAGCGGCTGGGCGCGCCCAGCGAGCCCTGCCAGTTCAGGTCGACGTGCTCGACGAGGCCGCGCGGCGCGTAGGCGTCGAGCACGCGGTGCGTGGCGTCGCCCAGGGGCAGCCGGTCGGCGATGAGGGCGAGCGCGGCCAGGTCGAGGCGGTCGGCGCGCAGCGCGCCGTGCTCGGGCGTGCGGCCCCTGTTCGGCGTGTGCTGCAGCCACAGGTTGCCGCCGGGCCAGCGCAGGCCGTCGCTGGTGTCGAACTGCAGCGCAGTGGTCGAGAACTCGAGCGTTTCCTCGGAGAGCCGCCCCGCGAGACGACCGGTGACGGCGTTCAGCACCAGCGGCGGCAGGCCCTTGTCGAGAGAGACGTCGACCTTGTCGAGCCCCAGGTCGACCGCGCCGCCGACGACCTGGCCGTCGTCGACGTCGGCCCACAGGCGCAGCGCGCCGTTGCCCTGGCGAATGCGGGCGTCGAGCGAGACGTACTGGCCGAGCCGCGTGACGTCGATGTAGGGCAGGTCGGCATAGAGCTGGCCGTCCCAGGTCTGCCAGTGGCCGCTGCGCATCGACAGCAGCGGCTGGCGGAACTGGCCGCGAAGGGTGAAGCGCTGGCCCCAGCCGGCCGGCGGCGTGGCGTCGAGCCGCAGGCCATGGCGCCGGGCGCTGTTGCGCGCAACGAAGCGCACGTCGGTCAGCAGCAGGGGTTCGGCCTGGCGCTGTTCGTCGGTCCAGCGCACGGTGCCGCCTTCGATGACCAGCTCGCGCTGAGCGAAAAACCAGTCGGCACCGCGGGTCTCTCCGGTCGTATCGGTCGCCATGTGCAATCCAGCCACATGGAGTTTTCCCTGAGTGTCACGGCGCACGTCGAGCTCCGGGCCCTCTACGTAGAGCTGCTCGAAGTTGAGCCGCCAGAGCGAGCGCGGCGACACGCTGGCCACCACGCGCACGAGGCGCAGCGCCTCTCGCTTGTCTGCATCCTGCAGCACCACGTCGCGCAGTTCGAAGGCCGGGAAAAGCCCTTCGGAGCGGGCGGTGATCGATCCGATGCGTACCGGCACGCCGATGGCCTTGCTAGCCTGTGCCTCCAGTGCGCCGCGAAAATCGCCGATTCGCGGCACAATCCACGCGTGTAGGACAACGACTGACAGCGCCAGCAGAAGCCATGCAGCGATCAACAGACCCAGCAGCCAGCGCGCCGTCACAGCGGTGATTTTGAGCAGACGTGAAGGGGTAGACGCCGTGTCGTTCATTGAGGATCGCGCTGTGTCGGGAATTATGACCGCCAGCATTCAGAGGGGTTCCACGGAAACCAGCATCAGTGTGAACCAGTTGCCAGCCACTTCAACGCGCAGCGCGCTCTCTTCTTACTCACGCTTCGTGCAGCGCCTGCGTCGCAGGTATGCGGCCGAGCTTTCATTGCTTCCCCCTGGTGCGCCGCGGCGCGAGTCGATGACGGTGGCTTACGAGGCATTGCGCCAACGTGGGGACAGCGTTGGCGATGCACTGCGAATTGTGCGGCAGCTTGTGATGGAGCGGCTTGTAACGCTTGATTGCGACGAGCAGGCGCCGCTGGCCGTGGTGACCACCGCCGTCACCGAGCTGGCCGAACTGGCACTCGATATTGCGTGCCAGGACGCATGCCACGAACTCGACGCAGTGCACGGCGCCCCGCTCGGGCCCGAGGGCCAGCGCGCGCAGCTGTGGATCGTCGGCATGGGCAAGCTCGGCGCGCGCGAGCTCAACGTGTCGAGCGACATCGACCTGATCTACCTTTACGACGTGGACGGCGAGACCAGGGGCGACGCCGACGGGCGCGGCCGGCTGGCCAACCAGGAGTACTTTGCGCGCGCCGTGAAGCGCATCTATGCGCTGGTGGGCGACACCACCGAGCACGGCTTCGTGTTCCGCGTCGACCTGGCTCTGCGGCCCAACGGCAACTCGGGCCCGAGCGTGGTCTCGCTCGATGCGCTTGAAGAGTATTTCCAGGTGCAGGGCCGCGAATGGGAGCGCTTTGCCTGGATGAAGAGCCGGGTGGTGGCTCCGCGCGACATCGTGCTCGCGGGCCAGGCCCAGGGATTGCGCGGCGCGGTGCTCCCTTTTGTGTTCCGTCGCTATCTCGACTACAGCGTGTTCGATTCGCTGCGCGTGCTGCACCGGCAGATCCGCGAGCAGTCGGCGCGCCGCAGCGCCGGGCGGCCCGAGCGCGCGAACGACGTGAAGCTGTCGCGCGGCGGCATCCGCGAGATCGAGTTCACCGTGCAGCTGCTGCAGGTGGTTCGCGGGGGCCAGTTTCCCGAGCTGCGCACGCGGCCCACGCTCGATGCGCTGCAGCGCCTGGCGCGCGCCAACCTCATGCCGCAGGAAACGGCCGATGCTCTGGCCGCGGCCTATGATTTTTTGCGCCGCGTGGAGCACCGTATTCAATACCTCGACGACCAGCAGACCCATGTGCTGCCAGTGTCCGACGACGACCTGCGCTGGATCGCCCAGACCCTGGGCTATCCCGAGTGCTGCCCCTTCCTCGCGCAGCTCGACACGCACCGCGAGTTCGTCGCGCAGGAGTTCGACAAGCTGCTCGGCGGCGAGAAGCCCTGCAACGGCAAGTGCAGCGGCAAGAAGACCGCCGCGCCCGCCGATCTGGCCGACCTGCTCGACGACCTGCCCCCGGTGTTCGCCGAGCGCATCCGCGACTGGTGCGAACAGCCCCGCGTGCTGGCCCTGCGCGAAGAAACACGCGGGCGGCTGCGCCAGCTGGTGCAGCGCACCGGCCAGTGGCTCAAGGAGCCCGACGGCGATGGCGCCGGGCAGACGCCGCGCCACGTCGATGCCGCGATGCGCTGGGCCGACTGGATCGAGCCGCTGATGCGCCGCGAGAGCTATCTCGCGCTGCTGGTCGAACGACCGGCCGTGCAGGAACGCCTGCTGCGCCTGCTGGGCGCGGCCAAGTGGCCGGCACGCTACCTGATGCAGCACCCGGGCGTGATCGACGAACTGGCGAGCGACGAAATGCTGTCGGGCCGCTTCGTCGCCGCCGAGTTCGAGCGCGAGCTCGAGGCGCGCCACGCATCGCTCACCCGCACCGGGGAAGCCGACGAGGAGCGCCTGCTGAACCTGCTGCGCCACGCGCACCACGCCGAGGTGTTCCGCACTCTGGCACGCGACGTGGACGGCCGCATCACCGTCGAGCAGGTGGCCGACGACCTGAGCGCGCTGGCCGACACCACGCTGCGCGTGACCGCCCGCTGGTGCTGGCCGCACGTGCGCAACCGGCACCGCGAGGTGCCGCAGTTCGCGATCATCGGCTACGGCAAGTTGGGAGGAAAAGAGTTGGGCTACGGCAGCGACCTCGACATCGTGTTCGTCTACGACGATGACGACGAGCGCGCTGGCGAGGTCTATGCGGCCTACGTGCGCAAGCTCATCAACTGGCTCACGGTGAAGACGCGCGAGGGCGACCTGTTCGAGATCGACACCGCCCTGCGGCCCAACGGCAACTCGGGCCTGCTTACCACCAGCTTCGAGGCCTACGAGAAATACCAGCTCGGCCGCGGCAGCAACACCGCGTGGACCTGGGAGCACCAGGCCATGACGCGCGCGCGCTTCGTGCTCGGCAGCGAAGACCACGGCGCCGAACTGGGCGCACGTTTCGACCAGGTGCGCGAGGCCGTGCTCGTGTCGCCGCGCGACCGCGAGGCGCTGAAGGCCGAGATCATCGCCATGCGTGAGAAGCTGCGCGGCGCGCGGCCGGTGAAGACCGATCGCTTCGACGTGAAGCACAGCCCTGGCGGCATGGTCGATGCCGAGTTCGCGGTGCAGTTTCTGGTGCTGTCGTCGTCGGGCGAGCATCCCGAGCTGATTCCGAACGTGGGCAACATCGCGCTGCTGCTGCGCGCCGAACTGGCGGGGCTGCTGCCCGAAGGCGTGGGCCGCAGCGCGGCGCGGGCTTATCGCGAGCTGCGCCGTGTGCAGCATCGCGCGCGCCTCAACGAAGAACCGACGCAAGTCACCCCGCCCGCCCTGGCCCCTGAGCGCGAGGCCATGCTGGCGCTGTGGAAGGCGGTATTTGGCTGACGGCGCTCGCTCCTCCGCCGCCACCGCGCTGGCTGCGTGCGCGGTGGCTGTCGCCGTCCTTCTGGCCGGTTGCGCGAGCGGTCCGCGCAGCGGGAGCGGCGTAGCCAGCGGCCGCGACGGGCCGGGCACCAACATTCCGCCGGACCTCGCCAACGTGCCCGATGCCGAACCCCGCATCGAGCCCATCCGCACCAGCGGCGGCACCAGCAAGCCGTACACAGTGCTGGGTCGCGGCTATGCGCCGCTCACCGACGATCGGCCGTTCCGCGAGTCGGGACTGGCCTCTTGGTACGGTCGCAAGTTCCACGCGGCGTCGACCTCCAGCGGCGAGCCCTACGACATGTACGCCATGACGGCCGCGCACAAGACGCTGCCGCTGCCGAGCTATGTGCGCGTGCGCAACCCGGCCAACGGGCGCGAGGTGATCGTGCGCGTGAACGACCGCGGCCCGTTCGTGGACGGCCGCGTCATCGACCTGAGCTACACGGCCGCGCTCAAGCTCGACCTGCTGCGCGGCGTCGCGCCGGTGGAGATCGAGCGGATCACGAACGAGGACATCCGCACGGGCGCATGGCGGCGGGATTCGGGGACGGCGTATGCGGCGGCTGAAGCGCCTGCTCCCGTACGCGCAGCGCCGGTGCGTGTGGCGAGCGCGCAGCAGGTGCGGGTGCCGGCCGAATGGGTGGCGCCAGTCGCGACGGTGAATGACGACATGCCACCACCGGCATCGACGATGCCCGTCACGCCGCAGACGCCGATGGCCGCGGCGCTGCCGCCGGGGGCTGAGCCGGAATCGGCACAGTCGCCGCCTTCCATTCCGCCGACCCGGCAGGCCATCGTGGTGAGCGACCTGGCCCCGTTGCAGGCGGCGCCTGCGTCACAGCCACCTGCCGGCGCTGCACAGCCTTTGGCACTGCCGGGCTTCTGGGTGCAACTCGGCGCCTTTCGCGAACGCGACGGTGCACAGAGCCTGCTGAACCAGGCCGCGCGCGGGCTGCCTTCGCTGGCGCCGCAGCTGCATGTGTTCAGCGAAGCCGGCACGCACCGGCTGCAGGCCGGGCCTTTTGCCTCGCGCAATGCGGCCGGCGAAGCGGTCGCGCAGTTGCGCGAGAGCCTGCGCATCTCGCCGATGGTGGTGGAGCGCAGGTAAGCCCGTTCAGGCCAGCGGCTTGACTGCGACCGGCACGCGCATACCGACGTTGAGGCGGTTCCAGGTGTTGATCTGCGCGATTGCCACGGTGAGTTCTGCAATTTCCACGTCGCTGAAATTGGCCTTCAGCGCGGCGAATTCTGCTTCGCGTTCGTCATGGTCGTCGGCCAGGCGCGTGAGCGATTCGGCCCAGGCCAGCGCAGCGCGTTCGCGCTCGTTGAAGAAGCTCACCTCGCGCCAGGTGGGCAGGCTGTTGATGCGCTGCCACTCCTCGCCCTGCTTGCGCAGGTCGCGCACGTGCATGTCGAGGCAGTAGGCGCAACCGTTGATCTGCGAGACGCGGGCGAAGACGAAGTCGACCAGGGTCTTGCCGAGCGTGCTCGACTCGATGGTGGTGTTGACGGCGAGGATGGCCTCGAAGGACTTCGGGACGAGCTTGAACCAGTTCAGGCGTGCGGTGGTGTTCATGGGTTTCTCCAGGTGGGTTGCGATGAAATCTGCTTGCTACCTACTGAAGACGGGCGAGCCATGCGCCCTGTGACACGCCGCGCGAACTATTTCGAAGAAAAAAGCTGTGCGATGCGCGCCAGCTTGTCGGGGTTGCGCTGCGCGCGGATGCGCACGATGCGGTCGTTCTCGATTTCGAAGGTCTGGGCCGATTCGAGTTCGCCGTCGAGAAAACGCAGCATGCCCGGCTCGCCGTTGATGTCGACCATTTCCATGCGCACCGCCGGCCCCATGCGGCGCCACAGCGAGTAGTACAGCTGCGCCAGGCGCTGGCTGCCGCGCAGGATCTTGCTGAAGGTCTGCACCTTGCCTCCGCCGTCGCCGATGAGTTCGACGTCCTCGGCCATCAACGCCTTCAGGTCATGCAGGCTGCCGCGCGCGGCGGCGTCGGCAAAGGCGCGCAACAGGCGCTCGTGGGTTTCGCGCGGCACGGTGAAGCGCGGGCGCCCTTCCTGCACCTGGACCTTGGCGCGGTGCACGAGCTGGCGGCAGGCGGCCTCGCTCTTGCCGAGGGTGCGGGCGACTTCTTCGTAGTCGGCATCGAACACCTCGCGCAGCAGGAAGGCGGCGCGGGCTTCGGGGGCGAGGCGCTCCAGCACGGCGAGGAAGGCAACGGAGATGTTGTCGGCGCGCTCCAGCAGTTGCTCGGGCGTGTCGGGCGCCTCGGTCAGCATGGGCTCGGGCATCCAGGCGCCGATGTAATGCTCGCGCTGGACCTTGGCGGCGCGCAGCCGGTCGATCGACAGGCGCGTGACCACGGTCACGAGCCAGGCTTCGGCGCTGTCGAAGGTGTCCTTGGCGGCTTCATGCCAACGCAGCCAGGCGTCCTGCACGACCTCTTCGGCCTCGGCCAGGGAGCCGAGCATGCGGTAGGCGATGCCCTGCAGGCGAGGGCGGTGGCGGTCGAAGGTGAGGGTGGCGTCGTCCATGGGAGCTAGACGGCTGGCGTCCCCGGTTTGTGACACGGGTCCTTCAAGAAAGAACGCCCCGGCGTGCGGGGCGTTTTTCTTTATGCGCCCTGGTATTCGGGCTTGGGGCCCAGGGTGGCCGCCAGTTCCTTGCGGTAGCGGTTCAGTTCCTGGACCGTCTTGAAGCTGCGGTTCATCAGCAGGCTCAGGTTGTGCAGGATGCGCTCGCCAACCTTGGTTTCCCAGACGGCATCGAACTTGATCTGCTTGTCGAGCCAGTGCTCGAGCCAGTCCGGATCGGGCATGCGGCTCTGGATGGTGTCGCGCGGGAAGTGCGCCTTGCTGACGTGCAGGTTGGTCGGGTGCAGGGCCTGCGCCGTACGCCGCGCGCTGGCCATCAGGACGCCGACCTTGGTGAACGCGGCACGGGCCTCGTCGCCGAACTTTTCCATCGCGCGCTTCATGTAGCGCAGGTAGGCGCCGCCGTGGCGGGCTTCGTCCTGGCTCAGCGTGGTGTAGATGTGCTTGATGACCGGCTCGGTGTGCCACTGGGCGGCACGGCGGTACCAGTGGTTGAGGCGGATTTCGCCGCAGAAATGCAGCATGAGGGTTTCGAGCGGTGGGGCCGGGTCGAAGTCGAAGCGCACTTCGTGCAGCTCTTCTTCGGTGGGGGCGTGCTTGGGGCTGAAGCGCTTCAGGTACTCCATGAGCACCAGCGAGTGCTTCTGCTCTTCGAAGAACCAGATCGACATGAAAGCGGAAAAATCGCTATCGTGGCGGTTGTCGCGCAGGAACATCTCGGTGGCCGGCAACGCCGCCCACTCGGTGATGGCATTCATCTTGATGGTTTGCGCCTGCTCTTCCGACAGCAAGGAAGCGTCGAACGACTGCCAGGGAATGTCCTTGTCCATGTCCCAGCGGACGGATTCGAGTTGTCTGAAGAGTTCCGGATAGAGCATCAATGTCTTTCTATGGCCGCCGATTTTAGTCGGCCAGTTTGGCGCGACCATGACAGACGCGCGATGATGCGAATACGTGCGCCGTTGCGGCACGGATGCACACCCCCCTTTTTGACCCAGGAGCCCGCCATGCGAACCCTCTTCCGATTGTCGACGCTCTGGCGCTGCGCCCCCGCGATTTCCCTCGTGGCGAGCCTCTTTTCGACCCTTCCCGCCCACGCCCAGACGGCGTCCGCCGCGCCCGCTCCGGCAGAGGCCGCAGGATGCCCGGCAATCCTGCAACACACCTTCCCGCGGCTGCAGGATGAAAAACCCCAGTCTTTGTGCCAGTACTCCGGCAAGGTGGTTCTGGTAGTCAATACGGCCAGCTTCTGCGGATTCACTCCGCAATACAAGGGGCTGGAGTCGCTGGACATGAAATACCGCTCGCGCGGGCTCGTGGTGCTGGGTTTCCCGTCCAACGATTTCTCCCAGGAATCGGGCTCCAACAAGGAAATTGCCGACTTCTGCGAAAGCACCTTCGGCGTGAAATTCCCGATGTTCGCCAAGTCGTCGGTGCGCGGCACCGAGGCGAATCCGCTGTTCAAGCAGCTCGCGCAGGCCTCCGGCACCACGCCGAAGTGGAACTTCTACAAGTATCTGATCGGGCGCGACGGCAAGGTCGTGCAGGCGTGGTCGAGCATGACGGCGCCCGATGAAAACGGCTTTGTGAACGTCATCGAGAAGCAACTCGGGTCAAATTGAGACTGAGCAGTTCACAAGAAAACGAATCGGTAATATTATTTACCGATGCGTCTAAATCATCGTGAACTCGGCGTCACAAACGTTTACCAAACGCGCGGGAACCGTGCCGCGGATGTCGCGCTCCTAACTTGGGTGGGCAGTGATTGCCCAGCAGTTTTCATGTTGCGAGGTCTTCCGGGCGCCTGCCGTCTGGTCGAAATCCCGAGGCGATTCTTCTCCTCCTCCCTCCCTCCCTCCTTCGCGTCGGGGCGCCTCGCAGCATTTTTGTCTTCCAGCCGGGCTGGGGTTTCGCGATGACGCGGCCCCCTCGCATCGCCGTCATCGGCGCCGGCATCTCAGGATTGGCCGCAGCGCATTCGCTGCGCGACGCGGCCACCGTCACCCTCTTCGAAGCCAGTGACTACTTCGGTGGTCACGCCCATACGGCAACGATCGAGCTTCCACGCTCCTCCGCCGACACCACCCGGGTCGCCCATGGCGTCGACACCGGTTTCCTGGTCTACAACGACCGCACCTACCCGAACCTGATCCGTCTTTTCGCCGAACTCGGCGTCGAGACGGCTGCGTCCGACATGTCGTTCTCGGTCCAGGCCGCGCGCGACAACAGCGGCGGCCGGCTGGAGTGGAGCGGCAACAGCCTCGGCACCGTGTTCGCGCAGCGGCGCAACCTGTTCGACCGCCGCTTCCTGGGAATGCTCGGCGACCTGCTGCGCTTCAACCGCCTGACCACGCGCATCGCCGAGGCCGGCACCGAGGGCGAAATGGCCCAGCCGCTGGGCGAATTCCTCGACGCCCACCGCTTCGGCACGGCGTTTCGCGAGTGGTATTTCCTGCCGATGATGGGCTGCATCTGGAGCTGCTCGACCACGCGGATGCTGAGGTTCCCGGTCGCGACCATGATCCGCTTCTGCCACAACCACGGCCTGATCCAGATCGCCAACCGGCCGCAGTGGCGCACCGTGCGCGGCGGCTCGCGCCACTACGTCGAGAAGATCGTCGCGGGCCTGCCCGACAAGCGCCTGAACACCCCCGTGCGCAGCATCACCCGCAGCGACGCCGGGGTGCTGGTGGCCACCGACGCAGGCGTCGAGCGCTTCGACCACGTCGTGCTGGCCACGCACTCCGACCAGTCGCTCGCCATGCTCGGCGACGCGAGCCCCGCCGAGGCCGCGGTGCTGGACGCGATCCGCTACCAGTCGAACCATGCCGTGCTGCACACCGACGCAACGGTGCTGCCGCAGTGCCGCGCGGCCTGGGCCGCCTGGAACTACGAGCGCGCCGACTACGAACGAGCCGGCGAGCGCGAATCGGGCCGCATCTGCCTGCACTACCTGCTGAACAAGCTGCAGCCGCTGCCCTGGGAACAACCGGTCGTCATTTCGTTGAATCCGGTGCGCGAAGTCCAGCGTAGTCAGGTCATGGCCGAATACGACTACGACCACCCGGTGCTTGACCTCGCCGCGATCCGCGCGCAGGCCGAGGTGCCCGCCCTGCAAGGCCAGCGCAACACCTGGTTCGCCGGCGCGTGGATGGGCTACGGCTTCCACGAAGACGGCCTCAAGGCCGGACTGGCGGTGGCCGAAGGACTGCGCGCACGGCTTTCCGCCGGCGAGAACCCGACGACGGCGAGGCTTGCAGCATGACACCCACGCAGACCATGCCGCTGATGGGCTTCGGCGAAGTCCGCCACACACGCCTGCGCCCGGCGCGCAACGCCTTCGTCTATCCGACCTACTTCCTGATGCTGCCGATGCGCGCCCTGCGCGAGCACGGCAGCAAAGCCGTGGCGCTCAACCGCGCGGCCGCCATCTCTTTTCACGACGTCGATCACGGCGACGGCCGACCGCCCGAGCAAGGCGGCGCGCTGGCCTGGCTCGACGACCTGCTGGCCGCCCACCAGATCCACGACGCCGGCGGAGAAGCCTGGCTGCACTGCTACCCGCGCGTGTTCGGCTACACCTTCAAGCCGGTGAGCTTCTGGTACTGCCACACGCCCGAAGGCGCGCTGCGGGCGATCGTGGTCGAGGTCAACAACACCTTCGGCGAGCGCCATTGCTACCTGCTGGACCGCCCGGTGTACGGCAAAGAACTCCAGGCGACGAAAGCCTTCCACGTCTCGCCTTTCTGCAGCGTCCATGGCAGCTACCGCTTCCGCTTCTTCGTCGATGCCGGCCGCGCACATACGGTGGTGCGCATCGACCACGACGACACCGACGGCCCGCTGCTGCAGACCAGCGTGAGCGGCGACCTCGGTCCCATGACCGCGGCCAGCGTGCGCCGTGCGCTGTGGCGCTACCCGGCCATGACCTTCGGGCTGATCGCGCGCATCCACTGGCAGGCTGCGAAGCTGTGGGTCAAGCGCGTGCCCTTGGTCGCCAGGCCGGCGCCGCCCACGCACTTCGTTTCACGCGACAACCAGCAGCAGCAGGTGAATCCATGACGTCCACAACAACCGCGTCCCGCTTCTCGCTGCCCCAGGGCGCGCCCGCCGCCGCGCGCACCGTACTCGGCCTGCTGCAGCGGCTGGCCCATGGCTCGCTCACCGTGCGCCTGCCCGACGACTCGGTGCGGCACTTCGGCGCCACGCCGGGCAGCGGCCCCACGGCGTCGCTCACGCTGCGCAACTGGAACGCCTGCAAGGCCGCGCTCAAGTCAGGCGACATCGGCTTTGCCGAGAGCTACATCTCCGGCGACTGGACCACGCCCAACCTGACCGAGCTGATCAAGGTGTTCATCGCCAACCGCCGCGCCATCGAGGACGTGGTGTACGGCAGCTGGCCCGGCCGCCTGCTGTACCGCGTGCGGCACCTCATGAACCGCAACAGCAAGGCGGGCAGCTCGCGCAACATCCACGCGCACTACGACCTGGGCAACGCGTTCTACAAACTCTGGCTCGACGAGACGATGAACTACTCGTCGGCCTGGTTCGATGGCGACCTGTCCAAGCCAATGCCCGAGGCGCAGCGCGCCAAGGTGCGCCGCGCGCTCGAACTGGCGGCCGTGCAACCCGGCGACCGCGTGCTCGAGATCGGCTGCGGCTGGGGCGCGCTGGCCGAGATGGCGGCGACGGACTTCGGCGCCTCGGTGACGGGCGTGACGCTGTCGACCGAGCAGCTCGCCTACGCCCGCGAGCGCACCGCCGGACTGGTCACCGACCTGCGCCTGCAGGACTACCGCGACATCGCCGACGCCCCCTTCGACGCGGTGTGCTCCATCGAAATGGTGGAAGCCGTGGGCCGCGCGTACTGGCCGACCTACTTCCAGAGCGTGAGCCGGCTGCTCAAGCCGGGCGGCCGCGCCTGCGTGCAGAGCATCGTGATCGACGATCTGCTGTTCGACCGCTACATCGACTCGACCGACTTCATCCAGCAGTACATCTTCCCGGGCGGCTGCCTGCCGTGCCCGCGCGAGTTCCGCCGCGAGGCCGAGGCCGCGGGGCTGGAGGTGGTGGACGAATTCGCCTTCGGCGCCGACTACGCCGAGACGCTGCGCCGCTGGCGCGAGAGCTTCCTCGGGCAGCGCGGCCGCATCCTGCAGCTGGGTTTCGACGAGCGCTTCATGCGTATCTGGGAGTTCTACCTGGCCTACTGCGAGGCCGCGTTCTCGCAGGCGAACATCGACGTGGTGCAGTACACGCTGCGCAAGCGCTGAAAAGAAAAAGGCGCCGCGTGGCGCCTTTCTTCAGAGCTCGTTTCTCAGGGCTTGGTGTCGATGAAGCTGGGCCGCAGCATCAGCTTGTCGAACAGCTTCGCGAGGTTGCCGTGGTCGCCGCGCCAGTCGATTTCGGGGAAGCGCAGGTCAAGCCAGCCCAGCGTGCAACCCACTGCGATGTCTGAAAGGCTCAGGTGGATGCCGCTGCAGAAGGGCTTGTCGCCCAGGCCCTTGGACATGGCGGCAACGCCGTCCTCGACCTTGGTGCGCTGGCGCTCGATCCAGGCCGCGCTGCGCTCGCCGTCGTTGCGGCCGGCCCAGGTGGCTTCCAGGCGCCAGAGCACGCCGGCGTCCATGACGCCATCGGCCAGCGCCTCCCAGGTCTTGACCTCGGCGCGCTCGCGGCCCTGCTGCGGAATCAGTTTGCCGACCGGCGACAGGGTGTCCAGGTATTCGACGATCACGCGGGAGTCGAACATCGCCTCGCCGCCTTCCATGATCAGGCAGGGAACCTTGCCGAGCGGGTTGGAATTGGAGATCGTGGTGTCGGCAGCCCAGACGTCTTCGATCACGAACTGGTAATCGAGCCGCTTTTCGGCCAGCACCACGCGCACCTTGCGCACATAAGGGCTGGCGGCGGATCCGATCAGTTTCATGAAGGCTCTCTCCCTAGCTTTAATGACGTTTGTTAATAGTCATTTTAGGTGAACGGGAAAACCAGAGCCCCAAATCGACCCCAATGTGTCGGTACCGCCCCACGGACCGCCGGCCGCCTAAAATTCGGGCATGAGCTTTTCCACCGTTTCCGCCCTTTCCCCCCTTGATGGCCGTTACGCGGCCAAACTCGCGGCGTTGCGTCCGCTGATGAGTGAACAGGGCTATATGCACCGGCGCGTGCAAGTCGAGGTGGCGTGGTTCATTGCGCTGTCCGACTGCGGCTTCGCCGAATTCAAGCCCCTGACGGGCGGCGCCCGCAAGTACCTGCTGGGCCTGGTGTCGCACTTTTCCGAGGCCGACGCGCTGGCCATCAAGGAAATCGAGAAAACCACCAACCACGACGTGAAGGCGGTCGAATACTGGATCAAGTCCAAGTTCGAGGCCCGGCCCGAGCTGCTTGCGGCCGCCGAGTTCGTGCACTTCGCCTGTACCAGCGAGGACATCAACAACACCAGCCACGCCCTGCAGATCCAGGCCGCGCGCGACAAGGTGGTGCTGCCGGCCATCGACGGCCTGATCACCAAGCTGCGCGAAATGGCGCACCAGTTCGCCAACGTGTCGATGCTGTCGCGCACGCACGGCCAGACCGCCAGCCCGACCACGGTCGGCAAGGAAATCGCCAACGTGACGGTGCGCCTGTCGAAGGCCCGCGCGCAGATCGCCTCGGTGCAGCTGCTGGGCAAGATGAACGGCGCGGTCGGCAACTACAACGCCCACCTTGCCGCCTGGCCCGACTTCGACTGGGAAGCCTTCAGCCGCAAGGTCATCGAGACGCCCGCGCCGCTGGGCCTGGGCCTGAGCTTCCAGCCGTACAGCATCCAGATCGAGCCGCACGACTACATGGCCGAGCTGTTCGACGCGGTGGCCCGCGCCAACACGATCCTGATCGACTTCTCGCGCGACATCTGGGGCTACGTGAGCCTGGGCTACTTCAAGCAGCGCCTGAAGAAGGGCGAGATCGGCTCCTCGACGATGCCGCACAAGGTCAACCCGATCGACTTCGAGAACGCCGAAGGCAACCTGGGCCTGGCCAACGCGGTGCTGCGCCACCTGAGCGAGAAGCTGCCCATCAGCCGCTGGCAGCGTGACCTGACCGACAGCACGGTGCTGCGCAACATCGGCGTGGCCTTCGGCTATGCCACTCTGGCCTACGCCAGCCTGGCCACCGGCCTGGGCAAGCTGGAGCTCAACGAGGAAGCGCTGGCCGAAGACCTCGACGCCTCGTGGGAAGTGCTGGCCGAGCCGATCCAGACCGTGATGCGCCGCTTCGGCGTGCAGGGCGCCTACGAGCAGCTGAAGGAAGTGACGCGCGGCAAGACCGTGACGGCCGAGGCGCTGCACGGGCTGATCCGCTCGCTGGAGATTCCGGAAGAGGAAAAGGCCCGCCTGCTGGCGATGACGCCGGCCAGCTACGTCGGCAAGGCTGCCGAGCTGGCCAAGCGCATCTGATGGCCCTCAAGTCCACCATCTTCAAGGCCACCCTCGCGGTGGCCGACATCGACCACGGCTACTACGCCGACCATGCGCTGACCCTGGCGCGCCACCCGAGCGAAACCGACGAGCGGATGATGATCCGGCTGGTCGCGCTCGCGCTCAACGCGCACCAGCTGCAGGACATCTGCCAGGGCGACGGCACGCTGGCCTTCGGCGCCGGCTTGTCGAACGTCGACGAGCCCGACGTGTGGCTGCGCGACTTCACGGGCGAGGTCAAGATCTGGATCGAGGTCGGCCAGCCGGAAGACAAGCCCATCATCAAGGCCTGCGGCAAGGCTGACGAGGTGATCGTCTATTGCTTCAACCACGCGGCAGAAATCTGGTGGCGCGGCATCGAGAACAAGCTCACGCGGCCGCAGAACCTGAAGGTCTATCGCGTGCCGACGAATGCCTCGCAGGCGCTGGCCGCGCTGGCGCAGCGCAGCATGCAGCTGCAGGCGACCATTCAGGAAAACACGCTGACGCTGGGCGACGGCGTCAACAGCATCGACGTCGAACTGCTTCGCTGGAAGTAATACCGCGCGGCTAGGCGGCCGGCATCATCTCGCCGCACTGCCAGCACTGCTCGAAGCCGCCTTCGACCTGCTCGCCGCACACGCACAGCCAGCTGCGCTGAGGGCGGTGCTGCAACTCGTGCAGCAGCCTCCTGGCCAGATCGAACTGGGCCTCGTCGTCGATCCAGATCTCGGGCAGGCACTGGTCGGGTGGCAGCTGGCCCATCACCGCGCCGAGGAATTCGCGCTGCACGGTGGCGGCCACGCCCTCTTCGCGCAGCGCGTGCACCCACACGGTCGCGATCGCGAGGTTGGGGGCTTGCGCGAGGCGGCGCATGGTCAGGGGGCCCAGTTTTTCTCGTCGTCGGGATCGAGCTCAGGCTCGGCGGCGGACGGCGGCGGTTCTGCCTCGCGTGCGCGTTCGGCATAGCGGTTGAAGCGCCAGGCCGAGTCTTCCATCGTGATGCGGCGCCACGTGGCGCGCTTCTCGACGGGTGTCATGCCGGGCCAGAACTGCACCTCGTCGAAGGTGCGGCCGCAGCCCTTGCATTCGTCGTCGCCCTGGCTGGTGGAGCAGATCGCGATGCAGGGCGTGTCGGGCGTGCTCTCGTACCAGGCCATCCAGGCGGCCCAGGCCTTGGGCGGAAAGCCGACCTCGTCGACTTCGTCCTCGTGGTGAAAAACCATGAGCGCGTAGACCTCGGCCAGCGCGCGCAATTCGGGACCGAGCGTGACCCCGTCGGGCGACGGCGTCTTCTCGCGCCAGTGATTGATGGCGGCCTCGATGTCGGTGATGTGTATGGCGGCCATGGAACGTGAAAAAGCAGCGGACGGCGATCATAGTCCGGCAATGTCCTGAAACGCCGAAGGGACAAGATTGCTATGAAAAGCAGAGCGTCAAACGCCCTATCCATCAGCATTTCCAAGGCGTTCTCTTTAAGCCCGTGGAAACTTTCGATTGCAGCGACGGGAGCTTCGATGCTCTAATCCGCCCCACGAAGGGGAGTAGCTCCCGACCGCTGTCCACGGCAGCGCGAATCGTCAGGTCGTCAATACGAAGCAAAACACTTCCGGCCTGCCGGACAACGTACGCGCACTCGCGCGGGCGCTGTCGAGCGAGACCTTCGATTTGAACCTGTGCAGGTTTGGTCGAAGCGTTCGCAAGCTCCCGGTGTCACCCCCGGACTTCATTCCTCGCTTTCGACCTTCCCGTACGGGATGAATCGAAACGCATCGGCATGCGCCTTCCGTCGTCGCCCCTGAAGGGAGAGGCTGGGGCGCAAAGACAAAAGAGGAATCTATGGAAATGTTCATGACCCCGGAGTTCTGGGTCGCGGTCGGTCAGATCATCATGATCGACATCCTGCTGGGTGGCGACAACGCCGTCGTGATCGCGCTGGCCTGCCGCAAGCTGCCGCCAGCTCAACGCACCAAGGGCATTCTTTGGGGCACAGCGGGCGCCATCATCCTGCGCGTCATCCTGATCTTCTTCGCGCTGACGCTGCTGGCCATTCCGTTCCTGAAGCTGGTGGGCGCAATCCTGCTGCTGTGGATCGGCGTCAAGCTGCTGGCCCCTGAACACGACGACGCACACGGCAACATCACCGGCAGCGACAAGCTGTGGGGCGCGGTCAAGACCGTGATCGTGGCCGACCTCGTGATGAGCGTCGACAACGTGATCGCCATTGCCGGTGCCGCGCAAGGCGCGGGCGACGGCCACCAGATGCCGCTCGTGATCTTCGGCCTGCTCGTGAGCATCCCGATCATCGTCTGGGGCAGCCAGCTGGTCATCAAGCTGATGGACCGCTTCCCGATGATCATCACGCTGGGCGGCATGCTGCTCGGCTGGATCGCCGGCACGATGGCCGTGTCCGACCCCGCACTGGCAAACGCCGCCGCCTGGACCTGGGTGCCGAAGGTGCCGCAGACCGACGTGGTCAAGTACGCCGCCGGTATCGCCGGTGCGCTGCTGGTGCTGGCAATCGGCAAGTGGGTGGCTGCGCGCCACGCCCGCAACAAGCCTGAACAACAGGCGGTGACGACCGGCTGAGCCGGTGGTCACTGCTCAACCACGAACTTCCTGTCCAAACCAGTCTCTGTCACTCTAACTACCTGAAGGAGCACGCCATGGAAAAGATCATTCTTTATGTCGACGACGTCACCTACGCCTGTGAGCAGTTCGCCGAACTTGCTCCGGACGCGAGCACCGTCGTGGCGCGCCATTGGGTGCTCGTGGCCTGCGCGCCGCGCATGACGCATCGCATCAGCAAGTGGGTGAGCCACAGCGCGCGCGAGAACTGGCGCGCCAAGTGGTTCAGCAAGGTGCAGGCGCAGATGCTGCCGCTGCTGGAGCGCAATGGCGGCCAGGTGACCCCGGTGCTGGCCAAGGGCCCGCTGACCGAACTGACGGCACAGCTCAAGCGCGAGCACTCGGCCGTTCACGTGGTCGATGCACGCCGCCCGAAGATCGGCGTCGACCTGGAGCCGGTAACGCCCGACCAGACACCGGCCCATCAATCGGGCTGGGCCTTTCCCGGCGCAGTGATGGGCATGGGCGCGCTGCTGGTGCTGGCGAACGAACTGGCCGAGTAAGGCAGGACGAGTCTCTCTGGACGAGCCCCGGTGCGGCAACGCACCGGGGCTCGTTGTTTTGTGGGCCCTGGGGTATCCTGAGCGCCCTATGCGCATCATCATCAAATGGCTGCTCAGCGCCGTGGCGCTGCTGGCGGTTGCCTATCTCTACAGCGGTGTCCAGGTCAACAGCTTCGGCTCCGCGCTGATCGCGGCCGCGGTGATCGGCCTGCTCAACATGGTCGTGCGGCCGGTGCTGGTGGTGCTGACGCTGCCGGTCACCATCGTCACGCTCGGGCTGTTCCTGTTCATCATCAACGCGCTGCTGTTCTGGGCCGCGTCGGGGCTGCTGAGCGGCTTTCACGTCAGCGGCTTCCTGGCCGCGCTGATCGGCTCGCTGCTGTATTCGCTGCTGGGGCTGCTGATCGAGTCCGCGCTGGGCGGGCTGCTGTCCAAGCGCTGAATCTGCAGCGGCTGCCGCGCTACGTCACTTCAGCGGCGGCTCCGCGGCCTGCTCTTTCACCAACGCCTCCACGGCCCGCGCACGGGTGTCGATGATCGATGCCTCGTAGTGGTCGACCACCTTGGACTGGCGGACGAGTTCCTGCGCGGCCTTGAAGCGGTCGCGCGCGGCTGGGTAGTCGAGGATCGCCACGTTCGCCTCGGCGTCGGCGCGCACCGCGCGCAGCGTGTCGTTCTGGGCACCGTAGAGATTGGCGAGCGTGCGCCACGCCGTGGCATCGCGCGGGTTCGCGGCGACCCAGTCGCGCAAGACAGGAATCATCGGCGCGGGCTGGCGCATCGCCGTGGCGGCTTCGGCAGCGAGCATCATCTCGGGCCGCTCCTTCGACTTGGCATCGAGCAGCGCAGCCGCCTTGGGCGCGGCGCCTGCGGCCAGTTCGATCTCCGCGTTGAGCCACCGCGCCTGCTTCGTCGCAGCCGGGTCTTCCGCCGTGCGCGCGACCAGTCGTTCGACCAGCGTGCGCGCGTTCTTGTAGTCGCGCATTTCCTTGGCCGACATCGCCGCCGCGTAGAGCGTGCCGGCCTGCTGTGCCGGCGAGCTTTTCGCGAACTCACCGCTGGAGGCCGATTCGATCCAGAGCCGCAGCACGTCGACGCCCGGGCGCGTCAGCACGCGGGCGCGCGCAGCGATCATCGCGTGGTCCATCGCCAGCGGAACCGGCGGCGCCGCGTCCATGCGGAACTGGAAGCGACCCTGCATGTCGGAGATGCGCTCGGTGGTCAGCGGGTGGCTGCGCAGGTAGGGGTACGAGCCGTTGTCGTTGAGGCGCGAGGCGTACTGCAGCTTCTCGAACATCGCGGCCGCGCCCTGCGGCGCGAAGCCCGCCTGCGTCATCACGCCGAAGCCGATGCGATCAGCCTCGCGCTCCATGTCGCGCGAAAAACTCAGCTGGTTCTGCATGAACAGCGCCTGGCTGCCCATGATCACGGCCTGGCCTGCGTCGCCGTTGCGGCTCTTGCCGGCCGCGATCATCCCGAGGATCAGGCCCGCGATCATCAATGGCATCTGCTTGCCCTGCTTGCTCATGATGCGCGAGATGTGGCGCTGCGTGACGTGCGAGAGTTCGTGCCCGAGCACCGTGGCCAGCTCGTCGCGGCTGCCGACCACCGCCACCAGGCCGAGGTTGAGCCCGAGGTAGCCACCGGGCAACGCGAAGGCATTGATGTTGCGGTCCCGGCCCAGCAGGATCGTCCAGGCGAAGCGCTCGTCGAGCTCGGGCGTGAGCTCGCCGCGCGCGCGGGCGGCCGCCAGCAGGCGCTGCCAGATGTCCTGCACGTAGGCAGCGATCACCGGGTCGTCGATGTAGTCCGTGTCGCGGTACAGCTCACGGGCGATCTGGTCGCCGAGGTGGCGCTCGGCGCTGGCGGTCATCTCGCCGCCATCGCCCATGCCGGGCAGGATCTGCTGCATCTGCGCCAGCGCGGGCACCGGCAACAGCACCTGGGAGGCTATCAAAAAAGTAGCGCACAACGACCGCAAGGCAGGCATCGGCGGGCTTTTCGTGGGGCGATGGGGAGTCAAGCGCGGCATTCCTCGTCTGTGGCTCGGGCTCGTATGATGCATCTTCAAAACGAACGTTCACCATGAGCACTCTCACCCATTTTGACGCCCAGGGCCAGGCCCACATGGTCGACGTGGCCGGCAAGCCCGCAACCCACCGCGTGGCCGTCGCCACCGGGCGCATCGAGATGCAGGCGGCGACGCTGGCGCTGATCGAATCGGGGACGGCGAAGAAGGGCGACGTGCTGGGCATCGCACGGATTGCGGGGATTCAGGCGGCGAAGAAGACGAGTGATCTGATTCCGCTGTGTCATCCGCTGGCGTTGACGCGGGTGGCTGTGGCGTTTGCGCTTGCCGACGCGGGGAGCGTGCCGCAAGTGGTCTGTACGGCGACCGTCGAGACTGTCGGGCCGACGGGGGTGGAGATGGAGGCGTTGACGGCGGTGCAGGTGGCGCTACTGACGATCTACGACATGTGCAAGGCGGTGGACCGGGGGATGCGGATCACCGATGTGCATGTGCTGGAGAAGCATGGGGGGAAGTCGGGAAGTTGGGTGGCGCCGTAGCCGCACCACTAGCAGGCTGCTGAAATACCAGGCGCGCCGAAGCCATCCTGCGCACTGAAGGCGGCGGTTGTGTGATTTCGACGTTCCAGGGTCGCTGTCGGCGCTGTTTTCCCGCTTCGAGGACGCTTCTTCGGCTCTC
>NZ_JBVASX010000020.1:0-104234 GCF_057814215.1 Variovorax sp. F042
GACAACGTCAGCATCACCGTCAAGCTGATCAACCCGATCGCGATGGAAGAAGGCCTGCGCTTCGCCATCCGTGAAGGCGGCCGTACCGTGGGTTCGGGCGTCGTGGCCAAGATCCTCGACATCTAAGCCGGACGCAAAGGAATCACCATGGCTACCAAGCAAAAAATCCGCATCCGCCTGAAGGCATTCGACTACAAGCTGATCGACCAGTCGGCAGCCGAGATCGTCGACACTGCCAAACGCACCGGCGCGATCGTCAAGGGCCCCGTGCCCCTGCCGACCCGCATGAAGCGTTTCGACATCCTGCGTTCGCCGCACGTCAACAAGACGTCGCGCGACCAGCTGGAAATCCGCACGCACCAGCGCCTGATGGACATCGTCGACCCGACCGACAAGACCGTGGACGCGCTGATGAAGCTCGACCTGCCGGCCGGCGTGGACGTCGAGATCAAGCTGCAGTAATCCGTTCGACCTCGCGTCGCGGTTATTTGTGAAGCCCGCCTGCAGAAATGCAGGCGGGCTTTGTGCTTTATGTCACGCAGATGTGGCATCCTCGCCGGACGACAGCCTCCCTCCATCGAGGCGTCGGACAGCTGAAACGAGGGCAGCACAGCTATGAGACAAAGCATCTCTTTTGCGTCGGGTTTGGTGGCTTGCATCGCGGCGGCGTTGTTGACCGCGTGTGGCGGCGGTGGGGGAGGTGGCGGTGGCGGCATTCCCTTGCTGCCCGTGCTTCCGGCGACGCCAGTTGCCCTGAGCGGTACGGCCACCTATGAGTCGGTGCCCAATCCCAGTGGCCGCCTCGTGTATTCCGATATCTCGATCAAACCGGTGCGTGGTGCTTTTGTCGAAGTACTCGACGCCACCAGTGGCAGCCAGCTGGCCACGACTTCCACCGATGACAACGGCGCCTACTCGGCGAGCGTTCCGTCAAACGCGAACGTCGTTGTCCGCGTGCGCGCTCAACTGACCCGCACTGGCGCGCTTCCGAGTTGGGACGTCACCGTGCGTGACAACACGCAGTCGAACGCGATCTATTCCATGCAGTCGTCGGCATTCTCCACCGGCACCGCGGCGCTCACCCGCGACCTGCGCGCCGGCAGTGGATGGGGCGGGTCGAGCTACACCAGCCAGCGTGTGTCCGGGCCGTTCGCCGTGATGGACACGGTCTACACCGCGATGCAGAAAGTGCTGTCGGTGGCTCCGGCGACGGCGTTTCCGTCGCTGAAGGTGTTCTGGAGTGTCAACAACACCAACTCCGGCGGCAGCATCGCGCTGGGCCAGATTGGCACCACGTTCTTCATCGGAAGGAGTTCGGGTGCCGAAATCTACGTGCTCGGCAAGGAAGATGTGGATACCGACGAATTCGACGCGCCCGTGATCGCGCACGAATGGGGCCACTACTACCAGGCCTCCTTCAGCCGCGACGATTCGCCGGGCGGCGCGCACTCCACGAGTGAACTCATCGACCGCCGCCTCGCTTTCTCCGAAGGATGGGGCAACGGCTGGTCGGGCATTGCGTTGGGGCGCAGCAACTATGTCGATTCGGGTGGCCCTGGCCAGGCCCAGGGCGGCAGCCTCGATCTCACGCAGGGGCCGGCGACCAACCGAGGATGGTTCCGCGAATCCTCGATTCAGTCGATCTTCTGGAATCTGAATCAGCAGGTCGGTTTCAAGCCGATCCACGACACGATGACGGGGGCGCTATTCAGGAGTGGTGCGCCGGTCACGTCGATTCATCCGTTCGCCGTGGCATTCAACGCGACAGCGCAGGGCAGTGCATCCACGCTGGCCGCGTTGCTCACGGGGCAGAGCATCACGGTCAATGATGCCTACGGCGCGGGGGAGGGCAATGATGGCGGCGTGTCGATCGCGTTGCCGATGTACAAGCAGGCAGTGGTCGGTACGGCCACTTCGGCCTGTGTGACGAACGCTGCGGATCCTCAGCGTGACGGAAACAAGCTCGGAAGCTTCGCGTACCTGCGTTTCACGGCGCCCACCAACCGTGGTTACCAGTTCACGATCTCCCCGCCGGGGGGCGCTAATCCCAACTACGCGATCTATCGGGGTGGCGTGGTGAGCCGAAACACCAGTTCGGTCAACCTGTCGGCTGGCGACTATGTTCTGGTTGTCAACGATCTCAACAATTCCGCCACCAGCACCTGCTTCGGCGTGATCATTCAGTAGCAGCGAGGAAGGCCGCCATGAACCTCCGTTCCAGTTCGACGATTGCCGTTGCGGCATGCCTGACGCTAGCCGCCGCGTCGGCGCCGGTCTTTGCAGATGGCGTGCCGGCGCCCCGCACCGCGAAGCACGCAGCCTCGTCCCGCAATGCTGCGCCTATGACGGTCGCGGCACGCAAGCCCAACGATTCCGGTGTCGTGATCCAGTTCAGGGTAGAGGGCACGCCCCAGGTCGGCCGGCCGATCTCTGTTGTTCTGCAGTTCGGCGGCGTGAGCGATCCGGCGGGTGCCACCGCGCGCCTGACGACCGATGCCGGCCTGACCCTGACCACAAGCAGCAGCCTGGCCCTTCCCGCCGGCCAGCGTACGACCGCCACCGCCACGGTGACGAGCGACCGCGAAGGTCTCGCCTACCTGAACGTCTTTGTCACGCAGAACGGCGCCATGAGCATCGTCGCCATCCCCGTGCAGACCGGCTCGGCCGCCCCGGCCATGAAGGCTGCGGGCGAGATGAAGTCGTCCGCGGAAGGCGAAAAAATCATCTCGCTGCCGGCCAAAGAGCCGAAATAAGCCGCGAAAGACCCCGGAAACGGGGCTTCGGCGCCCTCAAGACGGCTACAACTGCAGTGCTTGCGCGGGGCCCGCATCGCGGGCTATAATCGCTGGCTCTGCCCTTGTTGCGTCCGTATTGGGTGCTGTTCTGGCAGAGATTTATCAACCTTCTTACGCTGTCGGGGAAGCCCGGCAAACGCTGTCGCCAATTGAAGTGGCAGCGGCGTAGGGAGTTTCCATTTTTGGAGAAAACAAATGAGTCTGAGCAACTCCCTCGGGTTGCTGGGCCGCAAGGTGGGGATGATGCGTCTCTTCACCGATGACGGGGACGCAGTTCCTGTCACGGTGGTGGATGTGTCCAACAACCGTGTGACCCAGATCAAGTCCCAAGAGACCGATGGCTACGTCGCCCTGCAGGTGACGTTCGGTTCGCGCAAAGCATCGCGCGTGACCAAGCCCGAAGCCGGCCACCTCGCCAAGGCAGGTGTCGAAGCAGGCGAAATCATCCAGGAATTCCGCGTTACCGCCGATACCGCTGGTCAGCACAAGGCTGGCGGCGTGATCGCAGTGACGAGCGTCTTCTCCGTGGGCCAGAAGGTGGACGTGCAAGGCACTTCCATCGGCAAGGGCTACGCTGGCACGATCAAGCGTCACAACATGAGCTCGCAACGCGCGTCGCACGGTAACAGCCGTTCGCACAACGTTCCCGGCTCGATCGGTATGGCACAAGACCCCGGTCGCGTGTTCCCCGGCAAGCGCATGACGGGCCACCTCGGCGACGTCACCCGCACGACGCAAAACCTCGACGTGTTCCGCATCGACGAAGCACGTCAACTGCTGCTCATCAAGGGCGCGATTCCGGGTTCGAAGGGTGGCTTCGTCACCGTGCGTCCCGCCGTCAAGGCCAAGCCGCAAGCGGCCCAAGGAGCGAAGTAATGGAACTCGAACTCCTGAACGAACAAGGCCAGGCCGCGTCGAAGTACGACGCCCCCGAGACCGTGTTCGGCCGTGACTACAACGAAGACCTGGTTCACCAGATCGTCGTTGCATTCCAGGCCAACGCACGCCAAGGCACGCGCGCCCAGAAGGACCGCGAACAGGTCAAGCACTCGACCAAGAAGCCTTTCAAGCAAAAGGGAACGGGCCGCGCCCGTGCCGGTATGACGTCCTCGCCGCTGTGGCGCGGGGGTGGCCGGATTTTCCCGAACATGCCTGACGAAAACTTCTCGCAGAAGATCAACAAGAAGATGTACCGCGCCGGCATGGCGTCCATCTTCTCGCAGCTGGCTCGCGAAGGCCGTCTGGCCGTGGTCGATTCGATCAAGGTCGACTCGCCCAAGACCAAGCCGCTGGCAGCCCGTTTCAAGGCGATGAATCTCGAGTCCGTGCTCGTGATCGCCGAAGAAGTCGACGAAAACCTGTACCTTGCCTCGCGCAATCTGGTCAACGTTCTCGTGGTCGAACCGCGCTACGCCGATCCGGTGTCGCTGGTTCACTACAAGAAGGTGCTGGTCACCAAGGGTGCCGTCGACAAGCTCAAGGAGATGTTCGCATGAGCCGCGTGAACCCTACCGCCGCTGAACGTACGTTCGAAGAAGGCCGCCTGATGGCGGTGCTGGTCGCCCCGATCGTGTCCGAAAAGGCCACGATGGTCGGCGAGAAGTCGAACGCTGTCACTTTCAAGGTGCTGCAAGACGCCACCAAGCCCGAGATCAAGGCCGCTGTCGAACTGATGTTCAAGGTCGAAGTCCAGGGCGTGTCGGTGCTCAACACCAAGGGCAAGACCAAGCGCTTTGGCAAGTCCATCGGCCGCCGCGACAACGTTCGCAAGGCCTATGTGACGCTGAAGGCCGGTCAAGAGCTCAACCTCGTCGGGGAAGGCGCTTAATCATGGCCGTCATCAAGATGAAACCCACTTCGCCGGGCCAACGCGGCGCGGTGAAGATCTCGCGTGACCACCTGTTCAAGGGTGCTCCTCACGCAGCCCTGCTGGAACCCCAGTTCCAGAAGGCCGGCCGTAACAACAACGGTCACATCACGATCCGTCACCGTGGCGGTGGTTCCAAGCACCACTACCGCGTTGTCGACTTCGTGCGCAACAAGGACGGCATCCCGGCCAAGGTCGAACGCATCGAGTACGACCCGAACCGCACCGCCCACATCGCTCTGGTCTGCTACGCCGACGGCGAGCGCCGCTACATCATCGCCCCGCGCGGTCTTGAAGCCGGTGCAACGCTGCTGTCGGGCGCCGAAGCCCCGATCCGCGCCGGCAACACCCTGCCGATCCGCAACATCCCGGTCGGCTCGACGATCCACTGCATCGAACTGCAACCCGGCAAGGGCGCGCAGATCGCACGTTCGGCCGGTACGTCGGCCACGCTGCTGGCCCGTGAAGGCGTTTACGCCCAGGTCCGCATGCGTTCGGGCGAAGTCCGCCGCATTCACATCGAATGCCGCGCGACCATCGGCGAAGTTGCCAACGAAGAGCACAGCCTGCGCCAGCTCGGCAAGGCAGGCGCCAAGCGCTGGAAGGGTATTCGCCCGACCGTTCGCGGCGTCGTGATGAACCCGGTCGACCACCCGCACGGTGGCGGCGAAGGCAAGACTGGCGAAGGCCGCCATCCTGTCGACCCATGGGGCAATCTGACCAAGGGCTATCGCACCCGTAACAACAAGCGCACGCAGGTCTTCATCGTGTCGCGTCGCAAGAAGTAAGGGATAGCCAATGACTCGCTCTCTCAAAAAGGGTCCTTTCGTCGACCACCACCTCGTGGCCAAGGCCGACAAGGCCGTGACGACCAAGGACAAGAAGCCGATCAAGACCTGGTCGCGCCGCTCGATGGTCCTGCCCGAATTCATCGGTCTGACCATCGCTGTGCACAACGGCAAGCAACACGTGCCCGTGTACATCACCGACCAGATGGTCGGCCACAAGCTCGGCGAATTTGCGCTCACGCGCACGTTCAAGGGGCACCCCGCGGACAAAAAAGTCCAGAAGAAGTAAGGAACGACCATGTCTGAAACACGTGCAGTCCTCCGCGGTGTCCGCCTGTCGGTCGACAAGGGCCGTCTGGTCGCGGATCTCATCCGCGGCAAGAAGGTCGATCAAGCGCTCAACGTTCTGCAGTTCACGCAGAAAAAGGCCGCTGTGATCATCAAGAAGGTGCTCGAGTCGGCAATTGCCAACGCCGAGCACAACGACGGTGCCGACATCGACGAGCTGAAGGTCAAGACCATCTACGTCGAGCAAGGTGCAACGCTCAAGCGCTTCACGGCGCGGGCCAAGGGTCGCGGCAATCGCATCAGCAAGCCCACGTGCCATGTGTACGTGACGGTTGGCAACTAAGAAGGCCTGGAAGAAATATGGGACAGAAAATCCACCCAACCGGGTTCCGCCTTGCGGTCACCCGTAACTGGTCCAGCCGTTGGTACGCAAGCGACCGCGATTTCGCGGGCATGCTGGCCGAAGACATCAAGGTTCGCGAATACCTGAAGAAGAAGCTGAAGAACGCTTCGGTCTCGCGCGTCATGATCGAGCGTCCCGCCAAGAACGCACGCATCACGATCTACTCGGCACGTCCGGGCGTCGTGATCGGCAAGAAGGGCGAAGACATCGAGAACCTCAAGCGCGAACTGGGCAAGCAGCTCGGCGTGCCGGTTGCGGTCAACATCGAAGAAGTGCGCAAGCCCGAAATCGATGCGCAGCTGATCGCCGACAGCATCACGCAGCAGCTCGAAAAGCGGATCATGTTCCGCCGCGCCATGAAGCGCGCCATGCAAAACGCCATGCGTCTGGGTGCCCTGGGCATCAAGATCATGTCGGCTGGCCGCCTGAACGGCATCGAAATCGCGCGTACCGAGTGGTACCGCGAAGGCCGCGTGCCGCTTCATACTCTGCGCGCCGACATCGACTACGGCACCTCGGAAGCCAAGACCACCTACGGCGTCATCGGCGTCAAGGTCTGGGTCTACAAGGGCGACACGCTGGGTCGTAACGACCTGCCGGCCGTCGAAACGCCGCGTCCTGAAGAAGAACGTCGTCCGCGCGGTCCGCGCCGTGATGGCCGCCCTGGTGGCGACCGTCCGGGTAGCGACCGTCGTGGTCCCGGCCCGCGTGCCGGTGCCCGTGGCCCGATCGGTGGCAACACCGCCCCGGCCGATGGCAGCGACAAGCCCGCAGAAGCAACCGGCGGTGCCGGTGCAGACTCGAAACCCGCCGTTAAGCGCGTCCGCAAAGCCGCGCCCGCTGCAGCAGCGGACGGTGCCAAGACCGAGTAATCGGTCGCTCCCGGGCACGCAAGTGCCTGGGGCCCTCACGGAGTAACAAAACATGCTGCAACCTGCACGCAGAAAGTTCCGCAAGGAACAAAAGGGCCGCAACACCGGCATCGCAACCACGGGTAACTCGGTTGCGTTCGGTGACTTCGGTCTCAAATGCACCGACCGCGGCCGCCTCACGGCGCGCCAGATCGAAGCCGCTCGTCGCGCGATTTCGCGTCACGTGAAGCGCGGTGGTCGTATCTGGATCCGCGTGTTCCCGGACAAGCCAATCTCTACCAAGCCCGCTGAAGTGCGGATGGGTAACGGTAAGGGCAACCCCGAGTACTACGTCGCTGAAATCCAGCCTGGCAAGATCGTGTTCGAGATCGTCGGCGTGCCCGAAGAACTCGCCCGCGAAGCGTTCCGCCTGGCCGCCGCCAAGCTTCCGCTGCGTACGACGTTCGTCGCTCGCCAGCTCGGCGCCTGAGAGGAGAACATCCATGGCAACACGTAAGAAAAAAGAAACCGCGGCTCCGGCCAAGGTGACGAAGGCCGCAACCCTGCGCACGAAGGACGTCGCGGGCCTGCAAGCCGAAATCAAGGATCTGCAGAAGGCCCATTTCGGCCTGCGCATGCAGAAAGCCACGCAACAGCTGTCGAACACCTCGACGCTGCGCGTCACGCGTCGCGACATCGCACGCGCCAAGACCATTCTTGCTCAGAAGCAGCAAGAAACCCCCGCCGCCAAGTAAGGAGTGAACATGACGGAAGCTAAAAAATCCCTCAAGCGCACCTTGATCGGCAAGGTGGTTAGCGACAAGCGTGCCAAGACCGTGACCGTGCTGGTCGAGCGCCGTGTGAAGCACGAGCTCTACGGCAAGATCGTGGCCAAGACGAGCAAGTACCACGCCCATGACGAAAAGGGCGAGTACAAGCTGGGCGACACCATCGAGATCACGGAAAGCCGTCCGATCTCGAAGACCAAGAACTGGGTCGTGACCCGTCTGGTCGAGAAGGCCGTTCTGGTCTGATCATCCCCGGCTCGATACAGCCCATCTCGAAACGGCCCACAATGTGGGCCGTTTTTCTTTTTCAGGAGCACATTCAATGATCAAAGTCGGCGACACCCTTCCTTCGGCCACCCTGCAGGAATATTCCGAGGTCGAGGGCGAAGGCTGCAGCATCGGCCCGAACGCCGTGGACGTGAGCAAGGCTTCGGCGGGCAAGACCATCGCGCTGTTCGCGTTGCCCGGCGCCTTCACGCCCACCTGCTCGGCCAAGCATGTGCCGGGCTACGTGCAGCACTTCGACGACTTCAAGGCCGCCGGCGTGGACGAGATCTGGTGCGTGAGCGTGAACGACGCTTTCGTGATGGGCGCCTGGGCGCGCGACCAGAAGACCGGCGCCAAGGTGCGCATGCTGGCCGACGGCAGCGCCGATTTCGCCAAGGCCACCGGCCTCACGCTCGACCTGGCCGGCCGTGGCATGGGCCTTCGCAGCAACCGCTATTCGATGCTCGTAAAGGACGGCAAGGTCGCGACGCTGAACGTCGAGGCACCGGGCAAGTTCGAAGTCAGCGACGCCGACACCCTGCTGGCGCAAGCCCGCGGCTGATCGGCCGCTCTGGTCAGAGATCCACCTTGAGATAGTGGGCCCCGGCGACGGGGTTGTGATAGTAGGGCGGCACCTCCGCGAAGCCCAGGTCTTCGTAGAGGGCCCGCGCCGACTCCATGTCGTCGAGCGTGTCGAGCAGCACGCAGCCATATCCCGCGCTGCGTGCGGCATCGATGATCGCCTCGGCCAGCTGACGGCCCAGGCCAAGGCCGCGGAACCCGGGGCGTACGTACAGGCGCTTCATTTCCGCGGCGTTTGCGTAGTCCGCGCTGTCGAGCGGCCGCAGCGCGCAGCACCCCGCCACATGCGCCAGCGTGCCGTCGGCACGTTGCAGCGTCGGCGCCTGGCGCCCGGCGTCTTCCGACACATTGACCGGATCGAGCAGCGCCAACAACAGCGTGCCGCGTGGCTCGGCGTATTCGCCCGGCAGCTGCGCCAGCTCGCTGTCGAAATCCTGAAAGTCCAGATCGATGCCCAGCGAACCCGCATAGTCGCTGAAGATCGCGCGCGTGGCCTCGATCTCGTGCGCCTCTTCGGGCGTGAGCAACACGACAGCCGGCATCGCCGACAGCGGCAGGGGGCGTGACACAGAGAAGCTCATACGCGCAACGAAGAAACCCAATAAGCCACGCCCGCGCACAGCGCGAACAACACCAGCGCAAGCCAGCGCGAGGCCGCGTCGTCGCGGCTCGGCGCCACCTGGCCGCTCTCTGCGGAAACCAGCTTGTCGCCCGTCACCATCGGCCGCACCAGGCGATGCCGCTTGACGAGCACGTAGAACAACACCGCCAGCACATGCAGGCTCACGAGCGCAATCACGGCCCACTTGCCCTGCGCCTTGTGCCAGCCCGTGGCCAGGCTCACGACCTCGCCCGAGACGAAACGAGTGAGCGGCCCCGACGCCGAGATTTCGTCGTCCGCCATCAGCCCGGTAGCGACCTGCAACGCCAGGATCGCCAGCACCGCAAACACCGACAGCGCGCCCAGCGGCGTGTGCCCGATCAGATGGTCCGGATGCGCCCGTCCGCGCAGGTACGCGACAACAGACCCCGGACCGTAGACGAAAGCCGCAAAGCGCGACCAGCGCCCGCCGACGAAGCCCCAGAGCAGCCGGAACAGCAGCAGCGAAAGCACCATGTACCCAAGGCGGAAGTGCCATTCCATGACGCCGCCCAGGCCGGTGCCGATCATGCCGATGACGGCGATGGCCAGCGCCCAGTGGAAAAGGCGCGTCGGCAGGTCCCAGACCCGCGTGCGGGCACCGGGGCCGGAGGCCGCGCGAAAGGCGGCCACGGAGGAGTCGGTCATCGAAGAAGGCGCCAAGGGGGCGCAATGCTGCGGAAGGCGCAGATTAGCAAAGTCCGGGCCCCAGTCTGCTTCGGGTTGTTGCTATGCGCTGGACACGGGCCGCCCCTACACTCGCCGGCAGTGCCGCATTCGACGGCGCTTTCCCCACAACGAGGACCCACGATGACCAGACTAGCTTCGTTCGCCCTTGCAGCCGCCTGCGCTGCCGTGTCTCTTCCCGCCGCGGCCCAGTTTGCCAAGCCCGAGGACTCCATCAAGTACCGCCAGAGCGCGCTGTTCGTGATGAGCCAGCATTTCGCTCGCCTCGGCGCCATGGCCAACGGCCGTGCGCCCTACGACGCCAGCGCCGCCGCCGCCAATGCCGAAGTGGTCGCCGACATGGCGAAGCTGCCCTGGGCCGGCTTTGGTGCCGGCACCGAGGGCGGCAAGGCCAAGCCCGAAGTCTGGAAGGAAGACGCCAAGTTCAAGGAGCGCCAGCAGAAGCTGATGGAAGAAACCGGCAAGCTGGTGACCGCTGCCAAGGCCGGCAACCTCGACGCGCTCAAGGCCCAGTTCGGCCCGACCGCCGCAAGCTGCAAGGCCTGCCACGACAGCTTCCGCAACCAATAAGCAAGCCGCTTCGCCAAAACAAAAGGCGCTCTTTCGGAGCGCCTTTTCGTTGGGAAGACCGGAGATCAGGCTTCGGCCAGCAGCTTTTCGATCAATTTGTGCAGTTCGGCGAAATCCGGCTCGCCCACATAGCGCTTCACGATCTCGCCGCGCTTGTTGACCAGGTAGGTGGTCGGCGTGAGCTTCACGTCGCCCCAGGCCTGCGCCACGCTGCCGGTGTTGTCGATCGCCACCTTGAACGGCAGCTTGCGCGTCTGGGCGAAATTGACGACATAGCTCGGCGGGTCGTAGCTCATGGCCACGGCCAGCGTGTCGTAGCCCTGTGCCTTGTATTTGTCGTAGGTGGCGATGACCTTGGGCATCTCGCCGACGCAGGTCACGCAGCTTGTGGCCCAGAAGTTGACCAGGGTGACCTTGCCCTTCAGGTCCGCCGTGCTCTTTTGCGTGCCGTCGAGCAGCACGAAGGTCGAGGCCGGCGCGGCGGTGGCGCCGGAGCCGAGGTACACGCCCACGCCGGTGGCCAATGCGATGACGACGGCGGCAGCGGCGATGTATTTTTTCATGGCTTCAAGCAAGAGAAGGGCGGCGCGATTTTAGTTCCGCGTGCCGGATCGTGCTGGCGGCCCTCGCGCGGTTCGATAATCGCTGCCCCATGCCGTCGTCGCCCGCTTTCTCTTCTTCCTGGCTGGCGCTGGCCGCGGCAGCCCTGCTCGCAGCCTGCAGCCCCACTTTCAACTGGCGCGAAGTGCCGGTCGCCGAATCGGGCCTGATCGCGCTGCTGCCCTGCAAGCCAGACCGCGCAAGCCGTGCCCTGCCGCTGGGCGCCGAATCGGTGCAGGTCGACATGGCGGGTTGCGAAGCCGGCGGCGCGACCTTCGCCATCGCGCATGCCTCCGCCAAAGGCCCCGAACAGGCCGAGGCCTGGCTCAACGCATGGCGCGCTGCCACGCGCGGCCAGCTGGGAGAAGCGCAGCAGATGACGCAAGCCCCCGCCAGCGTGCAGCGCGCGACCGCCACACCCGCCCCGTTGCGGCTCGATGCCCAGCCAAAGCAGCAGGGCGCCGCGCCGGTACAGGTGCTCTGGTTCGCCCAGTCGCAAAAAGACGGCACTGTGGCGCTTTACCAAGCCACCGTGCTGGGCGAGCCTTCCTCGGCCGAAGCGTCGAAGACATTCTTCGAGGGCCTGCGGCTTCCGTGAACGATCGCACCATTCGCTATTGTTTTGATAGTGCCTCCCGCGACAGGTGTGGACACACGGCTGTCTCATTTCGCGCGGCGTTGTCTGTTTTTCGGGGCTGCTGCGTTATGTCGTATATCTACTTCCCCTGGGCGCCCCCGCATAATCGACGAGTCGTCCTCCGTCCCGCATGAACAGCATCCTCATCATCGCCCACTCACCGTTCGCACACGCGCTGCGGCAGTGTGCGCTGCATGTGTTTCCCGATTGCGAGCAGGCCATCGTCGCGCTCGACGTGCTGCCCAACGTGTCGCCCGAAGAAACGCTGGCGGCCGCGCGCATCACCCTTGCGCAGCAGCTGCACACGCCGCGCTCGCAGGTGCTGGTGCTGGCAGACGTGTTCGGCGCCACGCCCTGCAACGTGGCGCAGAAGCTGGTGGACGGCGTCCGGTCGCGGCTGGTGGCGGGGGTCAATCTTCCGATGCTGCTGCGCGCCGTCACCTACCGGCATGAGCCTCTGGAGACGCTGGTGCAGCGCGCCCTCGCGGGCGGCACCGCGGGCGTCATGCAGGTGGCGGTGGCGGCTCCCCAGAATCAGGCGAAAAGAAAGCACAGTGATCAAGAAATCCGTGACCATCAGCAATAAGCTGGGCCTGCACGCACGCGCATCGGCCAAGCTGACCAAGCTCGCAGGCAGCTTTCCCTGCGAGGTGTGGCTCTCCCGCGGCGACCGTCGCATCAATGCCAAGAGCATCATGGGCGTGATGATGCTGGCCGCCGGCATCGGCTCGACCGTCGAGCTCGAGACCAACGGTGCGCAGGAAGAAGAAGCGATGAACGCCATCGTCCAGCTCATGGACGACAAGTTCGGCGAAGGCGAGTAAGGACCGTCCCATGACCTTCGCAGTCCACGGCCTCCCTGTTGCCCGTGGCATTGCCATCGGGCGCGCAGTGATGGTGGTGTCGAGCCGCATCGACGTGGCCCACTACTTCATCAAGCCCGAAGAGATCGAGACCGAGATCGACCGTGTGCGCACCGCGCGCAACGCGGTGGCCGACGAGCTCGCCAAGCTGCAGGCCAACGTCGCGCTGATGGGCCCCAACGACGCGCCGCACGAACTCGCGGCGCTGCTCGAGGTGCACCAGATGCTGCTGCAGGACGAGGCCTTGAGCGGCGGCGTCAAGCACTGGATCAGCGAGCGGCTCTACAACGCCGAATGGGCGCTGACCACGCAGCTCGAAATCATCGCGCGCCAGTTCGACGAGATGGAGGACGAGTACCTGCGCGAGCGCAAGGCCGACCTCGAACAGGTGGTCGAGCGCCTGCTGCACCGCATGAAGGGCACGGCCGCCGTGCTGGCGCCGAGCCCGCCGCGCCGCAAGCGCGCCGCCGCCTCGGACGACGACAACGACGACCCCACCGCAGGCGACGGCATCGACGTGCCGCTGGTGCTCATCGCGCACGACCTCTCGCCGGCCGACATGCTGCAGTTCAAGAAGAGCGTGTTCGCCGGCTTCGTCACCGACGTCGGCGGGCGCACCTCGCACACTGCCATCGTCGCGCGCAGCATGGACATCCCGGCCGTGGTCGGCGCGCGCACCGCGAGCCAGCTGGTGCGCCAGGACGACTGGGTCATCATCGACGGCGACGCCGGCGTGGTGATCGTCGATCCGTCGCCGATCATCCTAGCCGAGTACGGCTTCAAGCAGCGCCAGGGCGATCTCGAACGCGGCCGGCTCGCGCGGCTGCGCCACAAGCCGGCCATCACGCTCGACGGCCAGCGCGTCGAGCTGCTCGCCAACATCGAGATGCCCGAAGACACCGTGGGCGCAGTCAAGGCCGGCGCCGTGGGCGTGGGCCTGTTCCGCAGCGAATTCCTCTTCATGGGCCGCGAGTCGACCACGCGCCAGACCCGCCTGCCCGACGAAGAAGAGCAGTACCAGGCCTACAAGCGCGCGGTCGAGGGCATGCAGGGCATGCCCGTCACCATCCGCACCATCGACGTGGGGGCAGACAAGCCGCTCGACAGCAAGTCGGCCAACAAGCAGGAGCACCTGAACCCCGCGCTCGGCCTGCGCGCCATTCGCTGGAGCCTGGCCGACCCGGCGATGTTCCTCACGCAGCTGCGCGCCATCCTGCGCGCGGCTGCGCACGGCGAGATCCACCTGCTGATCCCCATGCTCGCGCACGCGAGCGAGATCCGCCAGACGCTGTCGCTGATCGACTTCGCGCGCACCGAGCTCGACAACCGCGGCGCGGTGCACGGCCCGGTGAAGCTCGGCGCCATGATCGAGATTCCCGCGGCTGCGCTCACGCTGCGCATCTTCCTGAAGCACTTCGATTTCCTGTCGATCGGCACGAACGACCTGATCCAGTACACGCTGGCCATCGACCGCGCCGACGAATCGGTGGCGCACCTCTACGACCCTGCGCACCCGGCGGTGCTGCGCCTCGTGGCCGACACCATCGCCGAGTGCCGTCGCCAGGGCAAGGGCGTGGCCGTGTGCGGCGAGATGGCCGGTGACGTGGCCTTCACGCGCCTGCTGTTGGGCCTGGGCCTGCGCAGCTTCTCGATGCACCCCTCGCGCATTCTTGCGGTCAAGCAGGAAGTGCTGCGCGCCGACACCAGCAAGCTCGAGGCGTGGGCCAAGAGCGTGCTGGAGTCCGACGACCCTGCCGCCGTGATGGCGGGTTGAGCGTACTTTTCACTCACCCTTGCGGGTGAGTGAAAAGAAACGATACACGCCGAAACTGCGGCGAAAGGACTTGCGGGAACCCCGCAAGCACGATCAGGCCTCCTCTTCCAACCCTGAAAGAAAGGCCTGCATCATGAAATCTCTCTCCCTGACCCAGATCATCGCCGTCGGCTCCTTCGCCATGCTCGCAGCAGCCGGCGCCAAGGCTGAAAGCTACGAGGGCGTGCAGCCCGCCGTGTCGGCCAAGAGCCGCGCCGACGTCAGCGCCGAAGCCGTGAGCACTGCATCGGCACCCAACCAGAACGTGGTGCGCGGTTCGCGCGGCGCCGAGACCATGGCCGTGTCGACCGAGCGCGGTCGCATCGTCGCCGAAGCCGTGCGCGCCACCGCTGCGCCCGACCAGAACGTGTCGGCCAGCTCGCGCGTGAACAGCCAGGTCATCTCGACGATGCAGAACCCCGTCGACGCGCGCGCCTCGGCTGCCAACGCCAAGAGCAGCCGCCTGTAAGCCGCCTGGTTCGCCTCCACGCGCGTCGCAATAAAACGAAACACGCCGCAACCGCAGCGAGAGGACTTGGCCCGGTGCAGATCGCACCATGGAGCTTCCTCCTCACAGACAACACAAGGAATCACCATGAAGTACTGGATCAAACGAACTCTCTTCGGTTTTGCGGGCGCCGCGATGGTTGCCGGCAGCATCGCCGGCTGTGCCGGTCAACGGCACGGCTGGGGCGGTGGCGACAGCGCCGAGTTCCGCGCGAAGATGATCGAGCGCGTGGGCAGCAAGCTCGAACTCGACGCCAACCAGAAGCAGAAGCTTACCGTGCTGGCCGAGAAGCTGCAGGCGCAGCGCGAAGCGATGCGTGGCGCCGGCGGCTCGGGCGATCCGCGCTCGCAGTTCAAGGCGCTGTTCGCGGGCAACAAGCTCGACCAGGCTGGCGCCACGCGCCTGGTCGAAGAGAAGACCGCCGCAGTGCGCAACGGCAGCCCCGAGATCATTGCCGCAGCCGCCGACTTCTACGACAACCTGAATGCCGCGCAGCAGCAGAAGGTGCGCGACTTCATGGACCGAGGTGGGCGCCGCTGGAGCCATCGTGGATAGGCTCCACTCAACCCCAGGCTTCGCGCACTTCGTGTCGCTTCGCCTTCCCCCTCTCCGGGGGCGACAGCAGTGGACCGGCGAAGCCGGCTCCACCGTATCTCCCGAACAGGCAGCGGCAGCCGGCGGGGTGCGTGCGCTGCTGCGGGTCGAAGGCGCGGTGGTGCTCGGCGTGGCACTCGCTGCCTATGCCCAGTTCGGCGTGGGCTGGGGCGTGTTCGCGCTCTGGCTCCTCGCGCCCGATCTCTCGCTGCTGGGCTACCTCGCGGGGCCGCGCGTGGGGGCGGCTCTTTACAACGCGGCGCATTCGTACGTCGGTCCGGTGCTGCTGCTGGCGCTCGGCGTGCTTGCGGCCATGCCGTGGGCGGTGGCCGGCAGCCTGATCTGGCTGGTCCACATCGGCTTCGATCGCGCGCTCGGCTACGGGCTCAAGTACGCGGCGGGCTTTGCCGCCACGCACCTGGGCCGCATCGGAAAGGCCGATCCATGGTGAGCGAACGCGGCACAGTCCCCGTCATGCGCCCGCAGGCCGCGCGCGCATGGATGTTGACCGAGGCGCTCGCGCTCGGCCTCGCATCGATGGTGCACGCCGGCCGCATCGTGCCGGGCTATGCGCATGGGCACGCCCGCATCGCCGAAGCGGTGATCGCCACCGTGCTGGTGCTCGCCACGGTCGAGACCTGGCTGCGCCCAGAGGACGCGCGCCGCGCCGCCATCTTCGGCCAGGGCTTCGCGTTGCTGGGCACGCTGGTCGGGCTCGGCACCATCGTGGCGGGCATCGGTCCGCGCACCGTGCCCGACGTGGTCTACCACGCGCTTTTGCTCTCACTCCTCGTGACGGGCCTGACCTGGGCGGTGCGATGCCGGCAGGTTTGATGGTCAGCGAGGTCATCCGCCATTTCCTTGCCAGGAGGCACAATCCCGCCATGCCGCGCATCCTGCTGATCGACGACGACGAACACCTCGCCGCGCCGCTGACCACCTACTTCGCACGCTTCGGCTGCACGCTCGAGAGCGCCGTGCGCCCGAGCGAAGGCCTCGCCAAGCTGCGCGCCGGCACCTACGACGCGGCCATCCTCGACGTCATGCTGCCCGAGATGGACGGCTTCGCGCTGTGCCGCGAGATCCGCAAGGAAAGCGACATTCCCATCGTCATGCTCACTGCCCGCGGCGAAGTGATGGACCGCGTGGTCGGCCTCGAACTCGGCGCCGACGACTACGTGCCCAAGCCCTTCGAGCCGCGCGAGCTGGTGGCGCGCGTGCAGACCATCCTGCGCCGCCAGCGCAGCGTGCCGCAGGCGGTGATCAACGGCACGCAGCACCGCGTGTTCGACGGCCTGTCGATCGACCTCGACCGGCGCCAGGTGCTGCGCCATGGCGAGCGCGTGGAGCTCACGGGCACCGAGTTCGAACTGCTGGCGCTGCTGGCCGCCGAACCCGGCAAGGTGTTCAGCCGCGACGACATCCTCAACCGCCTGCGCGGTCACGAGGCCGAGCTCTACACCCGCGCGGTCGACATCGTGGTGAGCCGCCTGCGCAAGAAGCTCGAGCCGCTGGACTGCATCAAGACGCTGCGCAACGCCGGCTATGCGCTTGCCGTGGCACGCAGCGAGCCTGCATGAGCGCAGCGCCGGGCCGCCCCAAGCAAGCTCGCACCGCAGCGCGAAGCGCGAAGGTATTTCAATGAGTCTCGGCCGTCGGGAATCCCGCAGGATGAGGTGGCGCGGCGAGGAGTGCCGCGACGAGCAATCGCGCGAGGACTGGCATGCGAAGTGGCATGCGCGCTGGAACGAGAAGGTGCAGGGCAAACGCCGCTGGCGCCGCTCGCTGCGTGTGCGGCTGGTGCTGATGTTCGTGGTGCTGGCCATGGTGATGGCGGCGGTGTTCATGGGCGGCATGAAGAAGGCCTTTTCCACCGGCTGGGCCGAAGCCGCCAAGCCGATGCTGACCGACTACGCCGACCGCCTGGTCTCGGAGATCGGCACGCCGCCTGACGTGGCGCGCGCACAGGCGCTGGTGGCCCGGCTGCCCATCACCATCCGCATCGTCGGCCCCAAGGTCAACTGGGATTCCAACCCTGGCGGCGCGAACAGCCCCGGTGGCTGGATGCACGACCGCGAAGACGTGTTCGGCGGCGACAAGTGGTTCATCCGCCCCACTGCAGACGGCCACCGCGTGATCTTCGGCTGGGCGCCCAAGCTCTGGCAACTGGCGCCGCGTGCCACCGGCTGGGCCACGCTCGGCGTGCTGCTGTCGTGCGTGCTGCTGGGCTATGCCTACGTGAGCCGGTTGCTGCGGCCGTTGATCGACATTCGCGAAGGCGCGCAGCGCTTCGGCCGTGGCGAGTTCACGCAGCCCATTCCGGTGCGCCGCAACGACGACCTCGGCGACCTTGCCGAACGCATCAACACCATGGCCGACGACATCCAGGCCATGCTCGACGCCAAGCGCGGTCTGCTGCTCGCCCTGAGCCACGAACTGCGCTCGCCGCTCACGCGTGCCCGGCTCAATGCCGAGCTGCTGCCGATCACGCCCGAAGGCCAGGCCGAGCGCGAGGCGCTGCTGCGCGACCTCAACGAGATGCGCGACCTCATCAGCGACCTGCTCGAAAGCGAACGCCTCGCGAGCCCGCACGTGGCGCTGCAGCGCGAACCGGTCGACCTTGCGGCGCTGATCCGCGAGATCGTGGCCGAGATGCCCGGTGCGCAGAACGTGCACCTCGACCTGGCCGAAGGCCTGCCGCCCCATGCCGTCGACCGCATGCGCATCCGCCTGCTGGTGCGCAACCTGCTGGACAACGCCCTGCGCTACAGCGCCGACGCGCCGCGGCCGCCGTGCGTGTCGCTGCGCGCGGTGCTCGACGGCAGGAAGCAGGGCATCGAGATCGAGGTGCGCGACCACGGCCCTGGCGTGGACGACGAACAGCTCGAACGGCTGACCGAGCCCTTCTACCGCACCGACGGCGCACGGGCGCGCGCCACCGGCGGCGTCGGCCTCGGCATGTACCTGTGCCGGCTGATCGCCGAGGCGCACGGCGGCGAGCTGACGGTGCGCAACGCCGGGCCGGGGCTGCAGATCATCGTCAGGCTGGCCTGAGGCAAGGCGGCCCGGCGGGCGCTGTCACCTGCGCTACCAGCCCGCCCGCAGGCCACGGCTACGATGCGCCTCCGTGCCAGCGTCCGGCATTCAAGGTCAAGGAGACACCATGAGCAGCTCACTCACCAACCACCAGGTTCGCCTCGCCAAACGCCCCGAGGGCACGGCCACCCGCGAAAACTGGAAATTCACCACCGAGCCCGTCGGCGAGCCGGCCGAGGGCGGCGTGCTGGTCAAGACGCTGTCGCTGTCGCTCGACCCCGCCATGCGCGGCTGGCTCAACGACGCCAAGAGCTACATCCCGCCCGTGGGCATCGACGAAGTGATGCGCGCCGGCGGCGTCGGCCGCGTCATTGCCTCCAAGAACCCGCAGTTCGCGGTGGGCGACACCGTATACGGCACGCTGGGCGTGCAGGAATACATCCTGATCCCCGAGGACCAGGTCAAGCGCAACGGCCTGGTCAAGATCGACCTGCGCGTGGGCACCATCACCCAGTGGCTCAACGTGCTGGGCATGCCCGGCATGACCGGCTACTTCGGCCTGATGGACGTGGGCATGCCCAAGGCCGGCGAGACGGTGGTGGTTTCCGGCGCGGCCGGCGCCGTGGGCCAGACCGTGGGCCAGCTGGCCAAGATCAAGGGCTGCCGCGTGGTCGGCATCGCCGGCGGCGCCGCCAAGTGCGACTGGGTGGTGAAGGAGCTGGGCTTCGACGCCTGCATCGACTACAAGGCCGGCGCAGGCGCGGTGCGCGAAGGCCTCAAGACCCACTGCCCGAAGGGCGTGGACATCTACTTCGACAACGTCGGCGGCGAGATCCTCGACATGGTGCTGGCGCGGCTCGCGCGCAAGGCCCGCATCATCATCTGCGGCGCCATCAGCCAGTACAACAACGCCAACAGCATGCCCGCGGCCGGCCCCAAGAACTACCTGAGCCTGCTGGTGAACCGCGCGCGCATGGAAGGCATCGTGGTGTTCGACTACGCCGACCGCTATCACATCGCCATCGCCGAGATGGCCGGCTACCTGAAAGACGGGCGCATGAAGAGCAAGGAAGACATCGTGAAGGGCCTGGACACCTTCCCCGAGTCGCTCAACAAGCTCTTTGCCGGAGAAAACTTCGGCAAGCTGGTGCTGCAGGTGGCGCAAGCCTGAAAAAGAAGCAAAAGGCGCTTCTTCAGCTTTCGTCGGGCCGCATGGGAATGTCGCCCATCGCCTCGTCTTCGCGAAGGCCCCTCGCGGCCTTCAGCAGTTCGATCGACATGCCGTCGCCATGGCCTGCAAAACCCCTGGCGATGCCTTCAAGCACTGTCGACAGGCCGGTGTCGCCGTCGCCGCGCGCGTCCATGCTGATGTTGAGCACCCGGGCCGCCATCTGGCGGTAGGTGACGGCGCCCGCGCCCTCCAGCGCGGCCACCAGGTCGAGGTACAGCGCCAGGTTCAGGTCGAACACCAGCTTGGGCGTGATCTCGAAATCCCTGTTCTTGTCGTCCATGTGGGTTGGCTCCTTTATTCCTGAGCCTCCACTCTAGCCAGAAAAGAAGACGCCGAGCCGTCGGATACAGCCTGATTCTGCGCAAGTCAGCGCGCGCGCGTGCCCATGACCGCCGCCGAGACGATGAGCCAGGCCGCCACGGCGATGGTCCAGGTGAGCGGCCGGCCGGTGACGAGCAGCAGCAGCGCGGTCGAGCCCAGCGGCGTGAGGTAGCTCAGGATGCCGATCTGCCGCGCGTCGCCGCGCTTGAGCGCGATGTCCCACACGAAGAAAGCCGCGCCCAGCGGGCCGAGGCCGCAGAGCACGAGCAGCAGCCAGTCCCGGCCCGACAGCGCCACCGAGGGCTCGAGCACGGCGTGGCAGGCCAGCGAGAGCACACCCGAGACCAGCCCGAACAGGCCGATCGCCGAGGTCGGGAAGGCCGCCACGCGCTTCGTCCAGAGCGAATAGCTCGCCCAGACGAAGGCCGAGCCCAGCGCCGGCACGAAGCCCCAGTACTCCTGCGCCCCCGTTGCCGCCGCGCCGCCGCTGCGCGCGCCGAGGATCGCGATCGCTGCGCCCGCGAACCCCAGCAGGGCAGCCACCACGTGCAGCGGCCGCAGCGACATGCCCGGCAGCAGCACCGGCGCCAGCACCACCATCAGCAGCGGCCACAGGTAGTTGACGAGGTTGGCTTCGACCGGCGGCGCATGCCGCAGCGCGATGAACAGCAGGAAGTGAAAGCCGAACAGCCCGTAGATGCCCAGCGCCAGCGTGCGCGGCGGCACCCGCCAGGCCGAGCGGTCGCGCAGCACCAGCGGCCAGCTCGGCACGCTGCCGACGATCAGCGCAAGGCCGGTCAGGAGAAAAGGCGACAGATGCGACAGCGCAGTGCCGAGCGAGGCGAGCGTGGCCCAGAGCGCGATGGCCAGCAGGGCGTAGACGGTGGACGACATGGGCGGCAAGCCTAAGCGACGCGGTCGTCGCGCAATGACGGTCCGTCGTCGCGCAACGACGGTCTTGCGCCGGGGAAGGCGCAGTCAGCGGCGCAGTGCGGCTGTCAGCGCCGATGGCGACCGGTAGCCCGTGCGGCGTGCCGCCTCAGCCACGCTCATGCCGCCCAGCCGCAGCTCACGCGCATGCGCCAGCCGCAGCGAGCGCAGCCAGTGCATCGCGCTCACGCCCTGCTCGTCGCGGCAGCGCTGCGCGAACTGGCTCGGGCTCAGGCAGGCGACATCGGCCAGGTCGGCCACGCTCAACGGCTCGTGCCAGCGGGCCCGGGCCCAGTCGGCGAGCAGGGGCCAGTCGATACGACGTCGGCGCGAATCGGCAGATGCCGGCGCCGGGCTCCAGGCCTCCAGCAACAGCGCGGGGCCGTGCTGCAAGGCCAGGGCCGAGGCCTGCGGCTGCTTCATGCATTGCGCCAGGTAGCGCGCCAGCGCGTGCAGTTGCGGCGCGTCGGGCGGTGCGCGCTCGGCGCAGCGGGCCCATGCCGGTTGCGTGGTGTCGAGCACCAGGCACAGGCTGCCGTGCTTGCGCGCGCTGAAGTCGTGCCGGTCGCCCGGGGCGACCACCTGCGCCTCGCCCACGCCGATGCCGGCGCCCCGGCCTTCCACTTCGATCTCCAGCACGCCGTCGAGGCCGATCAGCACCTGGAAGTGGTCGTGCGCATGGCTGCCATGCGAGTGGCCGTAGTCGCGCAGGGCGAGTTCATGGTGGGGCGACGGGGAGGAACCGAGGACAGGCATGGGCTGTCATGGATTGTCCGCGCAGCGCCCCGGCAATGCCACAGGAAGCATCAGCTTCCGTCGACGTCCTGCAGCGCCTGCCCGTTGACCCGCACCGCTTCGACCACGCGCCCCTGGCCCGTCGCCAGCGGCTGTGAGCGGCCCTCGGCCCGCACCTTGTCGCCGACCTTCAGCGCCAGCCGCGCGAGGCCGTCGGGCTTTGTGTGGACGAAGTCGCCGGTGTCCAGCACCACGCCGTTGGCCTGTCCGTGGCGCGCGTAGTTGAAGCGGACTACCGTGCCATCGACGCGTTCACCGGCGTCCACCTGCCGCGGCGCCTTGCCGTCGACCGAGGCCAGCCGCTCGAAGCGGTAGACCGTGTGTTCGGTTTCGCCTTTGGGCGAAGGGTCTTGTTCGATGCCCTCGATCACCAGCGCCTGGCCGGCCTGCAGGCCGGCAAACGTGGGCGCGGCGCATTCGTCGTGGCGATCGAACACGAACTGCGTGGGCACGCCGTCGGTGTCGATCAGCACGCCTTCGATGTGGCCCTTGGGGCTGTAGACCAGGTGCTGGAAACGGCCTTCGACCGACCAGACGTCGAGGGTGTCGTGAGGATGTGGCATGGAATGTCCTTTTTCGAGTGTGGTTGTGAAACGGAAAACGCGATCAACCGAGCCGCAGCAGCACCGCCGATGCCGCGCACACGATCAGGAAGGGAATGCCGATGCGATGGAACTCGCGCAACCCGTGCGGCACCTTGGCCAGCCGCAGCGCGATGAGATTGGCCAGCGAGCCCAGCACGCAGCCGAAGCCGCCCACGCTCACGCCCGCCGCCAGCGCGGGCAGGTCGTGCACGTAGCGGTCCAGCAGGATGGTGGCCGGCACGTTGCTGATGAACTGAGAGGTGGCGATGGCTGCAAGATACGCACGCCAGCCCTCGGCAATTGGCCACTGGCCCATCAGCGAAGCCACGGCCGGCAGTTCGGCCAGCTGTCGCAGGTCGACGAACATCAGCGCGATGATCGCCAGCAGCGCCCAGTCGACGCCCAGCAGCACGCGGCGCTGGAACAGCAGGTAGGCGATGAACACCGCCGCCAGGCCAGCCAGCAGCCAATGCCGGTCGAGCGCGACGACGAAGCCCACGAACAGCACGCCCGACAGCGCCAGCAGCCTCGGCTGCACCGGTGAGGCCTCGGCCGCCGGCTTGAGCGCGATGGCCGTGCGCGGCACCAGCAGCCACACGGCCACGAACAGCCAGAACAGCATGACCAGCACGGTGGGCGCCATCATCAGCATGAAGCCGCCGAAGCTTTCGCCGGTGCGGTGCCACAGATACAGGTTCTGCGGGTTGCCGATGGGCGTGAGCGCGGAGCCCGCGTTCACCGCCAGGGCCTGGAGCACCACCAGCCGCGCCAGCGGCAGGTGCGCCTGCGTGGCCAGCACGCGCGTGAGAGGTACCAGCAGGAACAGGCTCACGTCGTTGGTGACCAGTGCCGACAGCACGGCGGCCGTGGCGGTGAGCAGCAGCGCCAGTTGGCGCAGATTGGTGGTGCGCGCCAGCAGCCGCTGGGCGGCCGACTGCAGCATGCCGCTCTTTTCCACGCCCTGCGTGATGGCGAGCAGCCCGGCCAGGGCCCCCACAGTCTGCCAGTCGATCAGCTTGAGCCAGTCCATCGGCGCGCGCGGGCGCACGAAGGCGAACAGCACCGCCACCGCCACCAGCACCCAGAGCAGGCCGTTTCCGCCGCCTTCGTGGGTTGCGGGAGCGTCGGCCCCGGAAGCGGCGGACGAGGAGGAAGATGCCAGGGTCGGCACGGTGTCTTTGGTCATGGAGCGGCGGTGGTCAGTGCGGAGGCGGCCGGCGCGTTCGCCATCGAACGGCGCCGGTCGCGAGTTTCCGGCATTGCGAGCGCAAACAGCGTCAGCGCAGCGGCCGCGATGCCCGCCAGCATCACGAAGGCCGTGCCATAGCCGGCCAGGTGCGCGACCGTGCCCGCCACCAGGTTGCTGAGCGCCGCGCCAAGCCCCACGCAGGCCGCGCCGATGCCCAGCGCGAAGTTGAAGTGCCCGCTGCCGCGCGTGATGTCGCCGATCATCAGGGTCAGCATCACGCCGAAGATGCCCGCGCCGATGCCGTCCAGCACCTGCAGCGACAGCAGCGCGGCCGGGCTGTCGGCCAGCAGGTACAGCAGCCCGCGCACCGGCAGCACCGCGAAGCCGGCCAGGAAGATGGGTTTGCGCGCCAGCCGCGGCGCCCAGCGTCCGACCGCCAGGGCAATCGGAATGGTGACCAGCTGCGTGACGATCACGCCTCCCGACAGCCACAGCGTGGCCGAGGTGCCGGCCTGCGTGCCGACCTTCTGCGCCACCAGCGTGAGCATGGCGGCGTTGGCCAGGTGGAACAGGAAGGCGCAGACCAGCAGCACGATGAAGCGGCGGTCGTACCAGCGTGCGGTGGAACGCGGTGCGTCGGCCTCCTCGTGATCGGCATCGGCGCCGCGCGCCAGCCGTGGATCGACGTCGCGCTTGCGGATCAGCATGGCCGCCGCGATGGTCGGCAGCGCCATCGCCACCGCGTAGAAGAACATGGCATGCGGCCCGAACGCGTGGCCCACCCAGCCCGTGCCCAGCGCCCACAGCACCGTGCCGGCCGCTGTGATCGCGGCGTTGCGGCCGACGCGCGCATCCAGCCCGGCGCGGCCCACCATGCCCAGGCTGACAGCCGCGATGGCCGGCGCCACCAGCGTGCCCGCAGCGCCGATGAGCGACTGGCCCGCCAGGATCACGCCGTAGCCCGGCCAGTTCGCCATGACCACCAGGCACACCGCGATGAGCGAAATGGCGCCCGCGATCCAGCGCGGCTTGTGCCGCGCGCTGTCGATCAGCGCACCGGCCGGCGCCTGCACCAGCAGCCCGACCAGCGCCGAGACGAACATCACGGTGCCGATGCGCTGCGGGTCCCAGGCCAGCGTGCCGGCCATGAAGACGATCAGGAACGGGCCGACGCCGCCCTGGATGTCGGGCGCGAAGAAGGCCAGTGCGTCGAGTGCGCGCAGGCTGCGGCGCGAAGGTGCGGCGGAGGAGGTCATGGCAGGCTGGACTGGAAGATCAGGATGCCGGCATCGGGGCCGGTGGCGCCATCAGCGGCGCGTATGGCGCGGGGCTGGCGCCCCTCGGACCACGGGGACCGCCGGGGCCTCGGTGCGCAGGCACCAGCCCCGGGCCGCCGAACACCTCGCGCACCGTGTCCGCGGTCGGACCCATGCTGGTGGCCTCCAACGCCGTGCCCTGTGCGCCGCGCGTGCCCCAGCCGCGCGCATGGAACTGGGCGCCGGGCTGCAGTTGCGCGCCGTACATCGCGCCGATGTGCGGCGGAAAGCGCACGGTGGTCTTGTCCGCGAGAAGCACGCCGTGCACGTCGCCACGGTCGGTGTACAGCAGGCGATCGATGCGCCCGCCCGCCGACAGGGCAACGAGCGCGCCCGGTTCGCGCGGCGGCGGGGCCATGCCGGGCACCGGCGGCTCGTCGGTCACGCTGCGGCCGTTGGCGGCGAGCGACTGCATGCGCACCACCGGCACGCCGGGCGCGCGCCAGCCGCTGACCTGCACCGTATCGCCGGGCCTGAGTACCTGCATTACGGCGGCCGAGAGGTGCGGCGGAAAGGCGACCTGCGTGCCGTCGGCCAGCAGCAGCCCGTCGGCCTCGCCGTTCGGGTTGAGCAGCCATTGCTGCACGCGGCCGCTGGCGACCGTGCCCGCTGTCGGCACGGCGTGTGGCAGTGGCGCGGTGGCGCCGGGCCGCTGCGGGGGGATCGGTCCGCCCGGTGGTGGGGGCGGCATCTGGGCGAAGGCGGCGCTGCCGGCCAGCAGGCAGGCGGCGGCGATGAAGGTGATGCGGGGTGTCATGGTCAGCTCCTTGTGTGGATGGATGCCCAAGGACATCTCACACAACGTGCCAGCGCATGAATCCTTTTAAATCAACGACTTGCGCGTGTCCGGCAGCCGGCGTCCGCATGATCCGGAGACACCGGGTGTCCGGTTTGCGGACACCTGCGGCTCATTCGAGCCCGTACTGCGCCAGCTTGCGATACAGCAGTTGCCGGTGAATGCCCAGCCGGCGTGCCGTTTCGGCGCGGTTGCCCTGCGTCTGCGCGAGCGCGTGGGCGATCAGCAGGCGCTCGAGCTTCTCGACGGCGGCTGGCAGTTCGCCCTCGAGCCAGTCGGCGGGCAGCGTGGCGGGGGCTTCGCCGGGAGCTGCGGCACCGAGCGCGAGGTCCAGGTCCGCGCCGCCGATCACGCGGTGCCGCACCAGCGCATGGCAGCGCTCCATCACGTTGCGCAGCTCCCGCACGTTGCCCGGCCACGGGTGGCTCAGCAGCCGCTGCGCCGCCTCGGCCGACAGCGCCTTGGGCACGGCATCGGGCGCACCCTGCAAGGCGGCGCGGCGCAGGAAGTGCTCCGCCAGCGGAATGATGTCCGCCAGCCGCTCGCGCAGCGGCGGCATGCGGATCGACAGCACGTCGAGCCGGTACAGCAGGTCTTCCCGGAAGCGTCCTTCGCGCACGGCGGCGGCCAGGTCGCGGTGCGTGGCAGCGACCACGCGCACGTCGACCTTCACCGTCTTGTGGCTGCCCAGAGGCGTGACCTCGCCCTCCTGCAGCGCGCGCAATATCTTGGCCTGCACGTCCAGCGCCATGTCGCCGATCTCGTCGAGCAGCAGCACGCCGCCGTCGGCCGCGCGAAAGCACCCGGGCCGCTCGCCGGTGGCACCGGTGAAGGCGCCGCGCACGTGGCCGAAGAGCTCGCTCTCGAGCAGCTCCTTCGGAATGGCCGAGCAGTTGACGGCCACGAAAGGGCGTTCGGCGCGGGCCGAGTAGCGGTGCAGGGCGCGCGCCACCATTTCCTTGCCGGTGCCCGTCTCGCCGAGCACCAGCACCGGCATCGCGTTGGCGGCGGCCAGGCCGATGCGCTTGTGCACCTCGCGCATCGCCTGGCTCGGGCCGATCAGGTCGGTGTCGTCGTCGTCCCCGGTGTTGCTGGCGGACGGCGAGGCTGCCGTGTGCCGCTGAAGCGCGCGTTCCAGCACCTCGCGCACCGCCTCGCGGCTGATCGGCTTGGCCAGGTGGTCGAAGGCACCCAGCCGCATCGCCTCGATGGTGTTGCCCGCGCTCGAGAACGCGGTGAGCACGATCACCGGCGGCAGCCGCGCCATGCGCGCCTGCAGGGCCGCAAGCGTCTGCAGGCCATCCATGCCGGGCATGCGGTGGTCGAGGAACACGGCGTCGAAGCGCTCGCGCGACAGCGTCTCGATGGCCTCGTTGCCGCCGGCGACGGCGACCGTCTCGTGGCCCAGGCCCTGAAGCGTTTCGGCCAGCGTGTCGCGAAACGCGTCGTCGTCGTCGACGATCAGGAGGTGCGCCATGGAAGTTCCAGTTCGAAGCGGGTGCCCGGTGTCAGCGGCATGTGATGCAAGTCACCGCCGTGCGCCAGCGCCACTTCGCGCGCCAGCGCCAGGCCCAGCCCGGTGCCGTCGGCGCGGCCGGTGGCGAAGGGCTCGAACAGGCTGGCTTGCAGCGATTCGGGCACGCCGGGGCCGTCGTCGTCCACGCGGATGGCCAGCGTGTGCGCTTCGGGCGGCAGGGCCGAGAGCACGACGTGGCCGCCGCGCGGCGCATGGCGCACCGCGTTGTCGAGCAGGTTGTCGATCGCGCGCGCCAGGTGCACCGGGTCGAACACGGCGCTGGCGGGCGTGTCGTGCTGCAGCGTGACCTGCACGCCGGCGGCATCGGCCTTCGGCGCCACGGCGGCCACACGCTCGTCGAGCCAGCGGTGCAGCTCCACTTTTACCGGTGCCAGCGTCACCGGCTGCACGAGCGCAAGAAGGCTCTGCACCAGCCCGTCGAGCCGGTCGATCTGCCCGACGATCACGCGCAGTGCCTCGCCCTGCTTCTCGGGCGTGGCGGCCAGCGCGTTCTCGGCCTTCAGCCGCATGGTGGCGATGGGGTTGCGGATCTCGTGCGCGATGCCGCCCGTCATGCGGCCCAGCGCGGCCAGGCGCTGGTCGCGGCTGCGCTGCTGGGCGGCCGCGCGCAGGTGGGCGCGGGCCTCCTCGAAGCGCTGGCGGTAGTGGTTGAAGCCGTCGACGATGCGGTCGAGCTCGCGCACGCCGGTGCGAGGCAGCTCCGGCATGGCACCGCCGTCGGCATCGGCCTGCGCCAGCCGGTTTTCCAGGCGTTGCACGTGGCGCAGTCCGCGCAGCAGGATGAAGCCCAGCCACAGGCCCGAAGCCAGTACCAGCAGCAGCAACACGCCCAGCCCGGTGCGCAGGCTGTCCTGCGCAGCCAGCGCACCGCCGTTGGTGCGGGTCATGGTCCAGGCCGCCAGGTCGTTGCCCGGCGCCGCCAGCGGACAGGCCGCGACGATCAGCGCCTCGCGGCTGCCGCGCACCACGTCGGTCTGCGGCTGTTGCGTGCGGGCCGCAAGCTGCGCCATTTCGGCGATCAGCGGCTGCTCGGCGGCAGGCACGTCGCGCTTCACGCCGCTGCCTTCGTAGGTGGGGTAGGCGTAGGCCAGTTGGCCGCCGCTGGCCTGCCACACGCCGCCTTCGACGTGCGGCGCCTCGACCAGCACCAGCTGCAGCAGCACTTGCAGCAGGTCGACCTGGGGTTGTGCGGGGGCGGGCGCGGTGGCCGACCTGGCATAGCGCGCGGCGATGGCCCGGCACGACTGCTCGGTGGCCGTGCGCCCCGCCGCCACCTGCGCCCCCGCACTGCTGCGGTACAGCGTCAGCATCACCACGGCCAGCGCGGCGCACATGCCGAACAACAGCACCCAGAAGAACAGCAACTGAGCGCGCAGGGATTTCATCTGGCGCGATCCTGCTCCGCCTTCGGGCTGCTGCGCATCAGCCGTGGTCACGTTCACGCAGTTCGCGCTTGAGCACCTTGCCGATCGCACTGCGCGGCAGCTCGTCGATGAAGCTCAGCCGCGCCAGGCGCTGTGTCTTGCCGAGCTGGGCGTTGGTCCATTGCAGCAGCGCGTCTTCGCTCGTGGCGTCGCCCTCGCGGCGCACCACGAAGGCCACCGGCGTCTCGCCCCATTGCTCCGACGGTACGCCGACCACGGCCACATCGGCCACCGCCGCATGGCCGCGCAGCACGGCCTCGAGGTCGCTCGGGTAGATGTTGAAGCCGCCGCTGATGATCATGTCCTTCTTGCGGTCGAACAGCGTGAGGAAGCCGTCGGCGTCGAAGCGGCCCACGTCGCCGGTGCGGATGAAGCGCTTGCCGGTGGCGTCGAACCACTCGGCCTCGCGCGTCTTCTCGGGCTGGCGGTGGTAGCCGGTCATCATGCCGCCCGAGTGGCCCACCACCTCGCCGGCCACCTCGGTGTTGTTGCGCGGCAGCTCGTTGCCTTCCTCGTCGATCAGGCGGATGTCGCTGCCCTCGGCGGGCTGGCCCACCGTGTGCAGCTTGGTCGGGTGCAGGTGCGCTTCCAGGATGCAGGTGCCGCCGCCCTCGGTCATCCCGTAGAACTCGATCAGCCCGCCGGGCCAGCGCTTGAGCACGTCGGCCTTGAGCGCGGCGTTGAAGGGCGCGCTGGTGCTGAACTTGAACTTGTAGGAAGACAGGTCGTGCTCGTCGAAGCGCGGGTGCGCCATCAGCCGCTGGTACTGCACCGGCACGAGCATGGTGTGCGTCACGCGGCGCTTCTCGGCCAGCTGCAGATAGCCGAGCGCGTCGAACTTGGGCATCAGCACCACGCAGCCGCCGAAAGCCAGCGTGGGGAAGAACACCACCAGCGTGGTGTTGGAGTAGAGCGGCGTCGACAGCAGCGTGACGGTGTCGGTGCTGTATTCGTACCTGGCGCCGCGCTGCACGTGGGACCAGCGCATGCCGTGGCCCTGCACGATGCCCTTGGGCTCGCCGGTGGTGCCCGACGAATAGATGATGTTGAAGGCCCACGCGGGCTGCACCTCGACGGCCTCGGGCTGCGAACCGGCCGGCGCCAGCCAGCCTTCGATGTCGCGGCCGACCTGCGAGCCGTCCAGTGCCACGCGCGGAATGCCGCCTTCCTTCGCGGGGCCGATCACGTCGGCTGCCGATGCGTCACTGAACAGGATGCGCGCGTCGGCGTCCTCGATCATTCGGGCCAGGCTGGCGGGCGTGGAGCCGGGCGCCAGCGGGGCCACCGCGACGCCCGCGCGCAGCGCACCCAGGAACACGGCCGCGTAGTTCACCGACGACGAGGCGCAGATCGCAATGGCGTCGCCCGCCTTGAGCCCGTCGCGCTGCAGGCTGGCCGCGACGCGGTCCATCAGCGCGTCGAGCGCGCGGTAGTCCAGCGTGCGCGTGGCATCCGCCAGCGCGGCGTGATCGGGGGTGTGTTGTGCGTGGAGGCGAACCAGATCGGCAATGGCGCCGAAACTGCGTTCCATAGAGGCTTGAACAGCGGGGTGCATGGGAGAGTCAGTCCTTCATCTTGGCCAGCCGGCAGGATAGCGGACCTGTCGCGCGTGGCCAGCGCCTGGGCGACGCCTGCCGGTGCAGGACACAGCGCCGTCAGTTGCCGATCAGGAAGGCGGGGCCACGATGCCCGACCACCAAGGAGCTCACCATGGGATTACTCGACATCCTCCAGCAGGCCATCGGCAACAACAGCAACAACCCCGAGGCCCATATCGATCAGGTCGCGCAGCACGCCTCGCCCGGCGAACTTGGCGCGGGGCTCGCCGCGGCCATGCGCTCGGACCAGACGCCGCCTTTCGGCGACACGGTCGGCAAGCTGTTCGGACAGTCGTCGCCCACGCAGCAGGCTGGTGTGCTCAACCAGATCCTGGCCACGCTGGGCCCGGCCGCCGCCTCGGCGCTGGCCGGCGGCGTGCTCGGGCGCGTGCTGCAGCCGGGGCAGACGCAGGTCACGCCCGACCAGGCCTCGCAGCTGTCGCCCGCGCAGGTGACCGAGATCGCCACGCACGCCGAGCAGCAGCATGCCGGCGTCATCGACGAGGTGAGCCAGTTCTACGCGCAGCACTCGGGGCTGATCAAGACGCTGGGCGGCGCGGCCATCGCCATCGCGCTGGCGAAGATGAAAGAGAACGCCACGCGCGGCTGAAAGACTCCGGGTCGATCAGCGTGCCGACGCCGTGGTTTCGGCCCGCACCGTGTCCCCGCCGCCCATCACCTTGTAGAGCGTGATGCGGTTGCTCTGCTCCGACAGCCGCAGGCCGATCAGCGTCTGCTGCGCCGTGTAAAGCGAGCGCTGCGCGTCCAGCACTTCGAGAAAGCTGTAGCTGCCGCTGCGGTAGAGCGCGTTCGACAGCGTGTAGCTCTTCTGCGTGGCATCGACCAGCGATTGCTGCGCCGCAATCTGCTCGCCGATCGAGCCGCGCGTGGCCAGCGCATCGGCCACTTCCTTGAACGCGGTCTGCACCGTCTTCTCGTAGGTGGCGAGGTCGATCTCGCGCTGCGCCTTCGCCGAGTCGAGGCTGGCGCGGTTGCTGCCGGCGTTGAAGATCGGCAGGCTGACCGACGGTGCGAAGCTCCAGGTGCTGTTGCCGCCCTTGAACAAGCCCGACAGCGCCGTGCTCGACGAGCCTGAACTCGCGGTCAGCGAGATCGTCGGGAAGAAGGCCGCGCGCGCCGCGCCGATGTCGGCGTTCGAGCCTTGCAGCGTGTGCTCGGCGGCCAGCACATCGGGCCGCTGCTGCAGCAGTGTCGAAGGCAGCCCCGCGGGCACGTCGACCAGTGCGCTGGCCGTGGCCATGCCTGCGGCCGGCAATAGCTCGTCGGGCACGGTGGCGCCGGCCAGCAGGTCCAGCGCGTTGCGATCGAGCGCTACCTGCGCGGTGTAGCTGGCCACGTCCACACGCGCCGAATCAACGGTCGTCTGCGCCTGGGCCAGCGACAGCGCCGAGCTGGCGCCCAGTTCATGCATGCGGCCGGTCAGCGCATACGTGCGCTGCTGGCTGGCCAGCGTGTCCTGCGCGAGCTTCAGCCGTTCGTTGTCCGCGGCCAGCGTGAGCCAGGCCGAGGCGACTTCCGCCACCAGGCTGATCTGCGTGCTGCGGGTCGTGGCCTCGGTCGACAGGTAGCTTTGCAACGCCGCCTCGTTGAGGTTGCGCACACGGCCGAACAGGTCGAGCTCGTAGCTGCTGAAGCCCAGCGACGCGCTGTATGTCGAGCCGATGGACGATTCGCCGCTGCTGCTTGTTGCCGCCGAGGTGCGCGCGCGGGTGGCACCCGCCGTGGCCGCGATGCTGGGGAACAGTTCGGCGCGCTGCACGCCGTATTGCGCGCGCGCCTTCTCGATGTTCTGCACCGCCACGCGCAGGTCGCGGTTGTTGGCCAGCGCGAGCGCGACGGTGCGGCGCAGCCGGTCGTCGGTGATGAAGCTCTGCCAGCCGGTGGTGGCGGAGGCGGTTGCGTCCTTGGCCTCCTTCGCACCCGTGGAGGCCGGCCAGGTGGCGGGCACCGGCGCTTCGGGCCGCGAGTACACGGGCGCGAGGTTGACGCAGCCGGCCAGCAGCGCGGCCGTGATGAGAGCGGAGAGTCTGAAATGAATTCGGGTCATGGCATTCATGCCTCAGGCAGCGCGGTCAGCGTGGATGCCGCCGCGGGTTTTTTCTTTTGCGCGAAGAAGCGCCGGATCACGACGAAGAACAGCGGCACGAAGAAGATGCCCAGCGCGGTGGCGGTCGCGATGCCGCCGAGCACGCCCACGCCGATGGCGCGGCGGCTGCCCGAGCCCGCGCCGGTGCTGAGTGCCAGCGGCAGCACGCCGAACATGAAGGCCAGCGAGGTCATGAGGATGGGCCGCAGCCGCAGGCGCACGGCCTGCAGCGTGGCCTCGACCAGCGCAACGCCTTCGTCCTGCAGCTGCTTGGCGAATTCCACGATCAGGATCGCGTTCTTCGCCGACAGCCCTACCGTGGCCAGCAGCCCCACCTGGAAGTACACGTCGTTCGACAGCCCCGCCAGCTTCGTGGCCAGCACCGCGCCCAGCACGCCCAGCGGCACCACCAGCATCACCGAGAACGGCACAGACCAGCTCTCGTACAGCGCGGCCAGGCACAGGAACACGAACAAAATCGACACCGCGTAGAGCAGCGGCGCCTGTGAGCCCGACAGGCGTTCCTGATACGAGCTGCCGGTCCATTCGTAGCCGATGCCCTGCGGCAGCTGCTTCATGATGTTTTCCACCGCGTCCATCGCCGCACCCGAGCTCACGCCCGCGGCGGGGTCGCCGATCAGCTCGAACGACGACATGCCGTTGTAGCGCGACAGCTGCGGCGAGCCGTACGTCCAGCGGCTGCTGGCGAAGGCCGAGAACGGCACCATCTCGCTGCTGGCGTTGCGCACGTACCAGCTGTTCACGCTGTCGGGCTGCATGCGGAAGGGCGCGTCGGCTTGTACGTAGACCTTCTTCACGCGGCCGTTGTTGATGAAGTCGTTCACGTAGCTGCCGCCCATGGCGCTGGACAGCGTGTCGTTGATGTCCGAGGTCGACAGGCCCAGCGCCGCGGCCTTGCGGTCGTCGATGTCGATGGCGAACTGCGGTGTGTCGTCCAGGTTGTTGCTGCGCACCTGGCTCAGCGCGGGGTCTTTCTTGGCCAGGGCCAGGAACTGCTCGCGCGCCTGTGCCAGCGCATCGTGGCCGATGCCGCCCAGGTCCTGCAGCTGCACGTCGAAGCCCGCGTTCGAGCCCAGGCCGCGCACGGCCGGCGGCAGCATCACGAACACGTTGGCGTTGCTGGTGCGCGCGGCCATCTCCATCGTGAAGCGGCGCGACAGCGATGCGGCGTCTTGCCCGTCGCCGCCGCGTTCGCTCCAGTCCTTCAGCGTGATGAAGGCATTGCCCGTGGCCTGGTCGCCGCTCAGGCCGGTCAGCGTGATGTAGTGGCTGACTTCCTTCTGCGAGGACAGGTATTGCTCGAAGCTCTTCATGGTCTGCTGCAGCTGCTCGTCGGTGGCGCTGGCGGGCAGCTTCACCTGGGCCATCAGCGTGCCCTGGTCTTCGTCGGGCAGGAACGAGGTGGGCAGGCGCATGAAGGTCACGGCCAGCACGCCCACCAGCAGCGCGTATACCAGCAGGCTGCGCTTGCCGCGCCGCAGCAGGCCGCCGACGCCCGAGCGGTAGCGGTCTGCATTGCGCTCGAAGTTGCGGTTGAACCAGCCGAAGAAGCCGCGCTTCTCCTGATGCTGGCCGGCCTCCACGGGCTTGAGCAGCGTGGCGCACAGTGCCGGCGACAGCGTAAGCGCCACCAGCACCGACAGCAGCATGGCCGCGACGATGGTCACCGAGAACTGGCGATAGATCACGCCCGTCGAGCCGCCGAAGAAAGCCATGGGAATGAACACCGCCGACAGCACCAGTGCAATGCCCACCAGCGCGCCGGTGATCTCGCGCATCGACTTGCGCGTGGCTTCCTTCGGCGAGAGCCCTTCCTCGGTCATGAGCCGCTCGACGTTCTCCACCACCACGATGGCGTCGTCCACCAGGAGGCCGATGGCCAGCACCATGCCGAACATGGTCAGCGTGTTGATCGAGTAGCCCAGCAGCGCCAGCACGCCGAAGGTGCCCAGCAGCACCACCGGCACCGCGATGGCGGGCACCAGCGTGGCGCGCAGGTTCTGCAAAAAGAGGTACATGATCAGCACGACCAGCACCATCGCCTCGCCCAGCGTCTTGGCCACTTCCTCGATGGAGATGCGCACGAAGGGCGTGGTGTCGTAGCCGACCACGGCCTTCATCTGGTTGGGGAAGAAGGGCGCCAGCTCCGCGAGCTTGGCCTTCACCGCGTTCGACACCGTGAGCGCGTTGGCGCCGGTGGCCAGCTTCACGCCCATGCCGGACGACGGCTTGCCGTCGAAGCGCGAGCTGACGGTGTAGCTCTCGCTGCCGAGTTCGATGCGCGCGACGTCGCCCAGCCGCACGATCGCGCCGCTGCTGCTGTCCGACTTGACGATCACCTCGCGGAACTGGTCGGCGGTGCGCAGCTTGCTGCGCGCGGTGATGGTCGCGGTGAGCCGCTGGCCCGCGGCCGCCGGCAGCGCGCCGAGCTGGCCGGCAGAGACTTCGGTGTTCTGGCTGGTGAGCGCGGTGGTCACGTCCGAGGGCATCAGCGAATACTTCTGCAGCCTGGCGGGGTCGAGCCAGATGCGCATGGCATAGCCCGAACCCAGCGTCTGCACGTCGCCCACGCCGTCGATGCGGCTGAGCACGTCGAGCAGGCTGCTGGAGATGTAGTCGCCGATGTCGGTGGCCGAGGCGCTGCCGTCCTGCGAGACCAGCGAGACGATCATCAGGAAGTCGGTGCCCGATTTGGTGACCGTCACGCCCTGGCTCTGCACCGATTGCGGCAACTGCGACTCGGCCTGCTGCAGCTTGTTCTGCACCTGCATCTGCGCCACGTCGGCGTTGGTGCCGGCCTCGAAGGTGAGCTCGATGCGCGCGGTGCCCGACGAGGTGCTGCTCGACGACATCGAGACGAGCCGGTCGAGGCCCTTCATCTTCTGCTCGATCACCTGCGTGACCGAGTCCTCGATGGTCTTGGCCGAGGCACCGGGGTAGGTCGCGTTGATGGAGACCTTGGTGGGTGCGATGTTGGGATACTGCTCCAGCGAAAGCGTGGCAATGGACAGCCCGCCGGCAAGCATGATGACGATGGCGATGACCCACGCGAAGATGGGCCGGTCGATGAAGAAGCGTGCCATGTGCGTTGCTTCCTCAGCGGCTGGTGCCGGCGCTTGCCGCGCTGGCCACCGTTGCGGTGGTGTCGGCGGTCACGGGTTTCACTGTGTCGCCCACTTTGACTTTGAGCGAGCCCTCGACGATCACGCGCTCGCCCGCCTTCAGCCCGTCGGTCACCTGCCAGCGGTTGCCGACAGCGCGCGACACCTTCAGCGCGCGCTTCTCGACCTTGTTGTCGGCAGTGACCACCAGCGCGGAGGCATCGCCGCTGGCCGTGCGCGTCACGCCCTGCTGCGGCACCAGCAGCGCCCGTTCGGCCACGCCCTCTTCGAGTACGGCGCGTACGTACATGCCGGGCAGCAGCGTGCGCTCGGGGTTCGGCACCAGGATGCGCAGCGTGACCGCGCCCGTGCCTTCGCTGACGGTGACGCTCGCGAACTGCAGGCGTCCGGCGTGGGCGTAGACCGTGCCGTCTTCCAGCAGCAGCTTCACGGAGGCTTCGCTCTTGTCGCTGCTGCTCTTGAGCGTGCCGGCCGCCAGTTCGCGCTGCAACCGCAGCAGATCGGTGGTCGATTGCGTTACGTCGACGTGGATCGGGTCGAGCTGCTGCACGGTCGTGAGCGCGGTGGTCTGACTGGCCGTGACCAGCGCGCCCGGCGTGACCGTCGAGGCTTCGATGCGCCCCGCGATCGGCGCGGTGATACGTGTGAAGCCGAGGTTGATGCGCGCCGTGTCGAGCGAGGCGCGGGCCACGCCGAGTTCGGCCTCGGCCTGCTGCAGCGTGGCCTGGCTGTCGTCGTTGGTCTGCTGGCTGACGGCGTCGATCTTCGCGAGCTCGGCATTGCGGCGCGCGGTGACCTTCGCGGAGTTGACCGTGGCCTCGGCCTTGGCGACGCTGGCCTGCGCGCTGGCGTAGGACGCCTTGTAGCTGGCGGGGTCGAGCTGGTAGAGCACCTGCCCGGCCTTGACCAGCGCACCTTCTTCGAACAGGCGCTGCTGCACGATGCCGCCGACCTGCGGGCGGATCTCCGCGCTCAGGCGGGCGCGGGTGCGGCCCGACAGCTCGGTGGTGATCGGCTGGTTCTCGGGCTGTATGGTCACCACGCCGACTTGCGCGGCGGGGAGCTGGGGCGGTGCGGAAGAAGAGCCGGAGCATCCCGCGATCGCGCCCAGCAGGCCGAAGGCCAGGGCGCACGCGAGGCCGGTGCGGATGAAGCGGGAAGACATGTTCAGAAGATTCCAATCGGGTTTGGAATCCATGGTCTTCAGTGAATGTGGAGCGAATGTGGAGGTCCCTGCGGCATGCACGGCCATGGGCGCTGAATGCACCGCGCGGGCCTCATCTGGCTTATCTTGTGGCCCTTCATGAAGATCAGCATCACCACCAAGCTCTTTCTCGCCGTGCTGGCCACCGCCGTGCTGGCCGTGGTCGCGATGGGCGCCGCCTCGCGCTGGAACTTCGAGCGCGGCTTTGTCGGCTACCTCAACGAGCAGGGCGTGGAGCGGCTCGACTCCGTTCTGCCGAACGCCGTTGCGGCCTACCGGCAGAACGGCAGCTGGGACTTCCTGCGAGACGACCCTGGCCCGTGGTTCGAGATCATGCGGCCCGCGCCTTCCGCCTCGGGCGAGCGCTTCGAGCCGGGGCGCACCCCGGCGCTGGTGTCCGACCTGACGGGCGCCGTGCTGCGCATCGCGCTGCTCGATACGGACAGGAAGGTGATCGTGGGCTTCAGGGAGATTCGCAAGGGTGCCATTGAACGTGCCGTGGTGGTCGACGGCAAGACCGTGGGCTGGGTCGCGATGATGCCGTTCCAGAGCGTGAGCGAGGCCGGCGACCAGCGCTTCCAGAAAAACCAGCTGCGCGCGAGCTGGGTCATCGGCAGCCTGTGCGTGCTGCTGGCTGCGGGCATTGCGTGGTGGATCGCGCGGGTGCTGCTCGCGCCCGTCAAGCGTGTGGCAGCGGCCACGCACCGATTGACATCGGGCGACTACGCGAGCCGCGTGGCGGTGGCATCGCACGATGAGGTTGGGCAACTGGCGCGTGACTTCAATTCGCTGGCCTTCACCTTGCAGCGCAACGAGCGGATGCGTCGCGAGTTCATGGCCGACGTGTCGCACGAGCTGCGCACGCCGCTGGGCGTGCTGCACGGCGAACTGGAGGCAATGGAAGACGGCGTGCGCCGCCTCGACGCGCAGGCCGTGCGCTCGCTGCAGCACGAAGTGGGCATGCTCAACAAGCTGGTGACCGACCTGTACGACCTGTCGATGGCGGACGTGGGCGCACTCGCGTACCGCAAGGCCGACATCAACCTGCGGGAGCTGCTGGAGCTGAGCGTGGATTCGTTCCGCGAAAGGCTGGCTTCGGCTGGCCTGCGACTGGAGCTGGTGCTGCCCGCGCAGCCGCTGATGATGTTCGCCGACGAGCGGCGCATGCAGCAGCTCTTCAGCAACCTCGTGCTCAACGCCTGCCGCTATACCGACGCGGGCGGCGTGCTGCGCATCGAGGCGCGCGAAGACGACAACCAGATCGCGATCGATCTCATGGATTCGGCGCCGGGCGTCGACGCGGCGCTGCTGCCGCGCCTGTTCGAGCGCTTTTTCCGCGGCGAGGGTTCGCGCAACCGGGCCAGTGGCGGCGCGGGGCTCGGCCTTGCCATCTGCCGCAGCATCGTCGAGGCGCATGGCGGCACCATCGAGGCCAAGGCTTCGCCGCTGGGCGGGCTGTGGATTGCGGTGCGGCTACCGCAATGAACGACACGACCATGGCAACTGCTTCTTCTTCGTCCGCGCACGTCCTGATCGTCGAGGACGAGCCGCGCATGGCGGCGCTGCTCGCCGACTACCTCCAGGCCTCGGGCTACACCTCGCAATGGATCGCCAACGGGCTGGAGGTTGTGCCCTCCGTGAAGGCTCGCCGGCCCGACCTCGTGCTGCTCGACCTGATGCTGCCCGGACAGGACGGCATGAGCGTGTGCCGCGAGCTGCGGTTGTTCAGCGAGGTGCCCGTCATCATGCTCACGGCGCGCGTCGAAGAGGCCGACCGCCTGATGGGCCTCGAGATCGGCGCGGACGACTACATCTGCAAGACGCCATTCAGCCCGCGCGAGGTGGTGGCGCGCGTGAAGGCGCTGCTGCGCCGCAGCGGCTATGCGTCACGCGAGGCATCGCCCCTGCAGATCGACGAGCAGACGTACAAGGCGACGCTGCACGGCACCCCGCTGGGGCTCACGCCGATCGAGTTCCGCCTGCTGAAGGCGCTGGCCGACGCACGGGGCCGTGTGCTGTCGCGCGACAAGCTGCTCGACCATGTGCATGCAGACCAGCGCGCAGTGACCGATCGGGCGGTGGACAGCCATGTGAAGAACCTGCGCCGCAAGCTCGATGCGGCGAGCCAGGGGCAGGAGTTGATACGGTCGATCTACGGGGTGGGGTACCGGCTCGACTTGCCTTGATCGCCGCGTTCGCCCGTATCACGCGCCAGTCGCAGCAGCTCGCCGCACGGCACCGATGATGTACTCGATTTCCTCGTCGTCGAGCATCGGGTAGAGCGGCAACGCGAGCGAACAGCCGGCCAGCGTCTCGCTGCGCGGCAGGGAGCCGTTGCCGTGCCAGGGCTGGAGTGCCTCGTGCCGGTGCAGCGGCTGCTCGTAGTAGATGCGGGTGGCGATGCCGGATGCGGCCAGCCGGGCCGCAAAGGTTTCGCGTTCGCGCGGGCCAGGCAGCCGGACGACGAAGTAGTTCCACGCGTGGCCGGGCGAGTCTGGCGGCAAGCGAATCGGCAAGTCCGCCCAGGCCGACAGGTAGCGTGCGGCGATGGCACGCCGTCGCGCGATGAGGTCCGGGAAATCGTCCAGGGCGGCATTGAGCAGGCAGGCCTGCAGTTCGTCCATGCGGCTGTTGTGCCCGAGGCAGTGGTGCTGGCCGTCGTGGTAGCCGTGGTTGCGCAACAGGCGGGCCTTGCTGGCGTGGAGCGGGTCCCTGAAGGCCAGTGCACCGGCGTCGCCGGCAGCACCGAGAGTCTTGGTCGGATAGAAGCTCATTGCCGCGGCGTCGCCCCAGGTGCCGGCGTTGCCCGCCGCGGTGCCGTCACTGGCCCGGGCACCGAGGCACTGGGCCACGTCCTCGACCAGCAGCAGTTTTTCGTCGCGGCAGTAGGCGGCCAGCTCGGGCAGGCCGCTCGGGTCGCCGAAGAGGCCGACCGCGAGGATCGCGCGGGTCCGGGGCGTTCGGGCATTGCGGAAATGCGCAAGCGTTGGCAGGAAGTCGTCTGGCGCACTGTCGACGAAGACCGGCCGCGCGCCGGCGCCGAGCACTGCTTCCGCGCACGCGACGAAGGTGTAGGTAGGCATCAGGACCTCGTCCAGCGCGTCCCCTCCGCCCGCGCTTCCGATGCCGAGGCTCTTGAAGGCCAGCAAAAGCGCTTCGGAACCCGACCCCACGGCCACGGTCTCGCGGCCATGCAGCAGCGCCGACAGCCGCGCCTCCAGAGCCTGGACCTGCGGCCCGAGGATGTACGTGCCGCTGCGCAGCACGGCGGCGAGGGCCTGGGCCAGGCGCGTCGCCATCGGTTCGGCGGAAGCCGCCGGCCGGAACAGCGGGATTTTCATGCGTGCAGTATCTGGCAGGCCCGGGTGACAGCCACAAGGCCGTCGGCACCCGACGCGACGCGGCTGGCCTGACCCAGGATGGCGCGCCGGAAGCCCTGGTACTGCCGTGTCAGGGCATCGTCGCCGGTCGTCGTCGCTGTCGAACGGCGCAGATCCAGCAACTGCTCACGGTGGCCGTCGCACACATGCAGTCGGGCGCTGGCCGGCATGCTGCCGTAGCCGCTCTCGAATTCGGCGATCAGGGCACCCAGCCGCACTCGGGCGCGGATGCTTTGTTCGCCGATGTGCCGCGCGAGCACTTCCAGCGGTGCTTCCACGGGAATCGCGCACAGCCAAGCGAACAGGTCGATGTCGTGCACCATCAGGTCCAGTACGCTGTCCCTGGCCGTGGCGACGCGGGTCGAATAGCGGCGAAACCGCATGAAGGGACGCCGGCCCTGCTGGCCCTGGCTGTGGCTTGCCGCCGCGTTCCGCAGTCGGTCTAGCACGGCTTCGTCGAACACCGGGTTGAAGCGCTCGATGTGCCCTGTGCTCAGGGTGACGCCGCATTGCCGCGCGGTGCGGATCATCAGGGCGCCTTCGTGCCGGTCGATGCAAAGCGGCTTCTCGACCAGCACGTGGCAGCCGCGCCGCATCAATGCCATCGCGACTTCGGCGTGCGCGTCGTCGCTGGTGGCGACTGTGACCGACGCGATGCCCGGCGGCAGATCGTCCAGGCTCGGCAACAGCGGCAGCGCTGCGAGTTCGCTGGCAGCGCGGGCCGACGACGAGCAATCCACCAGGGCACGCAGGTGGAAGCCGCTCAGGGCGAGGAGCTTTCGGGCATGGACGCAGCCGAAGCGGCCGAGGCCCACGACTGCATGGGCCAGCGGAGCGTCGAGCGGGAGCGGAACCGCGAAGGTGGCGATGGGGTCGGCGACGATGGCCGCGCTGTCGTCGTCGATGGCAGGCGTCGTGAAGGACATCGCGGCGTCGATGGCTGTGTCAGCTCATTGCGTCGCGCAGCCGGTCGGCCACGGCTTGCAGATGGGCGCCACGGATCACGTGCTTGTACACGCCGGCCGCGACGCGCTCTTCGCCGATGATTTCGAAAGAGGGCTTGGTTGCAGGCGCTTCCGCCAGTTCGTAGCGCGTGGGCTGTGCGGCGAAGAGGCATTCCCGCCCATAGGCCTGGACGCCGAACTCGGCGATGAAGCCCGCCAGCTCCCGCTCCAGCTGGCCGCCGAAGCTGCGCGCATAGCCGTGCATGTCGTCCAGCTTGGCCTGCAGCTCGTGCTCGTCGAGCTCCACCATGACATGGCGCTCGGAAGCCAGCCGCGCCGACGGGCTGGGATGGCCCACGGTGGGATAGCCGAGCGAGACGACCTCGCAGCCGCGCGCTGCGGCGTGCGCGGCGACCTGGTTGGCCAGCAGGCGACACAGGTCGTGCGAAGGGTTGTAGTCCTCCGCTTCGTCGGCGACGATGCAGTCGATGCCTTGTTCGACGACGTGCGTCGTCAAGGCACTGACCCACTGCGTGAACAGGCGCGTGTCTCCTTCGAGCAGCGCCCGGTAGATGTCGGCGTCGGCGACCGGCTGCACAACCGCTGGAATCCAGTTGGCACCAGCTTGCGCCAGGTTGTCGATCGTCGGCTCGAGCCGCGGCACACCGGTTGACCCGGCGCCGTTGGTCAGCACCACGAAGTCCGGCCGCTCGTTGCGCAGCCACTTCCACAGCAGCAGTTCGTGGCCCGAATGGGCGGCGATCACCAGCGGCTTCATGCGCTTGGGCCGCCCGGGCGGACAAGGGTCGAGATACGGCGCAGCGGACCGGTCACGCGCCATGAGTGACTGGCATAGACCTCGCGCAACTGCGCCTGGAGCAGGGCGAGTTCGGCGCGCGCCTGCCGGACCTGCTGCTCGGCTCCGGCCAGCCGTGCATTGCAGTCGGCGTTCGATTGCGCGGCCGCATGGTCCGCCAGCTGCCGTGCTTCGGCCTGCGCGGCGGCATGGTCCGCCTGCCGCTGTGCTTCGGCCTGCAGCGCGTCGATCCGGTCCTGATACATGCGCTGATGGTCGTTGAAGGACTGCTGAAGGCCTGCGACGTGCTGATGCAGAGACGCAATGGTCAAGTGTGCCGCCGAAGGGCTGCCGCGCCGGATCCAGTCCTGCATGTAGCGGGACATCTCGTCCGCGCGCTGGTTCGCTGGAACCCCGATCACCGGATGTTGCCGGACGATGCGCTGCACGCAGCTTTCGAGCGCGCCGAGCGTGGCGTCGAGGCTGCCGTGTGCGCGCATCCATTCGCCGGCCTTGCCTGCATCCCCGGCGTCATAGCGGTCGAGTTCGGCGCCCACGCTCTCCCGCGTGATCGGCCGGATCAGCAGCGCCCGGCCGAAATTCCAGTGCCGTGCATGGGCCACGGTTGCAGCCGTCACCATCTCGGCCATGCCCCACACCGGGTCGAGCACCACCACCGCGTTGCCGGTACACAGCGCCTCGGTGGCGCAGCGGCCCTTGCCGAAGACGATGTCGTAGCGGCCGAGCGCCTCCGCCGGGTCGGGCAGGTGGTTGCCGGTGCCGCTGCCGATCACGTCCAGCGACAGTCCGCGCTGCACGCAGGCGGCGCGGATTTCCTCCAGCTGCGCGTTGTGCGAGGCGTAGTTGCTGAAGACCAGCGCCGTGCGGGGCTGCGCCGGCAGGTCGCCGCGCCGGGGAAAACGCGAAAGGTCGACACCGTTCTGGATCAGCTCGATGCGCTCGCGCGCGATGCCGAACTCGTGCACCAGGCGCTGCGCGCAGTTCTCGTCGACGGCCACATGGCACACGACCTGTGCGAACTGCGCCGGGCGCCCGTGATCGTCGCTGCGGTCATGGCATATCGTGAGGACCGGCACGTCGTGGAAATGCAGCAGCGCGCGAACCGTCTCGTGGTGCGTGTTGCCGACGATCACGTCCGGCCGCGCAGCCATGTCGGCCAGGTCGGTGACACAGGCGATGGAGGCGAAGCGCAATTCGTTCGCCATGTCGCCGAAGGCCGTCGCGAAGATGGTGACGGCGTGTCCGCGACGGCGCAGCCACATCGCCAGGTCGCGGGTGAACATTTCGGCGCCTGTGCGATGCAGCAGGTAGCACATCGCCAGCAGGATGTGCAGGGGTTTGCCGGACTGCGGCGCGTCCGGTGTGGGGGCCGTCGCCGTGTCGTTGTTCAATCGAGCGACGGCGCGCCGGCCAGAACGTGTCCTGCCTGCTGGTCTGCGTGATAGCTGGACCGCACCATCGCACCCACCGCTGCATGGCTGAAGCCCATCTTGTAGGCCTCTTCCTCGAACATCTTGAAGGTGTCGGGGTGCACGTAGCGGCGCACCGGCAGGTGCGAGCCCGACGGCGACAGGTACTGGCCGATGGTCAGCATGTCGATGTCGTGGGCGCGCATGTCGCGCATGACCTGCAGGATTTCTTCGTCGGTCTCGCCCAGGCCGACCATGATGCCGCTCTTGGTCGGCACGTTGGGGTGGAGCGCCTTGAACTTCTTCAGCAGGTTCAGGCTGAACTGGTAGTCGCTGCCGGGGCGCGCTTCCTTGTAGAGGCGCGGCGCGGTTTCGAGGTTGTGGTTCATCACGTCCGGCGGGGCGGCCTTGAGGATCTCGAGGGCGCGGTCGTCGCGGCCGCGGAAGTCGGGCACCAGGATCTCGATCTGCGTCATCGGCGAGAGCTCGCGGATGTTCTTGATGCAGTCGACGAAGTGCTGGCTGCCGCCGTCGCGCAGGTCGTCGCGGTCGACACTGGTGATCACCACGTACTTCAGGCGCAGCTTGGCGATGGTCTTGGCGAGGTTGAGCGGCTCGTCCTTGTCGAGCGGGTCGGGGCGGCCGTGGCCCACGTCGCAGAACGGGCAGCGGCGCGTGCACTTGTCGCCCATGATCATGAAGGTGGCGGTGCCGTTGCCGAAGCATTCGCCGATGTTCGGGCACGAAGCCTCTTCGCAGACGGTGTGCAGGTTGCTCTCGCGCAGGATCTGCTTGATTTCGTAGAAGCGCGTGGTGGGGCTGCCGGCCTTGACGCGGATCCACTCGGGCTTCTTGAGCACTTCGCCGGCCTGCACCACCTTGACGGGAATGCGCGAGAGCTTGGCCGCCGCTTTCTGCTTGGCCAGGGGGTTGTAGTTTTCGGCGCTCTGGGCGTCGCGGACGACTTCTGTGGTGCTCATTGGTGTGTCAAGGCGCCAGGAAAGTGGAGAGCTTCTGGCTCAGCACCGTGGCGGCTTCTTCCCATGTGGTTTGGATGCCGATTGTAGAAAGGTCGACCGTTTGCAGCCCTGCATAGCCGCAAGGGTTGATGCGGGAGAAGGGTTCGAGGTCCATCTGTACGTTGAGCGCCACGCCGTGGTAGGTGGCGTGGCGGCTCACCTTGATGCCCAGCGCCGCGATCTTTCCGAGGCCGCGGAACGGGTCGGCGGCGGGCATCGGGCCGGTCAGCGCGGCGTGCGAGAACGGGTCGTCCAGGCGCACGTAGATGCCCGGCGCGCCGGGCACGCGTTGGCCGGTCACGCCGAAATGGGCGAGCGTGCGCAGCACCGATTCCTCGATGCGGTAGACGTATTCCTTGACGAAGTAGCCCGCCCGGCGCAGGTCGATCAGCGGGTAGGCCACGACTTGGCCGGGGCCATGGAAGGTGACCTGTCCGCCGCGGTCGGTCTGCACGATGGGGATCGCGCCAGGGTTCAGGATGTGGTCCTGCTTGCCCGCGATGCCTTGCGTGAACACCGGAGCGTGCTCGCAAATCCATAGCGCATCGGGTGTGTCGGGCGTGCGTTCCAGCGTGAACTGCTTCATTGCTGCGAAGGTATCGGCGTAGTCGACGCGGCCCAGCGGATGCAGCTCGATGGCGGGAACGGTGGCGGGAACGGTGGCGGTGTCTGTCATGGCGTGGTCCGCCGCGCGGGCCGCTTGTGGGTCAAAGCACGACCTTGACCATCGGGTGCGCGGACAGCGCGCGATACAGGTCGTCGAGCTGTTCGCGGCTGGTGGCCGTGACGGTGATGGTCACGCCGAGGTAGTTGCCGGCCTTGCTGTCGCGCAGCTCGACGGTGGTGGCGTCGAAGGTCGGGTCGAATTGCTCGGCGATCTGCGTGACGGCATGCACGAAGCCGTCGACCTTGGCGCCCATCACCTTGATCGGAAACTGCGAGGGGTACTCGATCAGCGACTCCTTGCGCGGGTCGGGGATCGCGTTGGTGTCGGTGGTAGTCGTGTTGTCGGTCATGCCAGGGCTCCGTGCTTCTGTGCGTTGTGTTGCTTGGCCTGCTGGTAGGCCGCGTACAAGCTCTTGTAGATGGGGCCGGGGCGGCCGTTGCCAATAGGTTGGCCGTCGAGCGTGACGACGGGCAGCAGCTCCTTGCTGGCCGAGGAGATCAGCAGCTCGTCGGCGGCGAACACCTCTTCGCGCGAGATGGGGCGCAGCGCAAAGGGAATGCCATGCGCCTTGCACAGGCGTTCGAACAGGCTGTAGCGGATGCCGGTCAGCACGAGGTTGTTCTTGGGCGGGCCCATCAGCTTGCCGTCCTTCACGATCCACACATTGCTCGACGAGGCTTCGCTGAGCCATTCGTCGCGGAACATGATGGTCTCGGCCGCACCGGCTTCCACGCTGATCTGCCGCGCGAGCACGGCGCCCAGCAGGCTGGTGCTCTTGATGTGGGCCTTCTGCCAGCGGAAGTCGGCCGCGGTGACGCAGGCCACGCCCTTGGCGCGGATGGCGTCGGAGATGGGTGGCAGCGGGTTCACCATCACGAACACCGTCGGGCGCAGGCCGCGCACCATCGCGTGGTCGCGTGGTGCCACGCCGCGCGTCACCTGAAAGTACACTGACTGGGGTTCGTCGCCGCCGGGCTCGACCAGGCGCATCACGATCTCGCGCCATTGCTCGAGCGAAAGCGGGTTCTCTATTTGCAGCTCGGCGAGCGAGCGGTCGAGGCGGGCCATGTGCTCCTCGAAGCAAAAGGGCTGGCCGAAGTAGACGGGGACGTATTCGTAGATGCCGTCGCCGAAAATGAAGCCACGGTCGAGGACGCTGATCTTCGCGTCGCGCAGGGCGGTGTACTCGCCGTCGAGGTAACAAAGCGTGGCAGGCAGGGCGTCGGTGATAGGGTGCATGAAGGAATTATGGTTGTGTGCGCCGCGTCGGGTTCGCGTCAGGGAATGCAGCGTCGATTTGCATGCGCGACAGCGCGGGGTGGCGGGACCGGCTGGGTTTTTACTTATAATCAATGGCTTTGTAGAAATTCTGGGTCGTCATCCGGGCTTCATTCGAAATGAAAACAATCGCCCGTCAAGACTCGGAGGTCGCTGAAGACCTCGATGCAGAATTCAAGCCGTTGACCGCCGATGAGGCGCGTGAACTGCGAGCAAAGAACCCTTCGGTCTCCCCATGGCGGGTGATCGCGGGTCAGTTGGTTGTCGGTCTGGTGGTGGCTCTGGCCGCCTGGGGACTGACGGGGAGGCAAAATCTGGGTTGGTCCGCCGCTTACGGTGCGATCGCGGTGGTTGTTCCATCGGCGGTTTTCGCACGCGGGCTGACCGGTCGGTTTTCTTCCTTGAATCCGGGCACTGCGGTGTTCGGATTCTTCCTGTGGGAAATGGTCAAGATGGCCTTGTCCGTGGCGATGCTGATCGCCGCGCCAAGGCTGATAACGGCGCTGAGCTGGCCAGCAATGCTGATCGGCCTGGTGGTGACAATGAAGGCGGCCTGGTTGGCGGTGATGTTCTCGCCCCGGCGCCGGCAACAGAGAGACGAGTAACGGAATGGCTGCTGAAAACGCTGCGGAACATGGTCAGACCGCGGGTGAATACATCGTTCACCACTTGACGCACCTGCAAAGCTCCAAGCCCGGAGGTGTTGCTGACTTCTCGGTTTTCAATTTCGACTCGCTCTTTTTCTCGATCACGCTCGGCATCCTGGGTTGCTGGCTGCTCTGGCTGGCTGCCCGCAAGGCCACTTCGGGTGTTCCCGGCCGTTTTCAAGCGGCTGTCGAACTGCTCGTCGAAATGGTCGACCAGCAGGCCAAGGGCATCGTCCACAACGCCACGAGCCGCAAGTTCGTCGCACCGCTGGCCCTCACGATCTTCGTGTGGATCTTCCTGCTGAACGCAATGGACCTGTTCCCGGTCGATTTGTTCCCGGCAATCTGGGCCAAGATCTTCCACATCGCCGGCGAAGACCCGCACCACGCCTACCTGCGCGTCGTGCCCACCGCCGACCTCTCGGTGACCATGGGCATGTCGGTGGCAGTGCTGCTGATCTGCATCTACTACAACATCAAGATCAAGGGCGCCGGCGGCTGGATCCACGAGCTGTTCACCGCACCCTTCGGCAACCACTGGGCGCTGTACCCCTTCAACTTCGCCATGCAGATGATCGAGTTCGTCGCCAAGACGGTCTCGCACGGCATGCGGTTGTTCGGCAACATGTACGCCGGTGAACTGATCTTCCTGCTGATCGCCCTGATGGGCGGTGCCTGGTCCATGTCGGCCACCGGCATCGGCCTGGCCATCGGCCACATCATCGCGGGCACGGCCTGGGCCATCTTCCACATCCTGATCATCACGCTGCAAGCCTTCGTGTTCATGATGCTGACGCTGGTCTATATCGGCCAGGCCCACGATCACCACTGATCATCAGTTTTCGTTTCTGTTTTTTGTTTTCTCTTCAACCAAAGTCCTCTAGGAGTCATCATGGAAGTTATTAGCTTTGTTGCACTGGCCGCCGGCCTGATCATCGGTCTGGGCGCTGTGGGCGCATGTATCGGCATCGGTATCATGGGCAGCAAGTACCTCGAGTCGGCCGCACGTCAGCCTGAGCTCATGGGTGAACTTCAAACCAAGATGTTCCTGCTGGCTGGTCTGATCGACGCCGCTTTCATTATCGGCACCGGTATCGCTCTGTGGTTCGCAACGGCCAACCCGTTCCTGGCTCAGATCGCCAACCTGCCGAAGTAAGTCTTTCTCGTCGGACCTGCGTCGTCGTTCCCTAGTCCTCTGGCGTCTAGCGAATGGCTTCGATTCAATCCCAAAGAGAGGGTGAAAAGTGAGCATTACCGGTACCCTGATCGTTCAGATGATCGTGTTCCTGATCCTGGTCGGGTTCACGATGAAGTACGTGTGGCCGCCGATCGCGAAAGCGCTGGACGACCGCGCTGCGAAGATCGCCGAAGGCCTCGCTGCCGCCGACAAGGCCAAGTCCGAGCTGTCCGCCGCCAACAAGCGCGTGGAAGCCGAGCTGGGTCAGGCACGCAACGAGTCCGCACAACGTCTTGCCGACGCCGAACGTCGCGCCCAGGCCATCGTTGAAGAGGCCAAGGCCCGCGCGACCGAGGAAGGCAACAAGATCGTTGCAGCCGCACGCGTCGAAGCCGACCAGCAGGCACTGAAGGCCCGTGAAGCACTGCGCGAGCAGGTTGCCGCACTGGCCGTCAAGGGCGCAGAGCAGATTCTGCGCAAGGAAGTGAATGCAGGCGTTCACGCCGATTTGCTCGCCCGTCTGCAGACCGAACTCTGATAGAAGCCATGGCAGAACTCGCCACCATTGCACGCCCCTACGCCGAGGCGCTCTTCAAGGCGTCGTCGTCCGACGTCGCCGGAACCAGCGCCTGGCTCGAAAAGATTGCCGCCATCGCGGCCAATCCGGAGCTCCAGCAGTTCGCCGACAACCCGAAGGCCACGGCCGAACAGGTGATCGGCGTGGTCGCCGGTGCATTCGGTGCACCGTTGGCCGCTCATGCCCAGAACTTCCTGGGTGCGCTCCTCGAGAACGGGCGCTTTTCGGTGCTGCCGGAAATTGCGAAGCAGTTCCGGGCACTGGCCAACGCGAAGAGCGGTTTGTCCGACGCCGTGGTCTACAGCGCCTTCCCGATCGACGGCGCTGCGCTGGCCAATGTGTCGGCCGCGCTCGAAAAGCGTTTCGGTCGCAAGCTCCAGGTCACGGTCCAGCAAGAGCCGGAACTGATCGGTGGCATTCGTGTGGTGGTCGGCGACGAGGTGCTCGACACCTCCGTCAAAGCGCGCCTTGAACAAATGAAAGTTGCGCTGGCAGCCTGACGGTTTCCAGCCCTCTACTTGTAGCCTCAAAGAAAGAAGGAAAGAGTCATGCAACTCAATCCCGCAGAAATTTCCGAACTGATCAAGAGCCGCATCGAGGGCCTCGGGGTCAGCGCCAACATCCGTAACGAAGGCACCGTGGTGTCGGTGACGGACGGCATCGTGCGCGTGCACGGCCTGTCCGACGCGATGCAGGGCGAAATGCTCGAATTCCCGCCCACGGCAGACGGCACGCCGTCGTTCGGCCTGGCGCTGAACCTCGAGCGCGACTCGGTCGGCGCCGTGATTCTGGGCGAGTACGAGCACATCTCCGAAGGCGACACCGTCAAGTGCACGGGCCGCATCCTGGAAGTGCCCGTGGGCCCCGAGCTCATCGGCCGCGTGGTGAACGCACTGGGCCAGCCGATCGACGGCAAGGGTCCGATCAACGCCAAGATGACCGACGTGATCGAAAAGGTCGCGCCGGGCGTGATCGCCCGCAAGTCGGTCGACCAGCCGATGCAGACCGGCCTGAAGTCCATCGACTCGATGGTGCCCGTCGGCCGTGGCCAGCGCGAGCTGATCATCGGCGACCGCCAGACCGGCAAGACGGCAGTGGCCATCGACGCGATCATCAACCAGAAGGGTCAGAACATGACCTGCGTCTACGTTGCGATCGGCCAGAAGGCTTCGTCGATCAAGAACGTGGTGCGCGCACTGGAACAAGCCGGTGCCATGGACTACACGATCGTGGTTGCGGCTTCCGCTTCGGAATCGGCTGCCATGCAATACGTGTCGGCCTACTCGGGCTGCACGATGGGCGAGTACTTCCGCGACCGCGGCGAAGACGCCCTGATCGTCTATGACGACCTGTCCAAGCAGGCCGTTGCCTACCGCCAGGTCTCGCTGCTGCTGCGCCGCCCGCCGGGCCGCGAAGCCTACCCCGGCGACGTGTTCTATCTCCACAGCCGTCTGCTCGAGCGCGCAGCCCGCGTGAACGCCGACTACGTCGAAGCCTTCACCAAGGGTGAAGTCAAGGGCAAGACCGGTTCGCTGACCGCACTGCCGATCATCGAAACGCAAGCCGGCGACGTGTCCGCTTTCGTGCCGACCAACGTGATCTCGATCACCGACGGCCAGATCTTCCTGGAAACCAACCTGTTCAACGCAGGTATCCGCCCCGCCATCAACGCCGGTATCTCGGTGTCGCGCGTGGGTTCGTCGGCTCAGACGAAGATCATCAAGGGCCTGTCCGGCGGTATCCGTACCGACCTGGCGCAGTACCGTGAACTGGCTGCGTTCGCGCAGTTCGCTTCCGACCTGGACGAAGCCACCCGCAAGCAGCTCGACCGCGGTGCCCGCGTGACCGAACTGCTGAAGCAGGCACAGTACAGCCCGCTGCCGATCTCGCTGATGGGCGCGTCGCTGTTCGCCGTGAACAAGGGCTTCATGGACGACCTCGAAATCAAGAAGGTGCTGCCGTTCGAACATGGCCTGCACCAGTTCCTGAAGTCCAGCCACGCCCCGCTGCTCGACAAGATCGAGAAGGCCAAGGCGCTCGACAAGGAAGCGGAAGCCGAATTGCTGGCAGCCGTCACCGCGTTCAAGAAGTCGTTCGCCTGATCGACCCCTTGATCGACGCAAGAAGGAGCTCTCATGGCAGCTGGTAAGGAAATCCGCGGCAAGATCAAATCGGTGGAAAACACCAAGAAGATCACCAAGGCCATGGAAATGGTCTCGGTTTCCAAGATGCGCAAGGCGCAGGAACGCATGCGCGCCGCTCGCCCCTACAGCGAAAAGATCCGCAACATCGCAGCCAACCTCGGCAAGGCGAACCCGGAGTACACCCACGCGTTCATGAAGACGACCGATGCCAAGGGCGTCGGCTTCATCATCGTGACCAGCGACAAGGGCCTGTGCGGCGGCTTGAACACCAACCTGCTGCGTGCCGTCACCGGCAAGCTGCGCGAAGCGCAGGCAGCGGGCAACGTGGTCGAGTCGGTCGCCATCGGCAACAAGGGCCTGGGTTTCCTGAACCGCATCGGCGCCCGTGTGGTGGCCCATGTGACGCAGCTGGGCGACACGCCGCATCTGGACAAGCTCATCGGGCCGGTCAAGACGCTGCTGGACGCCTATGCCGAAGGCAAGCTGTCGGCGGTGTACCTGTGCTACACGAAGTTCATCAACACCATCAAGCAAGAGCCGATGGTGGAGCAACTGCTGCCGCTGAAGGCCGAGACGCTGCAAACCGAGTCGGGCCATCATTCGTGGGACTACATCTACGAACCCGACGCGCAAAGCGTGATCGACGAGCTGCTGGTGCGCTACGTGGAATCGCTGGTGTACCAGGCCGTGGCCGAAAACATGGCGTCCGAGCACTCGGCGCGCATGGTGGCCATGAAGGCTGCGACCGACAACGCGGGTAACGTGATCAGCGAACTGAAGCTGGTCTACAACAAGACCCGTCAGGCAGGCATCACCAAAGAGCTGTCCGAAATCGTGTCCGGCGCGGCCGCGGCCGCAGGCGTTTGATTGAGGCAATGCAACAGGCCGCGTTGCTGATCGGATGCGCTCTGCGCGCCCGGTAACCCAAGGCCTTTATTTAAGGGGACTCTGCGCAAAATGAAGAAGATTCTTGCTCTGGTGGCTATTGCTGCCGCTCTGACTGCTTGCTCCAAGAAGGAAGAGGCGCCCGCGCCTGCACCGGCTCCCGCTGCTGCACCCGCCGCTCCGGCTCCTGCCCCCGCTCCCGCAGCAGCGCCGGCTGCTCCCGCTGCAGCCCCGACGGCATCGGCCGCCGACCTGCCGCAGGAGTGCAACGACTACCTGGCCAAGGTGCAAACCTGCGTGGGTTCGCAAAGCGGCGCCGCTGCTGACGCGATGAAGGCCAGTCTCGACCAGACGAAGGCCACCTGGGCTTCGATGGGCGCCGACAAGGCCGCGTTGGGCCAGGCCTGCAAGGCTGCTTCGGACGCTTTCGCTGCGCAAGCGACGGCCATGAAGTGCTGATGAACTGACGAGAAGAAGTAGAGATTCAAGGGTGCCGGCCCGTCCGGCATTCTTGCAAAAGCGGCCCGTTTTGGCACCAGGACGCTTCTGCAAGAACCTGTCGCAAATTTATTGAGATCCATCCAGAAGGAAACGCCATGGCTGAAGGAAAAATTGTCCAATGTATCGGCGCCGTGGTCGACGTGGAGTTCCCGCGTGACCAGATGCCCAAGGTGTACGACGCCTTGAAATTCGAAGGCGGCGGGCTGACCCTCGAAGTTCAGCAGCTGCTCGGCGACGGCGTGGTGCGCACCATTGCACTGGGTTCGTCCGACGGCCTGCGCCGCGGTCTGATCGTGACCAACACCGGTGCACCCATCACCGTGCCGGTCGGCAAGGCCACGCTCGGCCGCATCATGGACGTGCTCGGCCGTCCGATCGACGAGCGCGGCGAAGTGGGCCAGGAGCTCACCGCTTCCATCCACCGCAAGGCTCCCGCGTACGACGAACTGTCGCCCTCGCAAGACCTGCTGGAAACCGGCATCAAGGTGATCGACCTGGTGTGCCCGTTCGCCAAGGGCGGCAAGGTGGGCCTGTTCGGCGGCGCCGGCGTGGGCAAGACCGTGAACATGATGGAACTCATCAACAACATCGCCAAGGCTCACTCGGGTCTGTCGGTGTTCGCCGGTGTGGGTGAACGTACCCGCGAAGGCAACGACTTCTATCACGAGATGGCCGACTCCGGCGTCGTGAACCTCGAGAAGCTCGAGGACTCGAAGGTGGCCATGGTCTACGGCCAGATGAACGAACCCCCGGGCAACCGTCTGCGCGTGGCGCTGACCGGCCTGACCATCGCCGAGTCGTTCCGCGACGAAGGCCGTGACGTTCTGTTCTTCGTGGACAACATCTACCGCTACACGCTGGCCGGTACCGAAGTGTCGGCTCTGCTGGGCCGCATGCCTTCCGCCGTGGGCTACCAGCCGACGCTGGCTGAAGAAATGGGCCGCCTGCAAGAGCGGATCACGTCGACCAAGGTCGGCTCGATCACCTCGATCCAGGCCGTGTACGTCCCCGCCGACGACTTGACCGACCCGTCGCCCGCCACGACCTTCGCTCACTTGGACTCGACCGTGGTGCTGTCGCGCGACATCGCCTCGCTCGGCATCTACCCCGCCGTGGACCCGCTGGACTCGACCTCGCGCCAGCTCGACCCGAACGTGGTCGGCGAAGAGCACTACAACGTGGCCCGCGCCGTGCAAGGCACGCTGCAGCGCTACAAGGAACTGCGCGACATCATCGCCATTCTGGGCATGGACGAACTGGCTCCCGACGACAAGCTGGCAGTGGCCCGCGCCCGCAAGATCCAGCGTTTCCTGTCGCAGCCGTTCCACGTGGCCGAAGTGTTCACGGGCTCGCCCGGCAAGTACGTGCCGCTGGCCGAAACCATCCGTGGTTTCAAGATGATCGTGAACGGCGAAGCCGACCACCTGCCGGAACAAGCGTTCTACATGGTGGGCACCATCGACGAAGCGTTCGAAAAAGCCAAGAAGGTCGCTTAAGGCGGCATAGGAACTCAGATGGCAAACACCATTCACGTCGACGTGGTCAGCGCGGAAGAGTCGATCTTCTCGGGCGAAGCCAGGTTCGTCGCGCTGCCCGGTGAAGCCGGTGAGCTCGGCATCTATCCGCGCCACACTCCGCTGATCACGCGCATCCGCCCCGGCGCCGTGCGCATCGAAACGGCCGACGGCAAGGAAGAGTTCGTCTTCGTGGCCGGCGGCATTCTCGAAGTGCAGCCCAACGCCGTCACCGTGCTGTCCGACACCGCGATCCGCGGCAAGGACCTCGATGACGAGAAGGCCAACCAGGCCAAGGCCGCCGCCGAGGAAGCGCTGAAGAACGCGAAGAGCGACATCGACATCGCGATGGCTCAGTCCGAGCTGGCCGTGATGGCCGCCCAGATCGCGGCACTGCGCAAGTACCGCCAGAAGAAGTAATCGGTCTTCCCGATTGCTCCGACAAGAAGCCGCCTTCGGGCGGCTTTTTTGCGTCCGTACGCTTTCGCTCGATCATCTTTGGCTGAAACATGGTCGAAGTTCGGCCTTGTCTGGCTGAAGAGCGCCGCCTAGTATTCACCTTCGTCCAGCAGCCGGGGCTGCGGGCGCAAAGCAAAAGAACACCGGAGACAAAGCGCGTGGCACCCTGGAGTGGCATCACTGCGGACGAGATGCGGCTGCTGGAAACGACCTTCTGGTCGGCCGGCGGCTCGCGCCACGCCATGGCCGAGCAACTCGGCTTTTCCAAGAGCAAAGCCAACGGGCTGATCGCCGGCCTCGTCGACCAGGGCCTGCTCGCCGAAGCCGGCCTGCAACGTTCCTCAGGCGGTCGCCGCGCGGAAAACCTCCAACTGCATGCCGGCCTTGGCGTGCTCGTCGGCATCGACATCGGCGCCACCAGCCTCGACGTGGCCGTGCTTCGGCCCGATCTCACCGTGCTCGCGCAGCACGACGAACCGGCCGACGTGCGCGAAGGCCCGGCCGTGGTGCTGGCCCGCGTGCGCACGCTCATGCGCGAACTGCTGGCCCGCTGCAACGCGAGCGCCAAGGACGTGCTCGGCATCGGCATCGGCGTGCCCGGCCCCGTCAACTTCGAGATCGGCCAGCTCGTGAACCCGCCGCTGATGCCCGCGTGGGACAGCTTCTCCATCCGCGACTACCTGCGCGAGGACTACGCGGCGCCCGTCTTCGTCGACAACGACGTGAACCTCATGGCGCTCGGCGAACTGTGGCGCCTCAAGCGCTCGCTGACCAACTTCCTCGTCATCAAGATCGGCACCGGAATCGGCTGCGGCATCGTCTGCCACGGCGAGGTATACCGCGGCGCCGCAGGCTCGGCCGGTGACGTGGGCCACATCTGCGTCGACCAGGAAGGCCCCCGCTGCCACTGCGGCAACCTCGGCTGTGTCGAGGCCATGGCCGCCGGCCCCGCGATCACGCGCATGGCGATGCAGGCGGCCGAGGCCGGCGAGAGCGCGACGCTGGCCGAGTGCCTGCGCGTGCACGGGCGCATCGACGCCATCGATGTGGGCCAGGCCAGCCGCGGCGGCGACACGGCCGCTAACGCCATCATCCAGCGCGCGGGCAGCCTGATCGGGCAGATGCTCGCCTCGGTCGTCAACTTCTTCAATCCGTCGCATGTGTTCATCGGCGGCGGCATCACGCGCATCGGCCCGCTGTTTCTTGCGGCCGTGCGGCAGAGCGTGTACCAGCGCTCACTGGCGCTCTCCACGCGACATCTGGAAATCCAGTACACGCCGTTGGGCATGCAGGGCGGCCTGATCGGCGCCGGCGTGCTCGCGATGCAAGAGACCCTGAAGGCCCGGGGAGTGGCGCCATGAACGCGGCCGAGAACATCAAGGGCAGTGTCGCTGTCGAGTTCGATGGCGTGGTCAAGGCATTCGGCCCCGTGCAGGTGCTGCACGGCGTGAGCTTTGCGCTCGCGCCCGGCCACGTCTACGGCCTGCTCGGCGAGAACGGCGCAGGCAAGTCCACGCTGATGAAGATCCTGGCCGGCTACGAGCCGCTGAGCGGAGGCACGCTGCGCGTCAACGGACAGCCGCAGCAGTTCGCGAGCTCGCGCGATGCCGAAGCACTGGGCATCGTGCTGATCCACCAGGAGTTCAATCTCGCCGAAGACCTGAGCGTGGCGCAGAACATCTTCCTCGGCCACGAGAAGAAAAAGGGCTGGCTGCTCGACGACGCCTCGATGGAGCGCGACGCCGCCACCGCACTTGCAGCAGTGGGCCTGAACATCGACCCCCGCACCAAGGTGCGAAAGTTCATCGTCGCCGAGAAGCAGCTCGTCGAGATCGCGAAAGCCATCGCTCGCCGCGCACGCCTGCTCATCATGGACGAGCCCACGGCCACTCTGACGCCGGGCGAGACCGAGCGCCTGTTCAAGCTCATCGCCCAGCTGCGCGCCGATGGCGTCACCATCGTCTACATCTCGCACAAGCTCGACGAAGTGGAGCAGGTGACGGACGAAGTCATCGTCATGCGCGACGGCCGCTTCGTCGCGCGTGCGCCGACGTCCGAGGTCACGCGCCAGCAGATGGCCAACCTCATGGTGGGCCGCGAACTGGCCGACCTCTACCCGCCGCGCGACGTGGTCGTCGCCGCCGACGCGCCCGCCATGCGCGTACGCAACTTCAGCGTGCCCGGCTGGGCGCAGGACGCGAGCTTCGAAGTGCGCCCCGGCGAGATCCTCGGCTTCGCGGGCCTCGTCGGCGCGGGCCGCACCGAACTCTTCGAAGGCCTGCTCGGCCTGCGCCCCGCGAGCGGCAGCGTAGAGATGCTCGGCAAGCCCGTGCCCCACGACAAGGGCTGGCGCAACCCGCGCGATGCCGCCAAGCACGGCCTCACCTACCTCAGCGAAGACCGCAAGGGCAAGGGCCTGCACGTCAACTTCGGCCTGCGCCAGAACCTCACGCTGATGGCGCTCGAACGCTATGCCCAGCCCTGGCTCAAGCCCGAGGCCGAACGCGGCGCCTTGGCCGGGGCGGTGAAAGACTACGGCATTCGCACCGGCTCGCTCGACGTCAAGGCATCGTCGCTCTCGGGCGGCAACCAGCAGAAGCTCGCGCTCGCCAAGGTGCTTCAGCCGCAGCCCAAGGTAGTGGTGCTTGACGAGCCCACGCGCGGCGTCGACGTGGGCGCCAAGCGCGACATCTATTTCCTGATCCAGCGACTCGCCCGCGAAGGGCTCGCGGTGATCGTCGTCTCGTCGGAGCTGATGGAGCTGATCGGCCTGTGCCACCGCGTCGCGGTGATGCGCGCGGGCCGTCTCGTTGCCACGCTCGACGCGGACCATCTGACTGAAGAGGAGCTCATCGCTCATGCCACCGGAACAGCCAACACCACCGCAGACGCTTGAAGCCGCGCAGCAGCAGCACCGCAGCGAGGCCAAGCCGGGCTGGGTGCAGCGCCTGCACGGGCTCGGCCCGGTCATCGGCCTCGTGCTGCTGTGCATTGCCGGCACGCTGCTGAACGGCGACTTCGCGACCCTCGACAACGCGATGAACGTGCTCACGCGCACGGCCTTCATCGGCATCATCGCGGTGGGCATGTGCTTCGTGATCATCTCCGGCGGCATCGACCTGTCGGTGGGCTCGATGGCCGCACTCATCGCGGGCAGCGTGATCATGTTCATCAACTGGGCCGGCCCGGCCTCGGGCTCGCCGCTGCTCGCGGTGGTGATGGGCGCTGTACTGGCGGTGGTGCTCGGTGCGGTGTTCGGGCTCGCGCATGGCCTGCTCATCACCAAGGGGCGCATCGAGCCCTTCATCGTGACGCTGGGCACGCTCGGCATCTTCCGCGCATACCTCACGTACTTTGCCGACGGCGGCGCGCTCACGCTCGACAACGACCTGTCGGACCTCTACGCGCCGGTGTACTACGCGAGCCTCGCGGGCATTCCGGTGCCGGTGTGGGTTTTCGTGATCGTCGCGGTCATCGGCGGCATCATCCTCAATCGCACAGCGTATGGGCGCTACGTACAGGCCATCGGCTCGAACGAACAGGTGGCGCGTTACGCGGCAGTCGACGTCGACCGCGTGAAGATCCTCACCTACGTGCTGCTCGGCGTGTGCGTAGGCATTGCCACGCTGCTGTACGTGCCGCGCCTGGGCTCGGCCTCGCCGACCACCGGCCTGCTGTGGGAGCTCGAAGCCATTGCCGCGGTGATCGTCGGCGGCACCGCGCTCAAGGGCGGCGCGGGCAGCATCACCGGCACCGTGGTGGGCGCGATCCTGCTCTCGGTCATCAGCAACATCCTGAACCTCACCAGCATCATCAGCGTGTACCTGAACGCTGCGGTGCAGGGCTTCGTGATCATCATCGTCGCGTTCCTCCAGCGAGGCCACCGCTAATCCCTTTCCCGTTCGTTCCATCAACCACAAGGAGACACCCAGCATGACGACTTTCACCCGACGCCTCGCACTCACGGCAGTTGCCGCCGCAGCGTTCGCCAGCCTGCCCGCGCTTGCCGCGGAAAAGGTCAACCTTGGCGTTTCGATTCCCGCGGCCACGCACAGCTTCATGGGCGGCATCAACTACTGGGCCAACCAGGCGAAGAAAGACCTGGAGAAGGAACACAAGGACCTGAAGATCACGATCAAGACGGCGGCCAACGCGCCCGAGCAGGCCAACCAGCTGCAAGACCTGTCGACCGTCACCAAGATCAACGCGCTGGTCGTGTTCCCCTTCGAATCCGCCGCGCTGACCAAGCCGGTTGCGCAGGTCAAGGCCAAGGGCGCCTACGTGACCGTGGTGGACCGCGGCCTCACCGACACCAGCGCACAAGATGCGTACGTTGCCGGCGACAACACGGCCTTCGGCAAGATCCCGGCCGAGTACATCGTGAAGCAGCTGGGCGGCAAGGGCAACGTGGTGGCGCTGCGCGGCATTGCGACCACGCTCGACAACGAACGCATGGACGCCTTCAATGCAGTGCTCAAGGGTAGTCCCGACATCAAGCTGCTCGACGCCAAGTACGCCAACTGGAACCGCGACGACGCCTTCAAGGTCACGCAGGACTACCTGACGCGCTTCAAGAGCATCGATGCCATCTGGGCCGCCGACGACGACATGGCCGTGGGCGTGCTCAAGGCCATCGAGCAGGCCAAGCGCGACGACATCAAGATCATCTTCGGCGGCGCGGGCGCCAAGGGCATGGTCAAGACCATCATGGACGGCAAGGACAAGCGCATCACCGCCGATGTGAGCTACTCGCCGAAGTTCATCTACGACGCGATCAAGCTGACGGCCGAGGCGCGCCTGAAGGGCGAGAAGCTGCCGGCGACGACGATCATTCCTTCGGTGCTGATCACCAAAGAGAACGCCAAGGACTTCTACCACCCCAACTCGCCTTTCTAAGGTGACCGAGATCGCTTCACGCAAGCTCCGCTACGCCATGGTCGGCGGCGGCCGCGACGCCTTCATCGGCGGCGTGCACCGCAAGGCCATGGCGCTCGACGGCCAGATCGAGCTCGTGGCCGGCGCGCTGTCGTCGAGCCCGGACAAGGCGCGCGCCTCGGGCCGCGACCTCGGCCTGGCCGACGACCGCAACCACGGCGATTGGCAGGCGCTGCTGGCCGACGAGCTGAAGCGCCCGGAGGGCGAGCGCATCGACTTCGTGTCGATCGTCACGCCCAACCACGTGCATTTTCCGGTGGCGCAGGCCTTTGCCGAAGCGGGCTTCCACGTGGTCTGCGACAAGCCGCTGGTGCACACGCGCGAGCAGGCCGACGCGCTGGTTGCGACCGTGGCGAAGCAGGGCACGGTGTTCGGCGTCACCTACAACTACACCGGCTATCCGATGGTGCGGCAGGCGCGCGAGATGGTGCGCTCGGGCCAGATCGGCGAGGTGCGCAAGGTCGTCGTCGAATACAACCAGGGCTGGCTCGCAAGCCATGTCGAAGGCGGCACCAACAAGCAGGCTGACTGGCGCACCGACCCCGCACGCAGCGGCGCGGCCGGCGCCATCGGCGACATCGGCTCGCATGCCGAGAACCTCGTGGCCACAGTCACCGGACTGCAGATCGAAAGCCTGTGCGCCGACCTCGGGGCGCTGGTGCCGGGCCGCATGCTCGACGACGACGGCAGCCTGCTGCTGCGTTTCAAGGGCGGCGCGCGCGGTGTGCTCATCGCTTCGCAGATCAACACCGGCCTGGAGAACGACCTGCGCCTGCGCGTGTCGGGCACGCTGGGCACGCTCGAATGGCGCCAGGAGCAGCCGAGCCGGCTGGTGCACCTGCCGCATGACGGGCCCCTGCGCGTGTTGACGCGTGGCGCGGCGTGGCTGTGCGAATCGGCGCGGCGCGCAAGCCGGCTGCCGGCGGGGCATCCCGAAGGCTTCATCGAGGCCTTCGCCAACGTATACGCAGGCGTTGCTGCGGACATCCGCGCCCGGCTCGCGGGCCAGCCGGCCGATCCGCTGGATGCCGACTACCCGCGCGTGGAAGACGGCGCGCGTGGGGTGCGCTTCATCGAACGCACGGTGGCTTCGTCGAAAAGCGAATTAAAGTGGACGCCCTGGTAGCGCGCAGCGCGCTGCACAGGCCTCCATGACACCCTCCGCATCCGACGCTTCTTCCACTTCATCGGCAACGCAGCCCTGGCTCGCCGCCCTCTGGCGCCGCTGCATCACGCTGTTCCCCCTGAAGCTGGTCGGCAACACGGTCGCCACCCTCGGCTTCTTCCCGCTGTACTTCTGGATCATGAAGAACGCCGGCCAGGCCTGGGTGCTGCCGCTCACACCCATCGACCGGCTGATCGCCTTCTGGCCGGCGCTGCTGCCGGTGTACCTCTCGCTCTGGGGCTACATCGCGCTGCCGGTGCTGCTGGCCAAGGACAAGCGCGAGCTGCTGGGCTTCTCCTTCGGCTGCGCGGCCATGACGGCGCTGGCGCTGCTCGTGTTCTGGTTCATGCCCACGGCGATTCCCAACTTCGCGGTCGAGGCGGCCCCGGGCACCTCGCTGCAATTCCTCAAGATGGTCGACTCGGCCGGCAACGCCTTTCCCTCGCTGCACGTCTCGTTCTCGGTGTTCGCCTGCGTCATGCTGGCGCGGCAACTGCGCGATGTGGGTGCGCCGGTTTGGCTTCGCGTCGTGAACGTGGCCTGGGCCGCGGGCATCGTCTATTCGACGATGGCGGTGCGCCAGCATGTGCTGATCGACGTGCTGGGTGGCCTCGCGCTGGGTGTGGCGCTCGGTGTCGTCACGCGGCAGCGCGGCCCGGTGCTCGCGCCGGCGCAGCAGGCGCGTCCGGCTTAGGCCGATTGCGCTATTCCGCCGCCGCGGTGCACGCGGTACAACCCGGGGATCGTCGTCCACCGATGCGGGAGCCCGTCATGAAGATCCGTTTGTCCGCCGCCGCTGCCTGCATGGCGGCCAGCGCCATCGCGTGTCCCGCGTTCGCGCTCGATTTCCCTTCGCGCAAGCCCGGCCTGTGGGAGATCCAGTCCGGGGACCCCACGGGCAAGGGCGCCGGCCACACCATGCAGCAGTGCATCGACGCGGCCAGCGACAAGGCCTTGCGCGACATGGGCCAGGGCATGGGCAAGGACATGTGCTCCAAGCAGGAGCTGCGCGCCGACGGCGGCAAGCTGGTGATGGACTCGGTCTGCAAGATCGGCAACACCGTCGCCACCTCGCATGCAGTGATGAGCGGCGACTTCAGCACCGCCTATCGCATGGAAAGCAAATCGACCTACAACCCGCCGCTGATGGGCCGCGCCGAAGGCGCGAGCGTCATGGAGGCGAAGTGGATCGGCCCCTGCAAGGCCGACCAGAAGCCGGGCGACATGGTCATGTCCAACGGCATGAAGATGAACGTGCTCGACATGATGAAGACCCGGCCGCAAAAACCATAGCCTGTTGCGCAAGCCCGGCTGCGCCTACCATGGCGTGCCATGCCCGCAAAGCAGGAAGAAGATCTCCTCGTTGTCGCCCGGCCCGAGGGCCTGTACTGCCCGCCCGGCGATTTCTACATCGACCCGTGGCGGCCGGTGGCGCGCGCCGTCATCACGCACGCGCACTCTGACCACGCGCGCCCCGGGCATGCGCACTACCTGGCCCACACCGACAGCGCCGGCACGCTGCGCACGCGGCTCGGCCCTGACATCGACCTGCAGACGCTAGCCTACGGCGAGGCCATCGAGCACCACGGCGTGCGCGTCTCGCTGCATCCGGCCGGCCATGTGCTGGGCTCGGCACAGGTGCGGCTCGAACACGGCGGGCGCGTGTGGGTGGCCTCGGGCGACTACAAGACCGAACCCGACGGCACCTGCACGCCCTTCGAGCCCGTGCCTTGCGACACTTTCATCACCGAGTCGACCTTCGGCCTGCCGATCTACCGCTGGCCCACGCAGGCCGTGCTGTTCGCGGAGATCGATGCATGGTGGCGCGCCAATGCGGAAGCAGGACGCGCGTCGGTGCTGTTCTGCTATGCCTTCGGCAAGGCGCAGCGCATCCTGCACGGGGTGGACGCAAGCATCGGGCCGATCGTCGTGCACGGGGCGGTGGAGCCGCTCAACGCCGTGTACCGGGCGGCGGGCGTGGCATTGCCGCCTACCTCGCGCGTGAGCGATGAAGGCGTCGATGCCGCATTGCTGAAGCGCGCGCTGGTGCTCGCGCCGCCATCAGCACAAGGCTCGCCGTGGATGAAGCGCTTCGGCAACTACGCCGATGCCTTTGCGAGCGGGTGGATGCAGCTGCGCGGCACCCGGCGGCGGCGCGGCGTGGACCGCGGCTTCGTGATGTCCGACCATGCCGACTGGCCTGGACTGCAGCAGGCAATTGCAGGCACCGGCGCGGAGCGCGTGTTCGTCACGCATGGCAGCGTGCAGGTGATGGTGCGATGGCTCACCGAGATCGGCCTCGACGCACAAGGCTTCAAGACCGAGTACGGCGACGAGGACGATCAGGAGGCAGAGGCATGAAAGCCTTCGCTGCCCTCTACCGCGACCTCGACGCCAGCACGTCGAGCCTCGCCAAGCAGGCGGCACTGCAGCGCTACCTGCGCGACGCAGATGCTGCCGATGCCGCATGGGCCGTCTACTTCCTCGCCGGCGGCAAGCCGCGCCAGCTCGTGCCCACCAAGCTGCTGCGCCTGCTTGCACAGGAAGCGGCGGGCCTGCCCGAATGGCTGTTCGACGAAAGCTACGACGCGGTGGGCGACCTCGCCGAAACCATTGCGCTGCTGTTGCCGCCACCGAGCGAGGCGCATGAGCTCGGCCTCGCGGACTGGGTCGAGCAGCATCTGCTGCCGCTGCGCGAAGCCGCAAAGACCTCGCCCGAGCAGCTTGCAGACCGCCTGCGCGCGCAATGGCGGCAGCTTGCTGCCGAAGAGCGGCTGGTGTACTTCAAGCTCATCACCGGTGCGTTCCGTGTCGGCGTGTCGAAACTGCAGGTCACGCAGGCGCTCGCCGCGGTCGGCGGCATCGATGCCAAGCGCGTCGCGCAGCGGCTCATGGGCTACACGCACATCGGCGCGCGGCCAAGGGCCGACGACTACCGCACGCTCATCGCCCCCGAGTCAAGCGCCGAGCAGGTGCAGAAGACCAGCGGCCAGCCGTACCCCTTCTTCCTCGCGCATCCGTTCAACCTGCCGCTCGAGCAGTTCGACGCCGCGCTGGGCCCGCCGTCCGACTGGATCGTGGAATGGAAATGGGACGGCATCCGTGCGCAGCTCATCAAGCGCGCGGGCGTCGTGTGGCTGTGGTCGCGTGGCGAAGAGCTGGTGACGGAGCGCTTCCCCGAGCTCGCCGCTCTCGGTGAAGCCCTGCCCGACGGCACCGTGCTGGACGGCGAGATCGCCGTGTGGCGCGACGACCGCGTGCAGCCCTTCGCCGAGCTGCAGAAGCGCATCGGCCGCAAGACGCTGGGCGCGAAGCTGCTGCGCGACATTCCCGTGGTGCTGCTGGCCTACGACATCCTCGAATGGGAAGGCCGCGACCTGCGCGTGCTGCCGCAGTCGCAGCGCCGCACGCTGCTCGACGACCTGGTCACGCGCATGCAGCGTCCCTCACTGCTGCCGAGCCCGATGCTCACGGGCTCAGACTGGTTCGATCTCGCGCGCCAGCGCGAAGCGGCACGCACCATGGGCGTCGAAGGCATGATGCTCAAGCGCCGCGACGCGCAGTACGGCGTGGGCCGCACCAAGGACGTCGGCGTATGGTGGAAGTGGAAGATCGACCCGCTCAGCGTCGATGCGGTGCTGATCTACGCGCAGCGCGGCCACGGCCGGCGCGCGAGCCTCTTCAGCGACTACACCTTCGCCGTGTGGGACGGCCCGCCCGGGCAGGAAGACCGAAAGCTCGTGCCCTTCGCCAAGGCCTACTCGGGCCTCACTGATGCCGAGATGGCGCGCGTGGACGCGATCATCCGCAAGACCACGGTGGAAAGCTTCGGGCCGGTGAAGAGCGTGAAGCCGACACTGGTGTTCGAGTTGGGCTTCGAGGGCATCGCGCGCAGTACGCGGCACAAGAGCGGCATCGCGGTGCGGTTTCCGCGGATGCTGCGGTGGCGGGAAGACAAGCCGGTGGAAGAAGCGGACACCCTGCAGACGCTGGCGGCGTTGTTGCCCCTATGAAAAGGGCCGTCAAGCAGGCGCTCGACGTGTGGTTCGCTGCGCGCGGCTGGAAGCCCTTCAAGTTCCAGCGCGAGGTCTGGAAGGCCATCGGCGAAGGCAAGTCCGGCCTGCTGCATGCCACTACCGGTGCAGGCAAGACCTACGCGGTGTGGCTCGGCGCACTGCAAGCCTTCTCGCAGGCTCGCAAGGCAAGCGCGCGGCCTGTGGCCCCGCCGCTCACCGTGCTGTGGCTCACACCCATGCGCGCGCTTGCGGCCGACACGCTGCGCGCCCTGCAGCAACCGCTCGAAGCCCTAGGCGCCGAGGTGCATCCGTGGAGCGCGGGCGCGCGCAGCGGCGACACCACGTCTGCCGAACGCAGCGCGCAGAACCAGCGCCTGCCCACGGTGCTCGTCACCACGCCCGAAAGCCTTTCGCTGCTGCTCGCGCGTGCCGATGCCCGCGAGGTGCTCGGCCACGTGCAGATGGCGGTGGTCGACGAATGGCACGAGCTGCTCGGCAACAAGCGCGGCGTACAGGTGCAGCTTGCGCTCGCGCGGCTGAAGCGCTGGAACACTGGCCTCGCGATCTGGGGCATGTCGGCCACGCTGGGCAATCTGCATGAGGCGATGCATGCGCTGCTGGGGCATGAAGAAGGCGTGCTCGTGCAGGGGCAGGTGCCGAAGAAGCTCGTCATCGATTCGCTGCTGCCTGGCACTGCCGAGCGCTTTCCGTGGGGTGGTCACCTCGGCCTCACGATGCTGCCGCAGGTGATCAGCGAGATTGCCGCGAGCAAGACTGCGCTGGTCTTCACCAACACACGCTCGCAGGCCGAGATCTGGTACCAGGCGATGCTCGAAGCCAAGCCCGAATGGGCCGGCCTCATCGCGCTGCATCACGGCTCGCTCGACCGCGAAGTGCGCGAGTGGGTCGAGCTGGGCCTGAAGAGCGGCGAGCTGAAGGCAGTGGTCTGCACATCGAGCCTCGACCTGGGCGTGGACTTCCTGCCGGTCGAGCGCGTACTGCAGATCGGCTCGCCCAAGGGCGTGGCGCGGCTGCTGCAGCGCGCGGGCCGTTCGGGCCATGCGCCAGGGCGGCCGTCGCGCATCACGCTCGTGCCCACGCACAGCGTCGAGATGGTGGAAGGCTCGGCAGCGCGCACGGCCATTGCGGCGGGGCACATCGAGGCGCGGCATTCGCCCGACCAGCCGCTCGACGTGCTGGTGCAGCACCTGGTGACGGTGGCGCTGGGCGGTGGCTTCGTGCCCGGCGACCTGTACGAAGAGGTGCGAGGCACGGCCGCGTACGAAGGCCTTTCGCGCGAGAGCTGGCAGTGGTGCCTCGACTTCGTCTCGCAAGGCGGCCCCTCGCTCGCGGCCTATCCGGACTACAAGCGCGCCGTGCCCGATGCAGAAGGCGTCTGGCGCGTGCCCGATGCGCGGCTCGCACGGCGGCATCGCATGAACATCGGCACCATCGTGAGCGACGCGAGCATGTCGGTGCAGTACCTCGGCGGCTCGAAGATCGGCAACGTCGAAGAGAGCTTCGTCGCACGCATGAAGGCCGGCGACTGCTTCCTGTTCGGCGGCCGGTTGCTCGAACTCGTGCGCATCCACGACATGACGGCCTGGGTACGGCGCGCCAGTGGCAAGCGCCCTGCGGTGCCGCGCTGGAGCGGCGGGCGCATGCCGCTGTCGAACACGCTGGCCGATGCGGTGGTGCAGCAGCTGGCGCTGGCCGGCGAGGGGCACTACGACTCGCCCGAGCTGCAATGCGTGCGCCCGTTGCTCGAAATACAGCAGCAGTGGTCGGCACTGCCGACGCCGCAGACGCTGTTGGCCGAGACCTTGAGCACGCGCGAGGGCTCGCACCTGTTCCTCTATCCGTTCGCGGGCCGGCATGTGCACCTTGGGCTCGCGAGCCTGCTGGCCTGGCGCGTCGCGCAGCATGAGGCGCGTACCTTCTCGATCGCAGTCAACGACTACGGTTTCGAGCTGCTGAGCGCGACCGAGGTCGATTGGACTGCGCTGCTGCCGCAAGTGCTGAAGTTGCCGGAGGGCGATGACGCGCATGCGGCGTTGCTGCACGAAGTGCTGGCGTCGCTCAACGCGAGCGAACTCGCGCAGCGGCGCTTCCGCGAGATCGCGCGCGTGTCGGGGCTCATCTACCAAGGCTATCCGGGTGAGAAGCGCAGCAGCAAGCAGTTGCAGGCATCGTCCTCGTTGTTCTGGGAGGTGTTCCGCAAGTACGACCCCGGCAACAGGCTGCTGCAGCAGGCCGAGCAGGAGCTGCTTTCGCAGGAGCTCGAAATCGGCCGCCTGCGCGCCAGCCTCGAGCGCATGGCCACGCAGCAGCTCGTACTGAAGCCGCTGGCGCGGCCGACGCCGTTCTCATTTCCGCTGATGGTCGAGCTGTTCCGCGAGAAGCTGTCGAACGAGAACGTGGCCGACCGCATTGCGCGCATGGTCGAGCAGCTGGAGAAGGCTGCAGGTGGCGCTGTCACGGCTGGTGGCGTGGAGCGCGTGAAAGGCACGCTGGCCTTCGGTCAGGAGGGGCCGGGCAAGCCGGCGAAGTCGCCGTCAAGTTCTCGACGAGAGCGCAGGCGGCCTTCGCGTCCGTTGCCGCCCCTGTGAACAGATCAGCCGGCGCCGTGCGCCTTCACCCATCGCACGATGTCCGCCGCACTCATCGCTCCGGCCTGTCGCGCTACTTCGCGGCCACCGCGGAACAATGCCAGCGTCGGGATGCTGCGGATGTTGAAGCGCGCGCCCAGGGCAGGCACGGCCTCGGTGTCGACCTTGGCCAACCGCACCCGCGGTTCGAGCTGGGCCGCGGCCTGCTCGTAGCCCGGCGCCATCTGGCGGCACGGGCCGCACCAGGGCGCCCAGAAGTCGACCAGCACCGGGATCTCGTTGCGCGAGATGTGGCGGTCGAAGGTGGCTTCGTCCGGCAGCGCAGTCGAATGGCCGGCGAACAGCGGGCGGTGGCAGCTGCCGCAGTCGGGCGCACTGCCCAGCTGCGCCGCGCGCACGCGGTTGGTCGTGTGGCAATGCGGGCAGACGATGTGCAGCGGGGGCGATTCGGTCATCTGTAGAAACTGGGGGCTGCTGGAGCCCATTGCAAGACGGTCGCCTGCCAGAGCGTCTTTTGCGACACTGGCAGCCCGTGACCTTTCCAGACTCCTCCGCATCGCCGCTCCCGGTCCATTGGGCGGGCGAACTGCTGCACCTGCTGCCCGAGCGGGCGTTGTGGTGGCCCGATGCGCGCGTGCTGTTCGTGGCCGACCTGCATCTGGGCAAGGCCGCGACCTACCGCGCGCTCGGCCAGCCGGTGCCGGGCGGCACCACGCAGGAAAACCTGGCGCGGCTCGATGTGCTGATCGAACGGCATGCACCGCAGCGCATCGTGTTTCTCGGCGACTTCCTGCACGCGGCGCAGGCGCGCACCGTGCTCGCCACGGTGGAGGCTTGGCGCACGCGCCATGCGGGCGTCCCGATGACGCTGGTGCGCGGCAACCACGACAGCCGCGCGGGCGATCCGCCGGACACGCTCGGCATCGCGGTGGTCGACGAGCCATTTCTGCTCGGGCCGTTCGCCTGCTGCCACCATCCGCAGACCCATGCGACGCACTTCGTGCTGGCGGGGCACCTGCATCCCGTTTGCAGGCTCCACGGACCGGGGCGCGACAGCGTGCGGCTGCCTTGCTTCGTGAGCGATGCGCAGCAAGCCGTGCTGCCGGCTTTTGGCGAGTTCACGGGCGGGTGGTTGATGGAATCGGCGCCGGGGCGGCGCTTTCATGCGGTGGGTGGCGATGCCGTGTGGGCCTTGCCGCCGCAGGAAGGCTAGAGCACGACGGGCTCGTCCGGCAGCTCGTTCACGTCCACATCGCCCTCGCCCAGCGGAAAGTGTTTCACCAGCAAGGCCGAGATTTCTTCCAGCGCCTGCGTGAGCCCATCCTCGAAACGGCCTTCGCGAAAGGCCGCGCCCATGCGCTGCGCCATTGCGGCCCATTCGGCATCGTCTACGCGAGCATTGATGCCGCGGTCCGCCACGATCTCGATGGCGTGTTCGGCCAGCAGCAGGTAGATGAGCACGCCGTTGTTGTGTGCGGTGTCCCACACGCGCAGCTTGCCGAACAGCGTGACGGCACGCTCGCGCGGCGGCGCATGGCGCCACAGGTACGACATCGGCAGGCCGGCCTCGACGCAGATGCGGATCTCGCCGCTGTGGCGTCGCTCGCTCGCGGCCACGCGGCCTGCAAGGCGTTCCAGCGCGGCCGCGGGTAGCGCACGGCGAACCTCGGACTCGTCGATCCAGCGATGGCGCCAGATGCGGCCGAGCTTTGAGAAGAAGCTGGCGTCGGTTGGATTGGTCGTCGTCATCGTGTTCACCAGTCCCCCGACGCGCCGCCGCCGCCGAAATTGCCGCCGCCGCCGGAGCTGAAACCTCCGCCGCCGCCGCCACCACCGCCGCTCCAGCCTCCGCCTCCACCGGAGCTCCAGCCGCCACCCCCGCCGCCGCCAGTCCGCCCGGCGCCCGCGACCAGCGAGACGATGAGTGCGACAAGCGCCGCGATCACCGCGATGGCGATGCTGGTGGTGATGAAGAAAACGACCACGCCCACACCGCCGCCCACGACCATCGTGCCCAGCTTCTTGCCGAGGACGGCGCGCGCGACCGGCGCACCGATGAAGACGCCGACGAACAGGAAGATCGCGAGGTTCTCCCAGTCGAAGCCACCACCGCCGCCTCCGCTGCCCGTGTCGCGCGAAGGCTCCGGCAGCGGCTCGCCGTCGACCAGCCCGATGAGCCGATCCACCGCCGCGTTCAGTCCGCCCGCGAAGTCGTTGTTGCGAAAGCGCGGCTTCATCTCCTCGTCGATGATGCGCACGGCCGCGAGGTCGGGCACCGCACCTTCGAGCGCCTTGGCGGTGGCGATGCGCATCTTGCGGTCGTCCTTGGCCACGACCACCAGCAGGCCGTCGCCGACGTCCTTGCGGCCGATCTTCCAGGCGTCGCCCACGCGCTGCGTGTAGCTGGCGATGTCCTCGGGCGCGGTGGTCGGCACCATCAGCACCACGATCTGCGAACCCTTGCGCTGCTCGAAGGCTGCGAGCTTGGTGTCCAGGCCGTTGCGCTGCGCGCTGTCCAGCGTGCCGGTCTGGTCGATCACCCGCGCGGTGAGCGCGGGCACCGGCAGCAGGCCCTGGGCCAGCGCGACCCCGGCCAGGGTCGCGAGAACGAGCGCGGCCAGTGCGCGACGGAGCAGTGCGGCAATGGCCATTGGTGCTGGCTTACTTCTTCGGAGCGCTGAAGTCGACAGTAGGCGGCGTGGAAATCTGCGCCTCGTTCTGCACCGAGAAGTTGGGCTTCGGCGCGTAGCTGAAGATCTTGGCCGTGATGTTGGTCGGGAAGCTGCGCGCGAGCACGTTGTACTCCTGCACGCTTTCGATGTAGCGGTTGCGCGCCACGGTGATGCGGTTCTCGGTGCCTTCCAGCGTCACGCGCAGGTCGCGGAAGGCCTGGTTGGCCTTGAGCTCGGGGTAGCGTTCCGACACCACCATCAGCCGCGACAGTGCTGACGAGAGCTCGCCTTGCGCCTGCTGGAACTTGTTGAAGGCTTCGGGGTTGTTCAGCGTCTCGGGCGTCACCTGGATCGAGGTGGCCTTGGCGCGCGCCTCGATCACCTTGGTGAGCGTGTCCTGCTCGAAGCTGGCTTCGCCCTTCACGGTGGCCACGATGTTGGGCACGAGGTCGGCGCGCCGCTGGTACTGGTTGAGCACCTCGCTCCAGGCCGATTTGCTGGCCTCGTCGAGGGACTGGAACTGGTTGTAGCCGCATCCGCTCAGGGACAAGACCGCCGCGAGAATCAAGAGCCAGCGCTTCATCATCATTTGCATTACCTCCGCAGAATTGCCGGAAGGTAGCATAGATGGCTCCATGTCCCTCGACCCTCTACAAGCCTTGCGGGCCGCCAACCGTGCGGTACTGCCCGTTGCTTCCGACGCTTTCGGCACGCTGCTGATCGCGGGCGCGACCGGTGCGCTGGGAGCGGAGCTGCTGCGGCGGCTGGCCGGCAGCCACCGGCATGCCCATACCCGCGTGCTGGCGCGCGAGCCCATTCGCGACGGGTTGCGCGGCGTGGAAACCTACCTGAGCCCGGCCCCGCCGATCGCGCAATGGCCGCTGACTTCGGCCCACACGGCCATCGTCGCCTTCGATCCGCCGCGGCTATACCACGACCGCGAACGCGCGCTGTGGGTGCCCGAGCCTTCAGATTTGCCCGAACTGGCCCGATGGCTGCGCGCCTGCGGCGTGCAGACGCTGGCCATCGTGCAGCCGCACGACCAGGGCCGGCTGCCCGAGGCGCTCAAGCGGGGGCTCGCGAGCCTCGACGAGCAGGCGGTGGTGGCCTGCGGCTTCGAGCGCGTGATCCTCGTGCGCTCGGCGCGCAAGCCGGTGAACGCGAAGTTCGCCAACCCGCTCGAGCGGCTGGCCGCGTGGATGCTGTCCGTCGTGCGCTTCATGGTGCCTAGCAGCGAACAGCCGGTGCGCGCATCGAAGGTGGCCGAGCTGGTCGACGTGGCGCTGCGCATCGCGCCGCCGGGCGTGCATGTGGCCGCACCCGAAATGGTGTGGCAGGCCGCCCAGGGCGACATGCCCGGCGTGGCCGCACGCTGGCTTGGCGTATCGGGTTAATTCAGCTGCGCCACTGGCGCAGCAGTTCCGCCGAATCGACCACCAGCCCGAGGTGCAGCGACACCATCGCCAGCGCCGCGCCCTCCAGGTGCGGGTCGGTGCCGCGCACCAGGTCGCGCAGCACGATCACGCGGTAGTTGTGGTTGTTGGCGTCGAAGGCCGTGTTGAGCACGCAGCAGTCGGTAAAGCCGCCGTTGAGCACCACCGTCTCGATGCGCTGGTTGCGCAGCAGAAAGTCGAGGTCGGTCGGGTAGAAGGCCGACAGCCGGCGCTTGCTGTCCACGCGCATGTCGCCGGGCTCGACGCGCGTGACCCACTCGGTCCACTTCGAGCCTTCGATGGCGTGCGCGTCGGCGTTCGGAATTTCGCCGACGTGCAGCGGAAAGGTGCGCCGCCATGCAGAAGGAATGCCGCGAATGTCGTCCACGCCATCGGGCCGCAGCACCGACTTGATGTGCACGATGCGCACACCCATGGCGCGCACTTCGTCGTGGAAGCTGTCGATGGGCGCCACCACGTCGCGTGCGCGCGGCGCGGGGCAGGGGCAGTCGGGGCTGTCGTCGAGGTGGCCCCGATGCATGTCGATGGAGACGACCGCGGTGGTGGCGGGGTTCAGGTAGTCGGCGAATTGCGCCGCGTCGAGCTCGCGCTCTTCGTTGTAGACCCAGGCCTTCATCGGCGTTCTTCTCTCACGTAGGGTTGGCCCAGCGCGCCGGGCTCTTCATCGGCGCCGCGCCGCGAGAGCGCGACCCACACCATCACGCCGAGCGTCACCGCATACGGCGTCATCATCACGAAGTACTGCGGCAGCTGCACGCCGGCTGCGGCCAGCTGCGGAATCAGCGCCTCGATGCAGCCGAACAGCAGCGCGCCGACCAGCGCCTTCCACGGCGACCAGCGCGCGAAGATCACCAGGCCCACCGCGATCCAGCCGCGTCCGCCGGTCATGCCCGCGATCCACAGCTTGGTGCTGACCACCGAGATGTAGGCGCCCGCCAGCCCCACCAGCGCCGAGCCCGCGAGCACCGCCGCGAAGCGCCATGCCGTCACGCGGATGCCGGCCGCGTCGGCCGCCTGCGGGTTCTCGCCCACCGCGCGCAGCCGCAGGCCGGTGGAGGTGCGTGCAAAGAACCACGCCACCGTGCCGAAGATCGGCAGCGTGAGCCACACCATCGCGTTCTGCTCGAAGAGCCTGCCCACGACCGGCAGCAGCGACAACGGCCACAGCGCCATCGCGCCGATGCCTTCGGTGGCATGGTTGGTCCAGTCGGCCATCGAGCCGACCAGCGCCGTGAGCCCCTGGCAGAAGAACACCAGTGCGAGACCGGCAATCACCTGGTTCACGCGCAGCCAGATCACCATTACCGCGAACAGCACCGACACCACGCTGGCCGCCAGCATTGCGAGCACCAGCGACACGGCCGGCTGCCCGATGACGATCTGCGCACCGATGCCGGCGAGTGCGCCGACCAGCATCAGCCCTTCGGCGCCGAGCGCGAGCACGCCCGCGCGCTCGCAAATGATGAGGCCCAGCGCCGCAAGCGCATACGGCACCGCGAAGTCCGGCGTGCTCGCGAGCCAGTTGAGCATGATGCTGCCGCTCATTGCGCAGCCTCCCCGCCCACGCGGCGCAGCCGGTGGCGAATGAAGAAATCGCTCGACGCCACGCACACCACGATCACCGCCTGGATGAGCTGCACCATCGAGAACGGCACCTGGTAGAACACCTGCAGGCTGCGTCCGGTGACGAACAGCGCCGCCACCAGCAGCGCCACCACCGTGGCCGCGAGCGGGTTGTTGCGCGCGAGAAAGGCGATAAGGATGCCCGAGAAGCCATAGCCCTGATAGAAGGCCTGAGTGAGCCGGCCCTCCTGCCCCGCGACCACCGCGAAGCCCGCGAGTCCGGCCATCGCGCCCGACAGCAGCACCGCGCCATAGATCGTGCGCCGCACCGGCACGCCGTTGGCATGCGCAACGCGCGGGTTCGCATCGACGAAGCGCAGGTAGAGCCCCACGCGGCTCACGCTCACCAGCCACCACGCCAGCAGCGCGACCACGCCTGCGAGCAGGATCGAACTGCCGATGCCCGCACCCAGCTCGGGCAGCCGCTCGAACACGCGGAACTGCGGCGAGTACGGAAAGTTGTCCTTCGGGTCCTTCCAGCTGCCGTAGACCAGGTGCAGCAGGAAGTTGGCCGCCATGTAGTTGAGCATCAGCGTCGAGATGATCTCGTTCACGCCGAGCTTCAGCTTGAGCCACGCGGGGCCCAGCACCCACAGCAGGCCGCAGCCGATGGCTGCCGCAAACATCAGCGGTAGGCGCAGGTTCTCGGGGCCGATCTGCCACATCGAGATGGTGGTCGCGCCGATGGCGCCCCAGATCATCTGGCCCTCGAGGCCGAGGTTCCAGAAGCGCGCGCGGAATGCGATGGAGCCCGCGAGGCCGACGAGGATCATCGGCGCGGCCTGGAACAGCACGGCGCGGAAGTTCTGGCCGTCGAAGAAGGTCTGCATCACGAACTCGTTGGCGAGTTCATCGGCGGGCACGCCCGCGGCCACGAGGATCGCGGCGGAGATGGCGAAGCCCACGAGCAATGCGGCCGCAAGGATCAGCGCCTGCCAGCGCCAGGCCATGTGCTGGCGGATTTCGAGCGCGTAGCGGCGGCGCGCGAGCGGTTGTGTGTGCTGCTGCGAGTTCACCTGGGTCCTGGGTGCTTGTGCCATGTCGACGGAGAGCGAGGCATCAGCCATGGTCCACCATCGCCTGTCCGATGGCCTGCCGGTCGGCGGGTTGAGCGAACTCGCCGGCGATGCGCCCGCGCGTCATCACGCCCACGCGGTCGGCCAGCTGCAGCACTTCGTCGAGGTCTTCGCTGATCAGCAGCACCGCCGCGCCGCTGTCGCGCGCGGCGCGCAGCCGCGCGTGCACCTCGGCGCTGGCGCGCACGTCGAGCCCGCGGCTCGGGCTGTGCGCAAGCACCAGCGTGGGCGACTTGCCGAATTCGCGCGCGAGCACCAGCTTCTGCGCATTGCCGCCCGAGAGCAGCGCGGCCTTCTGCGCGACCGAGCGCACGCCCTGCACGTCGAAGGCGCGCACCGCTTCCTGCGTGTCGCTCTGGATGCGGCCGCGGCGCAGGCGCCACACGGGGCCGTAGCGGCCGGTGTGCACGCGGCCGATGGCGTAGTTCTCGGCGACAGAAAGGCCACCCGCGAGCGCGAGCCCGTAGCGGTCGGCCGGAATGGCTGCAATGCCGATGCCGCGGCGTGCCGATGCGGCCATGGTTTTCAGGTCGCCGTGGCCTTCGAGTCGTATCTCGCCTTCCGTGGCTTCACCCGGCAGGCCCATGATCGCGCCCGCCAGCTCGCCCTGGCCGTTGCCGCCTACACCGGCCAGGCCGTAGATTTCGCCCGCGTGCAGTTCGAGATTCACGCCGTCGAGCACGCGCCGGCCTTCGGGCGAGGCGGGTGTGCGCAACCCGCGCACCGAAAGGCGCACGGGGCCGCGCGATGCGGTCGAAGCCTGGAATCCTTGCGTGGCAATCGATTCACCCACCGTGAGCTTCACCAGCTCGGCGACCGATGCTTCGCCCGGCTTCAGCGTGGCCACCGTGCGCCCGCCGCGCATCACCGTCACGCGGTCGGCATACGTCTTCACATCGGCCATCTTGTGCGTGACCAGCACCACGGCGGAACCGGCGCGCGCCAGGCCCTGCACCGTCTGCAGCAGGCGCGCGGCCTCCTGGTCGGTCAGCACGGCCGTGGGCTCGTCGAGGATCAGGATGCGCGCACCCGCGAGCAGCACCTTGAGGATCTCCACGCGCTGCTGTTCGGCAATCGACAGTGCATCGATGCGTTTCGACGGATCGATGTCGAAACCCAGCTCCGAGGCCTTGTTGCGGATGTCGCGCTCGATCTCGCGCAGCCGCTCGCCATGGCTTTGAAATTCGGCCGGCGGCGGCGCGGTGAGCAAGATGTTCTGCGCCACGGTGAACGGTCGCACCAGCTTGAAATGCTGGTGGACCATGCCGATGCGGTGCTTCGCCGCGTCACGCGGACCGGCGAAGCGCACCGCGTTGTCGTCCACCAGCAGCTGCCCGGCCTCGGGCGCATAGAGCCCGGCCGCGATGTTCATCAGCGAAGACTTGCCCGCGCCGTTCTCGCCCAGCAGCGCATGCACTTCGCCCCAGCGCGCGGCAAAGTGAGCGTCGGTCAGCGCCGCGAAGCCGTCGAAGGACTTGCGGATGCCAGTGAGTTCTAGCGCGTTGTTGGGCATGAAATTACTTCTGCGTGACCACGCCCTTGACGAACCAGTCCATCTTCCACAGGTCCGCATCGGACAGCACCGCGCCCTTGGCAACGCGCTCCTTGCCGTCGCGGTCGGCGAGCGGGCCGGCGTAGACCTGCTTGCCCTTCATGATCGCGTCGCGCTCGGCGGTGATGACCGCGGCCTTGTCCTTGGGAACGGCGGGGCCGAAGCCCGCGATGTCGGTGCCGCCGTCCTTCATCTCGATGAAGGCGCCGTACTGCGCGGGCTTCCAGTTGCCGGCCATCACTTTCTTCAGCTCGGGCGTCAGGAAGCGGTCCCACACCCACACCGAAGAGCAAAGCGTGGCCTTGGGCGCGAACTGGCGCAGGTCGCGGTGGTGGCCGGTGCCGTACACGCCGCGCTCCTGCGCGACGATCTGCGGCGTGGGGCTGTCGACGTGCTGGCCGATCACGTCGGCGCCCTGGTCGATGAGCGCGGCGGCGGCGGCGCGTTCCTTCACCGGGTCGTTCCAGGCGCCGGTGTAGATCACATTGACCGTGGCGTTCGGGTTCATCTTCTGCGCGCCGAGCGCGAAAGCGTTGATGGTCCAGTTCACCACGCCGAAGGGGTTGGCCGCGACGAAGCCGAGCTTGCCGGTCTTCGATGCAGCGCCGGCGGCCATGCCGCAGAGGTACTGGCTTTCGTAGGTGCGGCCGTAGAACGATTCGAGGTTGCTGCCGTTGGTGGTACCCGAGCCGTTGAGGAAGGCGACATCGGGGTACTTGGCGGCCAGGTCCTTGAAGCTGTCGGAATAACCGAAGGCCGTGCCAATCACGATGTTGGCGCCGCGCTGGATGAACTTCTCCGCCGCGGGCTTGATGGCCGATGCGTCTTCGGGCACGTTCTCGACGAACTGGATCTTCTGGCCGATTTCCTTTTCGATCTTCACGCGGGCCTCGTCAAAGGCCTGCGTCCAGCCGCCGTCGTTCTTCGGGCCGAAGTAGAGCATCGCGATCTTCGGCTTGTCCTTCAGCGTGAAGCCGTCGGCGGCTGCGGCGGGCAGTGTGGTGAAGAAGGCGCCGCTGGCCGCGATGGTCATCGCGAGGCCCAGGCCGGGAGTGAGGGTGCGCAACTGCATGGGACTACCTTTGGTGAGAGGCTTTGAAGAAAGGGAGGACGGAAAAAAGAGAACGAGCGCAGCGCATGTCACATCATGAAGTTGATGCGGAACACATTGCCCTCGGGATCGAGCAGCACCGATTGGTACCAGTTGTAGTAAGTGACGTACGGCGGCTTGATGAGCGTGGCGCCGGCTTCGAGCGCGACAGGCACCATGCGGTCGACGTCGGCCTGGCTGTCGACGTCGATGTTCAGCAGGAACTTGACGCCGCGTGTGTCTGAAAACTCGCTCAGGTGCAGCAGTTCGTAGGCATCGAGTGCGTTGAAGCCAAGGCTCGACTTGCCGGTGTCCAGGCCTCGGAAGATGGGTGAGCGAATCGCTTCGATCTCTTTGAAACCGAATACTCGCTGGTAGAAGCCGCTGAGTGCGACCACGTCTTTTGCGAAGACGTTGACGTAGGAGAGGTGGGCCATGTCAGTTGCTCATTGGGCGTTTGCTGTTGTTCTTGTTCGGGGTGCGAGCACGCCGTCGGCGTGATCGCACCCCGAAGAACAGCAGGCAGTCATTTCAAGCCATCGCCTTCGTGCCACCAAAGGTCGTCTGCTTGACGAACTTCGACGTCAGGTGGTCCCCAGAAGAAATCGGCGCGTACTTCGCCGACTCCCCTGGCGCGAGGCAGCTAGGCAGGCACTCGACCATCGCGTCGTAGTTCGGCTGATGGAAGAACACCAGCGATTGCCGGCGATTGGTGCTCGCGATCTCGAAAGGCGGATTGATCACGCGGTGCAGCGTGGACACCCACTGGTCGTTGGTCCACTGCATCATGAGGTCGGCGATGTTGACCACCAAGCCGCCTTCGACCTGCGGCACGTCGACCCACTGGCCGGCCTTGTTGAACACCTGCAGGCCCTTGTCGTCGGGCAGCACGATGGTGAGGCTGCCGTAGTCGCTGTGCGCCCCCGCGCGCAGCTGGCCGGGCAGCGGTTGCTCGCGCTGCGGCGGATAGCTCAGCACGCGGAACATGCTGATGTGCTTGTCGATCTTGTCGTCGAAGAAGGTCTCGGGCAGCGACAGGCCGAGCGCAAAGACACGCATCAGCGAGCGCGAGAGATCGCTCATCGCCTCGAAGTAGCCTTCGTAGGCTTCGCGGAAGCCTTCGATGGGCGGCCAGCTGTTGGGCTCGAAGTGCGGACCGGCGGCGGGGCCGCGGTGGTAGTCATCTTGCGGCACGTTCGACGGGCCGATAGAGAAAGATTCCTTCAGGTCGCCGGGAGCCGCTTCTTCGAGGCTGTACGAGAGCCCTTCCTCGCCCACCGCGCTGTAGCCGCGCACCGCGTCTTCGCGCGGGCGGTCGACCTTGCGCTTTTCACCCAGCGGCATGTCGAAGAACTTGCGCGAGAGCGACGACACGCGCGAGATCAGCTCGGGCGCTATGCCGTGGTTCGTGATGACGAGAAAGCCGATGCTGCGGCAGGCCTCGTCGACCTTCTTCGCGACCTCGGCCTTGCCTTCGGCGGTGCCCGCGAAGTAGGGCTCTAGATCGATGATGGGGACAGACAGCAGGGTCATGGCAGGTTCCTCATGCTTGGCATGCCTTTCGCCATGCAACGTCTGTGCCAGTTGGACCAAATGGACAAAACGCATTCGTCGCGTCAGCATGGTGCGCAACGACGCGCTGCGAAGGCTGCTGCGGCGCAAGGCGATGCACCACGGCCTTACAGTGGTGCGCTGTGTTGCCTGCCGATTCACCAACGAACGAACAAGAGCGAGGGAAGATGCCGAAGACCAAAGCGCTGGCTGCCAGTGCCAGCAAAGAGAAGAGCCCAGCGCGCAAGCGCGCAAAACCCGCGGTGCGCAGCGCGTCCGCGGTGAGCCGCCGGCTGCGCCAGATCGAGGACAAGCGCAACGCGATCCTCGGTGCGGCGCTGGGGCTGTTCTCCCGCTTCGGCCTGCATGGCACGTCGATCGACCAGGTGGCGGCACGCGCCGATGTATCGAAGAGCAACCTGCTCTACTACTTCGCGAACAAGGAAGAGCTCTACGTCAACGTGCTGCGCGATCTGCTCGCGCTGTGGCTCGAACCGCTGCGCGGCTTCAGTGCCGAGCAGGACCCGGCGGAGGCCATCGGCGACTACATCCGCCGCAAGCTGGTGGTCTCGCGCGACAGGCCCGATGCATCACGGCTCTTCTGCCTGGAAATGATCCAGGGCGCGCCATTGCTGCGCGACGAGCTCGACCGCGAGCTGCGCACGCTGGTGGAGAAAAAGTCGGAGGTGATCCGTGCGTGGGTCGAGGCGGGCAAGCTGGCGCCCGTCGATCCGCATCACCTGATCTTCGCGCTGTGGGCGGTGACGCAGCACTACGCGGACTTCGGCGTGCAGGTGCAGGCGCTGTCGGGGCATACGCTGGACGATGAGGCGTTCTTCGAGAAGACCGTCGAGAACGTGCAGCGCATCTTTCTTCAAGGCATTACGCCGCGCTGATTCAGGTGGATTTCAGTGCGGCGGCGCCGCGATCTCGTGATAGCGCCGGTCGAAGTAGATCAAGCCCTGCGTCGCACCACCGATGGCAATGGCCACCGCTTCGCAGAACAGCACGTCGTGCGTGCCCGCGCTCGTCGCATGCACCACGCGGCAGTCGAAGGACACGGCTGCATCGTCGAGCATCGGCGAGCCAGTGGTCTTGCGGCTCCACTGGCCGGCGGCGAAGCGCTCATCCATCGGCGTCTTGCCGCCGAACAATGCGGAGAGCGACTGGTGTCCCGCTGCCAGCACGTTCACGCACAGCACGCCGTTGGTCTTGAATGCCGGGTACACCGAGGCCGAACGGTTCAGGCATACCAGCAGCGTCGGTGGCTCGTCGGTCACGCTGCACACGGCCGATGCCGTGAAGCCGGCGCGACCCGCGGGGCCGTCGGTGGTGATGATGTTCACCGCCGCGCCCAGCCGCGCCATCGCGTTGCGGTAGTCGGCCTTCTCCAGGCTCGGCAGCAGGCCGGCGGGGTTCGATGACGATGAAGCAGCGTGGGAGGCCATGGCATTCAGCAGCATGTGGTGAGTCCTTCAGGCCAGCACGCAGGCCTCGTCGAAGGGCAGCCGCGGCAGGCGGCCGAACACCTTCGACGCATCGCCGTGGCCCAGGTTGATGAGGAAGTTGACGGTCCAGTCGGTGCCTTCGAAGAAGGCCGCGTCGACTTTCGCCTTGTCGAAGCCCGACATCGGGCCTGCATCGAGGCCGACCGCGCGCGCTGCGAGCAGCAGGTAGCCCGCCTGCAGGCTGGCATTGCGAAAGGCGGTCTCGTGCGCGGCCTCGGGGCTGCCGGTGAACCAGCTGCGCGCATCGGCATGCGGGAACAGCGTGGGCAGCTTGTCGTAGAACTTGCGGTCCCACGCGGCGATGACCGTGACCGGTGCGGCCATGGTCTTGTCGAGGTTGCCCTTGGAGAGAGCCGGTGCGAGGCGCTGCTTGCCTTCGGGCGTGCGCACGAAGACGAAGCGCGCGGGCGAGCAGTTGGCCGATGTGGGGCCGAGGCTCGCCAGCGCGTAGATCTGCTGCAGCTGTGCGTCGGTGACGGGTTCGTCGGTCCAGCCGTTGTGGGTGCGTGCGCCGGTGAAGAGCAGCGACAGCGCGGCGTCGTCGAGTGTGGATGCAAGAGTTGTGGTCATGCTGGAACGGCGGATGCGCTGACCCGCGAGAGAAAGTCGAGCAGGCTGCGGTTGAAGGCTTCGGCCTCGGTCACGCTGTGGGCATGGCCGCCGTGCGGCATGAAGTCGAGCGTGACGTCGCTCAGGCCATCGGCCAGGCGCTGCGAGCAGGTCCAGGGCACGAGCGTGTCGTCTTTCGCCGCGGCGATGAGTGTGGGTGCGGTGATGTCGACGAGGCGAGCGTCGATGTCGAAGGCGCGCAGGGCAGCGATGCGCGCACGCATGTTGGCCTCGCCCGGAAAGTGCGCGAAGGCGTGGTCGACTTCGTCGGTCACGCGCTGTGCGTGTTCGGCGGCCCAGGCTGCGGGGTACAGGAAGATCGGTTGCGCTTCTACGTACGCGCGCGGGCCGCATGCGCCGAGCAGTGCGAGCCGCGCATCGAAGCAGCGCGCCGAATGCGGGTTGGGCTTCGACCACGCGTTGACGAGCACGAGGCTCGCAATGCGCGAAGGCGCGTCGAGCGCTAGCTGCAAACCCACGAGGCCGCCGAGTGCATGGCCCGCGAAGTGGCATTGCGAAGTGTTCGTGGCGTCGAGGATTTCGAGCACGTCCTTCGCCATGTCTTCGATGGCATACATCTCTGGCAATGCGGCAGGGCTGCGGCCGGTGCCGCGCTGGTCGTACGCAATGACGCGGTGCCCGGCGGCAACCAGCGCGCCGAGCTGCGGCTGCCAGAACCCGGCCGAGCCACCGAGGCCCGACGACAGCAGCACGGTGGCTGCGGCATCGGACGGCCCGTGCACTTCGTAGTGCAGCGACGGCATGTGCTTCAGCCCTTCTTGCCGACGTGCGCGATCGAGGCGATCTCGACCAGGGCATCGGGCTTCACCAGGCCGCACTGGATGCAGTAGCGCGCGGGCTTGGTGCCGGGAAAGAACTCGGCATACACCGTGTTGATCTTCCCGTAGTCGGCCCAGTCCTTGATCATGATCTGGTTGAAGGTCACGTCGTCCATGGTGCCGCCCGCTGCCTCGACCACGCCCTGGATGATGGTGAGCACGTGACGAGCCTGCGCGGCCGCGTCGCCCACGTGGACCACGTTGTTGTCCTTGTCGAAGGGCAGCGTGCCCGACACGTAGAGCACGCCGTCGGCGAGCGTGCCGGGAACATAGGGGGCGAGTGGCACGCCGGTGCCGGGCGGGATGATGGCTTGCTTGGGCATGAAGAGAGCTCCTTGAAAAGAATCAGACAGTGGCCGCTTCGGCCGGTGCGGGTTGGGTGATGGATGCGGGTGCGAAGGTGCTGCAGAAGTGCTCCACCGTGGAGACCCATCCGAAGAAGGTCTCGACGTTGTAGACAGATGCCTTCTGGATCGCGGGCCCGCCGAGTTCGTGCGTCGCGTCTTCGAGCATCACGGCGAAGTATTCGAGGTGAAAGGCGTCGCGCAGCGTCGATTCGACGCACACGTTGGTGGCGATGCCGGTGAACACCAGGTGGCGGATGCCGCGCGAGCGCAGCGTGCTGTCGAGCGTGCTGTTGAAGAAGCCGCTGTAGCGCGTCTTCGGCACGACGATGTCGCCGGGCCGCGGCTTCATCTCTTCGATGAGTTCGTAGTCCCAGCCGCCCTTGGCGAGGAACTTGCCCTGCAGCTCGGGCTTTGCACGCATGGTCTTGAGCGCGTTCGACTTGTGCCAGTTCGGCGAGCCGGGGCCGCCGGCCTCCACGTATGCCGCGTCCCAGCCGTTCTGCAGGAACACGACCAGCATGCCGGCCGCGCGTGCAGCCGCTATGGTGCGCGCGATGTTGGCGATGGTGCCTTGCGCACCGGAGATGTCGAAGCCGGCCGAGTCGACGTATCCGCCGATGGATGCATAGGCGTTCTGCATGTCGACGACGATCAGCGCCGAGTCGCTCGCGTGCAGTGCCAGCGGTTCGGGGCGTGCGGGCAGCACCAGCGGTGCCGGGGCGCCCGGCAGGCGCGGTGCGCCAACGGGGGTGTTCGATGTGAGGGTGGTGTTGCGTGCGGGAGTGCTCACGTGACGCTCCTGCTCAGGCCGCGAGGCGTTCGGGTTCGACCCGCGACGGCACGGGGCTCTGCACGTGCGCGCGGCTCTTCATGTGCGGCTGGATGCGTTCGCCGAAGGCCTCGACGCCCTGCAGGAAATCGTCGAAGGTCAGCAGCACGCCTTCGGTGCCTGGCACCTCGGCCATTTCGTCGAGCATGCGCGCGACGTTTTCATACGAGCCCACGAGCGTGCCCATGTTGATGTTCACGGCCGAGGTCGGGTCGGCCATCTGGCGCACGTTGGTGTCGGTGCCCGACTTGGTGTCGGCCGCGCCCTGCTGGCCCAGCCATGCGATCGCTTCGTGATCGGCGCCGGCCTTGTAGTGCTCCCACTTGGCGCGCGCGGCCTCGTCGGTCTCGTCGGCGATCACCATCATCAGCACGTAGGTGGTGACGTGGCGGCCGGTCTTCGTGGTGGCTTCGATGAGCTTCTCGGCCGCGGGCGCGAAGGCCTTGGGCGTGTTCACGCCCTTGCCGAAGCAGAAGTTGTAGTCGGCGTACTTCGCGGAGAACTCCATGCCCGCGTCGCTCTGGCCGGCGCAGATCACCTTCATGTCGGCCTGCGGCTGCGGGCTCAGGCGGCAGTCGTCCATCTTGAAATGGTCGCCCTTGAAGTCGGACTGGCCGGTGCCCCAGAGGTCGCGCAGCACCTGGATGTATTCGCTCAGGTACTGGTAGCGCGTGCCGAAGAACTGGTCGCCGGGCCACATGCCCATCTGCGAATACTCGGGCCGCTGCCAGCCGGTGACGAGGTTCAGGCCGAAGCGGCCGTTGGAGATCGAATCGATGGTGGACGTCATGCGCGCCACGATGGCCGGCGGCATGACCAGCGAGGCAGCGGTGGCAAAGAGCTTGATCTTGCTGGTGACGGCAGCGAGCCCGGCCATGAGCGTGAAGGACTCGAGGTTGTGGTCCCAGAACTCCGTCTTGCCGCCGAAGCCGCGCAGCTTGATCATGGACAGCGCGAAGTCGACGCCGTAGCGCTCGGCCTTCAGCGTGATCTGCTTGTTGAGTTCGAAGCTGGGCTTGTACTGCGGTGCGTTTTCCGAAAGCAGCCAGCCGTTGTTGCCGATGGGAATGAAGATGCCGACGTTCATGGAAGGGCTCCTGTTGCGAGGTCGCGAAGCTCCTTGCATGCGCCGTGCCAGTTGGATAAGTCATTTGAAATCAATGACTTATGGAAAATTGGCATCTGCGTTTTGACCATTTGGTCCAAAACGGAGCAGATGTTCTGGCCGGATTGCGGCAGCACGGTGCAGCCCGGACCAAAGCGGTGCAGTGCCGCCGTCACGGACAGCGCGGCAAAATCGCGCAATGCCCAAGACCCCACTCCGCGCCGCCGCGGCCATCGGCGGCACTGCCGACGACGTCGAAGCGGCCTTCTATGAAGCGCTGCAACGCGGCGACATCGATGCGCTGATGGCCTGCTGGGCCGACGAGGACGAAGTGTTCTGCGTGCACCCCGGCGGCCCACGGCTGGTGGGGACCGTGGCGATCCGCGCGGCCTTCGAGCAGATGTTCGGCAACGGCGCGATCCACGCCATGCCGGCGCGGGTGCGCAAGATCGAGTCGCTCGGCAGCGCAGTGCACAACGTGCTCGAGCGCATCGAGGTGCTCACGGCCGAAGGCCCGCGCCATGCCTTCGTGCTTGCCACCAACGTCTATCACAAGACTGCCCAAGGCTGGCGCATGGTGGCGCACCATGCGAGCCCGGGCAGCGCGCGCGAGCCGGACGACGCGAACGATCCGCCCCAGACCCTGCATTGATGCCTTCCTTCGCTGCTTCTTCTTCCGCTGCTTCTCCCACTGTTCTCCAGTCGATGGACTACGCGGCACCGCGCTGGCTGCCCGGCGGCAACCTGCAGACCATCTGGGCTGCGCTCTACGCTCGGCGCTTCGACGGACCGGCTCCGGTCTACCGGCGCGAACGCTGGCCTACGCCAGATGGCGACTTCATCGACGTCGACTTCGTGGATGCGCCAGCGCCAGGCCCGAAGCCGCTGCTGGTGCTGTTCCATGGGCTCGAAGGCTCGTCGCGCAGTCATTACGCCGAAGCCTTCGCTGCCTTTGCAGCGTCTCGCGGCATGGCCTTCGCGGTGCCGCATTTCCGCGGCTGCAGCGGCGAACTGAACCTGGCGCCGCGCGCCTACCACTCGGGCGACTTCGAGGAGATCGGCTGGATCCTGGCGCGCATGCGCGACCAGCATGCGCAAGAGGGCGGCGGGCCGGTGCTGGCTGCGGGTGTGTCGCTTGGCGGTAATGCGCTGATGCGATGGGCCTCGGAGGCGGGCGAGACCGCTTCGGGCGTGGTGGGCGCGGTGGCCTCGGTCTGCGCCCCGCTCGACCTTGCGGCGGGCGGCGAGGCCATTGGCCAGGGCTTCAACAAGCTGGTCTACACGCGCATGTTCCTCGCGACCATGAAGCCCAAGGCGCTGGCCAAGCTGGCGCAGTTTCCGGGCCTGTTCGACCGCGAGCGGCTGATGTCGTCGCGCAACCTCTACGACTTCGACAACGTCTTCACCGCGCCGTTGCACGGCTTTCGCGACGTCGATGACTACTGGTCGCGGGGCTCGGCCAAGCCGCACCTGGCTTCGATCCGCGTGCCTGCGCTGGTGGTGAATGCGCGCAACGATCCGTTCATTCCGGCGCGCAGCCTGCCGAAGCCCGGCGAGGTGGGGGCGCACGTCACGCTGTGGCAGCCCGCGCACGGTGGGCATGTCGGCTTTCCGATGGGGCTGCCGCCGGGGCATGTGCGCGGCATGCCGGAACTGGTGGGCGGCTGGCTGCAGCTGCATGGCGGCGCTTCGGCTGACGGTAGGGGCTTGTCGCCAGGACGAGAATGACGCGATGGACGACATCGTCAAACAAGCATTGGCCAAGTGGCCCAACGTGCCGCACTGCTACGGCTGGCTCGGCCTCGACGCGCGCGGCAACTGGTACATGCGCGACGACCGCACGCAGGCCATGGGCCCATTCCGCTCGGCCAAGGGCTCGATGCTGCGGCACGACAAGCTGATCGACTTCATCCATCGCAACTACGAGCACGACGACGAAGGTCAATGGTTCTTCCAGAACGGGCCGCAGCGCGTGTATGTGGAGCTGGAGGCTTCGCCGCTGGTATGGCGGGTCGCCGAAGATGAGGGCGGCGGCTTCACCGTCACGGCCCATACGGGCAAGGCGACCGAGGTATCGGGCTGCCTGCTCGACGAGGACGGCCGGCTCTATCTGGTTTCGCCTTTCGGGCTCGGGCTGGTGCACACGCAGGACGTGGGCATCGCTGCCGAGGCCGTCGAACGCGGGCTGTGGATACCGGAGGCGGTGCAGGCCAGCGAGCTGCCCGGCCGCTTCGGACACGTGCTGAGCCCGGCGGAGCGCCACGCCGACTCGGCCGCACCAGCCCCTGTCGCACAGCCATGAAAAAAAAGCCGGCGCTGAGGCCGGCTTTCTTTCGTGACTAGGGAAAACGCTTACTTGGCAGCAGCGCTGGCCGCAGGGGCCGCACCCGAGGCACCTTCAGCAGGTGCAGCAGCAGCCGGACGATCCGGCACCGGGAACTTGGCGCCACCGGCGTTGGCCATGTAGACCACTGCACGACCCACTTCGAGGTCTTCGAAGTCGCCGCCACCCTGCGGGGGCATGGCGCCCTTGCCCTTCAGGGCATGCTCGAGGAGCGTTGCATAGCCTTGGCCGATACGGGGACCCCAAGCGGCTGCGTCCTGGAAGTGCGGGGCGCCGGGAATGCCGGGCGCTCCGTGGCAGGCGACGCACTGGGCCTTGAACACGACCTCGCCTGCAGCGAGCGGGCGGTTGGCGTCGCGGATCTCGATGGCTCCGACCTTCTTGAGGCGTTCGGCCACTTCGCGGTCGCGCGCTTCCTTGGTCACGCCATAGAGCGACATGCTGTCGCCCTCCGCGATGCCTGCGGGCTTGGTGCCCGAGACCACGTAGGAGACAAGACCCACGATGATCAGGATCGGGGCTATGAAGGAGAAAAATACCGCGAGCAGCAGTTGCTTCGGGTTCTTGATCGGCCCGGTGTGGGCTTCTTCTGTGGCCTGGTAATGCGGGTCTGCGCTCATTGGCGTCCTCAATTATCGGGGGCTCGTCGGGGGGCTTGTCCTAACCAACCGGCGATTATAGAGAGGCCCCTTGCCCGAACGGACAAGGGACCACCCTTATCGGACGCCTTGGCGTCTCAGCCCTTGTCGCGTGTGGCCCAGCCGCCACCCAGCGTCCGGTACAGCGTGACCTGGTTCTGCAGCTGCAGCAGGCGCGTGGTCACGGCCGATTGCTGCGCCGTGAACAGCGAGCGTTGTGCGTCGAGCAGGTCGAGCGCGCTGGCGATGCCGTTGCGATAGCGCAGGTCGGAGAGCTTGAAGCGCACCGCCTCCGCATCGGCCTGCGCACGCTGTGCGCGCACCTGCTCGCCCAGCGTGGCGCGGCCCGCGAGGGCATCGGCCACTTCGCGGAACGCGGTCTGGATCGATTTCTCGTACTGCGCCACCGCGATTTCGCGCCCGGCCTTGGCTGAGTCGAGCGTGGCGATGTTGCTGCCGGCGTCGAAGATCGGCAGCGTCACCGTCGGCGCGAAAGACCAGGCCTTCGAACCGCGATCGAACAGGCCCGAGAACTCGCTGCTCGCGGTGCCGATGGAACTCGTCAGCGACACACGCGGGAAGAAGTTCGCGCGCGCCGCGCCGATGTTGGCGTTGGCCGCAATCAGCTGCTGCTCGGCCGAGCGGATGTCGGGCCGTTCGGCCAACAGGTCGGAAGGCAGGCCGGCCGGCACGTCGGGCATCGGCTTGATGCCGTCCAGGCCCTTGATGCCGCCCGCCGTGGCGTCGGGCGGTACCGGCGCGCCCAGCAACAGGGCGAGGGCGTTCTCGTCCTGCATGCGCGCGCGCTGCTGCTCCGCATAGGATGCGCGCGCCGTTTCCAGCAGCGAGTTGGCGGCCTGGAAGTCGAGCTCCGACGACACGCCGTTGTCGAAGCGCATCTTCGTGAGGCGCACCGACTCTTCGCGCGTGACCATCGTCTGGCGCGTGATCTCGAGCAGCTCATCGTCCGCCAGCAACGTGAGCCAGCCGTTGGCGACCGACGCGATCAGGCTGATCTGCACTGCCTTGCGCGTCTCGTCCGTGGCGAGGTACTGCGCCAGCGCCTGGTCCTTCAGCGCGCGGATGCGGCCGAAGAAGTCCAGCTCCCAGGCGTTGAAGCCCAGGTTGACGCTGTACGACGACGACACGCTGCCCACGCTGGAGTCGAAGGCCTGGTAGGGGTTCGGGCTCGAGCGCGAGCCCGAACCAGTGAGGCCCACAGCCGGGAACAGCGCCGAGCGCTGGATCTGGAACTGCGCGCGCGCCTGCTCGATGTTGAGCACCGACACCCGCAGGTCGCGGTTGTTCACGAGCGCGGTCTGGATCAGGCCCGCGAGCCGCGCGTCGGTGAAGAAGTCCTGCCAGGGCAGGTTGGCTGCGGCCTGGCCGGGCGGCTGCGCCGGGTCGCCCGGGTAGGTGGTGGGCACAGGCGCGGCGGGGCGCTCGTAGGTCGGAATCAGCGAGCAGCCGGCCAGCAGCATGGCGGCGGCCAGGGCTGTGGGAATCAGTTTCTTAGTCATGTTTTTCCTCCGCGATGCCGGCGGCTTCGGCGTGTCGCTTGTCGGCTTCATGCTGGCGCGCGCTGCCCTTGAACAGGGTGCGCACCACCACGAAGAACACCGGCACGAAGATCACGGCCAGTGCAGTGCCCGTCACCATGCCGCCGAGCACGCCGGTGCCGATGGCGCGCTGGCTGGCAGAGCCGGCGCCCGAGGCGATTGCGAGCGGCACCACCCCGAGGCCGAAGGCCAGCGAGGTCATGATGATCGGGCGGAACCGCAGGTGGGCGGCGGCCAGCGCCGATTCGATGACGCCCTTGCCCTGCGCCTGCAGGTCCTTGGCGAACTCGATGATCAGAATCGCGTTCTTCGCGGATAGGCCGATGATGGTGATCAGCCCCACCTGGAAGTACACGTCGTTCGAATAGGCGCGCAGCATCGTCGCCACCAGCACGCCCAGCACGCCCAGCGGCACCACCAGAATCACCGACAGCGGGATCGACCAGCTTTCGTACAGCGCGGCCAGGCAGAGGAACACCGCCAGGATCGCGAAGCCGTACAGCACGATGGCCTGCGAGCCCGCGAGCTTTTCTTCGCGCGACTGGCCGGTCCACTCGAAGCCGAAGCCTTGCGGCAGCTGCGCGGCGAGCTTTTCCATCTCGGCCATTGCGGCGCCCGTGCTATAGCCGGCGGCGGCGTCGCCGCTGATGCGGATCGCCGGGTAGCCGTTGTAGCGCACCGTCTGCGTGGCGCCCGTGACCCACTTGGTGGTCGCGAAGGCCGACAGCGGCACCGGCTGGCCCTGCGTGTTGCTGGCGTTCAGCTTGAGCAGGTCGTCGGGCTGCATCCGCGCCGGAGCGTCGGCTTGCACCACCACGCGCTGCAGGCGGCCGCGGTTCGGGAAGTCGTTGATGTAGCTCGAACCCAGGCCGGTCGACAGCGTCGCGTTGATCGCGTCGAAGCTCACGCCAAGCGCATTCGCCTTGTCGCGGTCGATGTCGATCTGCAGCTGCGGCGCGTCTTCCAGGCCGTCGGGGCGAACCTGCGCCAGGACCTTGCTCTGCGAGGCCATGCCCAGCAGCTGGTTGCGTGCGTTGATCAGCGCCTCGTGGCCCGCGCCCGAGCGGTCCTGCAGACGGAAGCTGAAGCCGCTGGCATTGCCCAGTTCAGGAATGGGCGGCGGGCTCAGCGGGTAGATGAAGGCGTCGCGGATGCCCGACAGCGCACCGAAGGCACGGCCGGCCAGCGCGCTGGCCGAGTGGGCCGGGTCCTTGCGCTCGTCCCAGTCCTTCAGCGTCACGAAGGCGAGGCCCGCGTTCTGGCCCTGGCCCGAGAAGCTGAAGCCCATCACGCCCACCATGCTCTGCACTTCGGGCTGCTTCAGGATGAAGCCCTCGACCTGCTGCATGACCGACAGCGCGCGCTCCTGTGTCGCACCAGGCGGCAACTGCACGTTCACGATGATGTTGCCCTGGTCTTCCTGCGGCAGGAACGAGCTCGGCAGCCGGGTGTAGGTGAACACCACCGCGCCGATGATGGCGAGGTAGATCACGAGGTAGCGGGCAGCGCGGCGCAGGATGCGAGCGACCACGCTCTCATAGCCCTTGGCCGTGCGCGCGAAGCCGCGATTGAACCAGCCGAAGAAGCCGGTCTTCTCGTGATGGTGGCCGGCCTCCACCGGCTTGAGCAGCGTGGCGCACAGCGCCGGCGTGAGCGACAGAGCCATGAATGCCGAGAAGGCGATCGAGGCCACCATCACCGCCGAGAACTGGCGGTAGATGTTGCCGGTCGAACCCGCGAAGAACGCGAGCGGCACGAACACCGAGATCAGCACCACCGTCACGCCGATGATGGCGCCGGAGATCTGCTTCATGGCCTTGCGCGTGGCTTCGAGAGGCGGCAGCCCCTCCTCGCTCATGATGCGCTCGACGTTCTCCACCACCACGATGGCGTCGTCCACCACGATACCGATCACCAGCACCATGCCGAACATGGTCAGCACGTTGATCGAGAAGCCGAGCGCCAGCAGCGAGGCAAAGGTGCCCAGCAGCGCGATCGGCACCACGATGGTCGGGATGATCGTGTAGCGCCAGTTCTGCAGGAACAGGAACATCACCACGAACACCAGCGCCACGGCTTCCAGCAGCGTCTTGACCACTTCGGTGATCGAGATCTGCACGAAGCGCGAGCTGTCGTACGGAATGTTCCACTTCACGCCCTGCGGGAAGTAGCGCTCGAGTTCGGCCATCTTGGCGCGGACCGCCTTGGCCGATTGCAGCGCGTTGCCGTTGGGCGTGGGCTGGACGCCGATACCGACCGCGGGCACGCCGTTCAGGCGGGCCGAGGTGGCATACGACTGGCCGCCGAGTTCGACGCGCGCCACGTCCTTCAGCCGCACGGTCGAGCCATCGGTGTTGGCGCGCAGCACGATGTTCTTGAACTGCTCAACGTTGACGAGCTGGCCGTTCACGGTCACCGTGGCCGCGATGGCCTGGCCGGGAATGTTGGGCAGGTCGCCGAGCGTGCCCGAAGACACCTGGGCGTTCTGTGCACGGATGGCGTTGTTGACGTCGGTCGCCGACAGGTTGAAGCCCTGCAGCTTGGCCGGATCGATCCACACGCGCATCGCGTTCTCGGAGCCGAACAGCTGGGCCTGGCCCACGCCGACCACGCGCTGCAGCTCGGGCACGACGTTGCGCGCGGTGTAGTCGCCGAGCGCCACCGGGTCGATGTTCGGGTTGTCCGAGGACAGCATCACGAACATCAGGAAGTTGTTGCGCGACTTGTCCACGCGCACGCCCTGCTGCGTCACGGCAGCCGGCAGGCGCGGTGTTGCGCGCGACAGCCGGTTCTGCACGTCCACCTGTGCGAGGTCGTCGTTGGTGCCGGCCTCGAAGCTGATCGTGATGGAGCCGGTGCCGTCGGCCTGGGCCACCGATTCCATGTAGATCAGGCCTGGCGAGCCGTTCATTTCACGCTCGATGACGGACAGCACGCTGTCCTCGAGCGTCTGGGCCGAGGCGCCGGGGTAGGCGACGTTGATGACGATGGCGGGGGGCGCCACCGGCGGGTACTGCGAGATCGGCAGCTGGGTGATTGACACGCCGCCCACCACCAGGATGAACAGTGCGATCACCCAGGCGAAGATCGGTCGGTCGATAAAAAATTTGGCCATTTGCGGGCGCGCTCCTGATTACTTCTTCTCGGCCGCGGCCTTGTCGGCCGGGGCGGCAGGCGCCGCCGGTGCGGACCCCGCTGCGGCCGGCGTGGCCGCGGCGTTCGGGTTCGGCTTGGTCCAGGGGACCGCCTTCACCGGCGTGCCGGGCGGCATCATCTGCAGCTTCTGGAAGCCGTCGACCATCACCTGCTCGCCGGCCTTCAGGCCATCGAGCACCACCCACTGGTTGTCCTTGGCGGCGCTGATCTTCACGGTGCGCTTGCCGATCTTGCCGTCCTTGTCGACCACCGACACGGTGTCGCCCTGCTGGGTGCGCGTGACGGCCTGCTGCGGCAGCGTGATCGCGTTGGTGGCCTGTGCCTGTTCGAGCTTCACGCGAACGTACAGGCCGGGCAGCAGCTCGCCCTTGGGGTTGGGCACTTCGGCGCGCAGCGTGACCTGGCCGGTGGTGGAGTCGACCGTGAGGTCGGAGAACAGCAGCTTGCCTTCCAGCGGGTAGTCGGTGCCGTCCTCCAGCACCACGCGGATGGTTGCGGCTTCCTCGCCGCTCGCGCGCTTGTATTGGCCGGCGGCCACTGCGCGGCGCAGCTTCATCGCGTCGGAGGCCGACTGCGTGAAGTTCACGTACAGCGGGTTGATCTGCTGCACCACGGCGAGCTCGGTGGCGTCGCCCTGGCCCACCAGTGCGCCTTCGGTGACGAGGGCACGGCCGATGCGGCCCGAGATGGGCGAGGTCACGTCGGCGTAGCCCTGGTTGATCTTGGCGGTCTGCAGCGCCGCGCGGCCCGAGGCCACGTCGGCTTCGGCCTGCTTGGCAGAGGCCACGGCGGTCGCGTATTCCTGCTTGCTGACCGCATTGGCTTCGACCAGCGGCTTGTAGCGGTCGGCGAGGGCCTTGGCCTGCACGGCATTGGCTTCGGCGCGGGCCAGCGTGGCTTGGGCGTTCTGCGTGGCGGCCACCAGCGGGGCGGGGTCGATGCGGAACAGCAGCTGGCCGGCCTTCACGTCGCTGCCTTCGCGGAATTCGCGCTTCAGCAGGATGCCCGAGGCACGGGCGCGGACCTGGGCGACGCGGGAGGCCTCGAGGCGGCCGGGCAGTTCGGTGACGAGGCCGACATCGGTCGGCGCAGCCACCACCACGCCCACCTCGGGTGCAGGGGGATGGCCACCACCGCCGGCGCCGCCCGGACCGGCGGGCGCATCGCTCTTGCCACAGCCCGCAAGGACCAGCAGGACGACGGCGGCCACGGTCGCGAGACGCGGCGAAAAGGACGAATGACGCGAAACATGCAGGAGAGGCATGCGATTCCTTTGAAGCGAAGACGGGAGATGGCGCGTTCGCGGAACAAACCGGAAACCTGTGTAGCCAGGTGGGCCATCGAGGAAACCGGCGAGTTTACATACATTCATGGATGTATAGTGACAACCACGAATGGCCCCACGATACATAGAGGGCGTTGTCTTTACAAATCAGGAGACTTGGTGGCACGTCGGACGAAAGAAGAAGCATTGGCCACGCGGCATCGGTTGCTCGATGCCGCGGAGCTGCTGTTTCAGGCGCAGGGCGTTTCGCAGACCACGCTGCAGCAGATCGCGCAGCAGGCCGGCGCGACGCGCGGCGCCATCTATTGGCATTTCAAGGACAAGGCCGACCTCTTCAACGCGATGATGGAGCGGGTCATCCTGCCGCTGGAAGCCGCGCCGAAGCCCGCCACCGCAGGCGTCACCGACGACCCCCTGGCCGAGATCGAGGAAGGCATGATCCACGCGCTCACCCTCATGGCCACCGACCCCCAGGTGCGCCGCGTATTCGATGTGGCGACCCACAAGGTCGAATACACCCACGACATGGCCTCGGTGCAGCAGCGCCACCTCGACGCCCGCAACGCCTGCGTGGGCGACTTCGAGAAGGCCCTGCGCCTGGCCGCGCGCCGCGGCCATATCAAGCTGCCGCTGCCGGGCAACGCGGCGGCGCAGGGGTTGCACGCACTCATCAGCGGGCTCATCCAGAACTGGCTGCTCGACCCCGAGGCCTTCGACCTGGTGCATACCGGAAGGCGCACTTTCCGGGTCTATCTGGCGGGGCTCGGGTTCGCCCGGCCGCTGCCGGGCACCGCTGTTGCGGCTGAAGCCGAAACGGTCGCCGCCTGATAGGCGATAATGCGTGGCTCCGGTGCATGCCGGACCCCAATTCCTCGCTGTATTTCAACGGATAGAATTCGGCCCTCCGAAGGCTGAGATCCAGGTTCGATTCCTGGCGGCGGGACCAGATACAAGGCCGGAAGCTTTCAGAAGCTTCCGGCCTTTTTCATTTTTCCTCGGAGAAATGCCTCTGCATGAAAACATTCACTCGCCATGACGCGGTGATCGTGGGGAAGATCCTGGCCGAAGTCGCGCGCGCCGAGATCATGCCGCGCTTCAATGGCTCGCTGGCCAGCAGCACGAGAGAAAAATCCTCTACCTTCGACGTGGTCACGGATGCAGACGAAGCTGCGGAACGCGAGATTGCGCAGCGGCTGCTTCAGCTATATCCGGGCGCGCTCGTCATTGGCGAGGAGGCGGCTGGTCGCGACCCCGGCGTGCTGTCGCGGATCGCAACGGCCGACCTCGCGTTCATCATCGACCCCATCGACGGAACGAAGAACTTCTCTTCCGGCGTTCCTCTCTTTGGCGTCATGCTCGCGGCCACAGTGCGAGGCGAGGTTGTCATGGGCGTCATCCATGACCCTGTCTGCGACGACACGTCATTCGCAGTGCGCGGGGGCGGTGCCTGGCGGCAAGGGGCTGACATGATCGACAAGGAGATAAAGGTCGCTCTCCCTGTGCCGGTCAACCAGATGCACGTGGTGGCTGGCACCAACTTCCTTCCGCAGCCTATGCGCTCGACGGTGATCCGGAATTTGCCGAAGGTCGCCATGAACTTCTGGATGCGCTGTGCTGCGCATGAATACCGGATGGCGGCCGCAGGCCATTGCCACGCGCTGCTCTATTACAAGCTGATGCCCTGGGACCACGCCGCGGGCTGGCTCATTCATAAAGAGGCGGGCGGCTACAGCGCTCATTTCGACGGGTCGCCGTACAAGCCGGACCATCTCACTGGCGGGTTGATCTGCGCGCCCGATCAGAGCTCTTGGGGTTTGTTGAGAGACGCTCTTTTTTCGGATGCGCCCGAGGGCGATCCGACTACCGACTAGTAAACACTCGAAACCAACGTTCTCGCCGAGGCACGCAAGCCACTTTTGGCGCGTGTATTCGTTCACGGATTCGCAGGCACTTCTCATTGCTGCCTGCCGGAAAGCTCCAGGCACTTACATACTCTGACAAAGCTTACCGCCGTTAGAGCGGAGCGATTTCAGGGAGGATCCATGTCCATCTTCGATGGCACGCGCTGGCATGTTCGCCCGGCGTGCGTCTCTGCGTCTTCGGCGGTGCAATGACCCGCCGCGTCACCATTCAAACGCCGCTGAGAGCGGCGCTGCAATTCCATCGGCTTGCCGGTCGTGAGGCGCTGAGCCGGCTCTACGATTTCGAAGTCGACCTGCTGGGCAGCAGCAACGGCATCGATCCGAAACTGCTGCTCGGAAAGCCCGCCACCGTGGCGGTGCAAACGGAAAGCGGCGGCATGCGCTACCTGGGCGGCATCGCCGCAGGCTTCGGGCTTCAGCAGGAAGACGCCCGGCATTCTTTCTATCGCCTTCAGTTGCGGCCTTGGCTGTGGCTCGCGACGAGGCGCAGCGATTTCCGCGTATTCCAATCAAGGAGCGTTCCCGAAATCGTGATGGAAGTGCTGGAGCGCTACGGCTTTCCCTCCGAGCAGAAGCTCAGCCGCAGCTACCGCACGTGGGATTACTGCACTCAATACGACGAGACCGATTTCGCCTTCATCTCGCGCCTGTGCGAACACGAAGGTATCTATTACTACTTCAGGCACGAGGCCTCGCAACAGGTGCTCGTGTTCGCGGACGACATCGCCACATCGCACGATCCGCTGCCCGGTGGCGAGACGGTGCGCTTCCATCCCCTGGAGAAGGCGGGCATGACTGGAGGAGGCCCAGGGCCGAACGAGCGCATCTACGAATGGAAGAGCGGCGAAGAAGTCCGCTCCGGCTTTCACTTCACCAATGAATACGACCCCCTCAAACCCAGGGCGGACCTCTCGAGTCAACTGCAAATGCACTCGGGTCATGCATTCGATGACTTCGAGTTGTACGCATGGCCCGGCGGCTACAAGCAGCACGACGACGGAGAGACCTACGCGCGCATTCGAACCGAAGAGCAGTTGAGCGCGCGCTGTGTTGCGGGTGGGCACTCCAACCGGCGCGAGCTCGCGCCAGGCTACACATTCGAGCTCGCCAGCCACCCAAGGGACGACCAGAACCAGAAGTACCTTCTGACCAGCGTCGAATACGAGCTGCAAGAAAACCTCCAGGCCAGCGAAGGTGCCAATGCCGGCGAGGGCTCCGTCCAGCGCTTTGCCTTCGAAGCGCAGCCAGTCAGCTACGCATGGCGACCGATGCGCACCACGCCAAAGCCTCGCACGCGCGGCCCGCAGACGGCCATCGTGGTCGGCCCGAAGAATGAAGAAATTTGGGCCGACCAGTACGGCCGCGTCAAAGTCCAGTTCTACTGGGATCGCCTCGGCCAGCGCAACGAGAACTCCAGCTGCTGGGTGCGCGTGTCCACGTCCTGGGCCGGCGACACCTTCGGCACAGCGGCCTTGCCACGCATCGGCCATGAAGTCATCGTCGATTTTCTGGGTGGCGATCCGGACTACCCCATCATCACCGGACGCGTGTTCAATGCAGAGAACATGCCGGCGTGGCGTTTGCCCGAACAGACGAATCTCTCAGGCATTCGCAGCCGCGAGCTGAGCGCAAACGATGGTTCGGGCAGTACGGGCGGAGCACGCGGCAATCATCTGGCGCTGGACGACCACCCCGGAAAGATCCAGGCGCAACTCAAGAGCGACCACCTCAGCAGCAGCCTGAGCCTTGGCCACATCGGTCGCATCGATGACACGGCAGGCCGCAAGGACGACCGCGGCGAGGGCGCCGAACTGCGTACCGATGGCCATGCCGCAGTGCGCGCCGCCAGGGGCCTGTTGCTTTCCACCGAGACACGACCCGATGCGCAGGCGCATATCACCGACCTGGGGGAGACCGTGGCGCGCCTGACGGCCGCACGCGATTTGCACGAACGCCAGAGCCAAACCGCCCAAGAGGCCAAGGCGCACGAAGCGGGCGACCAGGACGCAGTCACGACGGTTCTCAAGGAGCAGAACGACGCCATCAAGGGCAAGGGTGGCGATGGTGGCTCGCAGCAAGGCGCGTTTCCGGAACTCAGCGAACCTCACCTCGTGCTCGCCAGCGCGGCCGGCATCCAGAGCACCGCGGCGGGCACCACCCACATCGCCAGCATCACCCACAACGCGTTGAGCAGCGGTGGCCATACCAGCATCAGTGCAGGCAAGGGCTTCCTGGTCAGCGTGAAGGAGGCCGCACGCCTCTTCGCCTACAAGGCCATCCGCCTGACAGCCGCTACCGCCGGCATAGACATCGTCGCCCTGCAGAACAGCATCAACCTGCTGGCCAAGCTCGACATCAAGCTGGAGGCCAACAAGATCAGCATCACCGCCAAGGAAGAGATCCTGATCAATGGAGGCAGCAGCTTCACCAAGTGGAGCGCCTCGGGGATCGTGCATGGGACGAAAGGCCTTTGGCGTGAGCACGCGGGCACCCATAGCTACGCGGGGCCGACGGACATGGAAAAGCTCCTGCGAATGGAGGGTGTCGGCCACGACGATAAGTACAGCGTTCGCTTCGCACCTCTTGGCAGCGACGAAGTCTTCAAGCACATGGAAATGGCGGGGCTGCCCTACAAGATTCTGGACGAGCGAAAGCAGATCAAGGCTGAGGGAGTCATTCCCGACGATGGGCGGCTACCGCGAATCAGCTTCGAGACGCCCGACGAGGCAACGCTGATCGTGGGTGAAGAAGTCTGGGGCTGGAGCCCTATTCCGACGATTCGTACGGCACGGAGCAATGCAGATGCTTTCGAGCCTGAAAACGACGAAGGCGAAAGCGATGGCCCGAGCGATAGCTCGTCAGATATCGAAAACTCAAGATTCGCCAAATCGACGGGCAATTTCGGTCTCAATCATTTTCTTTCTGAGTCTGCGGTGGAGGCCCATTTGAAAGGGCAGGCGTAAGCGCTAAATCTGATCATGCCAAAGCTGATATCTGCAACTTACCACCCCAATATCGAAGTCGCTGAATTCATCTGTGAAGACGGCCGCCATTTGCTGCGCTCTGGCGGAACCTTGCCATGGCGAATCAACAATCCTGGAGATTTGACAGCCCGAATGGTAAATGGTGTGCCAGCCCCAAAGAAGGCAAAGGGCTACATCGGGTTTGCCACAACTCGATCGAACAGAACATTTCTGATCTTTCCCGACGAAGACTCAGGGCGAGAGGAGTTGAAAGCAAACCTGAAGCGGCTGCACGGCGAGCGAACCATCTCAGAGGCTATCCCCATCTATGCCCCGAAAAATGAAAACAATACAGAAAAATATACGAGCGATTTACTCAAGACGAGCGGCATTCCAGCCCACAGAAAAATAGGCGAATGCACCGATGCAGAGCTCGAAAAAATAATGAACGGCATTTCGGAGATCGAGGGATATCACGCCAATACCGAGACTCGAAAAGAAACCTGGGTTGTCGTAAGCAGAATCAACGCTACCAATGGCAGTCAACCTCTGCCTGATACGGAAATCATTTTGCAAAAAGGAGGCAAGGAAGAAAAGGCTAAATCTGATGAAACAGGGCGCTTCCCGCCCGTGATTCATCCTGCAGACAACTCAGCCGTGCATGTCAAGGTCATGGACCCGAAGACCAAGGAGCCAGTGATAGTTGGATCGATTCGAGGAAGCGCCGGCAAGGATTTCAATCTTTTGGCGAAATTCAGAAAGTGGAAGGGTGTTGCGGGTTCGGAGAAGATCAACAGCTCCACGGCAGGGAAGAAGAAGCCGATGAGCTATGTGGTTCAGCCTGGAGACAGCCTCTGGAAAATTGCAAAGCTATATCGCACCAGCGTTGATGCAATCAAGGATGGTAATGGCTTGAGCAGCGACAGGATTTATCCGGGCGAGGTATTGCCGATCAATGGAAGTGGCAAGGTAAAACCAAGCGATAAGTTGGCGACTCCACTAGTAACAACGGCGGAGACGCCAATAGCCTCGGTAACTCCAACAAAGCGCCCACGTCTTCCTCCACCACCAGCACCTCCAATTCCATCTGGCATAGAGCCATCGAATTCAGAGCGATCCAAGGAAGGAGCGGGGAAGGTCTTGGCATTGATCAACCCGGCGCCAGGGCGTGCTCCCTGGATGCCCATTGCTATTGCCGAAGCAAAGCTTAGACGTGGAGAAACTGAGCTCACGCTGCAGGACAAGATCAACTATCACATTGAAATTGATGATGGCGTTAAATCGATGGCTGGAAGGAATAATGCCTGGTGTGCGGCTTTTGTGAATTGGTGCCTGTTGCAGGCAAAGTATCCGATAGAAAACATAGGCTTTCCAAATCGAAAAATACCTAAAGCTCGCGCGCACGGTTTTTATGAAGTGGACGGGCCGAAAGAGAAATCTGAAAAACTGGCGCCTGTAGTCCGAAATCCTTTATTTGTTGAGCTGAATGAACCGATATATGGGGCCATTGGAATGGTTACGTCTAAATCCGGTCACGGGCATCATGTTGGATTTGTCTACGCCAAGAAGGGTCGTGAGGATTTGATCCTTCTTGGAGGAAATCAGAGTAGTCGAATAAGATTTACTCCTTTCCCGATGAAAATCGAGGCTCCAGTAAGAGTCAGGGGAAAAGATGGAAAGATGGAGGTTAAAAGCGAGGGCAGTTCAAATTATTTGAAATACTTCGTTCCTGTTTCTTATTATGAGCAGGCAAAAAGAGATCTGATCTCTCCAGGGTTGGAGGAAATGGACGTTACGTCGCTGAATTTGATGTTGGGAATACCTCCAGATAAGCCCGGAAAACGCGGAGCTCAATTAAATAATGATATCTTGTGAGGGGTGGTGGATGATTTATTTGGCTTTAAAAAAAGTATTCATTATTTTTGTTGTGATTTTTTCTTTTTTTTTGGTGTCCTGTGAGTTCATTTGCAGGGTACAGAAGTGATCGGCTGGTGGTTTGGATTAACCTGGAAAAGGATCGTGATGCCTTTAATGTCGATGGAGTGATTGTAAATTTCATAAGATCTGGGCGAATTGATTTGGAGTGTGGCGTTGATTGGAAAGACGGGGGGTCAATGTTGTACATGAAAAAACGACCCGTTGGGATTACCAATGATCTGGCTTGGAAGGTTTTCTTAAAAAAAGACAAGGTGGCGCTTCGGCATTTGAATTATCTCTTGAAATCTTTCAGAGATGCTGAGAACGGAGTCGACGAAGGGCTGGATGGAGTAGTCATCTACTCCAATAAAAATGGACCACACATGATGAATTTGGTTGCGGGCAAAAAGAAGATAAAAAGCTATCCATTAACGTCTAATAATGCTTCTCTGACGGCTCAGGATGTTGAAGAGGCATTTTGCATACTTTTGCCTCCCGTTACGCGCGCACCGTAGGTATGTCAATGAAATGCCCGGCTTTTACAAGTTGGGCCAACTCACTAAAAAACGGAGTGCAATTTGATCGGAGTGAGTGGGGCAACCTTGGTCAGTTGTTGTTTAGCAAAGAAAACATGAAATATCCGGAGGAACCACAGCAATCCAAGACGGAGCTAGATCCGCCTACCCAAAAGCCGCACCACGCCAAATCCGCCCACCTGCGGGCACGCTCGGTGCTCCAAAAATCCCGATGGTGTCGGGCGGGCTGTGGCGAGTTGATTGCGGACGGGCCGCTCGGCTGGTGGCCGTGCTGCAGCGAGGCTTGCCTGGAAGCCTGGAATGCTCGCTCTCCCACAGTTCAGCTCTCGCGCATCGAGTGGCCTCCTCGCCAGCAAAGCCACGAATGAACAGACCGTAATGAGTTCGCAAGAAATCATCCTCAACCACGACCTCTGGCGCAAAGGCGCGGGTGGCGCTCCGGCCGGCTTGGCTGGGCAAACGGACGCCTCTGCCTATGTCGATCTTGACCTCGATCTGGCCCGGTTCACCGATTCCGTGTTCGCTGGCAGCAGGTTCGCAGCCACGACTTTTCGCCAAGCGCAGTGGACGGCCTGCCGGTTCACCGACTGTGTCTTCGATGCCTGCGATTTCAGCGGCATCTCCATCACCGGCTGCACTTTCGTCAACTGTGTCTTCGATCACGCCGGATTCGGGCGAAGCACTCTCAGCGGTAGTTGCTTGATGCAGTGCCGGTTGAACGGAGTCAACTTCGATCAGGGCCGGTGGTCCGAAGTCAAGCTGCTCGAATGCACCGGCACGCAGGTCAAGGCCCTCGGATTGCGAGGCGAGGGCATCGACTTCACGGGCAGCAACTTCGAGCACTTGCAGTTCGAGGACACGATCCTCAACAGCGCGGTGTGACGGGGCGTTCTTCGCATGCTGCTGCGCAGCGCACGCACGGTTGCCATGGTCCCCGCACTCGTGACACCATGGCCGCATGCCCTACCAACTCCATTACTGGCCCACCATCCAGGGCCGCGGCGAATTCGTGCGGCTCGCGCTCGAGGCGGCTGGCGCCGACTATGTCGACGTGGCGCGGCTACCTGAAGCCAAGGGCGGAGGCGAGTCAGCCCTCGGCGAGCGGCTGGACGACCCCAACAGTGCGCGCCCCGCATTCGCACCGCCTTTTCTCGTCGATGGCGACATCGTGGTTGGGCAGACCGCCGCGATCCTGCTGTACCTGGGGCCGCGGCTCGGCCTGTCTGGCGTGGGCGAGTCCGACGGGCTGTGGACGCACCAGCTGCAGCTCACCATCGCCGACGTGGTGGCCGAGGCGCACGACACGCACCATCCGATCTCGGTTGGCGCTTACTACGAAGACCAGCGCGACGCAGCCGTACAGCGTGCACGGGCCTTTCGTGACGAGCGCATCCCGAAGTTCCTGAACTGGTTCGAGCGGGTGCTCCAGCGCAACCCCGCGGGCAGCCTGCACCTGGTGAGTGATGTACTGACCTATGCGGACCTGTCGCTGTTCCAGCTGGTGGACGGCCTGCACTACGCATTTCCGAAGGCCACGGCGAGAGCGCTGGCCGCAACGCCCGCGGTCGAGAAGCTGCATGCCAACGTCAGGCGCCGCCAGCGCGTGCATGACTACCTGCAGAGCCCGCGCCGCATTGCGTTCAACGAAGACGGCATCTTCAGGCGCTACGCCGAGCTGGACGCCTAGGCTTCTTCCGCGCCATTGCGAATGCGCAGCGCGGTCTCGTACAGCGTATTGCGCGCCGCGCCGCTGATCTCGGCAGCCAGCTTCACCGCGGTCTTCACGGGCAGCTCGGCCAGCAGCAGGCGCAGCACGCGTTCGCCTTCCGCGCCGCCGTCGCCGCTCACCGCCACGGGGTGCAGCACCAGCGCGAACTCGCCGCGCGTGCGGTCGCGGTCGGCGCTGAACCACTCGGGCAGGGCGCTGGCCGCGACGGTGGCGATTTCCTCGAACTGCTTGGTGAGCTCGCGGCCGACGGTGATGCGGCGCTCGCCCAGCATGGCCAGTGCACGCGCCAGGCTCTCGATGCGGTGGGGCGCTTCGAGCAGCACCACGGCGCGCGGCTCTTGCAACAGCGCCTGCACGGCGGTGTCGCGCTCGCCAGCCTTGCTCGGCAGAAAGCCGGCGAAGACGAAGGCGCTGCTACTGGCATTGCCGTCGCTGCCGCCATCGGCCACGAGGCCCGCCGCGCCGATCAGCGTGGTCACGCTGCTGGCGCCCGGCAGCGGCAGCACGCGCTGCCCGGCCGCGCGCACGGCTGCGGCCAGTCGCGCGCCGGGGTCGCTTACGCCGGGTGTGCCGGCGTCGCTGACATAGGCGATGCGCTCGCCCTGCGCGAGCCGCGCGACCACGGTCTGCGCGGCCTCGGCTTCGTTGTGCTGGTGCACCGCCAGCAGCCGCGCGCCGGGGCGGTCGATGCCGTAGGCGCGCAGCATGCTCTGCGTGTGGCGCGTGTCCTCGCAGGCGATGGCGTCCATCAGCTGGAGCACATGGAGCGCGCGCAGCGTGATGTCGGCCAGGTTGCCGATGGGCGTGGCGACCACGTAGAGCGTGCCCTGCGGATAATGCTGCGCACCCGCGGCGTCGTGCGCGGCCGCGAGGGCGGCGCCGAAAGAAGCAGGGGCGAGTGAAGCCAAGAGGTTTCTCCGTCGGAATGAACGAACAAAAAAGAAGATTGCAGGCAGGGAGCCATGAAGACCACCACAACGAAGCATCGGGGCGATGCGGCGGAAGACGCCGCGCTCGACTACCTGCGGGACGCCGGCCTGTTGCTGCTCGCGCGCAATTATCGGACGCCCGGGCGCGGCGGCGGCGAGATCGACCTGATCATGCGCGATCCGCGCGGCTCCTCAGGCGGCACGCTGGTGTTCGTCGAGGTCCGTCAGCGCAGCGCCGGCACGCACGGCGGCGCGGGCGGCAGCATCACAGGGATGAAGCAGCGGCGCATCGTGTTCGCCGCGCAGCACTACCTGAGCCGGCTGCGCGTGGTGCCGCCATGCCGTTTCGACGTGGTGCTGGTCGAGGAGAAAATCACCTGGCTTCAAGGCGCCTTCGATGCCGGCTGAAGTGCCCCGCATGGGGAACTGAAGCCCTGCCGAGGGCTCCACAACTCACACGTCTTGTTTCACAACCCCCAGTTATCATCCCGCCTCATGCTTGAGCAACGTATTCAGCAGCACTTCATCGATAGTGCCGACCTCAAATACCAGACCGGACCGGTCCTCAGCAAACCCATCTCTCAAGCGATGCAGGCCATCCTGGCCTGCGTGACCAGCGGCGGCAAGGTGCTGGCTTGCGGCGCCGGCGTGTCTGGTCTGCTGGCGGCCCAGTTCGCCGCGCAGTTCGTGGGCCGCTTCGAACGCGAGCGGCCCGAGCTCGGTGCCATCGCGCTGCCCGGCGACACCACCGACCCCGAGGCCGACAGCGCCAGTGCTGCGGACTCCGACCGCTTTGCCCGACAGGTGCGCGCGCTCGGCCAGGCCGGCGACGTGCTGCTCGCACTGAGCGCCAGCGGGCAGTCTGCGTCGGTGCTGGCCGCGGTGGCTGCAGCGCACGAGCGCGATATGACCGTGGTCGCGCTGCTGGGCAATGCCGTTTCGGGCGTGCCCTCGGCTCCGGGCGCGGGCAGCAGCGGCTCGGGCGGCGCCATCGGCCGCGCGCTGCGCGAAACCGACGTCCAGATCAGCGTGCCGCACGAGCGTGCGGCACGCATCCACGAAATCCACCAGATCGCGCTGCATTGCCTGTGCGACGGCGTGGATGCCCAGTTACTCGGAGAACAGGAAGCTTCCTCATGACCATGACGACCATGAAGACGACATCGACCCAGCGTTTCGCCCTTGCCCTCACCTTAGGCGCCGCACTGGTTGCAGGCCTTTCCGCCTGCGTGCCGCTCGTCGTGGGCGGCGCGGCCGTGGTGGGCGTGGGCATGGTGGCCACCGATCGCCGCAGCTCGGGCGCGCAACTGGATGACCAGGGCATCGAACTGCGCGCCGCGGCCCGCGTGCGCGACATTGCCAACGACCAGATGTACGTGAGCGTCACCAGCTTCAACCGCCAGGTGCTGCTGACCGGCGCCGTGGGCAGCGATGCCGACCGCCGCCGCGTCGAGGACGAGGTGAGCCGCATCGTGAACGTGCGCTCGGTGGTGAACGAACTGACCATCGGCGCCTCGAGCACTTTCCAGGACCGCTCGAACGACCTCTACATCACCGGCAAGGTGAAGGCTTCGCTGCTCGATGCCAAGGACATCTTCGCCAATTCCTTCAAGGTGGTGACCGAGCGCGGCACGGTCTACCTGATGGGCATCGCCACGCGGCGCGAAACCGACCGTGCTACCGAAATCACGCGCGGCATCTCGGGCGTGGTGAAGGTGGTGCGGGTGGTCGAGATCGTGAGCGAAGCGGACCTGGCAGCCAGCCAGGCGGCGAACCAGGCTGCGGCGCAGCGTGGCGGTACGGGCCCGGCGCCGGTGACGTCGGCCTCGCCGTCCACGCCTTCGTCGTCGTCTTCTTCTTCCACCTCGCGCGTGCCGCTGCCGCCGATGGAGCCGCTGCCTGCGTCGGGCTCCACGTCCACGCAGCCGTCGGGCAACGCGACGACCTCGCCGGTGCGCTGACAAACAGGCAGCAGCGTCGTGACCCGTCCTGCCATAGGTTGACACCTATGAGGGACACAGAGCCGGCCTGTTCAAGCCGGCCAGAGACGCCCGATGGACCTCATCGGGCGTTTTCAATTTTAGGGATTGATGCGGTCGCTCCTGG
>NZ_JBVASX010000021.1:0-96993 GCF_057814215.1 Variovorax sp. F042
AGTCGTTCTTGCCGATCATGTCCTGGTCCTGGCCACGGAACTTGTAGTTCGTGGTGATGGACACGTTGCCCGTGAGATTCGGGGCGGGAGCGGCTGCCGGTGCTGCTGCGGCATCCGTCGTTGCTGTTTGCGCCAGGGCTGCGCCCGAAGCGGTCAATGCAGCGGCCAGAACGATCAGCGCCTGGGCGGCGGTACGGTGCGTCATCAGGGAACTCCTCGCAAGTGTGTTGTTGGACCTGTGAGGCTCAAAGCAGGGAGCGTGCCAAACTGCACAAATACCGGTCATAACCACCCCCGCCCCCGCATTGGTTGAGAGCCAAATCGTTACAACGTCTGTTGCGAGTGGTTGCAGATATCCGGTGCGCCGCACCACCGCGGACATGTCGAAGATAGGCGCACCATCTTGGGGAGAGGGAGAAGAATGGGGTTGTCTTTGGTGCAGAGCCGCGCCTTGCTGGGCCTGGAAGCGGCCAGTGTCACTGTCGAGGTGCATCTGGCGAACGGTTTACCCAGCTTCACGCTGGTCGGGCTGGTGGAAACCGAGGTCAAGGAGGCGCGCGAACGGGTGCGTTCGGCGCTCCAGAACGCGGGGCTGGAGTTTCCGAACAACAAGCGCATCACGGTGAACCTTGCGCCGGCCGACCTGCCGAAGGACTCCGGGCGCTTCGATTTGCCCATTGCGCTGGGCATCCTCGCGGCCAGCGGGCAGATCGACAACGCCCGGCTCGCCGGCCACGAGTTCGCCGGGGAGCTGTCGCTGTCGGGCGAGCTGCGGCCCGTTCGTGGTGCGCTGGCCATGGCACTGGCGCTGCACACGCGCGGCGTTGCCACGCGGCTGGTGCTGCCCCTGGAGAGTGCACAGGAGGCCGCACTGGTGCCGGGCGGCGAGGTGTATGGCGCGAAGCACCTGCTCGATGTGGTGCGCCAGTTCATCGCCGAAGGCAGCGATGCCGCATCGCAGCTGCCCGAATCGCCAGACGACAGTGGCTGGGCGCGCGTCCAGGCCGCGCCCGGCGCGATTCCGCCGCAGTACGCGGACCTGTCTGAAGTGAAGGGGCACGCCGGCGCCAAGCGCGCGCTCGAAATCGCGGCGGCCGGCGGCCACAGCCTGCTGATGGTCGGCGAGCCGGGTTCGGGCAAGTCGATGCTCGCGCAGCGCTTCGCGGGCCTGCTTCCGGCGATGCACATCGACGAGGCACTGGAAAGCGCGGCCGTGGCCAGCCTGGGCGGGCGCTTTGCGACCGAGCGGTGGATGAGCCGGCCGACGTGCTCACCGCATCACACATCGAGCGCGGTGGCGCTGGTCGGCGGGTGCTCTCCACCCCGGCCCGGAGAAATCTCGCGGGCGCACCACGGAGTGCTCTTTCTCGACGAATTTCCCGAGTTCGCCCGCTCGGCACTGGAGGCGCTGCGCGAGCCACTGGAGACCGGCACCATCACCATCGCCCGGGCCGCGCGGCGCGCCGAATTCCCGGCGCGCTTTCAGCTGATTGCCGCCATGAACCCCTGCCCTTGCGGCTACCTGGGCTCTTCGTCGAGACCCTGCCGCTGCACGCCGGACCAGGTCTCGCGCTACCAGGGCAAGCTCAGCGGCCCGCTGCTGGACCGCATCGACCTGCACATCGAAGTGCCAGCGGTGTCGGCGCAGCTGCTGCTCGAAGCGCCGCCCGGTGAATCGACCGACAGCATCCGCACCCGCGTGGTCGATGCGCGCGAGCGTGCGATACGGCGGCAAGGCCACGCCAACCAGTCGCTGCAAGGCGCTGCCATCGACCGGCATGCCGTGCTCGACGACGCGGCGCGCAAGTTCATGTTCAACGCGGCGAACAAGCTCGGCTGGTCGGCGCGCAGCACGCACCGCGCGCTCAAGGTGGCGCGCACGATCGCCGATCTCGCGGGGGCGGATGCGGTGCAAGCGGCGCACGTGGCGGAGGCGGTGCAGTACCGCAGGGCACTGCGCGGCGCCAAATGAACGCGGGAGCCAGCCGCGGCGCAGACCGTACTACTTGAACTCGTGGCTCACCACAGGCGCCGACTTGCTGTCCTGCACCGTCACGCGCTGCCGGAACACTTCTAGGTCGCCGTTGCGCACTTCGATGTTGTAGATGCCCGGGCGCAGCGACAGCGACTTGAGCGGCGGGCTCACGCCGCGGTCCGCGCCGTCGACGAACACCTGGCCCCAGGGGCGGACGTTGAACAGCACCCGGCCCATGCCGGGCGAGGCCGCAGGCGTGGCGGGAGCGGCAGCAGGTGCGCCCGGCGTGCCGGCGGGTGTGGCACCCGCCACGGTCGTCGTCGTGGTCCCAGGCGGCAACGTGCCGGGCGCGACGGGCACTGACGGCGGCGAGAGCCGGTTGATTTCGGCGATTGCATTGCGCGCCTCGCGCGCATGCACGCCGCGGCGGTAGCGGCGCAGGTAAGCCTCGTAGCCTTCGCGCGTGTTCTCGGTCTGCGCGAGGTTCCAGTCTTCGGCTTCGGCGGTGGCCAGCGCGGATTCGGGCGGCGCGGCCGGTGGGCCGACCGGCACGTTCTCCAGCGGTGTCAGCGGCGCCGTGGCCGTAGCGGCGGGCGCACTGGCCGGTGCGGCGGGCAGCGGCGCTGCTGCACTACCGGCGGCCGCAGGCGTTCCAGGCGCGGCCGGCACGCCATCGGTGGTGGTGGCCGGTGGCATTGCCGCCGGCGGCGCGGTGTTGCTCGACATCGGCGCAGCCGGAGGCGGCACCGGCACCATCGCGGTCTTGGTCTCCTGCGGCTGCATGCCCGAGGTCAGGCGCAGGCCGATCCAGCTGCCCACGGCCACTAGCGCGATCAGCAGCGCGCCCACCATGCCCCACGGCGGGCGCTTGAGCTTGTTCTTCTGCGCGGTTGGTGCTGCGGCTTTGTGCCCTTGCGCCTTGCTGCGGTCCTGCGGTGCGACGCGCGGTGCGGGCGCCGGCACTGGTGTAGGCGCGGCCCTCGGCTGCTCCGGCGCTGCCACCGGCATCGGCTCCAACGGCACCGGTGCCGACATCGGCGAGAACTGCTGCGGCACCAGCGGCGGAGGTGGCGGCGTCGCCGAAACGGGCGCCGCGGGAATGATCACCGTCGGGGCGCTCATGCCGCTCACGTAGATGTCGCCGAGCTTCACAAGCCCCAGCTCGGCCGCGAAGGCAGCCACGGTCTGCGTGCGGTCCTTGCTGTGCACGGCCAGCGTGTGGTCGACCGCTGCGCAGAAGCTCGGGCTCAGGTCGTCGCGGCCCATCGACGACAGGGGCACGTAGGCGTCCTGCACGCTGCGCACCACGGCCGAAGGCGGCGGATGGCCCGTGACCGCGCGGTACAGCACTGCCCCCAGCGCATACATGTCGGTCCACGCGCCCTGCAGCAGCGTGTTGTCGTCGGCGTACTGCTCGATGGGCGAGTAGCCCGACTTCACCATCACCGCCACTTCGTCGACGAGGTCGGCGATCGACTTGCGCGCCGCGCCGAAGTCGAGCAGCACCGGCAGGTCGTCCTGCTGGATGAAGATGTTGTCGGGCGCGATGTCGCGGTGGAAGCACTGGCTGCGGTGCAGCGTCTCCAGCGCACCCAGCAGCGGCCCCAGCATGCCGAGCAGCCAGGGCTCGGTGATCCTGCCCGGCTCGTCCTCGGCCAGGCGGCGCAGCGTGCGGCCCTTGTAGAGCTGGATCGCCATGTAGGCGGTGGAGTTGGCCTCCCAGAAGCGATGTACGCGCACCAGCGCCGGGTGGCTGAACTGCGCCAGCGTGCGCGCCTCGTTGATGAAGCTGCGCAGGCCCGCCTGGAAGGTGGCCGTGAGCCGCTCGGAGCGCACGTGCACGCTGTTGTCGCCCACGCGGCGCGCGAGCATCGAGGGCATGTATTCCTTGATGGCCACCTCGCGCTGCAGCGAGTGGTCGTAGGCGCGGTAGACGATGCCGAAGCCGCCTTCGCCGATCACCTCCAGCAGCTCGAATTCGGCCAGCCGGTGGTTCACGCCCAGCGGGTGCGGCCGTTCGTCATCCGTCTCGGCCGGCGGGCTTCCGATGCCGTGCGTCGTCGTCATGCTTCTCCTCCTGCGGGACTGCTGTGGCCCCTATGGCCGGTCTGGCTCTTCTTCATGCCCATGGCACATGCCCCTGCGAAAACAACTTGGAAAACAGCGGTGTGTTGAGGCCGCCGCCATGGGCAGCGGTCCGCAACGGCGATCCGTCGGCTTGATTGGTCCACCAGTAGCTGGTGCTCCCGAAAGGGTCGAAGCACAGTGGAAGCTCTGGCCAGCCCAGGGGCTGCTGGGCACTCGCGCCACCGGCTGTAGGCCCGAGGATCGAGAGGATGTCGTCCGAGCCGCCGCTGGCGGTCTGGAAGCCGGCACGGCCCGCGGCCAGCACCTGGCTGTCGAACTGGTCGGGCGCCACGCCGTGGCGGATGGCCTGCAGCAGCGCGGTGCCGCACTGCCGGTACCACGCGGCCGAGCCTTCGAGCACCGATGGGCGGTAGTTCTGCGCGGCCACCTGCAGCGTGATGCACACGGGGTAGTAGCGACCCACGCGGTCGCAGCTCGGCGCAATGCAGCCGAACTGCACGGCGTCCACGCCCTGCGTGGCGGGGATCGCGAAGTTCCATACCGGCGCAACGGCGTAGTGCCGCGTCATCGCGTCAGGCCAGCGCTTGAAGCTGCCCAGGCCGTTCTGCATCCAGCGGTCCCACCACGCCTGCAACTCGCGCGGCATGCGGCGGTAGAGAAAGTCGCCGGCTGCCGGCAGCTTGCCGTACCAGCCGATCTGTTCGTCGACTGGCACCCAGGCCTGAGGAGGAATGCTGCTGTTCATTTCAGGATTTCCCCGGGCAGGAGAAGCCGTTCATCTGCGGCAGGCGCAGCGGGTTGTAGACGCTGTTGGCCGTCACCGCGAGCACGACCTTCTTGCCCTGCAGGTCGAAGCTGGCGTTGAACGATTCGGGCGAGCTGCCCGCGGAGATCGAGGCCTTGTCGAACAACCGGTGCAGCGCCCACGGCCCTTCGGTCACGATACCGCCGGCCGGCGTGCCGTTGGCGGTGGTCACCTGCAGGCGCACCTGGTTGCTGTTGCGCGGGCCGGGCCACTTGATGGTGCTGGGCGCCTGCGGACCGTGCGCGTAGCGCACCGTCTGCCCGTCGACGTCGAGCGTGAACTGCGTGAGCGCCGCGTCCATGTCCTCGGGCCGGATGTCGATGGTGAACGAGGGCGTGCGTCCGCCCGCCATGCCCGAGAAGAACACGTCGCGGATGGCCTGCGCCTTCTGGAACGAATCGAGGTACGCCGAGCGGCCGGCCGCGCTGCCGTCCACGCCGCGCTTGAAGGCCCACGGGTTGACCGAGGTGTCGACCTGCGTGACGAGGTTCTTCTGGAAGAAGTCGTCCATCATCCCGCCCGGCGCGAACAGTTGCGCGAAGTCGCCCGAGGCCACGTCGCGGTTCGATCCACGCGTGAACGGATAGCGCCCCGCGATCGCCTGGTTGCAGAACGAGCCGATGCTCGCCGCCGCGCTCTGCCCGATGTTCTGCCGCGTTACCGCCGCCGCCTTCGACGACGCAGTGGCCGACAGGTCGTTCAGCATGCCCTGGAACGGCACCGGCAGGCGCCCGGCCTCGGCCTGCACCTTGGTGACCGAATCGCTGGTCGGCGGAATGTTGCCGCTGCGCAGCGCGGTGTCGGTGGCGGTGAGGTAGTTGTAGAGTTCGTTGATGAGCGCGGCCGTCGCGTCGATGGGGGCCTGCCCGCCCTGCTTGGGCGCGGTCACCATGCGGCGCAGCGGCTCGAAGTGGTTGTCCACCAGCGACTCGGGGCGGTCTACCCGCGTGTTGCGGCGCTGGCTGCCGTCGGGCTGGCCGATGAGCTGTTCGATGCGCTCGCGCGTGCTCTGCACGCGGTTCTGCGCCTGGTCGAGCAGGCTGCGCGCGGCCTCGTCGTGGTTGCGCAGCAGGTCGGTCTCGCGCGCCGCGCCGCGGATGAGCCGCGACATCGGCGACTCCGCGGTCGAGAGCACGCGCGTCATCTGGATGCTCTGCAGCAGCGAGCGGCTGTCGGCCAGGCGGATGTCGACGAGGTAGTCGTCCCACACCTTGATGTAGTCGGTGAGGTAGAGCCGGCGCACTTCGCGCAGCAGCAACTCGCGCGAGGTGATGTCGGTGATGCCGGGCGCGCGGATCTGCAGCACCCAGCGGTCTTCCTGCTCGAGCGACAGCGTGGTCTCGGCGATGCGCTTGTCGAAGATGTCCCAGTAGCCGCGGTAGGTGAACAGCGTGGGAATGCCGTCGGTCAGCGGCTTGCCGCTCGCACGGCGGATGACCAGCGCCGATTCGGCCCCGCCCGCCTCGGCGATGGTGAAGGCATTGGGCTGGCTGGTCTGCAGCAGGATGCGGCGCAGCCGCGCATACGAGCGCTGCGCCAGCGGCACGCCGGCCAGGCGCTCGCGCGTCTGCGTGATGAGCCGGTCGTCCTTTGCGAACGGCGAGGTCAGCACGCGGCCCACGAACAGCGCTTTCAGGTGCGACTCGAGGTTCGCACGCTGCTCGCGCGTGAGCGAGGCGCCGATCTTGCGGTCCACGTCGGCGAGCAGCCAGGCCTGCAGGAAGTCGGCGTCGTAGCGCTCTGCGTCATACAGCATGAGATACGCCTTGAGCGCCTCGTAGCTGTATTCGGCGTCGATCTTCGCGGCGTCGCGCAGCGACTGCTCGACGCGCTGCGCGGCCTGCGGCAGCAGCACCGTCTCCAGCGCGCGCTGGTACACGCCATCAGTTGCGGCCTGCAGCTTCTCGCCCTGGTAGAGGCCGAAGCGGTAGGACGTGGGCGGATCGCCGATGTCGAAGTGGCTGGACTTCGGTAGGTCGCGCAGCTTGTCGAGGATAAGCAGCGAGCTGGCGATGTCGCCACTCGAATCGACCACCGTGGGTAGCTCGCCGCGCGCGGCTGCCTTGTTGAAGGCCTTGGCGTTTGTGTCGACCTCGGCCACGTAGTCTTTGTTGTTGCGCCAGCTATTTACGCAGGCACCCAGGAACAGCACCAGCAGCACGCCGATGGCGCTGTAGCCCGCGATGTCGATGGCCCGCTTGCGCCGGTACCAGCGCAGGTTGGTGCCGGCCACGCCAGCGTCGCGGAAGATCACCTCCTGCAGCAGTTCTTTCAGGAAGTAGCTCTTGCCCGGGCCCGGCGGCGGCGCCGGCGGCGCGTTGACCTGCAGGTAGCGCTTGATGGCGCCCATCACGCGGTCGAAGGCCGTGCCTTCCTGCGTGCCGCTGGTGAAGTACACACCGCGCAGCATCGACGCGGCCTCGAACTTCGACGGGTTGAACACGTCGGCCAGGAAGGTGCCGAGGATGTCCTCGAAGCTCGCGAACTGCTGCGGCAGCAGGTAGGCCTGCGCGCGGCGCATCGGGTCGGACTCGGCCGCCAGCAGCTCGGGCAGGCGCTCGTCCAGGCGCTGGTGCAGCAGCTTGTATTCCTGGTGGAAGCGCTCACGCAGGTCGCCGCTGCCCACGGGTGCCGCGCCCTTGCCGGCCTTGTTCGCCGGGTTGCCCTGGATCGGGAAGGTGAAGCCCCACACCTGTTGCCGCTCAGCTCGGCCCAGCGAGCCGAAGTACTCGTTGAAGCCGGCCAGCAGGTCGGTCTTGGTGACCAGCACGTACACCGGGAAGTCGATGCCCAGGTCGTTGCGCAGCTCCAGCAGCCGCTTGCGCAGCGCCATCGCATGGCGCGCGCGCTGGGCGTCGTCGGCCAGCGGCAGGTCGGCAATGCTGATTGTGAGGATCGCGCCGTTGATCGGCTGGCGCGGACGGAACTTCTTCAGCAGATCGATGAAACCCTTCCACTCGCCCTCGTCGGTCTCGCGGTTGCTCTCGTGCGTGGTGTAGCGGCCCGCGGTGTCGATCAGCACCGCCTCGTTGGTGAACCACCAGTCGCAGTTGCGCGTGCCGCCGATGCCGCGCACCGCGGCCTTGCCGAGCTGGTCGGCCAGCGGAAAGTCGAGGTCGGAATTCACCAGCGCTGTGGTCTTGCCCGAGCCCGGCGCGCCGATGAAGATGTACCAGGGCAGCTGGTACAGGTACTGCCGGTCGAACAGCGAGAAGCGCCCACCGGACTTGCCGTCGGCCCCTTCGCCGAAGCGCATGTTCTTCAGGATGGCCGTGGCATCGGTGAAGCCGCTTTGCAGCTCCTTGATCTCGGGCGCGTCCTCGGGCTTGGCTTCCTTCTCTTTCTTGGAAGGGGTACGCAGCTGGTTGAGCAGCTGCGCATTGAGCCGGCGCTCGCGCCACTTGCGGTAGATGACGCGCGCGATCCAGATCGCGAACATCAGCGCGATGACCACGATGCGCACGATCTCGTCTTCGAGCGGGCGGTAGCGGCCCACCGCGATGGCCGGGCCGATGATCCAGATCAGGAAAGCGAGCGCGACTAGGCCCAGGAAGACCCACAGATCGCGGCTGATGAGAAAACGGAAGATGGCGCGCAGCATCAGCGGGTGCCTCCGGGCTGCGGTGCTGCTGGAGCGGCAAGTGGCGCAGAGTTGGCGGGCACGCCGGCCACGGGCGCCACCAGCAGCGTCACCTCGACGCGCCGGTTGCGCGCGCGGTTGGCCGGGGAGTCGTTGGGCACGAGCGGGTCGGCATCGCCGCGGCCTTCGGCTCGCAGGCGTTCGGGGCGCGCAAGGCGCGTGGCGATCATTTTCTTCACCGCGTCGGCGCGGGCCTGCGAGAGTTGCCAGTTGGAGGGAAAGCGCACGCTGCGGATCGGCTGGTCGTCACTGAAGCCGCTGACCAGCACGTTGCCGTCCACGGCGTTGAGCGCATCGGCCACGCGCGCGAGCACCGGCGCATAGCGGTCGAGCACGCGGTCGGAGCCCGAGGCGAACAGGCCGTCGCCGCGCAGCACCACCACGCTGCGGTCGGCCTCGTCGCGCACGGTCAGCAGGCCGTCGCGGATCTCTGGCTCGAGAAAGCGCTGCAGGCGCGGCGTTGGCGCTGGCATGACCACGGCGCGCGTGGTCTGCGGCAGACGTACCGCGTTGACGGCCGCGAAAGCACCGTCGGAATGGCCAGCGAGGTTGAAGGTGAGCAGCGCGAACACGACGAGCAGCAGCACCGCCGCCACCGCGCCCACCGCCCACACGGGCAGCCAGTTGCGCGTGCGGCGCACGGGCGCACTCGCGTCCTGCCAGTGCGGCGACAGCGGCACGGCGATTTCGCCGCGCGTCTGCCGGATGATCTGCAGCAGCCGCTGCTTGAGAGTTTCGAGCTGCGTGCGGCCGTTGTCGATGACGCGAAAGCGCCCCTCGAAACCCATGGCCAGGCAGAAGTAGATGAGCTCGATCAGGTGCAGGTGCTGCTGCGGGTTCTGCACCAGGCGCGACAGTAGCTGGAAGAACTTCTCGCCGCCCCAGGTCTCGTTGTGGAACATCACGAGCAGGCTCTGCGACGACCAGATGCTGCCGCCCCACGGCGTGAGCGCCGCGGCCTCGTCGACTGCCGTGCACAGGCAGTAGCGCGCGCCGATGATCACCTCGGGCGAAATACCCGCCTGCTGCGCGCGCGTTTCGAAGCGGCGCACTTCATCGACAAGGTGCTCGCGCAGCTGCGCCGGCGCGGGATGGTGGCCGGTGGCGCGGATCTGCGGAATCAGGTCGAGCAGCGGATTGGCGGCCGCCACCAGCGGGTTGTTGCCCGCGAGCGCCGTGTCGCCCGCATGCGGGCGCCGCGCGTCGTGCCATGCGGTGAAGGACTCGGGCTGCGCGCCAAGGCCGCTACCACCACGCGAGGCATTCGGCATGCCGCCTGCGTCGCCCATTGCATTGCCGCCGCCGGGATTCGGCGGCACGAAGCCTCCCGGACCGACGGCCATGTCGTTGACACCGTTCATAGAGTCCCTCACGGACGGATGGCCCAGAACTCCATGGCCAGCCCGGGAAAGTCACCGGCCAGGTGCATCGCCACGCCGCCCGATTTTTCGAGCTGGCGCCACATGTCGCCGCTCTTGTCGAGTTCGAAATAGTGGTAGCCCGCGTTGTACGGAATCTGCCGCGGCGCCACCGGCAGCGGCCGCACCACCACCCCCGGCAGTTGCAGTTGCACGAGGTCGCGGATGCGCTCGACCGAGCCGATCTTCACCTGCGTGGGGAAGCGCTGCTGAATTGCATCGGCCGGCAGGTCGGCATGCACCGCGAGCACGAAGCCCGCGTTGCGCACCAGCACCGGGTCGGGCATGCGGCCCACGCGCACGCCGTGGCTGCGCTCTTCGAGTTCGATGGCGATCGCGCTCTGCTCGAGCACGGCCGACAGCGAACGCCGCAGCTCCTCAAGCAGCGGGCGGATGCACTCGTTGAGGTTGTCGTGGTCGTATATCGGCCACAGCACCGGACGGCGCGTGGGCGATGTGTGCGTGGCCAGATGGCAGGCCAGCTTGAGCCAGTCGACGAACAGGTTTTCTGGGTGCACCTGCACCGCCTGCTGCGAATGCCACGTGAGCGCAAGGTAGCGGTTGACCAGCTCGAGCAAAAGGAAGTCAGAGACCTCGCTCACCCCGCCGCGACCCGGCTGCGACAGCCGCGAGGCCAATGCCTCGGAGCGCTGCGTGAGCAGGCCGTGCAGCTCCGCGATCATGCTGCGCAGCATTGCGTGCGCAGAAGCGTCGAGCACCGGCGGAATGTAGTTGGCATCGACCACCAGCTTGTGGTCGGTGCGCCGCTCGATCACGCGCACCGCGCCGATGGCTTGCCATTCAGCGGTGAGCGAAGAAGCACGCGCAAGACGCAGGCGCGGCGCGGCGAGCTGCAGCACGGCGGGGCCGAGTGCCACCGCATTGCCGTCGTTCACTTCGCGCTCGATCACGCCGAAGCGCGCGGCCGAACCTTCGTCTTCCGCGAAGATGACCTCTTCGCTGCCGGGCCTGCGCAGCGGCAGCGCGAGCACGATGAGCTCGTCGGTGAGATCGGTCGGCACTTCATAAGGCAGCGGCGCGTCTTCGGCGCCGAACGAGAACGGCGTGCCGTCGGGCATCACCCCCGCGCCTCCGAGCAGCGACACACGGCCCAGCGCATAGGCGTCGCGGTCGATCTCCAGACTCAGCCAACCCCAATAGGCGCCTTGCAGGCCTGCGGTGCGCCGGGTCACGTATTGCTCGACATAGCGTTCCATTTGCTGGAAATGCTGCGGCCGCAGGTACATCCCTTCGGACCACACCACACGATTCGCCAATGCCTGCGGATGGGCGCCATTCTTTGCGGCGCCCGAATTGCGAACTGTCACCAAAAGACCTCCTGGGGAGTGCTCACATCGAAGCGGGAGATGCGCTGAGGAGCGGCCTCCCGGTCCACTTGTTTTGCTCCTGATGCTACACGGCGCGTCTTACGTTTTGCACCGCATTTCGCTCAAGAATTTCTCGCACTTTCGTACTAGCAGGCCAGCACCCCAAGCCGAAAGTTAACGACTTGGTAGCAGCTCTATGCCCGTCTTGCGCACGGCAACGTGCACGGCCTGCTCGCTCGGCGAAAACTGCCACACCTTGTACAGGTTGGTTTGCTTCGGTTCCTTCAACGGCAACACGATGCGCCAGCGCGCGGCCTCGAGTTTGCGATAGCCCGCGATGATGCCGATGGCGCGCGAGTCGAGTCCTGCCTCGCGCTTGAACACGCGCTCTTCGCCGCTGCGCATGATGGCCTGGTCGGCATTCACGAGCTCGGTCATGAGCGTCTCGCGGTCGCGATCCTGTAGTGCAAAGTAGTCTGCGGTTTCGAAGTTACCGGAAGATTTCAGTTCGAAGACCTTCACGAGGATGGGTGCGGCCTGGCCGCGTCCGTCGGGGTTGACGCCATCGTCGATCTTGACTGTGACGGCATAGGGCGTGGGCATGGACTTGGCTGTCGATGCGCATCCGCCGATGAGGCCCGCAAACAACGGTGTGGTGGCAAGTGCGCCTTGTAGCAAGCTTCGTCGATGCATTGAAATCTCCCCGAGGGTTCGCGGCCTATATTATCGAAGTCATGCGCACTTACGATGGCGCATAACGTGCATGTCGCAACACAGCGGCACACTATCTCAAGCATTCCTTTTGCAAGGTAGGAGAGAAGATTGAAGTCATGTCTGCCTGCTTTGGCGTTCGCTCTTTTCGTGGTCGCGGGTTGCACGACCACACCGCCGCCAGAGCCCGCGCCGCAACCCGAACGACTGAGCCAGCAAGTGGCGCGCACCACGCTCGAGAAGGCGCAGCAAGCGTATGACGAAGGCGACTATGCCAAGGCCGTCAGCACGCTCAAGAGCGGCGGCGTGTCGGTATTCGAAGGTGCCGAGCCGGGCACCCGGCTCGATGCGATGAAGCTCGAGGCCTTCAGCTACTGCGTGGCCAACCAGATCGCCGAGTGCCGCAACCAGTTCCGCAAGATCCTCGATGCGTTCCCGACCTTCGAGCTCAACGTGGCGGAGCGCAAGCATCCGGTGTGGGGCCCCGCGTTCGAGGCCGCCAAGCGAATGAAGCGTTGATGAAGAACATCGCGGCGGCCACGGTGCCGCGGCGCGAGACGACGAACACGGAGAAGCCATGCGTTGGACAGTGATCGAACATGCCGGCAGGCCGGTGACCGTGGGCCCCTCGGCATTGCTCGCCGCGCCCGGCGGAACGATCGGACGCAGCCCCGACAATCACCTCGTGCTGCCCGACGAGCAGCGGCAGATCTCGCGCCTGCAGGCCACCGTGCGCTTCGACGAAGACGGCGTGGCGGTACTGCGCAACATGAGTGCGGTGCTGCCGATCAGCGTGAACGGGCACACGCTCGCGCACGAGCAGGAAGCGCGCGTGGCCGATGGCGACCGCGTCGCGATCGGAAGCTATGTGCTGGAGGCCGCGAGCGCGCAGCGCGCGGCGCCCGTAGCGGCTGCGGTTCAGCCACCGCCACCGCCACCTCCTCCCCCGCCGCCGCTGCAATCGATGCAGCCGCCAATGGCCGCGCCGATGTCGGCGAGCCCCATCGACGCACTGCTGCCGTCCTCCGGCGCATCCGACGTGTTCTCCGATCTGTTCGGCGAAGGCGCACTGCCTATCGGCGACACGCAACCCACGGCGGCGATGCCACCGCCGCGGCAGGCAACGCCCGTGCCGCCACCGATGCAGCCGCCCGCGTTCGCTCCGGCGCCGCGCGAGTCCTTCGCTGCCCCTTTGCAGCCGTCCGCGCCACCGCCGGCGCCGCAACCCAAGGTGAGCCCGACCCTCGCCTCGTCGCAGATCCCTTCTGCGGCTGACTGGGACGCCATCCTCGCCAACGCACCGCGCCGCGTCGACAGCACGCCCGCGCCGATGCCCGACCCGATGGCGCACGAGCCCTTCGAGTTGCCGTCGCAGGCGCGCCGCAACCCGGTCGATCCGCTCGCGGAACTGAACCCCGACGCGGCCAACGACATGTCGGACATGGCGCTCAAGCGCGGTGTCGATCCGCTTTCTTTCTTCGCAGCCGACGAGAGCGCGCACTCGCCGCTGACCGATCCGCGCCCCACCGCGCTGACGCATACCGACCCGATGCTGCCGGGCGACACGCACCCCGCGCTCGACCTGTTGCAGAACAACAGGCCGGCCGTGCAGGGGTACAGCCATTCGAACCATACGCGGGAAGTGGCGGCTCAGTTCCGTCCGCCGACTCCGGTGGCGATGCCGGTGCCAGCACCTGCGCCGGCCCCCGTGCCCGCCGTCGAACCTGTGAAGGTAGAGGCGCCACCGCCGCCACCGCCGCCTGCGCCCGCTCCGCCGCCACCACCTCCGCCGCCGCCTCCTGCACCACCGCCCGTGGTGCAAGAGAGCCCGCCCGAGCCGCCACCTGTCGCAGTGCCGCCCGTAGTTGCTGAACCTGCGGCTACACCCGTCGCAGCAGCAACACAACCCACCGCAGCCCCATCGTCCTCGTCGGAAGCCCTCTTCAAGGCCTTTCTCGAAGGCGCAGGCGTCCCCGAAGTCGCTGGCCAGCAACCGCTCGACATCGAAGCCATGCAGCGCCTGGGCCGCATCATGCGGGCCTTCACCGACGGCACCATCGAGCTGCTGTCCTCGCGCGCCATGCTCAAGCGCGAAGTGCGCGCTGAAATCACGATGATCGTGGACGAGGAGAACAACCCGTTCAAGATCCTGCCCAACGGCCGCGCCGTGCTGATGCAGATGTTCGGCGCGCGCATGCCCGGCTTTTTGCCGCCCGAAGCCGCCGTGCACGACGCGCTCGGCGACCTGCAGTCGCACCAGCTCGGCATGGTCGCCGGCATGCGCGCCGCGCTGCTCACGCTGCTCAAGCGCTTCGACCCCGCCGCGCTGAGCCGCGAGACCCCGCACGACGGCAGCCTGGGCGAGAAGCTGCTGCCCGGCGGTCGCGAGGCGCGCCTGTGGCGAGAGCTCCAGCAGCTGCACACCGAAACGACCGCAGCCGTCGAGGACGACTTCCAGGCCGTCTTCGGCCGTGCCTTCCAGCAGGCCTACGACAAGGAAATGGAACGGCTGAAGGAGGCGCGCCGTGCTTGAAGCCACCCGCTCTTTCGCCGTACCCATCTCGACCTCGCAGTTCTCCTGCGTGGGCGAACGCAGCGGCAACCAGGACGCCATCGGCTACCACCTCGACGAGCGCAACGGCTGCTTCGTAGTGAGCGACGGCGTCGGCGGCAACGCAGGCGGCGAACTGGCCTCGCGCATCGCGGTCGACACCGCCCTCAACACCTTTGTCGACGCCCCTTCGCTGGCCGCCGACAACATCCAGCGCTGCGTGAAGGCGGCCAACGACGCCATTCTTGCGAAGCAGCGCGAGCTCACGGAGCAGAGCCGCATGAGCGCGACCTTCGTGTCGCTGTTCATCGACCGCATCACCAACCAGGCCTGCTGGGCCCACGTGGGCGACAGCCGCCTCTACTGGTTTCGCCGTGGCGCGCTGATGCAGCGCACAGAAGACCACAGCCTGTCGGAGCGCTCGGGCGATGCGGCCGCGAGCCACCAGAACGGCGGCGAGCGCCTGGTGAAGACCAATCTGCTGTACCGCGCACTGGGCGCACGCGCGACGGCTGAAGCCACCATCACGGCGCCACAGCGCCTTGCCGATGGCGACGCCTTCCTGCTGTGCACGGATGGGCTCTGGCAGTTGATCTCGCAGCAGGTGATGGAACGCTCATTGCAGCTGGCCGACAGCGCGGAAGAATGGCTCGCGCTGATTCGCCGCGCAGCCGAATCCAAGGCTGATGAATCGCGCGACAACTACTCGGCGCTGGCCGTGTGGGTGGGCTTTCCGCAGCAGGTGACGCTGGCAGGGCCGGTCTGAATCGACGCGCCCTCAGGGCGCCAGCATCAGCACCTTGAACTGGCTCGGCACGATGCGCATGCCGACGATGTTGCAACGGTTCTGCGTCGTGATGCTGGTGACCCGCGTGGCCGGCGTACCCTTGAGAAGCACGGTGAACGCGCCTGTCACATGACGCGATTGCTGCATGAACGTCTGCGACACAACGCCGCCCAGCGCCCCGGGCTGATCCCCCAGGGTGATTGGCGTGGTCGTAGCCATGTTGTGTGCCGGCATCGCCATGAAAAGGATGTTCCAAGCATTCGGAACAGCCATCGGCCCCATAGCCATGTTCGGGTATGGAATGGGCACCGGCGTCTTGCAGACGTCGGGGAATGCCATGTCCATTCCCATGAGCTGACAATTGGCAAACATCTGGTACCTCCTCGCTTAGCCCATGTGGATCTGAGCCGCATCCACCTTCACCAGCTCCTGGCCGGTGACCATCGTGTGGTGGCCATGAATGCGCACCGTCTCGCTGGCCTTGTAGTCCATGTGGCCCGCACGCACCTGGTCGACTTCATCCGTCAGGCGTAGCGTCTGACGCGCCATCTGCACGATGCGATCGGCCACGGTCTCGAATACCTTGCCGACCAGCCGGACGCTTCCTGCCGCGGCCTGCACGGAGCGCGTCACCAGCCGCAGTTCACCGATGTCACACTCGCCCTCTTCTGCCTTGAGTACGAAGCGCTTGTCCGCGCGAAGCCTGAGCTCCGAAGTACTCGCGATGGTCACCCGGCCGTTGCCGGTAGACGCGAAGGTGACGTCGCCCGCCGCCTCGATGCAGCTTGACGACGCATCGGCCTGCTCGATCACGGCGATCAGGTAGGCTCGCGCGCTGTCGGGACCGGACACCAGCACGGTATCGCCGCTGGCCGGTTTGAGCAGGCAGCTAGCCGCGCGCCGGCAAACCCAGACAGCACCCTGCTCGTCATCGACGCTGATAAGTCCATCCGGCAGCAATGCGGCGACCACCCCTTGGAAGTGAACCGGAGCCGTCAGCAACGAGGCTTTGCGCAGTGAAACGACTGACATGGAGATCTCCTTGTTTCGATGGGTAAACAGTGGAACGGGCAGGCCTGGCGGCATCAGCTCGGCGGACGGATCTCTTGGGCCTTGAACAGCTCCGAATCGTTTTCGATGATGCCACCGCTTCCCGAGAAACGCGCACCTTCGCGCGCGGCCCGATGAAAGCGAGTACGCAAAAAGCGTGCATTGCGCAAATCGGCGCCATGAAGATCGGCATAGGAGAGATCGGCATCGTGCAGATCCGCGTCGCGAAAGCTGGCCCCCCTCGCCCGCGCGCGATGGAACACGCTCAGCGGCAGGCGCGAGCGGCTGAAATCGGTACCTTCGAGTTTGGCGTCGGACCAGATCGACTGATCGAAGACGGCATCGCTGCAATTCGCTCCACGCAGATCGGCCTCCGGGAACATGGCTTGGGCGGCATCCGCTCCACTGAAGTTCGCATGGGTCAGCGTGGCGCCCTTGAAATTGCTCTGGGTCAGCACGGCGCCGCTGAAATCGACGCCTGCCATCGCGCTGTCGGTGAACTGGCAGCGCAGGAAGGCGGTGTGCGGCAGGCGCTGACCTTCGAGATTGCACTCCATCAAGATCGAGCCATCGCATCGGGCCTGAGCGAACTCCACCGTGCGCAGATCCATGCGAAACAACATCAGGTGCAACAGCTGTGCCCCGCGGCAATCGAGCTGATCGACCCTTGATTCGGTGACGACGATCTGATCGCAAATGCTCGGCTTCAGCACGGCATTCCCGAGTTCGCATCTGGCAAAGGCCACGCGTTCCATTTGGGCTTTCCCGAAATCCGCATGAGCCAGCGAAGATTCGAAGAAGTTGGTGTCCTGCATGAACGCGCGGCCGAGTTGCGCAGCCTCCAACCGACACCGAAACACGCGCACGCCTCTCAAGCTGGCCGCCGACAGGTCTGCCCGGTCGAAGTTGCATTGCGTCAGCGAACTGTCGTCGAGGCTGGCGCCACGCAGATTCGTCAGGCTCAGGTCGACGTGCTCCATCTGCGCCCCCGACAAGTCGACGCCGCTGAGGTCCTGACCCGCGAGACTCGCTTTGACCACCGGTTCGCCATGCCGAATCTTGTCCAGAAGTTCTTCGACTGTCATCGAACCGGCTCAGTCCTTCGTGCGGGCAAGGTCTTGGCTCCTTGGGTGTAGGCGCCGATGAAAGTGGTCGAGCCGTCGATGGCGGCCTGCGACACGTCGGCGCGAAACAGATTGGCATCCTGCAGGCTGGCAAAGCGCAGGTCGGCCTTGGAAAGATTGGCGTCGATGAGGTTGGCACCGCGCAACGAGGCTTCGCGAAAGTCCGCGCGAATGAACAGGCTCTCGCCGGCATGCAGTCCCTCGAGCCGCGCGCGCCGCAGGTCGCACTCGGAGAAATCACAGCCTTCGAGGCGCGCCCTCGCGAGATCGGCGCCGACCAATATGGCTCCGCGCAGGCCGCACTGCCTGAGCGAAGCGGCGCAGAACACTGCCTGCACCAGGCTGCAGCCATGGACGAAGGAACAGGTGACGAGGCTGGCCTCGGTGAAGTCGACCCCCTCCCGCGCATCGACGGCGACGAAAGCACAGGCGTTCAGCGAGGCGCGTACGAAGGATGTTTCCTTGAAGCTGCACTCGACCCAGCTCACCTGCTTGAACGCGGCGTCGTCGAAAGCGATGTCTTCCAGTGCCAGCTTCACCATCGCCATTTGCTCCCAGTGCGAGCCGCGCGCATCGCAGCGCGCCCATTCGCTTTCGAACAGATCGGCTTGATTGAACGCGGCCTTCGCCAGCACGCAGGAACGAAAAATGGTCTTGCTGCAACGCGTCTGCACGAAGCTGGCCGCCGTGAAGTTCGCCCCGTCGCATTGCGCGCCGCCCAGATTGACCTCGTCCAGCCGCGCATCGGTGAGCGAAGCCCGGACCAGCCGCGCCCGCGCAAGCACGGCACGTGTGAAGTTGCAGCCATCGAGCCGCGCGTCGCTGAAGTCGACGTCTTCGAGGTTCGCTTCCGTGAAGTCGGCACCGCGCAGATCCAGGCCCGAGAGGTCGGCGCCGACGAAGTTCATGCCTGCGAAACGACGCTCGCCGCTGGCTGCGGCCTCGAGGCGCCGGCGCAGCCGCCTGGAGCGCAGGCTGCTGGCCGGCGGCGCCGGCTCGAGCAGGTGTGCGCCGTAGAGGTGCCCCATGCGCGCGCTGCGCCCGGCCTGCTCGCGCAGCCGCGCGTTTTCGGCGGCCTCGTCGGATGTGAGGGGGGTCCGGCGCTCTCGCGCCGCTTCTTCCTCGAGGCGCGCGAGGTCACGCAGCAGGCGGTCCGGGTCGAATCGGCGCTGCACAGGCTTGCCGGTCCGCGCCTCCACCTCGGTCATGGCCTTGTCGATGCTCGCCTTGATCTCGTCGGACAGCTGGCGCGGTTCCATCTGCGACAGCGGTGGGATATCGACGTCGGGTTGAACGGCAGCGGGCATCCCGCGCGCGACGGCCTGAGCGCGCCCCTCGGCGCCGCGGGCAAGGGCCGACTCGCGCATCTGCTCGAGGGCTCGATCGGCCTTCTCGGCGAAGTCTGGCAGATCGTCCATGGAGGCAGGCGGATGCAAATCCGGTTCGGACAGGGGCGGCAGATACTGCTCGGGATCCAGGCCCTGCTCCAGCAGGCGGGCGCTCAGGCGTTCGTGCTCGCGCTGCCGGCCTGCGCGCAGGTTGCGCGCCAGCGGAAGCGAAGCGATATCGGGCATCTGGTCGCCTGCCCATGGCCCCATGATCGCCTTGGGGACCAGGTCGCTGTCGCGCAGGACCAGCACCGCCTTGGCCGGATCGATGCGCTGCTGCAGCACCTGCTGGTAGTGGGCGAGCGGCCGCGGCTGCCCGCGCAACTCGAGCGCGGGCATGATGTGCTTGACGTCGGCCGCGTCATCCTCTGCGATGGGCGATACACCGTGCCAGACCAGGATGACGCGCTCGGCGTGCGGAAAGAACCAGGCCGTGCTCATGCGCAGCGAAATTTCCGACAGCGCGCCACCGTCTTTCTGGAAGCTGGCGAAGCAGCGCGCCTGCCAATCGGGCAGCTGGCCGCGCATCACCGGCTGCCGGGGGTGCATGTTCCACAGTTCGTAGGCGGCGCCCGGAGGCAATTCGCTCTGGCCAGGTAGGCGCTGGTCGGCAGGTGCGGCATTGAAGTAGCGCCAGTCCATGTCCTCGGCGAAACCCGGGTACTCGTGCTGCAGCCACTGCTGGTCGTAGGCGCGCCCCATCAGCGCGAGCCGCTGCGGCCGGTCGGGGGGTATGGCGCCGAAACCCGCAGGCACGATGCGCCGCCCGGGTACGTCCTGACGCGCGCCGGGCAACTCGACATTGGGAAGCCGGCGCGTCTGTACGCCGTTGATCGTTTCATCGAAGCTGCCGATGCCTTCCGGGTTTTCGGGCTCGCCCGGGCCGCCATAGGCATGCGCCCAATCCAGCCTCAGGCGCTCGAAAGGCTGCGCGGGCGTGGCGCGGCCGTCGAGCCAGTAGCGATCACCGCTCACCAGCAACGACTTGGCCTGGCCATGGAAGACGGCCTGGGCCGCGCACAGTGTCTTGTCCTCCTGATGCGCCGTGTACGCATAGCCGCTGACCAGCCACTCCGGCTCGATCTTGGGCACGCCCATGTCCAGCACGTTGCCGGGCCCTATCTCGTCGGCCGCCAGCTTCCAGAGATCCTGGTCGGGCATCAGCAGGGGCTCGGGCGCCAGGCTGGCCATCGCGAAGACCGAGACGCCCAGGAAGTCTCGCCGCTGCCGTCGGAAGGGCCGGGTGATGATGCTCAGGCGAAAGGGCTTGATGGTCTTCATCGGGGGCAGCGCACCTGCTTCAGCGCACCGGCTGATCGATGGCGATCTCGCGCGAGACCAGGTCGAAGCGCAGCTTCACGGAGCGCCCTGGTGCGAAGTCGGCGAGCTTCACCGGGCTGATCGGGGCGACCAGTTCGGTCTCGTAGGCGGGCAGTCCGCCCTCAGGCCGTACCTGGAACTTGAGCCGCACGAGGATATAGATGCGCTCGACCCGCATGGCCGTGTCATAGCTCTCGAGCACCACCCCTACGGCCGGCTGGCCCGTGCGAAGCACTCTTTCGGCGCGATCCGTCCCCATCACCTGGCGGTTGACCACACTCTGCTGATCTATCACGCGGAATACATAGCGCTTGGCCAGCGTAGTCAGCACGGACGGCAGCAGCACGACGACAGCGATGATGACGATCAGATACCAATACTTGGTGAACCACACGACGAAAAGATCCAACACGCGCTCCAGGCTCAGAGATAGACGGTGATGCCCCTGGGGTTCACCCTGATTTGGGAGTAGTCGATTTTTGTCGCCGGGTTGTCCGTCGTGAAAAGCGTCCGGGTGGCGGTATAGAGGCCGATCGCACCGCTGGCGGAATACATGTCGAACTTGTTGATGGCGCCCGTGAGCGAGTAGGCGTTGAAGCCCAGGTTCTGCGCGGCAACGCTGACCACCCTTCCGTTGGCGAAGACGGCGAGCCCGTTGATGCTCACGTTGATCCCGTTGATCCCCATGTTGAAGCCCTTGAAGGCAATGCCCCAGTCCGTGAAGGTCACCTTCTTGGCCGACTTGTCCTCCACGTGAGGGGCATCCAGGATGATCTTGGTCGGTGACTTGACCGAGATGTCCGCCGCGGTGCTTTCCAGGTTCATGGGGCCATCCGTCGTCGCACTCAACGACGTGTTCGCGTGCACCTTTTGTGCCCCCTCGACGAGATAGTCCTCGTCGCCGTGGACCGTCACCTTCTTCCCCTTGGTTTCTTCGGTGTACAGGCCGACCACCTTGGTGGTCTGGGGACCGGCAATGTCTTCCTTGAGCGACGTACCGATGATCCGCTCTTCACCGCTGTCTACCGTGTCTGTGCGCTTGCCGGTGACATGGATGGTCTGGTTGCCGATGACGTCGACCTGCTGGTCGCCGCCATCCACCTTGATGAACTGGTTGCCGCCGTTGACGGTGATCGTCTGCGGCCCGCCCTTGTTCACCGTCAGCGTGTGCGGCCCGTTGACCGTCTCGTTGAGCGAGGTGTTGGTCGTGTAGGTGTCCGCGCCTTCGATCAGCGTCTCGCGCGTGCCGTCCACGGTGTGCGTTTCATTGTTCTCTACGCTGAGGCTGAAGTCCTTCTGCGCGTGCATCTTGATCGACTCGCTGCCGGGGTCGTCGTCGATCACGAAGTGGTTGGCCAGTTCGCCGTCGCCCTTGATGGTGCGGCTGATGAAGCCGCTGACCGTCGCCTTGGCCGGCAGTTCGAGCGGGGGCATCTGGTCGGCGTTGTAGACACGGCCGATGATGATCGGCCGGTCGGGGCAACCGGCGATGAAATCGACGATCACTTCCTGCCCCACGCGCGGGTGGTTCACCGCGCCGAAGTTGGAGCCCGCCCACGCGCTCGACACACGCACCCAGCACGAGCTGTCCTCGTTGCGCTGGCCGTAGCGGTCCCAGCGGAACTGCACCTTCACGCGGCCGTACTTGTCGATCCAGATGTCTTCCCCGGGCGGGCCCACGACCGTGGCGGTCTGCGGGCCGTGCGTGGTCGGCATCCGCGTGACGCGCGGCGCGCGGAACGGAAACGACGTGGGCTGCACGTCGAAGTCGAAGCTGTAGAGACCGTCGGGGCTGCCGGTGGCATAGCCGCCCTCGCGCAGGTTGTACGTCACCGAGACGATCAGGTATTCTTTGTTGTCCTCGTCGCGCGGCGCGTTCTGCATGCTGAAACGGTAGCCGGGCGCCATGCCGCGCACGTTGGAGTGACCGGTGTCCACCTCGGCCTGCGCCTGCGCTTCCTCGAGCCGTATGCGCGCGTAGTGCTCGCCATCCCCGGCGTCGCTGTAGCCGCCGAGCCACTCGTACATCTCGTAGCGGCCGTGATCGTTCTCCCGCGGCTGGCTGCGCGTGTTGAGCAGGTCGGCCTTGGGCTTCTTGAAGTCGAAGTCGTCGACCACGAAGGTGCCGGGGCGAATCTCCTCGGTCACCTCCCACTGGTCGATCACTTCGCGGCCCGTCTCGCCCGCGCGATCGGTGGCGAGGTAGCCGATGCGCGGGTAGCCCGGCAGCGTGTCGTGCGCACCCATGTCGTCGGCCAGCACCAGCGTGTGCTGGTTCTTCTCGTGCTTGAAGTAGTAGTAGATGCCCTCGTGCTCCATCAGGCGGCTCACGAATGCGAAGTCGGTCTCCTGGTACTGCACCGAATAGTCGCGCTGGCGGTAGGTGGCGCTGAGCTTCTTCTCGAACGCGAACCCGTACTCGCCGAGCACTTCGTCCAGGATGTCGACCACCGACTTGTTCTGGAAGATCTTGCAATCGCTGGTGCGCGTGAGATACCAGAGCCAGGGCCGCACCAGAGCCCGATACACCACATAGCGCGACGAGCTCTCTTCGCGGCCGATCATCGTGAAACGCGTGATCTGCCCGTTGAGGTAGCGCGGCGTCCCGTCGATCGTCACGATCTCGAGAGTGAGCGGCTTGCCGAGCACCGCCTTCATGTCGACGGAAGTGTTGGGGCTCAGCAGGTCCACTTCGAACTCGAAGAGCTCCGACAGCCCTTCCTTGCCGTGCATCGAACGGAACAGCAACTGGTCCGGTGCAAGCGGCGTGTGTGCAGTGACGACTCTGGCCATGTGATGCTCCCTTTCTGCGCTCAATGTTCGAAGAATTCGTAGCGGAAGTCGTCATCCGCCGCACTCAGTTGCACACTCGCGAGCTTGCGCGCACTGACCGTGGCCCCGATGACTTCCTCGCTCAGCCTTGGAAGGATCGTGTGCGTGAGGATCGCGTCGATCATCCGGCCGCCCGATTCGATGGCGGTGCAACGGCGCGCGACGAGTTCGACGGCGCTGTCGTCGTAGGCCAGTGCGATGCCGTGGTTCGCCTGCAGGCGCGTCGCGATGCGATCGAGCTGCAGACGGATGATGCGATGCAATGCCTCTGCGTGCAACGGGTAATAAGGCACTACAACGAGGCGGCCGAGCAGCGCGGGCGCGAACACCTTGAGCAGCGGCTCGCGCAGTGCGGCAGCCAGCGGCTCGGGGTCGGGGCGCAGGGTCGGGTCTTCGCACAGCTGCATGACCAGGTCGGTGCCGACGTTGGAGGTCATGATGATCACGGTGTTGCGGAAGTCGATGTGGCGGCCCTCGCCGTCTTCCATCCAGCCCTTGTCGAAGACCTGGAAGAAGATCTCGTGCACGTCGGTGTGCGCCTTCTCGATCTCGTCGAGCAGCACCACGCTGTAAGGCCTGCGGCGCACGGCCTCGGTGAGCACGCCGCCTTCGCCATAACCCACGTAGCCGGGCGGTGCGCCCTTCAGCGTGGAGACGGTGTGCGACTCCTGGAACTCGCTCATGTTGATGGTGACGAGGTTCTGCTCGCCGCCATACAAAGCTTCAGACAATGCCAGCGCTGTCTCGGTCTTGCCCACGCCCGAGGGGCCGCACAGCAGGAACACGCCGACGGGCTTGTTGGGGTTGTCGAGACGTGCGCGCGCGGTGCGTATGCGGCGCGAAATGGTCTCCAGCGCATCGGGCTGCGCGACCACGCGGGCCGAGAGAATTTCGCCGAGCTTCAGCACCGACTGCGCGTCGTCGCGCACCATGCGGCCGATAGGAATGCCGGTCCAGTCGGCCACCACGGTGGCGATGGCTTGCGCATCGACGGCCGCGAGGATGAGTGGCGATTCGCCCTGCAGTTGCACGAGCTTGTCCTGTGCTTCGTTGAGTTCGGCGCGGATTTCCTCGGGCGTGCGCTGGGGTTCAGCGGACGGTGTGTCGACATCCGCATCGACATTCGCCTCGCCGGCTTCTGCCGTCTCCGCCTGCACCGGCACCGCCGCCGGCGACAGCTGCTTGCGCAGCGCCACGATGCGTTCGACCAGCGTGCTTTCTTCCACGCGCCGCGTCTCCAGCAGATCGAGCTCGGCCTGCGCCGCAGCCACCTGGACCGCGATGTCTTCCACGCGCTGGTGCTCGCCCACGCCAATGGCTGCCTCGCGCCCCGCGATGCCCGACTCGATGCCCAGCACCTCGATGCGGCGCTGCAGGTCTTCGATGGCGGCGGGTAGCGCATGCTGGCTCAGCGCCACGCGTGCGCAAGCCGTATCGAGCAGGCTCACGGCCTTGTCAGGCAACTGCCGCGCGGGAATGTAGCGGTGCGACAGGCTCACGGCCGCCTCGAGCGCAGCATCGAGAATGAGCACGCCGTGGTGCTTCTCCAGCTCGGCCGAGATGCCGCGCAGCATGATCACCGCCTTGGGCTCGGTGGGCTCGTGCACCTGGATGGTCTGGAAGCGCCGCGTGAGCGCCGGGTCTTTCTCGATGTACTTCTTGTACTCCGACCAGGTGGTCGCGCCGATGGTCCGCAGCCGCCCACGCGCCAGCGCCGGCTTGAGCAGGTTGGCCGCATCGCCGGTGCCGGCCGTGCCGCCTGCGCCCACCAGCGTATGCACCTCGTCGACGAACAGCACGATGGGCTTGGGACTCTTCTCGACCTCGTCGATCACCTGGCGCAGGCGCTGTTCGAACTCGCCCTTCACGCCCGCACCAGCCTGCAGCAGCGTGGGGTCGAGCACCCACAGCGACACGTCTTTCAGTGAAGGCGGCACGTCGCCCGCGGCGAGGCGCGAGGCAAGGCCCTCGACCACTGCCGTCTTGCCGACGCCGGCCTCACCGGTGAGCAGCGGGTTGTTCTGGCGGCGGCGCATGAGGATGTCGATGATCTGTCGGATCTCGTCGTCGCGGCCGTAGACCGGGTCGAGCTCGCCTGCGCGTGCCTTGGCGGTGAGGTCGCTCGCATACTTGGCGAGCGCCGAACCACCTGCCGCGGGGCTATCGCCTTGGTGGTGCGCGGCAGCGGCTGCGCCGCCGGCCGCGACGCCGCTTGGTGCGGCATCGAAGTCGTCTTCAGGCGAGCCTTCGGTCCATGCAGCGAGCTGCGCCACCAGCACGTCGGGCACGATCTTGTCGAACTCGCGCGAGATGCCCGAGAGCACCTGGCGCAGCCCCGGCGTCTTGATGATGCCCGCGAGCAAATACGCACCGCGGATCGAGGTAGCCTCGAAGCGCAGGCTCGCATAGACCCACGCGCGCTCGACGGCGTTGTCGACGTGCTCGGAGATGTCGCTGATCGACGTGGCACCGTGCGGCAGCCGGTCGAGCGCACGCACGAGGTCTTGCTCGACCGCGTCGAGGTTGAGCCCCGCGCGCTTGATGATGCGCAGCATGTCGCTGTCCTGCAGCTGCAGGATCTGGTGCAGCCAGTGCACCAGCTCGACGTAGGCATTGCCGCGCAGCTTGGCGAAGGCGGTGGCGGTCTCCAATGCCTTGTAGAGCATCGGATTGAGTTTCGAAAAGAGAGAGACGCGGCGGATGTCGGTCATAGAGCCATGGAGGAAGATGCGGGCGCGGCAACGGGTGCCGCCGATGCGGAACGGGAAAACAATGCTTCGGGCTGGAACACCATGTCGCCGGCGTCGGTGTCCGACAGGCGCGTGCCGAGCCAGCTGCCCCAGCCGAGGCGCTGGTTGCTGTTGAGCCGCATGCCGTGCGCGTCCTGCTTCTTGAGCACGAGCCGCAGGTCCCACGCGAACTCGATGCCGACGTACTGGCGCACCCAGTCGACCACTTGCTGCAGTCGCTTGCTGCCCGGCAGGAACTCGCGGAACTCTTCCTGCGAGAGCGGCCCGAGTTCGAGGCGGAACTTGCTCTGCGCATCGCGCACCGCAAGGCCGATGGTGGCGCCGCCGCCGAGCCGGTGGTTGCGGCCGGTGATGCCGATGCGGCTGACCTGACGCTCGTCGATCATCACCCAGTCGCTCACGAACTCATCGACGCGCACGGGCACGTCGAAGTAGAGCTTGAGGATCTGGATCAGGCCCTCGGGGTTGCGCGTCTGGCGCACGAGATGGCCCGCCATGAAGGTGCGCGCGTGGTCGGCAATGCGGTCGCGCTCCTTGAGGCCGGGCTGCCCCATGTTCATGAGGCTGGCCACGTAGTCGACGAAGCGGTGGCCGTCGGGGCGGTCCAGGCTGTTGACCGATTGCGCGTCGGCCCAGGCCCGGTAGAACAGCAGGATCAGCCGGTGATGGAACAGGTCAGCGAACGCGCTGATGGTGTTGTCGGCGTGATGCCGCTTGCGTTCGCGCGCGTACTCCGTCAGGTGCAGCGGCAGCGGACCGTTGGGGCCGAACAGGCCGAAGCCGTAGATCGAGATACGCGGCGGGCCGTCGCTGTCGACATCGACGCCCGACACATTCGAGGGCGCGAAGGCCATCGAGGGCTCCTGCCCGAGGCGCAGCGGCTCGTCGAGCGGGCGCGGCGCGCGGCCCAGCAGCGGATGGTCGCCCTGCGCGTCGAGCCGGCGCAGCAGCATGAACAGGTCGTGCTCGAAGGGCTGCTCGACCAGCTTGGCCCAGAGCACGGGATCGGCCTGTGGCACGCCGCGCCGCGCCGCAGCACCGTACGCAGGCTGCACAGGCTGCGCGATGTCGTGGCGAGCCTCGGCCGCATCCAGCACCTCCTGCGCTTCCCCGGCTGGCGCCGTGGCTTGCTGCATCCCGTCGGTGAAGCCGGTTTCGCTCATACGGCGGGGCGGCGTCCCACGCGCGGAGTCCACCGCGCGATTTCGCCGCGCTGCAGACTGGACAGCGCGAACTCGGTGAACGCATTGAGCGACACGTGCCGGCTGAAGAACTGCTCCAGCACGGCGCCGAAAAGATACGGGCTCGCGCCCGAGAACGCGACCTCGTCGATCTTCAGCGCAATCTCCACGCCGCGCCCGAACACGATGGGGCCCGGCTCCGGCAGGCGGCGGAACACCGGCGCCAGCGCCATCGAGCGCACGCCCTGGATCTGGCGGCGCACCGAAGGGTCGGCGAGGTTGCCGTACAGGTCGAGCATCTCGCGCAGCGCGGCCGCGCCCTGCGCCGCATCGACATCGGTGAGGCTCAGGTAGTTCAGGCCCAGGTGGCTGATGAGGCGCCACGTCAGCGCGCCTTCGGCCAATGCGGGGTACGGCCGCGAAGGCCCGCGCAGGATGCGGATCGATCGCACGGGTGCCGATACGCGCAGCGTGAAATCTGACTCGAGCCCGGTCGGCAGCAGCAGCGGCAGGTCGCGGTTGGTGCACAGCGCGTCGAGCGTGATGTGCCGCAGGCTGTGCGGAAACGGCGCGTCGTGCTGGTCGACCAGCGACACGTAGACCTCGCTGCCGGTGTAGCTGGTGCGCGTACCCTGGGCGCGTGCGCGGTCCGACACCAGGCGCGGCTCGCGGCGCAGCGAGAAGTACGCGCCGAAGTCGCCGTCGTCCGCCGCGAACGAACCGAGGAAGGGCCGGAACTCGCGCTCTTCCGAGCCGTTGGCCATGTGGCCGGTGACGCGCTCGACGGTGAAGATCTCGAAGTCGCGCGGACGCGTGCGGTCGATCACCGCATGGTGCTCATGCTGGCCCGGCCCAACCGGAATGCGGTCACTGCGGCGCGGCACGAGGTTGATGATGGGTGTGCAGAACAGCGAGAAATGCTTGGCGTCTACCAGCCGTTCGAGGTCGCCGTCGGCGCGGTCGAGCAGGATCACGATCTCCATCGTGGTGCCGCTCATGGCCTGCACCGCCGCGCGCAGCTTGTTCACGCTGAAGAACAGGTAGCGATCGGGAAACGCGAAATACTCGTGCAGCAGGCGGTAGCCCTGGAAGGAGCGCGCGTCGTAGGGCAGCAGCGCCTGGTCAGGGTCGAAGCCCTCGTGCCTGATGGCCTCGTCGCCCAGCGGCACGATGCGCGCCGTGCTGCCCGGCCCGCTGCGGCACACGACGCCGATGCTGTGGTGCGCCGCGAGTTCGAGCACGCGCAGCGCATGCAGCTCCGCACCCGAAATAAAGAACTCGAGCCGGTCGAGCGGCATGTCGGCAAAACGCGCGCCGCCCACCGCTTCGAGCTTGATGGTGATGGCGCTCTTCGCCTGCCGCGCAGCCATGGGCATCGCATGCGCGATTTCCGCGGGCACCGGGCCGATGCCCGCGTCGGCGATGCGAATGGGCCACAGCGTGACGGCATGGCCGGTGCGGAACTCGCAGGCTGTCTGCTCGCCCTTGATCATTCGCCCGCGCAGGATGGTGTGGCGCGGCAGCTCGTAGCCAGCCTTCAGCGAGCCTTCGTTGAGGTTGCCGTCGATCTGCACCACGGCCATGGCGGGCAGCGGCGCGAGGAAGTTGGGGTACACCACTTCGAGCAGCCGCTGCGAGAAGCGCGGAAACTCCGCGTCCATCTTGAGCTGGATGCGCGCGGTGAGAAAGCTGAAGCCTTCGAGCAGGCGCTCCACGTACGGGTCGCTGACCTCGATGCCGCGCATGCCGAGGCGGCCCGCAATCTTCGGGTAGCGCTGCGCGAACTCGGCCCCGAGCTCGTGCATGTAGGTGAGCTCGCGGTTGTAATAGTCGAGCAGCCTGGCATCCATTCAGAGGCCTCCGGTGGGCCGCAGCACCATGTGCCCGCTTTCGAGGTCGAGCTCCGAGCGCAGGATGAATTCGATCGGGTACGGCACCGACCACAGCGTGCCGCGGATCTCCAGCGCGAGCAGGTTGTGGTGTTCGAGATCGGTGGCGTCGGTCACGCAGCGCACGTCGATGCTGTCTTTCATGATGCGCGGCTCGAAGTCAATGATGGCCGAGCGGATGGCCGCTTCGACGTCCGCGAAGTCGACCTCCGACATGCGGCCGCCGGCCCAGCCGCGCACGCCGAAGTTCAGCACCGAGCGGCGCGCGCGCGGCATGGTGTTGATGTTGTGGTCCGCACCGAAGTTGGTGGTGTTGAGCAGCCACTGCAGATCGCGCAACACCGAGTCGCGCAACAGCCTGCCGCTCATGAGGAAGGCGCCCGCGCGCTCCTGGCGGGTCTGCGGCGTCTTGTCGGTGAGGCGGTCGAGCAGCACCGGCTGCAGGCGGTCGCGCGCGACGCTTTCCTGCTGGTCGCCGTCGGTGTCCATGATGCTGCTCATCAGGTCGCGTCCTCGCGCGAGAACTCGATGAGCCGCAGGTCGAGCAGCGAATGGTCTCCGGCCTCGCTGATCAGCGTGCGCTGGCCGAGGCCCGCGTATTGATCTTCGCCGGCCAGCGGCAGCCAGTCGGTGCGGCGGCCCAGCGTGGTTTCGTCGTCGAGGCCTTCGAGCGAGCCCGGATAGCGCACCGGCACCAGGCCGTTGAGCGCGCGGCCATCGTGCAGCTCGAATTCAGCTGGCGCCCACAGCAGGTCGACCAGGTGTTGAGGGCGCGAGAACTTGATGCGGCGCACTTCGGGCAGGGGCAGCCATGCATAGCCCGAGGGCGTGAGCAACTCCAGCACCGCGCCGATGCGCACGTCGCCGTCGCACAGCCACGCGAAGATGCTGCGCTCCACCGGTTCGCCGTCGAGCGCCTGCACGGCGCGCGAATCGGAGCGGTCGACGCTGGTGAGCGCGCCATGCAAGGCGGGCGCGGCCTGCCGCGCGGTCTCGCGCAGGGCGGCGGCTTCCTCGGCACGGTCGGCCGGCAGGGCCGCGGCAGCGATCAGCTGTTCGACCCATTCCGCGTTGCCGCAGATGATGGCCGGAGCGCGTCCGCCGGACCAGAAGTCGCTGCGATGCCGTTCGCCCGAAAGCGCCATCGAACAGGTGACGCTGGCGGGAGTGAAAGTGGGGTCGAGCTTGGTGGCGAGCTTGAGCTGGTCTTCAGCCCGCTGCCATTCGCCGCGCAGCGCGAGGAAGTGACACAGGGCAAGACGCAAGCTTGCATTCTGGGGATTGGCGCGGATCTGCCTCTGTACCCATTCGGTGTGCTCGGCCACGGAGCGTTCGCCCAGCACTGCAAACCCATCGCCCATGAAGCTTCCTCGCTGACTGAATGGCACACGGCGCGAAAGGCCTGTGTGCGAAGGACGGCCGTGGAGGCCGTCGGGAAAAACGTCGCGGCCGGCCCGCTGGGCCGGCCGCGCATCGGGGAAAAAGGAAATCAGGCTTCCTTGTTTTCCTTGATGTTCCAGCCCAGCACCGTCTCGGCGCCCTTGCCGCCCTTGTCGGTCTGTTCCCAGTACTGCTGCTTCACCTTCGCGGCCTGGAAGGCGTACTGCACGAACACGGCGTCCGAACCCTGCTCGGCCGTGTACTGCACCGAGGTGACCAGCACTTCTTCGAGCGTGACGCGCGTGTATTCGATCTGCGCACCGCCGGCCTTGCAGACCGACACTTCCACCTTGCTCAGGTGCTTGCCGCTGGCGCAGTTCTTCAGGACGGACGGCGCCGCCTTGTCGATGCGTGCGAGCACCTGCAGGTCATTGAAGCTCGCCTTGCCCACGCCGCCGCCACCGCCGCTGACCATGTTTCCAGGCTGCGTTGCTCCCCACGCAAACGACTTGATGTCCGTCCACTCCTTGTGGTTCGAGTCCTTCGATTCGCCGTTCGCGCCTTCAACGCGCATGAACATGTCTACTGCCATGATTAACCCCCAAAGTTATATGTGCCCGATTCCGGGACACCGTTGAATTAGCTGCTGTCCTTCTTGTTGGATGGCAGCTTCGAAACCAGCCGCAACGACACCGTCAGCCCTTCGAGCTGATAGTGCGGCCGGAGAAAAAACTTGGCGGCGTAGTAGCCCGGGTTGTCCTCGATGGCTTCCACCTGGACTTCCGCCGCCGCCAGCGGCTTCATTGCCTTCGTGTCCTGCGACGAGGTGCCGGGGCTGCCGTCGACGTAGTTCATGATCCAGTCGTTGAGCCAACGCTCCATGTCCTCGCGCTCGCGGAACGAACCGATCTTGTCTCGCACGATGCACTTCAGGTAGTGCGCGAAGCGGCAGCAGGCGAACAGATACGGCAGGCGCGCCGCGAGGTTCGCGTTGGCCGTGGCGTCGGCGTCGTAGTACTCAGCCGGCAGCTGCAGCGATTGCGCACCGATGAAGGCCGCGAAGTCGGAGTTCTTGCGGTGCACCAGCGGCATGAAGCCGTTCTTGGCGAGCTCGGCCTCGCGCCGGTCGCTGATGGCGATCTCGGTCGGGCACTTCATGTCCACGCCGCCGTCGTCGGTCGGGAAGGTGTGCGTGGGCAGGTTCTCCACCGCACCGCCGGACTCCACACCGCGGATGGAAGTGCACCAGCCGTATTGCTTGAACGAGCGGTTGATGTTCACGCCCATTGCATAGGCCGAGTTGGCCCAGGTGTAGCGGCTGTGCGCGGCCGAGTCGGTCTCTTCCTCGAACTCGAATTCGTCGACCGGATTGGTGCGCGCGCCGTACGGCAGGCGCGCCAGGAAGCGCGGCATGGCCAGGCCGATGTAGCGCGCGTCTTCCGAGTCGCGCAGGCTGCGCCATGCGGTGTGCTCGGTGTTCTGGAAGATCTTGGTCAGGTCGCGCGGGTTCGACAGCTCCTGCCACGAGTCCATCTGCATCACGGTGGGCGATGCGCCGGCGATGAAGGGGCAGTGCGCGGCCGCGGCGATCTTGGCCATTTCGCTGAGCATCTCGACGTCGGGTGGGCTGTGGTCGAAATGGAAGTCGCCGATCAGCGCGCCGAAGGGCTCGCCGCCGAACTGGCCGTACTCGGCTTCGTAGATCTTCTTGAACAGCGGGCTCTGGTCCCAGCCGATACCCTTGTGGCGCTTGAGCGAGCGCGCCACTTCACGCTTGGACGCGCACATCACGCGGATCTTGAGCTGCTCGTCGGTCTCGGTGTTGTTCACGAGATAGTGCAGGCCGCGCCACGCGCCTTCGAGCTGCTGGAAGTCCTCGTGGTGCAGGATCTGGTTGATCTGCTCGGAGAGCTTGCGGTCGATCTCGGTGATGATGGCCTGCACCGTGCGGTAGGCATCGTTGGAGACGGTGACGGTGCTTTCCAGCGCCTGCACGGCCAGCGTCTTGACGGCGTTCTCGACCGCCTCGCGGGCCTGGTCGGTCTTGGGCTTGAACTCGCGCTGCAGCAGGTCGGAGAACTCGTTCGGCTCGAGCGTTTCGACGGAGGCGGGTGCGCGCGCGGCGGTCTGTTTGGGGGCGGTGCTCATGATGATGACGGTCCTTGCTGCTCGTGCTCGCGCTTACTCGGAAGAGGTCCCTGGGTTGCCGGGCGTACCGGCCTTTTCGTTGGCGGCTTCCACTGCCTTGGCGACGGCCGGGTTCGGCGCCGAGGCCAGCGACTTGAGAAGCCCCGGGTTCTGCAGCGCCTGTGCGATCAGTTGCTCCGCGCCGTTCTTGCCGTCCATGTAGGACAGCAGGTTCGACAGCTCGGTGCGCGCTTCGAGCAGGTGCTGCAGCGCGCCGACCTGGCGGGCGATGCGCGCGGGCGAGAAGTCGTCCATGCTGTCGAAGGTGATGTCGACGTTCATCTGGCCGTCGCCGGTGAGCGTGTTGGGCACCTGGAAGGCAACGCGCGGCTTGATGGACTTCATGCGTTCATCGAAGTTGTCGATGTCCACCGCCATGAACTCGCGCTCGCCGAGGTCGGGCATCGGGTCGACCTGCTTGCCCGCGAGATCGGCGATGACGCCCATCACGAAGGGCAGCTGGATCTTGCGTTCGCTGCCGTAGATCTCGACGTCGTATTCGATCTGCACACGCGGCGCGCGGTTACGCGCAATGAACTTCTGACCACTGTTTCTGACACGGTTGTCTGCCATAAGCTTCCTCTTGAATCTGTAATGCGTGTGGGTACGACCCCGGCAGTCCTGCCGGCCAGCGGAGTCCGCGACGGCCTCCGCCTTCTTCTTATTACGTGCTGCCCCCACTGTTCAGCGGGCGTCCAGCAAGGCTTTCTATCTTTTGCAATCCCTCGGGCACAAGCTCTTCGATGATCTGGAAGAAGTTGAGATCCAGCAGCCGCTGCGCTCTGCGAATCAGCATGGGCGCCGGATGACTGGGTTCCGTGCGCTCCATGAACTGGCAAGCTTTTTCCAACAACACTTGCACATCATCACGAGTCGATATTTCAATATCTTTAATAGGCACCGTGCGTAGGCCAGCACCACCATTTGCACTGCCGGCAGCAGCACCCTTCGCAGCCGGCCCGGCAACTCCCGCCCCTTGCGGATCGGCTCCAGAGTGGGCTTCGCCGGCCTCGACCCCTTCGCTCTGCGCCTGCTCGGGCAACAGCTGGGCCACGGTGCGCAGCGAGCGTTCGAGCCGCGAGAAATCAGGCGCCCAGCTCTGACCTAGCGCGCGCTCGCAGGTCTCGCGTATGCGCTGCAGCAGGTCGAGCGCAGCACGCAATGCCACCACCGGGGGCGCCGCCTTTTCCTGCGCGCGCCGCGCCGCGTCCCGCAGTCGGCCGATGCCGCCCGGGTAATCGTTCTGATGGTCGGTCTTGCTCGAGTCGAGCAAGGCTTCGACCTGTCGCAGGCTCATTGATGCGCCGCCGTCTTCGAGCAGCCTTGCATCGCGAACACTGCGCCCCAATCCCTCGGCCTCGGCCAGCGCGGCCAGTGCATTCATGCGCGGCAGCGGGTCTTCGAAGCCATCGTCGACAACGCGCGGATGCACACCGTCCCAGAATTTCTGCAGCACGGCGTCGACGAGTTGCAACCCATCGACATAGCCGGGCAAGCCACGGTTTTCGGTCCAGGCCAGCGTGAGGGGCACCAGCACCCGCAGGTCGCGCGTACGTGTGCACAGCTGCTTCGCGATGCGCTCCACGCGGGCCCAGTCGGGTGGCTCGGCGGGGATGATCGTCGAGCCGAATTGCTGCTCGCGCTTACCGGTTGTTGCTTGGTGCAACGCCATGAAATCGGGGTCGTATTCCAGGTCTTCACCGCACGGATGCGAGCCTTCCACAGGCAACTGCAATAGATCGATTTCGCTCGGCGACAAACCTCTTCTCCCTGTTCAACCGTTTCGTAACAGCGGCAATCTTGAGGGGAACAAGAGGCGCGGTCAACAGCAACAGATTGCAACACGACGCATATGAATTACTAAGGAGTACAACTCCTTTTGAAATTCAAACGGAACGTCTACATGCGAATCACAGCAGACCGCGTTCACTCAAATTGCGCATCAACGCACTGATACCAAAAGTCCACATCGGCGCCTGGTCCGCGTGCACAACGCGATTGACCAGGGCGCCGAGTTCCGGTGCGGCAATGCACACGCGGTCGCCCACGACGTGGGTGAATCCTTGCCCAGGCCCATGACGGTCTTGTGTCGGCGCGAACATCGTTCCAAGAAACAACATGAAACCATCAGGGTAGGCGTGATGCCTACCCACGGTCTGCGCCACGAGGTCGAGCGGATCGCGGCTGATCTTCGACAGCGAGCTCGAACCCTCGAGCGTGAAGCCCTCGGGGCCGGTCACTTCCAGCGCGACGGTGATGCGGCGCACGTCCGCAATGCCGAAGTGCGCATCGAACAGGCGGATGAAGGGGCCGATGGCGCACGAGGCGTTGTTGTCCTTGGCCTTGCCGAGCAGCAGCGCGCTGCGGCCTTCGAAGTCGCGCAGGTTAACGTCGTTGCCCAGCGCGGCGCCAAGCGTCTCGCCGCGACTGTTGACGGCGAGGACGACCTCGGGCTCCGGGTTGTTCCACACCGAGCCCGAGTGAATGCCGACGTCGGCCCCCGTGCCCACGGCGGAGAGCACCGGGGCCTTGGTGAAGATCTCGGCGTCGGGGCCGATGCCGACTTCGAGGTACTGCGACCACGCGCCCTGCGCGATCAGCACTTCCTTGACCTTCATGGCCTTGGGCGAGCCCGGCACGATGTCGGCAAGGTTGTCGCCGAGCACGCCGCCGATGGCCGCGCGCGTGGCCTCGGCCTTCGATGCGTCGCCGCGCGCCTGCTCTTCGATCACGCGTTCGAGCAGGCTCGCGACGAAGGTGACGCCGCTGGCCTTGATGGCCTGCAGGTCGCAGGGTGCGAGCAGCCAGGGCTTGCTCGTGTCGCGCACGGTCTCGTCGCTGTTGGCAAGGACTTCGTCGAGCGCGGCGATGCGCGGCGCGCCCTGCAATGCATGGCGAACGGCTTCTGCAGGCGCCTCCTTGCCTTCGAGCAGGTCGCTCATGGTCGGCGCGAGCTTCGACAGGTCGTACAGGTCGCCGTCGTGCACGGCCACCAGCACGGGGCCCACGCCGGGTTGCCAGATGCGGCCAACGAGGGTGGCGCGTTCGGCGTCGCGGGGCAGGCTGGAAGAGATTGAAAGATCGAGCGGCATGGCGTGGTGTCTCCTTGGATGTGTGCGCTACGTTGCATCGTAGCGGCGCACAGCGGATTGCGACGCGGCCGGCTCTTCTCTTTCTGGTGTCAGTGTCCCGGCGCGGCGCGCACGCGCGCCACGTCGGCAGGCAGGTTGGCCCACGCAGGCTCCTGCGGTGCGAAGCGCGTGCGCATGTAGCCGGCAAGCTCGGCGATCTGCCGGTCGTCGAGCACTTCGCGGAACGCGGGCATGAAACCGATGTCGCGGCTCGCGGGCTCGCGCACGCCGTCGAGGATGGTGCGCAGCAGGTTGTCTGGCCTCGCGCTCGTGAGGTTGCTGTTGAGCGCGAGCGGCGTGTTCACGCCAAGCAGCGTGGGGCCGTTGCCGTCGTGGTGGCAGGAGGCGCAGGCGCTGTCGAACATGCGCTGCGCGGGACCGAGCAACTGGCCCTGCGTGCGTGCAGCGTTATCGACCGCTTGCTGTGCCACGACAGTCGGTTGCACGGACGGTGTTGGATTGAACGAACCGAGGTAGGTTGCCATCGCGCGTACGTCTTCATCCGGCACCTGCGCAAGCTCGCGCACCACCTCGGCCATCGGCCCGCCGGCGATGCCATGGCGCTGCGTGTGGCCGTGGCGCAAGTAGCGATAGAGCTCGTCGGCGTCCCACGGCACCGCTGACTTCGACAGGTGCGTGAGCGCCGGTGCTTCCCAGCCATCGATCATGGCGCCCGACAGGAAGGCGCTGCCGCCCTGCTCCGCGCCGAGCGCATTGCGCGGCGTGTGGCAGGCGCCGCAATGGCCGAGGCCGTTGACGAGATACGCACCACGGTTCCATTCCGCGCTCTGCGTGGCCACGGGCTGCATCGGCGTCGGGTCATGGAAGAGCGCATTCCATCCGGCCATCAGCGGCCGCATGCTGAACGGAAACTTGAGCTCGGACTTCGGCGTTTCCGCACGCACCGCAGGCATCGACATGAAGTACGCATAGAGCGCCTGCAGGTCGTCGTCACTGGTCTTCGCGAATGCGGTGTAGGGGAACGCGGGGTACAGGTAGTGGCCGTCGCGCGAGACGCCTTCGCGCATCGCACGCTGGAAGGCGCTGAAGGACCAGCGGCCGAGGCCCGTCTCGGGGTCGGGCGTGAGGTTGGTCGTGTAGAGTGTGCCGAAGGGCGTTTCCATCGCGCGGCCGCCCGCATTGGGAGTGCCATTGGGTGCGGTGTGGCACACGGCGCAGTCACCGGCGGCTGCGAGCACACGCCCGCGGTCGATGGTGGCCTGGCTGTAGACCGGAGCGGTGAGCGATACGGGCGCAATAGCGGAGCGCCAGCCGAGCAGGCCGGCGACAACGCCGATGCCGCCGACGACGAGCGCGGCGCCGGTAGCCCACAAGCCTTTGCGGCGCGGCCAGGCTGCATTGCTCCTTCCCTCTCTGGGGGAAGGTTGGGATGGGGGCACGACGGCGTCACCAGGCAACCCCCGGTTCAATTCCGCCAGCACCGTCTCCGGCGTAAACGGCGGCGAGCGAAATCGCACCCCCGTCGCATCGAAGATGGCATTCGCGATCGCCGCAGTCCCCGGCACCGAAGACGACTCGCCCGCCCCCAGCGAAGGTTCGCCGGGCCGGGGCATGTGCATCACCTCGATCACCGGCACTTCGCGGAAATTGATGATCGGGTAGCTGCCCCACTCGCGGCTCGCGACCACGCCCGAAGGCAGCACGCCCGGCAGCTGCGCACCTGTCGCCGTGCCTTGCTGCTGCTGTTGCGGCGCGAACCGCACCTGCTCCTTCAGCGCCCGGCTCGTGGTCTGGATCACATTGCCGTGTATCTGATGCTCGACCCCTGCCGGGTTGATCATCAGCCCCGCGTCATGCCCCACCACCACGCGGCGCACATGCACCTCGCCGGTCTTGCGATTGACCTCGACGTCAGCCACCCACGCGGCCCACGCGGCGCCGAAGCCCGGCCACTTGCTGTGGATGTAGCGAGCGTACGCAAAGCCTTGCCCGAAGAGGATGTCGCCGCCTTCGCCGAGCCCACCGTCCGCGTTCTCCTGCGGCCCGGTTCGCATGCGCCAGCCGGCCTTCTGCGCCGTGGCCTGCACCAGCTCGACCGCACGCGGATCTTCCAGGTGCCGCAAGCGGAACTGCACCGGGTCCACACCCGCAGCAGTCGCCAGCTCGTCGATGTACGACTCGTGTGCGAACGAACTGGGCAGCGCCGACACGCCGCGCAACCACGAGGCGCGCACGATCGGCGCCATGTCGTTGACCTTCACGCGCAGGTTGTCGTACGTATAGGGCGGTCGCGCGGTGCGGTCGCCCATCTCGAAAGCCTGCGCCACCGGTTCGATGGTGCGCGTGAGCAGCAGCGCAAGCGTGGGCGCACCGTTCGACGGATAAGAGGTTTCGAAGTCGTATGCAGCGACGCGGCCGTCTGCCATGAGGCCGCCGTCGATCTCCATGAGCTGCGCGGCGCCCTTGGGCTCCCACGCATGCTCCTGCTCGCGCGTGAGCTGCACGCGCACCGGCGCGCCGACCGCACGGGCGAGCAGCGCCGCATCGGCGGCCACGTCGTCGGCGCCGTTGCGGCCATAGCAGCCAGCAGCTTCCATGCGGACCACGTCGACCTGCACGTCCTCCACGCCCATGAGCTTCGCGAGATCGGCGCGCAGCACGTGCGGATTCTGCGAGCCGGCCCAGCAACGCAACTGCATGCCGCTGCCGTCGGCCGGCTGCCAGTCGGCGAGCGCACACGAAGGGCCGATGGAGGCATGCATCTGGTATGGCCACACGTAGGTGCGATGCATCGGCTGCGCGGCGGCGGCAATGGCGCCATCGACATCGCCTTCATCGACCAGCAGGCGCTGCGTCGACGGGTTGTCGCGCAGCGCCTGCGCCAGGTCGCCCAGGTCAGGCATGCCGGGCCATGGCTTCCACGTGACGCGCAGTTCACGCAAGGCCTGCTCGGCGTGCTCCTCGCGCTCGGCCACGATGCCGACGAAGTCGCGGATCACGACCACGGCGCGGATGCCGGGGATGTGCGCAATCGACGATTCATCGACCGCCTCGAGCGTGTTGCCGATGAACTCGCCATGGTCCGCGCCCGCATACGGTGGTCGCACCACGCGCCCGTGCAGCATGCCGGGCACGCGCATGTCGTGCACGAACACGAGCTCGCCTGCCAGCTTGGCCGGAATGTCGACGCGCGCCTGCCGTGTGCCGACGACGCGGTAATCGGCGGGGTTCTTTGGCTGCGCCAGCGGATCGAGCCGAAGCACGGTGCGCTGGCCGGCAACCAGCTCGGCATAGCTGACGTGTCGGTCCGGCGCTTCGGTGACTCGCACCACGCCGTTGTGCGCCCGCAGTCCATCGACGGCCACGCCCAGGCGCTCAGCCGCGCGCGCCATCAGCCATGCACGCGCCTGCGCGGCGGCAAGCCGCATCGGCTGCGCATGGATCTGGATCGACGCGCTCGCAATCGTCGCGCCCTGGTTGGGCGCGCGCGCGGTGTCGCCGAGCATCACGCGCACGCAGGGCATGCCGAGGTCGAGTTCCTCGGCCACGATCTGCCCGAGCGCGGTCTGGATGCCGGTGCCCAGGTCGACGTGGCCGTTGAGTGCCGAGGCGCTGCCGTCGTCCCACACGGCGAGCAGGATCTCGTCGCCTTCGATCGGGTTGCCGGCAATGAACGCGGGCTGGCCCTTGGCGGGCGGCGGTGCGAGCGGGGTCTCGCGCACCACCAGCAGCACGCCATTGGCCGACAGGAACTCGGCGCGGGTCCGCGGAAGATCGGCGCGTCGCGTCATGGGGCCGGATGCGCGCGCATGCGCGCCGCCGCGCGTTGCACGGCGTCGAGAATTTCGATGTGGGTGCCGCAGCGGCACAGGTTGCCCGAAAGCTCGCTGCGGATGCGCGCATCGCTCGCATCCGGATCGCGTGCAAGCAAGGCCGCCGCCTGCATCACCATGCCGTTGAGGCAGTAGCCGCATTGCGCAGCCTGCGCGTCTTCAAAGGCGGCCTGCACCGGATGCCAGTCGCCGCGCGCGCCCAGCCCTTCGAGCGTTGTGATGGATCGCCCCGCCACGCCACGCGCGGGAATCACGCACGAGCGCGCCGCCACGCCGTCGACGTGCACCGTGCATGCGCCGCACTGCCCCAGCCCGCAGCCGTACTTGGGGCCGTTCAGCCCCAGGTCGTTGCGCAGCAGGTGCAGCAGCGTTGCTTCGCGCGGCACGCCCTCGATCGATTGCGCCTGGCCGTTGACCAGCAGGTGCAGCGGCTCAGCGCCGCAACTGGCCGTCACGGGTGTACATCTCCAGGTCCACGAAGGTCGAGCCGTTGTGGTTCTTCGCGCTGTACTCGACGGGGAAGTCGCCGATGCGCGTGCTGCCGATGCTTTCGAGCCCGGCGATGAAGCTGTCGCGCGTGAGTGTCTTGCCCGCGCGGCGCAGGCCCTCGACCATCACGCGCGCGACGATGTAGCCTTCCAGCGCGGTGTAGCTGTCGATCTTCTCGCCGAACTCCGCGCGGTCGCGCTGGTAGTCGGCCACGATGGGCATCCGCTGCGCCTGCGGCGGCGGCACGATGCTGGCCGTGACCAGCCCCGCGAGCTTGCCGTCGAGCCGCTTGGCCGAACCGGCCGCGTCGGTGATGCCGACCGACAGCGTGTACAGCGGCGCGCCCACGCCGTTCGCGCGGTAATCGCGCATGAACACTTCGACCATGCGCCCGGCCATGATCATCACGACCGCGCCAGGCTTGGCTTCAGACAGACCGGTGACGACCTGCTTCGCGTCCTCGGCCGTGATGGCCAGCGGGAAGGTCTTCAGCACCTTCACCTTGTGGTCGGCCGCCAGCTCCTCGCAGGTGGCGAGGTTCGACTTGCCGAAGGCGCTGTCCTGGTAGACCACCGCGATCGACTGGATGCCGATGGTCGAGAGGTGGCTGATGATCTTGCGCAGCTCCAGGTCGTAGCCCGCGCGCACATGGAACAGGTAGCGGTTGACCTTGGTGCGGAACGAGCTGGTGCCCACCAGCGGTGCGAACATCGGCACGCCCGCCTTCTCGGCCAGCGGCATCGCGGCCGCGAGGTTGCCGGTGGCCACGTAGCCGGTGAGCGCGAAGACCTTGTCCTCGTCGATCAGCTTCGCAGTGTTGACGGCGGTCTTTGCGGGGTCGTATGCGTCGTCGTAGGTGACGAGTTCGATCTTGCGACCGTTGACGCCGCCCGACTTGTTGACCCGGTCGAAGTACAGCTTGATGCCCGCGCGGTAGTCGACGCCGAAGTCTTTCGCCGGCCCACTGAACACGGCCGACTGGCCGATGCGGATGGTGGTGTCGGTCACGCCGTTTTCCGCGCGTGCCGAACGCAGCAGGCCGGGGCCGAGGACCAGGGCCGCACTGCCCGCCACCATGGCGCGCCTTGAGATCGAAAGCTTCATGCGTCGTGTGTCTCGTGTTTTCTTGTTGTTCGTCGTTGTTCTTCGCGGTGCGATCTCAGGCGGTCTGGATGTCGGCGGACTGTATGCGCTTGACGCCCTTGGCCGTCATCTGCTTCCACGCCGCGGCCAGCGAGCCGTTGAGATCGATGCCGCGCGTGGCGTCCTCGATCACGTAGGCCTCGAAGCCTGCCTTGCGCGCGTCCATCGCGGTCCATGCCACGCAGAAATCGGTGGCCAGGCCGGTGACGTACACGGTCTTGATGCCGCGCGCCTTCAGGTAGCCGGCCAGGCCCGTGGCCGTCTTGTGATCGGCTTCCTCGAAGGCCGAGTAGCTGTCCATCTCCTTGTGGAAGCCCTTGCGGATGATCAGCTGCGCGGTGGGCACCTTCAGCTCCTTGCCGAGCGCGGCGTCTTCAGTGCCCTGCACGCAGTGGTCGGGCCAAAGCACCTGCGTGCCGTAGCTGAGCTTGGTGGTCTCGAAGGGCTTCTTGCCGCTGTAGGTGCTCGCGAAGGACGCATGGCCCGCCGTGTGCCAGTCTTGCGTGACGACGATGTTCTGGAACGCGGGCGCCAGTGCATTGATGACCGGAATGACTTCGTTGCCGCCCTTCACAGCCAGCGTGCCGCCGTCGAGAAAGCAGTTCTGCACGTCGACCACGATCAGCGCGGCCTTGTCGCCGGGCTTGATCTTGCCCGCCGCGAAGGCGTTGAAACCGACACTGCCGAAGCCGCCGGCCAGCCCGAGGGCGGCGGCGGATTTCACGAGGGTTCTGCGATGCATGGCATGGACTCCGATGGGTTGAAGGAAAAACTCAGACGCTCAGGTAGGCGCGGCGAACTTCGTCGTTGGCCGCAAGTTCGGCCATGGTGGCGTGATAGCGGATCTGCCCCTTCTCGAGCACATAGGCGCGGTCGGACACCAGTTCGGCGAAGTGCATGTTCTGCTCCGACAGCAGGATGCTCACGCCCTGCGCCTTGAGCTCCAGGATCATGTTGGCCATCTGCTCGACGATCACCGGTGCCACGCCTTCGGAAGGCTCGTCGAGCAGCACGAGGTACGGGTTGCCCATGAGCGTGCGCGCCACGGTCAGCATCTGCTGCTCGCCGCCGCTCATGCGCCCGCCCGGACGGTTCGGCATTTCGCCGAGGTTGGGGAACAGCTTGAACAGGCGCTCGGGCGTCCACAGCGGCGCATCGGTGCCGTCGGCCCAGCGGCGCGCGGGCTGCTTGCCGACTTCGAGGTTCTCCATCACCGTGAGGTCGGTGAACACGCGGCGGTCTTCGGGCACGAAGCCCAGGCCCAGGCGCGCTGCGTGGTGCGGCTCGCTCCTGGAGATGTCGTGGCCCAGGAAGCGCACCGCGCCGCGACGCTTGGTCAGCATGCCGATGAGCGTCTTCAGCGTGGTCGACTTGCCCGCGCCGTTGCGGCCCATGAGCGCAACCACTTCGCCGCGACGCACTTCGAGGTCGACGTCATAAAGGATTTGCGCGGCGCCATACCAGGCGCACAGGGCCTTGGCCTGCAGGAGGGGTTCGTGTGTGCTCATGCGGCGACTCCAAGGGCTGCGGCTTTCTCTGCGATCTTCTCGAATGTCTTGCCGCTGCCGAAGTAGACCTCTTGCACCTTGGGGTGGTCGCGGATTTCGAGCGGCTTGCCCTGCGCGATGAGGCGCCCGCGCGCCAGCACGATCATGCGGTCGGCGTACGCGAACACCACGTCCATGCTGTGCTCGGTGAAGAGCACGGCCATGCCGCGCTGGATGACGAGATCTTTGGTCAGCGCCATGAGCGAGTTGCGCTCCTTGGGGGCCATGCCGGCGGTGGGCTCGTCCATCAGCAGCAGCTTGGGGCTGTTGGCCATCGCGATGGCGAGTTCGACGCGCTTCACGTCGCCGTACGCCAGCACGCTGCAGGGCCGGTCGGCCTGCGACTTCATGCCGACCTGGTCGAGCAGCGCCAGTGCTTCGTCGCGCTTGTGGTCGGCCGCGCGGCGCCACATCGAGAACAGCTTGCCGTCGTGCGACAGCAGCGCCATCTGCACGTTCTCGACCACGGTGAGCGAGGCGAAGGTTTCGGCAATCTGGAAGGTGCGGCCCACGCCCTGGCGCCAGATGGCGCGCGGCTTCTGGCCCACAAGCTCGTGCCCGTCGAACAGGATCGAACCCTGGTCGGCCTTGAGCTGGCCGTTGACCATGTTGAAGGTGGTCGACTTGCCGGCGCCATTGGGGCCGATGAGCGCTAGCAGTTCGCCGGCATGCAGTTCGAAGCTGATGCCATCGACGGCCTTCACGCCGCCGAAGGACTTGCCGAGGTTCTCGACCTTGAGCAGGGGTGCGTTGGAAGTGGTCGTCATGCCTTGGCCTCCTTCGCCTCGGCGGCCACAGGCGCCGCATCGGGCTTGGTGCGGCGCAGCAGCTTGTCGGTCAGCTGCTTCGCGAAGCCTGCGATGCCCTGCGGGAACAGCAGCACGAGAATCAGGATGATGGCGCCGAGCGTCGCGCGCCAGTAGTCGGTGTTGCGCGCCACGGTGTCGTGCAGCCAGCTGAAGGTGACGGCGCCGACCACCGGCCCCGCCAGCGTCTGGATGCCGCCCAGCAGCACCATCACCAGTCCGTCGACCGACTTGTCGACGCTGAGGCTCTCTGGCGAGATGCTGCCCTTGGAGAAGGCGTAGAGCGAGCCGGCCAGCCCGGCCGCGGCGCCCGCGACGACGAAGGCCGTCCACTGCATGCGCTTGACGTCGATGCCGATGGCGTCGGCGCGCAGCACCGAATCGCGGCCCGCGCGCAGCGCATAGCCGAAGGGCGAGAACAGCACGCGGCGCAGCATCATGACGCCGGCGGCCACGAGCACCAGCGTGAGCCAGTAGTAGGTGCGCTTGTCCGACAGCCACTCCGAAGGCCACACGCCCGTGAGGCCGTTGCTGCCGCCGGTGAACGAATCCCACTGGTAGACGATGGCCCAGGTGATCTGCGCGAAGGCCAGCGTGAGCATGGCCAGGTACACGCCCGACAGCCGCACGGCGAACCAGCCATAGATGAAGGCGCCGATGGCCGCGACGAGCGGAGCCACGATGAGCGCCACTTCCATCGGCAGGCCGCTGGAGCGCACCAGCAGCGCGGCGCCGTAAGCCCCGAGGCCGAAGTAGGCGGCATGCCCGAACGAGTGCATGCCGGCCGGCCCCATGATGAAGTGCAGGCTGGCGGCGAACAGCGCGGCAATCAGCAGGTCGATCATCAGCACCGTGGTGTAGGGCGAATCGGCGGTGAGCAGCGGCATCGCCATGAGCACCACGCCGAGCGCGGCGACCAGCCACAGGTAGCCCTTGCTCGCGCGGCGCAGCGGCTCCTCGGCCATGCCCACGTAGCGGCTCGGCGCCTGCGGCCGGCCGAACAGGCCCCACGGGCGCCACACCAGCACGATGGCCATGACGATGAAGTCGACCACCAGCGTGAGCTTCGAGAAGGACACGCTGTAGCCGAAGATTTCCACCACACCGAGCCAGATGCACACGGCCTTGATCTCGGAGATCAGCAACGCGGCCGCGTAGGCGCCCGGAATGGAGCCCATGCCGCCCACCACCACGACCACGAAGGCCGCGCCGATGGTGTTGAGGTCCATCGCAAGCGTGGCCGGCTCGCGCGGCAGCTGCAGCGCACCGCCCAGGCCTGCGAGCATGGCGCCGAGCGCGAACACCGCGGTGAAGAGCCAGGCCTGGTTCACGCCCAGCGCGCTGACCATCTCGCGGTCTTGCGTGGCGGCACGCACCAGCGTGCCCCAGCGGGTGCGCGTGAGCAGCAGCCACATCAGGCCGAGCACGACCGGGCCGACGACGATCAGGAACAGGTCGTAGGTCGGAAACTGCCGGCCCAGGATTTCGACGGAGCCCGACAGGCCCGGCGCGCGCGGCCCGAGCAGTTCGTCAGGCCCCCAGATGTAGAGCACCGCGTCCTTGATGACAAGGACCAGTGCGAAGGTCGCCAGCAGCTGGAACAGCTCGGGCGACTTGTAGATGCGGCGCAGCAGCACCATCTCGATCAGCGCGCCGAGTATGCCGACCGCGAGCGCGGAAATCACCAGCGCGGGCCAGAAGCCCATGCCGCCGCCGAGCTTCTCGACCAGCGTGTAGGCCAGGTAGATGCCGACCATGAAGAAGGAGCCATGCGCAAAGTTGACGATGCGCGTGACGCCGAAGATCAACGAAAGGCCGGCCCCCACGAGGAACAGCGACGAAGCCGACGACAGCCCGGTGAGGAACTGAAGCAGCAGGGACGAGAGGCTCATGGGTGCAAGCGTTCCGAAAAAGGATCAGGGTCAGTCGGCGGCGCGCGACTTCTTGACGTCGGCGGCGGAGGGCTGGAACTTCGCGCCGTCGAAGTAGGTGTAGTCGACCATCACGCCCTTGCCGTTTTCGTTCTTCGTCTTGCCGACGAAGGCGCCCATGGTGGACTGGTGGTCTTCGGCGCGGTAGCTGATCTTGCCGAAGGGCGTATCGACCTGCAGGCCCTTGAAGGCTTCGAGGAGCTTCGGCGTTTCGGTGCTCTTGGCCTTGGCAGCGCCGGCCGCGACCGACTTGATCATGCTGTAGCCGACCACCGAGCCGAGGCGCGGATAGTCGTTGTACTTGGCGTGGTACGCGAGGAAGAAGGCCTTGTGCTCTGGCGTCTGGATGCCATACCAGGGGTAGCCGGTCACGATCCAGCCGTTGGGCGTTTCGTCCTTCAGCGGGTCGAGGTACTCGGGCTCGCCGGTCAGCACGCTGACGACGGTGCGGTCCTTGAACAGGCCGCGGGTGTTGCCTTCGCGCACGAACTTCGACAGGTCGGCGGCGAACAGCACGTTGAAGATTGCGTCGGGCTTGGCATCGGCCAGCGCCTGGACCACGGCGCCTGCGTCGACCTTGCCCAGCGGCGGCGCCTGCTCGGCGACGAACTCGACGTCGGGCTGCGCGGCCTTCAGCAGCGCCTTGAAGGCAGCCACGGCCGACTGGCCGTATTCGTAGTTGGGGTACACGACGGCCCAGCGCTTCTTCTTGAGCTTGACGGCCTCGGGCACGAGCATCGCTGCCTGCATGTAGGTGCCGGGACGCAGGCGGTAGGTGTATTCGTTGCCGCCCTGCCAGGTCATCTTGTCGGTCAGCGGCTCGCCGGCCAGGAAGAAGATCTTCTTTTGCTTGGCGAAGTCGGCCACGGCCAGGCCGGTGTTCGACAGGAAGGTGCCGGTGAGCACGTCGATCTTCTCGCGCGCCACCAGTTCTTCGGCCACGCGCACGGCGTCGCCGGGGTTGGCGTTGTCGTCGCGCGTGATGAGCTCGATCTTCTTTCCGTTCACGCCGCCCTTGGCGTTGATTTCTTCGACGGCCAGCTCCATGCCCTTCTTGTAGGGCTCCAGGAAGGCGGGCTGTGCCTTGTAGCTGTTGACCTCGCCGATCTTGATCACGCCCTGCGCATGCGCGGGAACGAGAGCAGTGGTCAGCGCAGCGAGGGCCGCGGCGCTGAAGACGTGACGCAATGGGTTCATGGGGAAAGCTCCTTGAGATCGAATGAGGAAAGAAAACACCGTGATTGGGCGAGAGCGAAAGACAGCGTCAGCGAAGACCGTCTTCGCCCTTGATTTCATGGGCCTGCAGGCCGCCGATGCGCGGCAGCGGACGGCCGCTGTCGGTGACGGCAACCGCCACCACGATCTCGTTGGCGCGCGGTGCATCGCTCACGCGGGCTTCGATCGCGTCGAAGTGACTGCGCACGAAGGCTGCGTCCTTGTGGCCGAGCGGCACGTCGATGGCGGTGCCCAGCGTGCCTTGCTTCTTGGCCGAGGGCACGAGTGCGGCGCCCTTCTCGACCGCAACGCGCAGCGGCGCGCCCAGCTTGGGATGCAGGATGGCGGCGGCGTGTTCGAGCTCGCCGCGCTCGCCGACGATGGCGGCCTTGCCGTAGCTCTGCGCCTGGCCGGGCTCGATGCCCAGAGCCTTCACGGCCTTCTGGCCGAGCAGCGCGCCGAGTTCTTCGCCGATGGCGATCAGCTCGTCTAGGTTCTCGCTGTAGCGACCGGCGTAGGGGTTCTCGATCACGGCGATGGCGACGGCGCGGCGCGTGGGCGGCGTGACGTCCTTGCCCATTTCCTTGCGGGTTTCATCGACCTGGATGACGAGCTTGCGGATGTTGGCGGTCATGTTCTGTGTTCCTTGTCTTGTCTCTGTGCGGGTCAGCGCAGGCCGTCCCACTTGCTGATGTTCTCTGCGAGCAGGCCGCCGACACGGGCATGCACGCGGTAGCCCGTGCTCATCGCGAGGATGAAGACGATCTCGTCCGCAGCCGGCGCACCGGGCACTCGCACCTCGATGGCGTCGAACTGGCCGCGCACGTAGCTGGCGTTGATGTTGGTCAGCGGCACATCGAGCGCGGCGCCGGGCGGGCCGACCTTCTTGGTCGAGGGCACGATGGACAGCGCATTGCCGGGCTGGCCGGTTTTCTCCTCGGCCGTGCCTGCGGTGTAGGCAACGCGGCTGCCCTTCCAGCCGAGCAGCTCGCGCATTGCGTATCCGCCGGGCACGTGCCACAGCGCGCCGTGCTCCAGCTCGCCGTCGGCGCCGACGATGGCGCCCTTGCCGTAGGTGGCGATCTGCTCCAGCGGCACGTCCATGGCGGCGTGCAGCTTGTGCGCCATGTCGACGCCTACGGGGTCGAGCAGCGCCATCATCGGCAGGATGTCGGGCTCGTAGCGGCCGGCGAACGGATTGGTCAGCACCGCGCCGATGGCACCGCGCACCAGCGGCGTTTCGGCGCGCGGTCCGAACTCGTGGTGGATGTGCTCGACATGGGTGAAGACGCGTCGGATTTCGATCATGAAAAAGAACCTTGCTTTTCGTTAAGCAAATACTGAACCAACTGCTTTCGGCAGCTCGGTCTTGAGCGCCTTCGAGCATAAGGGCTCGACAAGTCGCCACTGCCCCTGACAAACGAGTAGAGCGGCCCACACAAGCCCGCCTTTTTGCAGGACCTTGGCGCACACCACGCCCGTATCGAGTGCGCTGCGCACCTGCCCGGGGGCCAGCGTGGGCACGTCGACGGTGACGAGGGTGTCGCCGAGGTCGCTGTCGTCCTTGCATTCGTTCGCGGGGCGGCGCGCGATGGTGTCGTCGTCGACATCGACGGCGTTGGCAATCACTGTCGCCGCCGCATCGGCCTGCGCTGCAGTGGCGGCCAGGACCGTCACGCTGTCGGCGATGCCCAGCGAGAAGCTGCGCCCGCGCCAGCCGCTGGTGGCAACGCCGCGCACGGGCTGGTCGGCGTGCAGCTCGAACTGGCCGTCGGTGGTGAGGATGCCGCTGCCACCATCGACATGATCGCGCCAGTCGAAGCGCGCAAGGTCGGCGAACACGCCCACGCGCGCGGACTGGCCGGGCGCGAAATGCAGCGCGATGTCGCCGCCGTTGTTGATCCATGCGCGCTCGATGCCGGGACGCTCGTAGAACGCGATCAGCTCCTGCGCGACCGAGCCGGCCACCGCCGCCATCGGCGTGATGAACATCGGCGAGAACGCGGCGCAGGCGTCCCACATGCGGCGCGCCACCACGTTGCGCGGACGCATCTTGTCGGTGACGGGCAGGCGCAGCAGCGGCAGCTCGTGCACCAGTTCGTCGAGCACGTGGGCGAAGCGCGCCCACGCGGCGTCGTGCGCGGCCGCGACGGCGTACGGGTCGCCATGCGCCTCGGCCACGATGTCGATCGGGCCGTGGTTGAAATGCCAGCGGTTCTTGTCGAGCGCTGCGCGTTGGGCGGACATGATCAGCCCAGCATGGGAGCGTGGCCGAGCGGCCACGGATTGGCGTCGTCCATCGCGAGCCATTGGCGTGCGAGCGGTGCGCCGTCTTCCTGCCATGCACCGCGCGCGAGCGCCTGTTCGAGCGGGAAGATGTGTTCCATGTGGCCGCCGAGCGCTTCGTAGTCGTCGCGCCGCATGCTGAACTCGATGGGCGCGACGATGGCTGGCGTGGGCACGGTGCCGAAGCTGTTGTCGGGCATGCGCATGACGTCCGCCATCACGGTGATGCCGCCGCCGGGCCACACGTATGCCGGCGCGCCGCCGCATGTGACGTTGACCAGCGCGCGCTTGATGGCACGCGTGAGCAGCACCGGGTTTTCGGTGACGCCCGCGCGCAGGCTTCCGCCCGCGCCGCCGAGGAACAGCACAGTGCACAGCGAGGGTTCGCAGTTCTCGCCGATGCGATCGACGATGCGCTTCACCTCCGTTGGCATGGGCTGCTCGACGGGCTTCAGTGCATCGTCGAGCACGTACCACTGCGCGTGCTCGCCGGTGGTCGAGGTCATGAGCAGGCGCAGGCCGGGGCGCGCGACGCCCTCTTCCCAGCCCTCGATGATCGCGAGCGGATCGGCGATGTCGGTGCCGCCCCAGCCGTTGCCCGGGTTCGCCACCTGGAAGTAGCGCCCCGGCGTGGACTTGCGCCCCAGCATCTGGATGCCCGAGGGCGCCATGTCGAGGCAGCGACCAGCCTGGTGCTCGGTGAGCACGCCGGTGATGTGGTCGTCGACCACCACCACTTCGTCGGCCACGCCCGCGAACTGGCGCGCGAAGATGCCGACCGCCGCGGAGCCGCAGCCCACGCGCATGCGCTGCTCTTCGACGCCGTTGACGATGGGCGCCTTGCCGGCCTGGATGACGAGGGTGGAGCCGCCGTCGATGGTGCACTCCACGGCCTTCTTGTTGCCCAGCAGCTGCATCAGCTCGGCCGTCATGCGGCCTTCCTTCTTGCTGCCGCCAGTAAGGTGGTGCACGCCGCCGAGCGAGAGCATCTGCGAGCCGTATTCGGCCGTGGTGACGTGGCCCACGACTTCGCCGCGATAGCGCACGTTGGCCTGCTCGGAGCCGAGGAAGCGGTCGGTGTCGATCTTCACCTTGAAGCTGCAGTAGCTGAAGATGCCTTCGGTGACGACGGTGACCATGTCGACGCCCTGGGCCTTCGATGCAACGATGAAGGGCGCGGGCTTGTAGTCGGGGTAGGTGGTGGACGAGCCCACGCCGGTGACGAAGACTTCGTCGGCGTGCAGCAGGTCGCCGTTCCAGTCGGGCTCGGCAGGAGCCGGGGCCGTTTCGGCGCCGGTGCGATTGAAGGGCACCAGCGCAGGCGCTTCGCTTTCGATCGTCCGGCGCAACAGCACCACGGGATCGACGCGCACCAGCACGCCTTCGCGGTTGGCATAGCGGTCGCAGGCGCCGGTGCGGCCGTCGGAGATCTGGCACAGCACCGGGCAGGCGTTGCACTCGACCTTGGCAGTGCTCATGCGCTCGTTGCGCGGCGGCGCCTTGCCGAAGGCGCCGCTGCCGGCTTCAGCCACCACGGGCATGTCCATGCCGGGGAGGCCATCTGTCTTGGTGTGTTCTGTCATCGGGCAATCTCGTGGGCGTATGTGGGCAAATCCTGGCTGTCGGGGTTTGCAACAAACGTGCCGTCCGCCCGCTTGTGCACCGACTTCCGTTTGTGTAGCATTCCCTACACTTTCATGTTGCGTTCACTACATTCGCAGTCAATGTAGCAAACAGGCCCGATGCTTGCAATGGTGTTTTCTCGCGATGTTCATCGGGGTTTTTACGACCAACGACAATGGAGGGTTCGGAGCCGGCCGGCGGTTTTCGCCCCAAAGGCGTGCACGTCGGCTCAGCCAACCTCCCCTGTTACCAACCAACTCTTGAGTTCCGTATGAGTGCATTCAGCGAAGAACGCGTCCTGAGCGTCCACCACTGGACCGACCGCCTGTTCACCTTCACCACCACGCGCGACCCGGCGCTGCGCTTCTCGAACGGTCATTTCACGATGATCGGCCTGAAGGTCAACAACAAGCCCCTGCTGCGCGCCTACAGCATCGTGAGCCCGAACTACGAGGAGCATCTCGAGTTCCTGAGCATCAAGGTGGAAGAAGGCCCGCTGACTTCGAAGCTGCAGCACATCCAGGTGGGCGACACCATCATCGTGGGCCGCAAGCCCACGGGCACGCTGCTGATCGACTACACGCTGCCGGCCAAGCGCCTGTACCTGTTCGGCACCGGCACCGGCCTCGCACCGTTCATGAGCATCATCCGCGACCCGGACACGTACGAGAAGTTCGAGCAGGTCATCCTGGTGCACGGCGTGCGCCAGGTCGACGAGCTGGCCTATCACGACCTCGTGACCGACCACCTGCCCAAGCACGAGATCCTCGGCGAGATGATCGCCAAGCAGTTGCTGTACTACCCGACCGTCACGCGCGAGGAGTTCCGCAACCAGGGCCGCATCACCGACCTGATCGAGAGCAACAAGCTCACCGACGACCTCGGCCTGCCGCCGCTCAACGTCGAGGAAGACCGCGTCATGCTGTGCGGCAGCCCCGGCCTCTTGGTCGACCTGAAGCACATCCTGGAAAAGCGCGGCTTCAAGGAAGGCAACACGAGCACGCCGGGCGACTTCGTGGTCGAGCGCGCGTTCGCAGAGAAGTAATGAAGGCCCCCCGGCTTTTCACTCGCTGTGCTCGTGTAACTCCACCCCCCATGGGGGAGGCGCGGTCCGCCTTGGGGCGGCCCGGCGGCGACCGCCTCCCTCTTCATTCCGCCCTCCGATGGAACGCAAGGTAGTCACCAAGCCGCAGCGCCGCACGGGCGTGCGCGAGGCGGCCGCACAGGCCACGCGCGACAGCATCCTGAAGGCGGCGACCAAGGTGTTCGCCAAATACGGCTACGACGGCGGCAGCGTGGAGAAGATCTCCAAGGCCGCGAAGTCGTACGACCGGATGATCTATTACTACTTCGGCAGCAAGGAAGGCCTCTTCATTGCGGTGCTCGAAGGCATCTACCAGCGCATGGACGACGCCGAGGCCGCCATCGCGCTCGACGCCTCGCGGCCGGTGGAAGCGCTCACCGAAGTCATCCGCTTCGTGCTGGGCTACTACCGCAAGAACCCCGAGTTCGTGACGCTGCTGAACACCGAGAACCTGCACAAGGGCCGGCACATTTCGAAGTCGCTGCGGGCGCGCGAGTATTCGTCGCGCGCGGTGGCGATCATTGCGGAAATCCTCGCCAGCGGCGCTGCGCAGGGCCTGTTCCGCAAGGAACTGGTGGCGCGCGACATCTACCTGCTGATCGCGTCCACGGGTTATTTCTACACCTCCAACCGCCACACGCTCACCGCCTTCCTCGGTGAACCGCTGGAGTCACCGGAGGCGATCACGCACTGGGAAGACTTCGTGATCGAGACGCTGCTGCGCACGGTGCGCGCGGACGCGGATACAGAAGCGGACGAGCCGCAAGACAACACACCACCCCACGAGGACACATCGAAATGGCAGAAATCGCAGCCGGCGGCAAGTCGGGCAAGGTCGTCATAAAGAACATCGGGCTGCTGCTCTCGGGCGACATCGACAAGCCCATCCTCGACGCCGACACCATCGTGGTGAACGACGGCCTGATCGTCGCGGTCGGCAAAGAGAAAGACTGCGATCTCGAAGGCGCGCAGACCGTCATCGACGCGAAGAAGACCTGCGTGGCGCCAGGCCTGATCGACAGCCACGTGCATCCGGTGTTCGGCGACTGGACGCCGCGCCAGGGCCAGATCGGCTGGATCGACTCCACCATGCACGGCGGCGTGACCACCATGATTTCCGCCGGCGAGGTGCACCTGCCCGGCCGCCCCAAGGACATCGTGGGCCTGAAGGCCCTGGCCATCACCGCGCAGCGCGCCTTCGACAACTTCCGCCCCGGCGGCGTGAAGGTTCTGGCGGGCGCGCCCGTCATCGAGAAGGGCATGGTCGAGAGCGACTTCAAGGAACTCGCCGAAGCCGGCGTGGGCCTGCTCGGCGAAGTGGGCCTGGGCTCTGTCAAGGCCGGCTACGAGGCGAAAGAGATGGTGGCCTGGGCGCGCAAGTACGGCATCCAGAGCACCATCCACACGGGCGGCCCGTCGATCCCGGGCTCGGGCCTGATCGACAAAGATGTTGTGCTCGAGGCCGACGCCGACATCATTGGCCACATCAACGGCGGCCACACCTCACTGCCCGAGGCTCACGTGTGTGAGCTCTGCGAGAAGAGCTCGCGCGCCATCGAGATCGTGCACAACGGCAACGAGAAGGTGGCCATCGCGGCGGCCAAGGCGGCGCTGGAGCTCAAGTGCCCGCACCGCGTGATTCTCGGCACCGACGGGCCCGCGGGCTCGGGCGTGCAGCCGCTGGGCATCCTGCGCATGGTGGCAATGCTGTCGTCCATCGCGAACATTCCGGCCGAGCTGGTGTTCTGCTTCGCGACCGGCAACACGGCGAAGATCCGAAAGCTCAACTGCGGGCTGATCGAAGTGGGCCGCGATGCCGACTTCGTGTTCATGGACCGCGCACAGCATTCGCCCGCGCCGGGCCTGCTCGAAAGCGTGCAGCTCGGCGACATTCCGGGCGTGGGCATGGTGATGATCGACGGCATCGTGCGCTGCGGCCGCAGCCGCAATACGCCGCCCGCGACTGAAATCCCGGTGGTGGTTTCCGGCGCGCACTGACACGCGCCACGACACCCGGCGGCCTCAGCCGCCGCGGTGCGAGCGAAAGACCAGGTAGCGCGCCGACAGGAAGTTGGCGCTCATGCCGGCAAGGCTGCCCAGCGCCACGCCCAGGGCCGCGGCCCAGCGCCCTTCGACCCAGTGCAGCGTCAGCACATAGGCGCCGTAGTTCAGCACCGCGCCGGCGGCCATGGTCGCCAGGTAGCCCAGGTACTCGCGCCAGAGGGAGCGGCCGGCCGATGCGCTGGCCGCGAAGGTGTAGCGGCGGTTGAAGGCCCAGGTGGTGGTCGCCGCTGCGAGAAACGACACCACCCGCGCGCCGTACCAGCCCAGCAACGGCGCTACGAGGTACAGCACGACCACGTCGACCACGAGCCCGATCACGCCGACGAGGGCGAAGGAGAGGAACTCGCGTCCGATCTTCATCGTGAAGTGCGTGTGCCGCGGGCCGCCTGCTCGCGCACGCTAGGAATCGCGAGGTAGCTAAGCCGCTTGGCCTCCCGTCGCCCCAGCGTGATGGCCTGCATGACAACGCCGCACACGAAGGACAGCATGGCAGCCAGCATCGCACCCGTGGCCAGCACCGCCGTGGGGAGCCGGGGCACCAGGCCGGTGTGCATGTAGGTCATGACGAGCGGCAAGACCAGCGCGACCGACATCAGCACCAGCAGCCCCCCGATGATCGAGAAGAACTGCAGCGGCCGCTCGCTCACGAACAGCTTGCAGATTGTCTTCAGGATGCGCCAGCCGTCGCGGTAGGTCGAGAGCTTGCTCACCGAGCCCTCGGGGCGCGTGCTGTAGGCGGTGCTTTCCTCGGCATAGGGCATGCGCAGTTCGAGCGCGTGCACGGTAAGTTCGGTTTCGGTCTCGAAGCCGCGCGACAGCGCCGGGAACGACTTGGCATAGCGCCGCGAGAACACGCGGTAGCCCGAGAGCATGTCGCTCAGGCCACCACCGAACAGCTGCGCCACGGCACCCGTGAGCATGCGATTGCCCAGGCGGTGGCCGGTGCGATAGGTATGCGCGTCCTGGCCGTCGTCCACGCGGCTGCCGACCACCATGTCGAGGTTGTCGCTCACCAGCCGGTCGATGAGCCGGCGCGCGGCGCCGGTGTCATAGGTGGCGTCGCCGTCGACCATCACGTACACGTCGGCATCGACGTCGGCGAACATGCGCCGCACCACGTTGCCCTTGCCGCGCAGGGTCACGTGCGTGACGATGGCGCCGGCCGCGCGCGCCACGGCGGCCGTGTCGTCGCTGGAGTTGTTGTCGAAGACGTGGATCTCGGCCTCTGGCAGCGCAGCGCGAAAGCCCGCCACCACCTGGGCGATGGCTAGCGCCTCGTTGTAGCAGGGGATCACCGCGGCAATGCGCAGGCCGCTGCTGCCGTGGGTGGTGGGGAAATTGGCGTCGGTCATTGTGCGGCGGGAAGGATACGGTAGACCCGGCTGCCGTCCTTCTCGTACTCCACGGCGAAGTACTTGTCGAAGTCGACACGCGCGCTGAACACCGGCACCACGCTGTCTGGCAGGACGACCGCGACAAAGCCCAGGCCACCGAGCTTGCGCGCGAGATCGCCGCCCGACAGGCGCCCGAAGTCGGTGTAGCGCCACGGCCCGAGCGTGTCGCCCCAGATGGGGTTGGGGCCGTAGTAGATCGCCTCGTTCAGCGCGATCTGGTAGACGCGGCCGGTGGCAGTGCGGCGCAGGTAGTCCATGACTGCATAGCCCGGCACGTGCTTGCGCAGCACGGCATCGCGGGCTTCCGGGGTGATCGAGACCATCGACACCTTCACCGCGGTCTGGCGCACCGACACGGCAGCCAGCACGGCCAGCAGCAGCACGAGCACCCAGTCGCCCGCGCGGGCGCCGGAACGCGCGGTGTCGCGGCTCATCGAGCCCGTCGCGACGGCGCCGGCATCCTGCTGCTTCTCCTTCGAACCGAACACGCGGCGCAAGCCCGATGCGGCCCAACCGAACAGCACCTGCCAGCCGATCGCCGCGATGGCGGCCAGCAGCGGGAACGAGGCCGTCAGGTAGCGTGGATAGCGCGAGGTCACGACCCAGACCACCACCGAGTACAGGCAGAACCAGCCAGCGGCGCGCACTGCCGCGGAGCGCTTCCACAGCACGCTGAACGGTGCGAAGAACACGGACCAGATCAGCGCATTGGGCAGTTCGGCATGCACGCGCACATCCGCCACCTGCTGCACGTAGTCGGCCGGCGTCCATTCGGTGAAGCCGAACACGCGCGCACCGATAGGGTTGAACGGGTCGCCCGTCATGACGGCGTTGCGCGCGTACCAGTACACGCACGGGATCAGGAAGCAGACGAACACCAGCGCCCATGCCTGGGGCCGGCGCTCGTGGCGAATGACGAACAGCGCCACCAGCGGCAGAAAGATCAGCGCCTGGTACTTCGAGCCCGCGGCCACGCCAAGGCAGAACGCAGCCACGCCGAGCCAGCGCATGCCGCCGTGCACGGGCTTTCCGGGTTCCGATTCGCGCCACCACCACAGCGCCACGCAGGCCGACAGCACGAACAGCGCCACGCCCATGTCGATCAGTGCGTTCGAATAATCGCCAAGCCCCAGCCAGATGGCCGCGCCGATGCAGGCGGTGAGCCGGTTGGCGTGCAGGATGCCGAGGCGGAAGATCATCACCACCGACAGCGCACCCGCCAGTGCATTGAGGAAGTGCGGCAGCACGTCGTCGCCGACCTGCAGTGCGGCGGCGTAGAGCAGGTTGTAGTTGTACGGGAACCAGGGGTAGCGCAGCCAGTCGTGGATGCCCAGCGAGCCCTGCTGCGCGACCTGGCGCGCATACGGCAAGTGGTACATCAGCTCGTCGAAGGCGATCGGCGGCGCGAGCGGCGCTACCAGCGCGGGCAATGCGACCAGGGCCAGCGCGATCATCGCGACGCGTTCGAAGTAGGTCCACGGCGCGGCGGGTTCGTTCGCACGCAGGGCACGCCGCACGCGCAGCCACGACGGCAGCTGGATCGCCGCCGCAACGAAGCCCGCCACGACAAGCGCCACGGTCGCGCCCATCTTGAAGGCCCCGAAGATGGCCAGCGCCTGGAACGCGCAGATGAAGAGGCCAACGCCCAGCGCCACGGCCATGGCGGCTTCGAGCCCAGCGTCGCGGCGCGGCGGCGGGGCCATGCGGCCCAGCAATGCGCGGCCGTAACCCCAGCAGCTGAACACGAAAACCGCCAGTGCCGCGTAGTGCGCGGCTGCAAACATCAGCTTCTGAATAACAACTCCCGGCGCCGGGCGGCCGCGCCGGCCGGCAGGTTCAAAGATTGGGCGCCAGCAGACGCTCGAGATCGGACTCGCTCTCCTTGCGCCGCGCGGCCTGGTCCTGCAACTGATCGTGTCCGATCTTGCCGACGTTGAAGTACGTCGAATCGGGGTGGCTCAGGTAGAAACCGCTCACGCTGGCGGCGGGCATCATAGCGAGGCTTTCCGTCAGGGTCATGCCAATGTCCGCGCAGGCCAGAAGGTCGAACATGGGGCGCTTCACGCTGTGGTCGGGGCAGGCCGGGTAGCCGGGCGCGGGGCGGATGCCACGGTACTTCTCCGCGATCATGTCGTCGTTGCTCAGGCTTTCGTCGCTCGCGTAGCCCCAGAGATCGGTGCGCACGCGGTGGTGCAGCGACTCGGCGAAGGCCTCGGCCAGCCGGTCGGCCAGGGCCTTGAGCATGATGGCGGAGTAGTCGTCGAGGTCGTCGATGAAGTACTTCTCTTTTTTCTCGACGCCCAGGCCGGCGGTGACGGCGAACATGCCGACGTAATCTTTCACGCCACTGTCCTTGGGCGCGACGAAGTCGGACAGGCAGCGGCTGGGGCGCATCACGCCGTCGATCATCTGCTTCTCGGTCTGCTGGCGCATGCCGTACCAGGTGAGCGCGACCTCGCTGCGCGACTCGTCGGTGTACAGCTCGATGTCGTCGTCGTTCACCGTGTTGGCGGGCCAGAAGCCGACGATGCCGCTCGCGCTGAGCCAGCGGCCTTCAATGAGGCGCTTGAGCATGCGCTGGCCGTCGGCGTACACGCGCACGGCCTCGGTGCCGACGATCTCGTCCTTCAGGATGGCCGGGAACGGGCCGGCCAGGTCCCAGGTCTGGAAGAACGGGCCCCAGTCGATGTACTTGGCCAGATCGGTCAGGTCGAAGTTCTTGAACACGCGCCGGCCAATGAACTTGGGCACCGGCGGCAGGTAGTTCGCGAAGTCGATCGGCGTCTTGTTGGCGCGCGCCTTGGCCAGCGGCCACATCGGCACCTGCTTCTTGTTGGCGTGCTGCTGGCGCACCTTGACGTAGTCGGCGTTGATCTCGTCGATGTACGCGGTGGCCTGGTCGGAAAGCAGGCTCTGCGCCACGCTCACGCTGCGCGAAGCGTCGGGCACGTAGACCACGGGGCCTTCGTAGTGCGGCGCGATCTTCACGGCCGTGTGCACGCGGCTGGTGGTGGCGCCGCCGATGAGCAGCGGAATCTTCTTGATGCGGAAGTGATCGTCCTTCTGCATCTCGCCGGCCACGTACTGCATTTCTTCGAGGCTCGGCGTGATGAGGCCCGACAGGCCCACGATGTCCGCGCCCTCGACCTTCGCCTTGGCCAGGATCTCGTGGCACGGGACCATCACGCCCATGTTCACCACTTCGAAGTTGTTGCACTGGAGCACGACGGTGACGATGTTCTTGCCGATGTCGTGCACGTCGCCCTTCACGGTGGCGATGATGATCTTGCCCTTGGTGCGCACGTCGCGGCCCGCGGCCTCGTCCTGGCGCTTTTCTTCCTCGATGTAGGGAATGAGGTGGGCCACGGCCGACTTCATCACGCGCGCCGACTTCACCACCTGCGGCAGGAACATCTTGCCCTGGCCGAACAGGTCGCCCACGATGTTCATGCCGTCCATCAGCGGGCCTTCGATCACGTGCAGCGGGCGGCCGCCCTTGGCGAGGATCTGCTGGTAGGCCTCTTCGGTGTCTTCCACGATGAAGTCGGTGATGCCGTGCACCATCGCGTGCGACAGGCGCTGGTTGACGTGCACCGGGTTCTCGGGCGTGCCGCGCCATTCGAGCTTCTTGCTGTCGTCCTTGGCGCCGCTCTTGGCGGTTTCGGCCACTTCGACGAGGCGCTCGCCGGCGTCGGCGCGGCGGTTGAGCACCACGTCTTCGACGCGCTCGCGCAGTTCGGGTTCGAGGTCGTCGTACACGCCGACCATGCCGGCGTTGACGATGCCCATGTCCATGCCCGCCTTGATCGCGTGGTACAGGAACACGGTGTGAATCGCTTCGCGCACCGGGTCGTTGCCGCGGAAGCTGAAGCTCACGTTCGAAACGCCGCCCGACACCTTGGCGCCCGGCAGGTTCTCCTTGATCCAGCGCACGGCGTTGATGAAGTCGACCGCGTAGTTGTCGTGCTCCTCGATGCCGGTGGCAATGGCGAAGATGTTCGGGTCGAAGATGATGTCTTCGGGCGGGAAGCCCACCTCGTCGACCAGGATGCGGTAGGCGCGCTCGCAGATCTCGATCTTGCGTGCGTAGGTGTCGGCCTGGCCTTTTTCATCGAAGGCCATCACCACTGCGGCGGCGCCGTAGCGCTTCACCAGCTTGGCCTCGTGCTTGAACTTGTCGACCCCCTCCTTCATGGAGATGGAGTTGACGATGCCCTTGCCCTGGATGCAGCGCAGGCCGGCTTCGATGACTTCCCACTTCGAGCTGTCGACCATCACCGGCACGCGCGCGATGTCGGGTTCGCTGGCGATGAGGTTCAGAAAGCGGACCATCGCGGCCTTGCTGTCGAGCATGGCCTCGTCCATGTTGATGTCGATCACCTGCGCGCCGTTCTCGACCTGCTGGCGCGCCACGGCCAGGGCTTCTTCGAACTGGCCGTTCAGGATCATCCGCGCGAAGGCCTTGGAGCCCGTGACGTTGGTGCGCTCGCCGATGTTAACGAACAGCGTGCCCTCGCCGATGGCAACCGGTTCGAGGCCGGACAGCTTCATGGGAGGGGGCATTGGGGAAGACATGGTTTGACTCGAGGGCAAAAGCGGTTATTCGTGCGCGGGTTGGGGGAGTCTATCGCCCTCCCCCAAGCAGATAGCGTGCAAGGAGTAAGTCTGAATCATGAAAGGGTAAGTCCGAATCGATAGCGAATCCCTGATTTCGCAGAATGAAAAGAGCACGCTCGTTCTTTTTTGCGTGCATCCCCAAAACCGATCCAACCCAATTGCAGGGAGTTCCGATGATTCGACTGAAGACGATTCTGGCTTCGACGGGCAGGAAAAGCGGTACGGCGCGGCGCTCTGCCGGCGCGCTGCTGATGTGCGGCGTGCTGGCCTTCGCGCCCCTGGTGCAGACGGCCCAGGCAGCCACGAGCAAGGCCGCGCAGACGGCCTACCCGATCGTGCTGGTGCACGGCATGCTGGGCTTCGACACCATCGCGGGCATCGACTACTGGTACGGCATTCCCGGCGAGCTTCGCGCCCAGGGCGCCAAGGTCTTCGTCGCCGAAGTGGCGGCCACCAACAGCAGCGAAGTGCGCGGCGAACAGCTGCTCAAGCAGGTCAAGGACGTGCTGGCGCTCACCGGCGCGAGCAAGGTCAACCTGATCGGTCATTCGCACGGCGGGCCCACGGCGCGCTATGTCTCGGGCGTGGCGCCGGAGCTTGTGGCCTCCGTCACGACGGTGGGCAGCCCTCACAAGGGCAGCAAGGTGGCCGACGTGCTCGGCGACACGCTGCCGGCCGGCAGCCTCAGCCGGACCGTGGTGGTCAGCGCCGTCAACGCGTTCTCCAGCCTGCTCGGCATTCTCTCGGGCAACAACACGCCCCAGAACGGGCTGGGCGCGCTCGATTCGCTGAACACCGTGGGCTCGGCGAAGTTCAACGCCAAGTTCCCCGACGGCGTGCCCACCACGGCCTGCGGCAACGGGGCCGAGCTGGTCAACGGCGTGCGGTACTTCTCCTGGTCGGGCACCCAGCCGCTGACCAACGTGTTCGACGCCTCCGACTACCCGCTGTCGCTGCTGAGCGCGGTCCACGGCGAAGCCAACGACGGGCTGGCATCGGCCTGCAGTTCGCATCTGGGCACCTACCTTGGCAGCTACCGGCAGAACCATCTGGACGAGGTGAATCAGCTGCTCGGGTTGCGCGACCTGTTCTCGGTGAGCCCGGTGACGCTGTACGTCAACCAGGCGGCGAAGCTGAAGCAGCTCGGCCTCTGAGGAGTCGATGTCCCCGAAGCTCCTGCGCCCGCTGGCGGCGGTCGCGGTGGTGGTGGCCGCAGGCGTGGCGTGGTGGCAGCTCAGCGCGCCTGAAGCGCCTGCGGTCGTTGCTTCTTCGGCGCCGCCGGCCACCAACCCCGCGGCGGCGGAAGCATCCGCCATCGCGCTGCGCAACAACGGCCATGCCCCCGACCCACTGCTGACACCCGACCTGCTGCGCATCTTCGAGCAGATGCTGAACGACAGCCAGGCCAGGGACAAGGAAGGCCTGATGGCCGAGATGCGCGCCAAGATCGACAAGCACCTGCCGCCGGAATGGCGAGTGCGCGGGCTGGGCCTGCTGGAGCGCTACATCGACTATCGCAACGCGCTAGAGGCGCTGCCGGCGGCCAGCATCGGCGACCCTGCCGGGCTGCGCAGGATCCTCGATGCGCGCGCGGGCATCCGGGCACGCTACTTCGCACCCGAAGAGGTCGAGGGCCTGTTCGGCACCGAGGAGAAGTTCGACCGCTTCAGCGTCGAGAAGCTGGAAATCGAGCGCAACAAGGATCTGACGCCCGAGCAGAAGCGCGAGGCGCTGGCGCAGACCGAGAAGAACTGGCTTACGCCCGAGCAACTCGCCGACCGGGCTGCCACCACGGCGCAACTCGGCGTCGCCGAGCAGACCGCGGCGCTGGAAGCACGCGGTGCGAGCCCCCAGGAGCGCTTTGCCGAGCGCTCCCAGCAGTACGGCTACGAGGCAGCGCAGCGGCTGGCCACGCTCGACCAGCAGGAGCAAGACTGGCAAAGCCGCCTCTCGCGCTACGCCGCGGCCGACGAGGCCACGCGGGCGCAGCTGCAGGCCCAGCTCTTCACGCCGCAGGAGGCGCTGCGGCTTCAGGCCGCGCTGGAAGTCCGCGCCGCCAACGACAAGAAGAAGGCGCCCTCTACGCCGTGACCACCGTGCTGTTCGCCGCCGCAGAAGCCGGCAGGCCGAACACCCGGTCGAAGGCCCAGTTGAAGACGAAGGTGTAGACCAGGAAGAAGATCACCAGCCCCAGGTCCATCACCAGTGCCTGCCAGAGCGACACGCCCAGGCCCCAGGCGAACATCGGCACCAGGAAGGCAACCAGCCCGCCCTCGAAGCCGATGGCGTGGGCGATGCGGCGGCGCAGGCTGCGACCGCGCACGACCTGGCGCGACTCCCAGCGCTCGAACAGCGAATTGAAGACCAGGTTCCAGATCACCGCGACGACCGAGGCGGCCACCGCCAGCACGCCCGAATGGCCGAGGCCGGCGTCCGTCATCAATGCCAGCCCGGCGCTGGCGGCGACGATGGCGATGCCCTCATAAAGGCTGATGTAGACGATGCGACGTTGAATGCCTTGCATGACTCTTCTCTTGGTTTCGTTACTGCGACGACTGGACTTTATGTGTCATCCGCTGATATAAAAAGTTAACTTGTTTCAGTTTTATTGATAGGTCGGGTGCCATGGCTTTTTCCAGCGACAACGTCGAAGTCTTCCTGGCCGTGATCGACCACGGCTCCTTCTCGGCCGCCGCCCGGGCGCTGCACAGGGTGCCGTCGGCCGTGAGCATGGCCATCGCCAACCTCGAGGCCGAGCTCGATCTGCCGTTGTTCGACCGCAGCGGCCGCGAGCCCCAGCCCACCGCCGCCGCGCGCTCGCTTGAGCCGCAGGCGCGGCTGCTGGCGGCCCAGCTCAGGCAACTGCAGGTGCAGGCACTGGCGCTGACCCAGGGGCTGGAAGACCGGCTCACGCTGGCCATTGCGCCCGAGCTGCTGGCCGCGCGCTGGAGCGGTCCGCTGGCCGAACTGGCACGGGAGCACCCGCTGCTGCAGGTCGAGGTGCTGGCGGCCCCGCAGGCCGACGCACTGGCGCTGCTCCACAGCGGGCGCGCGCAGCTGGCGTTAGTGTTCGAGCGCCCGAGCCTCGACGGGCGCGAGGGCTTCCAGGAAGTCGGCAGCGACCTGATGGTGGCGGTCATCGCGCCGGACCACCCCGTGCTCGCGGCCAACGGCGGCCGGCTGCGCGAGGACCACCTGACGAACACCCGGCAGATCGTCGTGGCCGGGCGCGACCTGACCACCAGCGACCCGCGCTTCGTGTTCGCGCGCCATGTCTGGCGCACCGACAACGCACTGGCCGCGCTGAGCCTGATCACCGCCGGGCTGGGCTGGGGCTGGCTGCAGCGCAACTTCGCAAAGCCGCATGTGGCGGCGGGCGCCCTGATCGAGATTCCGTTCGAGAACCTCAGCAACGGGCTGGACCTGTGGGTGGACGTGGTGTGGTCACGTGAGCGCCCACTCGGCCTGGGAGCCCAGCGCTTCGTGAAGTTGATAGCGAAGGACCGGGCAGCCGCCGGTGAGTGCAGCCCCAAGACCGGCGGCGATCAAGGCGACTAGACGACTGGTCTAATAGCCGCTAGAGTGCGGGCCATGAACGCGATCGCCCCCACTCCCGACGTCCGCCAGCACATCCTCGACGTGGCCCATCCGCTGTTGCTGCAAAGGGGCTTCACCGGGGTCGGACTGGCCGAGGTGCTGGCGGCGGCGAAGGTGCCGAAGGGCTCGTTCTATCACTACTTCGGCTCCAAGGAGGCCTTCGGCGAGGCCGTGCTGGAAGCCTATTTCACCGAATACCTGGGGCGCACCGACGCCCTGCTGACCGAGGCACCGGGCACGGCCGCGCAACGGCTGATCGGCTACTTCGACGACTGGCTCGATTCGCAGACCGGCGACGATGCGCAGAGCCGCTGCCTCGTGGTCAAGCTCGGCGCGGAGGTCTGCGACCTGTCCGAAAGCATGCGCGCGGCGCTGGCGCGAGGCACCCGCGGCATCACCGACCGGCTGGCGCGCTGCATCGAAGCCGGCCGGGCCGACGGCTCGTTGCAGGCCGCGCCGCAAGCAAAGGAACAGGACGCGCAGGGAATCGCCGTCGCGCTCTACCAGCGATGGCTCGGCGCCAGCCTGCTGGCCAAGATCACCCGAGACCGCGCCTCGCTGGACATGGCCATGCGCGACACCCGGCAGCTGCTGGGCCTGTCTCCGGACACCTGAAAAAGCCTGGAGCGGGAGGCATACGCGCTCCCGCTTTTTTTTCGGCCGTGCACTAGACGACTGGTCTATTCGCCTCCGCAGATCCGCATCCCCAACCATTACAGGAGCCACCAGCCCATGCCTCAAAGCGACACCCTCAACCGCCGCATCGTCCTCGCTGCACGCCCGCGCGGCCTGCCGACACCGGGCGACTTCCGCCTCGAAGAAACCGCCGTCCCCACGCCCGGCGAAGGACAGGTGCTGCTGCGCACCCTGCACCTGTCGCTCGATCCGTACATGCGCCAGTTGATGGATGAGATCGCGCCGGTCTACGCGGCCTCGGTGCCGCTGGGCGAGCCGATGCCGGGCGGCACGGTGAACCGCGTCGTCGCCTCAAAGCACCCGCAGTTCCGCCCCGGCGATCTCGTGCTCGGCAACGCAGGCTGGCAGGACTACGCGCTGTCCGACGGCCAGGACCTGCTCCCGCTCGGCGAGATGGCGCAGCCTTCGCTGGCGCTGGGCGGGCTCGGCATGCCTGCCTTCACCGCCTACGTCGGCCTGCTCGACATCGGCCAGCCGAAACCGGGCGACACCGTTGTCGTGGCCGCGGCGACCGGCGCGGTCGGCTCGGTGGTCGGGCAGATCGCCAAGCTCAAGGGCGCGCGCGTGGTCGGCATCGCGGGCGGCGCGAACAAGTGCCGCTACGCGGTCGAAACACTGGGCTTCGACGCCTGCCTTGATCGCCACGACCCGGAGTTCGCATCGCGCCTCGCGGCCGCGTGCCCCAAGGGCATCGACGTGTACTTCGAGAACGTCGGCGGCGCAGTGTTCGATGCGGTGCTGCCGCTGCTCAACATCGGCGCGCGCGTGCCGGTGTGCGGGCACATCGCGGACTACAACAACGAGACGCTGCCGTCCGGCCCGAACCGGCTGCCGCTGCTGATGGCGGCGCTGCTGCAGAAGCGCATCCGCATGCAGGGCTTCGTCATCCTCGACCACTACGGCGACCGCTTCGACACCTTCCGGCGCGAGATGAGCGAATGGGTCGATGCGGGCCGCGTGACGCTGCGCGAGGACCGGGTCGACGGGCTGGATAACGCGCCGGCTGCGCTCATCGGCCTGCTGGAGGGGCGCAACTTCGGCAAGCGCGTGGTGCACGTCGCCGAGGGCTGACGCACGCGCCTTCAGGGCCGGTGGCCACCTCCATGGCCACCACCATGTCCGCCGCCGTGTCCGCCACCGCCATGCGGGCGTTCGCCGCCGCCCCCACCGGGCCTCGGCCGGCCGCCGGGGTGTGGATGTGCCACGCCGGGCGGAGTCCCGGGACGAAAGCCCGGCTGCGGCCGCGGCGGCCTGATGCCGGGATCGTGCGGCGGGCGGAATCCAGGTCCGGGTGGTGGGCGAAAGCCAGGCCCCGGCGGCCGGAAACCCGGCCCTGGCCGCCACGGGTGCGGCTGCCATCCCGGCCTCACCGGCGGCGGTGGACGCCAGCCCGCCATGGGTGGCGGAGGCGGCCGGCCGCCCCACCAGCGCCGGTCGCCGTACCACGGCCGGTCGCGGTAGTAGTCGGCCCAGTAGCTGCCGATCGCGAAGCCGATGATCGGCACGCCGATCACCGCGCCGTAGGTAGCCAGCGGCACGCGCTGCTCCTGATATGCGTAGTCGAGGTTGCGCGACCAGACCCAGCCGCGCCCGCCGTCGGGCAGCACCACGTCGCACCAGCCATAGCCGCTCGTGCAGCCGACCACGTCGAGCGGGTGGCCCGGTCCGAGGCGCGCCACCAGCGGATAGTCGCCCGAAGGCCCGGCACGCATGTTGACCGCGCCACGCGTGAAGGCCTGTTGCGCCGCGGCCGCGAGCGGAAGCAGCAGTGCCAGTGCGCCAATGCCGATCCAGCGCGGGACGAGTGTGTTCATGGGTAGGCTCCTTGCGCCCCAGCGTAGGCCGGGGGCCAAGAGCCTGTCAATCGGCCGCGGGCGCGACCGGAGTGGTGCTTACGCGGCTTCCTTGTAGAAGCCGGCGTTGTTGCTGCCGAGCACGCGGCCGGCAACGGGCGCCACGGCCTTGCCGATGGCCGCGATGTGGTCCGGCGTAGTGCCGCAGCAGCCACCCACGATGTTCACCAGCCCCTCGGCCGCGAACTCGTGCAGCAGCCGCGAGGTCACGTCCGGCGTCTCGTCGAAGCCCGTGTCGCTCATCGGATTGGGCAGGCCCGCGTTCGGGTAGCAGCTGATGAAGGTGTCGCCGGCCACACGCGCCAGCTCCTGGATGTACGGGCGCATCAGCGCCGCGCCCAGCGCGCAGTTCAGGCCAATGGCCAGCGGCTGCGCATGGCGCACGCTATGCCAGAAGGCGGTGACGGTCTGGCCGCTGAGGATGCGGCCCGAGGCGTCGGTCACCGTGCCGCTGATGATGAGCGGCAGGCGCTGCCCGCTGTTGTCGAAATATTCGTCGACCGCGAACAGCGCGGCCTTGGCGTTGAGCGTGTCGAAGATGGTCTCGACCAGGATCACGTCGGCGCCGCCTTCGACCAGCGCTTCGGTCTGCTCGTAGTAGGCCGCGCGCAGTTCCTCGAAGTTGACGTTGCGCGCGCCCGGGTCGTTCACGTCGGGGCTGATGCTCGCCGTCTTGGGCGTCGGGCCAAGCGCGCCGGCCACGAAGCGCGGCTTGTCGGGTGTGCTGAACTTGTCGCAGGCCGCGCGCGCCAGCTTGGCGGATTCGAGATTCATCTCGCGCGCCAGGTGAGCCATCTTGTAGTCCTCCTGCGCGATGGTGGTCGCGCCGAAGGTGTTGGTCTCGATCAGGTCGGCGCCGGCCGCGAGGTAGCTCTCGTGGATGTCGCGGATCACGTCGGGCCGGGTGAGCGACAGCAGCTCGTTGTTGCCCTTGATGTCGCGATCGAAGTCCTTGAAGCGCTCGCCGCGGTACTGCTCCTCGGTGAGCTTGAAGCGCTGGATCATCGTGCCCATGGCGCCGTCGAGGATGGCGATGCGCTTGGCGAGGATGCCGGCCAGGGCCTGGCCGCGGGTGTAGACAAGGGGCTTCATAAGCTCCGATTGTAGAAACCAGCCCATCGCCCCGCTCTGCCCCGGGACTTGGCCTTGTCCATGCCTTGCCGGTCTGGCAAGGTTGGACGCAGGCACCCGACGCTTTCATCTCCATGCAAGAAGACATCTTCCAGGTCGGCGACGCGCACTTCGCGTTCACCGCGCAATCCTCGGCCAGCTTCGTCGACGGCGGCATGCAGTTCCAGCTGCACACGGCCCCGGTCGCGTTCGATGCGGCGCTGCATGCACCCGCCTTCCAGCCCGACGACGTGGACAACCCCTCGCAGGGCACGATCGCGCCGCAGTTCGGCACCTACGGCGCATTCTTCTTCCACGACAAGACCGGCGAGCCGCTGCGCATAGTGCAGATGCCGCAAAACCAGCCGGCCACCTTCGACTTTCACCTGTACGAGCGCGGCTTCGCGCTCGACAGCTTTCACGGCACGGTGACGCTGACGCCTTCGTCGGTCGAGCTGCGCGGCACGATGCGTTCGCGCTACGACGACAGCAAGAGCGTTCCCATCCACGTCCGCAAGGCTTTCGAGCCGGGTGGAGTGACATTGCAGCCGCACACGTACACCAGCCTCGAGGAGGCTGCCGAGGTGCCGCCCGAACGGGTGCGGCGGCTGCTTATCCGGCAGCCGTGGCAAGGCGACACACCGAAGATCGAGGCCTTCCCGCCCGAGATCCTGCGCTTCAGGAACCTCGAGTTCCTGTCGCTGCAGTTCATGTCGCCGGCGCACGCGCCCTTCACAGCCTTGCCGGACGAATTCTGTTCGCTCTCGTCGCTGAAGGAGCTGTTCGTGCGCGGCTCGGCCATCGAGCACCTGCCCGAGAACTTCGGTGCGCTCGAGCAGCTGGAAGCGCTGTTCCTGCAGTACGGCAAGCTGCGCGACCTGCCCGACAGCATCGGCCGCCTCTCGCGGCTGCAACGGCTGGTGCTGCCCGGCAACGCACTCGCCACGCTGCCCGAATGCGTCGGCCACCTGCCGACGCTGACCTTGCTGAACGTCGAGAAGAATCCCTTCGTGTCGCTGCCGGTGTCGCTGAAGAAAATCAAGAAGGTCACGCTCGAGAACAAGCTCAAGGCGCTGTATCTCGACATCCGCTATCGCCCGGAGATCGACGTAGCGGTGGCGCCCGAAAGCTTCCTGGCACGCGGCAGCGCGGAACACGCGGCGATCCTGGAAGCCGCCTGCGCCCGGCACAAGCTCAAGCGCTACCTGCCCGCGCTGCTGCGCCTGGCCCGCAACACCGTGCGCTACCGCACCACCGAGCCGGAAGACTATGCGCAGAAGGGCAACACGCGCTTCGGCGGCGCCCCCGACCTTCCGCCGGACATCGAATTTCCCCGTGCGGAAGACGGCACGCACTGGCACTTCTATGCGCAACTGCGCCTGGCCGACGTGGCCGGGTTGCAGCCCTGGCTGCCGCGCGACGGCATGCTCTACTTTTTCGGCGAGGACCAGGAGGAGCTGCACAAGCACCGGGTGATCCACTCGACCGCCCCCGCCTCGTCGCTACAGACCTACGTCTACCCGGACGACGCCACGTTCGAGAACGGCGACGCGTTTCCCGGCTTCAAGGCCGTCGCCACTGCCACCGTGTCGGTGCCGAGCCTCTACAACGCGGGCGACCGCCTGACCGGCCGCGACGCGGTGCTGCTGAACATCGAGGACGACGACAAGCTGCAGAAGGCCTACTGGGCGCTGCAGGAAGAGCTCTCGGGCAAGAGCGAGGACTGCCACCTCGTCAACGCACACGTGTTCACGCAGCACGAATCGCCCGAGGAGCAGGCATCGGCCGAGTGCGGCGGCCTGCCTGGCGAATGGGTCAACCTGCTGATGCTCGAGTCGGACAACCGACCCGGCTTCTGCTTCTGGGATGCGGGCACGCTGAGCTTCAGCATCCACATGAAGGACCTGGCGCTCGGCGATTTCTCCAGGACTTTCGCGAGCCTGGAAAGCAGTTGAGCCTGCGGTCGCTCAGCGCGTCGCGCGCGATTCGGCGAACGCCAGCACCGCCTCGATCATGCGCCGCACATGCGGCTGCACGCCCGCCGCCACCTCTGGCAGATAGTCGAACGGCAGCTTCTCCTGCATGTAGCTGCTCTGCGTCATCTCCAGCTGCACCGCGTGCACGTTCTGCGCAGGGTTGCCGTAGTTGCGCGTGATGTAGCCACCGGTGAAGCGGCCATTGAGCACTCCCGTGTAGCCGGTGGCGCTTTCGGCGATGCCCAGCAGCGTCTGCGCTAGCGCCGGGTCGCAGCTGATGCCCTTGCCGGTGCCCAGGTTCAGGTCGGGCAGCTTGCCTTCGAAGAAACGCGGCAGCACCGAGCGGATCGAGTGCGCGTCCCACAGCGCGGCCACGCCGTGCTGCGCGCGGATGCGCGCGAGCTCTTCGGCCAGCTTCGCGTGATAGGGCTGCCAGATGGCATCGCGGCGCTCGGCGGTTTCCGCATCGCCCGGCAGGTCGCCGGGGTTGGCATACACCGGCGTGTCGTCGAAGGTGTCGACCGGGCACAGGCCGGTGACGCTCTGGCCCGGGTAAAGGCTCGCGCCATCCGGCGGACGGTTCAGGTCGATCACGTAGCGCGAATGCGTGGCGACCAGTACCGAGGCGCCGAGTTCGTCGGCGAAGTCGTAGAGCCGTTCGAGGTGCCAGTCGGTGTCGGGCACATGGCGCGCTTCCTCCGTGAGGCGGGCAGCCAGCGCGGGCGGCACGTGCGTGCCGACGTGCGGCATCGAGATCAGCAGCGGGCGCGTGCCCTGGCGGAAGCGGAATGGCGGTTCGGCGGTGGTGAAGGCCATGGTGGGGTCAATCCTTGAGTAGTTGGGTGCGCGCGGCCACGAAGGCGGCCGCGGCCTCGTCGTGCAGCGCATGGCGGCCGGCCGATACGCGCGCGCGGCCCGCCACCCAGACGGTGTCGACGGCCGAGGTGCGATGGCTTGCGAAGACGTGGGCCGAGAGCATATCGGGCGCAAGCAGGCCCTGCAGCGCGAGGTGCGAGGCGTCGAGCACGGCGAAGTCGGCCTGCTGCCCCGCTGCAAGCCCACCGACGGCGCGGGCCGATGCCTGCGCACCGCCCTGCACCGCTTCGAGCGTGAGCGCGGTCGCCACATGCGGTTGCGCCGCGCTGGCGCCGACGTTGCGCTGGCGCTTGGCCAGACGCTGGCTGTATTCGAGCATCAGCAGCTCTTCGGCGGCGTTGACGCTCGCGTGGCTGTCCGAGCCCACGCCCCATGCGCCGCCGTGGCTGCGCCATTTGGCGAAGTCGAAGATGCCGTCGCCGAGGTTGGCTTCGGTCGTCGGGCACAGGCCCGCGACCGCGCCGCTCTGGGCCGCGTATTCGTACTCGGCGTCGTTCATGTGCGTGGCGTGCACGAGGCACCAGCGCGCATCGACCGGCGCGTGGTCGAGCAGCCACTCGACCGGACGCAGGCCGCTCCAGGCCACGCAGTCGTCCACTTCCTTCGTCTGCTCGGCAATGTGGATGTGGATGGGCGCGGTGCGGTCGATGGCCTCGAGCCCCGCGATCGCATCGCGCAAGCCTTCGGGCGGTACGGCGCGCAGCGAATGCGGTGCGAGGCCGAGGCGTGCGTCCTGCGCATCGCAAACCGGCTTCAGCGCTTCGAGCAGGCGCAGCATCGAATCGGTCGAGCGGATGAAGCGGCGCTGCCCGTCGGTGGACGGCAGGTCGCCGAAGCCCCCGGTCTGGTAGAGCACCGGCAGCAGCGTGAAGCCGATGCCGGCCTTCTTCGCCGCGCGCAGCAGGGCGAGGCTCAGCGTCGCGTCGTCGGCATACGGGCGGCCGTCCACGTCGTGATGCACGTACTGGAACTCGCACACGCTGGTGTAGCCCGCTTCGAGCATCTCGGCATAGAGCCAAGTGGCGATGGCTTCCATGTGCTGCGGGCCGAGGCGCGCGGCAAAGCGGTACATCAGCGTGCGCCAGCTCCAGAAGCTGTCCTGCTGCTCGGCGCGGTGTTCGGTAAGGCCGGCAAAGGCGCGCTGGAAGGCGTGCGAATGCAGGTTGGGCATGCCGGGGATCACGGGGCCGCTGGCGGCTTGCGTGTCGGCAGGCCGTTGCGCACCGGCTTGCACCTGCGTGAGCTGGCCCGCATCGTTCCACGTCAGCAGGACGTTTCTGGCCCAGCCTTCGGGCAGCAGCGCATCGGCTGCGAAAAGCGTTTGTGTCATTCCTTGGCTCCGATGGCGATGCGGCCCTGCCGCACCACCGCGCGCACGGGCTGCTGGCCAAACCAGTAGGCGAGTTCGGCGGCTTCGCGCACGTTCCACAGCACGAAGTTGGCGGGCATGCCTGGCGCGATGGCGCCGTGTGTGTCCTGCAGGCCCAGCGCGCGCGCGGCATGCACCGTGACGCCGTCGAGCGCCTCGGGCACGGTGAGGCGGAACAGCGTGCAGGCCATGTTCACCATCAGCAGCAGACTCAGTGCCGGCGAGGTGCCGGGGTTGTGGTCGGTGGACACCGCCATCGGCACGCCCGCGGCGCGCAGCGCGGCGATGGGCGGCAGGTGCGTGTCGCGCAGCGTGTAGTACGCGCCGGGCAGCAGCACGGCCACCGTGCCCGACTTGCGCATCGCCTCGATGCCTTCGGCCGACAGGTGTTCGATGTGGTCGCACGAGAGCGCCCCATAGCGCGCGGCCAGTGCCGCGCCGCCCATGTCCGACAACTGCTCGGCATGCAGCTTCACCGGCAGGCCCAGCGCCTGTGCGGCCTTGAAGACCTGCTCGGTTTCCTCGAGCGAGAAGGCGATGCGTTCGCAGAACACGTCGACCGCATCGACCAGCCCTTCGGCGGCCAGCGCGGGCAGCATCTCGTTGCAGACGAGGTCGATGTAGTCGCCGCTGCGGTCTGCGTATTCGGGCGGCAGCGCGTGCGCGCCGAGGAAGGTGGTGCGCACCGTCACGCCATAGGCGTCGCCCAGGCGCCGCGCCACGCGCAGTTGCTTGCGCTCGTGTTCCAGCGAGAGGCCGTAGCCCGACTTGATCTCGATGGCGCACACGCCGTCGGCCAGCAACTGTTCGAGCCGCGACGCGGCCTGCGCGAAGAGCGTGTCTTCATCGGCCTCGCGCGTGGCGCGCACCGACGAGACGATGCCGCCACCAGCCTTCGCCACTTCTTCGTACGTGGCGCCCGCAAGCCGCATTGCGAATTCGTTGGCGCGCTGGCCGCCGTAGACGAGGTGGGTGTGGCAATCGACCAGGCCCGGCGTGACGAGCGCGCCGCCGCCGTCGTGCAGCGCAAGGCCCGCGAACCCTGCCGGCAGTGCGTTGCGCGCGCCGACCCAGCGGATCGCGCCCTGCTCCACCACGATGGCGCTCTCCACCTCGGCATCGGTGGCGAGGCGTAGACCGGTCCAGAGGCCGTCGGCCGAAGGGAATTCGTTGGCGGGTTTCATCGTCTTTCCTGTCTTTGCTGTTGCAGGTTACGCCGGCGTGATGCGCACAGCGAGCAACCGTGCATCGGAGTCCTCGGGCACTGCCTGCCAGGCCTGTGCTGCGTCAGCCCACTGCAGGCCCTCGCCTTCGCGGAACGCTTCGTCGTTAAACCGCCACGCGCCGCGCAACGCCAGCAACACGCCATGCGGCGCGGCGTCGATGGCTGAAACGCCATCGAGCACCAGCACCTCGGCGCGCCACTGGCCGCGCCGTGTCATCACGTTGAAGTCGTTCGACGCACCGCCGAGCAGCGTGCAGTCGATGGCCTCGTCGCCGCTGAAGGCGAAGGGCCGGTGCGGCACGTCGAGCCGATGGTCGATGCGCCCGTCGTGCGTGAAGAGGCGCACGCCGTCGCCCTCCAGCAGCGTGATGCTGCGGTCGACACTGGCGAACACCGAGAACGGCCCCGCCGCTGCGATGGTGGCGATGCTCACGCGCCAGCCGAAGCTGTCGAGCCCCGCGCCCTGTGGCCAGCTGGCGATTTCCTGCGTGGTGCCGCCGCCGTTCTTCCACGGCGTGACGGGCAGCGCGGCGCGCGAGAAACGAAGCACAACGCTCATCGCATCAACCCGCCCTGGCGCAGCCGCTGCTCGAAGTGCCGCAGCACCAGCGTCATGGTGCCGGTCAGCACGAAGTACACGACCGCGATGGCCAGGTACACCTCCAGCGAGCGGTAAGACACGCTGATGATCTTCTGCCCTTCATGCATCACGTCGTGGATGGTCAGCAACGACACCAGTGCCGAGTTCTTGATGAGCGCGATGAACTCGTTGCCCAGCGGCGGAATCATGCGCACCACCGCCTGCGGCAGCACGATCTGGCGCATTGCCACGCCGGGCGTCATGCCCAGCGACTGCGCCGCCATCGTCTGGCCCTTGTCGATCGACTGGATCGCGCCGCGCACGATCTCCGACACGTATGCGCCCGAGTACACGCCGAGCCCCAGCACGCCACACAGGAAGGCCGGCAGCAGGATGCCGAAGTGCGGCAGCCCGAAGAACAGGATGAACAGCTGCACCAGCAGCGGCGTGCCGCGAATGGCCGCCACGTACGCGGTGCACACGCCGTAGAGCCAGCGCCGCTTCGGGTTCAGCCGGCCGATGCCGACCAAGAGGCCCAGCACGCAGCCCAGCGCCAGCGCGCAGGAGGTGATCTCCACCGTGACCAGCGCGCCGCGCAGCAGGTCGGGCCAGCCCTCCCAGACGGGCGAGAAATCGAAATCCATGGCTCGCTTACTTGGCGTTGGCGCTGAACCACTTCTTCACGATCTGGTCGTAGGTGCCGTCGGCCTTGAGCTTCTCGATGGCGCCGTTCACCGCCTTGGTGAGTTCCGGCGTGTCCTTGCGGATGGCCATGCCGTATTCCTCGGTGGTGATCTGCTCGGGCAGCACCTTCAGGCCGCCGCGCGTGCGCACGTACTGGTAGGCGGCGGGCTTGCCGGTCACGGCGGCGTCGGCACGGCCGATGTCGACGAGGTTGAACATTTCCTGGTTCTTCTCGACTTCCATCAGCTGCACCTGCGGGAATTTCTCCTTGGTGTACGACACCGACTTGGTGCCCACCTGCACGCTGACCTTCTTGCCGTTGATGTCGGCCGGCGTCTTGATGGCGGTGTTGCCGTCCTTCACCATCACCACGAGGCCGCCCGCGTAGTACGGCACGGTGAAGTCGACCACCTTCTTGCGCTCGTCGGTGATGTAGATGCCCGAGACGGCCATGTCGAAGCGCTTGGAGATCAGGCCCGGCACGAGGCCCTTGAAGTCGATGTCGATCCACTCGATCTTGCGGCCCAGCGTCTTGCCGATGGCCTCGACCAGCTCCACGTCGAAGCCGGTGCGCTTGCCGTTCTCCACGAACTCCATCGGCGGGAAGGTGGCGTCGGTGGCCACGCGCAGCGGCTCACCCTGCGCCTGGGCAGCGCCGGCGAAACCGAAGAGAGCGAGGCCGGAGAGTGCGGCGGCGACGAGGGAGCGACGGGTGTTCATGGTGAAAGGCTTCCGTGGGAGTAAAGAAGAAAAAAAGCAGCGCGCGACTACTGCAGGGCGCGAGAGATGCGGGCCGCCGTGACGACGGTCATGTGGAGCAATGCAGCTTCCATGCCCTCGACGCGCGTGAGCGGCGCCATGAGCGTGATCGCGCCGCGCAGGCGCCGCCCCGAGGCGAGCACCGGCGCGCTCGCGCCCCACACGCCGGCATCGACCTCGCCGTGGGTCACGGCATGGCCGGCTTCGCGGATGGCATCGAGTTCGGCGGCGCGCTCGGCGCGGCGTTCGGGGCTTTCGCCGAGCCCGTCGAGCAGGGCATCGCGCTGGTCGAGCGGCATGTGGGCCAGCAGGCACTTGGCGCTGGCGCCGTCGCGCGCCGGCACGCTGCGGCCGCGATCGAAGGAGCAACGCAGCGACTGCTCGCTGTCGATCATCTCCAGGCACACGACGCGCTCGTTCACGGCCGTGACCAGCGCCACGCTCTCGTGCGTCTGCTGGGCCAGCACGCGCATGTCGGCGCGCGCCGCCATCACGAGGTCGGAGTTGCAGTCGAAGCCGGTGGCCAGCTGCACGCTCACCGGGCCCGGTGAGTAGCGGCCCTCGGACTCCATCACGAAACCCCAGCGGCGCAGCGTGGCGATCTGCCGGTACAGCGTGCTCTGCGACAGGCCGGTGGCCTGCACCAGCTCGGCCGCCGTCATCGCCGCCTTGCTTTGCGCCAGCACCGACAGCACGAACAGCGCACGGTCGTTGTGGGCGGGAGCTTCAATCGGGGGCGTCATCGGAGGCAATCGCTGGAGGTCGAAAGTGGATGCGGCGTGCAGTATCTTGCTCGCCGTTCTCACTTCCAAGCCTTGATTCCCACTCGATGGGAATGAGCGCGTTTTTTCTTTCTACCTTCGTCTTAACCCACCAGCAGCGGAAAGCGCGCGTCGTCCATGGGCGCGCCCGCCGGCAGCGTGTCGGCCAGCCCGGGGAAGTCGGGCGAGGTCTTCCAGCTGCGCGGCGCATGGCGGATGTCGTCGCCCAGGAAGCGCACCGAGAACACGCGGCGCCGGTTCGGCCCCTCGACCCCGGCGGCCGCATGCAGCGTGAGCATGTGGAAGCAGACGAAATCGCCGGGCTCGATGTTCCAGCCGACGATGGGGAAGCGCTCGCGCGCGCCCTCGATGTCGGGCAGGTCCTGCAGGCTGCCTTCGGGGAACCACTTGGCGTGGTTGTCCATGAAGGTGCGCGGCATCAGCCACGGCCCCTTGTGGGAGCCGGCCACGAACTCGAGCGTGGCGGCGCGCGACACCGGATCGACCGGAATCCACATGCTGACGTTCTGTTCGCCCTCGATGTTGTAGTAGGGCTGGTCCTGGTGCCAGGGCGTGCGCTGGCGCGTGCCGGGCTCCTTCACGAGCAGGTGGTCGTGGTACAGCCGCACGGTCTGCGAGCCCATCAGGCGCTGCGCCAGTTGCGCGAGCGGTGCTTCGAAGATGAAGCGTCGGAAGGCGTCGATGTCCTGCCAGTTGCAGAAGTCCTCGAAGAAGCGGCCCGGGTCGTCGGGCCGGCTCGCCACCTTGGCGCGCGGGCTGGGCGCGGCGAGGTTGGCTTCGATGCCGTCACGCAGCAATGCCAGTTCATCGGCCGTGAGCAGCTGGCGGATGCAGACCGCGCCGTCGCGCTGGAACTGCGCGACCAGCGCGTCGTCCACGCGCGCCTGCACGCGGCGCTGCAACTCCCGGGCGTCGGGAAGGACCGCGCCCGCCATCACTTCACCATCGGCAGCTTCAGGCCCTGCTTCTTCGCGGTGGCGACGGCGATGTCGTAGCCCGCGTCGGCATGGCGCATCACGCCAGTGGCCGGGTCGTTGAAGAGCACGCGCTCGATGCGCTTGGCCGCGGCATCGGTGCCGTCGCACACGATCACCACGCCCGAATGCTGCGAGTAACCCATGCCCACGCCGCCGCCGTGATGCAGGCTGACCCAGGTGGCGCCGCCCGCCGTGTTGAGCAGCGCGTTCAGCAGCGGCCAATCGGACACGGCATCGGTGCCATCCTTCATGGCTTCGGTCTCACGATTGGGGCTGGCGACCGAGCCGGTGTCTAGGTGGTCGCGGCCGATGACGATGGGCGCCTTCAGCTCGCCGTTCTTCACCATCTCGTTGAAGGCCAGGCCCGCGATGTGGCGTTCGCCCAGGCCCAGCCAGCAGATGCGCGCCGGCAGGCCCTGGAAGGCGATGCGCTCGCGCGCCATGTCGAGCCAGCGATGCGTGTGCTTGTTCTCGGGGAACAGCTCCTTGATCTTGGCATCGGTCTTGTAGATGTCTTCCGGGTCGCCCGAAAGCGCCACCCAGCGGAATGGGCCCTTGCCTTCGCAGAACAGCGGGCGAATGTAGGCCGGCACGAAGCCCGGGAAGTCGAATGCATTCTTCACGCCTTCGTCGAACGCGACCTGGCGGATGTTGTTGCCGTAGTCGACCGTGGGGATGCCCATGGCCTGGAAGTCGAGCATGGCCTGCACGTGCACGGCGCACGACTTGGCGGCGGCCTTCTTGAGCGCGTCGTGCTGCGACACGTCCTTCATCGCGGCCTGCCATTGGGGCACGCTCCAGCCCGAAGGCAGGTAGCCGTTGATGAGGTCGTGCGCGGAGGTCTGGTCGGTCACGAGGTCAGGCTTCAGGCCGCCGGCCTTCGCGCGCTTCACCAGCTCGGGCAGGATGTCGGCCGCATTGCCGAGCAGCGCGATCGACACGGCTTCCTTTGCGTCGCAATGCTGCTTGATGAGCTCGAAGGCATGGTCGATGTCGCGCGCCTGCTTGTCGACGTAGCGCGTGCGCAGGCGGAAGTCGATGCTCGACTGCTGGCATTCGATGTTGAGCGACACCGCACCGGCCAGCGTGGCCGCGAGAGGCTGCGCGCCGCCCATGCCGCCCAGGCCGGCCGTGAGGATCCATTTGCCCGCGAGACTGTTGTTGTAGTGCTGGCGGCCGGCTTCGACGAAGGTCTCGAAGGTGCCCTGCACGATGCCCTGGCTGCCGATGTAGATCCAGCTGCCGGCCGTCATCTGGCCGTACATGAAAAGGCCTTGGCGGTCGAGCTCGTTGAAGTGCTCCCAGTTGGCCCACTTGGGCACGAGGTTGGAGTTGGCCAGCAGCACGCGCGGTGCGTTCTCGTGCGTCTTGAACACGCCGACGGGCTTGCCCGACTGGATGAGCAGCGTCTCGTCGTCGTTCAGCTCTTTCAGCGACGCGAGGATCTGGTCGTAGCAGGCCCAGTTGCGCGCGGCGCGGCCGATGCCGCCGTACACCACGAGGTCTTGCGGGCGCTCGGCCACCTCGGCGTCGAGGTTGTTCTGCAGCATGCGGAACGGGGCTTCGGTGAGCCAGCTCTTGCAGTTGAGCTCGCTGCCGCGCGGGGCGCGGATCACGCGGGTCGGGTCATGGCGCGGGTCGGCAGCGGCAGGGTTGTTCAGGGCGAATTTCTCGGGAGCGTTCATGGCGTGGTTCTCCTAATCGGGGTGTGTTTTACGAGTGACTGGGCAGGATGTCGAGCAGCGCGGCCGGCAGCTCGGCCTTCAGCGCCCACTGGCGCATGGCTTCGATGTCGGGGGCAAGGTAGCGGTCGCGTTCGAGGAAGGCGACCTTCCGGCGGATGCTGGCGAATTCGGCTTCGACCAGCGGCGAGCTGTTGAGCTTGCGCTTGAGTTCGATGCCTTGCGCGGCGGCCATGGCTTCGATGCCGACCACCACGGCCGTGTTGTTGACCATGTCAGCCAGGCGTCGGCCCGCGAAGGTGGCCATCGAGACGTGGTCTTCCTGGTTGGCCGAGGTCGGCAGGCTGTCGACGCTGGCGGGGTGCGCGAGCGACTTGTTTTCCGACGCCAACGCGGCCGCGGTGACCTGCGCGATCATGAAGCCCGAGTTGAGGCCACCGTCGCGCACCAGGAACGGCGGCAGGCCCGACAGGCCCGTGTCGAGCAGCAACGCGATGCGGCGTTCGGCAATCGCGCCGACTTCGCTGATGGCCAGCGCAATGATGTCCGCTGCAAAGGCAACGGGTTCGGCGTGGAAGTTGCCGCCCGAGATCACCTCGCCGGTGTCGACGAACACCAGCGGGTTGTCCGACGCGGCATTGGCCTCGATGACCAGCACGCGCGCGGCGTGCGCGAGGTTGTCGAGGCAGGCGCCCATCACCTGCGGGATGCAGCGCACCGAGTACGGGTCTTGCACGCGGCCACAGTCGGCGTGCGAGGGAACGATCTCGCTGCCTTCGAGCAGCGTGCGCACCGCGCCCGCCACGGCAATCTGGCCGAGCTGGCCGCGCGCGGCGTGGATGCGTGCGTCGAAAGGCTTGATCGAACCCTGGATGGCTTCGAGCGACAGCGCGCCCGACATCAGCGAAGAGGCGAACACGTCTTCCGCGCCGAACAGGCCGAAGAGCGCGAGCGCGGTCGACACCTGCGTGCCGTTGAGCAGCGCGAGGCCTTCCTTGGGGCCGAGCACGAAGGGTTCGAGGCCGATGCTGCGCATCGCCTCGGCGCCGCCGACAACCTTGCCATCGGCCAGGGTCGCCTGGCCTTCGCCGATCAGCACGCAGGCCATGTGCGCGAGCGGCGCGAGGTCGCCGGAAGCGCCGACCGAGCCCTTGCACGGAATGCTCGGCGTGACGCCCGCGTTGAACAAGGCCAGCAGCGCATCGACCAGCGCGGGCCGCACGCCCGAATGGCCGCGCGCCAGGCTCACGGCCTTGGTCGCGAGGATCATGCGCACGACGGGCGCGGCCAGCGGCTCGCCCGTGCCCACGCTGTGCGACAGCACCAGGTTGCGCTGCAGCTCGGCCAGGTGGTCGTTGCCGATACGCGTGCTGGCGAGCTTGCCGAAGCCGGTGTTGATGCCGTAGACGACCTGGTCGTTCTCGACGATGTGGCGCACGGCGGCTTCGGCGCGAAGCATGCCGTCGCGCACCGACGGATCGAGCGCAAGTTGCACGCCGCCGGCCTGGATGCGTCGCAGCATCGCTAGATCGACCTTGCCGGGCATGAGGGTCAAAGTGGCATCTGGAGTGGCGGTGTGATTGCTTGGCATGTGAACCTGTCTATACAAGTAGTTGCGAGAGAAAACGTAGGTCTCTGAGGACGAAAAAAACTAGCCGAAGCTCGGGTTGCCGTCGGCTTTGAAGCGGCTGCCCAGGCTGTAGCGCGAAGCGGGATGCAGGCAGCGCACCCAGGTCACGGGCGTGTTGCGTATCCACGTGCGGCGCGTCAGCAGCAGGCAGGGGTCGGTGGGCGCCATCGCGAGCCTCTGCGCCTGTTCCAGGTTGGGCAGCACGGCATCGACGACGTGTTCGATCTGGTCGAAGGGCACGTTGCGCACCAGGTATTCGCTGGGCGGCATGGCGGTGAAGTCCTGCTCGAGGTAGTCGGGCACGACCTGCGGGTTGACGTAGCGCTCTTCGAGCTGCACCGGCGTTTCGTTCTCCAGGTGCAGGCAGGCGCTGTGGAACACCGAGTCGCCCGCGCGCAGGTCGAGCCACGCAGCCACGTCGGGCGAGGCGGCGATGCGCTCGACCTCGATCATTTCGCAGCGGTAGTCGTGCCCGCGCTGGCGGATTTCGCTGGCGATGTTGGCGATCTGCAGCAGCGTGGACTGCGGCTTGTTCTCGGCCACGAAGCTGCCGACGCCGGCCACGCGCACGATGCGGCCCTGCTCCACCAGCTCGCGCAGCGCGCGGTTCACCGTCATGCGGGCCATGCCGAACTGCGCCACCAGCTCGTGCTCCGAAGGCAGGCGGTGGCCGGGCGGCCACGTGCCGTCCTGGATCTTGCGGGAGATGTGATCCTTGACTTGCGCGTAGAGCGCGAGGGTCGGCAGGTCGCGTTTCATCGTTTCGGTCAATGCTCCGCCGCCGCCATCGACTCGGCGCGAATTTCTTCCGTCAGGCGCGCCTTGATGTCCATGAACTCCGGCGAGGTCTTGATGGTGTAGCTGCGCGGATGCGGAAAGTCGACCGCGATCTCGGTCTTGATGCGCCCCGGCCGCGCGCTGAACACCGCCACGCGGTTGGCCATGAAGATCGCCTCGTCGATGTCGTGCGTGACGAACAGCACCGTCTTCTGCGCCGACTCCCAGATGCCGAGCAGCAGCTCCTGCATCAGCACGCGGGTCTGGTTGTCGAGCGCGCCGAAGGGCTCGTCGAGCAGCAGCATCTTGGGGTCGTTGGCCAGCGCGCGCGCAATGGCCGTGCGCTGCTGCATGCCGCCCGAGAGCTGCTTCGGAAAGTGGTTCTCGAAACCGCGCAGGCCTACCTTGGCGATGAAGAACTCGCTGCGCTCCTTCTGGTCGGCCTCGCTCATGCCGCGCTCGCGCAGGCCGAAGCGGATGTTCTGCGCCACCGTGAGCCACGGGAACAGCGTGTAGCTCTGGAACACCACGCCGCGGTCGGCGCCCGGGCCATCGATGCGCTCGCCGTCGAGCAGCACCTGGCCGGTGGTCGGAAAGTCGAGCCCCGCCACGATGCGCAGCAGCGTCGACTTGCCGCAGCCCGAGGGGCCGAGGATGGTGACGAAGTCGTTTTCCTTCACCTCGAAGTCGATGGGCTGCAGCGCTTGCGTGCGTTGCCCCTTGGTGCCGGTGAAGACGCGCGACACGCCCTGGATGGAAAGTTGGTTCTTCGTCACAGTGCGGCCCATGCAAACAGACGGCGGTTCAATGCCTTGAAGGCGAAGTCGGAAAGGAGCCCGATGACGCCGATCACGATGATCCCGAAGATGATCTGGCCGGTGTTCAAGAGCGCCTGGCTGTCGGTGATCATGTGGCCGATGCCCGACGAAGAGCCGATCAGCTCTGCCACGATCACATACGTCCACGCCCAGCCCAGCACGAGGCGCAGCGTTTCGGCGATGCCGGGCGCGGCGCCCGGAATGAGCACGCGCGCCACGATGCCGCGGCTGTTGGCGCCCAGCGTGTAGGCGGCCTCGACGAGGTCGCGCCGCGCGCCGCCGACGGTAACGGCCACCATCAGCACGATCTGGAAGAACGAGCCGATGAAGATCACCAGCAGCTTCTGCATCTCGCCCAGGCCCGCCCAGAGGATCAACAGCGGAATGAAGGCCGAGGCCGGCAGGTAGCGGCAGAAAGACACAAAGGGTTCGAAGAAGGCCTCGACGGTCTTCCAGGTGCCCATGGCAATGCCCAGCGGCACAGCGAACACCGCCGCCAGCAGGAAGCCGCCGAACACGCGCCACACAGTCATGCCGATGTCGCCGATGAAGCCGTACTCGGTGAAGAGAAGCCAGCCCTCCTTGACCATGGTCGGCGGGCTCGCAAGGAAGGTCGGCGGCACGAAGCCGCCGAGCGTGGCAATGGCCCACACCAGCACGAAGACGACGAAGAACGCGAGCCCCAGCAGCACGCGCGCACGCGTGCCGATGGGTTCGAGCGGTGCGAACGCGCGGCGGCGCGCAGGCGCGACGACCGGCGCCGCTGCGGGCCTGGGGGCAGGCGCCGCGGCCACCGCGGCGGACGGCATTTGCGACATGGTCTTACTTGACGAAGCTTGCATCGAAGGTCGCGGCGAAATCTTCGGGCGCCTTGCGGATCACGCCGGCTTCCAGAAGGATGGGCGCGGCTTCCTTCATGAAGCTGGTGAGTTCGCCCGCGAAGAATTTCTGGTTGGCGGCCTTGTCCTGCCAGCGCAGGAAGGCCGACGACTTGGCGAACTGCTCGCCGCTCTGCTTCACGGCCGAGCCCATGAGCTCGTTCGACTTCTCCGGCTCGGCCTTGATCATGTCGAGCGCCTCGAAGTACGACTTGGTGAGCGCGGCGGCGGCCTTGGCGTTGGCCTTGAGCCAGGTGGGCGCGCAGCCGACGGTGTCCATCACCATCGGGTAGTCGAGGGTGGTGGCCAGGATCTTGCCGGCGGCGGGGTTCGCGCGCACGGTCGAGAGGTATGGCTCATAGGTCATGGCGGCGTCGTTCTGGCCGGCCACGAAAGCCTGGGCCGAGGCCTGCGGCGACAGCGTGGTCGTCTTCACGTCCTTCAGCGTCATGCCGTTCTTGTTGAGCATCCAGGCCAGGCCGAAGTAAGGCGCGGTGCCGGGGGCGTCGACGCCGATGGTCTTGCCCTTGAGGTCGGAGAACTTGGTGATGTCGCCGCGCACCGCGAGGCCGTCGGCGCCGTAGGACTTGTCCATCTGGAAGATCTGCACGATGGGCACGCCGTTGGCGTTCCAGGCCACGTGCGTCTCGACCGTGGTGGCCGCGCACTGAATGGCGCCGGAAGCGAGGGCCAGGTGGCGGTCCTTCTGCGGGATCATCTTGAGTTCGACGTCGAGCCCGTTCTTCTTGAAGATGCCGGCCTTGTCGGCCAGCGAGAGCGGCGCGAAGCCGGTCCAGCCCGACATGCCGAGCGCGATCTTCGTCATGTCCTGGGCGGCGGCCGTTCCGGCCATGCCCGCTGCACACGCACCTGCTGCAAGCAGCGAAGCGACTTTCACAACTACCGTCTTCTTGACCATGGGTACTCCTGGGTCTGTTTCTTTGGAAAAGGCTCGGCGGCGGGCCCGATGGCCGGGTAACGCACGCCTCGCATTGTTGCCAAGCGCCCCAACTTGTATATACAGGATAACCCGAAAGGTCATTTTTGGTGCACTTCCTTGGGAAATGCACCTCTTTGCTGTCTAGACAAGGGAGGCTGCGGGACGGAGATGACCATCGCAAACCTCGTGCCACAGTCATATCGACGGGGCTGGGGGACAATCGACGGCCCGCCCCCTTTTGCCCTCTGCGCCTCCTTTCCGACCTCCCACCGCTCGCTGCCTGTGTCCTCTCTCGCTCCCCACCCCATCGACGTCTCCGGCAGCAGCGCCCCTTCCGACATCCTCCACGAGGTCTTCGGCTATGCGCAGTTCCGGGGGGCCCAGCAGGACATCGTCGATCACGTGGTGGGCGGCGGCGATGCGCTGGTGCTGATGCCCACGGGTGGCGGCAAGTCGCTGTGCTATCAGATTCCCGCCATCGCGCGGCAGCGTGCGGGGCGCGGCGTGGCAATCGTGGTGTCGCCGCTGATCGCGCTGATGCACGACCAGGTGGGCGCGCTGCACGAGGCCGGGGTGAGCGCGGCCTTTCTCAACTCGACGCTCGATTGGGAGCAGACGCAGGACGTGGAGCGCCGCATGCTGCGCGGCGAGATCACGCTGCTATACGCGGCGCCCGAGCGCGTGAACACGCCGCGCTTTCTGTCGCAGCTCGATTCGCTGAAGGAGCGCGGCAAGCTTTCTCTCTTCGCCATCGACGAGGCGCATTGCGTGAGCCAGTGGGGCCACGACTTCCGCCCCGAGTACCGCGCGCTGACTGTGCTGCACGAGCGCTACGCGGGCGTGCCGCGCATCGCGCTCACGGCCACGGCCGACGACCTGACGCGGGCCGACATCGTCGAGCGACTGCAGCTGGAGGACGCGCGCCAGTTCGTCTCCAGCTTCGACCGGCCGAACATCCGCTACACCATCGTCGAGAAGAAAGACGCCACCACGCAGTTGCTGCGCTTCATCGAGCGCGAACACGAAGGCGATGCGGGCGTGGTCTATTGCCAGTCGCGCAAGCGGGTGGAAGACGTGGCCGTGACGCTGCGCGACGCGGGCATCAACGCGCTGCCGTACCACGCGGGCCTCGATGCGGCGGTGCGGCAGAAGCACCAGGACCGCTTCCTGCGCGAAGAAGGCATCGTGATGGTCGCGACCATCGCCTTCGGCATGGGCATCGACAAACCCGACGTGCGTTTTGTCGGCCACCTCGACATGCCGAAGAACATCGAGGGCTACTACCAGGAAACCGGCCGCGCGGGCCGCGACGGCGGCCCCGCCGACGCCTGGATGGCCTACGGCCTGCAGGACGTGGTCAACCAGCGCCGCATGATCGACGAGAGTCCGGCAGGCGAAGAGTTCAAGCAGGTGATGCGCGGCAAGCTCGATGCGCTGCTCTCGCTGGTAGAGGCCAGCGACTGCCGGCGCGTGCGCCTCCTGGGCTACTTCGGCGAGAAGAGCACACCCTGCGGCAACTGCGACAACTGCCTGAACCCGCCGCAGGTGTGGGACGGCACCGATGCCGCGCGCAAGCTGCTGAGCACCATCTACCGCGTGCAGCAGTTGAGCGGCATCAGCTTCGGCGCGGGGCACATCATGGACATCCTGCGCGGCAAGCCGACCGAGAAGGTCAAGCAGTTCGGCCATGAGCGCGTCAGCACCTTCGGCATTGGCGCGGAGTTCAGCGAGGTGGCGCTGCGCGGCGTGCTGCGCCAGCTGATTGCAACCGGTGCGCTGGCGGTGGACGCGGAGGCGTTCAACACGCTGAAGCTCACGGAAGGCTCGCGCGCGGTGCTCAAGGGCGAGGCGAGCGTGACGCTGCGCGAGTCGGTTTCGTCACCGGCCGAGCGCAAGCCCCGGCGCGAGAAGGTCGCCAAGGGCGCGCCATCGCCGGCTGCTGCCAAGCTCGACGACATGGGCAAGAAGCGCTTCGATGCGCTCAAGGCCTGGCGAGCCGAGGTGGCGAAGGAGCACAACCTGCCGGCCTACGTGATCTTCCACGACGCCACGCTGGCAGCCATTGCCGAGCGCGCGCCCGCGACGCTCGAAGACCTGCAGGGCATCAGCGGGATCGGCACCAAGAAGCTCGAGGCCTACGGCAGCGAGGTGCTTCGCGTCTGCGAAGCCTTCTGACGCCAGAGCATCTTCGAGGGGAACCGCATTGGACACCCGCCAGATGCGCTGCGTGGTCGCGATCGCCGAGGCGGGCAGCCTCACGAAGGCGGCCGAGCGGCTGGGCCTGGCGCAGCCAGCGCTCACGCAGACGCTGAACCGGCTCGAAAAGGAGCTCGGCACACCGCTCTTCACGCGCTCGCGCCGCGGGGCCACGCTCACCGACGCGGGCCTGGCCGTCATCGACGACCTGCGCGCCAGCCTTGCCTATGGCGACACGGCCGCAGAGCGCGCCCGCGCGATAGGCGCCGGACGCGCAGGCCGGCTCACGATCGGCTTCGTGACGCATGCGGTCTACCAGGTGCTGCCGAACGCGCTGCGCCGGCTGCGCGCCGAGCATCCGCAGCTCGACGTGGTGCTGCGCGAGATGAGCAATGCCGAGCAGGTGGCGGCGCTGGAAGGCGGGCGCATCGACATCGCGCTGCTGCATCCGCCGGTGTCAGTCACGGCCCGGGTGCACGAGCTGCGGCTGGGCGAGGAGCCGATGATCGCCGCGCTGCCCGCCGCCTGGCCACTGGACGACGACGGCTGCGTGTCGCTCGCCGACATCGCGCGGCACGGGCTGGTGTGGTTTCCGGAGCAGCAGATACCCGCCCTGCGCGCGCAGCTGCTGGGCGCGCTGCGCCGCGCCGGCCACGAGACGCGCGTGGTGCAGGACGCCAACCGCACGCTGACGGTGCTGGCCTGCGTGGCCGCGGGGCTGGGCTGGTCGCTGCTGCCGCGCTCGGTGCGCGCACTGCAGCACGAGGGCGTGCGCTATGCCGAAGTGCGCGATGGCGCGGGGCTGCCGGCCTTCGAGCTTTCGGCTCTGTGGCTGGCGCGCTCGCGGCCGACCTTCGCGGACACCTTCGCTGCCATGCTGCGCGGCTGAGGCACGGCCCCGATCAATCCATCTGGATCTTGTTGTCCTTGGCGAGCTTGGTCCACTTGGTGATCTCGGCACGGCGGAAGCCGTCGAGCTCGGCGGGGCTGGAGCCGATCACCTCGGCGCCCAATGCTTCGAGCCGGCCGCGCACCTCCGGGTCCTTGAGCGTGGCCGCGAGTTCCTTCGAAAGCCGCTCCACCACCGGCGCGGGCGTGCCGGCCGGCACGAACACCGCATTCCATTCGTAGACCTCGTAGCCGGGCAGGCCGGCCTGCGCCACCGTGGGCAACTGAGGCAAGGCGGGCGCATGCGCCTTGCCGGTCACCGCCAGCGCGCGCAGCTTGCCGCCCTGGATGAAGGGCAGGCTCGAAGCCATGCTGGCAAAGAACACAGGCACGTGCCCCGACATCACGTCGGTTAGCGCGGGGCCGCCGCCCTTGTAGGCCACGTGCGTCATCTGGACGCCAGCCATCGAGGCGAACAGTTCGCCCGCCAGATGCTGCGCCGAGCCGTTGCCCGACGAGGCGTAGTTGATGCCGCCCGGCTTCGCCTTGGCCTGCGCGATCAGGTCGGCCACGTTCTTCATCGGTGCCGACGGATTCACCACCAGCACGTTGGGCACCTTCACCAGCAGGGACACCGGCGCCAGTTCGCGCAGCGTGTCGAAGGGCATCTTGCGCAGCGCGGGGTTCTGCGCGTGATTGGAGGCGTCGAGCAGCACGGTGTAGCCGTCGGGCGAACTCTTGGCGACCAGGTCGCCTCCGATGGCGCCGCCGGCACCGCCGCGGTTGTCGATCACCACCGACTGACCCAGCTTCGCCGACAGCTTGGGCGCAACGATGCGCGCCACGGCGTCGACCGTGCCGCCGGGCGGATAGCTCACGACCAGCCGCACGGGCTTGGCCGGCCACGCCTGGGCCTGCGCGCTGACGCCGCCCATCAGCAGGGCCGCGCCCGCGAGGGCAAGGGGAATGGCGCGCAGCAGGCGCGCGCGAGAGATTTCGTTGGTCATTGGTCGATGTCTCCTGTATTGAACTTGAACAAGCGGGCCGGCGTGTCGACCAGGATGCGGCGGCGCACAGCGGCGTCGGGCACCCAGTCGGCCAGAGCCGCGTGTGCGGTGGCGAAATCGGCGATCTCGCGGTGCTGCGTGTGCGGCCAGTCGCTGCCCCACACGAGGCGTTCGGGGCCGAAGGACTTCAGCAGTGCCTGTGCGGCGTCGTGCGCGGCCATGGCTGCGGTGGCCACGGGCCAGTTCCGGTAGGCGGCCGACAGCTTGACCCAGATGCGTTCGCAGGCTGCGGCGGCAAGCAGCCAGGCGAAGCCTTCGTCAGCGATGGCAGGCGCCGACGCGGGGCGGCCGAAGTGGTCCACGACCAGCGCGCATCCGGCGTCGAGCACGGCCCGTGCAGCCAGCGGCAGGTCGCGCGATTCGCGATGCAGCTCCACATGCCAGCCCAGCGCATGCACGCGGGCGAAAAGCCGCTGCCAGTCCGGCCGCAAGAAGTCGGGCAGCGGCATGCCCACGATGTTGAGGCGGATGCCGACGACGCCGGCGTCGGCCATCGCCTGCAGCGTGGCGTCGTCCACCCGCGGATCGACCACCGCGACACCGCGCAGGCGAGCGGGGCTGGCGCGCAGCGCATCAATCAGGAAGCGGTTGTCGGTACCGAGGAAGCTGGGCTGCACCAGCACGCCGTGCGAGACGCCGTGCGCATCGAGCAAGGCGAGGTACTCAGCCAGCGTGGCGTCGTAGTCGGGCGCATGCCGGCGCATCTCCGCCAGGGGCAGGCCGCGCACGAACACATGGGCGTGGCTGTCGATAGCGGTGATGGTGGAGAGGGGCACTGCGTTGTCTCTGTCGGATTCGTTGTGCGTCCGCGGGGCTGCGGACGTGGGCGAGTATCCGAAGAGCAATGCCTGTTGGGAACGTGTCTCCCGGTTGCGTTTGGATAAGCGCGGCTTATGGCGCTCAGTTCGCTGTCGGGGGCAGCGTGATCGGCACCGGCCGCGTCAGCAGGTCGACGTACAGCTCGAAGAAGCGCGCGTTGTCGAACTTCTTCACCACCGTCATTTTCTGCAGCGTCGCCCCCGCAGGCTGCGAGGTGTAGCCGATGGACTGGCCGTTGTTGGCGGCACCGGGCTTGGCGATCACGTCGACGTAGCGGTCCACGGTCTGCGTGGCGTAGCTCGGGTCGATGAGGTAGGCCAGCGTGAGGGTGTCCCAGATGTTCTGCGTGTAGTTCGGGTTGGTCTCGAAGCCGTTCTTGCCGTCGAAGCCGTAGCCGTTGAGCTTCTGGAACACGTCGGTCACGGCCGTGGGCTTGGCGGCGTGCGCGATGCGGTCGTAGATGGGCTTGGTGAGGAAGACGGTGTCGGTCACGTCCAGCGGCACCACCACCTGCGGGATCGGCAGCCGCACCACGAACTGCGCGGCGTCGGGGTCGAACCACCAGTTGAACTCGGCAGCCTTGGTGGTGTTGCCCGGCACATCGATGGCGCCGCCCATGTAGATGATCTTCTTGATGAGCGGGACGATCTCTGGGTTCTGCTTCACCGCGAGCGCGATGTTGGTGAGCGGGCCGATGGCCAGGATGGTGATCTCGTTCGGGTTGGCCTTCACGGTGTCGACGATGAAGTCGACCGCGCTCTTGCGCTGCACCACGGTGTGCTGGGCGAAGCCGTCGGGCGAGGGCTTGAGGTCGGCGTCGGTCTTGGGTTCAGGGCCGCCCCAGGCGCCGAGGTAGCCGTCGCCGCCAGCGCCGGCGGCCATTTCGGCTTCCACGTCGGCGAAGGTGTGGTTGAGCGCGTAGTTCGCACCCACGTAGATGCCGATGTTGCCGCCCACCCCGAGCCGCTCCACCGACATCAGCGCGTCGGACACGCCCTGCTTGAGCCACTGGTTGCCCGAGACCACGCTGATGCCCATGACCTGTACCTGGCCCGTGGCCTGCAGCTGCGCGGCCATGACGCCGAGCTGGCCGTCGTCGCTCATGGTGTTGTAGTCGCTGTCGATGATGATCTTCTGCGCGCTGGTGGAGCCGCCCGATCCGCCGCCACCGAAGCCCGGACCGAGGCCGATGCCGCCGCCTCCATCGCCACCTCCGCCGCAGCCCGCCAACACCGTGATGACGGCGAAGAACATCGCCCCGATCCATTTGCGCATCTTCTTCTCCTGAAACTAGGAATTTGGTTTTCAGGCTTCGACACCGAATACCACTGAAATACAAACGTTTGCGCAAAGCTTTGCGCAAACGTTTGCTGACTCTAAATGGCGAGCCACGGGTGTGGCAAGCACCACGGCCTAGGGGTTTTCCGCGGGAACGGAGAGAAGGGTCAGCCCGGGTTGGGCTGGGGGTCGATCAAGCGGTTCTCGCGCAGCGGCGAGCGGCCCGACATATAGGGTTGCTCCACGTCGGCCTGCTCTGTCTTCTCCAGGCCCGAGGCGGCGGACTTGGCCGACCCGGCCGGGCAGGCTCCGGTGCTGCGCAGCGTGAGCGCCGCGGACAGCCGCGCCTCGTCTTTATCGCCAAGCTGATGGCTGAAGTCGTCGGCCACGGTGCAGCCGGGGTTGGGCGTGAAGCCGTCGCCGTAGTCGCCGTAGCCCTGCTGGTTCACGCCCTTGAACTGGATCGCGAAGTAGGTGGTGCCGCAGTTGTCCTGCGGATAGAAGCCGTAGGGCTTGCCGCAGGTGGTGCCGCCGACGAGGTTGACGGTGACGCCCACGCCCCGAAGGCTGTTGACGACAGACTCGCTCGCCGAGCAGGTGTCTGGGCCGGTCAGGACGGTGACGCGCGAGAGGCCGAGCGTGGGCAGGGCCTGACCGCTGCGGCTGGTGGCGGTGAAGGGCGTGAGGGTCTGCGCGACTGTCAGGTGGAAGGGGTTCTTGTCGTTGAAGGCAAGTTGCTCGAAGGTCTTGCCCGCGGTCACGGACGGCGACGAGATCATGTAGGCCAGCCGGCTGGCAATGAGCAGCTGGCCGCCGCCGTTGTAGCGCATGTCGAGCACGAGGTCCTGGATGCCGGCGCCCTGCTTGAAGGTGTTCACCGCGGAGATGAGCTGCGCCTCGGAGGTCGTGATGTGGTCGTTGAACAGCAGGTAGCCGACGCGGCCGCTGCCGGTGTCGATGACCTGGACGTTCTGCACCGGCGTGCTGGTGATCTTGGCCGCCGTCAGCTGCACGGCAGGCTGCGCCGTGCCGCCCACCTCGAAGGTGAAGGTGTGCGATTCGCCAATGGCCTTGGGCGACAGGGCCGCGTTGATCGCGTTGACGTTGGCGGTGCCTGTGCTGCTGACGACATTGATGCCGTCGATCGTGAGGATCTTCGCACCGCGCTGCAGGCCCGCCGTGGTGGCGGGCGAATTCGGCTCGACGAAGGCGATGCGGATGTCGCGCGGCGGCGAACTGCGCACCGACGCCGTTTCCATTCCGTAGCCGGCCGACACGCCGCCCTGCGACAGCTGGCGGTACACCTCGGTGTCGTACGTGAAGTGAAAGCGGTCCTTGGCGCGGCCCGAGTTCGTGGTGGCCGTGGTCTTGAGCACGTTGAACCAGGTGATCGGCGTGGCGTAGTCGGCGGCCTTGAGGGTGGTCGGCACCTCGCCGTACCAGAGGTAGGTTTCGTCGATCCAGCCGCGCACCCAGCTTTTCTCGTTGTCGAGCGTGCCGCTGTGGTCGGGGTAGGCCGTGCCGGTGTCGGGGTTGATGCCGCTGCGCGGCGCGGCGCACAGGCCGGCGACCGTGGCCGAGGCGACGATGCCGTTGCCGCCGTCACCGCCACTGGCGGGCGGCGGTGTCGTGGTGCCGGGCACCAGGCCGATCGGCAAACCACCGCCGCCGCCTCCACCACCACCGCCCCCACAGCCCGCCAGCAGGCAGGCCACGGCGAGCGCAGCGCTTGCTGCTGCAGCCCATGTGCCAGGAGGCGGCAGTTGCCGCGCGTCATCGACCTTGCGAGAGCCCATGTGTTCCTCCTTGTTCTTCCTCACAGCACCGTCTTCTTCGTCCGGCTGCTGCCATTGAAGCCGGCTACTGCAGGAAGCCCATGCCGCGCGATTCGCGCACTTCAGGCTTGATGCGGTGCTCGGCTTCGAGCTGGTCGAGAAACTCGGTCGCGGAAAACTCCGCCGCGAGGATATCGACCTGTCGTTTCACCGCCGCGAAATCCCCCGGGCACAGCTGTGTCAGCGGTGCCAGCCGCGAGCGCATGGCGCTCGTCATGAGTGCGGCGTCGCCGGCGAGCGCCTCGGTGATGAACATGCGCTCCCGCTGCATGGCGGTGAGCGGCATGAACTTGATCTTGAAGGTGAAGCGCCGCAGCGCAGCCTGGTCGAGCCGGTCGAGCAGGTTGGTGGTGCAGATGAAGACGCCGTTGAAGCGCTCCATGCCCTGCAGCATCTCGTTGACCTCGGTGACCTCGTAGGTGCGCTGCGCGCCGCGCCGGTCCTGCAGGAAGCTGTCGGCCTCGTCGAGCAGCAGCACGGCCTTTTCATTCTCGGCCTCGCGGAACATGGCGGCCATGTTCTGCTCGGTTTCGCCGACGTACTTGCTCATCAGGTCGCTGGCCTGCTTGACGATGAGCGGGCGGCCGACGGCCTTGGCGATGTGTTCGGCCAGCGCGGTCTTGCCGGTGCCTGGTGCGCCGTAGAAGCACAGCGTGCCGTGGCCGCGCGCCTTCAATGCCTCGACGATGCGCGGGATCTCGAAGCGGGTCTCGACGTTGAGCATGTCGAGGTCGTAGGTGGTGACGCTGCGGCGCTCGCCGCGGCCGGTGTCGAGCGTGCCCAGCGCCAGGTCGGCGTTGCGCAGCTGGCGCTCTATGAGCGCTTCCATCGATGCGTCGTCGGTTCGCGCGAGCCCTGCGAAACGCACTGCCGTGCGGATCTGCGCGGGCGTGAGACCCTTGCGCTCGGCCAGCTTGGCAGTGAAGGCCTCGGACACGACCACGCCTTCGAGCGTCTTCTTCACGAGCTGCTCTCGCGCGCCGGGCGGCGGCGACTTGAGCTCGAGGTGATAGGCGAAGCGGCGGCGGAAGGCCGGGTCGATCTGCTCGATGCGGTTGGTGACCCACAGCGTGGGCACGGGGTTGGCCTCGAGGATCTGGTTGACCCAGGCCTTGCCGCTGACGCTGCCACTGGTGGGCGCCGGAATCTGCTCGGCGCGCGCCATGAATTGCGCGGCTTCTGTGCTGATGGGCGGGAAGACGTCTTCGACTTCGTCGAACAGCAGCGCGGCCTGCGCGCTGCCTTTGAGGAACACCTGCGCGATCTGCAGCGAGCGGTAGCGGTCGCGGCCGCTCAGCGAGTTGCCGTCGCGGTCCGCGTATTCGACTTCGAAAAGCTCGAGTCCGGCGGCCTGCGCGACGACCTTGGCCAGCTCGGTCTTGCCGGTGCCCGGGGGGCCGTAGAGCAGCACGTTGACGCCTGGCTCCTTGCGCGCGACCGCCGCTCGCAGCAGAGTGACGAGCATCTGCGCGTCTTCCTGCACGAAGGAGAAGTCGTGCGGCGTGAGTGCGCTCTTGGCCGAAGGCCGCGTGAACACGGCCATCAACTCGTTGTGATCGCGGTATTCGCGCATGAGCACGGGCGGCAGCTTCTCGCTGACCTTCATGAGATCTGCGAGGTCGGTGATGTTGTGCTCGGAGATGAGGTTCTCGACAAGGCCGATGCGTTCGAGCCGCGAGCCCGCGCGCAGCGCCTCGCCCACTTCGCTTGCGTTAACGCCCGCGATGTCGGCGATGGCCGCATAGGCCTCGGGTGCGTTGTTGACCTTGAACTCGACCAGCAGCGAGCGCAGGTCACGCTGGTAGCGCGCAAGCGTGCCGTAGAGCAGCAGCGCGCGCTCGGCCTTGTTGAGCTGCAGCAGGCCCGCGAGCGCGTCGATGTTCTTCTCGACCAGAGTCGACTGCTTGCGCAGTGCGTGCGTGAGCCAGTCGCGCGTGACGGCCAGCACCGAGAGCAGGTCCTTCGGCTGGTCCTTGGCGTATTCGTCGAGGTAGAAGAAGAGCGTGCCCTCTTCATACGGGCCGCGCCACACGCCGTGGCGCTCCAGCAGCGTGCGGCCGTCGAAGTCTTCGACTCCCTTCCATGCTTCGTTGCCCGCGCAGCGGCGTCCGAGGAATTCGCGCAGCCGCTGCAGCACCGCCGCGGGCCACACCAGATGCCGCCCCGTGAGCGACAGGAGGCCGTTGATATCGCGCCGCACATTGAAGCGCGGCCCCTGCTTGGCCGCGAGCGTGAGCACGAAGTGCGAGCACATGAGCTCGAGCACCGGCGCCTCCTTGAGGCCGGGCGACGGCAATGCCTGCCCGCGTACCGCAGCAGCCACTACATCGACACCCGCACGCTTGGCCATCAGGCAACCTCCAACGAGGACAATCTCAATCTCGGAGCGACCATAACGCAGACTTTTAGCTTCGGGAAGGCCAGTAAACGGGAAAAACCCTGATGGTGCGATTCCAGCCACAATGCGCGCCATGATCGGAATCCAGGAAATCGAGCGCGCCGCGGCGCGCCTGCAAGGCCAGGTGCTCAACACGCCGTGTGTCGAATCGCGCACCCTGTCGGAAATCGTCGGCGCTCAGGTGTTCCTGAAATTCGAGAACCTGCAGTTCACATCCTCGTTCAAGGAGCGGGGGGCGTGCAACAAGCTGGTCGATCTTTCCCAGAACGGTACACGCGGAGTGATCGCCATGTCTGCCGGCAACCATGCGCAGGGTGTGGCCTATCACGCGCAGCGCCTCGGATTGCGCGCACTGATCGTGATGCCGCGCTTCACCCCTGGTGTGAAGATCGAACGCACGCGCGGCTTCGGCGCCGAGGTGGTGCTGCACGGCGACACGCTGGAGGCGGCGCGAACCCACGCTTTCGAGCTTGCACAGCGCGAAGGGCTGACCTTCGTGCATCCCTACGACGACGGGGCAATCATCGCGGGCCAGGGCACGGTGGCGCTCGAGATGCTCGACGCCGTACCCGACCTGGACACGCTGGTGGTGGCGGTGGGCGGCGGCGGGCTGATCGCAGGCATGGCGGTCGCCGCGCGCGAGCGCAAGCCGGGCATCGAGATCGTCGGTGTGCAGACCACGCGCTTTCCGGCGATGGTCAACGCCATCAAGGGCACGCACCACGTGCAGGGCAAGAGCACGATCGCCGAAGGCATTGCGGTCGGCACGCCCGGCGTGCTGACGCAAGAAATCATCGCGAGCAAAGTCGACGACCTGCTGCTGGTGGACGAAGGCGACATCGAGCAAGGCGTGCTGATGCTGCTCGAAATCGAGAAGACGCTGGTCGAAGGCGCGGGCGCGGCGGGGCTGGCGGCGCTGATCCGGCACCCCGAACGCTTCAAGGGCAAGCGCGTGGGGCTGGTTCTGTCGGGCGGCAACATCGATCCACTGCTGCTAGCGGCCATCATCGAGCGGGGCATGGTGCGGGCTGGTCGGCTGGCCCGAGTGCGTGTCAGCGCACGCGATGTGCCGGGCTCATTGGCGCAGATTACGGCCACTGTGGCCGAAGCGGGCGCTAACGTCGACGAGGTTCACCATCAACGGGCCTTCACGATGCTGGCGGCGCAGAACGTCGACGTCGAGCTGGTGCTGCAGACGCGCGGGCGGGCCCATCTGGCCAGCGTGCTGGCCGCGTTGAAGGACGCGGGCTTCGAAGCCGAAGAGCAGCATTGAGCCGCAAGATCAACCCCGACAAGCCTGATTCAGGGGCTCGCATCCCCCTAGACCGGCCCTGGGCTACCCGCCGGTAAAATGCCATCAGTTTGTCAATTGAGCCTTCGAGGAATTTCCCGATGTCCAACCCTACTCCCGTAGAGCCGAGCCACGCTGCCGCTGTCGAAAAAGACGCCGTCGAATCGGTCGTTCACCTGATGCCGCTGGTACTTCCGCTGGCCGGCGGCGTGCTGATGCTGCTTCTGGCATCGATCGCGGTCTTCTTGGCCTGACGCTGACAGGCACTGTCGCCTTTGTCTGCGGGCGGTGCGGCCCGCACTGACGCAATCTCCCGAAGCGAAACGTTTTCTCAAACGGACCTCCGTGCCTGAGCAGGCACCGCGCCCCGTTCGGAAAGACGATTTTTCAACTTAGGAGATTTTCCGATGAACGCACCCACGATGCAGGGCCTCAACATTCAGGCGCCCTCATACGTCAAGAACGCGAAACTGATTGCCTGGGTGGCCGACATGGCCGCGCTATGCAAACCCGAAGCCATCCACTGGTGCGACGGGAGCAAGGAAGAATACGACCGCCTCTGCCAGCAACTGGTCGACGCCGGCACCTTCAAGAAGCTCAACCCCGCCAAGCGCCCCAATTCGTTCCTCGCGGTGTCCGACCCGAGCGACGTGGCGCGCGTCGAAGACCGCACCTTCATCTGCTCCGCAGAAAAGGAAAACGCCGGCCCCACTAACAACTGGATGGCACCGGCTGAAATGCGGGCGACGCTGCAGCCCCTGTTCGACGGCTGCATGAAGGGCCGCACGATGTACGTCGTGCCGTTCAGCATGGGCCCGTTGGGCTCGCCGATTGCCCACATTGGCATCGAGCTCTCCGACTCGCCTTATGTGGCCGTCAACATGCGCATCATGACTCGCATGGGCAAGGCCGTGTACGAGGTGCTGGGCGCTGACGGCGACTTCGTGCCTTGCGTGCACACCGTGGGCGCGCCGCTCGAAGCCGGCCAGAAAGACGTGGTCTGGCCCTGCAACAAGACCAAGTACATCGTTCACTACCCCGAGACGCGCGAGATCTGGAGCTACGGCTCGGGCTACGGCGGCAACGCACTGCTGGGCAAGAAGTGCTTCGCGCTTCGCATCGCTTCCAACATGGGCCGCGACGAAGGCTGGCTGGCCGAGCACATGCTCATCCTGGGCGTGACAAGTCCCGAAGGCAAGAAGTACCACGTGGCGGCTGCGTTCCCCAGCGCTTGCGGCAAGACCAACTTCTCGATGCTGGTGCCGCCTGCCGGCTTCGAAGGCTGGAAGGTCACGACCATCGGCGACGACATCGCCTGGATCAAGCCCGGCAAGGACGGCCGCCTGTACGCCATCAATCCTGAAGCGGGTTACTTCGGCGTGGCGCCCGGCACCAACATGCTGACCAATCCAAACTGCATGGACAGCCTGCACCACGACGTGATCTTCACGAACGTGGCACTGACCGATGACGGCGACGTCTGGTGGGAAGGGATGGAGCAGGACACCAAGACGCTACCCGAGCATCTGACCGACTGGCAAGGCAACGACTGGACGCCGCAGATCGCCAGGGAAACCGGCGCCAAGGCTGCCCACCCGAACTCGCGTTTTACCGTGGCGGCCACGAACAACCCCGCGCTCGACGATGCTTGGGACGACCCGAAGGGCGTGGCGATCGACGCCTTCATCTTCGGCGGTCGTCGCTCGACCACCGTGCCGTTGGTGACTGAAGCCCGCAATTGGGTCGAAGGCGTCTACATGGCTGCGACCATGGGTTCGGAAACTACTGCCGCCGCCGCCGGCCAGCAAGGCGTGGTGCGCCGCGATCCGTTCGCGATGCTGCCGTTCACGGGCTACAACATGAGCGACTACTTCCAGCACTGGCTCAATCTCGGCAAGAAGCTCGAAGCCTCGGGCGCCAAGCTGCCGAAGATCTATACGACCAACTGGTTCCGCAAGGGTGCCGACGGCAAGTTTGTCTGGCCAGGCTACGGCGAGAACATGCGCGTGCTGAAGTGGATGATCGATCGCGTCGAAGGCGACAAGACGGAGGGCGTGGAGCACATCACCGGTGTGAGCCCGCGCTATGAGGATTTGAACTGGACGGGCCTGAACTTCAGCGCCGAGCAATTCGCCACGGTGACCAGTATTGACAAGGCAGCCTGGCAAGCGGAGTTGAAGCTGCACGCGGAACTGTTCAAGCAGCTGGAGCACCATCTGCCGACGGAATTGCCGGAAACCAAGGCTGCTATTGAGCAGCGCCTGGCGGCCTAATCACACTGGTTGCGCCAACAAAAAAGCCCGATGGATTCATCGGGCTTTTTTTGTTTCTGCGCATTTGAATATTTGCAAATTCCAAAAGCAAAAACCCCCAGTCATTTCTGACTGGGGGTTTCTGGGCTGTAAGAGCCTGACGATGACCTACTTTCACACGGGAACCCGCACTATCATCGGCGCTGACGCGTTTCACTGTCCTGTTCGGGAT
>NZ_JBVASX010000022.1:0-79288 GCF_057814215.1 Variovorax sp. F042
GTCGCAAGCCGCTGAAGCCGTTTCAGCGAAGCCTTCGATTATGCACCGTTTTTTCAAACTGCGTCAACTTTCGAAGACTTTCTTCACCGCCAACAATCAACGCCCCAGAAGAAGCATCAACTGCCTCGAACACCAGTGGCATTCATCAGCGAAGCCCACGAGTATATGACAGATCTGGGGCCGTGCAAGACCAGCCCAAAGAAACTTGAAAAGGGGCCTCTTCGAGCCCCTCCATACAGAGCCCATCTCCCTGCCGTCAAGCCCTGACATTGGCTCCTCCGATAATCCGCGCCACATGGCACTCATCACACTCCTCGACGCCCAACTGGCGTTCGGTCACGTCCCGCTGCTGGATCATGCGGACTTTTCTCTTCTCGAATCAGAGCGCATCGGCCTGATCGGCCGCAACGGCGCGGGCAAGTCTTCCCTGCTCAAGATACTGGGCGGCCTGGAGAAGACCGACGACGGCACCCTCCAGTTGCAGCAGAACCTCCGGGTGGCCTATGTGGCCCAGGAACCTCTTCTAGATATGGATGCGGATGTCTTCACCGCAGCCAGCCAGGGCCTAGCCCCCGTCATTGCCATTCGCGATCTCTATCTCTCCGGTGCGGACGGCCTTGACCTGGATGCCCTCCAGTCTCAAATCGAAGCCTTCGACGCCTGGAACTGGGAGCAGCGCGTGGAAGAAACGCTACACCGCCTGCACCTCGATCGCAACGCCCGCGTCGGCTCTCTCTCCGGCGGCACCCGCAAGCGCGTCGCCCTGGCGCAGGCCCTGGTGGCCGCGCCAGACGTCCTTCTGCTCGACGAGCCCACCAACCACCTGGACCTCGACTCCATCGAATGGCTTGAACAGCTGCTGATTGACTTCAAGGGCAGCGTCGTTACCGTCACCCATGACCGCAGCTTCCTGAACCGCGTCGCCACCCGCATCGTGGAGCTGGACCGAGGCAAGCTGGGCTCCTACCCCGGCAACTTCGAGCAATACCTGCTGCAGAAGGAAGAGCAGCTCGCCCAGGAGGCCGTCATCAGCGCCAAGGCCGACAAGCTCCTGGCCCAGGAAGAAATCTGGATCCGCAAGGGCGTGGAAGCCCGCCGCACCCGCAGCCAGAGCCGCATCACCCGCCTGCAGGAACTGCGCGCCAGCCGCGTCGCCCGCCGGGAAGTGCAAGGCAGCGTCAACATGGACGTCGCCTCCGGCCAGTCCAGCGGCAAGATCGTGGCCGAGCTCACCGAGGCCACCAAATCCTTCGGCGAAAAGACCGTCATCCGCAAGTTCAGCGGCACCATCCTGCGCGGCGACAAGGTCGGGCTGCTCGGCCCCAACGGCGCGGGCAAGACGACCCTGCTGAAGCTGATCCTGGGCGAGCTCGAGCCCGACAGCGGCAAGATCCGCCGCGGCACCAACCTGCAGGTGGCGTACTTCGACCAGATGCGCGACAAGCTCGACCTCGACGCCACCCTGGAAGACTTCATCAGCCCCGGCAGCGAGTGGATTGAGATCGGCTCGCAGAAGAAGCACGTCAAGAGCTACCTCTCGGACTTCCTCTTCTCCCCCGCGCGTGCCAACTCCCCCGTGCGTTCGCTCAGCGGCGGGGAGCGCAACCGCCTGCTGCTGGCGCGCCTGTTCGCGCGCCCGGCCAACGTGCTGGTGCTCGACGAGCCGACCAACGACCTCGACATCGACACCCTGGAGTTGCTCGAGAACCTGCTGCAGGACTACGACGGCACCGTGTTCCTCGTGAGCCACGACCGGACCTTCCTCGACAACGTGGTCACCAGCACCATCGCCTACGAAGGCGACGGCAACTGGCGCGAGTACGAAGGCAGCGTGCAGGACTGGCTGATCCAGTCCAAGCGCGCCCGCGAGATCGCCGAGCAGCGCGCGGCCGCGGCACCCGCCCCGGCACCAGCCCCCCCACCCGCCCCGGCTGCGGAAGCCACCGCCCCCAAGGCATCAGGCGCCCGCAAGAAACTCTCCTATAAAGAGCAGCGCGAACTCGACACCCTCCCCGCCCAGATCGCAGCCCTCGAAGCCGAGCAGACGCGCATCACCGAAATGCTCGAACTCGACGGCGGCGCCATCTACGCCAGCGACGCGTCGCGCGCCGCCGAACTGGCCGAGCGCCACGCCAGGATCGACGACGAACTGCTCTCCGCCCTGGAGCGCCAGGAAGAGCTCACCGCCGGACGCTGACACCCGTCGGCGCCGATCGTCCGCCCGTCCGACGCCGGGCGGGCGCCGACTAGGCTATATATGCGGCTCACCCTTCCAAGCCCCGGGAAAGCCGCATGCCTTCTTCCTTCCAGACGTTCTTGCGCCGATCCACTGCGCTTCTCGCGCTGCTGATCCTCGGTGCCTGCGCACAGCTGCCCCAGAACGTCGACCGGCCCGTCTCGACCGCTCTCGCCTCACCAGCCGCCGGCACCGCGATGGCCGACCTGGTGCAGCAGCGCCGGCAGACCGACAAGGCCCGCTACGAATCCGGCTTCCTGCTCCTGGGCGGTCCGCAGGCCGCCTACGGCAGCCGGCTCGCGCTGATCGAGGGTGCCCAGAAGACGCTGGACCTGCAGTACTACGCGATCCACGCCGATGCCAGCACCGGCCGCCTGCTGCGCGGCCTGCGCTCGGCGGCCGAGCGCGGCGTGCGGGTGCGCGTGCTGCTCGACGACTTCCACACCACCGGCCGCGACGCATTGGTGCTGGGCCTGGCCTTCATCCCGAACATCGAGATGCGCCTGTTCAACCCGCTGGCCGGCTCGCGCGACTCCACCTTCAGCCGCCTGCTCAATTCGATCGACGACGCCTCGCGCATCCAGCAGCGCATGCACAACAAGCTGTTCCTGGCCGACAACGTGCTCGGCGTCACGGGCGGGCGCAACCTCGGCGATGCGTATTTCGGCAACGCGACAAACGGCAACTTCGTCGATGTCGACGTGCTGGCGGCCGGACCCATCGTGCAAGACCTCTCGCGCAGCTTCGACAGCTACTGGAACAACGAGCGCGCCTATCCGGTGCAATCGCTGGTCACGCGCGAGGAACTGCAGGCCATGCGCGACCGCGCGCGCAAGGCCGACCAGGAGCTGGCCGAAGAATCTGCCAGCCAGCAGAAAGCCTCGGACAACGCCCCTCCCACCGCCGAACAGCGCGCCCGCGCATGGGACGAGAAGCCGCTGGACCTGCGCACCGCCACCTTCGTCTGGGCGCCAGCCGCGATGCTGGCGGACAAGCCCGGCAAGATCCCCGCCGATTCAGGCCCCGAAAGCGCGAAAGCACCGGGCCTCCTGGTCAGCCGGCCCGGCGACAAGGCCGGCACCTCGCCCGGTGCGGCCTCGCTGGAAGCCGCGTCCGATCTGGCCGCCAGCGGCGACACCGTGGTCGAAGGCCTGCTGCAGCTGATCGGCCAGGCGCGCGCCGACCTGCTCATCATCTCGCCCTACTTCGTGCCCGGAAAAGACATGCTGCAAGCCTTTTCCGCAGCCCGCACCCGGGGCGTGCGCATCCGCGTGCTGACCAACTCGCTGGCCTCGAACGACGCGCCAGTGGCGCACGTGGGCTACGCGCGCCACCGCGAGGAGTTGCTCGGAATGGGCATCGAGCTCTACGAACTGCGCAGCGAACAGGCGGGCTTCGGCAACGTCTTCGGCTCCTCGGGCGGCAGCAGCGCCACCGGCGAATCGCGCGCCATGCTGCACTCCAAGGTGCTGGTGATGGACGGCCGTCTGCTGGTGGTCGGCTCGATGAACCTCGACCTGCGATCGCAACTGCAGAACACCGAGATCGCGCTGCTGATCCGCAGCAACGAACTCTCGCGCGCCGCGTCCGAGCAGATCGAACGCGGCATGCGCGAGCGCTCGTGGCATGTCGAGCTGGTCGACGGCTCCCTGCTGTGGCGCGCGCCCGAGGGCAGCGGCCTGAAGGACACCACCACCGAGCCCGATGCCAGCGCCACGCTGCGGCTGCTGCTCAAGCTATTCGGGCCGCTGGCGCCCGACCAGCTTCTGTAGACGCCGTCAGTGCTTGTGCTGGTGCGCCGAACCGCCTGCATCGGCACCTTCGGGCGCCCCCACCGGCAGCGTCACGTCCAGCGCGGTCTTCACGCCCTTGGCGTCCTCGAACTTCAGCGTCATCGGCACGGTCGCGCCCTTGGCCAGCGCGCCCTTCAGGTCCATCATCATCACGTGATAGCCGCCGGGCTTGAGCTCGACGGTCTGGCCCGCGGGCAGGTCGAGGCCGCCGGTCAGTTCGCGCATCTTCATGGTGTCGCCTTCCATCTTCATCTCGTGCACTTCGGCAATGCCGGCGGCCGGGGTGGAGATGCTCACCAGCTTCGTGCCGGTGGGCGCAGTGAGCTTCATGAAGGCACCGGTGCCGCTCTGGCCCGGCACCGACTGGCGCACCCAGCCGTCGCGTACGTCGACCGTGGCCACGCCCTGCGCCACCACGTTCAACTTGGCGGCCGGGCTCTTCAGGCCGGCGGTCGAGTTGCCCGAGGCCGGCACCTCGGCCCAGTCGGCCACGCCGGTGTCGCAGGTCTGCAGCACCTTGAACCACAGCGTGCCGGGCGTCGCTGGCACCTTGCCGCGCAGCACGAACTCGGCGCGTTCGCTGCCGGGCAGCGCGTTCTCGGGCTTTTCTGCCGTCCAGCGCACTTCGCCATCACCGCTCTTCTGCACATCGAGCTTCCAGCCCTTGCGCTCCTGCGCATCGCTCAGCACGAAGCCCTTGGGCAGGCGCACGGCGAGGCCGGTGGTGGCCTTGGCGCCTTCGCAGGCGTGGCCGACACGGAAAGCGGCGTTGTAGTCGCTACCGACGGTGGCACCGCCCGGCGGCAGGGTGACGTGCGCCACGGCGGCGCCCATGCCCGCCAGCATGGCGCAGGCAGCAGCGGTCTTGAGGGCGGTCATCGAAGTCTTGTTCATATCGTGTCCTTGCAGTTGGAGTGAAAGAGTCAAAGGTCGAACTTGAGTTCGGCCACGTAGGTGCGCTGCGGGTACGGGTGGAAGGCCCAGTACTTGTTGTTGTTCAGGTTGTCGATGCCGAAGGACGCGCTCCATTGCTTGTCGATCCGGTAGCGTATGCGCGCGTCGACCACGAAGAACTTCGAGAAGCCCATGTACGCGAAGCCGTTGGGGTCGCTGTTGTCGAGCGTGCCGTACTGCTTGCCGCTGTAGCGCGCGCCGACGGTGTAGCTCCAGTTGGCGTCCGGCCGGTAGGTGGCGAGCAGCGTGGCGCGCACCTTCGGCACGCGCGGCTGGTCGTGGCCGACGCTGGCGGGAAAGCCGCTGTTGGCGGTGATCTTCGAGCGGGTCAGCGTGAGGCTGCCGCCGAGGTCGAGCCCCCGCACGCCCACGTCGACTGCATTCATCGCCACCTCGAGCCCGCGCGTGCGGATGGCGTCGACGTTCTGCACCGTGCTCACGAGGTTGGTGAGGGCCTGCGTGTAGAGCGCGTCCTTCGTGTTCTCGAAGAACAGCGTGGTGCGCAGCACGCCGTCGAGCCCCCAGCCCTTCAGGTCGCGCTCGGCGCTGAGCTCGGTGGTCCACGAGCGTTCGGGGCGCAGGTTCGGATTGGTGTTGATGATCTGGTTTCCGCTGATCGAGCCCTGGTAGAGCTCGCTCACCGTCGGCATGCGCACCGCGCGGCCGGTCGAGGCCTTGAGGAGCCAGTCGGACGTGGCCTGCCAGGCGATGGCGGCCTTGGGCGAGTCGTAGCTGTTCTTGCGCGGCGCAAAGTTCAGCAGCGTGGCCGCGCTGCCGAGCTGGCCGCCGTAGGCTTCCCAGCGCTCGTGGCGCAGGCCGAGCGTGGTCTTCCAGTCCTTCGCGAAGCGCCAGGTGTCCTGCACGTAGAGCGACTGCAGCCGGGTGTTGCCGTTGAAGGCCGAGAACGGCGTGACGGGCAATCCGCTGATCCAGTCGAGCGTGTTGCCGACGCTGGTGCGCAGGCGCGCCGTGTCCTGCTGGAAGCCGAAGTCGACCACGTGCGCGCCCACGCCCTCGGCCGAGCCGGTAGGCCGCCAGGTGCCGGCCGCCTTGAAGGTGTTCCAGCCGGAGCCGCCCATGTCGGTGGTGCGGCCCGGCCCGCCGCTGAAGGCGCCCGGCAGCGGTGTGGTGGGCGTGCGCGAGGTGTCGCTCGAATAGTCGAACAGGCTCGCCGCCACCTCCCAGTCGAACACGCCGCCGGTGTGGCTCTTCACCGAGAGGCCGTGCATGTAGTGCGTGAGCGCGGTCTCAGTCGGTGCGAGCGCGGCGCTCGGTGAATCGAGGTTGTAGGTGCGCCCGCCGATGTTCACGCTGCCGCCGTACACCGGCCGCCCGAGCGCATCGCGCAGCCAGGTGTCGACGCCGCCGTGCGTGGTGTTGTTCCACGCGCCCAGCGTGTAGGTGGCGCGCACGGTGGGCGAGAAGTCGTACGCCACCTTGAGCTTGGCCTGCTCCTGCGTGGTGTCGTAGATGGTGGAGCCGCCCACCAGCCACCAGGGCTGGTTCGACGGGCTCAGCCCCAGCACCGCGCCGGTCACGGGCGTGCCTGCGCTGCCGACCGTGCCCGCGCTCACCAGCCGGTTGCCGAACACCAGCGCCTGCCCCTTGCTGTGGGTGCGTGAGGCGCTGAGCCACCACGACCAGTCGCCGCTGCGGCTGCCCAGCGACAGGTCGAGCTGCTGGCCGGCCGGGGAGGAATGGCTGTTGTACAGATCGAAGTTCGACACGAAGCCGCTGAGCTTGACGTGCGCCTCCAGCTGCGTGGGCATGCGCGTCACGTAGTCGACCACCGCGCCCACCGAGTTGCCGGGGTAGGCAGCAGAGAACGGTCCGTAGAGCACGTCGACCCGCTCGATTTCTTCGGGCGACACCATGCCCCAGCGCGGCGCGTAGGTGGCGCCGTTGCCCAGCGGGTTCGACAGCATGATGCCGTCGGCGTAGACCAGCGAGCGCGCGCTGTTGCCCGTGCCCGAGGCGCGGGTGGCGAGCACGGCATGGTTGAAGTCGCCGATGTAGCGCTTGCGCACGACCAGGCTCGGCAGGTACTTGAGCGCGTCTTCGCTGTCGGTGGCGTTGACGGTTTCGACGATCTGGTCGTGCGTCACGCCTTCGATGGTGGTGGGGATCTGCGCCGGCAGCGAGGTCGGCCGGCCGCCGCTCACGGTGACGGTGCTGAGCGAACGGCCACCGGTGCCGCTTTCAGGCGCTTCGGCGGGCTGCTGCTGCGCCAGCGCAGGCGCGCCAAGAGGAAATGCCATGGCGATCGCCAGGGCGCGGGAATGCTTTTTCAAGAGGAACCTTCTCCACGAAACTTCAAGCCAGACAGGCCGCACACGCACTCGGTCGTGCGTATGCAGCTATGGTTTTGAGAGCGTCAGGAGAAAGTCGGGGGCCCGCGCGCCGGCAGCGGTGCCGCGGTGGCCGCGGCCAGGCGCGCGGCGGGAATGGACTGGACCACGCGGCCCAGCGGCAAGGGAAGATCGAAAACCGGAACCGCCATGGCCGGCGGCGGCGCGCCGGTCAGCACGCACAGCGGGCAGTCCATGTGCGAGGCGCCCATTTCCTGCGCGCCGTCTTCGGTGTGGACTACCACCTTGATCGAGCCGGCGCTGGAGCACACAAGCTCCATCGACTGCGGATTCACCAGCGGCGACGCCACCGCCACGCCCAGCGACATCACGAACCACAGCAGCACCCAGCGGCCGACGAGGCCGAGGAAGCGGGTGTGGGTTCGCAACGCGTGCATGGCGGGCAATTATCTGCGCACTTTGCCCTTGGCGGCAGGGGCCGCGGCCTTGGCTGGCGCTTTGGCGGGGGCCTTGGCGCCGCTGGCAGCGGGTGCCGCCTTCGTCGATTTGCCACCCTTCTGCACCGCCTGCCCGCGCTGGCCCTTCACGGCCTTGCCGCCGCGCACGGCCCTTGGCGCGGGCGATGGCGCCGCGAGCGCGGGCATCGGCTGCGCCGTCTGCGCCTGTGCGTTGGTCAGCACCGGCGTCACGGTGAAGCCACGCGCAGCCATCAGCGTGGGCAACCCCTGCGGGCCGATCATGTGCAACGCCCCGACCGCCGCGAAGACGCCCTTGCCGCCGGCGTGCAGGCGCTCGATGCCATCGGCCAGGTTCGGGTTGCGGTCGTCGAGCAGGCGCTTCATCAGACGCTGCTCGGCAGGCGTCTTGAGGCAGTCGCACCACTCGGGATAGCTAGCCAGTTTGGCCGCGTCGCTGCGCGCCCAGACATCGGCCAGTTCCTTGAGCTGGCCGCGCAGCTTGCCGGACTCCAGCTCGTCGAGTGCCGCATCGACCTGCTCGGCTTCTTCGGCTTCGGACTCGCCCGTCAGCACCTTGATCTGTTCAGCCGCGTTTTCGAGCGCGACGATCGGCTTGCTGCTGTTGCGGGCGGAGACCGCCAGCGTCTCGTCCACGCCGAATTCCGGGTACAGCCCATCGGCACGCCCCGCCAGGCCGGCCAGCGCCGTGACCTGCAGGATCGGCTGCAGCTTCGACAGCGTTCCCGGCGGCACGCAGGCTTCAGAGTTCTGGCGCTCCAGCCGGCGGGCGCGCTCGCCGCTGAGCATGCGCGCCAGCAGCTCCGGGTCGGCCGGCCGGGCCATGGCGCGGGCGGTGGCCTCGTCGCGCAGGTCGAGCTCCAGCGCGAGGGTGTCGCTCTGCGCCAGCGCCTTCTGGATGGTCGGGCCGGGCCGCACCCAGTCGCCGCGGCCGACGTGGATGGTGCCGTAGAGCCACGAAGTGCGTCCGTCGCGCTCGATGCGCCAGAGCACCCCGCGGTCGACGCCGTTGCGCACGCCCATGCCCGGCTTCTCGAGGCTGGCGATGGCCGATGGCGGGCAGGCGGCATGCGCCGCCGCGAAGCTGAACACACAGCACGCGCCAGTCAGGATCTGGCGTGGCATGCGCCGGAAATCCGGCGCGGAAGGAAGAAGAGAGAGGATGTCGCGCATCCGCGCGATGACATGCATGCCGCGCATCCGCGCGGCGAGGACCCGGAGTATCCGCAAGGCTTGCTCCACGATGAAAGAAAGTCCGGCATTCTCACAGCACCGCTGCCCATAATCCGAAACCATGCAGAGCATCTTCCACCTTGCCTTCAACGTTCGCGACCTCGACGGCGCCCGCCGCTTCTATGGCAGCGTGCTCGGCTGCGCCGAAGGCCGCAGCACCGACACCTGGGTCGACTTCGACTTCTTCGGCCACCAGATTTCCCTTCACCTCGGCGAGCCCTTCGCCACCGCCCGCACCGGCCGCGTCGGCGACGTGATGGTGCCGATGCCGCATTTCGGCCTCGCGCTGGCCCTGCCCGACTGGCAGGCGATGGCCGCGCGGCTCGAAGCCGCCGGCACCGAGTTCGTGCTGAAGCCGCAGGTGCGCTTCAAGGGCCAGCCGGGCGAGCAATGGACGATGTTCTTCTTCGACCCGTTCGGCAATCCGATCGAGATCAAGGGCTTGCGCTCCCTCGAAACGCTGTACGACAAGTGAAATGACCCCGCGCCGGATCGCCCCTCGCGGCGCCGCCGCACTCTTCGCACTCCTCTGTGCCACGGCGGCGCACGCGCAGCTCGACTGCGAGCTCAACGGCCGCAGCGTGAACCCGGCCAACGGCAGCAGCACAGCCGGCAAGACCGGCCTGCTGCGCTGCAAGGACCACGCAACCGGCGAGCTGCAGCGCGAAGAGCAGATCCAGAACGGCGTGTCGATGGGCCTGGTGCGCATCTACGAGAAGGGCAAGCTCGCCAAGGAGCACAGCCTCAACGCCAAGGGCAACCTGCACGGCCGCGCCCGCGAGTTCTCGCCCACGGGCCGCGTGCTGCGCGACGCCACCTACGACGACGGCCAGGAGCGCGGGCTGGTGCGCAACTTCTACCCCGACGGCAAGCTGCGGCGCGCCATCTTCTATCCCGACACCGGCAGCGGCAGCGAACGCGCGTCGGTCGAATTCACCGAGAACGGCCAGCTTTCGGCCCTGCGCTGCGCGGACGCGCCCACGCTCGCGCCGGTGGCGGACGACGCCAAGCTCTGCGGCTTCACAGGCACCGGCCCGTCGCAGGTCGACCTGTTCGACGCGCGCGGCAGCCTGCGTTCGCGGCTTTCTTTCGTGTCGGGCAAGCGGGTGCGCTCGCAGAGCTTCTACGACAACGGCAAGACCGCATCGCTGGACGAAACCGTGGGCAACCAGCGCACCGAGCAGAACTACTCGTCCGAAGGCGTGAAGCGCCGCGAGACGGTGTACCTGCTGGTCGAGCGCGCGAGCATCCGCGTGCGCGAGCAGGCCTTCTCCGAAAAGGGCGCGCTGGTGCGCGACCAGCGCTGGAACAGCGCGGGCGAGCCGATCGTCGACGACGGCTACTACCTCAACGGCCAGCCGCGCAGCAAGTCGGCATACAGCGGCAGCGGCGACGCGCGCGCGGTCGAGATCACCGAGTTCTACGACAGCGGCCAGCGCGCCGCGCAGGGCCGCTACGAGATCGCGGGCCGCAACCGGCAGATTCCGGTCGGCACCCACCAGCGCTTCAGCGAGAAGGGCACGCTGCTGGCCGAGTCGAGCTTCGACGCCAAGGGCCGCGTGACGCGCGAGCGCACCTGGGACGAAAGCGGCGAATTGCAGCGGGACGACGAAGTCTTCGAAGACGGCTCGCGAAAGGCGTTCACCCGCTAGGGGCAAACGCCCGCTGCCGGCATCAGTCCAGCTTGATGCCAGCCTGCTTGATGATCGGGCCCCAGCGCTTCGACTCCGCGCGCGACAGCGCCACGAACTGCGCCGGCGAGCCCGGCATCGCCTCCATGCCGAAGTCTTCGAAACGCTTCTGCACGGCGGGCGTGCCGAATGCCTTGTTCAGGTCGCCGTTGAGCTTGTTCACCACCGCGGGCGGCAGGCCGGCCGGGCCGAGGATGCCCTGGAACGCGAACACTTCGGTGTTGGGCACGCCCACTTCGGCCAGCGTCGGCACGTTGGGCAGCAGCTTGCTGCGCGCGCCCGAGCCGATGGCCAGCACCCGCACCTTGTTGCTCTGCATGATCGACAGGCCCGAGGCCAGGTCGAGGAACATGCAGGGCACCTGCCCGCCCATCACGTCGGCCATGGCCGGCGCCGCGCCGCGGTACGGAATGTGGGTGATGAAGGTGCCGGTGCGCACCTTGAACATTTCCATTGCCAGGTGGTGCGGCGAGCCGTTGCCGGGCGAGGCGTAGTTGACCTTGCCGGGATTGGCCTTCACGTAGGCCAGGAACTCCTTGAAGTTCTTCGCCGGGAAGTCCGGATGCACCACCAGCGCGAGCGGAAACTTGCCGATCGCACCGATGTAGGTGAAGTCTCTTTCGGGGTTGAACGGCAGCTTGCTGAACAGGTGCTCGTTGAAGGCCAGCACGGCGTTGTCGGCCGAGAGGATCGTGTAGCCGTCGGGCTTGCTCTTGGCGACGAGGTCGGCGCCGATGTTGGTCGAGGCACCAGGGCGGTTGTCGACCACGATCTGCTGGCCCAGCGTCTGGCGCATCGATTCGGCCAGCACGCGCGCGATCACGTCGGTGCCGCCGCCCGCCGGATAGGGCACGACCCACTTGATGAGCTGCGCGGGGTATTCCTGCGCATGGGCGAAAGGCGTGGCGGCCACTGCGGCGCCGGAAGCGAGCGTGGCGAGAAGGGTGCGGCGATCCATGGATCAGTCTCCAGTCGTTTGTAATTGGTTTGGAAATCAGGAAGCGGACAGCGATGGTACGGGCAGCGCGCGCAGCGCATCGGCCAGCGCGGCGCGGCACCGCGCCTCGTCTCCGACCTGCTCGAACAGCAGCAGCGCAAGCCGCGCCAGGAACAGCGATTCGCGCTCGGCGCCCGCCTCGGTGATGGCGCGTGCGCACTCGGCATAGAGGCGGTCGCGGGCGTCGGGGTTCAGCGGTGTCGTGGTCATGCGAGGGGCTCCTGGGCCGCGCGGGCCAGTGCAGGTTGCAGGGCACCGGGCGGCAGGCGATGCCAGCGCGCGGCCACGTGGCCATCGGGACGCAGCAGGTAGACCGCGCCGTCTTGCGCGCCGAGCGCTTCGAAGACGGCGGGAGATGCATGCGCGTCGGCGCCGTCGACGCCGTCGATGCCCGGGGCCGCGATGCTGCGCACGACGAAGGGCAGCGCGCCCTGCAGTGCCTGCGCAATGTCGGCTGCAGGCAGCGGGGCCACATCGGGCCGCAGCACCAGCAGCGTGAAGGTCGGCGCGATCCAGTCGGTGAGGTGGTCTTGCGCGAGTTGTTGCTCGGGCATCACCTCGCCCGGCAGCGGACCCCTCGGCAGTTCGTCACCCTCGCTAGACAGTGGCGAATCGGCATAGCGCACGGCCTGCGTCTGGCGCGGATTGATGAGCTGCGCAATGCCGCGATGCGCTTCCGACAGCGACAGCGCCGCCTCGCGCAGCAGGTCGAAGCCCCGCGACGGCGGCGACATGAACTCGGTGCTGCGCATCGCGTTCTCGGCGTTCACGTGGAAGGCCGCGATGCGCTCCTGCGAGTACGAGTCGAGCAGCGCCGCATCTGACAAGCCCCTTGCCACGAACGCCAGCTTCCACGCGAGGTTGTCCGCATCGTCGAAGCCCGAGTTGAGCCCGCGCACGCCGAAGATCGGCATTGCATGCGCCGCGTTGCCCGCGAACACGACGCGGCCGTGGCGATAGCTGTCGAGCGTCATCGCGCCGGCGCGGTAGACCGAGGTCCACACCGTCTTCCACGGCAGGTGGCCTTCGCCGATGGCGTCGAGGTGGCGCTGCACGAACTCGGCCACGGCCGGCGGCTGCAGCGCTTCTTCGGTGCTCTGGCCGGGGCGCAGCTGGTAGTCGATGCGCCAGATGTCGTCGGGCTGGCGATGCATCAGCACGGTCGAGCCGGGGTTCCACGGCGGGTCGAACCACGCGCGACGCTCGGTGGGGTGGCCGCTGTGCAGCTCGATGTCGATGATCACGTAGCGGCCTTCGTAGCCCGTGCCCTCGAGCGTGAGCCCCATCGCCTTGCGCACGAAGCTCTGGCCGCCGTCGCAGGCTGCGAGCCACTGTCCGTGCAGCCGGTAGGCGCCTTCGGCGTTGCGCACGTCGAGCGTCACGCCCTCATCGCTTTGCGCGAGACCGGTGAGCTCGGTGCCCCAGCGGATGTCGATGAGCCCCGGGGTCTGCTCGTTGCGGCGGAAGATTTCTTCCAGCAGATAGTGCTCGGCGTAGTACTGCTCGAGGTTGATCATCGGCGGCAGCTTTTGCTGCGCGTCGTGCGGCATCTCGAAGCGGAACACTTCGGCCGTCTTGTAGAAGCTGCGACCGCCAGTCCACGGCAGGCCCTTGGTCATGAAGCCGGGCAGTACGCCGAGCCGCTCCATGATTTCAAGGCTGCGCCGCGAGATGCAGGCCGCGCGGCTGCCCACGCACACCGTGTCGTCGGCTTCGAGGATCACGCTGCGCACGCCGTGGTTCGCGAGCCCCAGCGCGAGCGCCATGCCGACCGGCCCACCGCCCGCGATCACCACCGGATGGCGGCCGGGTTCGATACCGCCTTCTTCGAGCGGCGGCGTCCAGGGCTTGTAGCGCGTGTAGTGGAAGGCGCCGACCGACGGCGGCAGTTCAGTGGCGCTGGCCGGCGGAGGCACGGGGCCGCTGGCGGCATCGGGAGAGTTCGTCATCCGACGGGATTGTCCCGATGCGCGGGGGCCGTCAATGTCATAACTTCGTACGAGGTACTTACCCGAACTGCTCTTCTTTTTCTTCACGCATGAGACGCTGGCGCATCCACCCGACCGACACCGCGCTGGCCGCAGCCGTCGTCGGCGACGTGCTCTCCGGCGTGGGCACGCCGCACCTGGCGACCAGCTATCTCAAGGCGATGCAGCGCGTGATGCCGGTGACTTTCTGCACCGTGTTCGTGGTCGATGCCACCGGCCGCATCGAGGCGGTGTCTGCCGCCAGCAGCTACGGCAGCACGGCAGAGCGCACCACCGAACGCTATGTGGCGCAGCGCTTCGACCTGCTCGACCCGAACATGGCCTGGCTCGCTGCTCGCAAGCTGCCGAAGCGCGCGCAGCTATGGCTGGGCCACCAGCACGCCGACGAAGTGGCCGACCCGGCCTACCGCGCCGCCTGCTATGGCGACGTCGGCATCCGCGAGCGCGCGTCGGTGCTGTTGCTGCTGCCCACGGGGCAGCGCGTGGCGGTGAGCTTCTACCGCAGCCTCGCGCAGCCGGAGTTCGATGCATCGGACTTCGCGCGCATCGAGGCGCACGCCACGCTGCTGGCCGACGCCACCGCGGCGCATGGCCGCAGCGCTGTGGCCGTAAGGGAGGCGGTGGAGCCCACGCTGGCCTCGCGGCTGCTGAGGCTGAGCCTGCGCGAACGCGAGGTCATCGGCCACCTGATGGCTGGGAAGACGGCGAAAGAAGCGGCGCGCGAGATCGGCGTGGAGCTGACGACTGTGCGCACGCATCAGTACCGGGCGTTCCGGCGGTTGGGGATACGGTCGCAGAAAGAACTGCTGCGCGGTGCCGGTCCGGGCTGAAACGCGGCTTCAGTCTTCCGCGGTCTCTTCCTGCGCCGGGGCGGGCTTCACCAGCGACACCGGCGCCTCCTTCGGCCGCCCGGCCGTCGACACGATCTCCTGGTCGATCGCGCCGAACAGCGAACGCCCGTCCAGCCCCTTCATCTCGATGCGGATCGTGTCGCCGAACTTCATGAAGTCGGTATAGGGCTGGCCGGTCTGGATGGTCTCGATGCAGCGCTTCTCGGCGATGCACGAATAGCCCTTGGGCCAGTCCATGTGGCCGTTCTTCTCCACGCCCTTGTTGCTCACGGTACCGCTGCCCACGATGCTGCCGGCGCGCACGTTGCGTGTCTTGGCGATGTGGGCGATGAGCTGGCCGAAGTGGAAGGTCATCTCCGGGCCGGCGTCGCACATGCCGACCTTGCGGCCGTTCCAGCTGCTTTGCAGCGCCAGGTGCACGCGGCCGTCCTGCCAGGCCTCGCCGATCTCGTCGAGCGTCACGGCCACGGGGCTGAAGGCGGTGGCGGGCTTGCTCTGGAAGAAGCCGAAGCCCTTGGCCAGCTCGGCCGGAATCAGGTTGCGCAGGCTCACGTCGTTGGCCAGCATCACGAGGCGGATGCCGTCGAGTGCCTGGTCGGGCGTGGAGCCCATGCGCACGTCGCCGGTGATGACCGCAATCTCGGCCTCGAAGTCGATGCCCATGGCTTCGCTGGGCACGATCACGTCGTCGGTCGGGCCGAGGAAGTCGTCGCTGCCGCCCTGGTACATCAGCGGGTCGGAGTAGAAGCTCTCGGGCACTTCGGCGTTGCGCGCCTTGCGCACCAGCTCGACGTGGTTGATGTAGGCCGAGCCATCCGCCCACTGGTAGGCGCGCGGCAGCGGGGCCATGCACATCGACGGATCGAAGGGGAAGGCGTGGCGCGCGCGACCGGTGTTGAGGGAGTCGTACAGGTCCTGCAGCTGCGGGCTCATGAAGCCCCAGTCGTCCAGCACCTGCTGCAGCCGGCTCGCGATGCCGGTGGCGTAGTGGGCGAGCGTGAGGTCGCGCGAGACAACGACGAGCTGGCCGTCGCGCGAGCCGTCCTTCAGGGTGGCGAGTTTCATGATGCGGTGCGTGCGTGATGGCGCGGGACACGGCGCGTGCACGAGGCCGGGCGCCGCTCCCACTTAAACTGGTTGAACGGGCGGCAGTGTACCGAGGTGGTCTTCGTGAACCTCCGGGCCGGCGCCTCACTCCACACACTGATGTCGACGCTCGTCGCCCCTCCTTCTTCCTTGCTGCCTCCCGGCCTGCCCGGGCGTCCGTCGTGGCGGGTGCTGATCGGTCTGACGCTGCTGGTGGCGCTGATCCACCTGCTGGTGCTCGGGCTGGCGCCGGTGGCCATCGGGCCGGAACCCTCGCCACTGGCGAGCAAGTTCAGCACGCGGACGATCGTGATCGCGCCGCCGGCTTCTGAAAAGCCCGCTGCTCCGGCTGCCGCCCCGGCGGAAGCCAAGCCAGCACCGCCGCCCAAGCCGCGCCGGCCCCGCGAGCCGTCGGCGCCCCGTCCGAAGCCGGCTCCTGCGGCCGTTACGCCAGCGCCGGAGCCAGACACTTCCGTGCCCCCTGCTCCGGAAACACCCGACCTGACGGCCCAGGCTGCTCCCGATTCAGGAGCAGCACCGCCCGAAGCAGCCGCCAGCGCCCCGGCTGGTGCGTCTTCCCCTGCCGGTGGCACGGGCAGCGGCACCAAGACGGCCGGCGGCAGCGAAGCCTCGGGAACCATCGCCGGCACCCAGGCGCTGAGGATCCCCGGTTCGGTCACGCTCGATTTCGAAGCCACGGGCCAGGTGGGGGCCTCCCCGCAGCGGGGCGTGTTCGGTGAGCTCGTCTGGCTGCAGGATGGCTCCCGCTACGACGGGCGGCTGACGCTCAAGGCAGTGTTCTTCACCCTGCTCAACTGGCACAGCACCGGCCGCATCGGCCCCTCCGGCCTAGAGCCCGAGCGGTACTCCGAAAGCCGCAAGGCCGAGGTGGCGTCGCATTTCGTGCGCGATCAGGGGCAGATCGTGTTCAGCAACAACACGCCCCCCGTGCCCCTGCTGGCCGGCGCGCAGGACCGCATGAGCGTCATGATGCAGCTCGGCGGCCTGCTGGCGGCCAGCCCGGATCGCTATCCGGCGGGCACCCGGATCTCGGTCCAGACCGTGGGGCCGCGCGATGCCGACGTCTGGGTCTTCGTGGTCGGCGAAGAGGAAAAGATAGCCCTCCCGGCCGGCGAATACACCGCGCGCAAGCTCACCCGCAACCCGCGCCGGGATTTCGATAGAAAACTGGAGCTCTGGCTTGCGCCAGCGTACGGTTATCTGCCCGTGCGCATCAGGCAGACGGAAGCAAACGGCGACTTCGCTGACGCCCAATTGCGCAAACCCCTACCCGCAGGCCCCTCGAATTGAGGAGAAAGTCACACTATCGAAGCAAAAGGTCCTGGAGATATGCCGATTAGCCTGTTGGTTTTACAAATAGACAACCTATCTTGAAACTGGCGCGTTGATTGCTATCTAAACCCCATGAACGCCATCGACATACTCACAGGGCCCGCCATGAACATGCTTTATGACTCGGAGTCTTTCGTCGTCGTACACGTGCAGCCCAATGAAGGCGAGGAGCCCGCGCAGCCGAATGTGCCGGTTCTGGAGCGCCATGGCTTCGAGATCGTGGACAAGCGTTCGGGCAAGGAGGTGTACCTCGACGGCTCCTGGGCCGAACTGTTCCAGCAGCAGATCGCCGCCTGGCAGCTCAACACTCCCACCCAGGAAGAGGTCGAAGACACGCTCGAAGGCTACGCCGAGCTGGCCCACACCCCCGTGTTGGTGCACTGAGCCGAAAACCCCGGAAACAACAACTCAGTAGGTCACGGTCACCGTGATGGTGTCGGTATAGCTGCCCGGCGCAGCCGTGTACTGGCCGGCAGGCAGGCGACCGTAGACGGTGTGCGTGGTGCTTGCCGTCCTGGTCCCGAACCCACCTGAGGCGGACGCGCTGCCCGACACCGTGCTGGTCGCCCAGACCGTCCCGTAGGTCGAACTGGTGTACAGGTTGTAGTTCAGGGTGTAGCTGCCATAGCTCATGTAGCGGCTCGTGGTCGTTCCCGAATTCCCCGCACTAAGGCTGACCGTATAGCTCAAGGTGCTGGTTCCGAAGACACTTCCTGAAAACGTGGCCGCCACCGTGATGGTGCCGGTACTTGTGGTGGCACTCGTCGTGGACGCGCTGTAGTTTCCGAAGCTCAGGGCCGTCGCGCTGATGGTGGCAGAGCAGGTCGGCGTCCCGAGCCCCGTCGACGTGCATGACGCATGTGCCGACGTGGCAGCCAGCGCGCCAATCAGACCGGCAACCCAGATCAGCGCGCTGTAGTTGGAAGCATCGTTTCGCATGTGTAGGGCCCGATTTGTGGCAGCGTGCCGGTGGTCGGAATGGGGCCGACCGTGAAACTGCAATGGCCAGTGCGCCAATTCGCCTCGAAGCGTTCGCCCGCACGGGGGCGATCGAGCTGCAGCGTGCCGCCGTAGCCGGTGATCAATGGAAACGGACGGCCTTCGCCGACAACGTCGATGCCAGCCGGCAGCGGCGACCCGTCGGGCAGCCGGATCTGCATGGTGGCGCTCAGGTCGCGCGAGATGTCGAAGGTGGCCGCCGCAACGCCCTTGTACGACGGCACGACCTGCAGCACGTCGGAGTGCACCTGCGCCGAAATCGGCAGATCGCCGTTGTCCACGCTGATCTTGTTCAGCTCATAGGCACGCAGCCCGGTCACGAGGGCATGCCCCTCGCCGTCGGTCGTCGTCGCCAGGTTGTTCTCCCGGTAGATCTTGATGCCGGCCGTGCCAGGCACCGTCACCAGCGCAAAGCCGTCGCTGGACGATTGCGCCGCGAAGAACATGCCCGACGTATAGCCCAGTGAGCCCTCGGCAAGCACCCTGGCGCTGGTCTCCTTGTTGAGGTCGACGACCTGCGCGTTGAAGCTCGCATAGGGGGTCCGCCAGGTTGCCTCGGCCTGGGCGCGCTTTGTCTCGCCATTCGAGGCAACGACGCGCCAGCCCAGCCCCTCATCGCTCGGAGTCGCCTGGCTGACGTCGACCGTGGTGGTGGTCTTTCCGTTCTGCCGGTTGGTCGTGGCCGATGCGGTCTGCCGGTCGCCCAGCGGAAGGGTCAGGCTCAAGCCGACCGATGCGACGCGCTGGCGATTCGCCGTGGCGCCCGAGTCGGTGCGCGCCACATAGGTGTTCAGGAACACCGCGCCGAGCTGAATGGAATGGTTGAGCGAAAGCACCTTGGCCTCGTCGCCGCCGCTATAGCGCAATGCCGTGTAGGCCAGGCCCAGGCTGCCATAGCGGCGGCCAAGGGAGCGCCCCAGGAACAGTTGAGTCTGCCCGGTCGTGTGCGTCTGGCTGTCCAGCCATGCAACCTGCATGAAGCCTGCGCTGGCGGATTGCCGGCTTGCCGAGAAGCTCCACTCAGAAGCGATGTGCGCGAACGAGACGCGCCCGAGCGTTCCGCTGCCCGAGTCCTGCGAGCGACTGGCCGCGCCGTGCAGTCCGAACTCCCCCAGCGGCGCCCACACCCAGGTCAGGCCGGCGCCGGCAACCTGAACCTGCGCGCCGGCCTCGCCATGCAGCTCCATGGTGGCCGTCTCGCTGAGTCCGCGGCGCCAGTTGCCGGCAGCGAACGGGCTGCCGTAGTCATTGCTCTGAAGGCCATAGTTGAGGCGGCTCCACCCCACGTTGACCGAGTAGTCCGACAAGCCCGCGCGCAGCAGATTCGTGCTCACGTAGTAAGGCGTCGTGACGGTGCGCCGCACGCCCAGCGCGTCGGACACCGAGAAGCTCATCTCACCCGCGCCGCTGAGCACCGGCACGTTGCTCAACGAGAACGGGCCCGAATCGACCTGCCCCTGATAGTGCAGCGTGTTGTTCACATAGGCTTCGAGCGTCGACGCGACGGCCGATCCGCCCGTGAGCGACGGCACCGGATAGCTGATGTACCCGGGGCTCAGGCCGAACTGCGTGCCGAACTGCACCCCGGCAAAGCGCGACGGCGTGGACCACGCGGCGTTCTGCGTGATGGCGTCGCCGACTGTCAGCCGCGTCAGGCGATCCGGGTCGTCGTAGCGGTAGTAGCTGTCGAGCCGGACCATCTTGCTCAGCGACGAAAGGCCCGTCGCATTCTGATAGGCCGACTGGCCGACGAGCACGCTGTTCGCCAGCAATCCCCATTGGCCCGAAACCGTGCTGTCGAGCAGTCCCGATGCGGCAGTGCCGTTGCTGTCGTGCTGCAACGCCATGCTGTAGTTGACGAAGGCGGCATTGACGGAAGGCGTGAGCGACGGCCGGTTCGCGGCCTTGCCGGTGAGTGCACTGGCCACGAATGCCGTCACGGGCAAGCGCACTTGCGCCGTCTGCGTGCTTTCTTCCAGCGCCACGCTGCCATTGGGCAACGCGGCGGGGTCGTAGTAGTCGGCCCCCTCGACCACGGCCGTCGCCTGGGCGGGAACGATGACGCGCCACGCCTGCAAATCGGCACGGCTGAACAGGAGCTTGCCCCCGTGCCGGAGCGCAGAGCGTGCAGGCCCCTCTGCCGTGCCATTGACTTCGACGTCGATGATTACCGGGGTGAACGCTCGGTCGTCTGCAATCACTTGGGCCTGCGCCATGTGTGCCACCGGCAGCCAGCAAGCGAAAGCGACCAGGCTACTGAGCTGCTGCAGCCGTCGCACCGGGAACTTGCAGGAAAACGGGAGAGAGCGGCACTTCGGAGTCCGCCTGCGCCTCGAGCTGAAGTCTGGCGCCCGGCGGCAGCGAAGGCAGTGCGACCGGCAGCCTTGCGCTTTGCTGCGGCAGCACGTAGACCGACATCCGTTGACGCAGCAGCTCGCTGCCATCCGCATGGCGCACGGTGACTTGCGTGATCTGGATGTGCTCGCGCCCCAGGTTGTCGATGGTCAGCGCCGACGCGCTCAGATGCCACGCGACCGAAGGCGCTCCCGCAGGGGACGAAGGAGGCACGAAGATCGGCAGGACCAGTTGCAGCAGCGTCTGCAATTCAGCGCCCGCCCCCTCGGTCCCCGTTGGCAGCGCCTTGTCGCGCGGCAACTGCCTCAGGAAGATGCGGTAGCTGCGCTCATCGGCCAGCGCGGGCACCTGCAAGCCAAGGCGCACGATCTGCCGGCCATTGGCCGGAATCCGGAAGATCGCCGGATTGACCAGCACCTCACGCGTAGGCGCATAGACATCCTGCTGGTCCTTCTGCGCCCAGCTCATGACTTCGGCCTGCATCGAGATCTCGCTGGCACCGTCGTTGGTCACGACCAGCGAAGCGACCGGCCGGTTGGGCTGCAGCACGACGCGGACCGGCGCGATCTGGATGCTCGCGGCCCGAACGTCGACAGGAACGGCCGAGACGGCCATCGCCGCCGCCGAACCGAGGATGATCGCCGCGCGCGCCAGGAGCTGACGCATAGCCCAATCGAGCGACATGGACCGTGAACGCTCAGTAGGTGAGCGTCAGGGTGATCGTGTCGGTGTAGTCCGTTGCGGGCGCCACTGCGTACTGGGCGGCCGGGACCTTGCCGTAGACCGTATGGGTCACGGCCGAACCTGTGCCGGTGTAGTCCGACCCCGTCGTGCTGTTGCTCCAGTTGGTCGCATACGAGGAGTCCTTGTAGAGACCGTACGACAGGCTGTTGTAGCCGCTCGTCGCCGTGGCGCTCGTCATGGTCCGGGCCGTCACCGAGCCGCTGGTGCCTGCGCTCATGCCCAGCGAGTAGGTGGTGCCGTAGGTGCACTGCACGGTGAACGAGGTCGCGCCGGTGAGCGCAGTGCCCGGGGTGAAGCTTCCGAACGCGAGCGTGTCGGGCGTGGCCATGGCGCAGGAGCTGAGCACCGTGGCCGTCACCTTGAAGGTCGTGGTGGCCGTCGTGGCGTGTGCGGACTGGAGCGGCAGCACGGCAAGCGCCACCAGGGCAGTGGCAATGGCGCCACCGAGTCTCAAGTTATTCATATCTACCCCGTAAGTGTCGGAAATTGAACCTCCGGATAGATGGATATCCGGCCCGTATCGCGAGTCACATGTGGTCTTTGGTATGACTTGTTCGCGACGGGCCGAGTAAACCCAAAGACTTAGTAAAAAATTAGCAGGCTGTCAGTTAAAAGTTTCAGAAGTGTTCAGCGGTAAATCCACCGGAACTTCGGCGGCGGCTGCGTGGCCAGCGCGCGAACGAAAAAGCGGGAGGGCGCGGACGACAGGGACAGGGGGAAATGGACGGCACTGCGCGCGCGTGCCGAGGGCATACGATGGCGCGATGCCTCCTCCAAACTGGCCCACCCGGGCCTCCCGATTCCTGCTGTTCCCCCTGCTCGCCGTCACGGCGTTCACGGGCTGTTCGGCGCTGTCCTCTTCCGGCGCCGATGCGCCCGACGCGCCCATCGCACGCCGCGTCGCGGCGCTCCAGCCGATCGATGCCCTGCTGCTCGGCGAGCAGCACGACGCGCCCGAGCACCATGTCATCGAACGCGAAACCGTCGAGGCGCTGGTCGCGCGCGGCCACCTCGCCGCGCTGGCGCTCGAGATGGCCGAGGAAGGCCGCAGCACCGCGCAGCTCACGCCCACCGCCACCGAGGCCCAGGTGCAGGCCGCCCTCGACTGGAGCGACAAGGCCTGGCCCTGGGCCAGCTACGGCCCCGCCGTGATGGCCGCCGTGCGCGCGGGCGTGCCCGTGGTCGGCGCCAACCTGCCGCGCGTCCGCATGAAAGACGCCATGGCCGACGTCTCGCTCGACGTGCAGCTCAACGGCGAGGCCTACAGCGCGCAGCAGGACGCCGTGCGCGATGGCCACTGCAGGATGCTCCCCGAATCGCAGATCGTCCCGATGACGCGCATCCAGGTCGGCCGCGACCGCGCGATGGCGCAGGCCATCGTCAAGGCGAAACGCCCGGGCCAGACGGTGCTGCTGATCGCCGGAGCCGGCCACGTCGTGCGCACGCTCGGCGTACCGCAGCACCTGCCCGACGACGTCAAGGTCGCCACGGTGCGGCTGATGGCCGCGCCGGCGGCTCCCTCGCCCGAGGCAGTAGCGGGCGACTACGACCGCACATGGCGGACACCGCCCCTGCCCGAAAAAGACTACTGCGCAGAGTTCAAGCGGCAGGCAAGACCGCAACCGAAAGCCTGAGCGCCCCATCGACAAGAAAAAAGCCGCGAGCCCGAAGGCCCGCGGCTTTTTCTTTCAGTACGCAGCAGCTCAGCGCGAGGTAATCGCCGACACCGCCGAGTTGCCCGTGGCCGATGCCGTGATCTGGTTGCCCGTGGTGCGCAGCGTGCTGTTGCCCACCGCGCCCGACACGCCGACCCCGAAGTTCACGCTCGTCACCGTGGCCGTCACTGCGCCGGTGTTGACCTGGTAGTTGCCGATGGCCGCGCTCGGCGCGCCCGTGTTCAGCGCCGTCTGCGTCAAGCGGTTGGTCGCGCTGTTGCCGACGGCCTGCGCCGCCAGTGCGTTGCCCGTGACGCCGACCGAGCCGCTCGACACGCCAGCCCCGGTGCTGTTGAGCGCCACCTGGTAGCTCGTGCCCACGCTGGTTGCCGACACCGCGCCCGAGTTGCTTTGGCTGTTGAGGATGGCCGCGCTCGCACCGACGTTGAGCGCCAGCGGCGTACCCACCAGGCTCGACGAACCCACTGTCGCCGCGCCGCCGTAGCTGCTGCCGCCGCTGGACTCGAGCACGTTGGTCGCCGCATTGCCGCGCGCCAGGGCAACGGTGGTGTTGCCGTCGAGCGAGACGCTGCTGCCGTTGAGCGGCACCGCGCCCGCCAGCGTCGCATTCGCCACCGTGCTGGCCGTCGCCGTCACTCCGGCCGTGCTGCCCTGCACATTGACGATGCCGACGCTGGCCCCCTGCGTCGCGCTGCTCGCCACCGTGGCGGTGTTGGTCGCGCGGTTGGCCGAAGCCTCTGCAAAGGTGCTGTTGCCCAAGATGGTGAGCGCGCCGTTGATCAGCCCCGGCGTGGGTGCGGCGTTGTCGTCGTTGTGGATCGACGTATTGGCCGTGCTGCCGACCGTCGAGGCGGCCGACTGGCGGTTCGACAGCACATGGTCGCCGGTGGCCACCACGTTGTCGGCGCTGCCGGTCTCGTTCAGCGTGGCCGAACCCGTCGCGCCCGGCGGCAGGGTGTTGACCGCGCTCACGCTCAGCGTGTTGGTCGCGTCGTTCATCACGCCCAGCGCCGTGTTGCTGTTGCCCGAGAGGCGCACTGTCGAGGCGGTGGATGCGGCCGGTGCAAACAGCTCCTGCGTGGACGTTGCCGTCACCGCGGCGGTGCCCGACTGCGTCGACTGCAGCGCCGAGCGCGCGCCAACGTTGGAGCCCGCGAGCGTCACGCTGTTGAGCGCCGTGTTGGCCACGGCCTTCGCGCTCTGGCCGTTGTTCGTCACGCCCAGCGTCGAGGTACCGACGATGGATGCCGGTGCCGTGTCGATGCCCACGATGCCCGTCGCGGTGGCCGACACAGGCCCGGTGCCCATCTGCACGTTGGCCAGTGCGTGGTCTGCCGTCACTGTCACCAACAGCGCCGGACCGGCTGCGGCCACGGCCGGGAGCGGCGTGCTGCCGGCGATGGTGCTGCTCTTCACGTCGATGCTGTTGGTGGCAGCGCTGCCGGTGGCGGCTGCGCTGGTGATGTTGCCGTCGAGCGTGGCGCTGCTGCCGGTGAGCGCGTTGGGGCCGGTCAACGTGAGCCTGGTCACGTTGTTGGCGTTGGCTGCCACGGTTGCGTTGCTGTCCTGCGCGTTCAGCACCGCAGTCTTGGCCGACTGCGATGCGCCGCCGGTCAGCGAGGCAGCGTTGGTAGCGCGGTTGGCCGCTGCTTCCGAGGACGTCGAGTTGCCCGAGGCGGTGAAGCTGCTGTTGACCAGGCCTGCGTTGGCGGGCACCAGGCTGTCTTCGTTGTAGATCGCGGTGTCGGCGGTGCTGGTGGCCGAGGTTCCGGCCGACTGGCGGTTCACCAGCACCTGGTCGCCCAGCGCCGCGGTGTTGCCGGGCAGCGCACCCTGAAGAATGATCGCGGGAACGAAGGATGCGACAGACGAGCCGCCCGCAACGGCGACCTTGTTGTCCACGTCGTTGATCACGCTCAGCGCCGAGTTGCTGTTGTTCGAGAGCTTCACCGACGAGCCCGTCACCGAGGCCGGCGCAAAGGCCTGCATGAACGAGCGCGACTCCACCGCCGCCGTGCTGCCCTGTGCAGACAGCAGCGCGGAGCGGGCCGACACATCGGTGGCCGCGAGCGTGATGGCGTTGCTGCCCGTGTTGGCCACGGCCTTCGCGCTTTGCGTGTTGCCGGAGGCACTCAGCGTCGAGCCGGAGATCACCGCGCCGACCGCCGTGTCGACACCGAAGGCGGCCGCCACCTTGGAAGAGATCGTCGGGCTCGTCACCAGCTGGATGCTCGACAGCGCATGATCGCCGACCGCACCTGCCAGGCCCGCGAGGCTGGTCGCACCGGCAAGCGGCAAGCCGTCGCCCACGGCGATGGTGTTGCCCTTCACGTCGATGCGATTGACGGCAGCGTTGCCCGTGGCCGAGCCGCCGGCGGCGTTGCCGTCGACAGCGACCTGCGAGTTCTGGATGCTCGCGCCGCCCAGCACCACCTGCACGCCGTCTTTGTTGTTGAGCAGCGCGCCTTCCTGCCCGGTCAGCGAGCTGACCGCCGCACTGGTGAGCTGCAGGTTCTGCACTGCGGTGGTGGTCGAGACGCCGACTGCATCCACGCTCACGCCGTTGACGGCGCTGTTGCTGGTCGCGCCGGCCAGCGTGGTGTTGCCGCTGGCGTCCACCTTCGAGTTGCTGATGGCACCGGTGACGGTGGTCTGCACTTCAGGCCCGCCGCTGCGTTGCGCCGACACCGTGCCCTGGCCCGACTGCGCGTTCTGCACGCTGAAGGCGGCGGTGGTGGCGAGCACGTTGCCCGTCAGCGTCGCACCCGCCAGCGAGAGGCCGGAGGTGTCGATGTTGTTGCCCGTCACCTTCACCGTGTTGTCGGTGGCGCGGCTGCCGTAGGCCAGTGCCTGCGCCGCGTTGTCCGAGCTGGACACCGAGCCGTTGCTCAGCGTGCCCGTGACCGTGGTGCGCGCCACGATGCCGCCGGCCGCGATGGCGGAGATGACGGTGTTGGTGCCCGCCACAGCCTGCGTGTTGGTGACGTTGGCGATCGAGGCATTCGAGCCGCTCACGTTGTTCAGGCCCAGCGTCACGCCGCTGGCTGCGTCGTTGCCGTAGGTGGCTGCGACGAAGGCGTTGTCGCTGTTCGCGACGCTGGCGCCCGAGACATTGCCGTTGACGTTCGCCGCAAAGGTGTTGGAGCCGGTCGCCGAGCTGCCGATGTTCCCCTGCACCGACTGGTCGTTCAGGATGCCGTAGGCCGCAGTCACCGTCGGCAGGGCGCCGGCCGCGTTGCTGAACGGCAGTCCGCTGAGCACATCGACCGTGACGGTCGAGGCCGGTGCGCCCAGGAACGGGCCTGGCGCCGCGGCCAGGTTGCCCGCGCTCACGCCCAGCGTGTTCGTCGCCGAGTTGCCGTAGGCAATGGCGCGCTGCAGGTTGTCGGTGAGCGCGACCGAGCCGCCCGTGAGGTTGCCGTTCACCGTGATGCGCGCTTCAGGAGCGAACAGCGCCGCGCCGGCACCGGAGGTTGCATCCGACATCTGCACGCTCGCGATGCCCGCGCCCGTGCCGACCGAGTTGCCGCTGAGCGTGAGCGTGTTGGTGGCCCCGCTGCCGAGCGCCACGGCTTCCTGCCGGTTGTCGGTCAGCGCCAGCGTGTTGTTCGCGACCGGTGCGCCGCCGCCGCTGGCGGTCAGCAGGATCTGCGAGCCGAAGTTGAGCGCCGCGGGGCCGCTGCCGTTGTAGTTGCCCTGCAGGTTGGTGAGCGTCGCCGCGCCGCTGGCGGACACGCGCCCGTCGGAGTCGGTGCCGCCCGTGAGCACGGCGTTGCCGTTGCCCAGCGCTACAGTGGCTGCCTGGATCGCCAGGCTCTGCGTGATCTGGTTGCCCTGCGCGGTGGCCGCCGATGTGTTGCCGGACACGGTGACCGAACTGCCGCTGGTCTGCCCCGTGCCGGGCGACTCGCCCGTCTGCGCCGAGATGACCGACGGGAGCAGGAACGCCGTCAGCGGTGCCGCCGAGTTGGCCTGCTGGTTCGACACCGCCGCCGTGCCGGTGAACGAAGCCGCGTTCTTGCCGCTGGCGATCGCGCTCGACGCCGTGTTGCCGGTGGCGTCCGCCGTGATGCTGTTGTCCGCGAGCGTGACCTGGCTGTTCTTGCTCGACTGCACGCCGGCCAGGATTTGTGCGCCCGCGGTCTGGGCGAAGGTGGTCACGCCGATGTTGCCCTGGCTGTTGACGATGGCCAGGTCGCTGTTGACGTTGCTGGTCACGCCCACGCCGTTGTGGATGCTGTTGTTGGCCGCGGTGGCTGCCGTGCCGGTGCCCGCGATGGTCACGTCGTCGATCAGGATGCGGTTGCCCGCCGTGCCGGCGGTGGTGCCCAGCGCCTCGTTGCCCGTGGCCGCGCTGGAGATCGCATTGCCCTGCACCGACAGCGAGCCCTGCAGCACGTTGGAGCCGCCGGCAGGCACGCCGCTCACGAGACCCGTGATCACCGAGCCCGTATTGGTTGCGCTGTGCGTGGCGGCGAGGATGCCGTTGCCGTTCGCCTGCAGGTTCGCGACCACCGCCGAGCCCGCGAAGGCCGGCGCGCCGCCCGACTGGATTTCGGCCGTGCTGGTGGCGCTGTTGGCCTTGAGCACCGCGGAGATCGAATTGCGTTCGAGCACGGCTGCCGTCGTCAGCGTGATGCCCGGGCTCGCCGTCAGCATCAGGTCGACCGTGTTGCCCAGCACCTGCGCACTGGAGCTCGCGCCCGTGGCCGACTGCAGCGAGGTCACCACGATGTTGCCCTTGGCATCGAACAGCGGTGCGCCCGCCGGATAGGTCAGCACCGAGGTGCCGGCCTGCGGCGAGGCGCCGACCGCGGCGGCGCCCGAGACCGCCGAGCTGCCGCTGTTGAGCGTGGTGGTGGCCGAGATGGTGTTGTCCGCGTTGACCACGCTGCCGGTCTGCAGCGTGCTCGATTCCACTGCCAGCTTGCTGCTGCTCACTGCGCTGTTGATCACGCCGGTGTTGGTCGCCACGCCCAGCGTCGCGGCGTTGTTCACCGGCGTGCCGGGCGCCGGCTGGATGCTGTTGGCAAAGCTGTTGCCGGTGGCGCTCGCGCCGACCAGGTTGCCGCTGGTGCTCATCGCCACCGGGTTGGGATTCAGCGGCGTGCCGGTGGAGGTCGTGCCCACGGTGGCGCTGGTGATGGTGGCGTTGACGGCCCCGGTGTTGTTGATGTCCGAGTTCACCGTCGGCGTGCCGGTGGCGGTGCCGTTGTAGGCAGCGTCGACCGAGGTCTCCGCGGCTTGTGCGCCGGAGGCTGCTGCAATCAGCGCCATCGCGACGGCCGTGCCGATGGTGCTGCGGCTGAACATGGGCGCGCGTACGGCCCGGCTCTGGATCTTGCGTGCTTTCATGGCGTGACTCCTCGGATGTTGTGGAAGCGGTCTGGGTCGGAAAGTGGATGCGCGATGCGCGCGGAACGGCAGGTCAGTCGCCCTTGACTGCGCCGTCGGAAGAAGAGGTTGGCGCCGCGCCGCCGACCACCGCGCTGCCGATGCGCAGCTTGGCGATCTCCTGCAGGCCCGGGCCGTCGCGGTGGATCGACGTGTCGGCGGCATCGGGCCGCCACGTGAGGCTGATGGCGCCCGGTGCCACGCCGCGGTTGGCAAGGGCCGAGGTGACGGCAACGATGCGCTGGTCGGTGAGCTCGTCGCGCTTGCGGGCGTCCCAGTTCTCGGTGTCGCGCGCCACCAGCACGATGTCGGTCGAGCCCTTCTTGGCCAGGCCCGCGATCTGGTCGATCAGCGCAAGCGAGCTGCCGCCGAGCGTGGTCGCGCCGAAGTCGAAGGACACCTGCGTCGCCGTGCCCGTGAGGCGCGCGCCGCCCTGCCCCGCGGCATTGACGGCCACGCCGCTCTGCACCACGGGCGAAGTCACGGCTGCGCCGCCCACGGTGGCATCGCCCGGGTTGTCGACCTTGCGCAGGTCGGCCGCGGGCACGACAGGAATCTGCTCGCCGGCGCCCGGGCGCATCGTCATGCAAGGCCGGTGGTCGACCTGCGTGACGGCCGCCATGAGCCGCACCACTCCCTCTTCCAGCGCCGCGCGCACGCCCATCTGCACAGGCTCCTGGCCTTTGGCGCCGATGTCCACGTCGTACAGCTTGCTGCCGAAAAAGCGGAACACGTTCAGGCCCACTTCGTAGCCATTGAACTGCTTGGTGAGGCTCACCGTGCGCACCACCATCAGCGACTTGGTGTCGACGATGCGCAGGTCCACGCTCACCGACTGGCTGAAGGTGCGCGCCTTCACGCCCACCTGGTTCACCGCGAACTCCGCGCCGCCCGAGTTGATGTTGTAGTTGATCTCGGTGATGCCGCCAACGATGAAGTAATCAGACTTGTTGATCGTGCCGCCGAAGTACGGCAGCCACGGCACCGCCTGGCCGCCGTTGGGGCCGCCTACCTGGTGCGTGCGGCCGTCACCGAGCTGGCGGCGGTCGGCATACGCGAGCTCGCGCTCGGCGATCACCGGGTCGAAGCGCTCGGCGATGCTCACTGCGCCACCGAGCTTGCCGAGTGCCGAATACACCATCAGCGCGCCGCCCTGCGTGATCGCGTTGCCTTCGTTGATGCTGTACTTGCCGGTGTAGTCCTTCACGTCGCCCACGCCGATGACGATGGGCGGGCGCCGCGTGGCCGCGATGTGGTCGGCGTAGCAGGCGAGCACCGCCTCCATCGGCGTGATGTTGTCGCGCACCGAGGGGCCGAGCACCACGGGTGCCTCGTTGGGCGCAAAGCGTTGCTGCGGAGCGGAGACGCAACCGGCGAGCGCCACCGTGGCGATGGCTGCGAGAGCGAAGGTGCGGGTGATGGGGTATTGCATGTCGCGTGCCCCGTTCAATTGAGCACGCCGAACGCGCACGCCGAGCTGCCGCCGACGCTCGCGGTCTGCGCACCCGAGTTGCTCTGATTCGAGTTCAGAGCCTGGTTGGCCGCGCCCTGCACCTGCGTGCTGGTGCCGCCCACGATGGCCGAGCCGACCGCGCCGGAGTTGGCTTGCGTGGTGCCCACCGTCGCGCCGCCGAGGGTGCCTACCGCGGTGCGGCTGTCATTGCCCGAGGCATTCGAAGTCGCGCCCGAAGTGGAAGGCGAATTCGCGACCGTGCTGTTGTTGCCGTCGTTGCCCGTGGAGGTCGCGGAGACGTTGCAGTTGTACTGGCGACCGATGTTGTTGGTCGTGTTGTAGACCGGCGCCGAGTAGTAGCCGCTCTTCTGCTTGCGGATCATGTCCTGGATCGCGGCCTGGTTCACCTTGTCGGTGCTGGTCTGGAACTGCCATGCGGCGTTCTCGCCGACGTTGTTGGCGAGCGCAGCCAAAGGCGCACACACCAGTGCCATAAGAAATACGCGTTGCATGACGGTCCCTCTCTGGAAGACGCACTTGATGAACTCATAAGTGCTACGTTTCGGGAGGGGATGCTAGGGATCGACGGCCACGGCCGGTATCCCGGGAACCGGTAGGAGGTATCCCGGGAACCGGTAGAAATGAGGAGGGCAACCCAAGGGCTCGCGCAGGCCGCAGTGCTCGCAGGCGCGCACGCAGGTGTGCGCGTCAGCAGGTCAGGCTAGTCGCCGAACCAGAACAACAACCAGGCGGTGACAGAGCCGAGCGTCACCATCACGAGAGCGACCTGGCGACCCGCAGGAAGCGGCCGGCTCATCCATCGCTCGATGTTTTTCGACATCTTCGTCCCCCGTTCTTCTAGTGAGGACCGAAGCGTGAAGCGCTCGCCGAGTTCTGTCAAAGCAGAAGAAATGCTTCACCGACTTTCCCGACCGCAGCCGGCAGCGCGCCTTCGTGCTGCAGCAAATGCCGCTTGCGGAAGACGCCGCCGGCGTAGCCCTTGAGGTCTGCGTTCTTGCCGATCACACGGTGGCACGGCACGACGATGCTGATCGGATTCGACCCGTTGGCGGCACCGACATCGATGGCCGCGCGCGGATCGTCGAAGCCGAGCTGCCTCGCCAGTTCACCATAGCTGGTCGTGCGGCCTGCAGGAATGCGGCGAAGCGCCTCCCAGACCTGCTGCTGCAGCGCGTTGCCCAGCCTTGCAACGGGCAGCGTTTCGATGGCCCTGAGATCGCCGTCGAAGTAGCGGCCGAGGGCTTCGGCCACCGTTTGCGGCGCGGCGCCTTCGGTCAGCTCCACCTTGTCGTGAAGTTCCCGCAGGAGGCGATGCAGGCGGGCGCGATGGTCCGCGAAATCCAGCGCATGAATGGCACCGGCAGCGTCGGTGACCAGCAGAAGTTCGCCCATCGGCGAAGCCAGATGGCTCAGTTGCAGCTTCATGTTCGTGTCCTCACAAAAGAGAAGGCGGCAGGGCCGCGAACATTCACATGCTGCGCGTTCCCCGCCGCCTTCACTCGCCGTATCCGGACATCGATCTCCGGCTCACGCCGGCGCTGCCTTCCCGCTCAGGCGTGTGCCTTGATCGAATCCGCCAGCGTGTTCACCAGCGTGTCGATGTGCGACTTCTCCACGATGTACGGCGGCGCAATCACCAGCACGTCGCCCGCTGGCCGCACCAGCGCGCCCTTGTGGAAGCAGTCGAGGAAGATTTCATAGGCGCGCTTGCCCGGCGTGCCCGCGATGGGCGCAAGCTCCACCGCTGCGGCAAGGCCGAGGCTGCGGATGCTGATGACGTTGGGCAGGCCCTTGAAGGTGCTGTGGAAGGCATCGCCCAGCACCTTGCCCATTTCACCGGCGCGCGCGAACAGGTTTTCTTCCTTGAAGAGATCGAGCGTGGCAATGGCCGCTGCGCAGGCCACCGGGTGGCCCGAGTAGGTGTAGCCGTGGAAGAACTCGACCACGTGCTCGGGCGCGTCGGTCTTCATCATCGCGTCGTAGAGCTTGTCGCGGCAGATCACGCCGCCCAGCGGAATGACGCCGTTGGTCACGCACTTGGCGAAGTTCAGCATGTCGGGCACCACGCCGAAGTAATCGGACGCGAAGTTGGTGCCCATGCGGCCGAAGCCCGTGATGACCTCGTCGAAGATCAGCAGGATGCCGTGCTTGTCGCAGATCTCGCGCAGTCGCTTCAGGTAGCCCTTGGGCGGCAAGTACCAGCCGGCCGAACCGGCCACGGGCTCCACGATGATCGCGGCGATGTTGCTCGGGTCGTGCAGCGGCAGGATGCGGGTTTCGAGCTCGACCAGCGGGTCTTCGGCCCACACCGGCTCCTCGTTGTGGATGTAGGCGTGGTTCACCGGGTCATGGATGAAGCGCATGTGGTCCACGCGCGGCAAAAAGGCCGAGCCGAACACCTTGCGGTTGCCCGGAATGCCGCCCACCGACATGCCGCCGAAGCCCACGCCGTGGTAGCCCTTCTCGCGGCCGATGAACACGTTGCGGTGGCCTTCGCCGCGCGCGCGGTGATAGGCCAGAGCCACCTTCATCGAAGTGTCGGCAGCTTCGGAGCCCGAGTTGCAGAACAGCACCTTGTTGAGGTCACCGGGCGCAAGCGAGGCGATCATCTCGGCCGCCTTGAAGGCCTTGTCGTTGCTGACCTGGAAGGCGGTGGCGTAGTCGAGCGTGTCGAGCTGCTTCTTGATCGCCTCGTTGATGGGCTTGCGGTTATGGCCCGCACCCACGCACCACAGCGACGAGATGCCGTCGATCACCTTCTTGCCGTCGTGCGTGGTGAACTCCATGCCGTCGGCCGCGACGAACACCCGCGGGTCTTTCTTGAAGTGACGGTTGGGGGTGAAGGGCAACCACTGGTTGTCCATGTTGAAGTCCTGGAAGGCCATGCGTGTCTCCTGCGGTTATGTGGTCGAGGAAAATCGCGATTCTGGCACCCCTGCGACAATCACGCCCTGATGACGACCTCTACGCCTACCTCGCCCGCCTACATCCTGAACCTCTCCTGCCCCGACCGGACGGGCATCGTGCACGCCGTGTCGGGCTTCCTGCTCGAGCGCGGCGCCAACATCGAAGAGGCCGCCCAGTACAACGACCACGACACGGGTCTTTTCTTCATGCGGGTGCGCTTCGCCTGCGGCGACCACAGCGAAGCCACGCTGCGCGAAGAGCTGAAGACCTTCGCCGCCGGCTTCGGCATGACGCTGCAACTGCACGCCGCCGCCGAGCCGATGAAGACGGTCATCCTCGTCAGCAAGGAAGGCCACTGCCTCAACGACCTGCTGTTCCGCTGGAAGAGCGGCCTGCTCGCCATCGACGTGCGCGCCATCATCTCGAACCACCGCGACTTCTACCAGCTGGCCGCCAGCTACAACGTGCCCTTCCACCACATCCCGATGACGGCCGCGACCAAGGCACAGGCCGAGGCGAAGGAGCTTGAAATCATCGAGGCCGAAGGCGCCGAACTCGTGGTGCTCGCGCGCTACATGCAGATCCTGAGCGACAACCTGTGCCGCAACCTGGCCGGCCGCGCGATCAACATCCACCACTCGTTCCTGCCCAGCTTCAAGGGCGCCAAGCCCTACTACCAGGCACACGACCGCGGCGTGAAGCTGATCGGTGCCACCGCCCACTACGTGACGGCCGACCTCGACGAAGGCCCGATCATCGAGCAGGACGTGGCCCGCGCCGACCACACCGACACCGTGGAAGACCTCACGGCCCGCGGCCGCGACACCGAGAGCCAGGTGCTGGCGCGTGCGGTGAAGTGGCACAGCGAGCACCGGGTGCTGCTGAACGGGCACCGCACGGTGGTGTTCCGCTAGGCCTCCGAAAAAAGCATGCCTCCGCTTGGGAGGCATGCTTCCCGCTCAGCGTCAGTTGCGATTCGGGTTGTTCGGCCGACGGTCGTAGCGGTTCGGCACGCCATCGCCGTCACGGTCCCAGCGGCCTGCGTTGTACTGCCAGCGTCCGCCTTCCTCGCGCCACTCCGGCGCACGGTAGGCATAGCCCGGACGGGCACGCACCCAGACGCCGCGGGTCCATACATGGCGCCCACCGCGCCATTCATAGTGCCCCGGCGCCCACACATAGCCGCGGCGCGGCGGGGGCACGCGTTCGGAGCGCGGAGGGGGCGGCGCCACCTGTATGACCACGGGTTGCGCCTGCGCGACCGTGGGAACAGTCAATGCGCCCACCGACAGAAGCGATGCAGCGCCGACGGAAAGAGCCAATGCGAGTTTTTTCATGAAGGACTCCTCATGAGTTGTTGGAGGAGCCTTCATGCTGCCCAGTCCATGTGAACCGCCTGTAAGCAATGCACGGAGTCTTGTGTAAAGCTGTGACTCGCCTTTGAGCGCCTTCGAGCGCCCCGGCGAGCGCTCACTCCTGCAATTCGCGCAGATCGATGGCCGTGGCCATCGCCGCATGGCCGGCCTTGTTGGGGTGCAGGTGGTCGCCCGAATCGAACAGCGGATTCAGCGCCTTCGGGTCCGCAGGGTCGCGCAATGCCGCATCGAAATCGACGACGCCGTCGATGTCCTGCTGACCGCGGATCCAGCGGTTGACGGCTTCGCGCATGGCTTCGTTGCCCTCGCTCCAGTAAGGCGTGTTCCTGAATGGCGGCACGGTGCCGAGCAGCACCTTCACGCCCTTGGCGCGGGCCTGCTTGACCAGTTGCTCCAACCCCTCGGTGATGCGCTCGGCCGTCGGCATGTCGCGCGGCTTCAGCTCGGCGCCCGGCACCTTGGCGAACAGGGTGCGGCCGATGTCATTGGTACCCATAAGGATGATCGCGTGCGTCACGCTGCTCTGCCGCAGCGCATCGAGCTCGAACCGGGAGAGGCCGCTGGGCCCCAGTCCGTTGGCCAGCAGGCGATTGCCGCCAATACCGGCATTGAGCACCGCAACGTCTTGCCCTTCGCGCTGCGTATCACGCAAGCGAGTGGCCAACATGTCGGGGTAGGCCCCGAAGTTGCCCTCCGAGGTGCCCATCGTGATCGAGTCGCCGAAGGCCACGACGGTGCGCACGGACTTGGTGGTGAGCACGTCGAGCCCGGTCACGATCTGGTTCAGCACCAGTGGCGAGGGGTTCTTCAGCTTCGGTGCCATCACTGCGTTGCCGGGCGCTACCCATGTCGCGCCCGGCTCCAGCATGGAGACAGTGGCAAACGGCGTGGTGCGGTCGAAGAAGGCGCTCACGACCACCGTTTGGCCCGCCTGCACCGGCAGGTCGATGCCATCGCTCCAGGCGTCCGCGCCGGGCGCAACGGTCATGGTGGTGCGGCCGCCGAAGCGCAGCACGCGGAGCGTGGCCGGCGAGAACGCATCGGCGCCGGTGCCGCGTGCCGCGCTTGCGGCGGCAATGCGCAGCGGTGTCTTGCCGAAGCGGTTCGAGAAGCGGATGCGGATGCGCTCGCCGTCGAGCGACAGTTCAACCTTCTGGCGCAGTGTCTGCCCGCGCAGGTCATTGCCGGCAGGCGACGAATAGTTTGCACCGCCGGGGGCTGCGGCCATCTCCGTGAAATCGACCGGCGCCACGGCCCAGCTCGCAACCCAATGCGCCTCGGCGGGCTGCCGTGGATGGTCGTCGGGCGTCACAGCCTGCACGCCGACGGCCAGCACTGCGAGGCAAAGGGCTGCCACCCAGTGCGCGACGGTCACGTCGCGCAGGCGCTCTGCCCAAATGGAAACCAGTTTCATGCGCGCAAAGCGTCGCAGTGTACGGAGCCACTGTTCCCCCGCGCGTGACGAGGTCTAAGGCCGGGTTACCAAGTGTCTACGTAGGGAGCAGCAACGCTCGAGCCCTTCGTGGCAGAAGACAAGCCACGCACCAACCAGGTGCGCGTCTCGGCCGGATCGATCACCGCGTCGATTTCCAGCGTCTGCGCCATGTGGATCGCTTCGCCGTTCGCATACTGCTGCGCGACGAGTTTCTTGAACAGCGCATCGCGCTCCGCACCCTCGGGTGCAGCGGCCAGTTCCTTGCGAAAACCCAACCGCACAGCACCCTCCAGCCCCATCGCGCCGAATTCGCCGGTGGGCCAGGCCACGGTGAAAACCGGCGCGTCGAAGCCGCCCGCAGTCATCGCCTGCGCGCCCAGTCCGTAGCCCTTGCGAAGCACCACGGCGAAGAACGGCACGCGCAGATGCGAAGCCACCATGAACATGCGGCACACATGACGCACCTGTGCCTGCGCCTCGATTTCGGGCCCGACCATGAAGCCGGGCGTGTCGCACAACGAAACAATTGGAAGGCCGTGCGCATTGCAAAGCTGCATGAATCGCGCGGATTTGTCGGCCGCTTCCACATCGATCGCGCCGCCAAGGTGATGCGGGTTGTTGGCCATCAGCCCAACCGGCCGGCCCTCGATGCGCGCAAGCGCAGTGACGATGCCCGCGCCGAAACCCGCGCGCAGTTCGAGCAGCGAGCCTGTGTCGGCCACGCCGCGCATCGCGGCGCGCACGTCGTACACGCGCAGGCGGTTTTCGGGCACCACATGGCGCAGCGCGCGCGGGTCGGCGCATTGCCAGTCGGTGGTCGCGCCCTGGAAGTACGACAGGTATTGCTTGGCTGCAGCGACGGCTGCGGCTTCGTCTTCCACCAGGATGTCGATCACGCCGTTGCGCGACTGCACGCTGCTGGGCCCGATCTGCTCGGGCGCGAAGGTGCCGAGCCCGCCGCCCTCGATCATCGCGGGGCCGCTCATGCCGATGTTGCAGCCCTTGGTGGCGATGATCACGTCGGCGCACCCCAGCAGCGCCGCATTGCCCGCGAAGCAGCGCCCATGCACGATGCCCACCACGGGCACCTTGCCCGACAGCGCCGCGAACTGGCTGAAGGTGTGGTTGTTCAGGCCCGCGACGATCGGCATGTCCGTATCGCCGGGACGACCACCGCCGCCCTCGGCGAACAGCACGACAGGCAGCTTGAGCTGATGCGCCACCGCCAGCAGGCGGTCGGTCTTGTGGTGATTGCGCATGCCCTGCGTACCGGCCAGCACGGTGTAGTCGTAGGCCAGCACGGCGCAGCGCGACACCTCGGGGCCGAACTGCTTTGCGTTGATGCTGCCCAGGCCCGTGACCATGCCGTCCGCGGGCGTGTTGGCGATCAGGTCTTCGAGCGTGCGTCGCCGCGTCTGCGCGGCGATGGCGAGCGCGCCGTATTCGATGAAGTTGCCGGGGTCGGCTGCGGTGTCGCACAGGTCGGCGATGTTCTCGCGCGCGGTGCGGCCGCCTTGTGCGTGCCGCTTGTCGACGGCGGCCTTGCGATTCGCATCGAGCGTGGGCGCGTGGCGGTCGATGACCTTCTGCAGGTCAGGGCGGATCGCGTCCAAGTCGTGCTCGGCGCGCGCCTCGACCTCGACGGCCTGCGCATCGACGGCTTCCAGCTGCAGCAGCGACTGGCCTTCGACCAGGTAGTCGCCGGGCTCGGCCAGCAGCGCGACCACGCGGCCGGCTACCGGTGCGTGCAGCAGGTGTTCCATCTTCATGGCCTCGAGCACGCCGAGTTGCGCGCCAGCGGGCAGCACGTCGCCGACGGCAACTTCGAACTGCACGAGGCGGGCTGGCATCGGGGCCTTGACGGTCAGCTCGTCGGAGTCGCCATCGGTGACAACGGCTTGTGCTGCGGGCACTGCCACCGTCTTCTTTGAATGCTTTTCAAGCGCTGCCGCAACCGCCAGCAGATCGCCCAGATGCGCCTCCACGAAACGCGTATGCACCGCCTGCGTCGCAAACTCGGGCCGCGCCGCGATGGCGCGCAGCAGCGACAGGTTCGTGGCGATGCCGTCGATATGGCATTCGTCCAGCGCGCGCAGCGATCGGCGCAGTGCGTCTTCGAAACGCGGCGACGGCGAATGCACGATGAGCTTGGCGAGCAGCGTGTCGTAGTGCGGAGAGGGCGCAAGGCCCGTGTAGCCGTGCGTGTCCACGCGCACGCCGGGGCCTGCCGGCAGGTCGAAGCGCGCGAGCGTGCCGCCCGAAGGCCGCGCGTTGCCTTGCGCATCGAGCGTCTCCGCGTTGATGCGCCACTGCACCGCGAAGCCGCGCTGCGGTGCGGTGCGATCGGGTTCAACACCAAGTTCGTCCAGCGACTGCCCCGCTGCCACGGCGATCTGCAACTGCACGAGATCCAGCCCCGTCACTGCCTCCGTCACCGTGTGCTCGACCTGCAGGCGTGGGTTGGCCTCGATGAAGACGAAGGGCAGCGTCGTCGATGCCGCATCGACCAGAAATTCGAAGGTGCCGAGGCCGCGATAGCCCACCGTCTTCGCCATGCGCAGCGCAGCCTGCGTGACCTGCGCGCGCAAGGCCTCAGGCAGCGAAGGGCTCGGCGCGATCTCCACCAGCTTCTGAAAGCGCCGCTGCAGCGTGCACTCACGCTCGCCGAGGCTGGCCACGGCGAGGCCGTCGCCCAGCACCTGCACTTCGATGTGCCGCGCATTGCGCATCAGCCGCTCGACATACACGCCCTCGATGCCGAATGCGGCCTTGGCTTCGGACATGCAGCGCACATGCGCCTCGGGCAGTTCTTCAGCGTTCAGCACCGCGCGCATGCCGCGCCCGCCACCGCCGCCGATGGCCTTGACCATCACGCCCGCGCCCTGCGCATGCTGCTCGGCGAAGAAGGCCTGCGCCTGTGCGAGCGTCACTGCGCCGGCGCTACCAGGCATCACGGGCACGTCGCATTGCGTGGCCAGTGCGCGTGCGCGGGCCTTGTCGCCGAACAGGCCGAGCTGCTCCGGCGTGGGGCCGATGAAGACAAGGCCGGCGTCCGCGCAGGCCTGTGCGAAATCGGCACGCTCACTGAGAAAGCCATAGCCGGGGTGCACCGCATCGCAGCCCTGCGCCTTGGCCACCGCGATGAGCGCCGCGACATCGAGGTACGCCGAAGGCCCGGTCGCATCGAGCGCGACTGCTGTGTCGGCCAGCTGCACATGCAGCGCTGCCGTGTCGTCGCGCGCATGCACTGCCACGCTGGCAATGCCCAGGTCGCGCAGCGCGCGCACCAGACGCACGGCGATCTCGCCGCGGTTGGCAATCAGAACTTTGGAGAACAGCAAACGGAACCTCTCAGCTTTTGTCTTTGAGCAAGCGGCGCAGCACCTTGCCCGCGCCGGTCGTCGGCAATGCGTCAATGAAACTCACGGCGCGCGGCGCCTTGTAGCTCGCCATGTTGTCGCGCGCCCAGGCGATGAGGGCGTCGGCATCGAGCCCGGCACCTGGCTTGCGCACGATGAATGCCTTCACGACCTCGCCCTTCTCTGCATCGGGCTGCGCGATGACGGCCGCCTGCGCCACTGCCGGGTGCTTGATGAGGATGGTTTCGACCTCTTCGGGGAACACGCTGTAGCCCGAGACCTTGATCATTTCCTTGAAGCGGCCGATGAAGGTGAGATAGCCATCGGCATCGAGCTTGCCCATGTCGCCGGTGTGCACCCAGCCGTTGCGCAGCGTGGCAGCAGTGGCTTCGGGCTTGTTCCAGTAGCCCTTGAAGGTGCCTGGGCTGGTGAGCACGATCTCGCCGACTTCGCCCACCGGCATGTCGGCCTGCGCGTCCGTGTCGATGATGCGGATGGTCACGCCCGGCACCGCGATGCCCTGCGTGCCCCAGCGCGGCGCATGGTGCGGCGTGTAGGTGTCGCAGGTGTGGGTTTCGCTCAGTCCGTAGGCCGCCTCGAACGAAGTGCAGTTCGGTGCGTGCGTGCGCCATTGCCGCGCCAGCGGCTCGGTGAAGGTGATGCCGAAGCTCGTGACAGGATTCATCTTCAGGCTGCGCAGGTCGAAGCTGTCGATGTCGCTTACCTGCATGCAGGCCACGTTCATCGGCGCGATGCTGTACCACCAGCTCACCTTGTAGGCGGCAATGGCCTGCAGCACGGCGCGCGGGTCGAAGCGGTGCAAGAGCACCGATGCCGCACCGGTCAGCACCGGCACGTTGACACCCATCAGCATGCCCGCGATGTGATACAGCGGCGCGATGGACAGCAGCACGTCGCCCGGCCCCACGCCGTTGCAGTCGGCCGCGGCGCGCGTCTTGAAGAGCGCGTTGCCGTAGCTCAGCATCGCGCCCTTGGGCAGGCCCGTGGTGCCCGATGTGTAGGTCATGAGCGCCACGTCGTCCATGTCGATGACCACGGGCTGCGGCTTGGCGTTGCCGCGCATCACGGCCAGGAAGTCTTCGCAGTCTTCGGGCACGCTGCGTTCGGCCTTGCGCTCTGCGGCCAGTTCGGCCGGCAGGTCGAGCGACGACGGGTCGGGCAGCAGGTCGGCGTAGTGCACCACGAACACGTGTTCGAGCGCACTCTCCGGCTGCACCTTGCGCACCACCGGCAGCAGCGGCGCGGCCGCGACGATCACTCGCGCCTTCAGGTCGTTGACCTGGTAGGCCAGCTCGTGCTCCTTGTTGAGCGGGCCGCTCGGGCAGACGATGGCACCGATCTTCTGGATGCCGAAGTGCGCGACCAGGTACTGCGGACAGTTGTTGAGAAAGAGCACCACGGGCTCGCCCTTCTTCACGCCCAGCGCCTGCAGGCGCGCCGCGAAGGCGTCGCTGGCGCGGTCGAGTTCGGCCCAGCTCATCGCATGGCCGTACCAGAGGCAGGCGGTGCTGCCGCCACGCTCGCGTGCGTGGGTGCGCAGGTACTCGTGCAGCGGCTGCTGCGGGCGGTCGGGCAATGTCTCCATGGCGTCACTTTCTCAGGGTTATCGATAGCCGCCTGCACCGGGCAGGCGCTTGCCAATGGTGCATGGTGCACGAACAATCCTACCCATGGGTATAACTTCCGCGACACGGCACAAACCCTCTGGAGACCAGAGCGACACGACGGCGCAGCCGCATCTGCCCCAGGGCACTGGCCGCCAGCGCGCGGCCACGCAGGGCACCGACCTGCAGCGCGAGCGCATCCTGCAGGCGGCCGCGCAGCTCTTTGCGGCGCAGGGCTACGCCAACACGACCATGGCGCAGATCGTGCGCGCGCTGGGCGTGACCAAGCCCTTCGTGTACTACTACTTCCGCGACAAGCAGGAGATCTTCGAGACGCTGTCGTGGCGCCCGGCGGTCGACTGCTTCACCGCGCTCGACTTCGCGGCCACCGACCCGCGCCGCGCGAGCGAGAAGGTGCTCGAAGGCATCGAGCGGTTGATTCGCGCAACCATCACGCACCACCCCGTCGCCTTCTTCCCGTATCGCGAGCCGCAGGTGTACCGGCCGGAGTACATCGCGGCGCAGAAGAAGCTGGCGCACCACTTCTACGACCTGCTGTGCCCGCTGCTCGAAGAAGCGCGGCGCGACGGCGACCTCGACTTTGCGGAAACCAAGATCACCGCGCTCGCGGCCTGCAGCCTGCCCGGCTTCCTGTACAGCTGGTACCGCCCGGGTGGACGCCTGTCGCCCGACGAGGTGGTTGCCGAGCTCACGAAGCTCGCGAGCCGCGTGATCGGGCTGCAAGCGAAGAACTGACAAGACAACCACCCCGGAGACAAACCATGAAGTTCAAGAAGGCGCCATTGGCGCGGATCGCCCTTGCCTGCCTGCTGGCCGCTGCCGGCGCCGCGCACGCGCAAGCACAGCAGACCTACAAGATCGCCTACATCGATCCGCTCTCCGGCCCCTTTGCCAACGTCGGCGAGCTGATGCTGATGCACACGCAGTACGCCATCGAGGACATCAACGCCAAGGGCGGCGTGCTCGGCGGCACGAAGCTGCAGCTGCTGCAGTTCGACAGCAAGCTCTCGGCGCAGGAGAGCCAGAGCGCGCTGCAGGCGGCCATCGATCAGGGTGCGAAGGCGATCGTCACGGGCGGTTCGGGCTCGTCGGTGGTCACGGCGCTGGTGCAATCGGTGGCGCGCTGGAACCAGCGCAACCCGGGCAAGGAGCTGATCGTGCTGAATCACTCTTCCATCGACCCCGAGATGACGGGCAAGGGCTGCAGCTTCTGGCACTTCCAGACCGAGGCCAACACGGCGATGAAGATGAAGGCGCTGGCCAACTACATCAAGAAGACGCCGGATGTGAAGAAGGTCTACCTGCTGAACCAGGACTACGCGCACGGCAAGCAGTGGGCCAGCTACGGCCGCCAGCTGGTGGGCCTGGCGCGGCCCGACATCCAGTTCGTGGGCGAGGCGCTGCACCCCATCGGCCGCGTGAAGGACTTCGCGCCCTACATCGCCAACGTGAAGCAGAGCGGGGCCGACTCGGTCATCACCGGCAACTGGGGCCAGGACATGACGCTGCTGCTGAAGGCGGCGGGCGACGCGGGCTACAACCTGCGCTACTTCAACCACAGTGCGGGCTCGGTGCCGGGCACGGTCACTGCGGTGTCGCAGGCGAAGCTGGGGCAGTTGACCTGGGTGGCCGAATGGCACCCTGGCGAGGCCGACACGCCGAAGGTCGACGCTCTGGCCAAGGCCTACAAGGCCAAGACGGGCAAGGACTTTCTCGCGCCGCGCATCGACATGACGCCGCGCCTGCTGGCCGCGGCCATCAACAAGGCCGGCAGCGCCGACACCATCAAGGTGGCGCGGGCGCTCGAAGACCTGACGTTCGACTCTGTGGTGGGGCCGGTGCGCATGCGTGCCGAAGACCACCAGTTGTTGCTGCCGCAGGTGGTCAACACCATCGTGCCGGTGGACGGCAAGACCGTGAAGACGGGCTGGGAAGGTACTAACTACGGCTTTCGTACTGACGCGGTCTATACCGGGAACGAGCTGGCGCAGGGGACTGAGTGCAGGATGGTTCGGCCCTGACTCTCTGAGTTCCGGGGTGCGTGCGAATGACACCGGGTACTCCCCTTCGCGAATGTCCCCCGTCGGCGTGATCGCGCCCTGAATGAACTCCCCTGCCTAAGGGAAACCCCGTCCTGCCTGCCCCCCATGCCGTCGGGATACTCCGGTTGTTACATCCCGGATATCCGAAGCGGGTCCATTCCAAAGGCACAACAACCCATGGCAGGCAAAAACTCGCTCTACCCGATCCCGCATCCGGCGAAGAAACCCTTCGTCGGGAACCTGCTGTCGATCGGGTCCGACTCTCCCGTGCTCGACATGTGGAAGATCGCGCAAGACCTCGGCGGCATCTATTGGTTGGACATGCCGGGCATGCCGGTGATCGTGGTGTCGTCGCCCGCGCTGGTCGACGAGCTCTGCGAGGAGCCGCGCTTCGACAAGAGCACGCGCGGTGCATTGCGCCGGCTGCGGGCAGCCTCGCACGGGCTCTTCACCTCCGATACGCACGAGGAGACCTGGTCGAAGCCGCACAACATCCTGTTGGCCAACTTCAGCCAGCGCGCGATGCAGGCCTATCACCCGATGATGCTGGACATCGCGGGCCAGCTGGTCACCAAGTGGGAGCGCCTGAACTTCGACGAAGAGGTGGACGTGGTGCGCGACATGACAGCGCTCACGCTCGACACCATCGGCCTGTGCGGCTTCGGCTATCGCTTCAACTCGTTCTACCGCGAGGGCTTTCATCCCTTCGTCGACGCGATGGTGCGCACGCTGGAGACGGTGCAGAACCGCCGCGGCCTGCCGCTCGAAGAGCTGATGCTGAAGAAGGAGCTGGCCCAGCAGCGCAAGGACATCCGCTACATGCACAAGATGGTGGAAGACATCATCGAGGAGCGACGCACGAGCGGAGCCGACATCGCCACCAAGCCCGACCTGCTGAGCTACATGATCGCGGGCGTGGACAAGAAAAGCGGCGAGCAGCTCACCGACAAGATGATCCGCGACGAGTGCATCGAATTTCTCATCGCGGGGCATGAAACCACCAGCGGCCTGCTGTCCTTTGCCATCTACTTCCTGCTGAACAACCCCGAGGCCATGGCCAAGGCGCAGGCAGAGGTCGACAACGTGTTCGGCCCCGACACCACGCAGAAGCCCACTTACGCGCAGGTCAACCGCCTGCAGTACGTGATGCAGGTGCTGAAAGAGTCGCTGCGCCTGTACCCGACCGCGCCCGCGATCTCGATGCGCGCCAAGGAAGACACGAAGATCGGCGGCCAGTACACGATCAAGAAGAACAACATGATCATCATGCATGCGCTGGCGCTGCATCGTGACAAGGGCATCTGGGGCGAGGATGCCGATCAGTTCAACCCCGACAACTTCACGCGCGAAGCCGAGCGCGAGCGGCCAGTGAACGCATTCAAGCCCTTCGGCAATGGGCAGCGCGCCTGCATCGGGCGGCAGTTCGCCCTGCAGGAGGCGGTGCTCACGCTGGGCATGATCCTGCAGCGCTTCAACCTCGTGGACCACACGGGCTACAAGCTGAAGATCAAGGAAGCGCTGACGATCAAGCCGGAGAACTTCAAGATCAAGGCGCTGCTGCGCGACCCGGCCACGCGTCCGCGCGGCAACATGACCGACGCGGCCGCAGCCCCCGTGCAGCCCGTGCAAGCTGCCGCGCGCAAACCCCAGGCTGCACGCCATGGCACCTCGCTGCTGGTGCTGCAGGGTTCCAACCTCGGCACTGCCGAAGACCTTGCGCGCCAACTCGCCGAGGCCGGCGAGATGCGCGGCTTCTCCACGCAGCTGGCCTCGCTCGACGACTATGCCGAGCGGCTGCCGGCCAACGGCGCGGTGGCCATCGTCTGCGCCTCGTACAACGGCGTAGCACCTGACAACGCGGCCGAGTTCCATCGCTGGCTCGACAAGGCCGACGATTCGCTCAACGGCGTGCGCTTCAGCGTGTTCGGCTGCGGCAACACCGACTGGGCCGCCACCTACCAGGCCGTGCCGCGCCGCATCGACGAACGGCTCGAAGCGCTCGGCGCCACGCGCGTGCATTCGCGCGGCGAAGGCGATGCGCGCGAGGACATGGACGGCGCCTTCCAGGACTGGAGCGACGCGCTCTGGCCCGAGCTGGTGAAGGCCTTCGACATCAAGACCGGCGCCGACACGCCCGTGCAGAGCGAACCGCTCTACACGCTCGAAGAACTGCCGCCGCCGCAGAAGAACGCGATCGTCGATGCGCTGGGCGCAGTGGCGCTGCGAGTGATCGAGAACCGCGAGTTGCAAAGCGGAGGCAACGGGGAAGCCGGCCGCTCCACCCGCCACGTCGAGCTGATGCTGCCCGAGGGCCTGATCTACCGCGCCGGCGACCACCTGAGCGTGGTGCCGCGCAACAGCCCGGCGCAGGTCGAACGCGCGATGGCACGCTTCGGCTTCGACCGCACGGCCCATGTGCGCCTGCATGCAGGCGCGGGCCGCAAGGCAGCGCTGCCGGTGGAGCAGGTGATCGCGGTCGACCGCCTGCTGGGCGACTACGTCGAGCTGCAGGACGTGGCCACGCGCAAGCAGATCGCCACGCTCGCGGCATATACCGAGTGCCCGTTCACCAAGCCCAGGCTCGCGGCGCTGTCGGGCAGCGACGAGGCTTCGCAGGCGGCATACAAGGCCGACGTGCTCCACAAGCGCAAATCGCTGCTCGACCTGCTGGAAGAGCACCGCGCCTGCCAGGTGCCGTTCGCGGTGTTTCTCGAAATGCTGTCGCCGCTGTCGCCGCGCTACTACTCGATCTCTTCGTCGCCGACGATGACACCGGGCAAGTGCAGCGTGACGGTGGGTGTGGTGAGCGGCCCGGCCAAGTCGGGCATCGGCACCTTCGAGGGCGTGTGCTCCAACTTCCTGGCGCGCGCGGAGGCCGGCGACACGGTGCACGGCGTGGTGCGCGAAACCACGGCCGAGGGCTTCCGGCTACCGGACGATGCGAGCCGGCCGATCATCATGGTCGGCCCCGGCACTGGCCTCGCGCCGTTCCGTGGCTTCCTGCAGGAGCGCGCGGCACAGGTCGAGGCGGGCAATGCGCTCGGTGAGGCGCTGCTGTTCTTCGGCTGCCGCCATCCCGAGCAGGACTTCATCTATGCCGACGAACTCCAGGCCTGGGCGCACCGCGGCGTGATGAAGCTGCACACCGCGTTCTCGCGCGCGGGCGAGCGCAAGGTCTATGTGCAGGACCTGATCCGCGAGCAGGCGGCCGAAGTGTGGAAGCTTCTTGAAGCGGGCGCAGTGGTTTATGTGTGCGGCGACGGCTCGCGCATGGAGCCCGACGTGCGCCGCACGCTGAGCGACCTTGCGCGCGAGCATGGGCAAGACAGCACGGCGTGGATGGACAAGATGATTGCCGACCAGCGCTACGTGCTGGACGTGTGGGCCGGCAGCTGAAAGGAAGACTGCGCAGGCCTCGTCAGGCCTCCAGTGCCGACGCGTGGTCCTCGAAGGTGCCGCGAACGTGCCAGCCGTCCGGGGTCAGCGCCATCACCTTGTCCGAGAGGCCGTGCGGCCCCGCCTCGGCCTTGACCTCGGCGGCAGCTGAACACATGAGGCCCAGCATGGTCTCGGCCGTGATCGACTTCCCCCGGGCCTCGAAGCTCGCCCCGCTGTCCATGAAGTAGATGACGCTGCGGCTCGGCACCACGGCTATCAACTCGCCCTTGAACCCTTGTGACAACTGCTCCCAGAGGTCAGGCAGCAGCAGCATGCAGGCCTCGAAGCCGTCGCCCGTCACCAGCGCCTTGTACATGACGAGGTCCTGCGTATCGAGGTTGTGCGCCACCTGCCGGAGCATGTTGTCGATCGCCAGTTCGTACAGCGACTGCGGGTCGAGCCCCGTTTCCTCCATGCCCTCCTGGGTCAGTGTGACGAACTGCGTGGGCGTGTCGACCGCGAAGGTCATCAGCAGGTCGGATTCGCCGGCGAAGGGATAGGCCACGGGCGTCTGCGCCTCGCGGTTGCCGCCCCGCGCCTCGATCTGGTCGAGCATCGGCTGCACGGCTTCGAGGAAGTCGATGTGCTTGATGCGGGGATAGACGGGCGGCAGGTCGGGGTACATGGCGCCGCTATTGTTTTGGGCGGGGCCGCTGCGGCACAAGTGACGGAAGTCATGGTCGCGCGAGCCGGCTTTGCAAAACGCCCGCCCGGTCCCACCAGATTGTTGGGGCGATAGCAATCTATCGTGCTACTGGCGTTTCAGGCTCGAATTGCTACGATTTGCTTCGTCAGTCAGAACACCAGGGAGATTTCATGCCAATAGGCACCGCGCAGCTTGCGCGTGTTCTCACCGCTTCCTCGTCTGCAATGCCTGCGTTCGGCAACGAGCCGGCACTGGAGCCCATCGCGATTGAAGGCGAAGAGGGTTTGAGCCGTCTTTTTCGCTATACCCTGACCCTCGCCACCCCCGAACAGCAGGGCTACAACGAGCGTCAGGCGGCCAATGTCGCCATCAAGCAGTTGATCGGCGAGACGCTCACCACGCACATCGTTCTGGATGGCAGGCCCGGCTCAGGTCCGGAGCAGCGCCACATCTCAGGGCTGGTCACGCGCGTGCGCTTCCTGCGGCTGGAAAATCGCCGCGCGCTGTACGAAGCCGTCGTCGAGCCTTGGCTCACTCTGGCAACGCGCACGAGCGACTACCGCATCTTCCAGAACGAAGACGTGCTGGGCATCGTCAAGACTGTTCTCGGCAAGTACGGCTTGCCCTTCGAGATACGGGCCACGCGAAGCTATCCGGCTCGTGAGTTCCAGGTCCAGTACGGGGAAACCGACTACGACTTCATTGCCCGGCTGCTGCACGAGTGGGGCCTGTACTACTGCTTCGTGCACGAAGAAAACAACCACAAGCTGGTGATCGTGGACGACATGGCCTCTCACCAGCCCTTCGCGCACGCGGGCTATCAGACCATTCCTTTCCATGCCGCCGACGCGACCGCACGCGAAGAACGCTGCGACCGCTTCAATGCGCATGAGGAATTGCAAAGCGGCCGCTGGGTCACCGACGACTTCGACTTCAAGCGCCCCAAGGCCGAGTTGCAGCAAGTCAGTGCCATGCCGCGCAAGACCGCGCAAAACACATGGGAGCACTACAGATGGCCGGGCGACTACGTCGTCGAATCCGAAGGCGAGCAATTGGTGCGCACGCGCATGGAGGAGGTCGGCAGTCAGGGCGAGCGTGCCAGCGGCTCGGGCAACCTGCGTGCGGTGGTGCCGGGCTGTCTGCTCACGCTGGAGCGCCATCCTCAGAACGAAGCGAATCGGCAGTACCTCGTGACGAACACACACCTGCGACTGCAGGACGTGGGCGATGCAAGCTCGCAGCAGGAGTTCGAATGCCGGGTGGACTTCGAGGTCATCCCGACGAGCAAGGTTTTTCGTGCGCCAGTGCCGCCGGAGCCAAGGCCGCGCACCACAGGTCCGCAGACCGCCATCGTCACGGGCCCGGCGGGCCGCGAGATCTGGACCGACGAATACGGCCGCGTGAAACTGAGCTTTCACTGGAACCGCTATTGCACCAAGGACGAGAACAGTTCGTGCTGGATTCGTGTTTCCTCGCCTTGGGCAGGTACCAACTTCGGCGGCATCCAGATCCCGCGCATCGGGCAAGAGGTGATCGTCGACTTCGAGAATGGCGACCCCGACCGGCCTATCGTGACGGGCCGCGTCTACAACGCCGACAACATGCCGCCGTGGAGCTTGCCCGACAACGCCACGCAGAGCGGCCTGCTCACACGCAGCTCCGAGGGCGGCAGCGGTGCCAACGCCAATGCCTTGCGCTTCGAGGACAGGAAAGGCCAGGAACAGGTGTGGCTGCACGCCGAGCGCAACCAGGACATCGAGGTCGAGCATGACGAAACCCACTCGGTGGGCCGCGACCGCAGCAAGAAAGTGGGCCGCAACCAGATGGCCACGATCGGCATGGCCTACATGCACAACGTGGGCCTCGCCAAGATGGTGAATATCGGCCTGGCCTACTCCTTCAACGTCGGCATGCTGCGCAACACCGTCGTCGGCATGATGGACAACACCATGGTCGGCAAGACCCAGACCACCAAGGTCGGCGAGAAGTACCTGCTGTCCGTGGGCGGAGACAAGGGTAGCCACATCGAGATGGACGGCAAGACCATCTCGTTGCGGGTGGGCGCGTCGGTGGTGCAGCTCAAGGCCGACGGCTCGATTGCCGTCACGGGCAAGAAGATCAATATCACGGCGCAAGGCGACGACGTGACCGTCAACGGCGAGCACATCTGGCTCAACCCCATGGGCGGTGGCGCCGCTCTGCAACCCAACGCGGTGCCGACCCCACCGCCGGCCGAGCCGCCGGGCAGCCCGCTGGCGAGCCTGGGCGCACTGATGAGCGGCAACCCCGCCGACCTGCTTGGCAAGGCGGGGCAGCTCGCCTCGATCGCCCAGCAGGTGGCCGGGGGCGGCGGTGGAGGCGGCGAAGCTGCAGGCCATGCGACACAAGTGCTCGGCACTGTCTCGGCCGCGGTCTCCGCCGGCGTCGGAATGCTGGCGGCGGACAAGGGCAACGCCCATGGCTGAGCCCGCGCCGCCGATCCCCGCGCCGCGCCTGAGGCAATTGCGCAACGGCACCCCCTTTCCACACTTCCAGTTCGACAAGATGGGCAAGGGGCGGCGCTTCCACGACGTGGTGGTGGTGTGCGCGAGCTTCGTGCTCGCGCCCGGCCGGCTCGAACCGGCGGCGTTTCATCGCGGCCCGGTCTTCGCCGACGAGCCCTGGGATGCCGCGCACGCCACGCTGTCGAGCTTGCGCATGGCGACCGACGTGCTGCTGCTCAAGCCCGACGCCGATGTCTACGTGACGGGCACCGCGCACGCCCTCGACTGGACGCCAAGGCGCGATTGGCGCGCGGAGCTGCAGGTGCACAGGCACCATGACGCACCGCTGCTGCACAAGGCGCTGCGTCTGACCGGGCCGCGCCACTGGGACTGGCAGCCGGACGCCGCGCAGCGCAGCCTGTCCGACGCGCAGCCCACGCTCGCCGTGCCGCTGCGCTACGAGCTCGCCTACGGCGGATGGGGATTCGACCAGGGCGACGACGAATCGGCCCCGCCCCGCACCCACTCGGCCAACCCCTGCGGCACCGGATGGTTCGGTAGCGCAGCCCGCGAGGATCATCCCGGGGCGCGCCATGCCGCCGGACAGCCGTTCCCCGGCCCGCAGATCGAGCACACCGATGCACCGCTGCAGCACGCCAACCACAAGGACGCCCAGCCCGTCGGCTTCGGGCCGGTCGCGCGCTTCTGGCAGCCGCGTGTCGCGCTGGCGGGAACCTACGACGACGCCTGGCGCGAACGCCACGCTGGACAGCCCTACATGGACTACGCCGACGATTTCGACGAACGCTTCTTCCAGTACGCCCCCGCCGACCAGGTCGTGGCCGGTGGCCTGCGGGGCGACGAATCCCTTCGCATGAGCGGCTTCTTCGCCTCGACGCCCTGCACCGAGACCCAGCTCCCGCACCTGTGGATCGAGGCGCTGTGCAGGAACGGGGACGGCATCGAGCGCAGCGAAGCCATGAAGCTCGACACCGTGCACATCGACCTCGACGAGATGCTCGTGCACCTGACCTGGCGGCTCACGCTCGACCAGGCGCTCGACACGGTGGCGGTCGACCTCTTCGAGCGGCCAATCACCGAAGCCATCGCGGCCGGTGGCGCCGCGCGTCAAGGGATACCGGCATGAGCGCCGAAAAGCACATCGCAGATGCGGAGTCGCGGTTCATGGTGGTCAACGTGGCGCCGGACTTCTGCATCGTCGGCAACCAGGTCGTTCCCTTCGACATCGTGTCGATCCTTCCGCCCGAGAAAGCGGCCTACTCGCACACCGTGTTCGCGCGCAGCGAGAAGGTGCTGATGGTCGACAGCATCGTCAAGGGCGTGGCGGGCAACGCGGGCAGCGGCGTGCGCTCGGGGGTCTCGCTCGGCGCGGGCAACGTGAAGATCATCTCCGGCTCGCAGACGGTCTTCGTCGAGAGCCGCCCCGTGGCCCGCCACGGCGATCTCTGCGAGATGAACGGGGCCGCCTGATGAGCTCGATTCCCGACGACAAGAAGACGCTGGGGCAGGTGCTGTCCACGTCTTCCTCGTCGTCGCCCTCTTCCTCCTTCTCGCCCCCCTCTTTCAACAGCAACGGCACGCTCGGCAGGGTGCTGACCTTCGAGGTGCCCAAGGGGCCGATGGTGCGGCGCCGGCCCGGCATCTGCAGCGAGCGGTACGAGCGGGAAAAGGCAGACTTCGAAAAGATACCGTGGTACGAGCGGATGTGGATCGGCACTGGTCGCGACGCGCGCCTTGAGCCCACGGATGCGCTGCAGGCCGCGAAGACATTTCAGCAGGCATGCGAAAAGATGCCAGATGAAATCCCCAAGTCGGCGCTGGACGACAAGCTCCAGCAGCTGAACGACCACTACACCGGCAAGAACCCCTTGCCGCCCGAACAGTCCTTGGAGCTCAAGAGAAGAGTCTCTTTCCTGCAGGACGTCTATACGCCGGGGCCACGCTGGGAGAACGGGCTTTCCGGCAGCGAAAGTGCCTGGCTGAGTGCGCAGAACCTGCGCTTCGGCAACACGCTGGGCATCGCCTTGCTGGGTCCGATCTTCGGCGCCCCCGGTGCGGCCACGCGTGTACTCGGAGGAAGCGAGGAGCAAGTAGCGGCGGCCAATCAAGTCGGCGCGGCCGCATTCGACATGGCCGCTGCGCATGTGGGTCTTGGCGGAAAGAAGAATGCCCCCGAGCCTCTGCCAAGACCCGGGGAGAACGCTCGCGGCGCCCCCCTCGAACCGGTCGGCCGGCCCGTCGGAGGAAAGTCTTCGACGCAGAATCCGCCACCGGAGCCCCCGGCACAAGGCACTGTCGTTCGACGCCTCCCGCCTCCCCCTCCAGCACCACCGCCAAGGCCTACGGTTCAGTACGACAAGAAACAACTACAGGCCAAGTACAAGCACGCCAAGGACTTCGGCGTGAACGATCCTTGGGGCAAGAATGCGGCCGCAAACTATCAATCAGCCTTGGAAGCGCACGTGCAGGATCCGGGCACACAGATGTTCAACGGAACGTATCGTGGCGACCCTGTCATCCACTACCTCAATCCCTCCACGGGCCTGAATGTCATGACGGATACTTCTCACAACTTTCTTTCCGGGTGGCGGCTCAATCCGGCCCAGATCAACAACGTCCAAACACGAGGCAGCCTGTGACGAACGACAAGTACGACTTCGACAAGGAAGTGAACATCACTCTGCCTCAAGCCAAGATGGCCATCCTGATGGAAATCTGTACCAAGATTGCCCAGTTTGGTCTCTCGCCGGAAGAAGAGCATGTCCTGAGAGAGATCGAATCCGCAGCCGAGTCAGAAATCGATTTCATCTTCGACCCGGACTACAAATCGGTGATGGAGAGCATCAGGAGAAAGCTCAGAGCCGAGCTTGACCTTTAGGCGTAGCCGCTCGGCTGCGCTTCCCGGATCTGACGAAGACCGACAGACAACCTCCTTCAGCTCTCTCGATCAGGGTCCGGATAAACCAGCGGCCCCAGCACCCCGCGATTGAAGGGCTTCCACTCGCCCTCCGGCTGCGCCAGCCGGTCGGCCACCGCATAGAGCACTGCCGGGTGCGCACCCAGCCCCAGGTGGCTGGCAATGACTTCGATGTTCTCCGACTGCGGGCCGGTCTTCTCGATGCTGCAGCGCCATGCGACGACACCGTCGGTACGGCTGAAGATCGAAGTGGTCGGCACGGGTGGCGTGGGCTGCACGAACTTCATGCGGCGCGGGTCGTGCGAGCTCTGGCCGCTCACGCCTTCGTACACGCGCCATGCGTTGGTGGCGCGCGGGCTGCCGGAGAATGGGCTGCCCAGCGTGATGACGTTGCGGATCATGGGCGCATAGGAAGACGCCAGCAGCCGCGCATACACGCCGCCCAGGCTCCAGCCGATCACGCTGACCTTCTGGCCGCTGTTGTCGTGCAGGGTCTTCAGCAGCTCGACCATGCCGTCTTCCACGCCTTCGCGCGGACCGAAGTTGCGGCCCAGGCCCCAGCCGTGCGCGTCGTAGCCGCGGCTGCACAGGTAGCGGCGCAGCAGCAGCGTGGAGCCGTCGCCCGCCACGAGGCCCGGCAGCACGAGCACCGGGTGTCCGTCGCCGCGCGGCGTGAGCTGCAGCAGCGGCCACATGGCGATGCCGGCGCCGGTTTCCCAGAGTGCGCGGGCTTCGGCCAGCAGCAGCAGGCGCGACGGTGGCGCGACAGGTTCCTTGGCGTGGGTGGCGGTGGTCATGATGATGGATGGATCCTTTTTGGTTTTTATCTTCTTCAAGACGAACATGAGGCCGAAAGAATCAATGCCCCGTCGGACAACAACGTCATTTATCCGAGGTATTTGCCCCTCAGGTAATCAAGGTAAGCCCTCGATTCGCTGGAAACATACGGGGAAACCAGCGTGAGCGTGTAGAAAGCCGCCAGACCGGGGTCGGCCTGCGCCAGCGCGTCGCGCCCCGGCACGAGCCGCTCGAACGACAGCCAGCAGGTGGTGGTGAAGACCATCTGCAGCGCCAGGATGCGCGCCTGCTCCGCACTGGTCTCGATCACGCCCGAGGCCACCAGGCCTTCGCACAGCGTTTGCGCGGCCAGCAGGTTCTGCGCGGTGAGGGCCTGCGCACGCTGGCCCAGCGCCGGGTATTCGCTGGCCAGGAAGGCCATGTCGCGGTAGATGAAGCGGTATTCGTCGATGGCCTCGAAGCGCAGGTGCAGCGCGAGCCAGAGGTCGTCGATGGCCGCGATCGATGCCGACGAGCCGTTCAGGGCCTCGAGCCGCTGCTCAAAGCGCCGGAACAGCCATTCGACGATCAGCTGCTTGGCCTTGAAGTGGTAGTGCAGGTTGCCCGGGCTGATGCCGAGCTCGGCTGCGATCTTGTGGGTCGACACGGCCGCGAGGCCTTGCGCGTTGAACAGCGCGAGGCTGGCCTGCAGGATGCGGTCGCGTGTGGTGTTGGAACTGGCCACAACCGGCTTGTCGGGTTGTCGCTCAGCGTTTGGCGCTGCGGCCACGGGAGGTGGCGGCACCGGTGCCTTCGCCTTCGAGTTGCGCCACGCGTTCGCGCAGTTGCGCGACCTCGTCGCGCAGGGCCTGCACTTCGGCGGGGCCGGGCATGCCCAGGCGTTGCATGGCAGTGGCGACGCGCTGGTCGAACACGTCCTCGAACTTGCGGATGCCGAAGCTGTCGAGGCTGGGGACCTTGCCCTGCCCGATGCCGAGCAGGCCTTCGATCACGTTGGCCTGGCGCTTGGCGACGTCGTTGCGCACGTTGTCCAGCGCCTTGAGGCCGGCGCGCAGCAGGACTTCGGCCTTGCCGGGCTCCGCGGGCTTCCTGGTTGCCGCGGGCGCCTTCTTCGCGGCCGGCGTCTTCTTCTTCGCAGGCGCCGCCCTCTTCTTCAACTTTGCAGTTTCGTCAGGACGGGTCGCCATGCAGTGCTCCAGATGCCGGAAAAAAGAAAAGAGGCGCAAAGCGCCCCGGGGGTCAGGCCGCCTTGCGGGCAGCAGCGCGGCGAACCGGCTTCTTGGCGGCGGCAGCCTTGGCCTTCACCGTGCGAACCGGCTTGGCTTCTTCGGCGCCGCTCACGCGGGCTTCGATCTGCTTGGTGCCGGCGACGATCTTGTCGGCGATCTGCACCGAGACAGTGGCGATCGGCTGGTTCAGCGCGCCCAGGGCGTTGATCACCGAGGTGGCGACCGGCGACTCGACGCGAGCCACGCGGCTGGCGACCGATTCGATACCGCTGGTGGTGCCGGCGGCAACGCGGTCCATCACGTTCACGATGCGGCTGGTGTCGATATCCAGGCGGTTGGCCAGGAAACCGTTGATCTTTTCTTGCGCGCCGATCAGGTTGGCCTTGACCTGCTCGCTCACCAGCGGAATCTGGCGGCTGCCGAGGAAGTTGCTGTAGCGCGAAGCGGCGCCGCCCAGGAGACGATGCACGCCGGCGCGGTAAGCGCCGACCAGGGTCTTGCCAGCGTCGTTGTATTGACCGACGACGTGAACAGCTGCGGAAGCGATGGTGGTTTGCGTGGACATGGTGATTTCCTTGAAGTTGAAAGGTTCGCGAAGGAAACGGTGTGTCTTTCGCGATGGGCCTATCTTCTTCTGTGGGGCCTAGGCCTGAAAAACTAGAACGGTCGGAAAACTAGTCCAACTGCCCCAATTTTCTTTCAGCAGGCCGGGGCCCGTGCGCCGATCATGCCGCAGCGGCCCTGGGGCTGCCGGAGCGCTTGGCCGGCGCGGCCTTGCGGGCCGGCGGCTTGGGAGCGGCCTTCTTTGCCGCGGTCCTGACTGGTGCCTTTGCAACTGCTTTCACGGGCGCCTTCTTCGCTGCGACCTTGACTGGAGCCTTCTTGCGCGCCGCAGGCTTCTTCTTTGCAGCGGCGACGGGCGCGTGCCCGGCCTCGTCCGACGGCTCCTCGATCGTCTTCGCAGGCACCGGCGCGGGCGCCGCACCGGCTGCGGCCGGGTGCTTCTGCGTCAGCTCCATCAGCAGCTTGTGCTCGGCCAGCAGGTAGTCGCCGATCTCGGTGATGTCGGGCACGGCGCGGCGGCAGGCGATCAGGCCGTAGTCCATGCGGCCGTTGTAGCTCTGCACCGTGACGTTGAGCGCCGTGCCGTGGCTGGCGATCGACACCGGGTAGTAGCAGGTGACGAGCGCCCCCGCGAAGTACATCGGGAACGGCGCGCCGGCCACGTTCGAGATAGCCACGTTGGCCGCAGGCGGCAGCAGGTTGACGATGCCAGAGCGCCCCACCATCGACGCGATGCCCGACACCAGCCAGGGCGCGGCGAAGGTCGGGAAGTCGTCGAGGATCACGGCCTTGAAGCGGTTCATGGTCGACTTCGACGAGGTCGACGACGCGTTGATCGCCTTCAGCCGCTGCACCGGGTCGGTGATGTCGGTGGCCAGGCTCACGAGGATCATGCTGGCCTGGTTGTTGGCTGTCTGGTCGCCCGCTTCGCGCAGACTCACCGGTACGCCGGCCACCAGCGGCTTGGCCGGCAGCTCGTTGTTGTCGGCCAGGTAGTGGCGCAGCGCGCCGGCCACCGTGGCCATGACCACGTCGTTGAGCGACACGCCGAAGTGCTTGGCGATGTACTTGGTCTCGGCCAGCGAGATGGTGCGGCCGGCAAAGGTGCGCTGGTTGGTGATCGACACGTTGAGCGAGGTGCGCGGCGCGAAGAGGTTGAACTTCTTCGGTGCGGCGGCCGTGTCCTTCTCGGCCGCCTTCTCGTCGGGCTTGGCGAGGCCGCCGATGGCACGCGCGATGGCGGGCGCCATCTTGAAGAGCTTCACGTACTGCTGCGCGGTGTTGCGCAACGCAGCGGTGGCGAGTTCGGCCATGCCCAGCTGGTAGCCGCTGCTGCGCGGACGCGAACGCGGTGGCTTCACCACGCGGCCGGTGGCCTCGAGGTCGAAGATTGCCTTGCCCACTTCCACGCCGGCCTGTCCATCGATGCCCGCATGGTGCACCTTGGTGTAGAGCGCCGCCTGGCCGCTCTTGAGGCCGTCGATGATGTAGAACTCCCACATCGGCCGGCTGCGGTCGATCAGCGAGGAATGCAGCCGGGCCACGTATTGCTGCAACTGCCGGTTGGTTCCGGGCTTGGGCAGCGTGATGTGGCGCACGTGATAGTCGAGGTCGATGTCGTCGTCCTCGACCCACACCGGGTTGGTCATGTCGAAGGGCATCAGCGCGAGCTTGCGCGTGAACACGTCGGCCAGGTGGATGCGGCTGGCCATGAAGTTCTTGGCGTCTTCGTAGAAGTCGCCCTTGTAGCCCTTGGGCAGGTCGAGCACGTTCAGGGAGCCCACGTGCATCGGCATTTCCGGCGTTTCCAAGTGCAGGAAGGTGGCATCAAGACCGCTCAGGTGTTTCATGTGTTGTGTCTCCTTGGTGGGGCATGCGCCGCTAGGCAGGATAGCGCGGGCATCGCGTTCGTGGGCCTCTGGTTCTTCAGTGTTTCCACCGGGGGAAGGCACCAGCGAGACAGGGGTTTGCCCGAAGTAGCGAAAAAGTGCCAGGTGCCCGGCGGGCAGGGCAACAACTGCTGACATCGCCCGTTTCACACAGGCTCCGTACACTGCGGCCATGACATCCAGCCCCTCCCCGCAGCAGCATCAGGACGACAACCTCTGGCTCGAAGACATCGACGGCGAGAAGCAGCTCGACTGGGCGCGCGCGCAGAACGCGCTCACCGTGCAGGCCTATGCGCAGTCGCCCGCGTTCGAGGCGCTCCAGCAGGGCATCCTCGAGGTGCTCGACTCGGACGACCGCATTCCGATGGTCCGCAAGATCGGCCCGCGCTTCTATTACAACTTCTGGCGCGACAAGGATCACACCAAGGGCCTGTGGCGCCGCACCACGCTGGATGAATACCGCAAGCCGCAGCCCGTGTGGGAGACGGTGATCGACCTCGACGCGCTGGCCGCGGCCGACAAGGAGAACTGGGTCTGGCACGGCGCCGACTGCCTGGAGCCCGACTACAGGCGCTGCCTGATCTCGCTGTCGCGCGGCGGCGCCGATGCCGACGTGGTGCGCGAGTTCGACCTCGAAACCAAGCAGTTCGTCGCAGGCGGCTTCTCGCTGCCCGAGGCCAAGAACCACGTGGGCTGGAAAGACATCGATCACCTCTATGTGGCCACCGACTTCGGCCCCGGCTCGATGACCAGCTCCAGCTATCCACGCATCGTGAAGGAATGGAAGCGCGGCATGCCGCTGGCCAGCGCGGTGACGGTGTACGAAGGCGCGCACGAGGACATGTCCGTCAGCGCCTACCGCGACAACACGCCCGGCTTCGAACGCGACTTCGTCTCGCGCCAGATCGACTTCTACGAAAGCGAAACCTGGCTGCGCGGCGCCGACGGCAAGCTCGCCAAGATCGACGTGCCCGACGATTCGCTGGCCGAGATCACGCGCGAGTGGATGCTGATCGAGCCGCGCACCGACTGGACCGTGGGCGGCACCACCTTCAAGTCGGGCTCGCTACTGGCCGCGAAGTTCGACGACTACATGGCGGGCCGGCGCGAGCTCACCGTGCTGTTCGAGCCCGACGACACGACCGCACTCGACAGCCACTCGTGGACGCGCAACCACCTGATCGTCAACGTGATGCACGACGTGGTGAACCGCCTCGAAGTGCTCACGCCGCCATCGAACGGCAAAGGTGCGTGGACGGGTGAAAGCCTCGGCGGCGCGCCCGCGCTCTCCACCATCGCGGCGGGCGGCATCGACGAGGACGAGAACGACGACTACTTCCTCACCGTGAGCGGCTTCCTGCAGCCGACCACGCTCTACATCGGCACCATCGGCCAGGGCGAACCCGAGGTGCTGAAGGACAGCCCCGCCTTCTTCGACGCCTCGCGCTATCGCGTGAGCCAGCACTTCACCACCTCGAAAGACGGCACGCGCGTGCCCTACTTCGAGATCGCCGCCAAAGACCTGCTGGCCAACGGCAAGAACCCCACGCTGCAGTACGCGTATGGCGGCTTCGAGATTTCATTGCAGCCCAGCTACAGCGGCAGCATCGGCCGTGCGTGGCTTGACAAGGGCGGCGTGTACGTCATCGCCAACATCCGCGGCGGCGGCGAGTACGGCCCGCGCTGGCACCAGGCCGCACTGCAGGAGAACCGGCTGCGTACCTGCGAAGACTTCGCGGCCGTGTCCGAAGACCTGTTCGCCCGAAAGATCACTTCGCCCGCGCACCTGGGCGCGATGGGCGGCAGCAACGGCGGCCTGCTGATGGGCAACATGCTCACGCTGTACCCCCAGCTCTACGGCGCCGTCGTGAGCGAGGTGGCGCTGCTCGACATGCGGCGCTACACGCACCTGTCGGCGGGCGCCTCGTGGATCGCAGAGTACGGCGACCCCGACCAGCCCGACGAGTGGGAATTCATCCAGACCTTCTCGCCCTACGAGAACGCGAAGCCGGGCCAGGCATACCCGCCCGCCCTCTTCACCACCTCCACGCGCGACGACCGCGTGGGCCCGGTGCATGCGCGCAAGATGCACGCAAAGATGGTGGCGCTGGGGTACGACAGCAGCTTCTACGAGAACCTGGAAGGCGGCCACAGCGCTGCAACGGACAACAAGGAATCCGCTTTCATGGACGCACTGGGCTACGCGTACCTGTGGCAACACCTGGAGAAGCCGTGATGAGCAACGTCAGCAGCACCCCCGTCACCCTCGAACTGATCGGCGCGCCGACCGACATCGGCGCCAGCGTGCGCGGCGCCGGCATGGGGCCCGACGCGCTGCGCGTTGCGGGCCTGCCCGAGGCACTGGCGCGGCAGGGCTACACAGTCATCGACCGCGGCAACCTCGCGGGCCCGGCCACGCCCTGGGCGCCGCCGACCAACGGGTTGCGCCACCTCGACGAAGTGATCGCCTGGAACCGCTCGGTCTACGCGGCCGTCGACACCGCGCTGGGTGCCAGCAACGTGCCGGTGATGCTGGGCGGCGACCACTGCCTGGCCATCGGCTCGATCAGCGCGGTGGCGTGGCATGCGCGCAAGCGCGGCAAGAAGCTGCGCGTGCTGTGGCTCGACGCGCACTCCGACGTCAACACCGAGACCACGAGTCCCAGCGGCAACCTGCACGGCATGCCGGTGTCATGCCTGCTGGGCCACGGGCCGGCCGTGCTCACGGGCTGGAGCGGCGAGCGCGCGGCGCTGCAGCACGACGCCATCCGCTTCATCGGCATCCGCAGCGTGGACGGCGACGAGAAGGAAGCCATTCGCACGCTGGGCCTGAGCGTGTTCGACATGCGCCACATCGACGAGCACGGCATGCGCACGACCATGACGGAGGCGCTGCAGGACGTGGACGAAGACACGCACCTGCACGTGAGCTTCGACCTCGACTGCCTCGACCCGGCGGACGCGCCCGGCGTGGGCACCGGCGTGCGCGGCGGGCCGACCTATCGCGAGATGCAGCTGTGCATGGAAATGATCGCGGACACCGGGCGGCTGGGCTCGCTCGACGTGGTGGAGCTGAACCCGGCGCTCGATGTGCGCAACCAGACAGCGGAAGTGGCTGTCGAGCTCATCGAGAGCCTCTTCGGCAAGTCGACGCTGGTGCGCTAGGAGTTCTTCAGGTCAGGGGCGCTCGACCTGCGCGGCCTTGGCCCGCGTCACGTAGCCCTGGTAGGCCGGCAGCGCGATGGCCGCGACGATGCCGAGCCCCACGATGACGGGCAGCAGCCATGCGCCGATCAACACGCCAGTGGTGTTGGGCGGCGGCGGCGCGCCGAAGCGGTTGCTGCCCTTGGTGCCCGACTTGAAGATCCAGATCAGCGCGACCAGCGGGATCAGCGCCAGGAACAGCATCCAGCCCGACCAGTCCATGTCGTGCGAGCGCTGGATGCCCGTGAGCACGTAGAAGACGAAGTACGGAATCGCGAGCAGGAAGGTCAGCGCCACGATCAGCCCCTCGGAACGCCCGAGGCCGGCGATGCCGAGAATGAAACCCAGCAAGGTGGCCGCGACGATGAAGATGATGTACGAAAACATCGTGTACGCCAGGAAGCGCGCCCGCCCGATGCGGCCCTTGGCGGACCACAGCTTCACGGGCTGGACGCCCGCATCGCCCTCGTATACGTCGGCCACCGTGGCGCGGGGCGCGGCGTAGGGATTGGTCATCTCTGTCATGTACTTCTCTCCTCTGTTGTGAAGTTCACATTTTGGGCAAAGACCTTTACAAAAGACCAGCCCTTTTGACGGCGTGATAGCGATTCACCAACGCTACCGCGAGGTCGGCCGGCTCCACGTCTACCGAGAGCGGATCGTTGCCGACCACCCGCGCAAAAGCATCGCGGCGCGACTGCTCGAACAGATGCGCCGCCGCAACATCGACGGCGTCGCGCGCATGCACCAGCGGCTGGCTGGCGATGCGCCCGAGCACGCGCTCGCGCAGGCTCGCGACCAGCACGAGGTGCTTGCGGCGCAGCAGCTTGATTGCAGGGCGCAGCTCGGCCGCGTCCTCGTCGCGGAAGTTGGTCAGCACGATGACCAGCGCGCGCCGTTTCTGCACGCGCAGCATTTCCTGCGCGGCCAGGAGGTAGTCCGAATGGGTGGCGCCGGGCTGGATGTCGTGCAGCCGGTTCATCAGCGCGTTGAGGGTGGCCGTGCCCTTGCGCGGGGCGAAGTCGCGCCGCTCTTCGGCAGGGCAGCCGAAAGTCATGGCACCGACCTCGTCGCCTTCCTTCAGCGCCACGTAGCTCAGCAGCATCAGCGCATTGAGCGCCTCGTCGAAGTGGCTGTTGGCCTTCAGCGCCAGCGCGCCTTCGTCGGCGCGCATGCGGCGGCCGCAGTCGAGCAGGAACAGCACGCACTGGTCGCGGTCGTCCTGGAACTCGCGCACGATGGGCCGGCGCTGGCGCTGCGTGGCTTTCCAGTCGATGTGGCGCAGCGAGTCGCCGGTCTTGTAGTCAGAAAGTTGACGAAAGTCGGTGCCGAGCCCGCGCTGCGCATAGGTCTTGATGCCGATCTGCGCCAGCCGCCGGTCGCCGGACAGCCACGCGTAGCGCGCCAGCGCGGCGAAGTTGGGATACACGCGCAGCCGACGCGGTTCGCCCAGCGTCTGCCGCATGTCGAAGCAGCCGAAGCGGGTGCGCCAGCGCAGCTGGGTGGCGCCGAATTGCGCCACGCCGCGCTGCGTTGCGGTAGCGGTGTAGCGCAGCGCGACCTGCGAGAGTGCCGGCACGGCGACGGTCTGCGGCAGCCCCTCGAAGGTGAAGTGGGCATCGAGCTCGTCGAACACCGACACCTGCCAGGCCTGCACGCCTTCGTTCACCAGCGTGAGCGTGAGCACCGTGGGCACGCCGAGCGAAAACGCGCCGGGCAGGCTGCGCTCGATGCGCAACGGCGCGGCGCGCCACAGGCGCAGGCTCTGCCAGAGGTCGACGCCCGCCAGCACGAGCCCCAGCGCAAGCAGCACGCCGGCCGCGATGGCGACGTAGCCCACCGGCACGCCCAGCAGCAGCGCCACGGACGCGGCCACGGTCAGGCCGGCCAGCGCCAGCACGGCCGCACGCGCGGGGATCGGAACAGCAGCGCGCATCCGCGGGCCTAGAGCCTTGGTGCCTCTACGCTGTCGCGGGCGGCGCGCAGCAGGGTGTCGACGCCCAGGCCTTCGAGCTGCGCGTCGGGCGAGATCATCACGCGGTGCCGCAGTGCGGGCAGCGCCTGGCGCGCCACGTCGTCGGGCGTGATGAAGTCGCGCCCGGCCATCAGCGCGGCGGCGCGGGCGGCGCGCACCAAGGCCATGGTGCCGCGCGGCCCGGCGCCGGACGAGAGGCCCGGCCAGTCGCGCGTGGCGCGCGCGATGCGCACCGCGTAGTCGATCACGCGCTCGTCTGCCTGCACCAGGCAGGCCAGCCGCTGCAGTTCGAGCACCTGCGCCTCGTCGAGGCAGGGGCGCACGGCCTCGAGCGGAAACTGGTTGCCGGCACGCTGGCGCGTGGTCAGCTGCACGATGGCGTTCTCTTCGCTGTGGCTCGGAAAGCCGATGTCGATCTTCAGCAGGAAGCGGTCGAGCTGTGCCTCCGGAAGCGGGTAGGTGCCTTCAGTATCGATCGGGTTCTGCGTGGCCATCACCATGAACGGGCGCGGCAGCGGCATGGCCGTGCCTTCAAGCGTGACCTGGTACTCCTGCATGACTTCGAGCAGCGCGCTCTGGGTCTTGGCCGGCGCGCGGTTGATTTCGTCGGCCAGCAGGAGGTTGGTGAACACCGGGCCCTGGTGCACGCGTAGCGTGCCGAGGCTGCTCTCGCCGCGCGCGGCGAGGTCGAGCACCGCGTGGCCCGTGATGTCCGAGGGCATCAGGTCGGGGGTGAACTGCACGCGCGCATAGCGCAGCGTCATGGCCTGCGCCAGCGCCCGGGCAAGCAGGGTCTTGCCGAGCCCCGGCACGCCTTCGATCAGCACGTGGCCCGAAGCGACCAGCGCAATCAGCGTCTGGTCGACCGCCTCGAGCTGGCCGACCACGGCCTGGCCGACCTCGGCGCGCAGCGTCTGCAGCCACTGGGCCGCACGCGTCAGTTCTTCGGGTTGGATGGCTTGCATGAGCGTCTCTCGGTTCAGGATGTGGATGAAGAAGAAGGTGAAGGCATGAACGGCCCGTGGGCGTCGAGCCGCCGGCGCGCGGTTTCCAGCACCTCCAGGTCGACCGACATGGCGCCGGCATGGCGAGCCCGCTCGCCCATCGCCCGAACGAGCATGGCCGCCTCCAGCCCGGTGGCCTGCGCGATGGCGGCGGCGCGCGCGGCGGCATCGCGGCGCGCATAGCCACGCAGCTGGCGGCCGGCGGATTCGTTCAGCGCGCGCAGCTGCGCGGCGTGCAGCGCGTCGGCGCCATGCATGTGCAGGAAGCCGGCGGTGCCGCGCACCTGCTCGGCCATGGAACGCCGATGCGTGCCGGCCGAGGGCGCCAGCGGCCCGAAGCGCACGGCCGCTCGCCAAAGCGCAACAGCCAGCGCCAGCAGGCCCACGAGCAGGGCCGCCCAGCCCTTGTTCCAGATCCAGCGCAGGAAGGGCTCGCGCGTTTCCTCGGCAACGAACCAGACTTCGGCGCCGCTGCGCGCCTGCACCGCGGCAACGGCGAACAGCGCGTTGTCGCCGCGCGTCAGGCTGGCGTTGTGCCACAGGCCCCAGGGCATCACGGTGACGGTGCCGCGGCCGACCTGCACGCGGATCGCTTCGGTGCCTTTCGCGCCGAGCACGGTCCACAGGGGCGGCGGCTGCTTGTCGGCGGGCCGGTAGCGCGCTGGCGACCACCAGGTGCAGATGCGGAAGCTGCGGCCACCGGCGAAGCTCGCGGGCACGGTTTCGGGCTCGGTCACCGCATGGCAATCCGCGTCCTTGGCGGGTTCGGCAAATTGCGACTTGGGCAGTCGCTTCCTGGGTCCGGACGGCTCTTTCGACTCTTTCTTCTCGTCCCCGGCGGGCGGCTTTTCGCGGACCAGCGGGATCCAGCCTTCCAGCAGGTCGCTGTTGACGAGGTGGCTGGGCATCACGAGGTGCCCGCCCTGCTCGACCCACTGGCGCAGGCGCTGTTCGCGCTCGGGGAACATGTCCCAGTGGCTGGAGGCGAGCACCAGCCGTGCCTGCGCGGGGGGCATGGTGTCGAGACTGTCGTGCTTGACCACCTGGACGCCGAGCTCGCGCAGCATCACCTGCGCGCCGTAGAACGAATTCTTCTTGGCCTCGCCGCTCGCGGGCGTCGGTATTTCGGTGTCGGCCCATTCGGTGGCGGAGACCAGCCAGAAGCCGATTGCCGCCAGCACGAGCACCGAGCCGATGCGAACCAGCCAGGCGTTCATGCGACGGCGCCCTTCAGATCGGCGACGGCCGGCGCGGCGGCGGAAAGATGCCGATCGAACTCGCCGCAGACCGCCAGCACCTGCGCGGTGGAAGGCAGCCGACCGCCGTACGCCCCCAGTTGCCAGACCCCGACCAGCCGCACGAAGAAGGCCTGTGCATCGGGCGCCAGCCGGGTCGCGGAGAGCAGCATGCATTCGCCCTCGGTGCTCGCGGCCCTCACCGGCACCCCGTGCGCGTGCACGAGGCGCGACAGCGCACCGCGGTACAGCAGCGACAGTGCGGGCCGGTGCTGGCCGCGCTGCCAGAGTGCGGCCGCGGCGTTGCCGATGTCGTCGGGCAGGCTTTCGGGCCGGATGTCGAGGCTGCCGACATGGCTGGGCAGCAGTTCCTTGCCAGGCCGGGCACCGCCGGCACGCACCTGCATCCAGCGGCGCAGGCGAACCACCAGCCAGGCCAGCGCCAGCGCGCCCAGCCCCCAGATGAGCCAGCGCGCGCCCTCGGCCACCGACCTGATGAAATCGCGCAGCCAGTCGAGGCTGTCGGTCTTCTTCTCGGGTTCGTCTTCCTCTTCGTCGTCGCGTTCCTTGAAGCGCAGCTTTCTTTCGGTCTTGGTGCCGGGCATGTTCGGATCGGCGCGGACCTTGTCGACTGCGGTCTTCACCTGTTCGCGGGTCGGGGCCTCGGCGGCGACTGCCGGCGGCGTCATCGCGACGATGGCGCACACAGCCAACACAGCCGCCGCGATACGAAGCTTGGAGGTGTCAGCGGAACCCACGACGGAACTCCTGCTCGATGTCCCACGCTTCGAGCTCTACCCGGCGGTTGAGGTACATCGCAAAACCGGCCGCCACGTAGAACGGCTCCAGCACGCCGACGACGAGCGCATAGGCCCCCGCCGTCAGCAGGCTCTGCAGCGGAACGTCCGACTGCGTGAGCCAACCGAACAGATCCTTCGCGCTGCCCTCCGGCGCGAACCAGAACAGCAACGACAGCAGGCAGATGTCGAGCGCCATCTCCACGTTGGCGAACACCATCTGCATGCCCGTAGCAGCGCCGCGCCGTCCGCGCAGCAACTGGGTGCGCCGCTTGCGCCGGGCGCTGCCGCGCTGGCCTTCGAGCTGGTCGATTGCCTGGGTGAACGAACGCCAGGGCGAAAACCGCCGCCACAGCAGCGTGCGCAGCAGTTGCCCGCCCCACACCGCGCGGCGGTTTTGCCAGAGGTCGGCCCAGCGCGTCTCCTGCCCGAACACCGCGCGCGAATGAACGAACAGCAGGCTGCGGTCGAACCAGGGCTTGAGCCAGAAGATCAGCAGGCTGGGCAGCCAGCCGGCGATCTCGACCGTGCAGAGCGCCAGCAGCACGGTCACGATGTACACCGGCAGGAAGGTGCGCCACACCGAGCGCGCATGGCTGCGCACCAGCTGGGCGCCCAGGTCCGCAGCCTCGGCCATGGGCCGTGGCCGCAGCGCGATGGCGAGGCCGTCAACCTGCACGGTCTTCAGCCTTTGCAGTAGCAGCAGCAGCGGCGCGCGGCCGGCCCTGCCAGCCCAGGTACGCCAGCACCAGCACCCAGCAGGCGCCGCCCACGCCGTACTTCACGGCCGGCGCGATCCAGCGCGCCGACGACCAGAAGGCCTCGATCGCGGCGGCGATCAGCAGCAGCCCGATGACGCCGTAGACGATCACCACGGCATGGCGCGCGGCCAGCCGCAGCGACTCGAGCCGCGTGTAGCGGCCGGGCGCGACCCACGCATAGCCGAGCCGCAGGCCGGCCGCGCCCGCCAGCACGATGGCCGTGAGCTCGAATGCCGAGTGCGTGATGACGAAGGAACAGAAGTTCTCCGCATGCCCCGCCGCGATCAGGTAGCCGCCGACCGCGCCGATCTGCACGCCGTTGAACACCACCACCGCGGCACTGCCCACGCCGGCGAAGATGCCGGCCGCGAAGCAGCGAAAGCCGATGCCGATGTTGTGCATGATGTAGAAGCCGAACATCTGCCAGTCGTCGCCCGCGCTGCGCGTGCGGCCCAGCGACTCGGCACTGTCGCTGTACATGGAATCGAACTGCTGCACGGCACTGGCATCGAGCAGGTGCAGGATGAAGCCCGGGTCGCGGTAGGCCGCCCAGCCCGCCGCCAACAGGGGCAGCAAGAACATCAGCGCGGACACCAGCAGGTAGACGCGATGCGCCCGCACCGCCTCGGGAAAATCGACCAGCGCCAGCCGGGCGAAGCGCGCCAGACCGTAGTCGTGCTGCCGGTAGATCAGCCGGTGCGCGCTCTGGGTCAGGCTTTCGAGCCGCTGCGTGAGGTGAATGGGGTAGGCGCGCGCCTGCGCCAGCGCCAGGTGCTCGCACACGCGGCGGTACAGCGTGGCGAGCCGCGCGCCGTCGAACTTGCGCTTGGTCTCGGCCACGCGGATGACGGCCTCGAGTTCGGTCCACAGCGGCGCGTAGGCTGCTTCGAAATCGAGCGGCGTCATCGCCCGCCTCCTCGCGCATCGGCGCCGGCGCGGCGGCCCAGCACCCACTGCGCAACGCCCAGCAGGCGTTGCGAGGCGGAGGCGCCGGAAGTGTCGGGGCCCAGCACTGGTTCGGCGACGCGGGCGAGTTCGTCGAAGCGCTCGGGGGTCAGGCGCGTCGCGCGACCGGCCCACGAGACGATGGCCATCTGCTCGCGCGCCGACAGCGGCCGCGCGGGGGCCTGCGGTTCGGCCGCGGGCACCTCGCCGTGCAGGCTCACGTGGTCGCTGAACACCACCAGCGTGCCGGCGGCCAGGTCACCCAGCCGCTTGCTGTCGCGCCGCCACAGCATCGACACGATGCCCGCGCCGTAGAAGGCCGGCACGAAGTCGGCCGCGCGCAGCAGGTTGCGGGTGAGCGCGGCGGCAGGCGTCACGGGCAGGCCCGAGTCCATCACCACGCGCAGCCCCATCACGCGCTTGCCGGGCGTGGCCGCCGCGCGCGTGAGTTCGAAGATCACGGGGTAGAGCCACTCGAGGCAGAAGTAGCTGATGAGCAGGATGCCGAAGCCCATCTTGCCCATCATGCCGACGGCAATGGAGATCACGGTGAAGATGCCGAGCCGGATCGCGAAGTCGATGAGATACGCCAGCCCGCGCGCGACCAGGCCGGCCGGGCGCAGCGAGAGCGCGATGCCTTCCGGGGTCTCGGCGGTGTAGAGCGTGTCGAGGCGCACTGGCGAAGCGCTCGCTCAGGCCTGCAACACGACGGTGTCGGCGATCTGGTCGTGCAGGCAGCGGCGCGACGCACGGAAGATGAAGAGGCTGTCGATCAGCACGTAGATCGGCCCGAGCAGCGGCCAGATGGTCGTGAAGAACGCCGGGCCGTCGCGCAGGGCCAGGATGCGTCCGATCTGCGCCCGCGAACCGTCGGGCCGGGCAATGCGGATCTTGAACAGCGCCTTGCCGATGGTCTGGCCGCGAGTGGCCAGCAGATAGCCGTGCAGAACGAGGTAGAGAACGATGCCGGAGGCCGCGCTGGAGATGCGTGGCTCCCAGAGTCCGAGGCCGTCGTCCTCCCAGAGGTTGATGGGCGTGAACTTCGCCAGGAGCCATATCACGGCGATGGAGATGCCGGCATCGAGCATCGCGGCCAGAAACCGCGTGCCGCGCGTTGCGAGTTCGCCGGGCTGCGTCTGGCCCGGCTGCAGCACGTCCTCCACATGGGATTGCGGAGGCGCGTAGCGCGCGTCCTGCGACTGATCTTCCATGCCCGTCCCTCTCCGAAACGATTGATTTTCGGAAGATTCTAGTGGGTGGGCTGCTCCGGCAGTGGGCGAACAAGGGCACTCTGCAGGTTGCGCAGGTCGTCCAGCAGCAGGCTCAGGGGTGCGGCCAGGAGTGCATTCGACAGGGAGTCTTGCGACGCCTGCGCGCAGCGGTCGAGCCCATCGAGGTCCGGTGGCGCGCCCTTGCCCGCGAGCGCATCGGCCATGCCGGCGACTGCGGCACCGGCAGCCTGCGCCGCTTCGCGCCATGCGGCGTCGGCCTGCGCGCCCTGCATCTGCCGGAACACGCGATTCAGCACCACGGCGTCCTGGAAGATGCGCGCCGCCAGCCGGGCCTTGTCGCGATAGGCGCTGTGCCCCCCGGCGGTGCCGCGGCGCCACCACCGCGCCTCCAGGTCAGCGCCGCCGGCCAGCACGGCCAGCCGGCCCAGCGACGCGCGCGTGCCCGCGTGAATGCGCTCCGCCTCGGCACCGGCAGGCCTTCGCGCAGCGGCCATGCGTTTCGCGATGCCGTGCAGCAACGCGGCGCAGCCCTCGTCGAAACGCGCGCCCGCGTGGTACTCGGACACGAGCGTCGAAACCGCCAGCGCCACTCCCACGCCGATGCCGATCTGCGCCATGCGCAGCAGCGCAACCTGCAGCGCCGAATGGCCGGGAATACCGCCGGCCGACAGGATGATCAACGCGGCCACCGGTGCGCTGCGCAAGCCCGGCGCAGCCGCGCTGGCAAACGCCAGCAACATGACGACGGCCAGCGTGGTCGCCAGCATCGGCGCGCCGTGGTGCTGCAGATAGACGCCGGCCAGGCCGCACAGCGCGCCGGCGGCCGTGCCGCTCACGCGGTTCCATCCGGCATCGAGCGTGGAGCCGGCGCTCGGGCGCATGACGATCAGCACGCTCATCACCGTCCAGAAACTTTCGGGCAGGTGCAACGCGGTGGCGACGCCCCAGGCGATGGCCACCGCCGCTGCCAGTTGTACGCCGGGACGCCAGCGGCCATGGCGCCAAGGGCCAGTCAGGCGTTGCAGTGCCGGGGCGCCGTTCATGCTCCTGGCGCCGGTGGATCGCTGCTTTCCAGCGCGGCGGCGATGCCGTCGATCAGCCCGCAGGCCTGCAGCAGCAAGGCGCGCTGATCGGCATCGAGCGTGGCGCCGATCACCTCGGCCAGTGCCGCCTCGCGCGAACGCATGAGCGCCTTCAGGCGGCGTATGCCCTCGGCCGTGAGAGACAGCAGCCATTGGCGCCCATCGGTCGGGTGCGGCGTGCGGCCGATCCAGCCTTCGGCTTCCAGCTCGGCCAGCAGCCGGGTCAGCGACTGGAGCTTGACGCGTTCGAGCCCTGCCAGCGTGGTGGGCGTGCACGGCCCATGCCGATGCAACTGGCCGAGCACGCTGAGCTTGGCCACGCTGGGGCCATCAGGCGCGGCGCTGCCGCTGCGCAACTGGCGCGTCAGCTGCGACACCGAGGTGCGAAGGCGCGAGGCGCATTGCGCCGGATCCGGGATGGTGGAAGCCATGCCCAGATTGTAAGACTAATCTTGGTACTTTGGAGCCCGGCGTCAGCCCCGGTTCGGCGACGAGTTCACCGGATAGGTGACGGCGGGCTGGGCAGCAGCGGGAGCAGGCGGCGAGGCGACCGGCGTTGTTTCCGTGGGCGTCCCGGCTTCGTCCTCCGCTTCCGGGCCTTCGAGGAAACGGTCGAGCAGCGCGAAGAAGCGGTCGTAGAAGCGCTCGTCGGTCAGCGTTTCGCTCGCGACCTTCACCATCGCGTCGTCGCTGCCCGAGAACGGCAGCGAAAGCGAGCCGATCGCGCCCACGCCCAAGCTGGCCGAGTTGTTCACCTTCTTGATGCCGTAGCGGTCCTGCAGTGCGGTCGCAAAAGCCACGGTGCTCTTGCTGGCCTTGCCGCTTCTTGTGCTCTCGCGCGCGCAGACCACGCGGAACTCGACCTCGACATGCACCTCGGCCGCCGGCTGGAAGCTCTTGCGCCCGGTCACGAGGTCGGCGTTGGCGGCCGTGATCATGTAGCCCTGGCTCAGCAGCGCGCGGCGCGCGGCCTCGCAGGTCTGGGCCTCGGTGGCCTCGTAATCTCGGGTGTGGGTGGTGGTCGAGCCGAAGGCTTCGGGCTCGTAATTCACGCGGCGCGATGTGCTGCCGCAGCCGGCAAGTACAAGGGCGGACAACAGGCCGAGTACGAGAACCCGGGCGCGAACAACTGGGAAAGAAGTGAGGTGCATGGACGGCATGGAGCGGCGAATGCTAACCGGCGCCTTGCCGGCAAGGCTTCGAGCGCGCCCGCGCGCCAGCGTTCCCTGCCGCGCGAGATTTTCAGGACCAGGGCAGCACGTGATGCGCGCGCACCCGCGTCGCCGCGATCAGCCGTGCATTGGGCGCGTCGGTGCTCGCCACCCAGGCGCGCGCCTCCTCGGCGCTGCGGCCGAACTGCTGGTGGCGCCGCACCAGGCGCTCTTCGCGCACCGCATCGTCGATGTCCACGTACCAGACCTCGTCGAACATCGCCGCCGCGCCAGCCCACGGGCCGACGGCGTGCAGCAGGTAGTTGCCTTCGCTGATGACAAGCTGCGTCGTCGGCAGCACCGCAATGGCGCCGGCAATCGGCTCCTCGATCTCGCGGCGGAATTCGGGGGCGTAGACGATGTCGTCATCGGGCCGCTGCTCGCGCAGGCGCTGCAGCAGCGCGACATAGCCGGCGCTGTCGAAGGTATCGGGCGCGCCCTTGCGGCCGGAGCGGCCGAGCCGTTGCAGCTCGACGTTGGCGAGGTGAAAGCCGTCCATGGGGACGACCTGGGCGCGATCTGCACCCACCGACTGGAGCAGCGCCGCCGCGAGCGTGGACTTGCCCGCACCGGGTGCGCCGACCAGCCCCAGCAGCTTGCGCTGCCCGCCGGCCATCAGGGCCTGCAGGCGGGCGACGCTGTCCGCTGGGAGAGGAGGAAGTTTCTGCGCGGGGATGGTGCTCATCCCCCGAGCGTACCGTCCCCGAGCGTCAAGAAATCATCAGGGGTACAGGCCGCGCTCTTGACGAGCCATCAGGATGCGCTCGCAAGCCACCGCATACGTCGCCGTGCGCAGCGTGATCTTGTGCTTGTCCGCCGTGTCCCAGATCTGGTTGAGCGCGTTCATCATGATGCGGTCGAGGCGCACGTTGATCTCGTCTTCGTCCCAGAAGAAGGACGAGAAGTCCTGCACCCATTCGAAGTAGCTCACGGTCACGCCGCCGGCGTTGCAGATCACGTCGGGCACGACCAGCACGCCGCGCTCGGCGAGGATGTCGTCGGCGGTCGGCACCGTGGGGCCGTTGGCGCCTTCGAGCACCAGCTTGGCGGTGGTCTTCTGTGCGCGCTCGGCGGTGATCTGGCCTTCGAGTGCGGCCGGGATCAGGATGTCGCAGGCGACGTTCCAGAAGTCTTCGTTCGGCACGATGTCGCCGCCGGCCTTGAAGGCGACCACGCCGTCCTTGTTGGCCACCGGGATCAGCTTGGCCAGGTCGAGGCCGTTGGTGTTGACGATGGTGCCGGTGTGGTCCTGCACCGCGACGATCTTGGCGCCGGCTTCCGCGAACAGTTCAGCCGCGACCGAGCCCACGTTGCCGAAGCCCTGCACGGCGATGCGCGCACCGCGCAGGTCCATGCCCAGGCGGCGAGCGGCTTCACGGCCGGTGACGAACACGCCGCGGCCCGTGGCCTTGACGCGGCCCAGCGAGCCGCCCAGGTGCAGCGGCTTGCCGGTAACGACGCCGGTGGCGGTGCCGCCGACGTTCATCGAGTAGGTGTCCATCATCCACGCCATGATCTGGCCGTTGGTGTTGACGTCGGGCGCGGGGATGTCGGTGTGCGGGCCGATGATGATGCCGATCTCGCTGGTGTAGCGGCGGGTGATCTTTTCCAGCTCCTGCAGCGACAGCTTCTTGGGGTCGACGCGGATGCCGCCCTTGGCGCCGCCGTACGGCAGGTTGACGGCCGCGGTCTTGATGGTCATCCAGGCCGACAGCGCCATCACTTCTTCGAGCGTGACGTCGGGGTGGAAGCGCACGCCGCCCTTGCCCGGGCCGCGGCTCATGTTGTGCTGCACGCGGTAGCCCTCGAAGTGGGCGATGGTGCCGTCGTCCATCTCGATCGGCACGTCGACGATCAGCGCTCGCTTGGGGCGCTTCAAGGTTTCGACCCAGCGGGCCAGCGGGCCGAGGTACGGCACGACGCGGTCGACCTGCGAGAGATAGGTGCCCCACGGGCTGTTCGCGGTCGGATTGACGAAGGAGAGTTTTTCGCTCATGAGAGATCCCTTGGTTTAAACGGGTGGCCGCAACGATAGACCTCTCCCGCGCGTCGCGCCATGGCTTATGCGCGCCGCGCTGGCGGTTATGCAAGAGAGGTTTGGTTTCGCAGCCCCGGGCGGCACATCGCATCGATGTACCTGACAGAAACGTCATCTACGGGTTATCGACCCCGCGGATGCGCTTCGTAGAGTTGGCTTCACCAACCAAGGCAACCCAACCACCCTCAAGGAGTCCCGAATGAACAAGCAAGCTTCCGCCACCCGACTGCTCGGCACCGCCACCCTCGCCGCCCTGCTGGGCGTGATCGCAGCGCCGAGCTTCGCCGGCAACTACGCCGAGGGCGATCCGCGTCCCGTGCCGCTGACCTCGTCGACGACGCGCTCCGCGGTGACCGCCGACGCAGTGCAGTGGCTGAAGACCGCGCCCACGCAGGGCTACACCAGCGGCTATCAGCAAGAGGCGGTCGTGGTCTCGGCCAACACCCGCGCCGCGGTGGCGGCCGACACGCGGCTGTGGATCCAGTCGGGCCTGGCAGCTCAGCAGAGCGGCGAAGCCGGTGCCGATATGACGAAGCCCGGCTACCGCCAGGCGGCAGCCGAATACACCAAGCTGCGCGCGAGCCCCGCCTACGGCGCACTGGTCGACCAGCTCAAGAATCAGCAAGCGGCGGCACAGTCGCAGACCCAGGTTCGCTGAGAGCGCGCGAAAGAGCTGGCGGCGCACGGCGGCGCCCTGGGTAGGCCAGGGTAGACCGCCGCCAGCGCCTTGGTTCTATCTCCTATGGTCAGCGGTCATAGGCCGCATCTTCCGCCAGCAATCAGCGTTCGGGCCGGATAATCTTCTGATGCTCGACCTGGACCGCATCGATCTCCGGCTGCTGAAGATCCTTCAGGAGGACGGCCGCATCACCAACCTCAAGCTGGCCGAGGCAGTGGCGCTCTCACCCACCGCGGTGCTGGCGCGGGTACAGCGGCTCACGCGCGACGGCTTCATCCTGGGCTACGAGGCGCGGCTCGATCCGCACAAGCTGGGCCGCGGTTTCACCGTCTTCGTCGAGGTGCTGCTCGACCGCACCACGCCCAATGTGTTCGACCAGTTCAAGGCCGCCGTGCAGGTGCGCGACGAGATCATGGAATGCCACATGGTCGCGGGCGGCTTCGACTATTTGCTCAAGACCCGCATGGCCGACATGGCCGCCTACCGCGAGTTCGCGGGCACCGTGCTGTGGCAATTGCCCGGCGTGCGCGAGACGCGGACTTATGCGGTGATGGAAGAAGTGAAGAGCAGCGCGCGCCTCCCGCTGGGGGTGTGAGCGCGCCAGCTGACCTCAGGCGGGCTTGCGTGCCCGCCCACCGAAGATCGCCGTGCCGACACGCACCATCGTGCTGCCTGCGCTGATCGCCGCTTCAAGATCAGCGCTCATGCCGAGCGACAGCGTGTCGAGTTCGATGCCCGCGTCGCGAATCGACTGGTACACGGCATGCGCGCGCAGGCACAACGCGCGCTGCGCCTCGAAGTCCGCCGCCGGTTCGGGGATCGCCATGAGCCCGCGCAGCCGCAGCTGTGGCAAAGCCGCCACAGCGCGTGCCAGCGCCAGTGCCTCTTCAGGCGGCACGCCGGACTTGTTGGCGCCGCCGTCCACATTAACCTGAAGGCATACATTGAGCGGCGGCAGGTGAGTCGGCCGCTGGGCCGACAGGCGCTCGGCAATCTTCAGCCGGTCGATGCTGTGGACCCAGTCGAAGTGCTCGGCCACGGGCCGCGTCTTGTTGCTTTGCAGAGGGCCGATGCAGTGCCATTCGAGGGTGGCGCGCAGATCGGCGAGGGCTTCGATCTTGTCCAGACCCTCCTGCACGTAGTTCTCGCCGAAGGCCGACTGGCCCGCCGCATGCGCCTCGCGCACCGCCTCCGGCCCGAAGGTCTTTGACACCGCCAGCAGCCGCACCTCACCCGGGTCGCGGCCGGCCGTTACACATGCCTTTGCGATCCGGCTGTTTACTTGCTGGAGGTCGTCGCCAATCATCGTCATAATCGTCCAAAATCGTATCAAAACGTCACCGAACTCGAGCCGAGGAGCCCCGTGGACATCACCCAATTGCTGGCGTTCAGCGTCAAGAACAAAGCCTCCGACCTGCACCTTTCCGCAGGCCTGCCGCCCATGATCCGCGTGAACGGCGACGTGCGCCGCATCAACGTCGACGCGCTCGATCACAAGGGCGTGCACGCCATGGTGTACGACATCATGAGCGACACGCACCGCAAGCACTACGAAGAGTTCCTGGAGGTCGACTTCTCGTTCGAGATCGACGGCCTTGCGCGCTTCCGTGTGAATGCCTTCAACCAGGCGCGCGGCGCGGCCGCGGTGTTCCGGACCATTCCCTCGAAGATCCTGACGCTGGAGCAGCTGAACGCGCCAAAGATTTTCGGCGAACTCGCGCTCAAGCCGCGCGGACTGGTGCTGGTGACGGGCCCCACGGGCTCGGGCAAGTCGACCACGCTGGCGGCAATGGTCAACTACCTCAACGAAAACGAATACGGCCACATCCTCACGGTGGAAGACCCGATCGAGTTCGTGCACGAGTCGAAGAAGTGCCTGATCAACCAGCGCGAAGTGGGCCCGATGACGCTGTCGTTCTCGAACGCGCTGCGCTCCGCACTGCGCGAAGACCCGGACGCCATCCTGGTGGGTGAGCTGCGCGACCTCGAAACCATCCGCCTCGCCATGACCGCGGCCGAAACGGGCCACCTGGTGTTCGGTACGCTGCACACCTCGTCGGCCGCCAAGACCATCGACCGGATCATCGACGTGTTCCCGGGCGAGGAAAAGGAAATGATCCGCGCGATGCTGTCGGAGTCGCTGCAGGCAGTGATCTCGCAGACGCTGTGCAAGACCAAGGACGGCCAGGGCCGCGTGGCGGCGCACGAGATCATGCTGGGCACGCCCGCCATCCGCAACCTGATCCGCGAGGCCAAGGTGGCGCAGATGTACTCCACCATCCAGACCGGCCAGGGCTCGGGCATGCAGACGCTCGACCAGAACCTGACAGAGCTGGTGCGCCGCAATACCATCTCGGCTGCAGAAGCCCGCGGTAAAGCCAAGATTCCCGAGAATTTCCCCGGCTGATCCACAGCCCTTCGGAGCACAGACATCATGGAACGCGATCAAGCCAGCCAGTTCATCAACGACCTGCTCAAGCTCATGGTGAGCCGCAACGGCAGCGACTTGTTCATCACCGCCGACTTTCCGCCGGCCATCAAGGTCGACGGCAAGGTCACCAAGGTGTCGCAGCAGGCACTGGGCGCGTCGCACACGCTGGCGCTCACGCGCTCGATCATGAACGACCGCCAGACGGCGGAGTTCGAGCGCACCAAGGAATGCAACTTCGCGATCTCGCCGACCGGCATCGGCCGCTTCCGCGTAAACGCTTTCGTGCAGCAGGGCAAGGTCGGCATGGTGCTGCGGACCATTCCCGCCAAGCTGCCGACCATCGACGGCCTGGGCATGCCGCAGATTCTGAAAGACGTGTCGATGACCAAGCGCGGCCTCACCATCATGGTGGGCGCCACGGGCTCGGGCAAGTCGACCACGCTGGCCGCGATGATCGACTGGCGCAACGAAAATTCGTACGGCCACATCGTGACGGTGGAAGACCCGGTCGAGTTCGTGCACCCGCACAAGAACTGCGTGGTGACGCAGCGCGAAGTGGGCATCGACACCGACAGCTGGGAAGCCGCGCTGAAGAACACGCTGCGCCAGGCGCCAGACGTGATCCTGATGGGCGAAATCCGCGACCGCGAGACCATGGAGCATGCGGTGGCCTTCGCCGAAACCGGCCACCTGTGCATGGCCACGCTGCACGCCAACAGCGCCAACCAGGCGCTGGACCGGATCATCAACTTCTTCCCCGAAGAGCGCCGCGCACAGCTGCTGATGGATCTGTCGCTGAACCTGCGCTCGCTGGTCTCGCAGCGGCTGGTGCCAACCGAAGACGGCCAGGGCCGGGTGGCCGCGGTTGAAGTGCTGCTGAACACGCCGCTGATTTCCGACCTGATCTTCAAGGGTGAGGTCGGCGAGATCAAGGAGATCATGCGCAAGAGCCGCAACCTGGGCATGCAGACCTTCGACCAGGCGCTGTTCGACCTGTTCGAAAGCCACTCGATCACCTTCGAAGATGCCATCCGCAACGCGGACTCGGCAAACGACCTGCGGCTGCAGATCAAGCTGAACAGCCAGCGTGCGCGCAGCACCGACTTGGCCGCCGGCACCGAGCACTTCGCTATCGTTTAGGCGGCAGTCAATCGATCGTTCGCTGCCACGCAGCGAAGATTCCCGCCGCCAGCGCAACCACCGCCATCGCGGTGAACCCGTCCAGCGAGGCCATGAACGTGGCCTGCTGTTCGAGCGTGCGATACAGCGTGCCCAGCGCCATGACATGCGCCTCGCCGGCAGCGTGGCCCGCCGCCGCGAACCCACGGGTCAACGAATCCAGCGCCTGCATGAAGCTCGCGTTCGCGGGATTGGCCGATTCGCTCAGCCGCACCTCGTGCAGCGCCAGCCGGTGCTGCTGCAGCGCGATCACGCTCGAGGTCGCGAATGAAATCGCCAACTGGCGCACGAGGTTCTTCAGCCGGTAGCCGTGCGCGAACTCCTCTGCCGCGAATGGCTTGAAAGTGAGGTTCGCCACCGGCAGCACGACGAACAGCATCAGCAGCCCGCGCAACAGCAGCGGCACCAGCAAGGCCTCGCGCCCCGCCTGCGGCGTGACCCGCGACAGCCACCACGCCGCCAGCGCCGCAATACCGAAGCCCGTGACGATGAGCCATTTCTTGCGCGCCAACCGCGCCGAGTACTTCAGGTAGACGAACACCAGCAGCCCGGTCGCGAGCGAGGCCGCGCCCGTGAAATAGCCGGTGTTGCCCACGGTGAAGCCGAGCCCGCCTTCCATCATCCGCGGCAGCAGGTAGCTGAAGCCCGTCGAGAGGTAGTAGTAGACGACGTAGAGCGCCAGCCCCACGCGAAACGACGCGTTGCGCAGCGCATGCAGCCGCACCAGCGGCGCGGGGTGTTGCCATTGCTGCCAGCCGAACCACGCGAGCCCCGCCACGCCGGCGATGGTGAGGCCGATCAGCGCTGGCGAGCCAGTGAACAGCTCGAAGTGCGAGCGCGTCAGCACCACCTGCAGCGCAGCCTGCGCGAGTGCGAACACCACGTAGGCGACGTAGTGCGGCTCGGTGCGCTCGTGCGGCTCGACGTCGCCGATGTCGGGCAGCGTCCAGAGCACGAGCAGCCCGATCAGCGCCGCAACCGGCGCGGTGCTCGCGAACAGCCAGCGCCAATCGAAGTTGGTCACGAGAAAGGCGCCCGCGATGGGCGCCAGAGCGCCGCCGAAGACGATCAGCACCATGAACGCCTTCAGCGCCTTGGCGCGACGCGCCGGCGGAATACCGATCTGGATCAGGATGCGGCAGGCGCCGAGCATCGGGCCGACGAAGTAGCCCTGCACGGCGCGCGCGAGCGTGAGCTGCATCGAGCTGTCGCACAACGCCGCGCCCACGCCGCCCAGGGCAAAGGCGAACATGCAGACGGCCAGGTAGCGCCGGTAACCCAGCCGCTCGATCCACGCATGCTGATGCAGGATGCCGAGCACCGCGCCCAGCGCATAGGCGCTCGAAGCCCACACCAGTTCGTCGGGCGAGGCGTTGACGCCGCCGGCGATGTAGCTGGCGAAGAAGGCGAACAGCGCGTTGTCGAAATAGTCGATGGCCGTGACGAGGCCGATGGCCCAGGGCAGCAGCGCGGCCGCGGCATTGCCGCGCGAAGGCCGCGCCAGAGCCGAAGTGTTCATGACGCTGGCCGTTCCTTGCGGCGCTGTTCGAGCGCCTCTTCCACCGGCTCGCCGGCCAGGCGACGCTCCACATAGTCGAGGTCGCGCCGCAATTGAGCCTGTAGCGAAGCCGCCTCCTTGAGCTCCCTGCGGACCTGCGCCACGCGCGCATCGAGCGTGTCCAACTGCCCGGTGAGCGTTTCGCGCAGCGTCTTGAGCGAGGCGTTCGACAGCCGCGGGCGCCCGCCTTCGGCCGGCGCCTCCATCGGCTGCTGCAGCATCGTGGTGATGGCTGTCAGCGAAAAACCCAGCGAGCGCATGCGCAGCACACGCGCCAGCTTGTCGAGATCGGCCTGCTCGTAGAGGCGGTAGCCGCCCTCGCTGCGCACCGGCACCACGATGCCCAGCTCCTCGTAGTACTTGAGCGTGCGCGGCGTCACGTCGAGCTGCGCCGCGGCATCGCGCACGGTGATGGTCTTGGCGGGGCTCGGGTCGGTCATGGTGGAGGCATTCTACCCAAACCTGTACGTTCACGTACAGGTTGAGGCCATCGCACCTGTCGCGGAATGGCTTTAAGCTGTCGCCCCATGAGCAGCATCAACACCCGCACCTACGAATCCGTCCCCGCGCAGACAGTGGCTTTCCTCGGCCTCGGCGTCATGGGCGGCCCCATGGCAGGCCACCTGGCCAAGGCCGGCCACAGCGTCACGGTCTACAACCGCACACCCGCCAAAGCACAGGCCTGGGCCGCCGAGTTCGGCCCGCCCGGGCGCCATGCCGCCACCCCGCGCGAAGCGGCCGCCGGCGCCGACATCGTGTTCTGCTGCGTCGGCAACGACGACGACCTGCGCTCAGTGGTACTGGGCGGCGACGGCGCTTTCGCCGGCATGAAGAAGGGCGCGGTGCTGGTCGACCACACGACCGCCTCGGCCGACGTGGCGCGCGAACTCTCCAAGGCCGCGCAGGCACTGGGCCTGCACTTCATTGACGCGCCGGTCTCGGGCGGCCAGGCCGGCGCGCAGAACGGTGCGCTCACCGTGATGTGCGGCGGCGACGCGGCGGCATTCGAACGCATCAAGCCCGTGGCCATGGCGTTCTCGCGCGCAGTCACGCTGCTGGGCGAAAGCGGTGCCGGCCAGCTCGCGAAGATGGTGAACCAGATCGCCATCGCGGGCCTGGTGCAGGGCCTGTCTGAAGCCATCGCCTTCGGCCAGCGCGCCGGGCTCGACATGGAGGCGGTGCTGGGCGTCATCAGCAAGGGCGCGGCCCAGAGCTGGCAGATGGAGAACCGCGGCAAGACCATGATCGAGGGCAAGTTCGACTACGGCTTCGCGGTCGACTGGATGCGCAAGGACCTGGGCCTGGTGCTCGACGAGGCCAAGCGCAACGGCGCGCGCGTGCCGGTGACGGCGCTGGTCGACCAGTTCTATGCCGACGTTCAGCAGGCCGGCGGGCGACGCTGGGACACGTCGAGCCTCATCATTCGACTCAAATGAAAAAAGCCCGCTGATGCGGGCTCTTTTCATTGCGATGACCCGTCCTGACCTGGGTTGACACCTTTTCCCTCAGAAAAGGCGAGTCAATGGAATCAGGCATCAAACGCACGCAGCGGGACTACACGCTGGCTTTTAAGCTGTCGGTGGTCGATCAGGTAGAAA
>NZ_JBVASX010000023.1:0-47800 GCF_057814215.1 Variovorax sp. F042
TGGCAGCAGCGTGATCTGGCTTCGATCCCCTGGCTCGATGAATCGCTTCATGTGGCAACCCAGTTCGTGGCGTTGTCTCAATCTAGGCGACGGTATTCACGGATTCAATGCGTTTTCACACAGCCTCGACTGATTGCAGACATTTGGCGCGCTCTCGCGGATGGGTACTATCGGCCAAAAGCAGACCTACCCATGATCTATCCAAGAACGGTTGATGAAGCTGTCTCCAAAGCCCGAGGGCTTCTTTCCGCTGAGGACAAGGACGTGCTTCGGAACTGTTCGCTGGAAGAGGCCGGTTGGCGATTGCATATGACGGTCGGACACCAGTTGAGGAACGAATTCGGACTGTGGTCAGAGGAGGCGAAGCCGCTCTTCGACATCAACGCAAAGATGCCCCACCGTCTCGCTGTCGAAGGTGACTCCGCGACGGGGATCTATTCTGCTGGAGCACTGTTGGTGCGAGCGGTGTGTGGGAAGTCGTCACAGTGCCACGCAGCGATTCGCCCGAGTATTTCAAGATGAGCATGGCGCAGTTTCTTGCGCGAGGGCTGTCTGGCCAAGTCAAGTCATCAGCGCTCCCCCCGCACTTCGCCTCGACAGTGGGCTCATTTGAACCGCATGCCGCGTAGGGCAAGATTCGGCAACCGGCCAAGATCAGACCTTCGCCTCTGACGTCCAATCCACCCATGAGATCGACACCCATTTCATCCGGGGTAGCTAGGCCCAAGCTCAAATGGGTGCTCTTGCAAGTCTTCCTCGTGCTGGCTTTCTTCTCGCTGAGCGCGCTGGTGATTGAGGCAGCATTCGCGATTCCCTTAGTTCGATACCAAGCTGATTACGGGAGAATCCCTGCCAATCTGTCGCACTGCGACGCTATATCTTTGCCAGGGAAGCGTGGTTTCTCCCCAACGTGTGCGAGGTTCGGGTCTGTGGAGACGAACTTCGCTGGCTTCGCGGCACTTGGCCTTGGCTTGAGCGCTACGGTGTTTCTGCTCGCGTGGTCTGCTCGGCCTGGGCGTGGGCTGAGATTCGGTCGCCAGCCGTAACCAAGCATCTGAGATGCTTGCATCGAAACCGCTAAGCGACCGGCCAAGAGCGGCCGCTCAACACGGTCTACTCTCGGAGTGGTCGAGTCCAAAAAATCACTTCTCGCGATAACCTATGAAACGAATTCCTGATCGCCACGCCCCCGACGATTGGACTGAGGAAGGAGCCAAGATTCTTTCCGAAGCAAGCCTTGCGAAAATCAAGAATGCGTTGGCTAGAGGTCCTGTCATTGTTCAGCACTGGTTCTATCGAGGGGCAAGTTGTCCATGTGTCGTTTCGTTCGAGGACCTCGAAGAATTTGAAGCCTATCTGGAACAGCATGCAATTCCGGGTGATGCCTTTGAGGTCTGGAGCTTCAACGAGGTCTGCAAGACGGAAAACGTGCTCGCTGAAGGTAAGCTGCATGACTCGGATGGCTGCGTACCTAGGGGCGGCGCCTACTGACGACCGCCGCGTCCGGCTGCAGCCGGCCATAACCAGACATTCCCAATGACCATCCAGCTGCCCGCTGTCTACCGCGTTTTCATCGAAACGAACGGTCTGTTTGAGGGCTTCGCTGACTTGTCGGGTGAGGAACACTACGTGATCCTCTGGAGCGAAGATGAGGTCGCCACCGCTAATTCAGAGATGGGCGTGGATGTGTACGCGCCAGGTTTCGTGGCCATCGCTGGGAACGGTGGTGGTGAAATCTATGCCTTCGACACGGTTGGCGCTGTCTTCATGCTTCCGATGATCGGCATGGAGCCAGAAGCAGCAATCAAGGTGGCTGACGACTTTCTCGAGTTTGCGCGGGGTTTTCAGCGGGCAGTGTCGTCGGGAAAGTGACCCGTGAACGCTGCATGGGGCCACAACCGGCCGTTCGCCAGGCCCTCAGACCCTTCATGAGCTCTCATTCAAAAACTATGAACCGCTGGACTCCGATTTCTCGTGACGAACTGGAGGAGTTGGTGTCCGCTCAGCTCTCCGAGTGTTCATCAGAATACGCCCAGCAATTTGCCCGTGTTCGCGTCCCGTTTCGGACCGCTTCGATCATGCGTAACGGTGTGAGCGAATCAGTATTTGTCGTAGCGCAGCTTGAAGAAATGGCCATTTACTACGAAGACGTTGAAGATGGGTTCAACGTTTCAGAGGTCGCACCCGATGGGTCTATCGCCACCCCTGGCTTCGAGCAGTGGACCATCGCCGATGCGATTCAACATCTTCTGGCCTTCCCTTACGATTGCGTTCCCCGCGGGCCTACTTCCTCTCTTCGTTGACAGGCAAGGTTCGGCCAGACCCGGTCCTTCGACTATTACCTCTGGCACGGAGAAATGACGCCTCATGAAAGCCATCGCTGTTGAAATCTCTCAAGTGGTTGACGACAGCGGGTTTCCGGCTTTCGTGGAATGCCTCTTGATCGATGCGATGGGTCAGATTCACCGCTTCGTAGAGAAGGAGCCCGTCGTGAGTGCGACTGCGATCGACATCGAGTCGCTTCCCGCGCTTGGCGTTATCGCTTGTGAAGTCGAGTCAGAGTGGCTTGATTCGGAGGGGCGCTTGGTGGTCCGTGCTGCGACGACGCGACCCTGGGGAGTCGAGTCCACCGCAGGTAGCAGCAGTTTTGTTGTGCTTGCTGAGCAACTGCGAAAGATTTAGGCGTCAGACAGAATTCGGCCAAAAGCGGACGGTCGGTGACCGTCTTCACAGAGAGTCGACACAGAGGCTTTTGAAACCTGCAGAGCTGCCCAATGACGTCTGAGCGTTGCGTGTAGGAACGGCTGTTTATGGGGCGCCGTATAACATCCAGTGCTTTCACATCCACGTCGGAGGGGCATTCTAATGAACAGACTTATTCAGACCATTGCGGTGGCTGCCTGCGCGGTGGCCCGCCGTGAAGCGGTTGTCTTTGCCGCCGGTGCGGCGGCGGCGTGTATGCTCTCTCTGGCTCCTTCATCCGCGCTGGCTCAGCAACTTAAGATCGGCTACGTGGACTTCGAGCGCGCGATGCTCCTGTCGCTCCCCGCCAGGGCTATGCAGGACAAGCTGGCTGCCGAAATCCGCCCTCGACAGAAGCAACTGGATGAGTTGGAAGCTCACCTCAAGGCCGTGGCCGACCAACTGGATAAGGATGGACCCACGCTGTCCGAACACGATATCGGTCGCAGGCGGCGCGAACTGCTCGATCAGGAACGCGACCTCAGGCGAAAGCTCCTTGAGTTCAATGAAGAGGTGGCTCAGCGCCTCAACGAGCAGAAGGCCGAGCTATGGGACCTGACACACCGTGCGATCCGGCAGATCTTCAAGCAGGAAAAGTACGACCTGATACTGCAGGATGCCGTTATGGCTGCGCCCACGGTGGACATCACTAACGAGGTGATCAAAGCGCTCGCGACTGCTGCCCCTGCGGCGCAGTGACAGGCACTCACGACGAACATCACTCATTTTGAGAGAACTTTGTGAGCTTGACGATCGATAACAGGCTCTTTATCAGCGGGCTGGTGCCGACAGCTCGATGAGTGGCTGCTTGGGGCCCATTTGAGAAATTGGACCTCGCCCAAAGCAGCCGGTCGGGAGTCCAGGTCGGTGCAAGAGCGCACACACTCGCGGGTCCAATGGCTGGAAATCGAAATTTGCGAAGGCCCAACGGCGCGCTGCGCGAAAGTCGGATGGCGCCAGCGGAGCAACAAAGGAGGGCCCGGATTCACTCGCTAAGGTTCATTGGCGCTCCGCAGTTCCAGGCTCGTGCCGCGTGTCCCTCTACCAGCTTCTTAGGATTCCATTGCGCGGCATCAATTACTTACAATCCGTTGCGTTACGTTTCGCCGCGCAGCACAACTCGCGCCTCGTATATCCATTTGCACCCGCTCATGCCTTCGTCCAGACCCGCCTGCCACATCATTCGCAATGCCCGTCTAGCCGCAGGGCTGACCGCCTCTCTGGCACTGTTCGCCTGCGGCGGAGGTGGAGGTGGTGCGGGTAACCCGGCATTCTTCGTTCCCCCCGCGCAGCAGCCCGCCGCGCCTGCGCCCGCCGGCCCATCCAGCCCATCCGGCGAATCCACTGTGCTGATGCGCGTCAAGCCGGAGGCGGTCGGCGTCAACTGCACCTTGGGCGGCGCACGCGTCGAGGCCGGCCTGGACGCCGACAACAATCACGTGCTCGCGGACAGCGAAGTCACGTCCACCCAGTACATCTGCAACGCCACCGCTGCGGTGGATGGCCTCAGCACGCTGGTGCGCATGCGGGCCGAGCCCGCCGGCAGCAATTGCGCACATGGCGGCTCGCAGGTGCTGGCCGGCAAGGACCTGAACCGCAATGACGTCCTTGAGGATGCGGAGGTGACCAGCTCGGCCTACGTCTGCGGCGGTAAGCCGGGTGCGACAGGCGCTGCGGGGTCGAATGGCCGCGACAGCCTGCTCGCATTCGCCGCCGAAGCACCGGGCGGCACCTGCGCCTATGGCGGTCAACGGGTGCAGTCCGGGCTGGACCTGAACGCCAACGGCGTGCTCGATGCCGCAGAAGTCACGGCCACGGCCTACGTGTGCGCGGCCGCGCCGGCCGACACGCGCTGGGTCAGCGTCACCGCCTCGAGTGTCCAGACCGAGTCGAACACCGGCTATCAGGCGAATGCGAGCGCCGGCGTCACGCTGACGCTGCCGCCCGCGCCCACAGTGGGCGATTGGATCAAGGTGGTGGGGGTGGGCAGCGGCGGGTGGACCATCGCGCAGAACGCAGGGCAGCGAATCGAAACGCGCGGCCTGCCCGGCGGAACGGACTTGGACTGGCGCTCGGCGGCGCCCACCGGTAGCTGGAGCGGCCTGGCCTCGTCCGCCGATGCCACCCGTCTGTCGGCAGTGTCCACCAGCGGAGAGCTGTATACCTCGAGCGATTCCGGCGCGAACTGGGTCCTGCGCCTCACTGGACAGGTCTGGAGTGGCGTCGCTTCTTCCAGCGATGGACTTGCGCTGGTCGCCGTAACCAACGGCGGTGCGATTTTCCGCTCGACCGATGGCGGCGGCACGTGGTCCAACGACGGATCGTCCCGAGCCTGGAGCGCGGTGGCCAGTTCCGCCGACGGGTCGCGCCTGGTCGCGACTGCCTACCTCGGGCAGATCTGGACTTCGTCGGACGGCGGCAGCAGCTGGACGGCGCGTGATTCGAACCGCGCCTGGCGCGCCGTGGCCTCTTCGGCCGATGGCCGGGTTCTGGTGGCGGCCACCAATGGCGCCCAGCTGTATGTCTCGACAGACTATGGAGTGAGCTGGACCCCGCGCGCGAGCGGCCAGTTCTGGTGGTCAGCCGCGGCGTCGGCCGACGGCAGCATCCTGTACGCCACCGCGGACACGGGCGCCGTCTGGGTTTCCACCGATTCGGGTACCACTTGGGGAGTGCAGAGCGTCAACCGGGACTGGCGAGGCATCGCCACGTCCGCCGACGGCCGCTACGTCGTGGCCGCCACCAGCGGCGGCCGCCTCTACGAGTCCAGCGACAGCGGCCAGACCTGGCGCGCGACCAGCGACGCCGGTGCCTGGACTGCGGTCGCGAGCAGCGCCGACGGCGTGAAGGTGGCCGTTGCCAAGGCGGGCTCAGTTATCCAACTCGGCACGCGCCGCACTTCGACCACCCTCGGGACGGCCGGGTCGATTTCCGGAGGGCAGCAGGACTCGCTGGAGTTGCAATACGTGGGAGGCGGCGTGTTCTTGCCCGTCGGCTATGTGTTGGCCAATGTGGCATTCGTCATTCGCTGAATCCGCTTCGCGGCTCCTCGCACGCTAGTGTGCGGTCCCGTTGATACGTGAGCAAAGTCGATGTAGCTTTTCAAGGACCGAACGGCGATGGCGGTCCACTCGAAGGGCTGGCATCGGGGGTTGTAAGCGGTGGTGAGCGCTCGATGCGTTGCACGAGCTGCTTGACGCTGGAGAATGAGCCGCGGTGGGGGCTCTTGTCGGTGATGAGGGCGAATAAACATTCGACCCGATTAAGTCAGGAGCTGTAGGTCGGAATGGAAGTGCACGTGCCAGCGCGGGCGAGTCGCCAGCCACGCCTTGATCTAATACGCTGGCCGAAAATTCCAAACCAGTGATGCAAATCCCCGGGGATTCCATTTGAGTGAAACACGGGTTCCACTTTGAATGATCGGTGCGGGCGTATGTCTTTGATTTCAAAAAGACAGCGGTTCCCTTTGAATGAAGACCTACATCGGTGTCGGTTTTCAATGTCGGGTCCTGGCCGGATTCCGCCTATAGTCCAGCGCACGCATGGCTCATGACTGGAGATGTTTCGCTCGAACTTACTTGCGGTTCGACTTCCAGGTTGACGCGGAAGACGCAGGAGTAAGGAGGCCACAGATTGTCTCTCTGAATTGAGCACTGCAGCATCGCCTTCTTGCTCGATGGAACCTCGGGGGCTGCGGTACAGGCATAGCCCTGCAAAGTCAACTTCCGAGCTAGTTCTGCAAGCGGCTCGCCCTTGGATGCAGTCAAAACGGCATCAAGCTTTCGACTTTCCCTCACTTCGATCGGAGCACATCCGCTAGTCACCAATAGCACCGCGGGAAGAACCAGTGCTAGTAGTAGCCGAACTATCGAGCGGAACTTCTGCGTATTTGCTGCTGGCATGGTTTGAAGCTTACTGCTTAGTAGAAGCATCGAGTCTGCCTCTGGCCAAATTCTGCTGTCGCCTACACATGTCCCAAGTCATCGAGCCGTCGGAGCTCCTCGGCGCCCTCCTCGGAAGCCAGGAAGATATTTCGCATAATCTGCGGAGTGATAGGCCGACCAGCCTCACTGACAAGAGGCTGATGCCCGCCACGTTCCAGAGCCGAAAGCAGCGCTCGCGCTTTTGCAAAGACGTCTTCTGTTCGATTGCAGAAAAGCTCTTGGTCGAACACTGGCTTTCCGGCGGAAAGACGGTCTCGCACGTCAAGAACTCCGAAGTTTGTAATTCGCCGAACTTCGCTCACCAACGAGGCGGACGGGTCACACGGCGCTGTAGAAATGGTCACGCGGCTCATCTTCGTTGGGGGTGATTGGGAATGACTGGTCTTGGCCGATAGTACCCACTCGCGTGAGGCCGATGGATGTCGCCAATCGCTGCATACCCGCCGTTCGCAGACTCGAGTGCCGACCTGGGTGCAGCACGTTCCGACTGTTTGCGGCGCGCTCTCAGTCGCCGATAAGGGGTATTTACGTTCCTTTCGGTATCGTCGGTTGGTCCGCGGCGTTGGGCTTCGCGGCAGCGTCGCGCCGAACATAGACACAACCGGGGCGCTTTGATGCTTGCACGAGATCTTGCGATCGACGAACTCGCCTGGCGCTGCACGCGGACAACGCCGTAGGAGAGCGCATGACTGGACGGTGGTGCAGTACGAGTAGCCCTGCTGCGTTCAATGGGATCTTGCAGCGTATTCTGCGCAACACTGTGTCGATGGCTTGAGACGCATGCTCAGGTGGCAACGCAGCTTGCGGAGTGCGCCGTGGCGTTGTACTTCCACGGCATGGTTGCTTCGGCGAGATTGAGCGATACGCGACGGGCGCTTGTGAATGGATGTGTCTCAGCCCTCTGCTTCTAGGTCGGATGGTTGGGCGCGTCGCCTCCCATACGCGTTTCAAGCAGTTTCAGTAGTGCGCGCAGGGCGGCACTGTTGTGCCGGCGCTGCGTGTACGCCGCGTAGAGCCAGATGTCACGTGGCATGAATTCCTTGAGCACTGGGACCAGGCTGCCGCGTTCTGTGTAGGGCTGAGCCAGCAGCGCCGGCACACACACTGCGCCGATGCCGGCGAGTGCCGCGGCGACGAGAGTGCTTGAGTCGTTTGCATCCATGCGTCCGTAGATCGGGAGGTTGTATGGCTCGCCATCGACTTCGAACGGAATGTGCGGGGCCCCCCCCGATAGCGAGTAAGTCAGCACGTCGTGCTGTCGCATGTCATCGATCGTTTGAGGGATGCCGCGCCTGGCCCAGTAACTGGGTGTGGCGCAAAGGATCAGTTCCACGCGTTGGAGGCGACGCACGATGAGGTTCTCGTCGTCGATGCGCCCGAACCTCAGGGCGATGTCGACACCTTCCTCCACGAGATCGACCACGCGATTTCCGATCTGTAGGTCGATATGGACATCTGGGTAGAGCGTGAGGAACTCGCTCAGCAGGCTGGGGAAATCGGTCTGCACGAGCCCGTGAAGCCCCGCCACGCGCAGACGACCGCTTGGGCGGGAGCCATGCGCCTGCAATTCGCTGTGCGTGGACTCGACCATCTCCATCAGCGGCGCGCTGCGAAGCTGGAGCAGCTTTCCAGCATCGGTCAATGTCACCGAACGCGTTGAGCGGTTCATAAGTCGTACGTTGAAGCGCGCCTCAAGCGTCGCGACATGCTTGCTTGCGCTGGCCTTGGAGATTCCCAGCTTGCCCGCTGCGCGCGAGAAGCTGCCGACATTGGCGACCTCCAAAAAGGTCTTCAGAAGATTAAACCCGTCCATCAAGCATCCCGGCCCGCTCGGACTGACGTTGTGGACTTTCCGCTTGTCTCATTTTTCTTTTTAGAAACGCTCAGGCGTGCGCTAGTGCACGGCATTCACGAGGAGCCCATCGGCTTCCCAGCCACCTCCCAGCGCCATGAAGACGGCGACTTGATCCTCTGCCAACAGGGCCGCGGACGTTGCCAGAGCGGCTTCGCTGGCTGCCAGGGTGCGCTCGGCATCCAATGCTTCAAGCTGACCGGTCTTGCCGTTGACATAGAGCTTGCGCGCCTGCCGGACGACGATGGCACTTTGATCTCGCGCGGCCGAGAGCGCAGCGTGGCGTTCCAGTTCGCGGGCGTAGACATCGAGTGCCGTTTCCACCTCGCGCAGTGCCGTCAGGACGGTCCCGTCGAAGCGGGCGGCGGCAACCCGGGTGGCCGCCTCGGCCTGCGCGATGCGAGCGCGGGCAGCCCCGGTGTTGGCTAGCGTCCAGTTGATCAACGGACCCAGGCTGTAGCTGAGCGTCTCCCGGTTTCCCAATCTTGCCAGGAAGCCCGCCGAACTGGCAGACAGGCCAAGCGACACCTTGGGGTAGAGGTCGGCTGTTGCGACGCCGATGCGGGCCGTGGCGACGGCGAGGCTGCGTTCGGCCTGGCGAACGTCGGGCCGCCGGCGCAAAAGGGCTGCGCCGTCTCCGACCGGAAGCAGTCCCGTCAAACGCGGTGGCTGCTCGCATATGGCCACTGCTGCGGGGAAGTCGCGAGGTGCAGCGCCGGTCAGGGTGGTCAACCGATACAACGCACCTTGACGCTGAGCGCGAAGCGGCGGCAACGCCGCGCGCAGTTGTTCCAACTGGCCTTGCGCACGTGCAATGTCGGTTTCCCCCACCTTGCCCGCTCGCTGCAGCCGCTCGGAGACTCGGATCGCCTCTTCCTGCAGACGAACCGACGCCTGCGCTGCACGCAAGCGATAGCCGCTTGAACATGCCTGTGCATACGCATGCGCCACCCCGCCGGCCACGTTCACACGCACAAGGTCCAACGCCGCCTGCGCGGCGCCGGTGCCGGCCTCGGCCGCTTCGATGGCGCGGCGCAGCTGACCAAACAGGTCCAGTTGATACGACAAGGAAACCCCCGCGCTGTATGTGCCGCGGCTGGGCGGCTCGTCGTCGCGCTGCAGGAGGCTCAAGCCCGACACGTGCCCGAAGCCGGGACCACCGCTGGCTGCCACCGTTGGCCTCTCATATCCGTGCACCTCTGCCGCCAGCGCTCGGTCGCGCTCCAGGTTGGCCACGGCCTGCCGCAGGTCGGTGTTGTGTTCCAGCGCCTGTGTGATCAACGCGTCCAGTTGCCGGTCGTCGTAGAGCCTCCACCATTGCGGCGGCAGCGTCGTGTCCGCCGCATCACCGCCGGCAGATCGGAAGGTGCCCGCGGAGGCCGATTGCGCGAAAGACAGGGGGGCAGGAGGCACGTAGTCCGGTCCCACGGGCGCGTGGGCACAACCGGCGAGCAGCGCGCTTGCGGCCGCGACGGTGGCCAGAAGTCGATACACGGCAGTCATCCCCGGTTTTCCGAAGTTCGGGCCGTGACAGCCGTGGTCCGAGCGGTCTCGAGAATTTCAACGGTGACCGTCTGGCCTGCGACGAGACGGGTGCCAGACGACGTCTGGTCGAGCTTCACGCGCACGGGCACGCGCTGCGCGAGCCGCACCCAGTTGAAGGTGGGATTGACGCTGGGAAGCAGGTTGGCGCTGGTGCTGCGGTCACGGTCGGCGATCCCGGCGGCGATGCTCTCGACGGTGCCCTCGAGTGCCGGGCCCCCCATGGGCGTGACCCGCACGCGGTCGCCCTGACGAATCCGAGCCAGCTTGTTTTCCTCGAAATAGCCTTCGACATAGAAGGAACTCGCGTCAACCAACGCCATCACGGGGTGGCCGGCGCTCGCATAGGCGCCCTGGCGCAGGTCGAGGTTGGTCACGAGCCCCGCGGTGGGTGCGCGCACCTGGGCGCGCTCCAGGTTCAACGTCGAGGTATTCAACGCGACCTGCGCTTGCCGCAACGCCGCTTCGGCAGCTTGAAGTGCCCCTTTGGCCTGGTCCACCTTCAGACGCGACTGCTCGCGAGCTTCCAGCGAGATCAGATCGCCCAGGTTGGAATTGCGCTGGCTCTCGCGCTGCGCCTGTGCGAGCGTGATGCGCTGGTTGCTGATCGCGATGCACTGCGTCTCGACGGCGGCCTGGGCCTGCTCTCGCGCCAGCTCGAAGCGGGCCTTGTCCACCGAGAACAGCAAGGCGCCAGCGGCAACGAACTGGTTGTCGTGCACCGCCACGTTCGCGACCATGCCGGACACGTCAGGCGCGACTTGCACGACATTGGCCCGCACGCGTCCGTTGCGTGTCCACGGGGCGAGTTCATAGTGATCCCATAGGCGCCATCCCGCCCAGGCGGCTGCAGCCACCATCAGCACGGTGACTAACAGACGAACGACGGGACGGGCAAGACGGGAAGTTGAGATGGGCAAAGGGAGGGCGTCAGGTTTCATGGGTTGAAGCGGTCCGGATATCAGGACGAGGTGGCGGTTGCGCCGGTGAGACAAGCCAAGGCACTGAGCACCAGGACGTACAGCGCAAGGTCAAACAGGGTGGGGTGCCAGATCCATCGGTAGGCACCGACGATGGCCAGCAGGCGGCGCATTGCCCAGGCACACGGCAGCGCGCCGGCTGCCAGCAGCAAAAGCCAGGGCAACTGCATGCCCCAAAAGTTGACTTCGATCATGGTTGGAGCGCGGCGGGAGCGGCCGGAAAGAGGTTGCGTCGAAGGCCCACGAGTGCCGCGACGGCAGGCCGCTCGGTGTCCGCGATCAGGGCATCGAGCAACAGCCGATCGATATGCGGCAGCAGCGGCGCATGACGCGGTGGTGCTCCTGCCACCTGGGCGCGAAAGACGAGCGCCAATTCCTTGAAGAGGCGGCTGACGGGGCCTGCCGGAAGGCGCGCGCGATGCCCCTGCAGCGCGGCGATGTCTGCCCCCATGCGCAGTTCGCGCAGCGCGCGGTGTGCTGCGATCCGGACCGCTTCGGGACCGTCGGGAGCGATGCGCGGCGCCAACAGCGCGATCCGGTCGAGCATGCGCGAGGCAAAGGCGTCCCGGGCGGATGCGTCCTGCGCATGGGCGGCCAGATCGGCGAGGTCATGCCACGTCGCGCGGCGTATGCGCCTGACCGTCCAGTCGCGCCCCACGCTGCGCATGAGCGCGGTGACGCGGGCCGCGATCACCGCACCCACGAACAAGGCCAGGTTGGAGCCGATGAAGCTCACCCAATCGGCGGTGGCCGTGTCTTGAAGGGCGAGCGTTCCGGCGACGCCGAAGAACATGCCAAGGGCCGACAGGGAACTGGCCGGTCGTGCCATGTAGCACCCAACCACCAAGAACACAGGCGCGATGCACAGCACCAGCATGCCGAAGTCATGTGCCAGCGGCATGACCCCCAGGACATAAAAAGCCGACACAGGCAACGACCACAACAGCGCCGTGATGAACTTGTGCATGGCAGGCACCGGATCGTCCAGGGTGGCGAAGAAGCTGCAAAACACGGCAGCGCCCATGGCCATGGCCGATCCGAAGGGCCAGCCCGCCGCAATCCACAGCGCGCACGAGAGGCAGGTGCCCAACACCGCAGTGATCGCCGACCGCAGCGCAAGCCCTCTGTCCAGGTGAAGCACCCTGCGACCCAAAGCCGCGGTGCGCCGCAACGCCACCGGGTTCCCGGCGATGCCGGCGTCGATATCGCCGCGCAACGCGGTGCAGGCCTCCCAGTGCGCGACCAGGTCCTCCAGGCGGGTTGCCAGATCGATCCGCAACGCGCGGATCCAGGCTGAAGCGGCCGGACCGTCCGCTATGGCGCCAAAGGCGGTGCGCGCTTCGTCCACTACTGCGTTCGTCGCGCTCGGGGCCAGCCAGCCTGAATGCTGCGCGAAGGTCGAGCCGATGTCATCCGGCACGCCGCCTGTGGCGGTGCACAGCGCTTGCAGGCAATCTTCCACCGCCGAGAGCACCGGGGTGAGGGCGGCCAGACGGTCCTGCAGGGCGTCGATGGCGCCCCCGGTCCAGCGCAGATGGGTGTCAAAGGGCACATGCGTGGACAGCAGGCGCAGTTGTGTGATGTCCAGGGCCAGCCGCTGGCGGTCCGCCGCCATTCGAGCGTCCTTGGCTTCGATCGGCGGCTCGCGCAGCAGGTCGGTGAGCCATTGCCGCGCATCGCCAAGTGCGCGATCCATCACGCCAAGCAGGGACGGGGCCAGGCCGGCAGGAAGCGCGATGCTGTGGACCACGCTGGCACACAGGATGCCCAGCCCGATTTCAGTGACCCGTGCGACGGCCGTGTCGAACATCGCCGCGGGCGCTTCGACCAGAGGGAAGCCGATCAAAGCGGCCGAGTAGCCAGCCAGCATGAAGACGTAAGAACGCGCGCTGCGGTCCAGCAGCGACACATACAGGCACAGTCCCACCCACAACGCCAAGGCCAGCGACAGGAGCTCCGGGGACCCGGACAGCGAGGGAACGAGCACCACGGTTGCTGCGCACCCAAGCAAGGTGCCCGCAAAGCGGTAGAGCGCCTTGGAGCGCACATGACTGGCCAGAGGATGGGCCACGATGTAGGCGGTCATCATGGCCCAGAAGGGCCGGGGCAGTCCGAAGCGGCTCGACAGGTACAGCGCAAACATGGCGGCGACGAAGCTCTTGAGAGAAAAGAGCAACTCCTGCCGAGAGAAACGCGGCAGCGCGATCACGCGGCGCCCCGAGAAATCGCACGAGCGCGCATCCATGCGAAACGCGAGCGCAAGCGCAAACCGCCGACAGTGATGCTGGCAAAATCGCGAAGCCGTGGGTGAGCGGTGCTCGTCAGCTGTGCCAGCTCCCGCGTCGGAATCGTTGGGCACAGCAGCGTGCTGAAGCATTGCGAGATCGATTCCGGAAGGGCACCGCCGGCGGTGTCCCATGATCGGCGAACCGCGCCCGTCAGCACCAGCCCGATGAGAAGAATGAGCAGTGGCTGGGCCGAAACCATCTCGTTCTTATTGAGAATCATTTTCATGCGACGATGCTAGTGATCGGCGCATGCGCCGAGAATTGCAAAGTTGGACGAATGACTTCTCTTTTCGGTCATCGCGCAGAAGGCGTGCCCCGGCAACGATGCGGAGCCTGCGTCAGCGCGGATGTCGTGACTCGGTGTGAGGCCTGAAGTGGGCCTTGCCCGCCAGCACGTCCGAGCGACAGGCGCTGCAGCGCGGCGGCGATGCCTTCGGTGCAGCAGCAGGAAGAGCGGTCCCTCTGCGTGCCTTGGCCGATCGAAACCGCTTCGAACAGAGCACCCGTTCCAATGCACGAACAAGCCCGTGGCGGGAGCAACACCCACTTTCTCAACATGCGAAGCGCAGAATTCGGTGAGCTAGGTCTGGACTACGAACCGTCAGTACCCGTGATGGCACTGCGCGTCGATGTGGCGGCGCGCGAGCGAGAGATTCCTGTGCACGAGCACCGGTCCGGCCAGCTCGTGATCGCACTGCGCGGTGCGGTCTCCTGCGAGGTGCCCGGCGCGCTGTGGATGGTCCCACCCCAGGCGGGCGTGTGGATTCCGGGCGGCACGCCGCACAGCAACCGAGGAACGGCGAACGCGCAGATCTTCTACCTCTTCGTCGAACCTGGCGCTGCCCCATTGCCAGATCGTTGCTGCACCTTGCGCATCAGCCCGATGCTCAGTGAGATGATTCAGTACCTCGCAGGATTGCCGCCCTTGTACGAAGCCGGCGGGTCGACCGATCGACTGGCGCAGGTGCTGCTCGACCAGCTGTGCGCGATGCCCACGGAGGAAATGTTCCTGCCGATGCCCGAGGACGCAAGGCTCAGAAAGATCTCAACGGCGATGATGCGCGATCCCTCCGATCGCAGGACCCAGACGAACTGGGCAAGCGAACTGGGCATGAGCGATCGAACGTTGAATCGACTGTGCACCTCGCTGACGGGCCTGAGTTTTGGCCGCTGGCGGCGCCAGCTGCAGATGATCGTGGCGCTTCGCGAGCTGTCTGGTGGCGCGACCGTCCAGCAAGTCGCCTATAACCTGGGCTATGAGTCGCCCTCTGCCTTCAACACGATGTTCAAGAAGGCTTTTGGAAAGCCGCCCGCCACCTACATCAACGACCGCTTTCGGGTCGATGGATGACACGCGATTTCATGTCAGCGCGTCGCCGCACACCAGCGGCCATCCCATCGACACACTCACCTGTAGGCCCGGGCGTGGGTCACACCACCGTCCACCACCAGGGTAGCGCCCATCACGTAGTCACCTGCACGCGACGCCAGGAAGATCGCCGCGCCTGCGATGTCCTCTGAAGTGCCGATGCGTCTGGCGGGTATGTGTTCGGACAGTTCGTCGCCGCGGTCGCGCGCGTTGCGGTTCATCTCGGAGGGAAACGCGCCAGGTGCGATGGCGCTGACCGCGATGTTGTCTTGCGCCAGGCGCAGTGCCATGCGCCGCGTCAGGTGGATCAAGCCCGCCTTGCTGGCGACGTAGGAGTAGTTCTCCTGAGGATTGAGCCCGATGCCATCTGTGGACGCGATGTTGATGATCTTCCCCACACGCTCCTTGGCCGCGGCGCGCAGCGGGTCGGACAGCGCCTTCGTCAGGAAGAAGGGTGTCTTCATGTTGAGATCGACCACCTTGTCCCAGCCGCTTTCGGGGAAAGCATCGAAGTCTTCTCCCCAGGCCGCGCCCGCGTTGTTGACCAGGATGTCCAAGGTGGTCTCATGCTGCGCGTAGGCAGCGGCCAGGGCCTGGCAGCCGTCGACGGTGGAGACGTCGTAGGGCAGCGAGACACAGTGTCCGTGCGTCGACAGTTCCGAAGCCGCCAGATCGCATGCCGCGGCCTTGCGCGCGCTGATGTAGACGCGTGCGCCTTGCGCCAGAAATCCCTCGGCGATCATGCGGCCAATGCCCCGCGAGCCACCCGTGACGAGTGCGGTACGGCCTTGCAGAGAAAAAAGGTCGCGCGTCAGCATCGCGATGCCTCGGCCGTGGTGTTCTTGCGCATGTGAAATATCTCCTGTCTGATTTTTGGGCGCCAATGACGTACTGGCCTGGATGAAAACGACACGGGAGCTCTGGCAGAGCGCAGGCGGTCCGTGCTCCCCGGCTGGCCCACCGGTGTGGCCCCAAGGTTCGTGACCACAGGCCCGCTGCGCCGCTGTCTGCGGAACTGCCGCATCGGCAGTCCGGCGGGATCAGTCCACTTCGAGAAGGGCTCGTCTCACGTAGGCGGTGCCATCCAACAGCCGCCGAGCGGTTCGGGTGAAGTGCACTTCTCGGACCGACCACTCGTCGTCGGCAGCGCGAGCCACGTTCGCAAAAATTCCGATCACGCCGCTCGGATGACCGATGCGGATGCGCGTGGGACCGGCATGACTGCCTCGCGCCTCAGCCGGGATCGTTCCTGCGATCTGTGCTGCCACGGAAAGGCAGACCGAGCCACCGCCTGGAAAGGCCTTGTGCATCGCGCCGCCATTGAGAACCATGCGCGCCACGAAGTCGATCTCCGATGACTTGACGATTCGGTCGCCGCCGATGGTTCGGTAGTCCTGCGCTTCGCCGATGAGGATCTGGTAGGGCGTGAGGGTTCCTGACGCTGGCAGGTTGCAACGATCGGCGGCCCAGCGCCTGACCTCCTCGGCCATTTCGTAGATGTCGGAGTCGAGCTGACCGGGAAGCTCCGTGCCGGTGACGCCCAGATCCGCTGCGCGGATGAACACACATGCCGTGCCCACATCGACGATCGACACGGGTATCTCGCGACCGAGTTTGGCGACGTAGACCGAATCACGTGCCTGCCCGGTGGGCAGCAACCTGCCCGTGGTGGCCCCGCTGGTGCCGGAGTAGTCCAACGCGACCTCGGCGCCCTTGGCGGGCACCCCATCCACTTCGGTGTCGCCTTCCACGAGGGGCTCGCCGTGCGCACATTGCACCACCATGCGCAGAATCTTGCCAGTGTTGGTGTTGTGCACGCGCACCGTGGTGGCGGGCTCCTGCACGGGAATCAAGCGCTCCTGCAGCGCGTAGACGCCGGTGGCCGATGAGATGTTGCCGCAGACGATCTCGAAGCTCACGCTGGGCTGATCGATGCCGATCTGGACAAAGGTGTAGTCGATGTCTGCGTCAGGCCGTGACGGGGGGCCGATGATTGCGCATTTGCTCGTGAGGATGTCGGCGCCTCCCAGCCCGTCGATCTGGCGCACATCGGGGCTCCCGAACAGCGCCAGCAGGAATCGCTGCAGCGCCTGCGGATCGGAGGGCACGTCGCGCCGTGCGAGAAAAACAGCCTTGCTTGTGCCGCCGCGCATCAAGGTGACCGGAACGCTGATTTGTTCTTTCATTCATTCAGTATGCGCGTGCGCATGGCGCGCGTCCTTGCAGTTCGGCTGCTCTGGCTTTAGCAGAACTACACGCTTGAGACTCTTTAGGAAAGCTAAATAGTGCGCAGCACAAATCCAATGACCGGGCGGCCCTGGGTCACCACACTTCCTGCTGCCGTGGCCATCGCCACCGGAACAGGAGACACCTTTGAAGATCATCAAGCGTACGGATTCCCACATCCGTGACACCCCCGGCGGCATGGTGCTTGTGGCCACGCAGGCAGGCGGGCTGCCCCCCCAGTTTCCGCCGATCGAGTTCGTTCACAACGACCAGCCGGTCGAGGAAATAGAGCTCGGCTCGACCGGGTCCCTCTACAGCTTCACGGTGGTCCATCCCGGCAAGGACAAGCCCGCCTACGCACTGGCGATGGTCGACTTCGAGTCGGGCGTTCGCGCTTTCGGTCGGCTCCTGTTCGATGGAAGCCCGCCTGCGATCGAAAGCCGCGTGCGCGTGGTGCCCTTCGCATTGCCGGACGGCACACCCGACTACGCTTTCCAGGAGCAATGAAATGAAGCCACCAATGATCACCGGCGTGGGCATCACCGACTTCGGCCGCTTTCCGGAGCTCACCGAAGAGGCCATGGTCCAGTCGGCCATTCTTGACGCTCTGGAAGATGCCGGCACGCGACTCTCCGACGTACAGGCGTTCTACTGCGGCAACGCGCTCGGGGCCATGCTGCCGGGGCAGCGTGCACTGCGTGAACTGCATGCGCACGGGGGCGCCGTCTACAACGTGGACAACGCCTGCTCCAGCGGCGCGACCGCACTGAATCTCGCATTGCAGGCGCTCAAGGTCGGTCAGTACGACACGGTCCTGGTGTTCGGAATGGACCATCTGAGCGGTCTGGGCGGCGGGCCGCTGCAGCTGAGCCTGCAAGACTGGAACAACAGGCGGGGCATGATCATGCCCGCCTTGTACGCCATGCGCGCGCGGCGCTACATGCACGACCGCGGGCTCAAGATCGAGACGCTTGCGGACATCTCCGTGAAGAACCGAAAGCACGGTGTTCTCAACCCCATCGCCAAGTTTGCAAAGCTGGCGACGCGCGAGGAGATCCTTGCGTCCCGCCCCGTGGCCGAGCCGCTCACGCTGCTGCAGTGCTGTCCCGCCGTGGTCGATGGTGCAGCGGCCCTCGTGCTCAGCACCAGACCTTCTCAAGGCGTTGCAAAGCCGGTTCAGGTCCTGGCGTCCGTGGTGCAGTCCGGCTTGTTCGAAACCACACCGGTCGATATGACGGAGGCCGAAATCACGGCGCGTGCCGCCAAGTTGGCTTATGAGCAGGCCGGTGTGGGACCACAGGATCTCAGTCTGCTGGAAGTGCACGACGCCTTCACCATCTCCGAATTGCTCTACTACGAGGCGCTGGGGCTTTGCGATCGCGGCAACGCGGCTGCGTTGCTGCACAGCGGTGCGACCGCGCTGGGCGGGCGGGTGCCTGTCAATCCGAGTGGCGGCCTTCTCGCCAAGGGACATCCGCCCGGCGCAACCGGCGTCGCACAGATCGTGGAGGTCTGCGAGCAGTTGCAAGGCCGCGCGGGAGCTCGGCAAGTGCAGGGGGCGCGAATCGGCCTCACGCAGGTGACTGGCGGCGGTATCTGGGGCGTGGATCACGCCGCCTGCGCCATCCACATTCTTTCGCTCTGATCGGGTCGACATGAACCAGAAAAATCCAACCGCGCCTGCCTCGTTGCAAGGCCTCGTCGCCGTCGTCACCGGAGGGGCGAAGGGCATCGGCCTTGGCATCGCCCGCGAGCTTGCGCAGAGCGGCTGCCGCATCGCGCTGTGGGACTTCGACGACGAAGCCTTGCAAGCGGCCCAGCGCAGCCTTGCGAGCGAGGGGTTCGACGTGAAGACCTTCAAGGTCGACGTGAGCTCCGTGGAGCAGGTGGAGTCGACGGTGACTCAACTGCTGGCATCCCATGCCCGCATCGACATCCTGGTCAACAACGCCGGCATCGGTGGAGACAAGCTTGTTTCCAAGATGGACCTGGCGTTCTGGAGTCGGGTGATCGAGGTCAACCTCCATTCGCAATTCATTTGCTCCAAGGCGGTCTTAACCCAGATGGCGGAAAACCGGTTCGGACGCATCATCAACATCGGTTCGCGTGCCTGGCTGGGCAATCGCGGCCAGGCGGCCTATTCCGCTTCCAAAGGCGCCGTGGTGAGCCTGACCCGCTCGCTGGCGCTGGAATATGCGCGCAAGGGCATCACCGTGAATGCCATCGCCCCGGGCATCGTCGAGACGCCGCTGTTTGAAACGCTCACCGAAGAGGTCAGGCAGGGTCTTCACAAGACCGTGCCGATGGAGCGCATCGGCCAGCCGGAAGACATCGGTCGTGCCGTTCGATTCTTCGCGGAACCAGGCTCCAGCTACGTCACGGGGCAGCTGCTTTACGTTTGCGGTGGACGCAGTCTCAGCAGTCCGTCGGTGTAGTGAACCGATGCGGATCCAAGAAGAACATCCAACGAGATCGAAGGTCGCATGCTCGCAAATGCATTGAGCGGATTGAAGGTGATCGACTTCACCCAGGTCATGGCGGGTCCCACGTGCACGCTGTGCATGGCCGACCTCGGGGCCGACGTCGTGAAGGTGGAAGCCCCCACAGGCGATCTGTCGCGAGCGCTGTCGCCATGGGTTCATGGCGAGGGCGTTCCTTTCCTGGCGCTCAATCGCAACAAGCGCAGCATCGTGCTCGATCTGAAGCAGCCGACCCACCGGCAAGCGGCGCTGCAGCTGGTCGCGCAGGCGGACGTGCTGGTGGAAAGCTTCCGCCCGGGCGTGATGGAACGCCTGGGGCTTGATTACGCCACGGTGGCTGCGGCCAATCCGCGGCTGATCTATTGCTCTGTCTCCGCGTACGGTCAGCACGGGGCCGCGAGGGACCTGCCCGGGGTGGATGGCGTGCTGCAGGCCGTGAGCGGCCTCATGAGCGTCACCGGCGCGCCCGGCGGCCAGCCGTGCAAGGTGCCGGTGCCCGTGGTCGATCTTGTCACGGGGTCGTTCGCAACCATCTCGATCCTGGCTGCCCTCGCGGATCGCCAACGCACGGGGCTGGGCCAGCATGTGGAAGCAAGCATGTTCGCCAGCGCCATCGCGCTGCAGCATGTGAGTTTCGCGTCCTATTTCGCAGATGGCCAGGTGCCCGGCCCGCAGGGAAACGCAGCGCCGTATTCGACGCCGAACGAGTCCTTGCGTTGCGCCGACGGATGGATCATGGTGGCGGCCTATCACCCCGCGCGATGGCAGGCCTTGTGTTCCGCCATCGGTGCGCCTGAACTCGCATCGGACCCACGCTTCGCCGAAAACAAGAATCGGTTGCAGCACCGCGAGGCGCTGTTGCGCCTGCTCGAAGCACGCATGCTTGCGCATCCCCGTGCCTTCTGGCTCGAGCAGTTCGCGGCCGTGGACATCATCTGCGGGCCGATCAACAACTATGCCGAGGTCGCGCAATCCGCGCCCTTCGTCGAAGCGGCGCTCACAGAGACCTTGCAGCATCCGGTCGCAGGTGCGTTGACCATGCCACGCAGCGTCATCGGTGCGGTTGGCGAGCGGCCTCAGGCGCGACGGGCCGCTCCCACACTCGGACAGCACACGCGCGAGGTGCTGTTCGAACTGGGAATGCCGCCAGCAAACATCGAGGCGGTCATCGCCGCCGACTCTCCTTCGAACTGAGACACACCCATGCCCATCGTCAAGACAGTCCAGGATGGCGTCGCCATCGTCACCCTGAATCGGCCCGAAGCCATGAATTCCATCGACCCGGAATCCAACGAGCAGTTGCTCGCGATCTGGGAGGAGATCTCGATCGACGAGGACATCCGCGTCCTCGTTCTGACCGGCGCGGGCGAGCGTGCGTTCTGCACAGGTGCGGACCTCAAGAAGACGATGCCGCCTGCCGACAGCGCAGCCCGACAGGTCTTTCGCGCTGGCACCCGACATTCCAATTTCGGCACGCTGCAGACCGACAAGCCTGTCATCGCCGCGATCAATGGCTATGCCCTGGGCGGCGGACTGGAACTGGCCTTGCTTGCGGACATCCGCATCTGTTCCGACAACGCGCAGTTCGGATTGCCGGAAGTGCGCGTCGGCAGCATCCCAGGCGCCGGTGGGACGCAACGCCTGATTCGCGCGGTGGGCCAGTCGGACGCGATGTGGATGCTGCTGACGGGCGAGCGCATCGATGCGAACGAAGCGTTGCGAATCGGATTGGTCAGCAAGGTCGTTCCCCTTTCCGTGCTGCAGGAAACGGCGGTCAACCTGGCACGCGCAATGGCTGCCAATGCGCCATTGGCGATGACCGCAGCCAAGCGTCTGGCCATGACCGGACGGGAGCTGCCGCTTGCGGGTGGACTCGAATTGGAGCGCCAGGCCTTTGGCGTGCTCAGGGACAGCGAGGACCGACTGGAAGGACGCCGTGCGTTCGCCGACAAGCGCGCTCCGGTCTTTCGCGGGCGCTGACTGTGCCTCGCACACAGGCGCCAAGCGTCGTGGGTCGCTGCGCGCTCGAACCCCCGAGTGGCCTCGTGCCGAGGCCACAGCAAGCGACGTGACCTCGCTGAATTTCCCTGGAGCAACTCTTGAACAAACCAAGTACCGCCTGGCTCTGCAGCCTCGCACTCATCGTTGCCGTGTCCTTCGGCACGTCGTCGGCCATGGCGCAGTCGGCCAGCCGTCCGCCCGCAAGGATTCTTGTGGGCTTCTCGCCTGGCGGGACACTCGATGTGGTCACACGAGCGCTTGCGGATCAGCTGCATGAGCCGCTCCATCGCACGGTCGTGGTGGAGAACAAACCCGGCGCTGGTGGAAAGATCGCGGTCGATGCGCTGCGTGCCGCGCCGAGCGACGGGAGCGTGGCCATGCTGTGTCCTGACTTCCTGCAGTCGATCTATCCGTTCGTCTTCAACAAGCTCAGCTACGCGGCGCAGCGGGATATCCTGCCGGCGTCGACGGTGGTCGAGTTTCCGATGGCGCTGGCTGTACCCGCATCCTCCCCCGTCAAGACCTTTGCCGAATATGCTCAATGGGTGCGCGCCCATCCCGAGCATGCCAACTTCGGCCATGCCGCATCGGGAGGCCCAACCCATTTCCTGGGATTGCAGATCGCCAAGGTCATCGGCACACCGCTGCAGGACGTGCCGTTTCAGGGCGCAGCCCCGATGATCGTGAATCTCGTCGGTGGCAATGTCGCCGCGGGAAGTTCGACGGTCGGAGACTTCGCGCAGCATCACAACGCCGGCAAGCTTCGCGTGCTGGCAGTCACCTCTGCGCAACGCTCGCCGCTTCTGCCTGACGTTCCGACGTTCGGCGAACTCGGTCGAAAGGAGCTCACCGCGGTGGGCGTATTGGCCATCTGCCTGCCGCCTGGAACGCCTGCGGTCGTCGTCTCCGAATGGAGCACTGCGATCCGAAAAACGGTGGCAACCGAGCAGTTCGCGCGCAAGATCCGCACGCTCGGCTTCGTGGAGGCGGGAAGCTCGCCGGCCGAGGCTCGAGCCCGGTTCGGCGAAATGCGCGCCTTCTGGGAGCCGGTGGTCAAGGCTTCGGGATTCAAAGCGGATTAGGGGGGCCGCGAAGGCCGGTGTTCGCACACTGGCTGGACAGCAACTCGACGGAGGATTGCGGGCGCCGCAGAGGAAGAGGCGCGACGGTGCGCGCATCGGCCGCAGGATCAGCCAGGGCCATCGCTCGCGGCCGCGAGCAGCGGCACCAGGATATCGCTGATCGGCGTCGCGAGGCCTAGAGCCCGGCCGCGACGCGCGACGACACCGTTGCGGATATCCCATTCGAGCGGCCGGCCGGCTTCGCGATCCGTGAGGATGGATGTGCCCATGTCTGCGGGAGAGGTCTGGAACCTGTCGAGAATTTCCTGGGGCACCCCGTCGTCGAGTTCTGCGCCTTCGGCGCGCGCCACGGCCAGGCATTCCCGCAGATAGGCAAGGGCGAGCGCGGCGATATCGGACCGGCCGAACATGCCGCTGCGGCGGTGCGTGAGCACCATGAGTCCGGCCACCGCGTTCTGCAGCAGTTTGCGCCAGGCCAGCGCGTGGAAGTTCGCGGCCAGCTCGACCCGGCAGCGTGTGCCTTGCAGCGCCTCGGCCACCACGCGGGCGTGCGACGTGTCTGGCAGGCTCAGGCGCATGTCTGCGCGCAGGCGCACCGAGCCGTCGGCTTGGGCCTGCACAGGGAACCACACGACCGCGGGAACGACCTGCCCGGCCCGGGCATGCAAAGCGACCCGCTCCAGCTGCTCGACGCCGTTCTGCAGAACGCACACGACGGTCTTCGGGCCACTCAACACGGTGAGCCAGTCTGCCGTCGCCTCGATCTGTGTCGCCTTGACCGCCAGAAACACGAGGTCAACCGTCCCGCCGATTCTTGCGGGATCCACCTGCACCGGGCCGGGCATGGTGATGAGGCGATCGCCATCGTGAAGCGTCAGGCGCGCCCGGGGTGTGCGGCCGCACAGCAACGGTGTACGACCGGCTTCGTGCAGTGCCGCCGCGATCGCGGTGCCGATGGCACCCGGACCCACGACCGCGATGGATGCAGCCCTTGTTGTATTCATGAACACAGACTCCTTCGAGCGTCCCTTCAGCGTTCCGTACACGCTGTGCTTGCGCTCGTCACCGGTGTAATGTAATCTATTACCTAATATGAAAGAAAATGGTAATAGAATTTCGGGCAACGAGCGCTTGTTGCAATGGATCGGAAGCATCCAGGCCCGAACTGGCGATCTGGCGGCCAGCGAGGCAAAGGTCGTTGAGCTCCTGCTCGCCGATCCCTTGTTCGTGGGCGTGAGCACGACCGCGCAGGTGGCTGCCCGCGCTGGCGTTTCGCCGCCGAGCGTGATCCGCGCCGCGCGTGCGATCGGGTTCAGCGGTTTCACCGAACTCAAGATCGAGATCGCACGTGCCCGCGGTACCACCGGGTTCTTCGCACCATCTGACGTGCTCACCGCGGATGCGACGACCGCTGCGGTGCTCGAGGCTTCGATCCGTGCAGGCACTGACGCACTGACGGCGCTCGGCGGCGCCCTGGAGCTGTCGGCGCTCGAGCGGGCGGTCAGCACTATCGAGCAGGCGCACCAGGTGATCGCATTCGGAGCCGGCCCCTCCGCGACGGTCGCCGCCGATGCGGTCTTCCGACTGCGCGCGGTCGGCGTGACGAGCATCGGCATCGCGGACCATCTGTCGGCAATGATCGCGACGCGGCTCCTGGGCCCCGGTGACGTCGTCATCGCCATCAGTTCGACGGGACGCACCTCGACGACCCTCGCCATCGCCGATGCGGCAGCTTCTGCCGGCGCCTCGCTCATCGCCGTCACCAACCAGTACGGCACGCCGCTGGCGAGCCTCGCGAACATCGCGCTTGTCGTCGGCGGGGCACCACTGACGGCCCAGATGGCCGCGGCCGGGAGTCGGCTGGCGCAGCTCGTGGTGATCGACGCGCTGGTCGCGGCTGTCGCGCTGCGCGACCCGCAGCGCAGCCGACGCGCCGAACGGGCGGGCATCGACCTGCCCGATATCGCCTGATGCTGCCCGGCACCGTCGCGATGGTCCTCGCCGCTGCGCTCGCCCATGCGGTATGGAACCTGGCCTCGAAGTACAAGCGCGGTGATGCCTTCCTGTTCGTCTGCGCCTACACCTACGCTTCGGCGCTGCTGTGTGTCCCGATCAGTCTCGTCTTCATGGCGGATGGGCAGCAGGTGCTCGGCTGGCAACTCGCGGCGGGCGCCGCTGTCTCGGCCGTGTTGCACACCGCCTACTCTCTGACGTTGCAGGCCGGCTACGAACGCGCCGAGCTGGGGGTGGTTTATCCGGTCGCCCGCGGCACCGGGCCGGTGCTGGCGATGCTGTTCGCGATCCTGCTCCTGGACGAACAGCTCGCCGTTGCGGCGATGTTCGGCGCTTCGCTGGTCGTGGCGGGCATTCTCGTCGTCACCGGCAACCCGTTCAGGAGCGCAAGCCGCCGGCCGCTGCAGGGCTTGCTTTGGGGCGCCGCGACGGGGGCCACCATCGCCGCCTACACCGTCTGGGACGGCTACGCGGTCGTTGCGCTGCACCTGGCGCCTGTGAGCTACTACGCGGCCACGCTGCTGCTGCAAAGCCTGATCCTGACCCCCAGTTTGCTGCGCCGGCGCCATCGCATCCGAGCGGCCATCCATGTCGACGCCGTGCCGATTCTCATCGTGGCTGTGTTCTCCCCGCTCGCCTACATCCTCGTTCTCACCGCCATGCTGAAGGCGCCGGTGGCGCTCGTCGCGCCGCTGCGCGAGTCGTCCATCGTCATCGGCTCACTCGTCGCATGCCGACTGTTTGGCGAGGGTCATCTCGCGCGCCGCATGGCCGGCGCGGTGATCGTGCTGGCGGGGATCGCGGCGATCAGTCTTTGACGGTTTCTTCGATACCCCTTGCTACCGGACAGAACGGATCCAATCTCTGAAGAGCTTCACGGGAGTCTCTGCCGCTTTCAGGGGATCGCAGACCAGGTAGTACCCCGACTCCGTTCTGGCCACGTGATCCACGGCGATGACGAGCCGCCCGCTGCGCAGGTCATCGTCCACATAGGCGCGCTGGGCGATGGCGATCCCCAGCCCATCGGCCGCTGCCTGGTAGCACAGCGCAGCATTCGCCAAGGTGATTCCATGCAGACGCGGGGAATCCACAAGTTCGGCCGAACTGAACCATAGCGACCAGGCTTCCGGGCGCATCATCGAGTGCAGCAGGTTGGCTTGCAGCAGGTCTTGAGGTGTCTTCAAATGCCTGGCCAGGTGGGGTGCGCAGACGGGAAGAAATTCGTCGTCGAAGAGGTGATCCAGTTCGACATCGGCCCACTCTCCCATGCCATGCCGGATCGCGCAGTCAGCGCCCTCGAGCCGGATGTCGTCGGCCATTGCAATGGTCGAAATCTCCAGGTCAACGTCGGGGTGTTGCGCGTAGAAGCCGCGCAGGCGAGGCACCAACCATCGGATGGCCAGGCTCGGCGTCACCTTCAGGCGCAGCCGCTTGTCCAGCTGGACATCGACCACGTCATTGAGCGCATCGTTCAGGCGATCGAAAGCATCCGAGACGCGGTGGGCCAGTCGTTTGCCCACCGCGGTGAGTTCGATCTCGCGGCCGGATTTCTGGAACAGCTGCGCTCCGAGCCCGACCTCCAGCTGCTTGACTTGCTGGCTGACTGCGCCGGGCGTCACATGAAGCACCTGAGCGGCGCGCGTGATCCCCTTGGCGCGGCACACTGCATCGAACACGCGCAGCGGGCCCAGGAGCGCACGGAGACTGTGCATCGTGACCAAAGTGAAGGCGCAGCGAACTCAGCGCTCGCCCGGACCCGCCGCTGCGGTCGTGCCGCTCGCGTGCTTGTCGATCGGACGCTCCGTGAGGCAGAGCATTGCGGCCGCAACCAGCAGTCCCGCTGCCAGACAGAGCCACGAGACATAGCTGCCGGAAATGTCAAAGAGCCGTCCCGCGAGGAATGGCCCGATGCCGGCACCGATGGCCACCGTGGCATAGACGCCCCCGAAGAGGGTACTGTAGAGGTTTAGCGGGAATTTTCGGCTCACCAGATAGGCTGCGAGGTCGAACTCCGCGCCGACCGCGAAGCCTGTCATGAGCAACCCCGGAAGCACCAGCGCCGGTTGGCCTGTTGCCAGAAGCAGCATGCCGGTGGCAGACAGCATGAAGAGCGTCGCCGACAAGCGAGCGGCATCGAACACGTCCAGCAGAAAGCCGGTGACGATCCGTCCGACGATGACCGCCACGCCAAGGATGCTGGCGAGACTGGCGGCGCGGTTCGGGGAAAGCCCCAGGTCGGTGAGCATCGGAACGACGTGCACGATCGTGCCGAAGATGCCGACCGAGCACAATAGGAAGACCGCGGCAATGCGGAAGAAGTGCGGATCGGCCAGCGCCTTCAGATTATTTCCGGCTGAGGCACGGCGGCCCTTGTCTGCAGGGGCCGCATCCGCGCCCCGCAGGAAGTAGGCAATCAATGGCAAGAGTACAAGGACAACCGCCGCAAGGCCCAGGTAGGTGGCGCGCCATCCGAAATGGGTGATGGCCGGCGTGACGATCAGCGGAATCAGGATGGCCCCGACGCCCGTTCCGGTGATGGCGATGCCCAGCGCCAGTCCGCGTTGCCGAGAGAACTTGCCCACGAGGATCTTCGTGAAGGACAAGGGCGAGGTCGCGCCACCGAGCAGTGTCAGGACCGTGACCAGTGCCAGAAAACTGGCCAACCCCTGTGTCCAAACGCCCAGAAGCAGGAACGAGGTCGATAAGCCCACCAGGGAGAGCAGGGTGACGCGTCGCGCGCCGTACCGGTCGATCACCTGCCCGATGAACGGCGCCGCGCATCCGAGCAGCACGCTGCTGATCAGAGAGCCCAGGGACGCGGTGCCTCGGGTCCACCCGAACTCGGCGGCGAGCGGCTTCAGAAACAGACCTGAACTGTAGAAGTACAGCGATGAGACGCCGCTAGCCAAGCCAAGGAAGCAACCCAGGACGTAGCGCCAATGCTGCCGCAGTTCTGAAGGTGAATGAGGAGAGGGCGTCATGTGCGGATCCTTATGACGATGTGAATGTGAACGGTGGAACGGCGCGGTCGTCATGCACGCCGAGAAGAAACTTGCTGCGCTCCTTCGCCCGCAAAAAGCAGTCGAACGGAGCCGACGGATCGGTGGCTTCAGTGTTCGACCGCGCCGAGTCGATCAGCGGTGCGCATCGCCTCGTGAGAGTGGGCCTTCCTTTCGAGGTCACGTTGAACCAACGATGAATTCGTCTTCAGCACTTCTGGATGCCGATGGTGCGGTTCAGCAATGCCTCTTCGCCGCTCAGTACAGCCGCTGACCCGGAGTAGGCGGCCAAGCCGCGTTCCAGCACGATCACATTGTTGGAAAATTCGAGAACGACATCCACGTGTTGCTCCACGATGATGCAGCCCACGCCGAGCTGATGGCTCATCCGGACGATGGCGTCCATCAGCTCCTCGCGCACCATCGGCGCCAGGCCTTCCAGCGGTTCGTCGAGCAACAGGATGCGCGGCTGCCCGACGAGTGCGCGTGCCACGGACAGCATTTGCTGCTCGCCACCCGACAGCTGCGTGCCGCCGTTGCGTCGGCGCTCCTTGAGCCGCGGAAACAGCGCATAGATCGGGGGCAGGGCAACGCTGGCCGAGCGTCCCTGCAGGCCCGACAGCAGGTTCTCCTCTACTGTCAGTGAGGGGAAGATGTCGCGGCTTTGCGGCACGTAACCGAGGCCAGCGCGCGAGCGTGCGTAGGTGCTCGCGCTGCTGATGTCGTTGCCGCCGAAGTGAATGCGCCCCTTCATCAGGTCGGCCAGGCCCACGGCTGTCGCGAGCGTCGTGGTCTTGCCGGCGCCGTTGCGTCCGATCAGACCGAGGCGCTCGCCTTCGCGTACGCTGAAGCTCAGATGCTCGAGCACTGGCAGGCCGCCATAGCCTGCGGTGACGTCGTCGAACCGGAGTTCAATGGTGGGCTTGGGCATGACTGTCTCGTCCGAAGTAGATTTGCTTGACCTGCTCGTTGGCAGCGACTTCCTGTGGCGTCCCCTCGACCATCACCGCACCGGCGACCAGGACGATGATGTGCGACGCGAACCGGAACACCAGGTCCATGTCGTGCTCGATCAGCAGGACGGACAGATCCTTGGGCAAGCTCCCGATGGCTTCCATGATGCGGCCGCCCTCACCCTGTGGCACGCCTGCGCCCGGTTCATCGAGGAGCAGCACCTGGGGCCTCATCGCGAGCGCAAGGGCGATCTCCGCAAGCCGCTGTTCGCCCAGTGCCAACTGTCCCACCACCCGATTCGCATAGGGGTGCAGCCCCAGCATGCCGAGTGTCTCGTCGACATCTTCCTGCACGCGTGTGGAACGCGTCGGCGAGGGCCACCACTGCATGGAAGCCCGGTGCCGCTGCAACACGGCGACCTTGACGTTGTCCGCCACAGTGAGTTCCTTGAACAGGCGGCTGATTTGGAACGTGCGAACGATGCCGTTGCGCACGCGTGCGTACTGCGGCAGCTGGACGATCGAGCGGCCGTCCAGCTGAATGTCACCCGACTGCGGGCGCAACGCCCCGCTCAGGAGGTTGACCAACGTCGTCTTGCCGGCGCCGTTCGGCCCGATCAATGCCGTGCGGGCTCCCTGGGGGAGGGACAGCGTGACGTTCTGCGTGACCGCCAGGCCGCCAAAGGAGTGACTCAGGTTATGAGTCTGGAGTCGGTGGGTCATCGTGCCACCCCACTGCGGCCAGGCCGTTTGGTGTACGACACAGCGCGGTCCACAAGTCCGATCAAGCCTTCGGGCAGGACGATGAGTACGACGATCAGCATCGACCCGATGAAGAACAACCAGTGATAGGGGTTCAAGGTCGATGCGATGTGATGGATGGTCATGTACGCGACGGTGCCGAGCACGGCGCCCGACAGACGGCGCGTTCCACCCAGAACGATCATGACCACGACTCCGGCCGATGTCGTGAAATCCAGCATGAAGAGGTTGGCGACTTTGCTGGTCTGCGCTGTCAATGCGCCAGCCAGCCCCGCCACGATGCCGCCGACGGTGTAGACGGCCAGCAAGTGCAAGTAGACGCGCCCCCCCAGCGCCTGAACTCGTCCGGAATCCTGCCGGATGGCCCTGGCCGTCAGGCCGAACGGTGACTCCACGAGGTTCCTCAGCAGGAAGTACACGAGCACAAGTGCGCCCAAGGCATAGAAGTAGCCCGTGTGGCTCAGGAAGTTGAATTCCCAGATGCCCAGCAGGGGAGCGATGCTGAAACCGGCAAGCCCATCGTCGCCGCCCGTGAGCCACCTCGCCCAATTGGCCAGTTCAAGCAGCAGCTGGGCGACCGCGATGGTCAGCATGACCAGCGTCAGTTTGGTTGACCGCAGCATGACGGCGCCGCTCAGCAGCGCGATCACGCCGCCGCCCAGCCCGCCCAGCAGCAGGCCGACGATCGGGTCCGCCGTCAAATACAGCGCCGTCCAGCCCGCGACGTAGGCACCGCTGCCGTACAACGCGGCCTGGCCCAAGGTCGCGATGCCGGCCTGTCCCAGCACGAGACTCAGCGACAGCGCGAAGATGGACATGGTCGCCATGTTGGTGAGCAGGCCGAGATCCTGCGGAAACAGCACGAAGGCCAGCAGCCCCACCAGCATCAGCACGAGCTCTCCGCGCAGGTGCATCCACGGGCGGGCGCGAGACGGTGCGGTCACCGTCATGGGCGCACTGACCGTGTTCATGCGTGTCTCCCGAACAACCCTTGCGGTCGAACCAGCAGGACGATGATCATCGTCAGGAAAAACGCAGCCGATGCGAGCTGCGGAACCATGTATTTCATCGAAGTCTCCACAATGCCGAGCAGCAACGCTGCAAAGAATGAGCCGAACAGATTTCCGTTGCCTCCTACAGCGACGACGGCCAGGAGGATCACCAAGTATTTGGAGGCGTAAGTCGGCTCCATGGGCAGCAATTCCGCGCCGGCTATGCCTCCCAGTGCGGCGAGCGCTGCACCCATCACGAAAGTGGCGGCATAGATCTTCGTCGTATCGATGCCGATGGCTCGTGCGATGGGCGCGTTGTCGACGGCAGCGCGTACCCGGATGCCAAAGGACGATTTGTCCACCGCCAGCCAAAGAACGCAGACCACAACGAGCCCACAGGCCACAACGATGAGGCGATGCCGAGGGATGGACCGAAAGCCAAGATCGACCGTGCCGTTGAACAGCTCCGGCAGCGCCACCGATGTCACCGTCGAACCGAACAGCAGATTCACCGCGGCGGTTGCCACGAACATCAGTCCGATCGTCACCAGCATCTGATCGAGATCGTCGCGTCGATAGAAGCGCCGTAGCAGGATGCGCTCGAACAGCAGCGCAACCAGTCCCACCAGGACGATGGCCAGCACGAAACCCAGCCAGATCGGCACGCCCAGGCGTTGCGGGATCGTGGCTGCGAAGAAGCCGCCGAGCATCGCGAAGGCGCCATGGGCCAGATTCACCACCCGCATCAGGCCCATCGTCATTGACAGGCCCACTGTGATCATGAACAGGATCATCGCGTACGCGATCCCGTCGATCAGAATGCTGCTAAGAAGCGCGAGAGACATGCTGCAGACTCTGCGTCACTTGGACGCGTTCTGGGTGCGGCCGTAGTCGGGCTGCATCTCGAACGTGCGGAATTCCCGGTTGACGTAGCGTCCGGACGGATCCTTTTCGACCACGCGCATGTAGACGTTCTGCACGAACTCGCGGGAGGCCGGGTCGATCTTCACGGGACCACGCGGACTTTCCCAGGAATGCCCCTTTGCGCTGGCAAGCGCCTTGGCGCCATCGCGCTTCCCATCGGTTGCCTTGACCATGTGATAGATCACATGCAGACCGTCATACGCGTTCGCAAGCTGGACGGTCGGAATGGCCTTGGGGGCAACCTCGCCGAGGGCCTTGATGACGGCGTTGTTCAAAGGAGAGTTGTGCGTGGCCGAATAGAACATGCCGGTCTCGATGCCCAGAAGATCCGGGCCGATCGCTCGCAGCTGGTCCTCATCGGTCTCGGCCGTGCCGAGAAAGCGCACGCCGGCCGCCCTCAATCCGGCCTCGTTGTATGCCTTGACCATCGCGTAGGTCGCAGGACCGCCTGGGGCAAAGACATACAGGGCATCGGGCTTGAGCGCCTTCACGCGCTGCATCAGAGGACCAAAGTCGGTTGTCTTCAGCGGCGCGCGGATGGCCTCGAGCAGCTTGCCTCCGCCGCTGACGAATGCCGTGGTGAAGCCCTTCTCGGCGTCCAGGCCGGGACCGAAGTCGCTGACGAGCGTGACAACATTCCTGACGTTCTTCTCCAGCGCGTACTTGGCCACAGGCACCGCCATCTGTGGCAAGGTGTACGAGGTGCGCAGCAGGAAGTCCGACTTGTCCAGAAGCGAAGATGTCGATGCGTTGAAGATCACGACCGGTACCTTGGCCTCCTGCGCGAGCGCAGCCACAGCCAGGGTGTCAGGAGTGAAATAGAGGCCGGCGATGTACTGGGCGCCTTCCTTGACAATCAGTTCCTGTGCCAGTGCCTTGGCCTGCGCGGGGTTGATCTCCGGAAGGTCGCGATAGATGACTTCGATCGTGTGTTTGCCCACGGTCGTGCCATTGAGCTTCTGGTATGCCTTGGTCGCACCCTCCCAGGTTTGCCCCACGGCTGAAAACGGTCCGGACATCGGCGCGATGACGCCAACCTTGATGACGTCGGCGCGGGCCTGAAAGGCGATCGTCGCGAGTGAGACCGCCAAGGCGGCAACTAATTTGATGGTCATTCTTTTCTCCAAATGGTGGGGCGTGTCTGGCGCCGTGAGCGCCAGGGGGGCGAACGAGGTGACGTTCCTTCGAACGGATGTCAGACCGAGGCGCTGTTTTCTGCCCTGGTGGTCGCTTCAAGGGCGACATCACGGGCCATCAAGGTTGCGTACTTCTGATTCATGTCGAACAGGTTGGCCTCGTGGGCCTGCAGCGACCGGTCGCCCACGCAGTCGGTGATAACGAGGGGGCGGAACCCGTGGCACATGGCGTCGACCACGCTGGCGCGGACGCAACCGCTGGTCGTGCACCCGGCAATCAGGAGGGTCCGTATGCCGCGCAGGGACAACCAGGCGGCCAGCGAAGTCCCGAAGAAGGCCGAGGGACTGGTCTTGCGCAGCACCAACTCCCCGGCTACCGGCTGCAGTTGCGGAACGATCTGGCTTTCGGGCGCATCCTCGCGCAGGGCAAGGATGGGGGGCACCTTGAGCGCGAAGATGTTGGCGTCGGCGCCATCGTCCTGGTACACGACCCGCGTGTGCACGATCGGCCATTGGCGCTGGCGCGCTTGGGAGAGAAGCCCGCGCGTGCATTCGATGGCGGGGCCGATGTTGCCGCCGCCAAACGTGAGCGGATCGGCGAAGCCATTGATGAAGTCGATGATCAACAGGCCGTAGGGCGCCATGGGCGCCACGGCATTGCCGAACCCTTGCTTCTGGTAGATGTCTTGATCGAAGCTCATTGGAAGGCCTCGTCGATCACCTTGCCGTCGCGAACCACGACGATGTCATCAAGCGCCACCGTGCAATTGCGCAGCGGAATGTCGAGGTGACAAGGCGTGGTGCGAGAGCCGCCGGCCTCGTTGTTCGGGCCCAGAGAGAACAGGAAATTGCCTTCGAATGAGCGCGCATCCTGGCCCGTCGTCGCCTCGCGGTCCATCAGAGACAGTGTGTGCCAGTAGCACCGTGGCTGCATCCCCCAGCCGATGTGCGCGATGGCGTAGGCCTCGGGGTCCTTGTAGGCTTCCATGAATTCGCGCAGCAGGGCGGCATCGACGTCACCTTCGATGCTGCGCACGAAGCCACCGCTCAGATTCATCGTGATCTTGTCCGAGACGTAGTTCTTCTGCGGCAGCAGGATGTCCCCGCGATCGATCACGATGGTGCCGTCGCTGCCGCCTTCGTTGGCGAAAGTAAAGAGAAAACCGCTGGGCCAGTGGTCCCAGCGCCCGGGTTCCTCGCAGAAGCCGTACTCGGTGATGACCGGAAATTCGCCGAGTTGGAACGTCACGTTCGTGCCGGCCGGCGACGTCACGTGCATCCTCTTGGCCTTCTTGAGCAGCTTCGACGCGTCCAGCACGCGCTTGCGATCGGCTTCGGTCGGCACTGCCCGCACCAGGACCTCCGGCGGCTCCACGGCCAGCAGGATCTTCGTTCCCGACTCGAGGATCTCCATCTGTTCGGGCGAGAACAGCAGCAGCATCAAGTCCAGGACGAGGTCACTGTTCTTCATCGCCGCCAGCGCGGCCGGGTTGTTGGTCAGGGGCGTTGCGCCCAGGTAGCTCATCAGGTCGCGGCTGGTAGCCTTTTCCGCGTTGATGGGTTGCAGCTCGATCCTCGTCACGATCGCGCCCGCGGCCTGCGCGGCGATCGTTGCGGTCTGGAGCGTCTGCGGATGGGTGTGGGGGCCGCACAGAATGGAGACCGTCTGTCCGCGCTCGACTTTGCTGAGCTTCAGGACCTCGTCCCAGGCCTTGATCATCTGATAATCGCTGACTGCCATTTTTCGTCCTTTGGAGTGAAGTGTCAGAACTGCAGCAGCGCCAGGTCTTCCGGGCTGCCTAGCTTGAAGAGACGGCGCGCATTGCCATGGCACACCTGTGCCCGGGTCTTGTCGTCCAGGGGGGCGTCTTCGATGAAGGCGCAGGCCTGGGCGGTGGACTCATAGGGGTAGTCCACCGAAAAGAGCACGGCCTGTGCCCCGAGCTCGCCAATGGCGCCCAGCAGGGCCGGTGCGGAGCACACGCCGGACGTGGTGATCAGGATGTTGCTGCCGATGTACTCGCTGGGTTTGCGCGCCAACTTGATGCCGGATGGATACGCGGCGAAACGGCTGTCGATGCGCCAGCGCTGGTATGGCAGGGCCTCGCCCATGTGGCCCAGCACCAGGGTCAGGCGCGGGAATCGGTCGAACACCCCGCCGAACAGCAGGCGCAACGCATGGCCCGCCGTCTCCACGCCCCATCCCCATGCCGCGCCCTGGAGCACAGGCATACCTTCGAGCAGGGCCGGCGCCTGGCTGAACGCGTTGGGATGCAGATAGATGGGCACGCCAAGCGCCTGTGCGCGCTCCCAGAACACATCGAACGCGCCACCTTCGTAGTAGCGACCCAGGGTATGGCCGTTGATCATGGCGCCTTTGAAGCCATGTTCGACGACGGTGCGCTCCAGCTCCTTGGCCGCGGCGCTCGGATCCTGCATGGCCACGTGCGCGAAGGCGCCGAAGCGCTGCGGATGGCGTGCCACGCGCTCGGCAAGGAATTCGTTGTTCTCGCGCGCCCGGCGCACGGCGGTGTCGCGATCCGCCTCAGCCTGTACACCAGGCATCGTTTGCGACAGCACGACGTACTCGATGTTCCCTGCGTCCATTTCCGCAAGGCGCTGATCGTCGAAGTCGGCCAGCCTGGCGTCGAGCTTGGCGACGAATTCGGCGGGCAGCGCTCGCGTGTATGGGGCTGAGTAGGCGTCGAAGCCGGGAGCGCAGAAGTGTTCCTCCAGCGCGATCTTTGGGATTTGATTCATAGTCTTCCTAGGTGGCCTCAGACCGGGTACGCCAAGGCGGTGTCGAGAATTTCCGTGTCGTGGATCACTTCGCGGCTGGCAAGCAGCAGCCGTTCGCCTTCGCGCACGAAGCGGTCGTGATAGACCCCGGCCAGGTGCACCGTGGATGGGCCCTCCACCAGGGTCTGCATGAGGATGAAGGGCGTCTGGGAACTGATCGTGTTTCCCGTCTCTTGCAGCACGCGCGCAATCCCCAGCACATGCAGCATGTGCCGCGGCGCGAACATCTGCGAGTGCGCGACGGCGAGGGCGCGGTCGATGATCATGTCCAGGCCTTCGCAGTAGATGAGTCCCACGGGCATGTTCAAGAGCGCGTTCTGGCGCGAGGTCACGCGGTACGTCGCTTCCTGGCTGAAGAAGTCCGGCCAGCGTTCGACGTCGTTCGCATCCAGGACCGCGCAGTACTCGACGTGAAACGACTCGATCTCGGCGCGCAGCTCGGCTGCGCGTTGCGGCGAGATGGTGGTCTTGGCGTAGGCGAGCCGATCCTTCATGCTCCCTCCGCAACACGGATGTCCATCACGTCCCGGTAGTACTGGTAGAGGGAGCGGATGCAGGACTCGGAGATGAGATTGCGTGCCGTGCCCTGGTGGCCGGCATCGAGCTTGACGACGTTGTTGTTCGTGGACGAGTTGCGCAGGCCTTCCTGCACGAACTTCAATGCCTCGTTGTCCTCAAGGCCCAGGAAGCCGGCCGGGCCCATCAGGTTGCCCTGACGCAGGCGGTGCCGTGTCATCTCCGGCGTGTCGTCCTCGTACCCGAACATCGTCCACTGCATCACCATGCTGTTCGGACCGTTCGGGATGATCTGACGCACACCCATCGTGTTCATCTGGCGCTGAACGATGAGGTTCGGCCACATGGTCATCATGTTGGCGGACCAGGGCGACTTGAACTCCCGTACATAGTCCAGGAACCGTTCGTCGCGCAACCGGAGGTTGTCGCTGAAGGAACGCATCTGCGCCTTGTCGTCGTCCGCGACAGTGGCATAGATCTCGTCCGGCTTGGCCGACGCCATGAAGCCATGGCGGCCATGCGCCTTGTCCGCAAACACGATCGACTTGATGCCGGGAACCAGCAGGCCAAACACCACGAGAAACGAATGCAGCAGCGTCGCGTGGTACGGATCCTTGAGGTTCTCGTGGTACATCTTCCAGTTGCAGGGAAGCTCGTTGCGGCAGTAACCCAGGATCTTGAGTTTCTTGCCCGAGAAGGGAACGTCGAACTCCTCGACGATCTCCTGGGTCATGTACTCTTCCAGGGGCGGGGTCTTGTCGGAGTAGGTGGCGAACACCACGCCGTTGCGCGTGGCCACGCGCAACTGGCGGGTGCCGTGGTCAGCGTTCTTGAAGTCCGCCGGCATGCCACCGACCTTGTTGATGCCGCGCTTGAACGGAACGCCCTGCAGGTTTCCCTTGAGGTCGTACGACCACTGGTGGTAGGGGCAGACGAACTCCTTCGTATTGCCCTGGCTGGCGCGACAGAACTCAGCGCCGCGATGGGCGCAGCGGTTCTCGAAGACGGAGATCGTGTGGTCCTCCGCGCGAACGATCACGACGGCCGTGGCGCCGACGTAACCGCGCTTGTAGTCGCCCGGGTTGGGAATCTCCGCTTCCAGGGCGACAAAGTTCCAGGTGTCCCCCCGAAAGATGCGCTCGATCTCCTGGTCATAGATCGCCTGGCTGGTGTAGACCCAGTCCGGAATGTTGTTCATGGCGTCCGCTGGCCAGACGCACTGTTCCAAGGGCGGGTTCTTTCGGGCATTCGTGATGCCGATGGCCGCCTGCGATTGATACATGAAAGCTCCTTAGCTTTGAGAGAGGTGGTTTAAGCGGTGATTGCGACGTCGGCCTGCATCTGCTTGGCCCATGCGCGTAGAGGGATGGCGTCCCGTTGAAAGTCCTCCAGCTGCACGGGGCGCCCGCGTTCGAAGAGAGGGCGAACGGCTCGCAGATCGGCGCCTGCATTGATGGCGACGCCGTGCAAGGGGACGGAACCCCGATGGCCGATCCACAGCACCTTGTCGTCGGCCGGGTCGCCGCGGCGCACATATTCGAGATCGCTGGCCGGCAGGCCCAGCATCTGGATGTTGTGTTTCCCCTGGTCGGTCCAGAACCACGGCACCGCGGGTGCAGGAAGAGGCAGGCCCAGCATGGCGGCAGCGGCCGTGCGCCCCTGCTCGTTCGCGTTCTGCCAGGATTCGAGGCGCGTTGGCGCCGCCTGGCCTGGGCGGCGTTGGCTGGTGCAATCGCCACATGCAAACACGTGTGCGTCGCTGGTGCGGCAGGACGTGTCGACCAGAATGCCGCCGCCTGCCGCGATCTGCAGCCCCGCATCGCGCGCCAGCGCGTCGTTGGGCAACAGGCCGATGGCGACGATCACCTCATCCACTTCCAGCTCGCCGGTGCTGGTGCTCAGGCGCAACCGACCGGTCGGCAGTGAATGAACGCCGCTGCAGGAAGCGCCGAGCAGGAGCGTCGCGCCCGCCGCCTGCATTCGCGATGCAAGCCATACCGACGCCTCCGGCGGCACAAAGCGATTGAGCAGGGCTGTGGCGCGTTCGAGCACCGTCACCGAAGCGCCTGCAGATAGTGCCGAGTGGGCGATTTCGAGGCCGAGGAACCCCCCGCCAAGAATTGCGACTTGCGGCGTTCCTTGAAGGGCTGCGCGCAGCCTGCGCGCGTCATCCAGAGTCCGGATGTAGTGCACACCTGGGCGGCCGGCCGGAACGGACGCGAGCGTGACCGCCTCGCCGCCGGTGGCGAGCAGGCAGAGCTCGTACTCGAGTACCTGCCCGTGCGCAAGGCGGACGTGCTGCTGCGCAGGATCCAGTGCAACTGCATCGCTGCCGCTGAGCAGGTCGATCCTGCTGCGCGCCCAGGATTCGTCCGTGAGGACGTCCAGCCGGAGGGCGTCGGCAGCGACCAGGACGGCCTTGGACAAAGGCGGGCGCTCGTACGGTCTGTGGCGCTCGCGCCCCAGCATCGTGATGCGTCCGCTGTAGCCATGCTCGCGCAGGGCGTGTGCCGCGACAGCCGCCGACTGGCCCGCACCGACGATGACGATGCCGCGGGAGGTCATTTGCCGGCAGGCGACAACACGTAGATGTGATCGCCCTCCCGCTTCACGGCATGGGTGCGCAGGTCCACGGTGACCGGCGCACACATCGCTTTGCCCGTACGAATGTCGAAGCGGCCCTGATGCAGGGGGCATTCGACACAACCGTCTTCCACGTAACCCTCCGACAGCAAAGCGGTGGCATGGGTGCACATGCTGTCTGTGGCGAAAAACTCGTCGTCGATGCGGTACAGCGCGACACCGTAACCAGCGACATCGACCGTCTTCGCTTCATCGTTGCTCAGCTCTTGCGCCGAGGCGATCTTGATCCAATCCATGGGCTCCATCCAGTCGTTGAAAGATTCGAAATAGATACTCAGTGAACTGTCATATTAGTTGGATCGATTTGTCTTTTCAAGTGCGGGTTTGTACTTGTTGGCACTGCACCAGAGTGGATGGAAACGCACCGGAAAAAGAGCGAAGAAGGTGCGTATTCATTAGGGTATTGCACCGAATGAGTGAGTTCATGGCGTCAGGGTTTTCATCAAGAATCGCTGCCTTCACACGCGTGGACAGTACGTCTATACTTTTGCATGTGTACTGTCATAAAACAGGAATCTGGCTGCGGACGGCGTGCTGACAGCTGCGATGCGAATGGTGGGATTCGGCAGGTGAACATCTTCTGGATGAGAGCCGATTGGGTGGGCAAGTGCGCGGATGAAGCGTTGAACGTGTCTGGTCAGGACCGCCGTTCACGAAGGGGTCCCAGTGCTTTCGAATTCGCGCGCACATCGGGCGCGCCTGGTCGAGGTCATGGCTTCGCTCGGGGGCTTTCGATGAGTCAGCGATGCGGCGGCGAACGCGGCGCACGAAGTGCTGTCACGCGCCAGCTTCGCGGGGCCATCGGTGCGCATGAGTGAGCAGCCACTGGGATCGCTGGGGCAGTGCCGCCGTGTCGCACATCCTGTGCGGCGCACGGGAAAAATTAGTCAAGCAAAAGGAAACGCATGAACCAAGCAGACATTCCGGCGAGAGTGCTCAAGCGCGAGGGCATCGGAGCCCGTGTGCCTCGCAAGGAGGATGCGCGCCACATGGTGGGCAAGGGCAATTTCGTGGGCGACTTCGTATTGCCGGGTCTGCAGGAGGTCGCGTTCCTGCGCAGCCCTCTGGCGCACGCCACCATCACGGGTGTCGAGATTCCGGAAGCGATTGCGGGGAAGGTGTTCCTGCGCGAGATGATGCTGGATGCAGCGGACATCGGTTCGCCTTCTTCGCTGCCCACATACCAGTACTCGGCCTTGCCGCCGCTGGCTTCAGGCAAGGTCCGGCACGTGGGAGAGGCGGTCGCCATGGCTGTTGCGCCCACGCGTGCAGTGGCGGAAGACCTGCTCGAGGAGGTGCAGGTCTCCTATGCCGAGCTGCCCGTCTACCACGGCGCCGAGTCTTCTCTTGCCGCGACGGGAGACTTCCTTCATTCTGAGTGGAAAGACAATGTGTTTCTCACGCTGCGGGCCGATCGCGACTTCGATGAACTTGCCGCGAAGGCGGAAGTGAAGGTCAGTCGCACCGTCGAACTGTCGCGTCAGTGCATCGTGCCGCTGGAGGGAAAATCGGTGCTGGCCTACTGGGATTTTCAGGCCGATCAACTCGTGGTCGTCAGTGCGACGCAAGTCCCGCATCTGCTGCGCGTCGGTATCGCCCAGCACCTCTCGATGAACGAGGAAGCGGTGCGCGTGGTGTCACCGGACGTGGGTGGCGCCTTCGGCTACAAGGGGCAGCTGTACCCCGAAGATCTGTGCATCGCCTGGCTGGCCAAGACGTACCGGACCCCATTCCGCTATCTTGAGGATCGGCGTGAGCATCTGATCGTCGGCGCCAACACGCGGCAGCATCACTACCAACTCACTGCCTACGCGGACCGCACGGGAAAGCTCCTCGCGTTGGACGCTGTCATCACCATCGACGGCGGTGCCTATTCCTACTATCCCTTCTTCGTCGGTCTGGAGCCTGGTCAGGCAATCGGCAACCTGCCGGGGCCCTACACCTTCCGCGGCTATCGTTGCGAGACCCTGTGTGTCGCGACTAACAAGCCGGGCTTCATGGCCTACCGCGGCGTGGCGCGCACCGGCGTGTGCTTCGCGATCGAGCTCCTCATGGACGCCGTGGCGCGTGAAGTGGGCCGAGAGCCATGGGAGGTCCGCATGGACAACCTGGTCCCGGCCGCTGCCATGCCCTACGTCAACGTGGCCAACAAGCACTTCGACAGCGGTGACTTTCCCGCGAGCCTGCGCCGCGCCGTGGAGATGATCGGACTGGCTGCTGTGCGTGACCGGCAAGCCCGGGGAGAGCCGGACGGACGTCGGATCGGTTTCGGAACGGCAACCTACACGGAGCAGTCCGCGCACGGCACGACCGTGTTCGCCAACTGGGGGTTGCCGGTGGTGCCTGGTTTCGATCAAGCGGTGGTCAGGATGACCGCGGATGGCGGACTGGAAGTGCGCGTCGGCGTGCACTCGCATGGCCAGGGCATGGAGACCAGCTTCGCGCAGATCGCCAATGATGTGCTGGGCATTCCTGTTGCCCGGATCCGGGTGGTGCATGGCGACACCGCGCTCACGCCCTTCTCCTCGGGGACCTACGCGTCTCGGGCCACCGTCATGTCCGGAGGCGCCATCTCGACGGCGTGCAAGGAACTGTTGCCTCGCATCCAGTCGATCGCCGGCTATCTCATGGGCGTGGACCCGCAGACCGTCGCGTTGGTCGAGGGGTTCGCGGTCGCCGGGGAAAAGTCGATTCCGCTGTCCCAAGTGGGCGGCGCGTGGTACCTCACGCCACAGGACCTGCCCGAGAACGTGCATCTCGGTGGACTGGAGGTTTCGCGTGCATACAAGCCCAGGGTCGACACGGGTACCTTCACCTATGCCACCCATGCGGTCGTTGTCGCCGTCGACACGCAGACAGGCGAGGTCGAGATCCTCGACTACGTCGTCGTCGAGGATTGCGGCACCATGGTCAATCCGATGATCGTGGAGGGTCAGACCATCGGGGGCATCGCGCAGGGCATCGGCACCGCGATGTACGAAGAAAGCCCATACGACGACCAAGGCCAGCCCCTGGCTTCCACGCTGGCCGACTACATCCTGCCTGGCGCCACGGAAGTGCCGCGCATCCGCATCGAGCACTTCGAGACCCCTTCGCCTCACACCGAGTTCGGTGCCAAGGGCGTGGGGGAGGGGGGCGCGATCGCGCCGCCCGCGGTGATCTTCAACGCCGTGAACGACGCGTTGCGGGGCACGGGTGCTGCCGAGGTGCTGATGACGCCCCTGACGCCACGTCGCTTGCTCAAGGCCCTTGAAAGCGCGAAGCCGCAACAGGAGCTCGTCAAATGAAGGCTGCGAAATTTGCATACACGCGGGTCTTCGACGTGGATGAGGCGATCCAGGTGCTGGCCAAGGGCGGTGGCACGGCCAAGGCGATGAGCGGAAGCCAGTCCTTCGGTCCCATGCTCAACTTGAGACTGGCGCGACCCGCGCAAGTGGTCAACGTCGCCCATATCGCGGTGCTGCGCGCCGTCAGTCGCAAGGGCGAGTGGGTCGAGATCGGCGCTGCCGTCACGCATGCCGAGATCGAGGATGGTGTGTATCCGCCGCTGGCTGCGCATCCCATGCGTCAGGTCGCGGGTGGCATCGCCTACCGGGCCATCCGAAGCCGCGGCACCGTCGGAGGCAGCTTGGCGCATGCAGATCCGGCTGCGGACTGGGTGGTGACGCTCGCTGCACTTGGTGCCCGCATCGTGCTCAGGTCGCCGCGCGGCGAACGCACGATCGAGGCCGACGGCCTCATGCTCGGCGCCTATACGACCGTGCTCGAGGCTGACGAGTTGATCGTGGCGATCCATGTGCCATCCGAGACGCCGAGCACGCGCTGGGGGTATCACAAGGTCTGCCGCAAGCCTGGGGAATTTGCCGAAGCCAGTGCAGCGGTTTATTTCGATGTCTCGCGCAAGTGTGCACGCGTGGTTCTGGGGGCAGCGGACGGGCCCCCGATCCTCTTGGACGAGTTCGCGGCGGAAGTTGCCAGCAAGGGTGCGCAGGCTGCGGGGCGTGACAAGGTGGGCGCGGCCGTCGGCCTCGTGCTTCCTGATCGCGACGGTATCGACCGGAAGCTCTTCACGGCCTGCGTCGAGCGCGCGCTCGAGCAGTCGGGTGTTTTTTCCAACCACAAGCTAGCGGAGTAAGAGACTTGAACCCCATCTCTATTCAGGTCAACGGCCGCGGCTTCAGCCGGCAGGCGGAACCGCGGATGCATCTTGGTGACTTCCTGCGGGACGAACTGCGCCTGACAGGAACCCATCTTGGCTGCGAGCATGGCGTCTGCGGCGCATGCACGGTGCTCGTCAACGGGCAACCGACGCGCTCGTGCATCACTTTCGCCGTGGCATGTGAAGGCCAGGAGGTCACCACCATCGAGGGCTACGACGATGATGCGGTGATGCAGAGGCTGCGTCCGGCGTTCACGCGTCATCACGCACTGCAGTGCGGCTTCTGCACACCCGGCATGCTCACCACGGCGCGCGACATCGTGCTGCGTCTGCCCCACGCCGACGAGGCGCGCGTGCGCCTGGAGCTGTCCGGGAACCTGTGCCGCTGCACCGGCTACCAGGGCATCGTGGACGCCATCCTGGATGTGCTGCAACAGCAGCGTGTCGCCCCCGACACGCAAGTCGAAAAGCTGCGGCAGACGCTGAGCCTGCCGCGAACCGTGGCACTGGGCCCGGTCACGACGCCGAGCCAGGCGCAGCCGCCCGCGCGTTCGACCGCCAAGCCGCCCACGGCGGATCCGGTGGCTGCCGCGGAAATGGCGGAGGTCGATCCCGTCGCGATGGCCAAGGCCAAGGCCAAGGGCAACGCGATCGAAGTGCATTTCGATGTGCCCTATCCGGCCGATCAGGTGTGGGAGTTCATGGGCGACCTGCCTGCCGTTGCGTCCTGCTTGCCCGGTGCGACCATCGACTCGCACGAGGGAGAGCGGGTCAAGGGCACCATCGCGATCAAGTTCGGTCCGATGTCGGCGGCGTTCGCTGGTGCAGCGCGGCTGGAGCGTGACGACGTTGCCAGGCGCGCAGTCCTGCGCGGTGCGGGCCAGGACAGCCTGAGCAAGTCGCGCACCCAGGGAGACATCACCTATCGCCTGGAAGCACTGACGGCGGGCAACACTCGTGTCCACGTGGACATGATCTATGCCCTCCAGGGTCCACTGGCGCAATTCTCGCGTTCCGGACTCGTGAAGGATTTCGTGCGCCGCATGGTCGCGGACTTCGGCAAACAGATCACGCGACGGTTGGGCGGGCAGACGGTTGCGTCCAATGAACTACAACCCACGGTTTCCGTCGCCGGGATGATGTGGAGCGTGCTCTGGGGTCGCATCCGTGGCTGGTTTGGAAAACCGCCGCAGCCCTGACATAACTCGCTTCAGGTGCGATGAGCAAAACACGCGAGCGATTGGATGGTGCTTTCACCGCAGCTTCCAACGGGACGCTGGATCCTCGCATACGGGCGAGTGAGTGAATCTTTTTTGGAGTCTCAATGAGTTCCTTTCTTCGTGGCTATCACGTGCGCGCGAACGGAGTGCGGCTGCACCTCTTGCGCTACGGCGGGCAGGGCCCTCGACTGCTCCTGTTGCCGGGAATCACGAGTCCTGCAATCACCTGGGGCTTCGTCGCCGAGCGATTGGCTCGGCACTTCGACGTCCATGTCCTTGACTTCCGGGGGCGCGGTCTGTCCTTCAGCGCGCCCGGGATGGACGCGGGCCTCGATGCCATGGCGGCCGATGTGTTGGACCTGCTGAATGTCCTGGGGTGGTCGTCCGTGACGGTGCTGGCTCACTCCATGGGCGCCCGCGTGGCGATTCGCGCCGCGGCGCGCGATCCGGGACGCATGGACAGGCTGCTGCTTGTCGATCCGCCCATGTCCGGCCCTGGGCGCCGGCCTTACCCAGTCCCCCTGTCTTGGTATGTCGAGTCGATCCAAATGGCTGTCAAGGGCATCACGGCCGAAGAGCTTCGCCCCTATGCACCCACCTGGTCAGACGAACAGTTGCAGCTTCGGGCCGAATGGCTTCATACCTGCGACCAGGGTGCCATTGTTCAGGCGCATGCCGGCTTCCATGAGGACGACATCCACGCCGATCTACCCAAACTGCAGACGCCGGGACTTGTGATGGCGGCCGGCCGAGGAGGGGTGATGCTGCCGGAAGACCTTGCTGAGATCGAGGCTCTCGCGCCTGGATTGTCGCAATGCACGGCCTTGAATGCCGGGCACATGATCCCGTGGGATGACGAGGAAGATTTTTATCGCTTGCTTGGTGATTACCTGAAGGTCGACCTGCGTTAGCGCAACCTGAAGCGCGATTTGGTTTCCATTCACTCTCAAGGGAGTCGATAAACTCGTCGGCTGACACCTTCAGCGATCTCGAGATAATGACAAAGCGTTCTCCCGCTCAGAAAAAGACAGTCGGCACGGCCGATGTGGCAAAGCAACCGGTCCTGGAGCCTTTCAATCCATTGCGCCAGGTCATGTGGCGTCGCCCGGGTTTCCTCATCCGCAGGCTGACCCAGATCGGACAGGCGATCTTTTTCGATCTATGCAAGTCCGAGAGCATCACGCCGCTTCAGGTTGGCATGCTGACAGCGCTTTCGATGAACCCTTGGCTGGATCAGAAAGCGATCGGTCGAGAGCTTTCGCTGGACAGGACTACGACGGCGGAAGTGCTCAAACGTCTCAGTGACAAGGGGTTGGTCGAAACCCGCGTCAACCCGGACGATCGTCGGTCAAGACTGTCGGTGATCACCACGGATGGACTCAACCTGATCAACGACTTGCATGAGAGCATTCATCGCTCCCAAGAACTGCTGATCGAACCGTTGTCGCCGGAGGATCGCGTTGTCTTCATGAGGTTGCTTGCGCAGCTTGTCGATGCACATGAAAAGAAGGAAAAGGAAAGCTGAGTCGTCTGATGGCATTTCCGTCTTTCACAGACTGATCACTATCGCGCACTGATTTCTTTCAGCGCCCGTATTCATTGCTGAACGGCCGCAGCAGCTGCCGTCTTCGTCGACTCGATATCTCCATGCATCGGTCTTCTGCGGGATTTCTCTGGATGCCTTGAGAGTCGTGGGAAGCCGTCGAAGGTCAGGTTGTTGGCCGTCGGTTGACCACACGCAAGTTGTGTTTACTAAGTAATTTGGGACTGCTTTTGGAAGCAGGATTGAGATGAGCTACACCGCCCCCCTCAAGGACATGCTGTTCGACATCGAGCACCTGGCCAACATCGGCGAGATCGCCAAGCTGCCCGGCTTCGAGGACGCTGGCCTCGAGACCGCACAGGCCGTGCTCGAGGAATGCGCGCGCTTCAACCAGGACGTGGTGGCGCCGCTGAACGTCGCGGGCGACCGCGACCCCTCGTCGTTCAAGGGCGGCGCGGTCACCACCACGCCGGGCTTCAAGGAAGCCTTTGCGCAGTACGTGTCGGGCGGCTGGCAGGGCCTGCAGCATCCGTCGGACTTCGGCGGACAGGGCCTGCCCAAGACCATCGGCGCGGCCTGCGGCGAGATGCTCAACTCGGCCAACATGAGCTTCGCGCTGTGCCCGCTGCTGAGCGACGGCGCCATCGAGGCGCTGCTCACCGCCGGCTCCGACGAGCTCAAGGCGGTGTACCTCGAGAAGCTCGTGAGCGGCCAATGGACCGGCACGATGAACCTCACCGAGCCGCAGGCCGGCAGCGACCTGGCCATGGTGCGCAGCCGCGCCGAGCCGCAGCCCGACGGCACCTACAAGGTGTTCGGCACCAAGATCTTCATCACCTACGGTGAGCACGACATGGCCGAGAACATCGTGCACCTCGTGCTGGCCCGCGTGACCGGCGCGCCCGAGGGCGTGAAGGGCATCAGCCTGTTCGTGGTGCCGAAGTTCATGGTCAACGCCGACGGTTCGCTCGGTGCGCGCAACGACGTGCACTGTGTGAGCATCGAGCACAAGATGGGCATCAAGGCCTCGCCGACCGCCGTGCTGCAGTACGGTGACCACGGCGGCGCCGTCGGCTACCTCGTGGGCCAGGAAAACCGTGGCCTCGAATACATGTTCATCATGATGAACTCGGCCCGCTACGCCGTGGGCATGCAGGGCATCGCGATCGCCGAGCGCGCCTACCAGCACGCCGTGGCCTACGCCAAGGACCGCGTGCAGAGCCGCCCGGTCGATGGCTCGATCAACGCCAGCGCGCCCATCATTCACCACCCGGATGTGAAGCGCATGCTGATGACGATGCGCGCCTACACCGAAGGCTGCCGCGCGATGGCCTCGGTGGCCGCCGCCGCGTACGACGCGGCGCACCACCATCCCGATGCCGACGCGCGCAAGCAGAACCAGGCCTTCTACGAATTCATGGTGCCGCTCGTGAAGGGCTACAGCACCGAGATGAGCCTCGAAGTGACCTCGCTGGGCGTGCAGGTGCACGGCGGCATGGGCTTCATCGAGGAGACCGGCGCGGCGCAGTACTACCGCGACGCCAAGATCCTCACGATCTACGAAGGCACCACCGCGATCCAGGCCAACGACCTCGTGGGCCGCAAGACCGCGCGCGACGGCGGCCAGACCGCCAAGGCGATTGCCGCGCAGATCGAGAAGACCGAGGCCGAGCTCGCCAAGAGCGACAGTGCTGCTGCCGCAGCCGTCCTCAAGCGCCTGACCGCCGCGCGCCTGGCCTTCATCGACGTGGTCGATTTCGTCGCCGGCCAGACCAAGGCCTCGCCGAACGCCGTGTTCTCGGGCAGCGTGCCGTACCTCATGCTCGCGGGCAACCTCGTGGCCGGCTGGCAGCTGGCGCGCTCGCTGATCGTGGCGCAGGACCAGGCCTCGCACAACGTGGACGTCGCCTTCATGCAGGCCAAGATCGCCACCGCGCGCTTCTATGCCGAGCACATCCTGAACAAGGTGCCGGGCATTCGCGACAGCATCGTTGACGGCGCCGAGAGCGTCACGGCGCTGCCAGCCGATATGTACTGACGGGATTGATGTGCAGACGAAGCTCTTACTGCAAGTATTAATTCCTCGTTCTTTGGTGGATGTCGACTTACTTCTCCACGGGTCAGTGAATTCATCACGAGGTGTCTATTCAGCGTAGGCGTCCGGGCAACTCGCTTGATGACGAGTGCGGCGATCAACGCTGCCGCCAGCGATGCGGAAGGAGTGCTTCGTCAGGACATCGCGCAGGTAGGCATGGGAGGCGTGCCCGTTGAGCTTGGCCGTGGATCGGGCTGATGACGGCGGCTGCTCGTCTAGCCCTTGTGGCAATCTCCCTCTTGTGAGATGAGGAGGTAGCGAGCCCAACTGACGGTAATTGGGTGTTTACGTGCCTTTGGTTATTGTCGGTTGGCCGCCCGTCGCATCGTTGGCGCGAAAGCGGTTTGTATCGGCAGCGCTTCGATAGGGTAGGGTATGGCTCCGCAAGCCATACAGAATGCCGCGTGCTAAGCGGCTGCTTCAGACTGAGGCTGTGTGAAAACGCATTGAATCCGTGAATACCGTCGCCTAGATTGAGACAACGCCACGAACTGGGTTGCCACATGAAGCGATTCATCGAGCCAGGGGATCGAAGCCAGA
>NZ_JBVASX010000024.1:0-39697 GCF_057814215.1 Variovorax sp. F042
GTGCCAATGGCACCTCTGCCGTCGATTTCACCAACAAGGGCAGCGTCATCGGGTCGCTCAACTTCGCAAACGGCAACGATGCGCTGCATGCCTACACGGGCTCCTCGATCACCGGCAACATCAGCGGCGGAGGCGGCGCCAACCTTCTCACACTCGAAAGCGAAGACGGCGGCGCCTCGACGTTTGCACCGCTTTCCCTGGCCGGGTTCCAGACGCTGCAGAGCAATGCCGGGGTCTGGACTTTCAATGTGGCGCTGCCGTCATCGGGCATTACCAGCGCGACCGTCAATGGCGGCACCCTGATCCTGGGCGCCAATGCCAGCACCTATACGGGCAGCATGACCGTCGGTTCGGGCGGTGTGCTGCAAAGCAGCGCGCAATTCGCGCCGGCAGCAATCACCGACAACGGGCTGGTGCGTTTCGCTCAGCCCGACAACGCAACCTACGCCGGCCTCGTGAGCGGCACGGGCGGCATCGAGAAGACCGGCGCGGGCACGCTCACGCTGACGCAGGACCAGGCCTTCACCGGCACCACCACGATCAGCGCCGGTGTGCTGCAGCTTGGCAGCGGCGGCACCACCGGCTCGGTAAAAGGCAACATCGTCGACAACGCGACGTTGACCGTCCAGCGCTCGAACGCGCTGACGCTGTCGGGCACCATCAGCGGCTCCGGCGCGCTTGCGCAGGCCGGCACGGGCACGACGATCCTCACCGCCGACAACACCTACGCTGGCGGCACCGTCATCAGTGCCGGCACGCTGCAACTCGGCAACGGCGGCACCACGGGCAGCATCGTGGGCAACGTCCTGAACAACGCGACGCTGGTCATCAACCGCTCTAACGCGCTCACGCTGTCGGGCACCATCAGCGGCACCGGCTCGCTCGTCAAGGAAGGCGCCGGCACCACGACGCTCACCGCGGCCAACAGCTACGGCGGCGGCACCGCGCTCAAGCAAGGCCGGCTGAACGTCGGCAACAACCTGGCGCTGGGCACCGGCACGCTGGCGATGGACGACGGCACCACGCTCGGTTTTGCGGCCGATGGCCTGAACCTCGCCAACGCCGTGGTGCTGACCGGCTACAACGACCCGGTGATCGACACCGGCAGCTTCAGCGCCACGCTCAGCGGCAACATCACCGGCGGCGGCTTCATCACCAAGATCGGCAGCGGCACCCTCACACTCTCGGGCTCCAACAGCTATACCGGCGCGACCGATGTGGCCGAAGGCACCCTGAAGGCCGGCGTCGCCGGCACCTTCAGCGCAGCCTCGGCGCACACCGTGCAAAGCGGCGCCACGCTCGACCTTGCAGGCTTCAGCCAGACGGTTGCCTCGCTCGCCAACAGCGGCACTGTCACCTTGGTAGGCACCACACCAGGCACCACCCTCACCGTCAACGGCGCCTATGTGGGCAACAACGGCGTGCTGCGGCTGGGCACCTTCCTGGGCGACAGCACCAGCGTGAGCGACCGGCTGGTGCTCAACGGTGCAAGCGCCTCGGCCAGCGGCAGGACCAGCGTGCAGATCACCCAGCTCGGTGGCCTGGGCGCGCTGACCACGGGCAACGGCATCGAAGTGGTCTCGGCGCTCAGCGGCGCCACCACCACCGCGCAGACCACCAAGGATGCGTTCTCGCTCGCGGGCGGCCACGTGGATGCGGGCGCCTACGAGTACCGCCTGTACGCCGCCGACGCCAGCGGCGCCGGCGAGAACTGGTACCTGCGATCGACCACCACGGCAACGACGGGCACGGGCGGATCGACGGGCGGCACAACGGGCGGTACCGGCACGAGCGCCGTGCAAGTGCCGGCCTACCGAGCCGAAGTCCCGTTGCTCTCCGCGCTGCCCAGCCAGGTACGCCAGGCGGACCTGGCCATGATCGGCAACCTGCACCAACGCATCGGCGACGACGATGTCAAGGCAGGCGCTGCAGCATCGACCGACACCGAGCGCCGCGCCTGGGGCCGCGTGATCGCCACCGACATCGACATCCGCCAGCAAGGCACCGTCGATCCGCACAGCAAGGGCAACGTCAAGGGCTTCCAGGCCGGCACCGATCTGTTCGCCACATCGAACTGGCGTGCCGGCGTGTACGTCGGCCAACTCGACGGCAGCGTCAGGGTCAGCGGCTTCGCCAGCGGTATCGCCAACCTGGCCGTCGGTTCCAACGACCTGCGCAGCCAGTACCTGGGCGCCTACGGCACCTGGACTGCCGATTCGGGCTTCTACGCCGACGCCGTGCTGCAGGCCGGGCGGCACCGTTACACCGTCGAGCCGCTGTCCACTCAGCGCAGCTCGGGCAAGGGCGACAGCCTGACGGCATCCATCGAAGTGGGCCAGGCATTCGCAATGGGCGACAGCGGCTGGAAGATCGAGCCGCAACTGCAGCTGATTCGCCAGCACCTCAGCCTGGACGACATCGCAATCTCCGGTGCGACCGTGCGGCAGGACAGCGACGACGGCTGGATCGCGCGCGTCGGCGTGCGCGTGAAGGGCGAGATCTCCACGAGCCTCGGCACGCTGCAGCCGTACGGCCGCTTCAACGTCTACAAGGCGAGCGGCGGCGCCGACGTCGCCCGCTTCATCGGACCTGCCGCCACGACCGACATCACGAGCCGCACCGGCTCCACTGTCAGCGAACTGGCCGGCGGCCTCACCCTGGCGCTGAACCAGACCACCAGCATTTACGGCGAAGTCGGCAAGCTGTGGGCCTCGGGCGGCGCAACGGATGTGAAGACCTCCCTGCAGGGCTCGATCGGGCTGCGCATGAAGTGGTGAGGGGACGCCGCGTCAGGAATCATCGGTTCCTGGTGCGGCCTGGGTGGCCAGACAAATGCGGCACGGAGATGTCGCATCCGTACCCCTTTGTCTGTGCATTTCCGTGTTCGTTTGCCCCATTTCTTCCATCGAGCGCTGAGCCGCCTCTGTATGCCGGTGCATGAGACAGGTGTGCGCGCCCTAGGATATGGACGGTCAAGCGCCGGCGGAAATGTGGGCCATGCACGCGCGGAAATCAAAACAGAAAGCAGCATCGAAGGGAAAGTGCGCTCCGACGGCTCTCGCAGAGCAATCATTCAAAGATACAGACCTTCACATGGCTTTCACCAATGACAGTCGCGGTTTCGCGTTCTCCTGCGACGATGCAAAGATGTCCATCTGCGTCAGCACCTGGAACACACGTCTAGCTCAAATTGCACGCGTGATCGGCCCTATCCTGATCATGACTGGATCGCTTCCAGATCCAGAGTACATCTCCCAAACTCTGGGCAAGCGTCCGCGAGGCATATTCATCATTGCAAACACCGATGCACGAAAGGAGGCATCGGTGCTCAAGACTCGCTTTCCTGATGTGCGCATAGCGCTGCATGACAACAACAACGCCAAAGTCGTACTTGTGTCGCCGGACACTGTCTGGGTTTCCAGCGCTGATTTTGGCAAGACGACACGGATAGAGTCCGCTGTCGGTCTGCATTCAAGCGCCGTGTTCAAGAAGATTCAGGAATCCCTCTTCCACAAGTTATGGGCAGAGGCGATCAAGATTTCATGATGAGGCCTTCACGCGTGGCTTGACTCGCAGGGAATTCTCTCAAATCGATTCGGGTCATGCGAAAAGTTTAGGGGCAGCCGATGCGATTGCGTCAGAGCTTGTTTCCTATCCGGCCGCACTCTTCTGACGAGGCATTTCGCTCCCATCACACCCCGTGAGTACGCCGTTCACTCTACTTGTCGCAGTCAAGGTTCGAAGGTAAAAACGCCCCGCATGAGCCCTGTCCGAACGCATCAGTTCCTGCGCATCTCACGCTGGTTGCGGCTGCATTTTCAAAGTGCCTCGGGCCTGGGCGCTCTGGCCGCCGTGGCCATGTGGCTGCTCTTCTGGTTCGGCGGCGATTGAGCCACTGTCCCGGACCGATATGCACCCACACTGTTGATTTTCGTGCTCGTCTGATCCGCTTTTTCAGCGGGCACGGAACCGTCGCTGATGAGGGCAGGACTGGCGGCCGCCATGCGCAGGGGCACGATGGAGGCGAACGTCTTCGGAATGTGGTGCTGGCTGGCGCGGAACTCAATAGAGTCAGCTTCAAGTGAGGTCGGCTGTATTACAAACCTCCGCAATGAGTTCCTGGCCGATTTCCCCCGATGCCCGTTCGTTGCTCGCGACGGCGCGACGCCCACCCCTGCATGGTGCTGTCCTCGCCGCTCTCCTGGCGATGGTGGTGGTGTGGACCTTGCCGATGGCGACGTTCTACGAGACGCCTCCCTGGGACAACGTCGAGGAACTCTTCTGGGGCGGCAGTCTGGAATGGGGCTACTACAAGCATCCCCCGTTGCCGAGCTGGCTGATGGGCCTGCTTGTCTCCCTGGCCGGTCGCCAGGCCTGGCTGACCTATGCCGCGGGCGTCGGCTGCGGCGTGGGCGCTCTCTATATCCTGTGGCGCTGGTCGCTGGGAATGGTGTCCCCCGCTCGAGCGGCGCTGGCGGTGCTGCTCGGCTCACTGGTGACCTACCACGTACAGCGTGCGACCATCTTCAACCACAACACGGTGCAACTGCTGCCGATAGCAGGTTACTGGTGGATGCTCTGGCGTGTGCTGCGCACGCCGGAGACGGGACGCCGCGACTGGCTGTGGCTTGGCGTCTTCGCAGCACTGTCGATGCTCACCAAATACAGCGCCCTGGTGCAGTTCGCGGTGGGAGCAGCTTTCATCGCCCGCGAAGGAGCGTGGCGAGATGCACGTGTGCGACGCGACCTGCTGCGGGCCGGCGCGGTGATGCTGCTGCTCATGGCGCCGCACCTGGCGTGGCTGCTGCAGCACGGCGATCAGACCATTGGCTATGCGCGGCACTCGGTGCATCCTTCCGGCCTGTCGAAGCACCTGCACTCGCGGCCGCTTCGGGTGCTGCTGGTGCAGCTTGCACGCATGTCGCCGATGTTGTTGTTCGTTGCATGGGCTTGGTTCACGCGCGCGCGTACGCCGCCTGGACGCTCGGCGGTGTCGAACGGCTTCGACCGGCGCTTTCTTGCCTGGGCGACCCTCGGGCCAGTGTGCCTGGTGCTGGCGGCGTCAGTACTGCTGCAGACGCGCCTGGTGGCCTCGTGGCTCGGCACCTTTTTTCTGCCGGCTGCGGTGTGGGCAGTGGCAGTGGTGCCGGGTCTCGAGGCGGAGCGCTGGAAACGCAGCCGCTGGGCCCCCACGCTAGCCGTGGCGGCATTTCTCCACGTCGCCGGTTCGTTCGGGCAGGCGTGGATCGACGGTGTCTGGAGCGCGCGGCATGGCTACATCACGCGCGCCAACCTGCCCTCGCGGCAAATCGCCGAAGCGGTCGATACCCTCTGGCGCGAGCGTATCGGTGACCGTCCCTTGCGGCTGCTGATTGGCGACACATGGTTCGCGGGTGCGGTGGCCCTGCAAATGGACCCAGCCGTTCAACTTCTGATCGACGGGGATCCTCGCACCTCGCCCTGGCTGACGCCCGGCTCCCTGGCGCGGGAAGGCGGCATGGTGCTGATCCTCGACACGCCGGAATTTCGCTCCGAGGGGCCGCTGCTGGAGCCATTGTTGGCGAGTGCCAGTTGCACGGGCAGCTTGCACCTGCCCTGGGCCGGCACGGACGACGCGCGCAGCGTGCGTCTGCGCTGGGGCATCGTGCGACCCGAGGACGAGCATGGCCTCCAGGACTGCGTGCCGGCGCCGCCGCCATCGTCGTCGTAATCAGGCCAAGCGGTCACGTCTGCGGGCCATGGTGACCTGGCGCCCTTGCCGCCGGAAAATAGATCACCAGCTTCGCGCCTCCCGATTCGCTGTCCGTCAGTTTCACTTCGGCGGCATGCAAGAGCGCGATTTCCTTCACGATCGCCAGACCCAGACCGCTTCCTTCGCCAGCGGGTTCGCGACCGCGGACAAAGCGCTCGAAGATCGCCTCTCGCTGATCGGCCGCCACGCCAGGACCCGAGTCGGCCGCGCCGATAGCAAGTGGCGCACAGAAGCCGTAGATGTGGTCATTCTGGACCGCTTACTGCCCCACACTGCGGGCCCGAAAAGCGGTCTCGCTCGCGAACTGGAAGTGCTTCGACTGGCCCGCGATCGAGGGGCTTGCGGTGCGCGGCGTCGGCTGTCTACTCGAGAACACGAACTGATCGGGTGGTGCCTAGATATCTGTTCGACGCCCATCCCGTTCGCTGGGTTCATGACAACGCCTCCTTTCGGGGAAGGCGCCAGACAAGAAGTCAAAGGGAAAGCCCGTTATCTGAAGCTTGCACGGCGGGCAGCACTGGCGGCGAGCACGGCTGTGAGACCCGCGGCAAGCAGCAGTCCGTCGAAGGGCCCTGCGATGGCGTGGCGGGTTTCGCCTAGCCAAGCAGCCGACACCCAGATCAGAGCGCCAATGGCAAGCCAGCCATCGTCGAGGAAAAGACCGAGCAGCTCGCGGCCGATCGCAGCGGGCACGCCTGCCTTGGCTTTGGGCGCGGAGGCAGCTTTCGCCGAGGGCTTGGGCAAGGCCGCGGCTGCTTTATGCATTCGGGCGCAAAGCTGCACCAGGCCGAGCGCAACCAACAGGAAGACGCCGATCAGCGCCAGCACCGCCCAGTCGGCGCCGGGCCACTGAAGCCCGATGCCTTCGCCGACCCAGAAGGTTCCGAATGCGGCCAGCATCACGCCGACACCGAACTTCAGCGCGTTCTCCGGTACGCGCGCGAGCGGCCGGTGCAGCCACAGCCCGAGCAGCACCACGGCTAGCAGCGCCAGCAAGGCGCCGATAGAAGCCGGAAGCATCATCTGTCCACTGGCACCGATTGCGATCACGATGAACACCACCTCGATGCCCTCGAGCATGACGATCTTGAAGGCCGTCGCGAAAGCCAGCTTGTCGACGACCTGCCGCATCACGCCGCCCTGCGTACCCTGAGCGCGCAGCGCCGCGGTTTCTTCGGCAAAAGCCCTGGCTTCGTCATGCAAGGCCAGAACACCGGCCGAACGAAGGATCGCCTTGCGCAACCACCGCAGGCCGAAGAGCAGCAGCAAGGTTCCTACGACCAGTTGAACCAGTGGCAGCGGAATGCGCGTCAATGCGGGACCGAGCACTGCGACCAGGCCCATGAGCACCGCCAGCGCGGCTGCGGTGCCCAGCAACGCAGAGCGCCAGCCGCGCACAACGCCGACCGCCAGCACGATGGTCAGTGCTTCGACGAATTCCACCGTCGAGGCCATGAAGGATGCGAGCACCGACGGTGCGGCCGATGTCCAGACAATCATTTCATCTTCCTTTCTTGGGTTCGTTGGCCGGCTTCTTCTTTGCAGCCGGGCGCTTCGTGGCGGTGCGCTTTGCTGGAGAGGGCTTTTCGAGCGGTTCGCCCTTCGCGTTCTGCTCGCGCTCGAACACCTCGTTGGCGTAGGCCTCGAGCAGTTCCTCGCATTCGGCGAGGCGCTGTTCCGCTGTTGCGCGAGCCGGTGCGCCATAGAAGTCCAGCACCTTGATGCGTTCCAGCCAGTTCTTCAGCTTCTTCAGGTCTTCGTCGTTCTCTTTCACCTCGGCAAAGGTGTAGTGATCGGCCTTGACCTCTTTCTCGATTTCTTTCTTGTAGTCGCCACACTTGTCGAGGAACTCTTCGTAGTCCTGGTCGCGGTCGTGCTTGAAGTAGGCAACGACGCGTTCTTCCTGCTTCGCGTCGAGGGCCAGGGTTTCGAAGATCACGGCCTCGCCGCCGGCTCTGTCGATGTCGGCCTGGATCATGCGGAACTGGCGCTGATGCTCGGTCGTGGTGGGTAGAACACAGATGCTGTTCTGCAGATAGACGGCACCCAGGCTGCGGATGCGGCGCCAGATCGCCACCCGGAACTTGGAGGGTTCGGCGGGCACCTTGTAGGTCAGCAGCAGCCAACTAGTTTTCTTTTCTTGATTCACAGATAATGTAGCGGTCGTTACACAATGAATGTATCGAGAAAGATTAACTCGCGCAAGCTGGTCCCTCCGTGCCAACGAGGAAGTCCCTGTTGTCGACCCTGAAAAACATCGGCCAGTGGGCCCATCGCGTCAAGCGCGACTCTGTGACCTTGTGGTTCGTGTGCCGTCATCCAGGCACGCCGTGGCTGCCCAAGGTGCTGGCAGCCTTCGTCGTCGCTTACGCGCTCAGCCCAATCGACTTGATCCCCGACTTCATCCCGGTGCTGGGGTATGTGGACGATGTGCTCCTGCTGCCCGGCCTGATCTGGCTTGCAATACGGTTGATGCCCAAAGACGTCCTCGCTGAATGTCGTGAGCAGGCGGACACCTGGATGCGCCGTGGCGAGGGCAAGCCGCGCAGCTCGTGGGGCATCGCATTCGTTGTCGTAGTCTGGATCGGTGTTGGGGTGGCTTTATGGCTATGGATTCGATAAGAGACCACTCGTGAGCTTCACGAAGATCGTCTGTTTTCTCCCTTCCGGAAAAAGGCCAGCCAGGTTGACGCATGCATAGACAGCTAACAACTGCAGCAGCATCAACCAGTGCAAGGCGGCCAGCCTATGGGACGGCTCGCAATGACACGGCCCGCTCCAGAAGTTCTCTGAGAAAGACCCAGGGAAAAATTCCCCTGTCGTGCCCGTCGTTGAACACGAATTGAACTCCGTAGGCACCGACCGGCAGGATGTCCGTTACGCACAGTCCGGTGGCGGTTTGCACATCTTCGGCACCTTCAGCGCTTGGGGTCGCGCGCAGCGCCTTGCAGTCGGCGCAGGGGCAGTTCGACCGCAGCAGCTGGTAGCCGGCGACATGCCGCACACCATCCGCCCAGCAGAACTCCAGCGCAGCGCGTGTGCGGTGATCGACGATGGACTCAGGCGCCATGCGAGGCTGCCGGACGGGCGCCGATCTGGGCGATGGCCAGCCGCACGGACTTGCGCACTTCGGGATCGGGGTCATGGGCGGCGTGTTCGAGGTTGGGGAGGGCAGCGGCATCGCCGATCTCGCCCAGCGCCAATGCGGCCTCCTTGCGAAGGTTGCTGATGCTGTGACCCAGCGCTGCAAGCAAGGGCGCGACGCTCTCGGTGCTGCGCAGGCGGCCGAGGCTGCGCGCCGCGCGCAGGCGAACCTGCCAGTAAGCGTCGTTCAGCGCGACCAGCAGTGCCGCGGCCGCCGCGGGTTGCTGCAGCTTGCCGAGCGCGGTGGCCGCTTCTTCGCGCACTTGCCAGCTTGCGTCGCGCAGGGCGGTTTCCAGTGCGCCGCGGGCGTCGGTGTTGCCGGCCGCGAATGCCAGCGCACCCACGGCCGCACGGCGGATTTCGTCCACGGGATCGGAGACTGCGAGCGCGGCCAGGGCCGGCAGCGCGGCCGCGTGCTTCAGATAGCCAAGCACCCCGATGGCTTCGCGGCGCAGGGCCACGGCACCGATGGCGTCATCGGCGGAACTCGCTTCCTGCAGCACCGCCAGCGCAGGTGCGGCGCTGGCCGGCACGCGCAACCCGCGCAGCGCACGCAGCACGGCGGCACGCACATGCGCAGGTCCGGCTCCCGCATGCGGCAGCAACCAGGCGGCCGATGCCGGGTCCTTCAGTTCGGCCAGGCTGTGGGCGGCGGCCTCGCGCACCTGCGCATCGGGATCGTCGAGCGCCTGGGCCAGCCCTTCGACGGCAGGCTGGTTCTCCATGGTTTCGAGCGCCCACGCGGCGGCGGCGCGCACGGTGGGCGCCTCGTCGCGTAGCGCCGCGACCAACAGCGGCGTGTGCGCCTCATCGGCCAAGTCGCCAAGGTCCATCACGGCGATGCGGCGCACTTCGGCGTCGGGCGAGTCCAGCCGTCCGGCAATGGCCTGCAATTCGGGATCGTCGAGGAGGGCGGGGTTCATTTTTCTTTCAGATGGCGAAGCGCAGCTGTGCGGCGGTGGGCGCGCCAAGCGGCGTGAGGCGTTCCAGCGGTGCGCTGGCTGCTGCATGCGGATGCAGCAGTTGCAGGCAGCGCCGCTTGAGCGCGGTGAATTCGGAAGAGGTGACCAGCGACGGATCGCGCGGCCGCGCAAAGTCCAGCGCGAACTCGGCGACGATGCGGCCGGGCCTGGGCCCCATCACGAGCACGCGGTCGCCCAAGAACAGCGCCTCGTCGATGTCGTGTGTGATGAAGACGATGGTGGTGCGAACGCGCGTCCAGGCATCGAGCAACTGGCGCTGCATCATGAGCCGGGTCTGGGCGTCGAGCGCGCCGAAGGGCTCGTCCATCAGCATCACGCGCGGATGGTTGATGAGCACCCGCGCAATCTCCGCGCGCTGCTGCATGCCGCCCGACAACTGCGACGGATAGAAGCCGGCGAAGTCGTCCAGGCCGACGAGCCGCAGCATCTCGTGCGCCCGCGCATGGCGCTCGCGCCGGCCGACGCCCTGCATCTTCAAGCCGAAAGCGACGTTGTCCAGCACCTTCTTCCAGGGAAAGAGCGTGTGGTGCTGAAAGACCAGCCCGCGGTCCGGATGCGGTCCGCGCACCGGCTCGCCGTCCACGTGGATGACCCCGCCCGCGGGCGTCAGGTGGCCGGCCAGCGCCCCCAGCAGCGTCGACTTGCCGCAGCCCGAAGGACCGAGCAGGCAGACGAACTCGCCGGGCTCGACATGCAGTGTGATGTCCTGTACCGCATCGAAGGCCTGCGCGCCCTGGCCCAGGCGCACCCGCAGGTCGTCGATGGCGATGCGGCCGGTTTGTACGTCGGCCTTCACGATCTTTTCTCCTGCACGCAGCGCCAGGGCATCAGCGTCTGGCCGATCCATCGCACCAGCGCGCTGCTGCCCATGCCGAGCACGCCGATGAAGAGCATGCCGACCACGATGTCGGCGTAGTTCTGGATCGTGTACGACATCCACGTGTAGTAGCCGATGCCGAACTGGCCCGAGATCATCTCGGCCGTGACCAGGCAGAACCATGCCGTGCCCATGCCGATGGCCAGGCCCGTGACCACGCTCGGCAGCGCGCCGGGCAGGATCACCTCGCGAAACACCGCGAGACGGCCGGCACCCAGGCTGCGCGCCGAGGCGACAAGGCGCGCATCCACCGCCTCCACGCCGTGCACGGTGTTGAGCAGCACCGGGAACAGCGCACCGACGAAGGTGATGAACACCATCGAGGCCTCCGACGACGGAAACATCAGGATGGCCAGCGGAATCCACGCCACGGCGGGAATCGGCCGCAGCACTTCGAGCGGCGGCAGCAGCGTGTCTTCGGCCCAGCGCGCGCGGCCGATCGCCAGACCCAGCGCCACGCCCGCCACAGCGGCCAGCCCGAAACCGATGAGTACCCGGCGCAGGCTCGCCGACAGATGCTGCAAGACCAGCGGTGATTGCGCCAGCGACCAGGCCGACTCGGCCACTTCGCGCGGCGGCGGCACGTTCTGGAAGGTGATGAAGCCCAGGTTCATGCGCTGGCGCGTGGCGAAGTGCCACGCGAGCACGCAGACGAGCAACGCGGCGATGCGCCAAGTTGCGCGCGGCAGACCGGCGCGCAGCCTGGCGATGGTGAAGCTGGCCATGGCGAGGATGTGAAAAATCGCGAAGCGTCAGCCAGCCAGCGCGGCGCGCACGCCGGCGAAGTCCGCCACCTTGCCGCCTTTCTTCGCGGCCCAGCCCTCGGCCTGGTCCTTGAGCAGGAAGGCATCGACCTCGCCCTTGGCGCCGAGCACGAACCATGCGTCGGCGGCGAGCAGCTTGTTGCCGCTGCTTCGGTCCTGCGCGTAGACCACGCGTGCCTTCTTGCCGGCCTTCTCCAGCTTCTGCAGGTCGCTGAAGGCGCTCTCGGGCGAGGCGTAGTGCCGCACCAGCGGCTCGCCGGCCACCCAGATCTGGGCAACGCGGCTCACGTCGGTGATCGGCTTGCCGGTCGAGGCGTCCTTGGCGACCAGCGGAGCGCGGGCGTAGTTTTTCAACTGCTTCTCGTAGTCGAGGCCTGCTTCCTGGAAGGCGGCGCGGATGTAGCCGTCCTGCACGAAGGCATTGGCGTCGATGTCGTTGTCGGTGCGTTTCAGCAGGCGCAAGGTCTCCAGTGATGTCTTCACCGCCTGCCGGTACTCGGGCTTCCAGCTCAGGTCGCGTGTCTGCAGTCCGAGCGGGCCGTGGAACAGATAGTTGACCTCGGCCTCGATGCCGGTGACCTTGGCGATCAGCTCGCTGTACTTTTCGGGCTCGGCGGCCACGAGGCGGTCGGCTTCCAGCGCGGCACGCAGGTAGGCGGTGACGACCTCGGGGTACTTCTTCGCGTACTCCTCGTCGACCAGGCTGCCGTGGAAGGTGGGTGCGTTCGCTTGCGAGCCGTCGTAGATCTTGCGGGCGAAGCCGCGGTATGGAAAGAGCTCTGCGAACGGCACGAAGTCCGCATGCGCCTCGACCTTGCCGGCCTGCAGCGCGGGGCCGGCCACCTCGGGCGCCTGGGTCGTGATGTTCACGTCCTTCAGCGGGTCCCAGCCCTGCGCCTGGATGGCGCGCAGCAACATGCCGTGCGAGGTCGAGGCGAAGGGCACCGAGATGGTCTTGCCCTTGAGTTCGGCCAGCGACTGCACCTTCGAATCCTTGGGCACGACGATGCCGTTGCCGCTGCCCGTGGTGCTGCCCGAGAGCACGGTGATGAAGATGCTCTTGCGCCCCGCCTTCTGGAAGGCCGCGCCGTTGAAGCTGCCCGGAAAGTCGGCCATCGAGCCGAGGTCCAGTTTGCCGGCGACCATCTCGTTGGTCAGCGGCGCGCCGGAGGTGAAGTTCTTCCACTCGATCTGGTACTGCGCGTCCTTGTATTTGCCGGTGCGCGGCAGGTACTTCTCCAGCAGCTTGAGCTCGCGGATCAGCAGGCCGCCGGTGGCGCAGTTGATGGTGGTGTCCTGCGTGCCGATGGCGATGCGGATGGTCTCGGCCTGTGCGACCGGCAGGGCCAGCAGCAGGCCGAAGGCGGCGCCCCACAGGGCCAGTCTTCTCGTGGTCTTCATCGTGATTGCTCCAGTTGAAATGTGGCGGCCGCGGCTCAGCGCAGCAGGTAGGGGATGTCGACGGTGACTGCGCCGGTGGGGCAGTCCTTCTCGCAGGGCATGCAGTACCAGCACTCGTCGAACTTCATGTAGGCCTTGCCCTTGCTGAGGTCGATGGCGAGCACGTCGAGCGGGCAGACGTCCACGCAGACGGTGCAGCCCTTGTGGGCGATGCACTTGTCGTCGTCGATGCGCACGGGCACGCTGGTGGGGTTGAAGGCGATGGGCATGCGGGGTTCTCTTTTTTGTCGTGGTGCAGGTGTCAGGCTGCGACCGGCTCGCGCACGGCGGCGGGCACGCGCAGGTGCTGGTAGGCCGACATCTCATGCGCATCGAGCGGCACGATGTACGGATCGACCGGTCGCTTGAAGCTCACCATCGCATCGCCTTGCTTCTGCAACTGCGTATGGCAGAACCAGTCGTGGTCGTTGCGCTCGGGAAAATCCACGCGGTGGTGGTAGAGGCCCCAGCGGCTTTCAGTGCGATAGAGCGAGGCGCGCGCGGCCATCTCGGCGCAGTCGCGGATCGCGTGCACTTCCATCGCGCGCATCAGCTCGTGCGGGCCGGGGGCGGCGAGCTGTTCGAGGTCTTCGTGGATCTGCTCGAAGCGCGAGAGGCCGATTTCCATCTTGCGCGTGACCTTGGGCGGCTGCAGGTAGTCGTTGACCATGCGGCGCAGCTTGTATTCGACCTGCGCAGGGGGCAGGCCGCCGCTGCGCAAGAGCGGTGCGCTGACGCGGGCGTGCTCGCGTGCCACCTGTTCTTCATCGAGTGCGGGCAGCTCGGTCTCGGCGCAATGCCGCGCCGCGCTTTCACCCGCGAGGCGGCCGTACACGAAGGCGCCGAGCATGTAGTTGTGCGGCACGCAGGCCAGGTCGCCCGCGGCATGCAGGCCCGGCACGGTGGTGCGCGCATGCTCGTCCACCCACACGCCGGAGGCCGAATGGCCGCTGCACAGGCCGATCTCGGAGATGTGCATCTCCACCATCTGCTTGCGGTAGTCGGTGCCGCGCCCGGCATGAAAGCGCCCGCGGCTCGGGCGTTCGTTGGTGTGCAGGATCTGCTCGATGGTGGCGATGGTCTCCTCGGCCAGGTGGCTCAGCTTGAGGAAGACAGGGCCGTTGCCGCCCTGGAGCTCGTTGTAGAACTCCATCATCATCTGGCCGCTCCAGTAGTCGCACTCGATGAAGCGCTCGCCCTTGTTGTTGGTGGTGTGGCCGCCGAAGGGGCCGGTCACATAGGCGCAGGCGGGGCCGTTGTAGTCCTTGATGAGCGGGTTGATCTGGAAGCACTCGATGCCCGAGAGCTCGGCGCCCGCGTGGTAGGCCATGCTGTAGCCGTCGCCCGCGTTGGTCGGGTTCTCGTAGGTGCCGAAGAGGTAGCCCGACGCCGGCAGCCCGAGCCGGCCGGCCGCGCCCGTGGCCAGCACCACCGACTTCGCGCGGATCACATGGAACTCGGCCGTGCGGCAGTCGAAGGCCATCGCGCCCGCGATGCTGCCGTCGGCGGCCGCGGTGAGCAGGCGCGTGACGACCAGGCGCTGCGACATCTCCACGCGTGTGCGCTTCAGGCGCCGATACAGCACGTTCTTGATGTTGTGGCCCTCGGGCATGGGCAGCACGTAGGTGCCCATGTGGTGCACCTTGCGCATCGCGTAGTCGCCGGTCTCGTCCTTCTCGAACTTCACGCCCCAGCGGTCGAGCTCCTCGATCATCGAATAGCTGTTGCGCGCATAGGCCATCACCGTCTTCTGGTTGACGATGCCGTCGTTGGCGGTGGTGATCTCCTTGACGTACTGCTCGGGCGTGGCGAAGCCCGGCACCACCGCGTTGTTCAGGCCGTCCATCCCCATCGAGATGGCGCCGCTGCGCTTGACGTTGGCTTTTTCCAGCAGCAGCACTTCGAGCTTGGGGTTGGCTTCTTTGGCCTTGACGGCGGCCATCGGGCCGGCCGTGCCGCCGCCGATGACCAGCACGTCGATGGTGCGGGTGAGGATGTTCATGGGTTGGCCTTCGTCGTCGGGTTGGCGCGGGCGATGCGCAGACGGTGCTGGAACGCATCGCCGCGGAAATAGAGGTCTTCGAAATCCAGTGGCGCGCCGTCGGCGGTGTGGGTGAGGCGCTCCACGCGCAGCACGGCGGTGCCTTCGGGCACACTCAGCGCGCGGGAGAGCACCTCGTCGGCCAGCATCGCATCGATCTGCAGGTCGGCGTGGCCGAGGGCGATGCCGTAGTCGTTTTCCAGGATCAGGAAGATGTCGCGCCCGGCCAGGTCCGCCTGGCGCAGCCGCTCGCCGATGGCGTGGGGCAGGTAGGTCACCTCGTAGGACACCGGCGCGCGGTTGAGGTGGCGCACGCGCTTGATCTGCGCCACCGGCGTGCCCTCGGCCAGGCCCAGATGCTGCGCCACCCGAGGCGAGGCAGGCACGGTCTTGTGGCTGGTGACCTGGTTGCGGATCTCGTAGCCCATGCGCACCATCGCCTCGGCAAAGCCTTCGAGTTGGCCGAGATGCTGGAACGCCTTGGGTTTGGCGACGAAGGTGCCCTTGCCCGGAATCTTGAAGATCAGGTTCTCGCGCTGCAGGTCGCTGAGCGCCTGGCGCACCGTGATGCGGCTGACCTTGAACAGCGCGACCATTTCGCTTTCCGAAGGCAGCTGCGCATGCGGTGCGTAGGTGCCGTCAAGGATGCGCTCGCGCAGCGTTTCGCGCACCTGGGTGTAGAGCGGGACGGGCGAAAAGGCGATGGGCTCGAGCGCCCTGACGGTGGACATGCGGCTGACCTGTTATGACCGGTTGAATGAGGCCGGATGCTAGTCAGCGATGCTTCTTTCTCTAAATAAGGAAAACGTGCTTTGATATGCGGGAAGTAGGGGCCTATGAGCGCAGTCGGAGCCAGCTCAGGTTTGCCACGGCAGCCCGCGCATGCGCTCGCGCTTCTCTTCTTCGTCGAAGTGCGCAAGCGAGGGTTTGATGAGGTCGCTGCGCGCCACGATGCCCACCAGCACGAGCGACTGTGCATCCTTCACCACCGGCAGCCGTTCGAGCCGGTGGCGCGCGAGCCGCGTGGCAACGGTGCGGCAGTTCTCGCCCGGTAGCGCGAAGAACAGCGGCGCATCGGCGCAAGCGTCGCCCACCGTGGAAATCGGGTCGCGCGTGCCGTGCGCGGCCAGCATCGCGCGGTCAGCCACGCCGATCACCGCGCCGTTGCGCAGCACCGGGAACGCGCGGTGCGCCTGCCCCTCGCCGAAATGCTCGAACAGCGCCTGTGCCATCGGCATGGCCGCGTCGATGCTGTGCACCTCGCGCGTCATCACCTCTTCGACCGAATGCCGCTCCAGCGGATCGACGCCGTACTCGCGGTAGATGTGATAGCCGCGGCGCGCGATCTTCTCGGTGAGGATCGAGCGGCGCATCGTCAGCACGGTGAAGCCGTAGGCCACGGCGGACGTGGTCAGCAGCGGCAGCAGCGCATTGCTGTCGTGCGTGAGCCCGAAGGCGAAGATGGTGGCGGTGAGCGGCGCGCGCATCACGCCGCCCAGCGTGGCCGCCATGCAGACCAGCGGCCACAGCATCGGGTCGTTGCCGGGCAGCACGTGCGACAGCACCACGCCCAGGCCCGCGCCCATCATCAGCAGCGGCGCAAGCACGCCGCCCGAGGTGCCCGAGCCCAGCGCAATGACCCATATCTCGGCCTTCACCGCCAGCAACGCGAGCACCACGCCGAGCGCGAGGTGGTTGTGCAGCAGGTCGCCGATCACGTCGTAGCCCACGCCCAGCGCGCGCGGCTGCAGGTAACCGCCGATGCCGACCGCGAGGCCGCCGATGGCCGGCCACCACATCCAGTGCAGCGGCAGCTTGCCGAACCAGTCCTCGACCTTGTAGAGCGAGATCGACAGCGACGCCGACAGCGCGCCGCACAGCACGCCGGCAATCACGCACGACAGCATGGCGAGCGGACCGGGCACCGCCGTCTGCAGCGGGAACAGCGGGCCCGGGTCCATCAGCAGCGGCCGCGCGAAGCCCGCCACCGCGCAGGCCACCGCCACCGGCAGCAGACTGCGCGGACGCAATTCGAACAGCAGCAGTTCGACCGCCAGCAGCACCGCGGCCACCGGCGTGCCGAACACGGCCGTCATGCCGGCCGTGGCGCCCGCCACCAGCAGCGCCTTGCGCTCGGCGGCGGTGAGGTGGAAGTGCTGCGCGATCAGCGAGCCGATGGCGCCGCCGGTCATGATGATCGGACCCTCCGCGCCGAACGGGCCACCGCTGCCGATGACGATGCCCGATGACAGCGGCTTGAGCAGCGCGACCTTCGGCGACATCTTGCTTTTACCGAACAGGATCGCCTCGATGGCCTCGGGGATGCCGTGGCCGCGGATCTTGTCGGAGCCGTAGCGCGCAACCAGTCCGACGATCAGCCCGCCGATCACCGGCACCACGATGACCCACGCGCCCAACGTGTTGGTGGCCGGCGAGCGCTCGGTCAGCGAGAAGGTCTGGAAGAAGAACAGGTTGGTGAAGAAGCGGATCAGGTCGAGCAGCACGCGGGCGGCCACAGTGCTGATGGCGCCGATGACGGCGGCCATGACAGTGATGCGCATGAGCCGGGTGTTGAGCGCGAAATCGCCGCGCGGCGGATGGGAGGAGGTCTTGGCGGTCATGGTGCTCACGAAGCGTCTGGAAGATCGATCTGCGGCACGTCGAACACGCCCTTGAGCGAGCGCAGTTCCGCGCGGTGGAGTTCGGCCAGCCTCAACAGCAGCTTCTCGCCCTTGGCGAGCAGGTGCACCTCGACCTGGCGGCGGTCGGTTTCGCTGGGCCGGCGCTGCACGAGCCCGAGCGCTTCGCAACGCGTGACGAGCGTGACTGCGCCGTGCGGCTGCAGTTGCAGGCGCTCGGCAATCTCGCCCACCAAAGCCCAGTCGCGCCCGGGCACGCCCTTGATGTGCAGCAGCACCAGGTACTGCTGCGGCGTGAGGCCCTCGGCCTGCGCGGCGTGCTCGGAGAAGCGCTCGAAGCGGCGCATCTGGTAGCGGAACTGGGAGAGCGCCTCGAAGTCTTTCTTGGCGAGCTTGCGGGGGGTGGAGGCCATGGCTGAAGTGGATGTCGAAACGGCTGCGAATATATCACGTCGCGATATATATGCGTTGTCGCATTTACTGCCTAGGACAGCACCCGACCGAGCGGGCAGCCATTCGCTCTACGCGTGTCGAGACTCATGGATCCGTCTTAAAGGCTCTTTCGAGGGGGCATCCTCTCTGCAGATTCGCCGGCTGGGTGGACTTCAGGCACGAGACGTAGATGCGGGACTTCTGCTGATACTGCGGATTTCCGCTCCAGCAAATCTCTCAGGAGCACCCAGAGAAATATTCCGTGACAGTGTCGACCGCTGGGCACGAACTGCACGCCATAAGCTCCAGGAAGCCGGATGTCCGTCACTTTGATAACGGTGCCCAAATGGTGGTCCACAGGCATCGTCGTCTTCCACACTGCGCGCAGCGCCTTGCGGGCCTGCGTCGACTCGGCGTGCCGGACTATGCTGCGGCCTGAGACACCTTCAACGAGTCACGCTAGCTTCGGCGTTGCGGTATTACCCTTTGTTTTCTCCGCCATGTAACGCCCGAGGAATCAACGAGGACACTCAATATGCTTGCAAATGAACAAGACTGAAGTGATGGCCATTTCGATCGAGATGGCGCGAAGTGGACGGGGCCTGAATCCCGCCGATGCGATCGACTACATCGCGGAACTGATTGCGAGGGAAGACCCCGCAAGCGAGCTCTACGACTGGCGTGTCGAAAAATTGCTCGCCACGGCCGCATGCATATGGCGCTTGCGGCGAGAACAGATCACATAGCCGTAAGTCAGGACAACGATCTGGCCGGGATCGGCGTGGTCAATTCCGTGCGCTGAGGAGAAGCTCGATCAGATCCCGGTTTTAAGGGATCTGGGGCTTTTCATGCAGCCGCGCATTCGTGGTTCCGCGGCGCAGTGCCGTAGTTACGAGGGCCCTGCCCAACTTCGCCGGCAAACCATCGAAAGATGTTTGCTTGGTTGCTCCACCCGTTGCTGAATCGCACGAAAAGAAAGCCCTGCTGCGCGTTGCCGAGCGAGTCGACAGGGATGCCTGCAGCGCGCAGGGCCGTGATTTCTGCATGGGCATCCATGTCGGATGGCAGCTTCAAGGTGATCGTCGCGCTATGAATGGGGTGCCTGGGCATTGCTTCGCCTCCGTCAAATTTCCCGGAGGCACAGTTGATCCGAAAAAGGCTTCTTCAGGGATCCCGCGTTCATAGGAGGCGCGAGTCTGGCGATAGCTGTAAGCGCAGCCACTCGGCCAGATCGGCCATCACCTGGGCGCCCAGCGCCGATACCGCGGTGAAGTGAATGCAGCCGTGGATGGCATCGGGGTCGTGGCGGTGCGCAGCGCCAGCACATGACCTTCGTCGCGCAGCGGGTCGTGGCCTATGGTGGCCAGCTAGGTGGGCGGCAGCATATGCAGTGCCTGCGACTGCAGCAAGGCGAAATCGGCGTGCCGCGCCAGTTCTTGCCGACCGCCGAGGTAGCAGTCGATGAACCGTTGCATGACGCTGGTGGTGAGGAACTTGCCCTCGCCGTTCTCGGCCATCGAAGGGCTCGGTTCGCTGTAGTAGTAGGCAACGGGATAGACGAGGGGGGCCTTCTCATGGGTGAAGTTCAACAATGACCTGGGTGCCACCGCCACGCCCTTCGCACCCGATCGCGATGCATCGGTGCGCAAGCTTGCCATCGGCTATGAGTACAACCTTTCGAAGCGCACGGCGCTGTATGCCACAGTGGCACGGATCCGAATCAAGAACGGGCAAAACAACCCGGCCATCATGGGAGTGGTCCCCGGCGGTACTGGAGGCTATCTTTCCACCGGTGCCGGCACCCCGGGTTATGCGCCGCGCACAGCGATGGGCTACGACTTCGGCATCAGGCACTCGTTCTAATACCAGCCCGGCTGTATGCCCATGTAATCCGGCCATGCGCCTTCCGTCCAAATCGCGCTCTCCAAGGTCTTGGTTCGTAGTGCAACCGCTGTCGCGCGAAAGGCTCGCTTAGATCGCACATGGCGCGCACTGGGTGCCTTCGAACGCAGCTTAGACACGCAGGTCTCCCGACTGCACACGCTGCTGGAGGACGGCGAGTCTTCCTATATCGAGATCGAGACGATCTAGGGTGCGGGCTACATGTTCGACCCCAGAGGCCGAGGCAACGTCACTCACTTCCGTCGTTGAGCGGCAGGGTCGCGTTCATGGAAAGGAGCTAGCCGGACCGCCGCCCGACCTCGCCGGCAAACCACCGGAAGATGTTCGTCTGGCCGCTTCTTGCACTGCTCGACCGGACGAAGAGAAATCCCCGTTCTGCGTTGCCCAGGGCGTCGACTGGGATCCCCGCCGCCCGCAGGGCTACGTGCTCTGCATTGGCGTCGATGTCGGATGGCAGTTTCAAGGTCACGGTCGCGTTATGGACGGTTCGTCTGGGCATTGCTGTGTTTCACATGCTTGCAGGCAACCCTCAGTGAACCGCAAAAGGGCTTCCTCGCGAATCCCACGTTCATAGGAGGCAGGCTCGAGAGTGGACTCCGGTGATGCATGCCCATCTGTCGGAGGCAAGGGCTCCTCCTGTTCATCTGCACGTGTCCTCGCACAGATATCGCTGGCCGACCGGGCCTTAGGAACTTTCGTTAACGTGGAGCAGTTGCGCCGCGTCGGGCGGGGCATGACGAAGAACCAGGTGCGCGAACTCATCAGCTATCCGCACTTCAGCGAAGGCCTGTTCGGTCCGAAGGAGTGGGACTACCTGTTCAACTTCCGTACGGGCCGCGGCGACGAGTTCGTCACCTGCCAATACAAGGTGGTCTACAAGGACGGCCTGTCCGATGCGATGTACTGGAAGGACCCGACCTGCGCGGGCTACATCTCGGCCAAGGCCGACGTGGCGGCACCGGTGCCTGCCGCTGCGACGGCACCGCAACGGTTCAAGTTGGCCGCCGATGCGCTGTTTGCCTTCGACAAGTCGGGCATGGCCGACATGTCGGCCGGCGGGCGCACGCAACTCGACCAATTGGCCGTTCAGCTCAAGGGCCAGTACAAGCGCTTCGACTCGATCACCGTGATCGGCCACACGGACAGGCTGGGCAGCGACACGTACAACCAGGCGCTGTCGGCCGCGCGTGCTGCGACCGTGCGCGACTACCTGATCGCGCAGGGCCTGCCGCGCTCGGCGCTGCGCGCCTTCGGAGTCGGCAAGACGCAGCCCGTGGTCTCGTGTGCCGACGGCGGGCAGCGCGCGCAACTCATTGCCTGCCTGCAGCCCAACCGCCGCGTCGAGCTCGAGGTCAGCGGCGAGCGGTAGGTCGCAGGTGCTCTGACCTGGCTCTTGGAGATGCCACTCATGCCGAGCGACTTCACCAGGTCGTCCACGGAACGCGTGGAAATGCCTTGCACATAGGCTTCCTGGATGACGGCGGTGAGCCGCCGTGCGATGCCGAGTCAATGGATCGATGCGAAGACCTCTTGCGCAAGCACGAAAGAGCGCGGCTGAGAATCGCGATCGCCGATGACAAAGCAGCGCAAACGAAGAGCAGCGGCCGCCGATGGCCAAGTTTTGAGTTGCAGGCGCCAGGCGCACACGAGTTGCGGAGGACGCCCGCTGTCGGCCTGATCCCACATTGGAGTGCCTCGCTCGGGGCGAAAAACGAGCCCGCTTTTTTCAATCCTGTTCTTCAAGGAGTATTTGATGTCGAACACGAATCTTCCCAGCGCCGAGGCGCGCGTCACCGCGACGGTCGTGCCCGGGCGGGACCCTTCTGATTTCGGTCGCTGCATCGAGCTTTGCGATGCCTGTGCGACGGCCTGCAATCGCTGCGCGGCAGCATGCGTCAAAGAAGCTTCGAGCGCCCTGGCACGCTGCATTGCGCTCGAATTGGACTGCGCGGCGATGTGCACCACTGCCGCGGCAATCATGGCAAGAAACAGCGAGAACGCGGAGCTCGTCTGCAGCCTGTGCGCCGATATCTGCCGACGCTGCGCAGCCGAATGCGCCATTCACGACATGGACCATTGCCGAAACTGCGCGCAAGCATGCCGGCAGTGCGAAACGGAGTGCCAACGCATGGCTACGACCTGAAGCGCCACCCGACGACGTCTGGCATGTCGATGCCATGCTGCGTGACGTACGCCCGGTGTTCGAGCAGTCGATCATGCGGATGCACATGCCCTGCACGGTCGCGGATTCGCACCACCCGGTCGATGGCATCGGCCGCCAGATGGAAGCGACCGGGCCGGTTCGGCACCGTCATGTCGAACGGCGTTGTCGTGGTGCCTTCTTCCTGGTAACCGTGCACGTGAAAGTTTTCGTGATTGGTGCGCTTGTAGAGCAGGCGGTGGATCGACCACGGATGGCCGTGGAACGCGAAGATGACGGGCCGGTCGGTGGTAAAGATCGAATCGAATGCCGCGTCCTGCAGCCCGTGCGGATGTGCTGATGGCGACTGCAGCGCCAACAGGCCGACAACGTGACCACGCGGACCTTGAACTCGGGCAGTTGCATGCGAAGAATGTCGACGGCAGCCAACGTCTCCAACGTCGGCTCGCCGCCCGCGCAGGCCATCAACACGTCGGGCGCGTCGCCTTCGTGGTTGCCTGCCCAGCCCCAGATGCCAAGACCAGCACTACAGGGGCGCACCGCGGCGTTCATGTTCAGCCACTGCGGTGCCAGCGCCTTGCCCGGCACGATGACGCTGACATAGACGCGGCTGCGAAGGCAATGGTCGACCATCGATAGCAAGTGTTGGCACCCGGTGCCCTGCGTTCGGTCTGAAACGCGAACTCAAAGACCGTAGTACTTGTTGATGGTGGCCGTGTACCGGTCGTCGTAATCGGGAGTCTTGGTCTCGTCGTACTTCGGCGCGCCTTCGAGCATTTCCTTTTGCAGGGGAACCACGTAGCCGTCCTGGGCCGTGTCGTACTTGAGCATACTCCAGGGAATGGGGTAACGGTCCTTGCCCATACCAAGGAAGCCCCCGAACTCCATCACGGCGTAGCGCACCTGGCCGGACAGCTTGTCGATCATGAGGTCATCGATGGTACCGAGCTTGTCGCCCGCTGCGTTGTAGACGGTCGTTCCCTCGACGCGGTCCGACGAGATGACGTTTGCCGAGATGGCCATGACTTTCTCCTTGCCGCCGACGCATCTGGGAGGCGTTGGCGATTGATTCAAAGCCCAGGGGGATGGTTTCCCTCATGCTGTCGCTTCGCTTCATCGGCAATGCTTGGCATGGGCTGTAGGAGGTTTTCCGGTTTGCTGGTTGTCTCGCGTGAGCGTTTTTTGCGACACCGGAGTGAGGTCATATCCGACATACGCACCCTCGAGATGTCCTAGCTTCCTTTCCATCCGCATTCACCTGAATGAAAGGACGCAGATCATGACCAACCAGACCACACCAAGACAGACGGCGTCACGGCAACAGAGCCTGCAACACAGCCGCAACGACGACCGGGACAACTCGCGCGTGTTCGCGTTTTTTATCGTCGTCGCCGTGATGGTGTTCGTGGGCGCGCTGGCGTATTTCTTCATCGTTGACAAGCGTGCCCGGGAGTCGGCCCGCGAGGTGACGCCGCCTGCGGCCCACATGCACGGCACGGCGCCTCGTCCGGCGGGCGGTACTTCCCCCGGGTCTTCCAGCGGTATTGGCCCGGCTGGATCGCCGCCTACTTCGCCAGTCAGGTAACCGCCAAGGAGGTCAGATGCAACAGCAGATGCAACGATTCGTCGGAAGGACCGTCATCGTCACCGGTGCGGGCTCTGGCATCGGCGAAGCCACGGCGCGCCGTTTTTCCGCCGAAGGAGCGAACGTCGTCCTGGCCGGCGACACGCTCTCGAAGCTGGAGCGCGTGGCCGCCGACCTGCCGCTCGAGCGCACCCTGGTCCAGGCCGCCGATGTGTCGACGTACGAGCAAGTGCAGGTTCTGGTGGCCGCCGCCGTCGAGCGGTTTGGCGCCTTGGACGTGCTCTTCAACAACGCAGGCATCGCCGTCGAAGGCACCGTCATCGAAGCGCCGTTCGATGATTGGGAGAGGATCATGGCGATCAATGTCGGCGGCGTATTCCACGGATGCCGCGCAGCCATGCCGCATTTGCTCAAAAGCAAGGGCTGCATCGTCAACACGGGCTCGGTCTCCGGGCTGGGTGGCGACTGGGCGATGGGCTTCTACAACGCCTCGAAAGGGGCCATCGTCAACTTCACGAAGGCGCTGGCCCTCGACCATGGCAGAGACGGCGTGCGGGTCAACGCCGTGTGCCCCAGCCTCACCTTCACGCCGATGACGGCCGACATGAAGAAGGATAGCGACCTCATGGCCCGGTTTAGCGAGCGCATTCCGCTTGGCCGGGGCGCGGACCCCGCGGAAATCGCGGCTGTGGTCGCCTTCCTGGCGAGCGACGACGCGAGCTTCGTCAACGGCGTCGCTCTGCCCGTGGACGGCGGGCTCATGGCCTCGAACGGCCAGCCGAACATGTCCTGAGATCCCGAGCGAATCGCGGCATCCATCGCTGCGTCCTCGTAAGCCTGAACCAGTCCGCGCGAGAAATCGCCGAGGAAAAGCTCACGGAACAACTGCGCGCTTACGTGGAGCGGCAAAACGCGGCATCTGCTGCATAGAGGCGGTGAGCAGGACCGTTATTGCTTGCGACGGCCCGATGGCGCTGGTAGAGGCCGCTAGGGCGGGGCGACCCTCTCGGCGTTCCTCGATGCCATCGGGCCGTCCTCCATCTCACCAGAGGGGGGCGGAACATGCGTTCTCGCGCCAGCCTCGAAGAGGCAAGCCGCCGGTCGGCGGAATGGTCGATGGCTTCGACGAAGGTGCCCAGCAATGCTTCCATGCCTAGCAAGGACGCCGACGCTTCCGGCGAGGCGCTGGCAAGCGCGAGCAACTGCCCGCTGCTTGACTTGAAGGCCGTACGCAATATGACCGGCTTGGGATGGCAGGCGATCAGGGCGGTGCACAGTGCTTCCATGGCCCTGAACTCTCCGTGCTTTCGTTGGGGGCGGGTGGCATATCGAGCTTTTCCATGGGGAGGACGGAATTACATGAATGGACAAGGGGCGTGCCCGCTCCTGGAATGCCGATGTCGTCGTGGGGGCCCGGCACCGTCACCGTCGTCGGCAAACAAAGGCGTCCTACGGCAATGGCCTTTCAATTGCGTGAGCTTCGCGTCATTGATTCCGTCACTGACACAAAACACAATGTCTGCGCGTGAACGCGACCTGAAATACGCGACGACGAAGTTACGCGAGATGAGTCGAGCGACCGATGCGTGTCGCGAATGCCCGCTCGGCGCGCTCGCCACGCAATCGGTGTTCGGCGAAGGGCCGGTGCATGCGCGGCTGATGGTCGTCGGCGAGCAGCCGGGCGACAAGGAAGACCTGGAGGGGCGGCCTTTCATTGGTCCCGCGGGGCGCATGTTTGATAGAGCGGTAGCGGAGTTGGGCTGGTCGCGTGACCGGCTTTATCTGACCAATGCCGTGAAGCATTTCAAATACGAGCTGCGGGGGAAGCGCCGGATTCACAAGACGCCTGCTCAGCGCGAGGCCGACGCCTGCCTTCATTGGCTGGAGAGCGAGATCGCGCTGGTGCGGCCGGTTGCGCTAGTCGCACTCGGCGGCGTGGCGGCGCGTTCGCTGCTGGGCCGTCGGGTCGCGGTGATGAGCGAGCGTGGGCGGTGGCACGAAGACGAGGCCGGTCGCCGCGTGCTCGTAACGCTGCACCCTTCGGCATTGTTGAGGGGGCGATCCGGCGCAAAGGGACGAGGCATGGCAGCAATGGTTGGAAGACCTGGCGTTGGCGTCCGCCATTTTCAAGAAAGCTGCGCCTCGAACGAAGCACTCCCTGATGGAGCGCGCATGACGCTGACCTCAGTCCGACACAGGAGGCATGGTGGCCTGCGAAACCCGTTCGCGACGAAGTAGGAGAGAGCCGTGAAACAGGAATTCGAATGGATCTTCGGCACGGGCTCGGACCTCGAGACCTGGCAGATGGCCGCCCGAGCCATCGCTGTGTTCTTTATTGCACTTGTACTGATCCGCGCGTCGGGAAGACGCTCCTTCGGTCAGCACAGCCCCTTCGACGCCTGCATCACCGTCTTGCTCGGCGCCGTGCTCAGCCGGGCAGTGGTGGGCGCTTCGCCGTTCTGGAGCACCATCGCAGCAGGCACTGCGCTAGTCGTCGTGCACAGGGCCGTGGCACTGGGCAGCGCGCGCTGGGCGGCCTTCGAAGATGTCGTGAATGGCCGCGAGATCACGCTAGTGCGCGACGCTCATCTCGACCAGGACGCCATGCGCAAGGCGCTGGTCTCGCGGAGAAATCTCGATGAAGCAGTTCGCCAGAAGCTGGGCGACGCCGATCTTTCTTCCGTTCGTCTGGCGATGCTGGAGCGGGACGGCAAGATCACTGTGATCGGAATCGACAGAGCCACTCCGTAGGTGCTCAGGCATCCACGATCACCCACAGCGCTATCGCCACCATCATCAGGTTCTCGGTCAGCGATACGAACCCGAGCGGCACGTTGCTGCTGCCTCCGACGCACGCGCACTTGAGTTCGCGGTGATCGACGTACACGGCCTTGACGACCGACATCGCGCCGACGCTTCCCACGAAGAGCGCCACCGGCACCGCGATCTCGTGCAGCCGACCCGCCACCATCAACACGCCGGCCAGCAGCTCCGCGAACGGATAGAGGTAGGCATAGAGCACGAAGCGTCGGGCCAGCAGGTCGTAGTTGAGGAACATGGTTGAGAAGCTCTCCACGTCCTGCAGCTTGAGCAGCGCCAGGATGCACATCGTGAATGAGATGAACGACGAAAGCAGTTGCGGACTGCCCAGCGGTCGGTTCGCAGCCAGCAAGCTCGCGCCCGCCAAGAGCAGCGCCACCACCTACACCGCGATCACGGGCGTGTACGACGCCTCGCCCGGATTGCGCACCGGCAGGCCGAAGTGGCGTCGCAGGTCGTCGTAGCCGCCGATCCGGTGGCCCTCGATGAAGATCTGCGGGGTGGTCTGCACGTGATGTTCGGCCTTGAATGCGTCGGTCTGCGTTCGCGTCATCAACCATCGGTCGTCGACCTGATAGCCCTTGCGCCGCAACAGGAACCGCGCCTTCAAGCCAAAGGGGCAGATGTGCTCCGGTATGACCATGCGGTACAGCGTGGCGGTCTTCCCAGTGGCGAGGTTGTTGTCGGCGGTCCGGGTGGTCATGGTTGTGCTCCCTGGATCAATTTGATTTGCATCTGCCTGGGGCCATGTCGGACGGGTTCACCTCACCCTGACGGAATGCCGTGCGGGCGGCCGCGAAAGCGACTTGCGGCCATTGGCGAAGGATGCCTACACGGTCGAAGACGTCTCGATGAAACGGTTCGGGCTGTTGGTGAGCTTCATGTTCGAAGGAGCGAAATCGATGCTTTCCAGGAGATCCATTTGGGTAGCCGGCACCTTGGCACTTTTTGCCGGATCGGCCGCGGCGCAGGCGACCGACAAGCCGCAGCGTCCACCGCGGGCCGGCTCCGACGCGCAACCAGGCGTTGACAAGGAGATCGTCGTGAAGCCGCCCGCCAAGGTCGATCCGCGGCTGGCGAAGCCCGCTCCGGGCAACAGGGATCCCGGCATGGTCGAGAGGCCGCCTGCAGATGCCAGGCCAGGCGATGGCAGCAAGCCTCGCGTCGACCCCTCTGAGCGATCACGCCAGGACGACTGCAGGGGAGCCGCCGAAGATTGCAAGCAGAACTCCCCACGTTAAGGGCTCGACAGGAACTCTTCAGATGAAATCAAAGATTCTCAACAAAGGCCCGGAGCGCACCATCGCTTTGGTTTTCGACAAGGGCGACGACCTCGTCCCCATCCTCGAACAGTTTGCGAAGGAGCATGCGCTGTCGGCCAGCCGCTTCAGCGCGATCGGTGCGTTGCGCGCGGCGGTGCTCGGCTACTTCGACTGGGAGCGCAAGGACTACGACCGGATACCCGTCGAAGAGCAGGTCGAGGTTCTCTCTCTCAACGGTGACATAGCGCTGGATGGCGACCAACCAAAGGTGCATGCGCATGCAGTCCTTGGACGGCGCGACGGCAGCACGATCGGTGGCCACGTGCTCCAGGCCACCGTGCAGCCGACGCTCGAAGTGCTGCTTGTCGAGTCACCGGGCTACTTGCGCAAGACGTGCGACCGGGAGACGGGATTGGCCTTGATCGACGTCGACGCCTGAGCCTGGCCGGCCTGGATGGCTTTGGTCAACACAGCTACATCCCGTTCCGTCATGCCGCTCACGGGTGTGAGGCGTCCGTCCACATACCCCAGCTGCTCGACGTCGTGGAGGTACTGCTCGCGCGACAACAGGGTGCCCGTGCATACGTTCTGATTCGAGGAGGGCGCCGGTTCGCGCATCTCATCAGTCAGGCGATCGATCAGACGGGCAATGACCCAATCGGGAATGCGGTGGCGCTCTCCGGGATAGATGTAGCCGAACAGCGTCAGGTGGGCCAGGAGCACCCGCCAGTGAGGGCCAAAGCGCTCCAGCAGGCTGGCCCAGTCCAGCCGCTCGGCGCCAGCCAGCAGCAGGTGAGCGATGTCGCCGCCGGAATCGCGGGCGTCAAGGCCTTTGGCGGCGGCTTCGGGCGCGGCTCGCTGGGCGCCTGGGGCGAGCCGGCGATCAAGCTGTTCGTGCAGGAGGCGCTGAACGAGGCGATGAAGCTGGAGTCGGCGCTCGCCAAGCTGCGCACGCGGCGCCGGATCGCGCTGTTGCATTACTCGCCCGTCGTTGGCACGGTACAGGGCGAGCCGGTGGAGATTTTTCCTTTCCTGGGCAGCAGCCGGCTGGAGGCCCCGCTGTTGCGGTATCCGATGGATGCCGTGTTCCATGGCCATGCGCACCGTGGTGCGTTGGAGGGGCGCACCATCAACGGCGTGCCGGTCTACAACGTCGCGAAACCTCCGCTGCAGCGCAGCCGGCCTGACACACCGCCTTTCTTCCTGTACGAGGTACAGCGCGAGCCGGTCGAGGAGCCGGCGGCAACCTAGGCCCGGCGCTTTGCCCCCTCGGACAAAGCTTACAAGCGTCATTGGGTTGAGACGACAGAGCGCGTGCCACACCTTTTTGATCATGAAAGGTCATTGCAATTTTTTCTTTCCGGAATCCGGCTGGCGCTACGGCGACCGGCCCTTCATGGAGCAACTCATGACCAGCGATATCAACGAAACTTCCGTCGCCGCAGAGGCGGTGTCGACCGGTCAGGTGATCGTCGTTCTGAACGACCTTCCGGAGAACTCGCGCGACGGCCAATACGGCTTCCGTGCGTGCGCGGCAGAAGTGGCTGAAGGCGCCCAGCGCAACCACGACCAGATCAAGGCGCTGCGGGACCAGTACCGCAGCGCCGAGGCCTGAATGAACATCGGCAGCGGCCCCGCCATGCCGAGTGCTCCCGCCGAGACCGGGGCGTCGGACGGCATTCGGGCGCGGCTTCTCACCTTCAGCTACCGAGGGTGGCTGTTTTCCTGTGCGGCGCAGCGGATAGACGAGCTGACTTTCCGGCCGGTGGTGTTCTGCCGTCATGGCAGTGGTGGCGAAGAGAGTCGGTTGCCACCCGATACGGACAACGTCGCATATGGCAGTGAGGCGGAGGCGCTGCGCCATGCCGAGCAACAGGCCATGCGATGGGCCCAAGACCGCTCATCGTCCGAGGCGCGGTGAGGCTCGGTTGCCGCCGCTGGCGTGGCGCACGGTCTTGAAACTTCTGCAGCCTGCGCGGCAGCCAGGTGCCGATGCGCGAGACCCATCGCAGCACGTGAAAGACGATGAAGCCACTTGTCAGGCCTTGCATCACGTCGGAGTGGGAATTGGCTGGCGAGACGTAGCCTGCATTGCGAAATATTCTCCGGACGTCCTGAAGCGCTTCGTGCGGAGAAGTCCTACCGAGGTATCCGACGCCCGCCCACGGGCATCCACCCGAGGCGCCGTAGCCTTGCGTTTTGCAGCAAAGGAAGCACACATGGCCCGCCGCAAAGTCGCCGACCTGGTCATCGAAACCCTTCAGCAAGCCGACGTCAAACGCTGCTACGGCATCGTCGGAGACACGCTGAACCACATCACCGACGCGATCCGCCACAGCGAAATCGAATGGGTGCATGTGCGACACGAAGAGGCGGCTGCCTTCGCCGCGGGCGCGGAGTCGCACCTGACGGGCGAACTCACGGCCTGTGCCGGTTCATGCGGGCCGGGCGGGCTTCATTTCATCAACGGCGTTTTCGAGGCCAATCGGAACCGCGCCCCGATGGTGCTGATCGCCAGCCAGGTCGTGACGACGGAACTCGGCATGGAGTTTCCTCAGGAGGTCGATTTCAAATCGCTGTACACCGGATGCAGCGTGTTCTGCGAGCAGGTGCAGTCGGCGGAGCAGGCACAGCGGGTCGTGGCGCTCGCGGCGCAGGCCGCGCTGTCCCGGCGCGGTGTGGCGGTCGTCATTCTTCCGAGCGACATCGCGCAGACCGAGGTGAAGGAGGGCCTGACCTTCGCCGTGCACCGCACCGCACCGGTGGTCCGCCCCAACGACGGCGAACTCGCACAACTGGCCGCCTTGCTCGGCAAGGGAAAGAAGATCGCGATCTATGCTGGACACGGCTGTGAAGGCGCGCACGAGATGCTGATCGCGCTCGGCCAGTGCCTGATGGCGCCGATTGCGCACACCTCGCGAGCCAAGGATTTCGTGGAGTACGACAACCCCTTCAACATGGGCATGACCGGCATCTTCGGCGTGGAGTCGGGCTATCGCGCACTGCAGGAATGCGACACACTGCTGCTGCTCGGCGCCGACTTCGCGTGGAGCCAGTTCTATCCCGCCAAGGCCACCATCCTGCAGATCGACACCGATGGCAGCCACCTCGGGCGGCGCCATCCGGTGGCGCTCGGGCTGGTCGGCGACGTCGCGCACACCATCGAGGCGCTCATTCCGCTGCTGGAAGAGCGTAGTGACCGCAGCTTCCTCGACGAATGCCTGCGCCACCGCAAGGAGGCGGTAGAGACGCTGAGGCGCGACGAGCGGCCCGGCAAGGAAGGGCTGATTCACCCGCAGCACCTGACGCGCGTCATCGACGAGTTGGCCGCCGACGACGCCATCTTCACCGCCGATGGCGGCAGCCCCATGGTGTGGTCGCTGCGCCACCTGACCATGAACGGCCGGCGCCGCACACTCGTGAGCCTGCTGCACGGCACCATGGCCAATGCGATGCCGCAGGCGCTGGGCGCGCAAAAGGCGTATCCCGGGCGACAGGTGATTTCGCTCTCGGGCGATGGCGGCCTCGCGATGCTGCTGGGCGACCTGATAACCGCTGTGCAGGAGAAGCTGCCGATCAAGGTCGTGGTCTACAACAACGCGAGCCTGAACTTCGTGGAGCTCGAGCAGAAGGTCGAAGGGCTGCTCGACAACTACACCGACCTGCTGAACCCCGACTTCGCGCGGCTGGCGCAAGTGATCGGCTTCTACGGGCAGAAGGTGGAGCGCGCGGAACAACTGCCCGATGCGGTGAGTGCCTTCCTGGCGCACCCTGGGCCAGCCCTGCTGGACGTGACGGTCAACCGCACGGAACTGGTGATGCCGCCGAAGGTGGAGTTCAGCCAGGTCGCCGGCACGATGCTGTATTCGGCCAAGGCAGTGCTCAGCGGCCGGTCGTCGGACGTGGTGGACCTGATCAAGGACAACTTCACGCAGTGAGCCGACGGCGGTCACAGCGCCGAAGCCAACTGAGCAAGGCGCGGATCGCCCAAAAAAAATTCTGTCCCGGAACGGAACTCAAGCGGACGGTTGCGCGGCGGGCTCGAAGGTGCGCAGAGATGGCTCCAGCGAAAGCGCGTGCCTCGCTGCCTGCGTCTGTGCCGCGTCGAGCGACACCAGCAATGCGATTTCTCCCGCCACGCTGGTCGCAATCGGCGCGCCGTCGCGGTACAGCACGCGCGAGCCCGCGACGCGCGGCACCTTGGGCCCGTTCACGATGGTTCCCAGCAGATTGGCCGGATCGCTGGCCGCGAGCGCGATCAGCGCGCCGTCGCCCGGCTGCCTGCGCACCTGCCGCATCGACGCAACCGCCTCGGGCAGCGCGAACTGCTCGCCCGACACCCCGGCGATGAAGCGCCCGCCACGGATCTCCCCGCGCGCCTCCAGTCGCCGGCAAACGCGCACCAGATCGCGCCACGGCGGCAGCCATGCGGCCTCGCGTTCGAGCAGGCGCCAGCAGATCACGCCGTAGCGGCGCAGCAGCACGTGCACGACCTGTTCGATCGCTTCCGCGGAGCTGGCCGCCATCGCTTCGGCGGCGGCGGGTGGCCGCACCAGCGTCCAGCGCCCTGCGTCCTCGATGCCGAAGAGCGGCGTACGCCGCCGGCGCCGCGTGTCGGCCGATGCGCGCTTGGACGCCGGTACCAGCAGTGCGCGCAGGCCGGCATAGCTGTCGCACCGCGCGCGCCCCTTGGCGACCAGTTCGGTCAGCGCCTCTTCGATCTCGACCGGCAGCAGACGGGTGCCGAGCGCGATCTCGTCGAAGAAGCAGGCACCGTGCTGCGCCAGGTGCGCGGCGACGCGCATGGCACGCAAGCCCAGTGTTTCGTCGTCGGCCGGAGCCGGTGCCAGGCTGGTCCACAGCGCCGCGCTGCGGCGCGGCAGCAGCACGACAGGCGTGGCGCGCAGCGACAGGTTGCCCCCTCCCTTGCGGCCCTCCGTGGCGGCTGGCCGCAACCGCGTCCACAGCACGCGTCCCGCCGTGCACAGGTCGTCGAGCCAGGCACCGGAATAGTCGGTCACACGCGCGGGCAGCAACTCGGCTTCCCAGAGTGGGGCAGGCGCCTCGTAGCCTTCGAGTTGCGACAGGATGCCCGACAGCGCCTCGGGCCCGCTCATGCGCGCGGCCGGACCGATGTGCTGCCATTCGAAAAGAAAGCACACGAAGTCGCGTGGCTCGACCGGCTCGATCTCGCGGCGAAGGCGCTTGAGCGTGTAGCGGTGAATGCGTGCCAGCAGATGGCGTTCGCACCATTCGAGGTCTGCCGTACCGGGCGTGAAGCGGCCTTGCAGCACGCTGCCCTCGGTTTGCAGCGCGAGCAGTGCGCCTTCGACGTCGGCAGGCGGCAGGAGCAGCGGCGCAGCCAGTTGCGCCGCGGTGACTGGTCCGAGCCCGCCGAGGCGGGAGCGCAGCAGTTCACGCAGTGCCGCGTCGCGGTCCGCCGGTTGCTCGGCGTCGGCGGGCGCTGTAATGGCGGGCTGCATCGGCGCATCGGGTGCGATGGCCTGCAGCAGCCGCAGCCGCTCGGCCGTCACCCACAGGCCGCGCGCGGTGCGCCCCTTGCCTTCAAGCAGCAGGCGCGTCGCGCGGCCGGCCTTGGCGAGCGCGACGAGCCATTTCTTCCAGGCCGCCTGCTGCGCCACCTCGTCGTCGCTCAAGGCGCCGAGCATGCCCAGCGCCTCGTGCATCTCGTCGGCACTGCGCGGCTGCGGCCAAGCTTCCTCGCGCACGCTGGCGATAGCGTCCGCGTCGAGTTGTCCGACGTCGTCGGCGCTTTCGGGATCGGTGTAGCGGCGGTTCTGCACGGCCTGCGTGCGGCGCTCTTCCAAAGGTGCATCGTCGAGGAATGCATAGGGCCGTGCGTTCAACGCTTCCATTGCGAGAGGCGAGGGCGCTGGCAAATCGCGCGCGAGCACGCGTACCTCGCCAGTCTCCATGCGGCCCAGCAGTGCGAGCCAGCCGTCGGCATCCATTGCGTCGTGCAGGCAGTCGTCGAGCGTCTGTGCCACCAGCGGGTGCTCGGGAATCTCGCGCTCTCCGACGATGTTCTCCGCACATGCGACCTGATCGGGAAACACCGCAGCGAGCAGGTCTTCGGAGCGCATGCGCTGCAACTGCGGCGCCACCTTGCGCCCGCCGCTGAAGCGCGGCAGCGCCAGCGCGGTGGTCGCGTTCCAGCGCCAGCGCACGCCGAACAGCGGCGCATCGAGCAGGGCCTGCACCAGCACGTGCAGGGCCGAGGCCGAATGCAGGTAGCGCGCGACTTCGTCGAGCGGAAAGCTATGACTGGTCGACAGCGAAAGGACGATGGCATCCTCGGTCGCCGCGGCCTGCAGCTCGAAATTGAAGGTGCGGCAAAAGCGCTTGCGCAGCGCCAGGCCCCACGCGCGGTTGAGCCGGCTGCCGAAGGGCGAGTGAATCACCAGTTGCATGCCGCCGGAGGCGTCGAAGAAGCGCTCCATGACGAGCGTACGCTGCGTCGGCAGCGCGCCCAGAACGGCAAGTGCATGCGCGAGATGCTCGACGATCTGGCGTGACGATTCGTCGTCGAGGCCGAGGGTTTGCGTCAGCAGCTTCATCGCGGCGTCTCGCCCGCCGGATTCCAGTGCCTGCGCCACCGCTTCGCGCAACCGCGACACGCCAAACGACAGTTCGTCGCTGCGCCCTGGCGCTTCGCCGAGCCAGAACGGAATGTTGGGCGCGGCGCCTTGCGCGTCTTCCACGCGGACGCGCCCCGGCTCAATCTTCAGGATGCGGTAGCTGGTGTTGCCGAGCTGGAACACGTCGCCCGCCAGGCTCTCGACCGCGAAGTCTTCATTGACCGTGCCAATTTTGTCGGCCTGCGGCTCCAGCACGACCGTGTAGTCGCCCGTTTCGGGGATGGTGCCGCCGGAAGTCAGCGCCGTCATGCGCGCGCCCTTGCGTTCGCGCAGCAGGTGGTTGACGGCATCGCGGTGCACATAGCCGGCGCGCTGGCCTTGCCGCGTGGTGAATCCTTCGGACACCATGCGCACCACTTCCATGTAGCGCTCGCGCGTGAGCTGCGCATAGGGCCACGCGCGGTGCACGAGCGCGAAAAGATCGTCTTCGTTCCATTCACGGCAGGCGGTCTCGGCCACGATCTGCTGCGCCAGCACGTCGAGCGGCGCGGGCAGCACGCGAAGCGCATCGAGTTCGCCGCGGCGGATGCAGTCGAGCAGGGCGGCGCATTCGACCAGCTCGTCGCGCGACTGCGGAAAGAGCCGCGCCTTCGGCACGCCGCCCACGGCGTGGCCCGAGCGCCCTGCGCGCTGCAGGAACGTGGCAATGGCGCGCGGCGAGCCGAGCTGGCAGACCAGGTCGACGTCGCCGATGTCCAGGCCCAGCTCGAGCGATGCCGTGGCCACGAGCACCTTCAGGTCGCCGCGCTTGAGGCGCTGTTCCGCATCGAGGCGGGTTTCCTTCGACAGGCTGCCATGGTGCGCGGCAACCGCCTGCTTGCCGAGGATGTCGCCCAGGTGCCGCGCCGCGCGTTCGGCCATGCGGCGCGTGTTGACGAACACCAGCGTGGTCTTGTGTAGCCACACCAGTTCGGCAACGCGCCCATACACCTGCGTCCACTGGTCGCCCGACATCACCGCCTCGAGCGGCGTCGGGGGCAGTTCCAGCGCCAGGTCGCGCTGCTTGGCATAGCCGATGTCGACGACGGCGCAGTCGGCTGTGCCATCGGCGCGCAGCGCGCCTGTGCCGACCAGAAAACGCGCCACTTCGTCGATCGGCTTCTGCGTGGCCGACAGGCCGATGCGCACCAGGCGCGCGCCCGACTGCGCAGCGCACAGCGCCTGCAGCCGCTCCAGCGACAGCGCCAGATGGCTGCCGCGCTTGCTCGCGGCGACGGCATGGATCTCGTCGACGATCACGCTGCGCACGGTCGACAGCATCTGGCGGCCGGACGCTGAGCCCAGCAGAACGTAGAGCGATTCCGGCGTGGTCACGAGGATGTGCGGCGGCCGCCGCAGGCTCTGCTGGCGTTCGCGCTGCGGCGTGTCGCCAGTGCGCACGGCGGTGCGGATGTCGACGTCGGGCAAACCCAGCGCCTCCAACTCGGCGCGGATGCCCGCAAGAGGCGCATCGAGGTTCAGGCGGATGTCGTTGGAGAGCGCCTTCAGCGGCGAGACGTAGACGACGGCGGTTTCATCCGGCAGGCCCTCGGGCGCAAGGCCCCGGCGGACCAGTTCGTCCAGGGCCGCCAGGAAGGCTGTGAGCGTCTTGCCGGAGCCGGTGGGCGCGGCGACGAGCGTGTCGCGGCCCGCGCGAATCGCTGGCCATGCCTCGGCCTGGGCGGGCGTGGGGCCGGGGAAGGTTCCAAGGAACCACCGGGCGATGGCGGGATGAAAAGAATGCAGGGCCACTGGAAGAACAGGCTACGGCAGGCATCGCGGCAACGCAACACGGCAGGCAGCTGCCGGGCAGATAAGGACAGTACGGGCAATCTCAAGCCGCCTGGCTCATCGCGTGCTCTTGCAGCAAGGTCTTGGCATGGTGGTCCCTGCGCGATGTCAGGTGCTTTCCGCACTTCTCGGGGTCTTGAACTTCTGCACTCTTCGCGGAAGCCAGGTGCCGATGCGCGATGCCCATCGCAGAACGTGAAAAACGATGAAGCTGCCGAGCAACGGCCAGCGGCTCCACAGTCGAAGAGACTCCGGGCGGATGCGCAGGCACTGCGCGCTCATCGCCTGCAGCCGGGTGGCGACTTGCCTGTTGAACGCTTCGCTCTCCACGAAGACGTTGGCTTCCATGTTGAGCGCAAGGCTCAATGGATCGAGGTTGCTGGACCCCACGGTACTCCATGCCTCATCGATGATCGCGACCTTGCCGTGCAAGGGCCTCGGGCAGTATTCGTGCACTTCCACACCCGCGCGCAGCAGGTGGCCGTAGAGCAGCGTTGCTGCGAACCTCACCGACTTGAGATCAGGCATTCCTTGCAGGACGAGCTTGACGGAGACTCCGCGTCGAGCCGCCTTGCACAATTCGTGGAAGAGTCTGTAGCCCGGGAAGAAGTAGGCGTTGGCAATCCAGATCCTTGTACTGGCCGCCCGGATGGCATGTCGGTATATCTGCTCGATGCCGTCGGGGGAGTCCTTGTCATCGCGTGCGGCGAACAGAACGGCCGCAGTGCCGCCCGCGCTGTCATGCATATCAAAGGCGTCCCCGGAAATATCGGGCCCCTCGGAGCCAGCGGTCTTCACCATGAATTTGCGGATCCGGCCCACGATGGGGCCGGACAGTTCCACCGCATAGTCCTGCTTGGCCATTGGCCCGAAATCCATCAAGTGGTCGGCCGAAAAATTGATGCCGCCCACAAAGGCGACTCTGTTGTCCACGACGAGCAGCTTGCGGTGCATTCTGCGCAGCAGATTGAGTTGCTGGCCGAGCACGGCGGGGCCCGGGTCGAAGATGCGCACACGCACGCCAGCGTCTGTCAGCCGGGCAATGAATGCGTCGGAAAGGTCGGGCGAGCCAAAGCCGTCGATGGTGAGAACGGTCGTTGCCCCACGCGATGCGCTCGCGCACAGCGCCTCTGCCAAGGCTATTCCCACCTTGTCTTCGCAAAGAATGAACGTTTCCACCAGGACGACTTCGGTGGCCTGGGCGATCGCGTGGAATACACGGGGAAAGAACTCTTCGCCGTTTTCCAGCAGGCGCGCCGCGTTGCCGTGCGTCCAGTCTGCGCGTCGCATCTGTTCTTCAGCCGTGGCGCTTGAAGTACTGAACTTCGCGCTCGTGCTGCTGTGCCTGCTCTCGCGAACTGAAGGTGCCGAGGTTGCGGCGCTTGCCGGTCTTGGGGTCGGTCTTGCGGGAGTAGAGACGATATTCGCCGGATGCGAGTTTTCGGATCATTGGAGGCTCCTTTCTTTTTGTGACTTCGTGAGTTGCCGGAAGAAATCCAATCTGAGCCGAAGGCATTGGCGCTCTTGTCAGACGATTTCACTTCGCCCTGACGGAACTCCATGGCGATCCTGGCTTGAGCGGTGGAAGATGGCGCGAGCTGTGATGCCTCAGCCTCAGGGTTGGCGCTTTGCAGATTGCGAGCGCGGTACGGCGTCGCCGGCTTTCTTCTTGGCAGGCTTGCTCGGCAACTCTGCCGGCGTGCGCCCGTCTGGATTTGCACCGGTGGTCGGCTCGGGCGTCTTGGAGGGACTGCCTGCTGAATGAACGCTTCTTCGCTGTGACATGGCTTTTCTCCGATGAAGGCAAAGATGCAAACGAAGATCGCTCCTTCCCGGCGAGCGCATGTAGGCGAGCGCCGCTTTTTGCTCGAAGAACGCTGGGAAACCGCTAGGAAACGTCTCCATGCCGAGCCGTGCAGTGGCTATGGCAAATGTCCTGCACCCGCAGTCGGCGGCGGATGTCGGTGCTGCTGCTGCGGACACCGAAGACTCCGTGAATCCGCAAATGCCTGAGGAGCCGCCCATGCCCAAGCCGACCCCCGCCCCGCATTCCACGCATGAAGAACCCGAAGTCACGCAGGAAGAGTCCGTTCCCAGCGACGGCCCCGACACCGAGGGTGAACGGCTGATGGAGGATGTGGGCAACAGCAAGCTCCACGACAAGGGCGAAGCTGAGCACAAGACACCCGGGAAAGCAGACAGGCAGCCCCGCACACATCCTGAAAAGCGCGACGGCAAGCGGGACCCAGCCTGAGGCCGTCGCCATGAGCCTCCAGGCTGCCCATGCGGCACCGGTTGCCGCCAGCACCCGCGTATCGCAGTGGCGGCGCCTTCGCCGGTGGGCACTGCCCCTGTTCGGCCTCGTGGTGCTGGGCCTGCTGCTGTCGTATGCGAACAAGGTCGACTGGGCCGGCGCGTGGCAAGCGCTGCAGCGCTATTCGGCGTGGCTGCTGCTCGCGGTGCTCGGGCTTGCTACGGCCAGCCATGCGCTATACGGCTGCTTCGATCTGATCGGCAAGCTCCACCTGCACCACCGCGTGCCTTACTGGCGCACCTGGGCCATTGCCGTTACCAGCTATGCATTCAACCTGAACCTCGGTTCGCTGGTCGGTGGCATCGCGATGCGCGCGCGCCTCTACGCGCGCGCCGGCCTCGACGAAGCCACCGTTGCCCAGATCGTCGGGCTGAGCCTTGCCGCCAACTGGCTCGGCTACGGGCTGCTGGCAGGCGGCCTGTTCGCGGCTGGTGTCATCGAGCCGCCGCGCCGGGCGCACATCGGGCAGGGCGCGTTGCGCGCGCTCGGGATGGTGATGATCCTGCTGGCGCTAGGCTACGTGGTGGCATGCGCGGTCGCGCGCAAGCGCGAATGGACATTCAGGGGCAAGCACCTTCACTTGCCGGATGTGCGAGTCGCCGTGATGCAGCTTGCGCTCTCTACCGGAAACTGGGCGCTGATGGGCGCGGCCATGTACCTGCTGCTGGGCCAGCAAGTGCCTTACGCAATCACCTTGAGTGTGCTGCTCGCGGCGTCCATCGTCGGTGTGATCACGCCGATTCCGGCAGGCTTGGGCGTGCTGGAGGCCGTGTACCTGGCGCTGCTGTCGGGCACGGTGAAGCAGGGCGCGCTGATGGGCGCGGTGCTCGCGTACCGCGCGCTGTACTACCTGTTGCCGCTGGCAGGCGGGCTGGTGCTGTACCTGTTCCTGGAACGCTGCGCAGCGAGCCATGCCGTGCAGGAAGGCGTCACGCCACCGCTCGAATCACCAACTGCGTCTGCGTGAACGCCGTGAGAGCTTGCACCGGCGCAACGCGCGCCCTCACTATGCGCGCAACGGCGACGCCGATTACCGGATGCCCTCACGCTCAGCCACCGAGCGGCCATCGCGTGTCCAGACCTGGAGCACGAAGTCGTCTTCCTCATGGAACGCCAGGCGTGCCAGGCCGAGCGAGGCCAGCGCGCCGTGTA
>NZ_JBVASX010000025.1:0-19390 GCF_057814215.1 Variovorax sp. F042
CCCTGATCCTGGGCGCCAATGCCAGCACCTATACGGGCAGCATGACCGTCGGTTCGGGCGGTGTGCTGCAAAGCAGCGCGCAATTCGCGCCGGCAGCAATCACCGACAACGGGCTGGTGCGTTTCGCCCAGCCCGACAACGCAACCTACGCCGGCCTCGTGAGCGGCATAGGCGGCATCGAGAAGACCGGCGCGGGCACGCTCACGCTGACGCAGGACCAGGCCTTCACCGGCACCACCACTATCAGCGCCGGTGTGCTGCAGCTTGGCAGCGGCGGCACCACCGGCTCGGTGAAAGGCGACATCGTCGACAACGCGACGTTGACCGTCCAGCGCTCGAACGCGCTGACGCTGTCGGGCACCATCAGCGGCTCCGGCGCGTTTGTGCAGGCCGGCACGGGCACGACGATCCTCACCGCCGACAACACCTACGCCGGCGGCACCGTCATCAGTGCCGGCACGCTGCAACTCGGCAACGGCGGCACCACGGGCAGCATCTTGGGCAACGTCCTGAACAACGCGACGCTGGTCATCAACCGCTCGAACGCGCTCACGCTGTCGGGCACCATCAGCGGCACCGGCTCGCTCGTCAAGGAAGGCGCCGGCACCACGACGCTCACCGCGGCCAACAGCTACGGCGGCGGCACCGCGCTCAAGCAAGGCCGGCTGAACGTCGGCAACAACCTGGCGTTGGGCACCGGCACGCTGGCGATGGACGACGGCACCACGCTCGGCTTCGCGGCCGACAGCCTGAACCTCGCCAACGCCGTGGTGCTGACCGGCAACAACGACCCGGTGATCGACACCGGCAGCTTCAGCGCCACGCTCAGCGGCAACATTACCGGCGGCGGCTTCATCACCAAGATCGGCAGCGGCACCCTCACGCTCTCGGGCTCCAACAGCTATACCGGCGCGACCGATGTGGCCGAAGGCACCCTGAAGGCCGGCGTCGCCGGCACCTTCAGCGCAGCCTCGGCGCACACCGTGCAAAGCGGCGCCACGCTCGACCTTGCAGGCTTCAGCCAGACGGTTGCCTCGCTCGCCAACAGCGGCACTGTCACCTTGGTAGGCACCACACCAGGCACCACCCTCACCGTCAACGGCGCCTATGTGGGCAACAACGGCGTGCTGCGGCTGGGCACCTTCCTGGGCGACAGCACCAGCGTGAGCGACCGGCTGGTGCTCAACGGTGCAAGCGCCTCGGCCAGCGGCAGGACCAGCGTGCAGATCACCCAGCTCGGTGGCCTGGGCGCGCTGACTACGGGCAACGGCATCGAAGTGGTCTCGGCGCTCAGCGGCGCCACCACCACCGCGCAGACCACCAAGGATGCGTTCTCACTCGCGGGCGGCCACGTGGATGCGGGTGCCTACGAGTACCGCCTGTATGCCGCCGACGCCAGCGGCGCCGGCGAGAACTGGTACCTGCGATCGACCACCACGGCAACGACGGGCACGGGCGGATCGACGGGCGGCACAACGGGCGGTACCGACACGAGCGCCGTGCAAGTGCCGGCCTACCGAGCCGAAGTCCCGTTGCTCTCCGCGCTGCCCAGCCAGGTACGCCAGGCGGACCTGGCCATGATCGGCAACCTGCACCAACGCATCGGCGACGACGATGTCAAGGCAGGCGCTGCAGCATCGACCGACACCGAGCGCCGCGCCTGGGGCCGCGTGATCGCCACCGACATCGACATCCGCCAGCAAGGCACCGTCGATCCGCACAGCAAGGGCAACGTCAAGGGCTTCCAGGCTGGCACCGATCTGTTCGCCACATCGAACTGGCGTGCCGGCGTGTACGTCGGCCAACTCGACGGCAGCGTCAGGGTCAGCGGCTTTGCCAGTGGCATCGCCAACCTGGCCGTCGGTTCCAACGACCTGCGCAGCCAGTACCTGGGCGCCTACGGCACCTGGACTGCCGATTCGGGCTTCTACGCCGACGCCGTGCTGCAGGCCGGGCGGCACCGTTACACCGTCGAGCCGCTGTCCACTCAGCGCAGCTCGGGCAAGGGCGACAGCCTGACGGCATCCATCGAAGTGGGCCAGGCATTCGCAATGGGCGACAGCGGCTGGAAGATCGAGCCGCAACTGCAGCTGATTCGCCAGCACCTCAGCCTGGACGACATCGCGATCTCCGGTGCGAACGTGCGGCAGGACAGCGACGACGGCTGGATCGCGCGCGTCGGCGTGCGCTTGAAGGGCGAGATCTCCACGAGCCTCGGCACGCTGCAGCCGTACGGCCGCTTCAACATCTACAAGGCGAGCGGCGGCGCCGACGTCGCCCGCTTCATCGGACCTGCCGCCACGACCGACATCACGAGCCGCACCGGCTCCACTGTCAGCGAACTGGCCGGCGGCCTCACCCTGGCGCTGAACCAGACCACCAGCATTTACGGCGAAGTCGGCAAGCTGTGGGCCTCGGGCGGCGCGTCGGATGTGAAGACCTCCCTGCAGGGCTCGATCGGGCTGCGCATGAAGTGGTGAGGGGACGCCGCGTCAGGAATCATCGGTTCCTGGTGCGGCGCGGGTGCCCGCAGCGGCTACCCAAATCTGGCAAGCGACGGTCTTCGCTTGCGGGGGGAGTAGAGGTGGCAGGCGGCGAATTGGGGGACACCAGTCCTGCCGCAGGTGCGTGCTTGACACCTCCTGCGCTCTTACGACACCACCGGTCGCCTGACGGGCCTGAACTGGAACGGCAACCCCCTCGTCACCGGCATCGCCTGGAACCCACTGGGCCAGCCCACCGCCTGGACCTGGGCCTTCAACACCAGCAGCCCTCAACTGGCCGCCAGCCGCACCTACGACACAGCAGGCCGGCTGACCACCACCGAGTTCAGCAGCTACACCTACGACGCAGCAGGCCGCATCACGAGCCTCACGCAAAACCTCTACCAGCCGGGCGACACCGATCCGACCCACAGCACCATCGCCAATGCCAATCTCACCTCGAGCGTGGGCTACGACGCCGTGGGCCACATCACCAACTTCAATGCCACGGGCAACACCGCAGGCTTCGTCTACAACGCCAACGGCAACCGATCGAGCAGTACACGGACGCTGAACGGCCAGACCACCAGCCGCACCTACACAGTAGGCGCGACAAGCAACCGCCTCACGGGCTTCACCCAGTCCATCAACAACTCGAGCAATACGAGCGTCATGGTGATTCGCTTGGCGGAGTAGTGATCGCTGGGCGGCCTTCGGTACTAACGAGGTCCCGCTTCAGCCCGCTCGCCCGGCCAGCGCCGTCAAGGCCTGCGCAGTCGCCGCATCGGCGGGAAAGAAGGACTCGACCGCCAACTCCTGCAGCGTCACGTCCACGGGCGTGCCAAAGATGGTTGTCGTGCTGATGAAGCTCAGCACGCCGGTCTCAGTGCGCAACTGCAAGGGCACGACCACGCCGGACAAGTCGCCAGTCGGGGTCGGCCCGGGGTCGGCCATCGGATAAGCTGCCAGTTCTCTGCGCAGCGCCTTCAGCACCGGGTCCCCCGTGGCGGCGATCTGCTGGGCCAGACGCTCGAGCAGATGGGCACGCCATTGCGCCAGATTCACGATGCGCCTGGCCATCCCCTCGGGATGCAGCGACAAACGCAGCACGTTCAGCGGATGCTGCAGCAGCGCCGGTTCGGCACCGGCCCTTAGCAGCGGCACCAGCGCGTTGTGCGCTACCTGATTCCAGTGTCGGTCCACCGCCAGTGCCGGATAGGGCTCGTGCCCCTTGAGCACAAGGTCCACCGCACCTCGCGCGGCCTGAAGCGCCGGATCGTCCAGCGCGCGCTGGTGGTACATGGGCGCGTAGCCTGCCGCCACCAGCAAGGCATTTCGTTCGCGCAGCGGCACGTCTAGTCGCTCCACCAGGCGCAGCACCATCTCGCGGCTCGGCGCAGCTCGGCCGGTCTCCACACAGCTTAGGTGGCGCGTCGAGATCCGGGCCTCTTGCGCCAGGTCGAGTTGGCTCAAGCGGCGGTGCTCGCGCCAGTGCCGCAAGTGCATTCCGAAGGAGTCGCGGACGCCGGGGCGCGTTTCAAGGACGGTGGTCATGCAGCCGATTGTGGCGCGCTGCGTCGTGGCCGCCATGACGTCCGAGGTCATAGACCGTGCCGGGTGGGCAGCGTGATCTGACAAAAAGGCAAGAACGTATTTCTAATCAATGACGTACTGCAGTTCGATGGTGAAAGATCGAAACTTACAGAATCCACTCCAACGCTGGTGCAATTTCAAAGTTGGCTCGCAAAGAGGTGCCGGCAAGTTCCGTTCTGGCTCTGCGCTAGATGCACCCTCAGAACGTCGGCACCGTCCCTAGTCTGTTGATATCGCGTTCGACTCACACTTTGTCTCATCAGCTGAAGATTGCCGCGCAGTCTTCTCTCGCCGTCATTGCGGTCATAGGTTCGAGGGAGAGGGAAGGACCGCACTGCAAAGCGGACATCTACAACGAATGCGCAAAAAGACGGCTCTGGGCCCTTTGCACCGACCTTGCGTGGGGCTACAGTCGGCCGAGGTTGTGTGGAAACGCACTCGGCACATGAGTATGCCGAACTCAGCCGCTCGACAGCGCACAGTAGAGACAGAACGCGGCCGTCAGGCCAGCGCCGCAACGGGCAGCCCGAACCCTTTGCCTACGAGATCATCGAGCGTGCGTCGGGATCGGTGGTTGAACGTTGCCCATCCGGCTCGTGCTTCAACTGCTCCTTGGTTTCATCGAGCTGGCGCAGCTGATCGCGCAGCTTCCTGATCTTGTCTTGCAGTCGCTCGGTCTTGACTTCGACCTCTGAGGGCTGTGTACGGTCCGCCGTCTCCAGCGCGTCCAGGTAGCGCTGAATGCTTTGCTCGATCTGCTGCTGGCGCTTGTCGATCTTGGCTGGCGTGACGTTGCGGTCCCGGCTGTTCACTACCTTGAACTTGCTTCCGTCGATGGCTACGATGGCCTGGGTGAACAGCTTGAGTTCACGGCACATGCCGATGAAGCGCTTGCAGACATTGCGGATGCTAGCGCCGTTGTCGTGACGAAAGTCGGCGATGGTCTTAAAGTCCGGAGCGAGCCGGCCGGTGAGCCACATCAGCTCGACGTTGCGTTGGGCCTCGCGTTCCAGGCGCCGGCTGGACTGGATGCGGTTCAGATACCCGTAGATGTAGAGCTTGAGCAGCATCGCGAGGTGATACGACGGTCGACCGCTGGAAGCCGGATCAACACCCTTGAAGCCCATGACTTGAAGATCCAGTTCCTCGACAAAGGCGTCGATCACTCGCACCGGGTTGTCTTCGCCGATATAGTCATCAAGACACTCCGGCAACAACGCGACCTGCTGTCGGTCTTCGCCTTCGATGAATCGCTTCATGGGCACCTCGCTGAGAACGGGTGCCATGATTTTATTTAGATGAGTGCCGACGGCGAAGCGTTTTCACACAGCCTCGGCCGGATAGCGTCGTCAGCCGTTCGTCTGATCGGTGAACGGCAGCTCAATCGCGTGGGCTGAAAGCACCGTCTTGTAGTGGCTCAAAAGGCTCTCAAGGTGATCGGCAACATCTTTGAGTTCCGCAGCAGCCTCCTCGTCAAGGAGATGGGCACCGCGTTGGACGCGACGAACTGCCTGCCACAGACCGTTGAGCGTGTCACCCTGAACCAAACAGCCAGGAAAGTGGCGATCGGGATGCCGTAGCACCGCCGCGTTGGTTGTATCGGAATAAATTTCGACCTGCTCTTTTCTCATGATGTCGTGTGTACCGGAACTCTCAGCTTCTGCGCCAGTCTCGACCTACGCGGTGAACAGCTGGTTATGGCGCCGATAGTACCCATTCGCACGAGCTTTTCGAATGCCAGCAACCGATGCGTAGCCGTCCTTCGTGTACGCCCGCCAAGTTTTGTCCGCATCCCCGCAGGGCCAAATAAGCGCGAAATCCACGCGCAAGCTTCATCGTGGTGCGCGCGCTGCACCGGTTCGGCGACCGCCTTGCCGTCCAGGCACGGCTACTTTTCATCTCGCTACAGAGGAATTTCCCCAGGGCAGCGCCCTTCGTAGGGGATTTCCCTCGACGGCTGGCCCAGAGCTTGCACAGGTTTGCAAGATAGTTGAACATTTCAACTATTGAAGATTTCTTACATCTGGCCATGCACGCACCGCTTCAGCTGAAAACCGACTACATCAACGTCCTGCTCGACCTGGCGTCTTCGCGGACGCGGGATCGCGGTTCGCGCGTGTACGAGATCGAACTCGGCCTGTCGATCCGCGACGTGCGGCTGCTGCGGATGATCGGCGGTGCACCCGGCATCACGATGGGCCAGCTGGTGCAGACCTGCGCCATTGAGAAGACGCTGGTTTCCAAGCTCGTGGCTTCGCTGGTGCAACGCGAACTGGTCCAGCGCCAGATCGGCAACGAGGACGCCCGGCAGATCCATCTGTGCCTGACCCAGGCTGGCATCGAACTCGTGCTGCAGGCCGAGCCCATCGGACGAGAGATGGAAGCGCGCTTCCTCGACTGCCTCAGCACGGCCGAGGTCCACACCCTGCGCCGCATCCTCCACAAGATCATCGACGCGGAAGAGGCTTCGCGCGACATCTTCGAGTTCCTGCTGGCCCAGCTGCGCGAAAGCAAATCTTCGGACTCCTCCCCACCACCTCCCTCTGGCACTCCTCGAAAGAAGTAAGGCTTCATGGCAACTCCACTCTCGCTGCGCCGCGCGTTCGCGGCCACCCTGTCGGCACTGGCCCTGACGTTCTCGGCCGCGGCCTGCGCGGACACCGTGCTGCGCACCGTGCCCTCGTCGGACCTGAAGATCCTCGACCCGATCTGGACCACCGCCAACATCACGCGCAACCACGGCTTCATGATCTACGACACCCTCTTCGGCATGGACGAAAAGGGCGCGATCAAGCCGCAGATGGTGGACAAGTACACCGCCAGTCCCGACAACAAGGTCTGGACCTTCACGCTGCGCCCCGGCCTGAAGTTCCATGACGGTGCGCCCGTCACCTCGCAGGACGTGATCGCCTCGCTCGCGCGCTGGGCCAAGCGCGACACGCTCGGCCAGAAGATGTACGAGGCCATGGACAGCATCACCTCGGAAGACCCAAACACCTTCCGCATGAACTTCAAGCAGCCCTTCGGCGTGGTGCTCGACGCGCTGGGCAAGCCCAATCCGCTGGTGCCGTTCATCATGCCCAAACGCGTGGCCGACACCCCTGCCGACAAGCAGATCGAAGAGATGATCGGCTCCGGTCCCTTCACGCTCGCCAAGGAAGATTTCCGCCCCGGCGACCGCGTGATCTACCGCAAGAACACCGCCTACGTGCCGCGCAAGGAAACCCCCTCGGGCCTGGCGGGCGGCAAGGTGGTGAACGTGGACCGCGTGGAATGGGTGCTGCTGCGCGACCCGCAGACGCAGGTCAACGCCCTGCTCAACGGCGAGGTCGACATGCTCGAGACCGTGCCCTCGTCCGGTTACACCGACATGCGCACCAGCCAGAAGATCGAACTGGTGGACGTAATGCCCGCCGGCCCGTTCACCGTGATCTACAACCACAAGGTCGCGCCCTTCAACAACCCGAAGGCGCTGAAGGCGGCCATGCTCGCCATCAACCAGGAAGCCATGCTGCGCGCGCAGGCCGTCTTCCGCGACTTCTACAAGCCCTGCACCTCGATCTACCTGTGCGGCTCGATCTATGCGAGCGACAAGACCGGCTTCTTCACCGGCAAGCCGCAGTTCGAGGAAGCGCGCAAGCTGCTGAAGGAATCGGGCTACGACGGCAAGCCCATCGTCATCATGCTGCCGGGTGACTCGCCCGCTCTGAACAAGCTGCCCGCGATCTACGGACAGTTGCTCAAACAGGTCGGTTTCAACGTCGACGTGCAGACCACCGACTGGGCCACGCTCGTGACCCGACGCACCAAGAAAGACCTGCCGGAGAACGGTGGCTGGAACGCCTTCATCACCTTCTGGGGCGGCGTGGACGCTAGCAGCCCCATCACCTACAGCCCCTTGACCGGCAACGGCGACCAAGGCTACTTCGGCTGGCCAGTCGATCCCGAGCTGGAAAAGCTGAAGACACGCTTCATCGAAACCGCCGACATCGCGCAACGCAAGGACATCGCGACGCAGATCCAGCTGCGCGTGCTCGAAGGCGGCGTGATCGCCCCGCTGGGCGAAGGCAAGGCGCCCACGGCGGTGCGCCGCGGCGTGGTCAGCGGACTGCTGCCCTCGCCCGCCGTCCTGTACTGGAACGTGCGCAAGCAGTAGGCGCGGCCCTCTACTCCTTTACCGAGTCGCTTGGCCGGTCGCATCCGTTGCGACCGGTCGGGGATTTCCTTTGCCCACATTACCTGCATCGGCTGTTCAACCGCTCGAACGAGACCCTCTCACATGCTCAATTTCCTGTTGCGGCGCGGCCTGGCCACGGCGCCCGTGCTCCTGATCGTGGCCGTCATCGTCTTCCTCCTGCTGCGCATGACGCCCGGCGATCCGGCGGCGGCCATCGCGGGTGACGGTGCCACCGTGCAGGACGTCGAACGCATCCGTGCACAGCTCGGCCTGGACGCACCGGTCATCAGCCAGTTCTTCGGATGGCTGGGCCACGTCCTGCGCGGCGACCTGGGCTATTCCTACTTCTACAAGATGAGCGTGACCCAGCTGATCGGGCAACGGCTGGAGCCGACGCTGTCCGCGGCCGCCGTAACCGTCGTGCTCACCGTGCTGATCGCGGTGCCGCTGGGTGTGCTGGCGGCCTCGCGGCGCGGCGGCCGGCTCGACCGCTTCATCATGAGCGCCTCGGTACTCGGTTTCTCCGTGCCGGTGTTCGTCGCGGGCTACCTGATGATCTGGCTGTTCTCGATGCAGCTGGGCTGGCTGCCGTCGCAGGGCTACAGCCGCATTGCCGAAGGCGTCGGTCCGTGGCTGCGCAACCTGGTACTGCCGTGCGTCACGCTGGCCGTGATGTATGCCGCGCTGATCGCACGGGTCACGCGGGCGGCGGTTTCCGAAGCACTGACCGAAGACTATGTGCGCACCGCGCGCGCCAAGGGCATCTCCGAGTGGCGCATGCTGATTCGCCATGCCCTCGCCAATGCGGCCGTGCCGATCGCCACCATCATCGGCCTGAGTGTGGCCGGCCTCATCGGCGGCGTGGTGGTGACCGAGACGATCTACGCCATACCGGGCCTGGGCCAGCTGACGGTGGACGCGGTGCTCTCGCGCGACTACCCCCTCATCCAGGGCATCACCCTGTTCTTCTCGCTCGTCTATGTCGTCGTCAACCTGCTGGTGGACCTGAGCTACCTGCTGCTCGATCCACGCATCCGCTACTGACGCGCAGCCATCTTCTTTTGGAGACCCTTCCATGAATTCGATTTCCATACCGATGGACACGACGACGGCGGAACTCCGCCGTCGCAAGCCCTCTCTGCTGCGCCGCGTCTTCTCGAACGGGGCCGTGCGCACGGGCAGTGTGCTCCTGTGCCTCATGGTGGTGCTGGGGGTCGCGGCCCCCTGGCTTTACACCATCGACCCCAACGCCATGGACCCGGCCAGCTCGCACCTGTCGCCGGGCGCGCATGCCGAATTCACGACGCTGGCCGGCGACAGCTTCGAGCGCTTCTTCCCGATGGGAACAGACAGCATGGGCCGCGACATCTGGAGCCGCACGGCCTACGGCGCGCGCATCTCGCTGTCGGTCGGGGTGGCGGTCGCACTGGGCTCGATCGCACTGGGAATGCTGGTGGGCATGCTCGCGGGTCACTTTCGCCGCTTCGACGGCGCGATCATGCGTGTCATGGACGGGATGATGGCGATCCCGGGCATCCTGTTCGCCATCGTGCTGGTCGCGGTCTGGCGGCCCAGCCTGTTCACGGTGATCCTGGCCATCACAGTGCCGGAAACACCGCGGGTGGCAAGGCTGATGCGCTCGGTCGTCCTGTCGGTGCGTGAAGAGCCGTATGTCGAGGCCGCCATTGCGCTGGACACGCCCGCCTGGAAGCTGATGCTGCGCCACATCCTTCCCAACACAGTGGCGCCGCTGATCGTCCAGGGCACCTTCGTCTGCGCGGCGGCGATGCTGGCGGAAGCGGTCATGTCCTTCCTCGGCATCGGGCTGCCCTCCGACGTGCCGACCTGGGGAAACATCATGTCCGAAGGCCGCGCGTATTTCACGTCGCATCCTTCGACCGTGCTGCTGCCGGGCGCCTTCCTCGCGCTCACGGTGCTGGCGGTGAACATGCTCGGCGACGGCCTGCGCGACGCGCTCGACCCAAAGTTCAACAAACGCGGGAGCTGACCATGGCACGCACGCTTTCCACCACCTCCGCCGCCGGATCGGCCTGCCTCGTCGTGCGCGACCTGCGCATCGACCTGCCCGAGGGCGCGGACCGGCCGCATGCCGTTTACGCCACTTCCTTCGACGTGATGCCCGGCCAGGTCGTGTGCCTGCTGGGCGAGTCGGGTTCCGGCAAATCGGTGATCGCCCAGGCCGTGATGGGGCTGCTGCCCTCTTCGCTGGTGCCTTCGGGCGGACGCATCGAGGTTCTGGGCGAGAGCATCCTCACGGCCGACGCCGCGCAGTTGCGCGCATGGCGCGGCGCACGCATGGCGATGGTGTTCCAGGAGCCCATGACAGCGCTGAACCCGGTGATGCGCTGCGGTGCGCAGGTCGATGAAATACTGGCCGAGCACACAGGGCTCGGCGCCTCCGAGCGCCGGCAGAAGGTGCTGGCCATCTTTGCGCGCGTCAAGCTGCCGGAGCCCGAACGCATCTACGACGCCTACCCGCACCAGCTCTCGGGCGGACAGCGGCAGCGCATCGTGATCGCCATCGCGCTGATCCTGCGTCCCGCGCTGCTGATCTGCGACGAGCCCACCACCGCGCTGGACGTGACCACGCAGGCTGAGATCCTCTCGCTCATTCGCGAGATGCAGCAGGAGAACGCAACGGCGGTGCTGTTCATCACGCACGATTTCGGCGTGGTCGCGGACATTGCGGACCATGTGGTGGTGATGCAACTGGGCCGGCAGGTCGAAAGCGGCCCGAAGGACGATGTTCTGCGCCGCCCGAAGGAGCCCTACACGCGCATGCTGCTCGATGCGGTGCCGCGGCTGGAGCCCGCCCCGCGCCCTCCCCTCGCGGACGCGCCGCCCCTGCTCGATGCGCGCCGCGTGACCAAGACCTATCGCTCCGGATCGTGGCCGGGCAAGCGCCGCACGGTGCAAGCGGCGACCGATGTGTCGCTCAAGCTGCATGCCGGCGAAACCGTGGGCATCGTGGGCGAGTCCGGTTCGGGCAAATCCACCGTTGCGCGCTGCATTGCGCAACTGATCGAACCGACCGACGGCGAAGTCTGGGTGCCTCACATCGAGGCGCAGCACACGCCGCGTGCACGGCTCTCGGCATTCAGGCGCATGGTGCAGGTGGTGTTCCAGGACCCGAATCGTTCGCTGAATCCGCGCCGCACGGTCGGACAGTCGATCGTCGAAGGACCGGTGAACTTCGGCCTTTCTCCCGAGAAGGCCTGGAAGCGCGCCGAGGAACTGATGGACCTGGTGCGGTTGAAGCCCGACGTGCTGCATCGCTATCCGAGCGAGTTCTCCGGCGGCCAGCGACAGCGCCTGTGTATTGCGCGCGCACTGGCCTGCGAACCCCAGGTGCTGATTGCCGACGAGGCCGTGTCGGCGCTCGATGTCTCGGTGCAGGACCAGATCCTCAAGCTGCTCGCGGAAATCCAGCAGCGCCTGTCCATCGGCATCCTCTTCATCACACATGACCTGCGCGTGGCCAGCCAGATCTGCGACCGGCTGATCGTCATGCACAAGGGCCGCATCGTCGAACAAGGCACGGCGCACGACGTGCTGCTGTCGCCGCGCGAGGCGTACACCCGCTCCCTGTTGGCCGCGGCCCCTGGTCAGGGCTACGCGTTCGGGCAGGGCTGATGCGTGCGCACCAGCCACTGGCCCCGATCAACATCTTCGACCCGAAAAAGAAGCACACCATGGAAACACCACTGTACGCCCTGAGCGCCGTCCAACTGCTGGAACGCTATCGCGCCCGCACCCTCTCGCCAGTCGACGTGACGAAGTCCGTGCTGGCGCGCATCGAGCGCTGGGAGCCGAGCATCCACGCCACCTACGCGCTGGATGCCGAAGCCGCGCTGGCCTCGGCCCAGGCCTCGGAAGCGCGATGGAACCAGGGCGCGCCGCAAGGCGCGCTCGACGGCGTGCCCGTCACGCTCAAGGAAAACATCGCCACGCGCGGCACGCCGACTCCGGTCGGCAGCGCCGCCACGGTGCTGTCGCCCGCCACGGCGGATGCGCCCGCAGCCGCACGCTTGCGAGAAGCGGGTGCGGTCATCGTCACCAAGACCACGATGCCGGACTTCGGCTTCCTGGGCGCTGCCCCGTCGAGCTTTCATGCGCTCACGCGCAACCCGTGGGACCTGAGCAAGAACACGGGTGGTTCCAGCTCCGGTGCCGGCGCCGCCGCTGCTGCGGGCTATGGCCCCTTGCACCTGGGCACCGACATCGGCGGCTCGGTACGCATTCCCGCCAATTTCTGCGGTGTGTTCGGGCTCAAGCCCAGCCATGGGCGCATTCCGGTCGATCCACCGGCGGCAGCGCGCGTGATCGGCCCGATGACTCGCACGGTCGCTGACGCCGCGCTGCTGATGAAGGTGGTTTCGCGACCCGATCCGCGCGACTACATGAGTCTGCCGGCACAGGACATTGCCTGGGATCATCTGGGCTGCAACGTGCGGGGCCTGCGCATCGGCCTGTGGACCGAAACCGCGGACGGCTGGCCGATCGATCCTGAAGTGAAAGACGCGGTGCTGGCGGCGGCGCGTGTCTTCGAGCAGGCCGGCGCCATCGTGGAGCCCCTGTCCGACTGGACCACACTGGACATGCGCATGGGCATGGCGCACTTCTTCACCATGCGCTGCCGCGTCGACTTGGCGGCCATGCCGGTCGAGCGCGCCAGGCTGGCGGCCGACTACATCCATGCCGCAGGCGAGTTCGCGGGTTCACTCACGCCCGAAGAAACCTTCTGTGCCTTCACGCGCATGCAGGCGCTGCGCGCGGCGACCGTGGCCGCCACGCAGCCGTACGACTACGTGCTGTCGCCCGTGTCGCCGGTGCTGCCGTTCGCGGCAGAAGCCATCAACAGCGGAGCGGAGAACCCGCTGAAGGACTCGCACTTCACCTCGGTGTTCAACCAGTCGGAGCAGCCTGCGGCATCGATCAATTGCGGCTATTCCAGGAGCGGTCTGCCCATCGGCCTGCAGATTGCAGGTCGCCGGTTCGACGACCTGGGCGTGCTGCAGATGGCAGCGTTCTACGAGTTGGTCCGTTCGGAGCAAGCCCCCTGGCCTGAACCCGTCTGAGGCAGGTCAACGCCGAACGGGCCAGCCGCCTGTTTGGTGCCACTCAGGAAAAAACGATGACGGATGCCGAGCCTCGACTGAGCAACAGGGAAACGATGGAGCGCGCGTTGCGTACGCTGGCGGCCTTTGCCGCATGGCCAAGCACTGAAATGACCAGGCTCGCCGCTTCGTCCCGATTCCTTTGGCACGAGCGCGGAGGCTTCCTGATCGCAAAAGCGGAAGCCCGCGTGCCCGAAATCATCGGGGTGATGAAAGGGTGTGGATTTCCACGCCGGCAACGAAACTCGACAGTGATCATCCACAACGGCTGATGAAATGCAATGCGCCTATGTTCGCTGGCGCACCGTCTCATGTCAGGAATGCGCCTAGCCTGAGAGGGCCTTCAAAGGATTCCCCATGAACCGTTCACTCCTGACTTTGGCGATGCTCGGCGCATTGAGCTTGGCCGCGTGCGATAGACCCACTGCCGTGGTCGCCGTTCCAGCGGCACCCGTGGCTACGCCCGGACCTGCAGGCCCCCCCGGTGTAGCGGGTGCCCAAGGCGTCGATGGAAAAAAAGGGGACACTGGCAAGCCCAGCGAAAGCACTACTGTGATCATCACACCAGCTCCGGAGACCCAGCCAGCGAAGTAAAGCGCGACGGACTTTGCGGATGTCCGACAAATACTGAATAGCGAAAGCACAGCACCAGTGATGTGCCTTCGCTCCGATCGAGCCGATGGCACGAAGCGCCATTCACGAACTCGTCAATGGCGTGATGAATGCAGCCGCGGCCTCGCTGCGATTGCGCGGTACCGACTTCGAAGCTGCGGCGACCCACCTTGAGCGGGCGTCAACGTACTGGATTCGCCATACCGCTGGAAGCCATCTGAGCGAATAAATTGAAGCCGATGGATGGCCCAGAAGCTCCAGTACTCGTATCAATACACCGAAGTTCCGAACTCTCGGTGGCCTGGATGCCTCGCGCTTGCATACGTTGTGACTTCGACCTCGTCCGAACGACGCAGCAAGGCGCATACGATCGGTCGTTCAAGAAGTGCCACAGCATGGTTGTCGATGTCAATGCGCAGCGTTTCATCGAGAGTTGGCGTCTCGTTGCTGGCCAGCCGGGCCTCGATCACCCACACAACTGCGTCGCGAAGGATCTTCGGCATGGTGCGCCCGTTGAGGTAGGTGCAAAGCAGAGACTCAGCGGTGAATTGGGAGGGAGTCATGGTGTCCTCCATTTGGAAGGGAGTTGGAACCCTGACACTACCGCTGGGAGGAAGTTTGGACCGTGCGATAGCACACAGACCAAACGTCAGTGCCACGCCATGATCTCGTTGACGGCCATCCAGCGCTGGTAGAGGTAGCTTAGGCGCCCGCCCATCCAAGGCGGAGCCTCGATGCTGGCGGGCTGTCACTGTCCAAATCCTGAGCTTCCAACGCTATGCGGTGGTCAAGAAGGAATATGACCGACTTCTGCCAGACAGGGTCGCGGCGTAGGCGGTCCGAGCGGTGACGACCGGCATCTGTGGACGCCAGCACGTTGTGTTCGCTATCGAACAGTGAAATTTCAGCGCAGGTTGCAGACTTGTTCGGACTGCCAACGCACCGGAGGGCGAGATTGACCGCCGTCGAGAACCATCTGATCGAACTGCTTCCCGCGAAGGACCGGCGGCGCTTCCTCGCCATCTGCGAACCCATTCCATTGATCTTGACCGACGTGCTCTGCTCGCCCGGCGAGTACACGCGCTACGCCTATTTCCCCACGGAAGGCTTTATTTCGCTGTTGACGTTGACCGGCGGCAGCCCTGAGCTCGAAGTCGGGATGGTCGGGCGCGAGGGCATGCTGGGCGCGCAAATCGTGCTGGGGGTGGGCACAACGCCCCTGCGTGCGGTTGTGCAAGGTGCGGGGACGGCATGGCGCGTCGACGCGGGTGCCTTCCGCAAGGAGCTCGAACGCAGCGTGGCCTTGCAGCGCGTGCTGAACCGCTACCTCTACGTGCTGATGGCCCAGCTGACAACCTCGGCCGCATGTCTTCGCTTCCATCAGATCGGCCCACGTCTGGCCCGGTGGCTGCTGATGAGCCAGGACCGAGCCCACTGCGACAGCTTTCGCGTGACGCATGAATTCCTGGCCTACATGCTCGGCGTGCGACGCGTGGGCATCACCGTGGCTGCCAACGCCTTGCAGCACAGCGGGCTGATTGCTTACCACCGTGGCGATCTCAAGGTGCTCGATCGCAGCGGCCTGGAAGCGGCAGCGTGCGGCTGCTACGCGGCCGATCGGAAGGCCTACGCCGACACGCTGGACTGACGCCGGCGGTCGGACAACCAGGCAGTGCATTCCAGTTTGTTCGATAGCGAACAGACTGGAATGCACCGCCTCGGTAACTTGATATCAAGCAAGCACCTAGGAGTGAATCATGAGCATTGGCACCATTCTTCTGATCATCCTGATCCTCGTTCTGATCGGGGCGTTTCCGTCATGGCCGCACAGCCGCAGCTGGGGTTACGGTCCGAGCGGCATTCTCGGCGTCGTCGTGCTCGTGCTGATCGTCTTGTTGTTGACGGGACGCCTCTAGGCACTGCGGTGCAAATGAGTTCATCAACCGGCGACGTCGACCTGCATCGATGCGAGGATCTGCAATGCCCATGCAATTGCTCGAGCGGCTTTGCTCCGCAGATATGCCAGTGACCATCGACGTGCACGAGGACATCGAGAAATGTGATTTGCTGCGCGCTGCAAGACTGATAGAGGCAGATCTTCCGCCGTTCATGCACTACCAAGGGCGAACAACTTACTCCGGTCAGGCCACGGTGATACGGGTGACGGCCAAGGGCGAAGCGGCCTTGAGGATGCGTGCTTGTTCCCTGTTGAACTCGACACAGCGCTCTGCCGATCTGGAGGCGTCGGACGCACGATAACGGGACGGGCTTGGCTGCTGCGCCAACAAGCTGACGCGGTGTCTACCTACAACAGGGCCTCCTCGAAAGCACGACCTTCTACAGGACATTGGCAATGCGCCCCCGCATTCGATGTCGATATCCGCAGGAGGCTCCCCAAAATGACGCTTGCCGTTTTTATTGTGGAAGATGAGCCATTGATCCAAGACAGCCTCAAGGTTGTGCTCGAGGGCTACTTGCAGGCCGAGGTAATAGGTACTGCGCTCTCGGAGACCGAAGCTGTGGCCTGGCTCCAGGCGAATGAAGAGGCATGGCAGCTTCTCGTCGTGGACCTGTTGCTGAAACAGGGCACAGGGCTCGGCGTGTTGGCCGCCCTTTCAGCGCTCGGCGGGAAGAGAGGGACCGTGGTGGCGTTGACCAATGCGGCTTCTCCAGACAACCGTGCGGAGTGCATTCGTCTGGGCGCCGATGCGGTCTTCGATAAGGCAGCAGAGGTCAATGAGTTCCTCGCCTATTGCGCTGCCGTGCATTGACGGGCGATCCCATTGATGCGCGCCTGCAAGCGCAGACAGCTATTTGTATCTTTTCGTACAAGCGCACACTCCGTCCGCCTACAGCCAGTTGCCATAAGCAATGAAAAATCCCTCTCCATGGTGGAACTGGAAAACTCAGATCAACACGGATTGGCGGCCCAGGCTGCCGAATGGCGCCGACGAGCGCTTCGTGGCGATCGAGATGCCCGGGGCATCGCCCACGCGCTCGAAGTGGAAGTCCGACGACTTCGCGGCAGTGCTCCTGCAATGAATCGCGAACTAGACACCCGCCCTCTCGCTATTTGGGCCGCTGCACGGCCCTGGTGGAAGCGTTGGTAAGGCGGCGGATCGGCCATTGCATTCCCCTGTTTTTGAAAGAAGGCATCACGCTGCGCGGCCGCAGGGGTTTGGGGGCGCGACTGCCAAGTTCTTGCCGGGAAGCAGCGTCAACATGAATTGCGCGGATGGCGGCAGAGTGCGGACCTATGTCGGCGGATCCGTTTTGAATAAACCTCGAACGTTGAGCACGGCCAGGCAAACCTGAAGCGCAACGAGTGCCGTGGCAGATGCGTGCAAGGCCCAGACCACCCACAGCATATTGCTGAACAGGAATACCCAGAAGCCGATATTCCTGCGTCGCTTCGCGCTGGATGCGACTAGCCAAGCTGCCGTGAGAGATGCGATGAACGCCGGCCATTGGATCAGATCAAGGGCTTCACTCACGGCGTCACCCGCCAGCAATTGCCGGTCGCATCGCAGCGCCTGTGGATTCGGCCAGGCGTTGCGCCACGGCATTCAGCAGCGCGCCCGCAAAGCCGCCACGCGCCCGTGCATCGGTGCGAGCGCTGGTCACGACCCGCGGCAGCGAAGTCCAGGATACGCTGCAGCCGGCATCGACCAGCGCATTCACCAGGGCGACGTCCTCGCTGCACGCGAGGTGCCTGAACCCGCCGACGCGAAGATACGCCGCCGCCGAGACGCCGAGGTTTGCGCCATGCACATGGCGATGGGATTCGCAGTCGAAATAGGTCTCCCGGAAATGTGCCTCGAGCAGCGCTGCATGGCTCCCGTGAGGCGACCAGTCCAGCACGGACACCGTTCCACATACAACATCTGTCTGAAGAGAAAGTTGGGCCGCCAGCCAGTCTTCCGAGACCAGCGTGTCGGCATCGGTGAACGCAAGCCATCTCGCGCCCCTTGCCAGGAGAGCCTTCGCACCCACGGCCCGAGCCACTCCGACATTTCGCGCGCGAATGGTGACGGTCATGGCGCCACAGCTGGACGCCAGGATGCCAGTGGCGTCCGTGCAGTCGTCCAGCACCACGATCGTCTCCACGGGCTCTCCCATCAGTGCGGGGTGCTGCGATGCGATGCGCACTGAAGACAGGCATCCGCGAATGAGCTGCTCTTCGTTGTGCGCCGGGATGACGATACCTAGCATGGTTGAGATCTCGTGCCGTTGTAGATCGGATTGCCTGCCAAGTACCGAAGATAGAGAGCCGCCCGTACACGCCACGTCAGGAGAAACGCGGGGGGTCTGTAGGCGACAGACACCCGGGCTCGACGAAGGAAAACAGCCGCTCGAAGCGGGCGGCTGGACTACGCGCGGGCCATTGCACGGGTGCTAGAAGTCGATCTTCCAAATTCAGGAGCGCACCCATGGCAGCATTAAAGAACGGCAAGTCAAAGGCGGCAGGCTCGCCGACTTCGCCAACCCCGGCGTCAGCGAAGGAAGTGAAGCCGAACCTGCATCAGCAGAGCCACGAGACGCAACGGTACGGGGAAATCATCAAGCTCCCCAACGGGCTGTCGGAGAAGGTCTGCAAGCAAAGCGTGGCGCTGTTGAACCAGTGCCTGGCTGACACGATCACGCTGCGCGACATGTACAAGAAGCATCACTGGCAGGTAGTGGGCCCGACCTTCAACCAGTTGCACCTCATGTACGACCAGCACTACGAAGGCCAGGTGCTGCTGGTAGACATCGTTGCCGAACGGATTCAGCTGCTTGGCGGCGTTGCGCTCGCCATGGCGCCCGACATCGCCGAAGCCACCAAGATCGCCAGGCCGCCGCGCGGGCGCGAACCGGCTGCCGTGCAATTGCGCCGGCTGGCCGAGGCGCATGAGCAGATCATCATCTCGGCGCGCGATGCGGCCGAGCAGGTCGACAAGTCCGGCGACGCCGGCAGCAACGACGTGTTCGTCAGCAACGTGCTTCGCACCAACGAACTGCAAGTGTGGTTCCTGACCGAGCACCTGGTCGCCGCCTCGCCGGTGACTGCCTGACGCCGACCGGTGGTGCCAAAGGCTCCGTGCGATAGCCGCTACTTCACATGTCCGAACCCGCGCTCGCCGATGCCTTGCGGCAACTGCAGCTTCGCTACGGTTGCGACCTCGCGCTGAAGCATCTGGTCGACGCAGGCATCGACGTGCTTCCCAAACCGGGCGCCGGCCGGACCCTGGCGCGCTGGCGTGTGCTGGCCGATGTGGCGGCCCATGACCTTTCGTTGGTGAAGCTGTTCGAAGGGCATACCGATGCTCTCGCCATCCTCGCCGAACTCGGCGCCGCGTCGGCCGCACCCGTGGGTGCGCGCTGGGGCACCTGGTGCGCGGAGCCGC
>NZ_JBVASX010000026.1:0-7423 GCF_057814215.1 Variovorax sp. F042
GCCGCACCCACCAGCGCCACATCGCCCACTGCCAGCTCAGGCTGGGCAGTCAATGCCTCCAGCACCGCCACGTAGTGCCCCGCCATCCGCTCGATCGTCTCCCGATCGAACAGCTCCGCCGCGTAGAGAAAGGTCGCATCGACCCGACCGTCTTCGAGCTCCAGCGTCTGCAGCGTCAGCTCGAACTGCGCATCCTCTTCCTCGAAATCCAGCCGCTGAACCGACACGCCCGGCCATTCAGCCAGCGAGCGATGGTCGCGCCGCACGTGGTTGAACATCACCTGGAACAGCGGGTTCGCGCTCAGGCTGCGTTCGGGCCGCAACGCACCGACCAACTGCTCGAACGGCAGGTCCTGATGGGTCTGCGCGCCGATGGCGGTGTCACGCGCCTGCACCAGCAACTCGGCCAGCGTCGTGCGCGGGCCGATTTGCGAGCGCAGCACCTGCGTGTTGACGAAGAAGCCGACGACGCCCGCCGTCTCCGCGCGGTTGCGGTTGGCAATAGGCACGCCGACGCGCGCATCGGTCTGCCCCGTGTGCCGGAACAGCAGCGCATTGAAGCCTGCGAGCAGCGCCATGAACAGCGTTGCGCCCTGCCCCTGCGCCTGCTGGCGCAGCCGCGCGACGGTGTCGGCCGGCAGCGCGACGGTGACGCGTGCCGAGCCGTAGCGGCCATCGGCGTTGCGCGGGCGATCGGTGTGCAGCGAGATCACCGGCTGCTCGGTGCCCAGGTGATCGCGCCACCATGCGAGCTGGCGCTCGCCCTCGCCGCCGTCGAGCCACTGGTTCTGCCAGACGGCGCAGTCGGCGTACTGCACGGTCAACGCGGGCTGCGCCGCTGGCTGCCCCTGCACGCGCGCGGCGTACTGCGCAGCCAGTTCGTCCAGCGTGAGCTGCACGGACCAGCCGTCGGACACGATGTGGTGCATCACGACCAGCAGCTGATGCGTTTGCGCGCCGGTCTTCAGCAGCACGGTGCGCATCAGCGGACCGCGCGTGAGGTCGAAGGGCTCGGTGCGAATGCTGCGCACCTGCTGCTGGATGGCCGCCTCGCGTGCCTCGGCGTCGAGCGTGCTCAGGTCGATGCACGGCAGTTCAACCGTCAAGGCCTCAAGAATGACCTGCTCCGCCTCGCCGTCGCCTTCCTCGCGGAACACGGTGCGCAGCGACTCGTGGCGGTCGACCAGCGCCTGCATGCTCGCGCGCACGGCCTCGGTGTCCAGTTGCCCCGTGAGCACCAGGCCGCCGCTCAGGTGATAGGCGGTGCGGGCCGGGTCCAGCTTCCACAGGAACCACTGCCGGCGCTGGGCAAAAGACAGCGGCGCCCGGTCCTTCTGCGGGCGCGGGGGAATGGCGCTCCCGGCCTCTCGCGTGCCGGCCACGTTCGCACCGCGCAGTCTTTCTTTCAGCCTGGCGCGTTGTTCGGCGCTCAGGCTGGCGCGGCGTGCGGAGATATCCTGGATTTCGGGCATGACGGTGCTTGTTTCAGACGGTGGCGGACAGTCGGTCCGGTGTGGCGGCATCGGCCGGGTCGCCGTTCTCGCTGTTCTCTATTTCTTCGATCAGCCGGGTCTCGACCAGCAGGGCCAGGTCGGCGATGGTTGGCGCCTTGAAGAAGGCAGCCGGGTGCAGCTCGACCTCGTAGGCCTTGCGCACGCGCGCCAGGATCTGGATGGCGAGCAGCGAGTCGCCGCCCAGCTCGAACAGGTTGTCGTGGATGCCGATGGCGGTAATGCCCAGCATGTCCTGCCAGACGGCAGCAAGGCCGGTCTCGAGGTCGCCGTCGGGCGCGACGTAAGGCGTGTCGAGCACGGGGCGCGGATGGTTGCGACGGCCCGCGCGCGCGGCGTGGGCCAGCGGCCCGGACTCGATCAGCTCAAGCATGCCGCTGTCGAGCTCGCCAAGGCGCTGCGTCAGGTCGGTCGTGGAGATCACGACCTGCGAGAACGCCGGGCCGTTGACGATTCGTTCCAGCGCCAGCGCGCCTTCGGGGCCGTCCATGCCGACGCCTTCGGGCAGCACCATGCCAGCGGCCATGCCCAGATCGCGCCAGGCGTCCCAATTGACCGAGAACACCGCGTGGCGCGCACTGCGCTGCACCTGCGCGGCCAGTGCGTCGAGGTACGCGTTGGCCGCGGCGTAGTCGCTCATGCCCAGGCCGCCGGCCATGCTGGAAATGGATGAACAGAAGAGCACGAAATCGAGTGCGTCTTCGCGCACTGCTTCGAGCAGCGCCTGCGTGCCGCGCAGCTTGGGTGCGAACACCGCGTCGACCATGGCGCGGGTGCGCTGGCCGATCATCCCGCTGCTGGCATGGCCCGCCGCGTGGATCACGCCGTGGATGGCGCCGAAGCGCAGCCGGGCCTGCGCGGTGGCCGCCTTCATCTGCGCGGCATCGGCCACGTCTGCGGATAGCGCGAGCACTTCGCCGCCGAGGGTTTCGAGTTCGAGCAGCTGCAGCAGCTTCTGGCGCAATGCCGCGGGCTGCTCAGGCGATGCGGCCAGCGCCTCCCAGGTACTGCGCTCGGGCAACGGCGTGCGTCCGAACAGCACCAGCTTCGCCTGCCACGACTTGGCAAGGTGCCGCGCCACGGAAAGGCCCACGCCGCCGAGGCCACCGGTGATCAGGTAGACGCCGTGGGTGCGCAGCCGCTGCTGCGGCCCTGCGCCCGGCGCAGGCAGCGCCAGCGGCTCGTAGGCCTTGACCCAACGGTGCGGGCCGCGGTACGCCACCAGCGGTTCGTCGTGGCGCGCCGGCATGTCGGCCGCGAGCTGCTTCACCAGCCATGCCTCGGCATCGCTGCCGGCTGTGGGCAGCACCACATCGATGACGCGGCTGTCGATGTGCGGATACTCCTGCCCGATCACCTTGGCCAGGCTGAACAGCGTGGCCTTCTCGGGGCACAGGGGCTCCAGCCCGCTCACGTCTTCCATCTGGTTGGTGACGACCTGGATCGCCAGCTTGCGCTCGCTGCCGGCCGACGCGCTGTCGAGGGCCTGCGCCAGGGCCAGCAGGCTGAAGAAGCCGCGCTCCAGCATCTCGCTCGACTGCGAAGGCGCTGCGAGCTCGTCGTCCACGCTCCACAGGTGATAGATTTTCGAGACCGGCCCCAGCTCGGCCTGCACCTTGCGCAGCACCTGCTCGTGGTCGGCACGCTCGCCGGGGCGCACCGCGTAGTGGCGCGGGCTGATCTCGACGAAGCCCGGCCCCTGCTCCACCCAGACCACGGGATGCGCGTCGGCCTCACGGTGCAGGTGGCGGATCAGGCTGTCGGTGAGGCTGCGCGTTTCGCCGAACACCAGCGTGCAGGTGCCGGTCGGCGCGGGGGTGTACACCGCCAGCAGCGGCTCAGTGCGCTTCCAGGTGGGCACGTAGAAGGCGTCGGCTGCCGGCCCTGCCTTAGCGCTGCCCTCGAATGTGCCCGCCTCGATCCAGTACGACTGGCGCTGGAACGGATAGGTAGGCAACGGCACCTGGCGGCGCGGCTGGCCCGCGCGGCAGGCGGCCCAGTCGATCTCGACACCGGCACACCAGAGCGCGCCGGTCACGCTGGCCAGCTGCCGCTCGTTGCGGGCCTGCTGCTGTGGATGCGCCTGGCTCGCCCAGATGCCCGCGGCCGACCCGGCCAGCGGATGCTGGCGCGCGAGGCCCGCCAGCGTTTCGCCGGGGCCCACTTCGAGCACGACGCGCCCAGCCACGCCGAGCAACACAGCCAGTCCGTCGGCAAAGCGCACGGTACTGCGCAGATGGCGACCCCAGTAGGCCGGGTCCACCGCCTGCTCGGCCGTGATCGGCTGGCCGGTGACGTTGGAGATGAAAGAAATGCGCGGCGCATGGCGCGGCACCGAGGCAACCACCTGCTGCAGTTCGGCCACGATGGACTCGGTCATGGCCGAGTGGGAAGCGATGGCAACGTGCAGGCGGCGCGGCATCAGGCCACCGGCGAGCAGTTGCTTTTCTGCCGCTTCGATGGCCTGCAGCGGCCCCGCGAGCACGCACAGCTGCTGGCCGTTGATCGCGGCGATGTCGCAGCCGGCCTGGAGGAACGGTGCGAGTTCGGCCTCGGTCAGCGCGATGGCCGTCATGGCACCGGCCGGCATCGATTGCATCAAGCGACCGCGCGTGGTGACGATGCGCAGTGCGTCTTCCAGGCTGAACACGCCGGCCAGGCAGGCAGCCACGTATTCACCAAGGCTGTGGCCCAGCATCACGGCGGGTTGCACGCCGCGCGCCATCCAGGTGCGTGCCATCGCGTACTCGACGATGAACAGCACCGGCTGCGTGTATTCGATGCACGACAACTTCTGGTCGGCTGCGGCTTCCGCACCGGCTGCCGGGTAAAGCAGCTGGCGCAGGTCCATGCCCATCGCGTCGTTCAGCAAGGCGCAGCAGCGGTCGACCTCGCCGCGGAACACCGGGTCGTCGCGGTACAGCGCCGCGCCCATGTTGGCGTGCTGCGTGCCGCCGCCGGGGAACAGGAAGGCGACCTCGGGCGCGGTGGCCGGCGCGCGCATCACCTGCTCGAAGCCGCCCTCGGGCGACAGCAGGGTCTGCGCAGCCATGGCATGGCCGTTGGCGACGATGGCCGCGCGCAGCGGCAGCGGGCGGCGCCCGCTCTGCAAGGTGTGCGCGATGTCGGCAAGGGATTGGTCGGCAGACGCTTCGAGATGGCGGCCGAGCTGCCGGCCCGCCTCCTGCAGCGCGGCGGCGTTCTGTGCCGACAGCGGCAGCACCTGCCAGCTGGACGGGTTTTCGGCCGGCTTCGCGGCCGGCGCCTCTTCGAGCACCACATGCACATTGGTGCCGCCGATGCCGAACGAGCTGACGCCCGCGCGGCGCGGCGCGGCACCCGCGGGCCATGCCTTGGTGGCGGCATTGACATAGAACGGGCTCGCCGCGAAATCGATCTGCGGATTGGGCCGCTCGTAGTGCAGGCTGGCCGGCAGCGTCTTGTGCTTGAGCGCCATCACCGTCTTGATGAGGCCGGTGACGCCGGCCGCCGCATCGAGGTGGCCGACGTTGGTCTTGACGGAGCCGATGGCGCAGTAGCCGGTGCGATCTGAATCGGCCCGGAAGGCCTGCGTCAACGCGGCCAGCTCGATCGGGTCGCCGAGCACCGTGCCCGTGCCGTGCGCCTCGATGTAGCCGACGGATTCGGCCGTCACGCCAGCGATCAGTTGCGCCGCGCGGATGACTTCGGCCTGGCCGTTCACGCTGGGCGCGGTGAAGCCGACCTTGTCGGCGCCGTCGTTGTTGGCGGCCGTGCCCTTGATGATGGCGTGGATGGTGTCGCCGTCGCGCAGCGCGTCGTCCAGGCGCTTGAGTGCCACGAGGCCTGCGCCGCTGCCGATTACCGTGCCCGCGGCCTTCTCGTCGAAGGCGCGGCAGTGGCCGTCGGGCGAGAGGATGGCGCCGGCCTGGTAGAGGTAGCCGCCGTCCTGCAGCAGGTTGAGCCACACGCCGCCGGCCAGCGCCATGTCGCAGTCGTAACCCAGCAGCGCCTGGCAGGCTGTGTGCACCGCGGCCAGCGAGGTCGAGCAGGCGGTCTGCACCGTCACTGCCGGGCCGCGCAGGTTGAGCTTGTAGGCCACGCGGGTGCACAGCGAACCGCCGGAGTTGCCGCTCATGAGGCCCAGCAGGTCGGCGATGCCGCGTCCGTCGCCCAGGCCGAATGCGGGCAGCAGGTGCCGCATGAGGTACAGGTTGGGGCCCTCGCCCGCGTACACGCCGATCTTGCCTGGCCAGGTATGCGCGTCGCAGCCGGCATGCTCGAGCGCGGCCCATGCGCACTCCAGGAAGATGCGCTGCTGCGGGTCGAGGTACTCGGCTTCGCGCGGCGAGTAGCCGAAGAAGCCGGCGTCGAACTGGTCGAAGCCCTTGAACTGGACGCCCGCCTTCACGTAGGCCGGATCGTCGAGCAGCTCCTGCGAGATGCCTTGCGCGCGCAGTTGCTCGTCGGTGAAGCCGGCTATGGACTCCACGCCGTCGCGGATGTTGCGCCAGAACGCATCGACGTCGTCGGCGCCCGGAAAGCGCCCTGCCATGCCGACGATGGCGATCTCGATGCCGGTGGCTGCATCGGCCTGCGCGGCCTGTTCGTTGAGGGTGTTCATCAGTTGACTCTTTCCGCGGATTTGCGACGTTGAAGCAAGGCGGCGCGCTGGCGCAGCGCACGGTCGTCGCCGGCCGTGGGCGACAACGCCGCGGGTGCATCGGCGCCGCGCGCCATCCACTGCGCCAGCGAACCGACCGTGGGGTACTTGAAAAGCTGGACCAGCGCGACGGTGGTGCGCAGCCTGTCTTCGAGCAGGCGGTGCACGCGAACCAGCAGCAGCGAATGCCCGCCGAGATCGAAGAAGTTGTCGTGAGTGCCGACCTTGTCCATCTGCAGCACTTCGGCCCAGATGGCGGCTATGGTTTCGGCGATGGGGCCTTGCGGGGCCTCGTAGGGTTTGTCGCTGGTGATGGCGGCGGTGGGGAGTGCTTTGCGGTCTACCTTGCCGTTGGCGTTCAGCGGCAGTGCGTCGAGCACGACGATGACGCTGGGCACCATGTAGTCGGGCAGCGCCTCTGCAAGGCGCTCTCGCAGCGTGGCGGTGTCTATGCCTTGGCCCGAGACGTAGCCCACGAGCCGCGCTCCTGCAGGGCCTTCGTTCGCGACGACCACCGCCTCCCTGACTTCGGGCTGCGCCTGCAACTGCGCCTCAATCTCCCCCAGCTCGATGCGGAACCCCCGCACCTTCACCTGATGGTCAATGCGCCCCAGGTACTCCAGCTGCCCTTCGTTGTTCCAGCGCACCAGATCGCCCGTGCGGTACAGCCGGCTTCCGTTGGCCGCTGCGATGAAGCGCTCTGCCGTCAGTGCTGGCCGCTTCAGGTAGCCCCGTGCGAGGTTGATGCCCCCCAGGTACAGCTCACCCGCCACGCCCGCCGGTACTTCGTTCAGGCTTGCGTCCAGCACGTACGCCTGCGTCTCGCTGATCGGCCGGCCAATCGGCACCTGGCTGCTGCCGTCGTCCCGGCACGTCCACTGGGTGACGTGGATCGTCGTCTCCGTCGGCCCGTACAGGTTCTGCAGCGTGGCGCCGCTCAGGCGTTGAAGTGCTTCTCTTTGCGTGGCTGCGGGCATGGCCTCGCCGCCGCAGATGATGTGCTTGAGCTTCGTCGTTGCTTCGATGCCCTCGTAGGCCAGGAAGGCCTGCAGCATCGAGGGCACGAAGTTCAGCGTCGTGATCTGGTGCTTCTGGATGAGTTCGACCAGGCGTACCGGATCCCGGTGATCGCCCGGGTTGGCGATGACCAGTCTGGCACCAGAGGTCAGCGGCCAGAACATCTCCCAGACCGACACGTCGAAGCCGAAGGGGGCCTTGTGCAGGACCGTGTCAGCGCCTGCGAGGGTGTAGAACTCCTGCATCCAGGCCA
>NZ_JBVASX010000027.1:0-5843 GCF_057814215.1 Variovorax sp. F042
AAAGCAAAAACCCCCAGTCATTTCTGACTGGGGGTTTCTGGGCTGTAAGAGCCTGACGATGACCTACTTTCACACGGGAACCCGCACTATCATCGGCGCTGACGCGTTTCACTGTCCTGTTCGGGATGGGAAGGAGTGGTACCACGTCGCTATGGTCATCAGGCATAAAGGGTTGTCTGACTGATCAGATGATCAATCAAACGAATTCATAGAGTTTGGAATCAGCTTTTGGCGAATTGTTTTGAATGCGTCAACTTGGCATAACACCTTGATCAGACTGATCAAAGTTATAGGGTCAAGCCGCACGAGCAATTAGTATCAGTTAGCTTAACGCATTACTGCGCTTCCACACCTGACCTATCAACGTCCTGGTCTTGAACGACTCTTTAGGGGGCTCAAGGCCCCGGCAGATCTCATCTTGAAACGAGTTTCCCGCTTAGATGCTTTCAGCGGTTATCTCTTCCACACTTAGCTACTCGGCAATGCCACTGGCGTGACAACCGATACACCAGAGGTGTGTCCACTCCGGTCCTCTCGTACTAGGAGCAGGCTTCCTCAAATCTGCAGCGCCCACGGAAGATAGGGACCAAACTGTCTCACGACGTTTTAAACCCAGCTCACGTACCTCTTTAAATGGCGAACAGCCATACCCTTGGGACCGGCTACAGCCCCAGGATGAGATGAGCCGACATCGAGGTGCCAAACACCGCCGTCGATATGAACTCTTGGGCGGTATCAGCCTGTTATCCCCAGAGTACCTTTTATCCGTTGAGCGATGGCCCTTCCATACAGAACCACCGGATCACTATGTCCTGCTTTCGCATCTGCTCGACTTGTCAGTCTCGCAGTTAAGCACGCTTATGCCATTGCACTATCGTCACGATGTCCGACCGTAACTAGCGTACCTTCGAACTCCTCCGTTACGCTTTGGGAGGAGACCGCCCCAGTCAAACTGCCTACCATGCACTGTCCCCGATCCAGATAATGGACCTAGGTTAGAACCTCAAACACACCAGGGTGGTATTTCAACGTTGGCTCCACAAGATCTAGCGACCCTGCTTCAAAGCCTCCCACCTATCCTACACAGATCTGTTCAAAGTCCAATACAAAGCTACAGTAAAGGTTCATGGGGTCTTTCCGTCTTTCCGCGGGGAGATTGCATCATCACAAACATTTCAACTTCGCTGAGTCTCAGGAGGAGACAGTGTGGCCATCGTTACGCCATTCGTGCAGGTCGGAACTTACCCGACAAGGAATTTCGCTACCTTAGGACCGTTATAGTTACGGCCGCCGTTTACTGGGACTTCAATCAAGAGCTTGCACCCCATCATTTAATCTTCCAGCACCGGGCAGGCGTCACACCCTATACGTCCACTTTCGTGTTTGCAGAGTGCTGTGTTTTTAATAAACAGTCGCAGCCACCGATTTTTTGCAACCCATTCATGCTCCGTTGTTCACTTCACACTAATAGGGCACACCTTCTTCCGAAGTTACGGTGTCAATTTGCCGAGTTCCTTCTCCTGAGTTCTCTCAAGCGCCTTAGAATACTCATCTCGCGCACCAGTGTCGGTTTGCGGTACGGTCGTATATAGCTGAAGCTTAGTGGCTTTTCCTGGAACCTCGTTCAGTCACTTCACCAGCAAGCTGGCTCGATCGTTGGCCTCGGTATATGTGCACCGGATTTGCCTAATGCACGCCTACATCCAACTAAACCGGGATATCCAACACCCGGATGACCTATTAAGATCCGTCCCCACATCGCACTATATATCGGTACAGGAATATTGACCTGTTTCCCATCAGCTACGCATCTCTGCCTCGCCTTAGGGGCCGACTCACTCTACGCCGATGAACGTTGCGTAGAAAACCTTGCGCTTACGGCGAGGGGGCTTTTCACCCCCTTTAACGCTACTCATGTCAGCATTCGCACTTCTGATACCTCCAGCACGCTTTACAACGCACCTTCACAGGCTTACAGAACGCTCTCCTACCACTTGCAATAAATTGCAAATCCGCAGCTTCGGTAACTGGCTTAGCCCCGTTACATCTTCCGCGCAGGACGACTCGATCAGTGAGCTATTACGCTTTCTTTAAATGATGGCTGCTTCTAAGCCAACATCCTGACTGTTTTAGCCTTCCCACTTCGTTTCCCACTTAGCCAATTTTAGGGACCTTAGCTGGCGGTCTGGGTTGTTTCCCTCTTGAGTCCGGACGTTAGCACCCGGTGCTCTGTCTCCCAAGCTGTACTCATCGGTATTCGGAGTTTGCCTTGGTTTGGTAAGTCGCCATGACCCCCTAGCCAAAACAGTGCTCTACCCCCGATGGTAATACTTGAGGCACTACCTAAATAGTTTTCGGAGAGAACCAGCTATTTCCAAGTTTGTTTAGCCTTTCACCCCTATCCACAGCTCATCCGCTAGTTTTGCAACACTAGTCGGTTCGGACCTCCAGTACCTGTTACGGCACCTTCATCCTGGCCATGGATAGATCACTTGGTTTCGGGTCTACACCCAGCGACTGATCGCCCTATTCGGACTCGATTTCTCTACGGCTTCCCTATTCGGTTAACCTTGCCACTGAATGTAAGTCGCTGACCCATTATACAAAAGGTACGCAGTCACCCCTTACGAGGCTCCTACTTTTTGTAAGCACGCGGTTTCAGGATCTATTTCACTCCCCTCCCGGGGTTCTTTTCGCCTTTCCCTCACGGTACTAGTTCACTATCGGTCAATGATGAGTATTTAGCCTTGGAGGATGGTCCCCCCATATTCAGACAGGATTTCTCGTGTCCCGCCCTACTTGTCGTTAGCTCAGTACCACACAGGTCATTTCACGTACGGGGCTATCACCCGCTATGGCCAGCCTTTCCAAGCTGTTCCGTTATGTCTTGTGCTATCACTAACAGGCTTCTCCGATTTCGCTCGCCACTACTTTCGGAATCTCGGTTGATGTCTTTTCCTCGAGCTACTGAGATGTTTCAGTTCACCCGGTTCGCCTCGCATGACTATGTATTCATCATGCGATACCTTTCGGTGGGTTTCCCCATTCGGAAATCTCCGGATCAAAGCTAATTTGCCAGCTCCCCGAAGCTTATCGCAGGCTATCACGTCCTTCGTCGCCTATCATTGCCAAGGCATCCACCACGTGCTCTTATTCACTTGACCCTATAACTTTGACGTTTCCTCACGGAAACCAAAGTCAATCAAGGAATTGCCAGGTCTTTCACCTGGCGCGTTATGCCGTTACATTCAAAATTCGATTTGACTCGAAATTGAAGTTTCTTTTGACGCAATCAAAAATTCTATGTTGCTGATGGCACGGTCTGCACTAAACCTTTACGAATGTGCAGTTTCCATCAGCAACGCTGATTCGACTCTATGAATTTTTAAAGAACAGCCGATTGATCAAGAGATCCTGATCAACAACAAAGAAGCCTCATGCTTTCGCAGGAAGCCGCTTTGGTGTTGAATAAGTATCGAGTTATTGGTGGAGGATGACGGGATCGAACCGACGACCCCCTGCTTGCAAAGCAGGTGCTCTCCCAGCTGAGCTAATCCCCCTCAAACTCTCACACGAGATATCAGAAGATTTGGTGGGTCTAGTTGGGCTCGAACCAACGACCCCCGCCTTATCAAGACGGTGCTCTAACCAGCTGAGCTACAGACCCATTCGCCAATCATCTTCAAATTGAAGACAACCGACTTCTTCCAACAACCGATAAGTGTGGGCGTTTAAATTAAATTGCTTGTTTCCAGAAAGGAGGTGATCCAGCCGCACCTTCCGATACGGCTACCTTGTTACGACTTCACCCCAGTCACGAACCCTGCCGTGGTAATCGCCCTCCTTGCGGTTAAGCTAACTACTTCTGGCAGAACCCGCTCCCATGGTGTGACGGGCGGTGTGTACAAGACCCGGGAACGTATTCACCGTGACATTCTGATCCACGATTACTAGCGATTCCGACTTCACGCAGTCGAGTTGCAGACTGCGATCCGGACTACGACTGGTTTTATGGGATTAGCTCCCCCTCGCGGGTTGGCAACCCTTTGTACCAGCCATTGTATGACGTGTGTAGCCCCACCTATAAGGGCCATGAGGACTTGACGTCATCCCCACCTTCCTCCGGTTTGTCACCGGCAGTCTCATTAGAGTGCCCAACTGAATGTAGCAACTAATGACAAGGGTTGCGCTCGTTGCGGGACTTAACCCAACATCTCACGACACGAGCTGACGACAGCCATGCAGCACCTGTGTTACGGTTCTCTTTCGAGCACTAAGCCATCTCTGGCGAATTCCGTACATGTCAAAGGTGGGTAAGGTTTTTCGCGTTGCATCGAATTAAACCACATCATCCACCGCTTGTGCGGGTCCCCGTCAATTCCTTTGAGTTTCAACCTTGCGGCCGTACTCCCCAGGCGGTCAACTTCACGCGTTAGCTTCGTTACTGAGTCAGTGAAGACCCAACAACCAGTTGACATCGTTTAGGGCGTGGACTACCAGGGTATCTAATCCTGTTTGCTCCCCACGCTTTCGTGCATGAGCGTCAGTACAGGTCCAGGGGATTGCCTTCGCCATCGGTGTTCCTCCGCATATCTACGCATTTCACTGCTACACGCGGAATTCCATCCCCCTCTACCGTACTCTAGCTATGCAGTCACAGATGCAGTTCCCAGGTTGAGCCCGGGGATTTCACAACTGTCTTACATAACCGCCTGCGCACGCTTTACGCCCAGTAATTCCGATTAACGCTTGCACCCTACGTATTACCGCGGCTGCTGGCACGTAGTTAGCCGGTGCTTATTCTTACGGTACCGTCATTAGCCCTCTTTATTAGAAAAGGCCGTTTCGTTCCGTACAAAAGCAGTTTACAACCCGAAGGCCTTCATCCTGCACGCGGCATGGCTGGATCAGGCTTTCGCCCATTGTCCAAAATTCCCCACTGCTGCCTCCCGTAGGAGTCTGGGCCGTGTCTCAGTCCCAGTGTGGCTGGTCGTCCTCTCAGACCAGCTACAGATCGAAGGCTTGGTGAGCCTTTACCTCACCAACTACCTAATCTGCCATCGGCCGCTCCATTCGCGCAAGGTCTTGCGATCCCCTGCTTTCATCCGTAGATCGTATGCGGTATTAGCACAGCTTTCGCTGCGTTATCCCCCACGATTGGGCACGTTCCGATGTATTACTCACCCGTTCGCCACTCGCCGCCAGGATTGCTCCCGCGCTGCCGTTCGACTTGCATGTGTAAGGCATGCCGCCAGCGTTCAATCTGAGCCAGGATCAAACTCTATAGTTCGATCTTGATTTGCGCCCCATCTCGCGATGAGGCAAAACTCATAAAAAAAGAAATTGAAGTGAACTTCACTTCTATTCTCATGAGCGTTTTTAAGTCTTGCGACTTGTTCCGAAGAACTTACGCAATTACCTTCAAACGCCCACGCTTATCGGCTGTAGATTTTTAACGAACCTCGAAGCAACTTTGCGTTGACTTCGTTTGCTTTGCTGCGATCAGCGAAGCCTTGTAGTCTATCACGATTTTTAAAGAATCGTCAAACTTTTTTCGCTTTCAACATCTTCTTATTCGCATCCCGCAACCTTCGTCGCAAGCTGCTGAAGCTGTTTCAGCGGAGCCTTGCAGTCTAGCACGACTTTTAAAGTCCAACCAAACTTTTCAACTCTTTCTTCGCCTCCCACCAGCTTCTTTTCGCAACCCGCAACTTCCGTCGCAAGCCGCTGAAGCCGTTTCAGCGAAGCCTTCGATTATGCACCGTTTTTTCAAACTGCGTCAACTTTCGAAGACTTTCTTCACCGCCAACAATCAACGCCCCAGAAGAAGCATCAACTGCCTC
>NZ_JBVASX010000028.1:0-2683 GCF_057814215.1 Variovorax sp. F042
GCGTAAGCGTCCGGCCAACCCATCTTGAATCCGCCGGGAGGCCCGACCAGCATGGTGTCCACCAGACTCACAGGTGGACACCATTCAAGACTCCAAACGACTCCCCCGGCGGCGGCATGACGCAGCCCTCAAGAGCCAGGTGCTGGCCGAATGCGCCAAGCCCGAAGCTTCAGTGGCCGGCATCGCGCTGGCCTATGGCCTGAACGCGAACCTGGTGCACAAGTGGCGCAGGATGGCCGAGGTACCGTCAGTGCGCCAGGCCACTGAGAGACCGACACCCGCGCACTCCTTCATCGCGCTGCCGCTCACGGCCTCGCAGCCCACACCGTCGCAAGAACTCGTCATCGAGCTGCGCCGCGGCGCGCTCACGGTCAAGGTCTCCTGGCCCGTGACGGCCGCGTCCGAGTGCGCGGCCTGGATGCGCGAGCTGCTGCGGTGATCCGCATCGATGCGGTGTGGCTGGCGGCCGAGCCGTTGGATATGCGCGCGGGCCCCGACACCGCGCTGTCGCGCGTCGTCCAGGTCTTCGGGTCGGCCAAGCCGCACCACGCCTACCTCTTTGCCAATCGACGCGCCAACCGCATGAAGGTGCTGGTGCACGACGGCATCGGGATCTGGCTGTGTGCGCGCCGGCTGCATCAAGGCCGATTCCTCTGGGCCAACACCGCCCTGGGAGCGCAGATGGCCCTGTCTCGTGAACAGCTCGATGCGCTCGTGCTCGGGCTGCCCTGGCAGCGCCTGGGCGATGCAGGCGCCATCACCATGGCGTGAGCAGTAGATGGCCCCGCAGCAATTGGGGCGTTTGCGAATAGGCCCGTGCCGCAGGGTTCGCGACACTGGCGTCCATGCTCACCAGCGAACAACTCCAGGGACTCGGCGAGGCCGAGTTGCGCGCGCTGGCGCAGGACTTGTTGGCGCGACTGTCGCACTCCGACGGCGAGATCCTGATGAAGGATCGCAAGCTCGTCTGGAGCGAGGCGCGTATCGACCAACTCACTCATGAGATCGCGGTCCTCAAGCGTTGGAAGTTCAGTGCCCGCAGCGAGCAGCTCGACGCCGCGCAGAAGAGCCTGCTGGACGAGAGCGTCGACGCCGACATCGCCGCCGTCGAACTGGAGCTCAACTTGCTGCGCTCCAGGCCGCGGCCCTCGGATCCACAGCAGCCCCGGCGTCACCCGCTGCCTGCGCACCTGCCGCGCGCATCGTTCCACCACGAACCTGAATCCACGACCTGCAAATGCGGCTGCGTGCTCCAGCGCATCGGCGAGGACGTGAGCGAGAAGCTCGACTACACGCCTGGCGTGTTCACGGTGGAGCGCCATGTCCGGGGCAAGTGGGCCTGCGCGAAGTGCGAGACCCTGATCCAGGCACCCGTGCCTGCGCAGCTCATCGACAAGGGCATCCCGACGGCCGGCCTGCTGGCCCAGGTGCTGGTGGCCAAGTACGCCGACCACATGCCGTTGTACCGCCAGGAAAGCATCTTCGCGCGCGCTGGCATGCCGCTGGCACGCTCAACGCTGGCCGAATGGGTGGGTGTGTGCGGCGTACAGCTGCAGCCGCTGGTGGATGCTCTCAAGGACGAGATTCTGAGCCACGGCGTGCTGCATGCCGACGAGACGCCGGTGGCAATGCTCGCGCCAGGCAAGAAGAAGACGCACAAGGCCTATCTGTGGGCGTACTGCCCTGGCGTCTTCGAGGGGCTGAAGGCCGTGGTCTACGACTTCGCGGACAGCCGTGCCGGCGAGCATGCTCGAGCGTTCCTGCAACGGGGCAATGAGCCATGGAAGGGCAAGCTGGTCTGCGATGACTATGCGGGGTACAAGGCCAGCTTCACCCAAGGCATCACCGAGGTCGGCTGCGCGGCCCATGCGCGGCGCAAGTTCTTCGAGCTGCACACGAGCAACAAGAGCGCGGTGGCCGAGCAGGCGCTGAAGTTCTTCGGGGAACTCTACGAGATCGAGCGCGAGGTGCGTGATCTGGGCGCGCAGCAGCGGCTGGAGATTCGCCGGCAGAAGGCACGGCCGGTCGCTGATGCGTTGCATGCCTGGATGATTGCGCACCGACTGCGAGCAACCGACGGCACTGCGCTGGCAAGGGCGCTGGACTACAGCCTGAAGCGATGGACTGCGCTCACGCGCTACATCGACGATGGGCACTTGCCGATCGACAACAACTGGGTGGAGAACCAGATCCGTCCGATTGCGCTGGGGCGTTCGAACTGGTTGTTCGCGGGTTCGCTGCGTGCGGGCCAGCGCGCGGCTGCGGTGATGAGCTTGATCCAATCGGCCAAGCTCAATGGGCTCGATCCGTACCAGTACCTCAGGGATGTTCTGCAGCGCTTGCCGACGCAGAAGGTCCGGCTCGTGGGTGAGCTTCTGCCGCATCGTTGGGCTCCCGTCAGCGCCGGACAGAATGCCCAGGCATGAAGAACATCGAAGCACTGATTGCAGACGGCGGTGAGATCACGATCGGCGCCATCTACCCGATCGAGTGCGCAGCCACTGCCGCTGACGGCCACAACAGCGTGGCCATGCTTGTTCGTCGTGAAGGCGAAACGCTAGACGCGTTGCTCAAGCGGCTTGATCAAGCCATCGCCCAGTTCTACGACGACGGGGTCGCCATCGACGAGATCAATGGCGTTTGACGCGGCATCCGCGTCAAGATGACATGGCCGGTCGCTTAC
>NZ_JBVASX010000029.1:0-2626 GCF_057814215.1 Variovorax sp. F042
AGTGTTAGTGCCGATGCAATCTTGACCAGCTAAACCGCAAAGTGCCAATCCAATATTGACCAGGGTGTTCCACTGACCTGCTGAGAATTTCAGCAGGGATTCAAGGTGATCACCATGGACATGATTGGCAAGGTCAGGCGCATGAGGCTGCGCGACCAACTCTCTCTCAGTGAGATCGCAAAGCGCACGGGCCTGTCGCGCAACACGGTCAAGAAGTGGCTCAAGGCGCCCAGCGATGTTGTGCCGAAGTACGAGCGGGTGAAGCTCGACGGCAAGCTCACAGCGTTCGAGCCGGCCCTGCATCAAGCGCTCACAACCGACAGCCATCGCCCCAAGCAGGGAAGGCGTAGCGGCCGTGCCCTGTTTGCCCAGATACAGGCCCAGGGCTACCGCGGCGGCTACAGCGCCGTCACCGACTACATCCGGCGCTGGCGGGTGGAGTCGGCAGCCAGTCCGGCCAAGGCGTTCGTTCCGATGAGCTTCGAACTGGGCGAGGCCTTCCAGTTCGACTGGAGCGTCGAAGCCATGGTTGTCGGTGGCGTGTTCTACAACGTGCAAGTGGCGCACCTGAAGCTGTGTGCCAGTCGAGCCTTCTGGCTGGTGGCCTACCCCAGCCAGGGCCACGAGATGCTGTTCGACGCCCACACCCGGTCCTTCCAGGCACTCGGCGGCGTCACCCGGCGCGGCATCTACGACAACATGCGCACCGCCGTGGACAAGGTGCAGCGCGGCAAGCAGCGCACCGTCAACGCCCGCTTCGCTGCCATGTGCAGCCACTACCTGTTCGACCCCGACTTCTGCAACGTCGCTTCCGGCTGGGAGAAGGGTGTGGTCGAGAAGAACGTGCAGGACAGCCGCCGGCGCATCTGGATCGAAGCCGCAACCCGGCGCTTCGGCTCGTTCATCGAACTCAATGCCTGGCTGAGCGAGCGGTGTCGTTCGGTGTGGAGCGACACCACGCACCCGATCCACCGGCAGTTCACCGTGGCCGAGATGTGGGAGTTGGAGAAGCCTCACCTCATGTCCATGCCTGCTCCCTTCGACGGCTACGTCGAGCGGCTGGCCCGGGTCAGCAGCACCTGCCTGGTGGCCGCCGCGCGCAACCGTTACTCCGTGCCGTGCGAGTGGGCCGGCCACATCGTCAGCACCCGCGTCTATCCAGAGCGAATCGATGTGGCGGCCGCGGACGCCGTCGTGGCCAGCCATGCCCGGCTGCCGGGCAGCGGCCAGACCAGCTACGACTGGCAGCACTACATCGAGCTGGTGCAGCGCAAACCGGGCGCCTTGCGCAACGGCACGCCGTTCCTGGACCTGCCGGCGCCGTTGCTGCGCTTGCGCCAGTCGCTGCTCAGGCACCCTGGAGGAGACCGGGTCATGGCACAGGTGCTGGCTGTGGTACCGCAGGCCGGGCTGGAAGCCGTGCTGGTGGCCATCGAGCTGGTGCTCGAAGGCAGAGCGCCCAGCGGCAGCATCAGCGTTGAGCACGTGCGCAACGTGCTGGCCCGCTTGAACAGCCCAGCCACGCCGGACCAGGCGCAGACGTCCCTGCGACTCACCCAGGCGCCCAAGGCCGACACCGCGCGCTACGACCGGCTGCGCCCCACCCACCAGGATCATCTGGACGGACAGGAGGTAGGCCATGCGTGAGACCTCCCTCGATGTGCAGGCCCAACTGAAGGCGCTGCGGCTCAACGGCATGGCCACGGCCTGGGCCGATCTGACGGAACAAGGCGGCGATACGACCCTGGCCGCATCACGCTGGCTGGTGGAGCACCTGCTGCAGGCCGAAGATGCTGACCGGGTGATGCGCTCCATTGCTCACCAGATGAAGTCGGCGCGCTTCCCCATGCACCGCGACCTGGCCGGGTTCGACTTCGCCGTCTCGCAGGTCGACCGCGCGTTGATCCAGAAACTGGCGGACCTGTCGTTCACGCAGGATGCACAGAACGTGGTGTTGGTCGGTGGCCCAGGCACTGGCAAGACCCACCTGGCCACGGCGCTGGGGATTGCCGGCCTCACCCGGCACGCCAAGCGAGTGCGGTTCTACTCCACGGTCGATCTGGTCAATGCCCTGGAGCATGAGAAGAGCCAGGGACGTGCCGGACGCATCGCCATGAGTCTGGTGCGCATGGACTTGGTCGTGCTCGACGAGTTGGGTTACCTGCCGTTCAGCCAGGCCGGTGGCGCCTTGTTGTTCCACCTGCTGTCCAAGCTGTACGAGCACACCAGCGTGATGATCACCACCAACCTGACGTTCGCCGAGTGGTCCAGTGTGTTCGGCGACGCCAAGATGACCACGGCGCTGCTGGATCGCTTGACCCATCACTGCCACATCATCGAGACGGGCAACGAGTCCTACCGCTTCCGCCACAGCACGCACGAAGCCAAGGGGCGCATCAAGACGCGCGAGCAGACCAGGAAGACAACTGCGGCTCAGGTGAGCGAGGTCGCGGAGGAAGGGGCCTCGCCTGACGGCTCGGGAATACCAACAACCGGTTCAAGAAAAGGAGGACCTACCGAGGCATCCAACCTATAGTTATCCACAGCTGGCTCCTACCGGAACCAGCTCCAGCCCCTGGTCAATGTTCGACTGGCACTGCTGATCTCGATTGCACTGGCGCTAACA
>NZ_JBVASX010000030.1:0-1622 GCF_057814215.1 Variovorax sp. F042
GAGGCTGTGTGAAAACGCATTGAATCCGTGAATACCGTCGCCTAGATTGAGACAACGCCACGAACTGGGTTGCCACATGAAGCGATTCATCGAGCCAGGGGATCGAAGCCAGATCACGCTGCTGCCAGAGTGCCTTGACGACTACATCTCAGAAGAGAACCCCATCCGCGTAGTCGATGTCTTTGTCGATGAACTCAAGCTCTATCAGCTCGGCTTTGAAGGTGCGGAACCTGCGGCCACCGGGCGGCCGTCGTACCACCCCTCAGTGCTGTTGAAGATCTACATCTACGGCTATCTGAACCAAGTGCAATCCAGTCGACGCCTGGAGCGCGAGGCGCAGCGCAATGTGGAGTTGATGTGGCTGACCGGGCGCCTGGCCCCTGATTTCAAGACCATCGCGGACTTCCGCAAAGATCATGGTGACGCCATTCGTCTGGTGTGCCGAGAGTTCGTTCTTTTGTGTCGCCAGCTCAAGCTATTTGCCGACGGCGTCATCGCCGTGGACGGAAGCAAGTTCAAGGGCGTCAACAACCGCGACAAGAACTTCAACGAGCACAAGCTCCAGGTGCGGATGCAGCAGCTCGAGCAGAGTATCGGCCGATACCTTGCCGAACTTGATCGAGCTGACCGAGATCCAGCGATGGTTCTCCCCGAGCGTGTTGCGCGCCTCCAGGAAAAGGTAGCCAAGATCAAAGGACAGATGCGTGAAATCTCTGCCATCGAGCGGCAGCTTCAGTCCACGCAAGAGCGACAGATCTCGCTGACCGATCCGGATGCCCGCTCGATGGCGACCAGCCGACTTGGCTCAGCAGTCGTAGGCTACAACGTCCAGGCCGCGGTCGATGCAAAACACCACATGATCGTCGCCCATGAGGTGACCAACGCAGTAACCGATCGAGGCCAACTGGCCGCCATCTCCAAGGCGGCTCAAGAGGCCATCGAACACCCCAAACCAATCGTGCTGGCGGATCGAGGCTACTTCGAAGGCTACGGGATTCTGGAGTGCGAACGTGCGGGCATTGCGACACTTGTCCCGAAGCCCTTGACGTCCAACAGCAAGTTCGAGGGCAGATTCGACAAGCGAGACTTCGTCTATGACAAGCGACGGGATGTGTACCGGTGTCCGGCGGGCGAGATCGCAATCTACCGCTTCACCGCCATTGAGGACGGCAAGGCGTTGCGCAAGTACTGGACATCAAACTGTGGCAGCTGTCACTTGAAGCCGCAGTGCACTCCGGCGCCAGCCAGACGCATCAGTCGATGGGAGTACGAGGAGGTCCTGGAAAAGGTCCAGGCACGTCTAGATGCTGCGCCCGAGGCCTCAAAGTTCAGGCAACGAACGATCGAACACGTGTTCGGCACCCTGAAAGCGTGGATGGGGGCCACGCACTTCCTGACGAAGACCTTGCCGAACGTGAAAACCGAGATGAATCTGCAGGTTCTGGCCTACAACCTCAAGCGAGCAATCAAGATCCTCGGCGCAAGTACCCTGATTGCAGAGATGAAGTCGTAGGAGCCGACTCGCGTCTTGTAGAGACGGCCGAGAATTCCGGTTGGAACTGAGTCCGCCGGCCCAACGGATCTGGCGCGCCCCATCAATGCAGCTGTTTCCACACAGCCTC
>NZ_JBVASX010000031.1:0-1504 GCF_057814215.1 Variovorax sp. F042
CTTGCGCGCAATGTCCACGGCATGCGCCGAGAAGTCACTTGCCAGCAGATGGTCGCAGCGTTGTGAAAGGGCGAGCGTGAGTTCGCCGATGCCGCAGCCGGGCTCGTAGCCGCTTCGGTAGCGCTCCTGCGGCAAGGCGGCCAGCAGCAGCGCCCGCTTGCGAGCCTCGTACCAGCGGTGGCGCAGCGCGTAGGGGTCTTCGCTGGCCGCGTAGAGCGATTCGAAATAGGGCCGCTGGTCGTTCATTGCCGCTGCTCAAAGGAAGACCACCTCGAAGGGGCGCGCCGCGCGCTGGACGGTGGTGGCGCGAAGCACCGGGCCCGAGCCAGTGGACGCATCGCGCCGCAACTGGCTGGTGAACGCTTTGACTGCCATGCGCTTGCGCCGTACGGCCTCTTCGCTCAGCGGGAGCCTGAAGGCGCGTTGCCAGGGCATGCGCCTATCGCCGGGACGGGACCAGTGCCAGCCCCAGACGGGCACTTCCACCAGCCTGACGCCCGTGCTCGCGGCCGCCAGCGCGCAGGCCTCGCCAGTCGCTTCGTGGTCGGGATGGCCGTCCTGGCGCCATGTGGTGAACACCACGTCACCGGGCCGGAGAAGAGACACGAGCTCGGCCGCGAGCAAGGCGCGCAGCCCCTTCAGGCCGCCGTCGGGCAGGCCTAGCCGTGCGGGCTCGATGGCCAGGCCCAGGCAGTGCAGTGCCTTTCGGCTCTCCCGTGGCCGGGTACGCGCGAGCCGTTCGACGGGCCATTCGGTCGAGCCGCGGTGACTGGCAGTGCCGTCGGTGACGGCGATCACTTCAACGGGCCTGCCGCAGTCGGCCAGCAACGCGAGCAGGCCACCGACCGAGAGCACCTCGTCGTCGGGGTGGGGCGCGACGACCACGGCGCGTGCGCTTTGCGGAACCAGCTCTTGCGGCGCGATCACGGGCAGACGCGCAAGGCCGGGCCAGCGACTCCACTCGATCTCGGTGGTGCCCTCGCCCCGGATGGCGCGGCGTGCTACAGCGTCCATGACGAAGGCTCCTCTTTCTCGTTCGCGGCGAGCTGGCCGAGCGCCGCAAGATCGCGCTCGGCGTGGCTCTGGCGAAGGAACACGGGCAGATCCGCCATCGCGTGGGCGAAGTGCGGGTCGCGGCACAGCGGGCCGGCGCCGACTGCGCGTCCAGCGTGGTGCATGACGACGTTGGCGGCCTGCTCGACAGTGAGGCGTGCGCGCAAGGCGATGCGCTGTGCGTTGTCTTCGGGGTGCCGGTCGATCCAGGCTGCGGCTTCTCGCAGTTGCGCCGCGGCGGCGTTCAAGGCCACTTCGATGGCGCCAATGTGCGCGAGGCGATGAGCGTCCGGCGCCGGTCCCGCGCGCTGATGAACCACGCGCGCAATGCCGAACGCGCCCCCGAACCAACATGCCGCGATGCCGGCGCCACCCTGCCAGAAGCCGGCGCGGTTGACGTAGTCGCCGGGCCGCCCGATCTGCGTGGCCACCGCGCGGTCGAAGCGCACAT
>NZ_JBVASX010000032.1:0-1348 GCF_057814215.1 Variovorax sp. F042
TGACCCGTCCTGCCATAGGTTGACACCTATGAGGGACACAGAGCCGGCCTGTTCAAGCCGGCCAGAGACGCCCGATGGACCTCATCGGGCGTTTTCAATTTTAGGGATTGATGCGGTCGCTCCTGGTTGTAGATCTGCACGGCCTGCTGAACCATCCGGCTGGCCTGGGCCAGATCGGCAGGCCGGTGCAGCAGGAACTCCATCTTCAAGATCCCGTTGACGCGCTCGGCCAGCGCGTTCTGGTAGCAGTCGTAGCCGTCCGTCATCGAGCAGGCGATGCCGTGGCGCCGGTGAATCTGCTGATAGTCGTCGGAGCAGTACTGGATGCCCCTGTCGGAATGGTGCACCAGCATCTGGCGGGTTTGCCGGCTCTTGAGCGCCATCGTCAGCGCCCGGCTGACCTGCCTGGTGTGCAGGCTGTCGTGCACATGATGGCCCACGATCTTGCGTGACCACGCATCCGTCACCAGGCTCAGGTACACGAACCCCCGATCGGTGGGCAGGTACGTGATGTCCGCCACCCACACCTGCTCGCTGCCGGTGGGGCGCACCTGACTCGGTCCATCCTTGAGCAGGTTGGGATGGCGGCGGAACCGGTGGTGGCTGTCGGTGGTCTTGTGGTACGCCCGCCTGGGCTGAACCAGCATGTGAGCCTGGCGCAGCACGTCCAGCAGCGCGTCGCGCCCCAGGCTCGCGTGCGCCTGCTGCAGCGGCTCCTTGAGCAGGTGGTGCAGCTTGCGAGCGCCCAGCCGGGGTTGGCGCAGGCGCACGCCACGCACGAGCTGAATCACCGTCTCGCAGCGCGCATGGCGCTCCTGCTGGCGATGTAGTTGCTGGTAGTAGGCCTGGCGGCTGATGCCCCAATAACGGCAAGCCCTCGCAACGCTCAGCCCCGGGAGGAGCTTTTGCGAGAGGACTTGCCCAAAGGCTTTTTTACGACATGCACCCCGTAGTCCTTCTTCAGGACATTGATCACCGCCTCGAACAACCGGGCCTTCTCGTTCGCCTCTCGAAGCTGGACTTCCAAGGCCTTGATCTGCTGCTCAGGGGTCAGCGGCGCCGCAGGCGCGGGGGAGGATTTTTTGGTTGTTATGGGCATGGGAAGCCGAGATGATGCCGAACCCCAGCTCTGGCGACCATGCTTGCGCAGCCACACCAGAACGGTCGAGCGCCCTTGGATGCCGTAGCGCTCTTGCGCCTGCTTGTAGGTCAGCTCGCCTTTTTCTACCTGATCGACCACCGACAGCTTAAAAGCCAGCGTGTAGTCCCGCTGCGTGCGTTTGATGCCTGATTCCATTGACTCGCCTTTTCTGAGGGAAAAGGTGTCAACCCAGGTCAGGACGGGTCA
>NZ_JBVASX010000033.1:0-1320 GCF_057814215.1 Variovorax sp. F042
CAGGCTGCTGAAATACCAGGCGCGCCGAAGCCATCCTGCGCACTGAAGGCGGCGGTTGTGTGATTTCGACGTTCCAGGGTCGCTGTCGGCGCTGTTTTCCCGCTTCGAGGACGCTTCTTCGGCTCTCTCTGACCCTCTACCGGGCCAGCGGACGGACTTCTGCCAAGGTCCGCATGCGCACGAGGTTGTAGGCGGCCATCGTCAGTACGAACAACTGGTCGACTTTCTTGATGCCGCGCACCATCACCTGTCGGATGGGGCCAACGAACTTGGCCCAACCGAAGCCCTGCTCGATGAGCTTTCGCTTGCGCTGCGAGATCGCATAGCCCTCGCTCCGGGCGATCTCGTCGGCCACCGCCGAACGACGCCCCGCTTTGTTCTGCGCGACGTGCGGCGTTACCTTCATGCAATGCAGCGCCTCGATGAACTCGGCCGCGTCGTAGCCCTTGTCGGCGCCCAGCGTGACCTCGGTATCCGCACTCGCGGTGGCTTGGCGCGCGTCCCTGATCATGACCTTGGCCGCTTCCCGTTCGGCAAAGCCGTCGGCCTGCGTGACCATCGCGTTGACGACCAGGCCGTGACGGTTGTCGGTGAGCGTGTGACCCATGTAGCGCAGCTCGCTGGCCGTCTTGCCCTTGCGGTACAGCTTCGAATCGGGATCCGTCTTCGACTCGTGCGTTTCATTGCTGCGTTGCTGCCCCTTGAAGTCCCCGCCGCTGCCGGCATCGTCGTCACCATCCTTGCGAACGAAGCTCTTGTGTCCTGCCCAGGCCTGAATCAACGTGCCGTCGACGCTGAAGTGCTCACCCGACAACAAGTTCTTGTTCTCTGCCGTCTCCAGCACTTCGTTGAAGAAGGCGACCACCGCATCGTGCTCGATCAGGCGCTGGCGGTTCTTCGTGAACACCGTCGGCACCCACACCGCGTCGTCCATCGCCAAGCCGATGAACCAGCGAAACAACATGTTGTATTGCGTCTGCTCCATGAGCTGGCGCTCCGAGCGGATGCTGAACAGGATCTGCAACAGCATCGCGCGAAGCAGCTTCTCCGGCGCGATGCTCGGGCGCCCGCCCTTGACGTCGGCCTCGTACATCCGAGAGAACAACTCGTCCATCTTGGCCAGCGCCTCGTTGACCATCACCCGGATGCGGCGCAGCGGATGGTCGGCAGGAACGAAGTCGTCCAGCCGTCTCATGGTGAACAAGCCTTCGGTGAATGTGTCAGGGCCGCGCATCGGAGCAGGTTTTGTGAGTCTGCTAAGACAACGCCTCAGGTCCACTTTCGCGGGACCATCCGGTGAGGTATTTCAGCAGCCTGCTA
>NZ_JBVASX010000034.1:0-695 GCF_057814215.1 Variovorax sp. F042
AGGTACGAGCTCTTCTTGTTGGCGCCCTGCACCGAGCCGGTCAGCGACAGGCCGTTGCCGAAGTCGTAGCTCGCGCCGACGTTGTAGTCGACATAGCTCTTGTAGCCCAGGCTGCGGATGTCGCTGGACATGTTCGTGTAGCCCACCGCCGCCTTCAGCGTGACCTTGGGCACGATTTCCTTGCTGTACGACAGGTTCAGGTAGCCGGTGTTGGTGCCCTTCAGGCCCGAGCCGGCCTTGTTGCCCGCGTAGCCGAAGTAGTCCTTCGACACGGTGTGCGAGTACTTGGCGGTGAACGAGCCGAGGGTTTCGTTGGCGTAGGTGCCCGCAACGTACAGCTCGGTGGTGTTGCCCGCGGAGTTGCCCGGGTAGATGTAGGTGAGCGCACCGACGTCCATGTCCAGCGGGCCGGCCTTGAACTTGTAGCCGCCGTACACGTCCATCTCGATGCTGTTGCCCTTGAGCCAGTTGACGCTGGAGTTCCAGTTGCCCACGTAGAAGCCGCTGTCGCCGAAGGCGTAGTCCAGGCCGCCTTGAATGGCGGGCTTGAAGCCCTTGGTCTTGGCGTAGTCGTTCTTGCCGATCATGTCCTGGTCCTGGCCACGGAACTTGTAGTTCGTGGTGATGGACACGTTGCCCGTGAGATTCGGGGCGGGAGCGGCTGCCGGTGCTGCTGCGGCATCCGTCGTTGCTGT
>NZ_JBVASX010000035.1:0-690 GCF_057814215.1 Variovorax sp. F042
TGAACAGGGCTTGATGGCGAATGGCTGCACCCTTGGGGCGGCCTGTGGAGCCTGAGGTGTAGATGACGTAGGCCAGGTGTTCGCCGTGCAGGCTGACTTGCGGATCGGCCTCGGACTCGGACGCTGTATCGAGGGTGTCGAGTTCCAGCACCTGCAATGCGTCGACACCGGGGATGAGATCTCGCAGGTGGCTCTGGGTCAGCAGCAATGCGATGCCGCTGTCTTCGACCATGTAGGAAAGGCGGTCTGCGGGGTACTCGGGGTCCAGGGGAACGTAGGCGCCGCCTGCCTTGAGCACTGCAAGGATGCCCACCATCATCTCGGTGGAGCGCTCCACGCAGATGCCTACCAGCACATCGGGGCCTACGCCCATGCCGATCAGGCGGTGGGCAAGGCGATTCGCACGGGCATTGAGTTCCGAATAGCTCAGGGCTTCATCGCCGAAGACCAAAGCGGGCGCCTGCGGCTTCGACTTCGCGTGCGCCTCGATCTGGCGATGCACGGGTTGTGCGCCTTCGTGGCGGCGCGGGTTCTCGCTCCACGCCACAAGCTGCGCGCGCTCCGCCGCACCCACCAGCGCCACATCGCCCACTGCCAGCTCAGGCTGGGCAGTCAATGCCTCCAGCACCGCCACGTAGTGCCCCGCCATCCGCTCGATCGTCTCCCGATCGAACAGCTCCGCCGCGTAGA
>NZ_JBVASX010000036.1:0-679 GCF_057814215.1 Variovorax sp. F042
CTTAGATGTCGAGGATCTTGGCCACGACGCCCGAACCCACGGTACGGCCGCCTTCACGGATGGCGAAGCGCAGGCCTTCTTCCATCGCGATCGGGTTGATCAGCTTGACGGTGATGCTGACGTTGTCGCCAGGCATGACCATTTCCTTGTCCTTGGGCAGCTCGATCGCGCCGGTCACGTCCGTCGTGCGGAAGTAGAACTGCGGACGGTAGTTGTTGAAGAACGGCGTGTGACGGCCGCCTTCGTCCTTCGACAGAACGTACACCTCGGCGGTGAAGTGCGTGTGCGGCTTGATCGAGCCGGGCTTGCACAGCACTTGGCCGCGCTCGACTTCTTCGCGCTTCGTGCCGCGCAGCAGCACGCCGACGTTGTCGCCAGCCTGGCCTTGGTCCAGCAGCTTGCGGAACATTTCCACGCCGGTGCAGGTGGTCTTGACCGTCGGGCGGATGCCCACGATTTCGATTTCTTCACCAACCTTGATCACGCCGCGCTCGACAGCGCCGGTCACCACCGTGCCGCGACCCGAGATCGAGAACACGTCTTCCACGGGCATCAGGAACGTGCCGTCCACGGCGCGCTCGGGCGTCGGGATGTACGTGTCCAGGGCTTCGGCCAGCTTCATGATGGCGCCTTCGCCCAGTTCGCCCTTGTCGCCTTCCAGGGCGAGCTTGGCCGAGCC
>NZ_JBVASX010000037.1:0-629 GCF_057814215.1 Variovorax sp. F042
CGCGACTACAAGCCCACCCTCACGCGCTACGAGCGCTACAAGATCCTGATGCGCGCGGGCGAGATCATCGCCTCGCGCCTGGACGAGATCTCGCGCGTGATCACGATGGAGTCGGGCCTGTGCCGCAAGGACTCGCTGTACGAGGTGGGCCGCGCCTCCGACGTGCTGCTGTTCGCGGCCAACCAGGCGCTGGTGGACGACGGACAGGTGTTCTCCTGCGACCTCACGCACCACGGCAAGAGCCGCAAGGTCTACACGCTGCGCGAGCCGCTGCAGGGTGCGATCACGGCCATCACGCCGTTCAACCATCCGCTGAACCAGGTGATCCACAAGGTGGCGCCCTCCATTGCCACCAACAACCGCATGGTGCTCAAGCCCAGCGAGAAGACGCCGCTGACGGCCTTCATCCTGGCCGACATCCTGTACGAGGCGGGCCTGCCGCCGCCGATGCTGTCGGTGATCACGGGCGATCCGCGCGAGATTGCCGACGAGATGCTCACCAGCGCCGACGTGGACCTGGTCACCTTCACGGGGGGCGTGGCCATCGGCAAGTACATCGCGGGCAAGGCGGTGTACAAGCGCCAGATCCTGGAGCTGGGGGGCAATGACCCGATCATCGTGATGGAGGA
>NZ_JBVASX010000038.1:0-449 GCF_057814215.1 Variovorax sp. F042
AGCCCACGGGCTCGACGATCTCCTTGTAGGCCTTCGCGGCCTCGGGCGTGTGCTGCGGCAGCCAGGTGCCGGAGTAGGTGTCGTCGAGGATGGCCTTCACCGCGTCGAAGTCGTCGAGTCGCCAGGGCCGGATGGCGATGTCGGGAATGTCGTGGTTCGTGCGCATCGGTTCAGCGGTCGACGGCCAGCATCAGCGTTTCCTTGATTTCTTCCATCACCACGTAGCTGTGCGACTCGGCCGCCACCGGCAGCTTCTGCAGGATGTCGCCCAGCAGGTGCCGGTACTCGCTCATGCCGCTGAGCCGCGCCTTCACGAGGTAGTCGAAGCTGCCTGACACCAGGTGGCATTCGAGCACATCGGGCATGTGAAGCAGTTCCTTGCGCACCTTGTCGAACACGTCGCCGTACTTGGCCGAGAGCTTGATCTCGACGAACACCAGCAGCGTCTT
>NZ_JBVASX010000039.1:0-432 GCF_057814215.1 Variovorax sp. F042
CCGCTGATGTTGCCGGTGATCGAGGAGCCCGTGTAGGCATGCAGCGCATCGTTGCCGTTTGCGAAGTTGAGCGACCCGATGACGCTGCCCTTGTTGGTGAAATCGACGGCAGAGGTGCCATTGGCACCGAACACCGTGGCGGTGCCGGGGTTGCTGCTGCCCGCCACATAGCCCGCTTCCATCGTGCCGGTGTTCACGATGGTGTTGTTGCCGGAGTTCGCCTGGAACCAGATCGCCGCATGGGTCGATCGCACGGTTCCGTGATTGATGATCGTGTTGCCGCTGCCGACGGGGTTGATGGCCTCCGAATTGCCGGCGCTTCCATCCGCGAAGACGTTGGCGCCTTGCTCGATGGTGATGGTGCTGTTGCTGTTGAACTCGACGGTGTTGGCGCCGATGCCGCCTGGGTACGGACTGTTTCCGTTGGTGGAG
>NZ_JBVASX010000040.1:0-404 GCF_057814215.1 Variovorax sp. F042
GCATCGGCCACGCGCGCGAGCACCGGCGCATAGCGGTCGAGCACGCGGTCGGAGCCCGAGGCGAACAGGCCGTCGACGCGCAGCACCACCACGCTGCGGTCGGCCTCGTCGCGCACGGTCAGCAGGCCGTCGCGGATCTCTGGCTCGAGAAAGCGATGCAGGCGCGGCGTTGGCGCTGGCATGACCACCGCGCGCGTGGTCTGCGGCAGACGTACCGCGTTGACGGCCGCGAAAGCACCGTCGGAATGGCCAGCGAGGTTGAAGGTGAGCAGCGCGAACACGACGAGCAGCAGCACCGCCGCCACCGCGCCCACCGCCCACACGGGCAGCCAGTTGCGCGTGCGGCGCACGGGCGCACTCGCGTCCTTCCAGTGCGGCGACAGCGGCACGGCGATTTCGCCGCG
>NZ_JBVASX010000041.1:0-394 GCF_057814215.1 Variovorax sp. F042
CCGCACCCGTGGGTGCGCGCTGGGGCACCTGGTGCGCGGAGCCGCCCGACGCGCGTGTGGTGCTCGACGCGACAGAGGGCCATCGCGTTCGCCTGACCGGCACCAAGGCCTGGTGCTCGGGCGCCGCGAGCGTGAGCCATGCCGTCGTGAGCTGTTGGAACGCGGCTGGCGAACCGTGCCTTGCGGCTGTGGCCATGGATCAGCCCGGTGTTCGGGTGACCGGCAATGGCTGGCATGCCGTCGGCATGGCAGCGAGCGCCAGTGTCGATGTGCGCTTCGACCGCGCGGTGGCCACGCAGATCGGGCGGCCCGGCGACTACGTCAACCGCGCCGGCTTCTGGCAGGGTGGCGCCGGCATCGCGGCATGTTGGTTCGGGGGCGCGTTCGGCATTGC
>NZ_JBVASX010000042.1:0-380 GCF_057814215.1 Variovorax sp. F042
TGGGTGTGCCTAGCCAGGTGTTCCTGCCCGGCGAGTCGCCCGAAGCCAAGCGCGCGCGTCTGCGTGCGCTGGGGGCGGAAGTGGTCGAGGTCGGCGAGCTGTATCCCGATGCGCTGGCCGCCTGCCTGACGCGCCAGAAGGAATCCGGCGCATTGCTTACGCATGCCTACGACCAGCCCGAAGTGGTGGCCGGCGCGGGCACTCTGGGCCGCGAGATCGAACAGCAGAGCGGTCTGCCCGATTCGGTGCTCGTGAGCGTGGGCGGTGGCGGCCTGATCGGCGGCCGTGCCGGCTGGTTCGAGAAGCGCGCCCGCGTGGTGGCGCTCGAACCCGAGAAAGCGCCCACGCTGCTCCGTGCCCGCGAAGCCGGCGAGCCGGTC
>NZ_JBVASX010000043.1:0-377 GCF_057814215.1 Variovorax sp. F042
CCAGCGCGCCGTGTACTTCCTGCGTGGGAAGCCTGCGCTGTGCGAAATCGGGCCGCCAGTCGCAGGCCACGAGGGTGCCGTCGGCCTCCAGAGTGTCTTGGCAGCAGGCGGCCAGCAGGTGCATGTCATTGCGGTCGAGGAAGTAGCCCACTTCGCTCAGCACGATGAGGTCGAAGCGGCCGGCCTCGCGGGGCCAGTCGGCGGGCAGCACATGGTGCGCGACATGCACGTTGGCGAGCCCGCCGGTGCGCTTGCGCGCAATGTCCACGGCATGCGCCGAGAAGTCACTTGCCAGCAGATGGTCGCAGCGTTGTGAAAGGGCGAGCGTGAGTTCGCCGATGCCGCAGCCGGGCTCGTAGCCGCTTCGGTAGCGCTCC
>NZ_JBVASX010000044.1:0-377 GCF_057814215.1 Variovorax sp. F042
TGCAGGAAGACGGCGCCGTCATCGCGAGCTTCGAGGCGCGCCGCGCAGAAATCGCGCGCCCGCTTGCAGCGGCCGCGGTGAAGGTCGGCGGCGGCTCGGTGCCCATCCACGACGACGCGCTGCTCGACGACGTGACCGCGCTGGTCGAGCGCCCCACCGTGCTGGTCTGCAGCTTCGAGCGCGAGTTCCTCGAAGTGCCGCAGGAATGCCTGATCCTCACGATGAAGGCCAACCAGAAGTACTGTCCGCTGCTCGACGCATCGAGCAGGCTCACAAACAGGTTCCTGGTCGTCAGCAACATCAGCCCCGACGACGCGAGCGCGGTCATCGGTGGCAACGCGCGCGTGGTGCGCCCGCGCCTGGCCGACGCCAAGTTC
>NZ_JBVASX010000045.1:0-371 GCF_057814215.1 Variovorax sp. F042
CGACAGCGTGGTCACGCTGCTCGAGTGGACGTCGCAGGGCCGGCCCAAGAGCATGCATTACGTCTCGACGCTGGCGGGGATCGACCAGAACAACAAGGACGGCACGGTCACCGAGCAGTCGGCTCTTGCTTCCTGGAGCGGGCTGGTCGACGGCTACAGCCAGAGCACATGGGTCGGCGATGCGCTGGCCCGCGTGGCGCAGGCACGCGGCATGCCGGTCGCGATCTACCGGCTGGGGGCGGTCACCGGCGACCACTCCCACGCGATCTGCAACGCCGACGACCTGATCTGGCGCGTGGCGCATCTCTATGCCGACCTGGATGCGATTCCCGACATGGACCTGCCGCTCAACCTGACGCCGGTGGACGACG
>NZ_JBVASX010000046.1:0-352 GCF_057814215.1 Variovorax sp. F042
GCCGCGCCGAGGCGGAATCCGTGGTCATCGTCTCCCACGGCGATTTCATGCAGGCTCTGATGCTGACGTTGGAGAATCTGTCGGACGAGGAGTTCCTCCGCCGTGCGGACAGTCCCGACTGGAACATCACCAATTGCACGTGTCTGCACTATTCCCGCATGGATCCGGTGACAGGTCGCACCTCCCGTCGTCTGCGGTGGGAAAGGACCGCCCGGCCCGTTCTGGACGCGGCGACGGGGAAGTGGGAGGTCAGGGTGGATCCGTGGCGTGAGTTCCAGCGTCAGATGCTGTCCAACGGGGATCTGGTGGACGTCGTCCAATCCGTGGACCCCCATCTTCGGAACTACACCCG
>NZ_JBVASX010000047.1:0-339 GCF_057814215.1 Variovorax sp. F042
GCGAAGCCAAGGCCTACGACCAGATCGACGCTGCGCCTGAAGAAAAGGCCCGCGGCATCACGATCAACACCGCGCACGTCGAGTACGAAACGGCCAACCGCCACTACGCACACGTCGACTGCCCCGGTCACGCCGACTACGTGAAGAACATGATCACCGGCGCCGCTCAAATGGACGGCGCCATCCTGGTGTGCTCGGCCGCTGACGGCCCAATGCCCCAGACCCGTGAGCACATCCTGCTGGCTCGCCAGGTGGGCGTGGGCTACATCATCGTGTTCCTGAACAAGTGCGACATGGTCGACGACAAGGAACTGCTCGAGCTGGTCGAAATGGAAGTTC
>NZ_JBVASX010000048.1:0-327 GCF_057814215.1 Variovorax sp. F042
TGTGGACCGGCACCATGATCGTGTGGCCGTCGACCGTCACGGCCGTGTGGTCCGAAGGGCCCGCGCCGCCGCGGCGGCTCGAGACGCCGGCCGAAGGGTCAACCAGCCGCAACCCGAAGGACTGGAGCTCGGTCAACAGCTGCCGGCTGTCCAGCGGCTGCATCGTCGTGGGGGTTGTCGTCATGGTCGGGGCTCCGTTGGGCAAAAGGTTGCGTGAGGTGCATGGGCACGGTGGTCTGCGCCGGCCGGTCATTGATGGCAAGCGCCAGCAGCTCGGGCCGCGCGTAGTGGCCGACCGAATCCATCATTCGCGTGCGCTTGGCGATC
>NZ_JBVASX010000049.1:0-321 GCF_057814215.1 Variovorax sp. F042
ACCCGCTTCTTCGACTGGCCGCGCAGCCGCTTCACGCTGACGGCGCGGCGCAACGAGCTGATCGTGCTCGGCGACAGCGCCGCCACCGGCCAGGACGTGCAGTGGGAGCAGGACTGGATCGGCGGGCGCTACGAGACGATGCGCCCCGAGCTCACCACCACCCTCGGCCATGCGCGCGACAGCAGCGGCGGCACCACCCGCAGCGACCCGACGGCGGGCCTGCAATTCCGCGACTGGATCGACAGCGGCTTCAACGGCGGCGGCAACCTGCGCTACACCTCGCAAAGCGGCGGCCTCTACACCAGCCGCGGCCTGTCGGGC
>NZ_JBVASX010000050.1:0-319 GCF_057814215.1 Variovorax sp. F042
CAGTACCGCCGGGGACCACTCCCATGATGGCCGGGTTGTTTTGCCCGGTCTTGATTCGGATCCGTGCCACTGTGGCATACAGCGCCGTGCGCTTCGAAAGGTTGTACTCATAGCCGATGGCAAGCTTGCGCACCGATGCCTCGCGATCGGGTGCGAAGGGCGTGGCGGTGGCACCCAGGTCATTGTTGAACTTCACCCATGAGAAGGCCCCCCTCGTCTATCCCGTTGCCTACGACTACCGCGAACCGAGCCCTTCGAGGGCCGAGAACGGCGAGGGCAAGGTCCTCACCACCAGCGTCATGCAACGGTTCATCGACTG
>NZ_JBVASX010000051.1:0-317 GCF_057814215.1 Variovorax sp. F042
GACGCGCAAGGGCTGGCCGAAAGCGAGCTGTACCGCGCGCTGGTTTCCGACACCCCCTCTCCCGCATTCTCATGACGGCTTCCACCATTCAAGCGCACACCACCGCTGTGCCCGCAGCGCCCGAGCCACGGGCCCGCACGTCCTGGCGCCACTGGCTCGCGCAGCGCCCCTCGGTCTTCACACTCGCGATGATCGTGCTGGTGAGCCTGGTGGTGGGCGCGATCAACCCGAGCTTCTTCCAGTTGCCGGTGCTGTTCGATATCGTGCGCGCCTGAACGGTGCTGGGCCTGTTCGCGCTCGGCGTGCTGATCGTGCTG
>NZ_JBVASX010000052.1:0-315 GCF_057814215.1 Variovorax sp. F042
GGCCGCAGGTGGTGGTCAGGTTCCGGGAAGACTATCGGCGTCGCATGAAGCCGCCACCTGCCGATCTTCCAGCCCCTCCCCCGCCGCAGGCGCCGCGCTGGCTCGACTGGATCGACCGCGCGGCGATGCCCTTTGCCCTCGCAATCGCCCTGCTGCTGTTCGCCCAATGGCCGCTGCGCGACCTGGCCGGCTCGGGCAATGGCCCCACGCAGGCCAACGACCTCGCGCAGTGGCTGTTCGCGCTGTACGTGGCGGTGGCGCTGCGGCACGCCGGGCGCCGCGGCGCGCACCTCGTGGCGCGGCCCGACCTGGCTG
>NZ_JBVASX010000053.1:0-313 GCF_057814215.1 Variovorax sp. F042
ACCCGGACCGTCACCGACACCCCGACCAACAAGGCCCAGCTCTGGCAGTGGACCTACAACACGTCGCAGCTCTTTGATACGGCCACGGAGCCCAACGGTGCAGTCACCAGCTACACCTACGACACCCGGGGCAACGTCCTCACCTCCACGAACGCCCTGGGCCACGTCAGCAGCTACACCTACGACAACGCCAACCGCGTCGTCAGCTCGACTGCCCCCAATGGCCTCGTCAGCACCTACACCTACGACTTGCGCGACCGTCTGCTGACCCACACTGTCGGAGGCCAGACCACCACGCTGACATACAAGCCCT
>NZ_JBVASX010000054.1:0-311 GCF_057814215.1 Variovorax sp. F042
CGCCGAAATCGCGCCCGACAAGGTGCCGCGCGCGGCGCTGGCACGTGTCACGGGCCAGGTGGTCAAGCGCATCGTCTGAAGGCTGGGCTGCTCTCCGTCCTCGATCTCGCCGGCGTGGCGGTCGTCGCGGTCCGTGGGGCGCCGGGGGCCGGCCATGCGGGCCTCGACTGGCTGGGCGTGGTGGTGATCGCTTCGGTCCCCGCGGTGGGCGGCGGCACGCTGCGCGACCTGCTGCTCGACCGCCATCCGGTGTTCTGGATCCGCGACACCCGGTCTGTCTACGTGATCCTCGCGGCTGCGGCGCTCACCAT
>NZ_JBVASX010000055.1:0-309 GCF_057814215.1 Variovorax sp. F042
ACTCTTCGTCGGCGACGACCCTGCCGGCTACCTCCACAGCGGCTTAGGCGTGGGCCGCGACGCCAACAACCAGGGCGGCTTCACAAGCCTCTTCCGCCCAGAAAACACGGGCCGCACCTGGGACCGCGCCAACTTCGAGTTCTTCCGCCCAAACGGCGACCTGGCACTCAGCTACCGCGCAACCGACGTGGGAGACAACGTCACCTTCGGCTCCGTCACCGTGCGCAAGGTGGGCAGCACGCTCAAACTCGCCGGGGACGGCCATGTCTACGCCTCCAACGTGCGCCCGGTGTTCGCTTACCGCGACAT
>NZ_JBVASX010000056.1:0-307 GCF_057814215.1 Variovorax sp. F042
TATGCAGCGCGGCTTATGGGGCCTCATCGAAGACGGCTTCCTCGCCTTAAGTGCGCGGTTCAAGCGGCCCGGTGAAATTCGCGTCGAGGAGAAGCAGGTATGAGCGCGGAATTCCTTCTGGAAGCACGGCAGGTTACCAAGCACTACGGCAAGTTCGTGGCCCTGGGCGGCGTGGACCTGCGCGTGAGGCGCAACACGGTGCATTCGGTCATCGGCCCCACTGGCGCCGGCAAGACGACGCTGTTCCACATGCTCACCGGCACGCTGGGTGCGACCGGCGGCAGCATTGCCTTCGAGGGCCAGGACG
>NZ_JBVASX010000057.1:0-307 GCF_057814215.1 Variovorax sp. F042
GCGCTTGGCGCTGCCGCCCATGCCCTTGACGGCCTTGAGGTCTTCGGCGCCGGTGGGCAGCAACCCCGAGAGCCCGCCGAAGCGCTCGAGCAGTTGCTGCGCCAGCTGCAGCACGTTCTTGCCCGCCACTCCGGTGCGCAGCAGCAGGGCCAGCAGCTCGGCATCGGCCAGCGCGGACGCTCCCCGCGAGATGAGTTTGTCGCGGGGACGGGCGTCTAGGGGGAGATCCTTGAATGACAAGAAACCCTGGGGGTGAAACCTTGGCGGAGCCGGGTGGAAGCCCCGGTCCTTAAAATGAGGCCCAGTT
>NZ_JBVASX010000058.1:0-305 GCF_057814215.1 Variovorax sp. F042
CGATGGCCGAGGCCAGGTAGGCCGCGCCACCGGCGGGCACCGGCACCGTGCCGCCGCCCTTGGCAGGCGCATTGATCGACAGATTCGGCGGCTCGAGGTTGCCGTGCAGGTCGTTGAAGGCGATGAGCATCACGTCCATGGTGCCAGGCACGGCGGGCGACGCCGGCGGCGGGTTGGTTGCCGCGGGCGGTGGCACGAAAGGAATGAAATTGATTGAGTTGTCGCTGCCGCCGCAGGCAGTCAGGGTGGCGGCCACCACGCCGGCAACGGCAAGGCGCTTGAACGATGGATGCATGGGACCCTCT
>NZ_JBVASX010000059.1:0-305 GCF_057814215.1 Variovorax sp. F042
AGGGGCAACAACGCCGCCAGCGTCTGCAGGCTGTCCGCTTCGTCCACCGGCTTCGCTTCCCGCCACCGCAGCAGCCGCGGAAACCGCACCGCGAAGCCGCTCGAGTGCCGCGAACTGCGCGCCATGCCCTCCAAGCCCAACTCGAACACCAGTGTCGGCTTCACGCTCTTCACCGGCCCGCAGCTTTCCACCGTGGTCTTGCGGATGATCGCGTCCACGCGCGCCATCTCGGCATCAGTGAGGCCCGCGTAGGCCTTGGCGAAGGGCACGAGCTTTCGGTCTTCCTGCCCGGGCGGGCCGTCCCT
>NZ_JBVASX010000060.1:0-304 GCF_057814215.1 Variovorax sp. F042
CAATGGCGATGTTGTTGAAGAAACAGAAACCCATCGCCTGCTCGCGGCAGGCATGGTGGCCGGGCGGGCGCACCGAGCAGAAGGCGTTTTCCAGGTCGCCGGCAATCACCGCGTCGGTCGCGGCACTCGCAGCGCCGGCGGCGCGGCGCGCAGCCAGCAGGGTGAAGCGGGTGAGCATCGTGTCGGGGGCGACCTGCGCGTGGTCGGGGCCACCGGCGGGCTCGTCGGCCACCAGGCGCTGATGCAGGCCCTCGAGGTACTCGACGTGCTCCGTGCTGTGCGCCCGGGTGAGCTGCTCCAGGGT
>NZ_JBVASX010000061.1:0-303 GCF_057814215.1 Variovorax sp. F042
TGACCATCGACCAGGCCTTCGGCGGCTGGGCGAAGGCCGACCAGGAGCACTTTGCCGACGGCGGCTCCTTCGATCAGATCTACACGACGAAACACAAGTAAGCCAAGCCGCCCCAGCAAGCCGGCAGTGCAGGGCGCCAGTTCGACTGGCGCCGTGGTTCGGCTCGCCCTGAATTCCTGAAAAAGAAAACAGAAAGTCTCCCGTGTCCGTTCTCCTGAGTGCCGGCAGCCCCACGGCCCCGTCCCGCTCCACCGCCTTGCTCGACTCGGTGGGCGAGCGGCTGGCCCAGCGCCATGCGCGGAT
>NZ_JBVASX010000062.1:0-302 GCF_057814215.1 Variovorax sp. F042
TCACCCTGAGCCAGCGCGTACCGATGACGGGCGCGGTGATCGTCACCACGCCGCAGGACATCGCGCTGCGCGACGCAAAGAAGGGCATCAAGATGGTCGAGAAGGTCGGCGTGCCGATCCTGGGCATCGTCGAGAACATGGCGGTGCACATCTGCTCGAACTGCGGCCATGCCGAACACCTCTTCGGCGCGGACGGCGGCAAGAAGATGGCGGCTGAATATCAGATGGAATACCTCGGCGCGCTGCCGCTGGACAACAAGATCCGTCTGCAGGCCGACAGTGGGGCGCCGACTGTGGTGTCC
>NZ_JBVASX010000063.1:0-300 GCF_057814215.1 Variovorax sp. F042
GTGACCTGCACCTTGTCGGCGTTGACCGCGAAGTTCACCACGCACGCCGAGTCGTCGAGCTTGGCCTTGCCGCGCACGATGGTGCCGTCGAGTGCGCAGGTGTGTGCGGTGGCGCCGATGGTGGTGATGTCGAAGTGCCCGTCGGGCTTGACGCGCAGCGAGCCGCTGCCCCGTTCGTAGATGTAGTCGCCGGCCGGCGGCGTGGCGGTCTGCGCGGCGGCGTGGCCGGCGCAGGCGAGCAGGGCGAAGGGAAGGATGCTCTTGAGCTTCATCGTTGGAAATCTCCCGGGGAAACGTGCC
>NZ_JBVASX010000064.1:0-300 GCF_057814215.1 Variovorax sp. F042
TCGCCCTGGATCGAATCGGCGCCCACGCCTTCGATGCGGATGCCGTCCTTGCCGGAAACACCCGTCGCTATCGCGCCCAATGCTATGAAATCGCTAGCAGACGAGGCATCGGCCTCGACGTGAATGTCGCCGGGAGAGCTGTAGCTGCTGCCCGCCGGAATGGTGAAACGCTCCCAGCCGTCGCGCCGCACCTGGATGCCGACGCGCGCGAGCAGGTTCAGCGTGATCTCGATGTAGGGCTTGGAGATCAGGTCGCCGACCACTTCGATCACGATGTCGCCGGCCGCCGCGAGCGGCAAC
>NZ_JBVASX010000065.1:0-298 GCF_057814215.1 Variovorax sp. F042
CGAGATGTGGGACACCTACACCGCGCTCGGTTACGGCCAGAAGCCGCAGATCCAGTTCCCCGGCGCCGTGACGGGCCGGCTGCGCCCGGGGAAGACCTGGAAGCCGGTCGAGCAGGCCCCCATGGCCTATGGCTACGGCCTGTCGGCGTCGCTGTTCCAGATGGCGCATTCGTACACCTCGTTCGCGCACGACGGCTCGATCATTCCGGTCACCATCCTGAAGAAGTCCGAGCCACCGGTCGGCGTGCGCGTGTTCTCGCCGTCGAACGCACTGGCGGTGCGCAAGATGCTGCAGACC
>NZ_JBVASX010000066.1:0-298 GCF_057814215.1 Variovorax sp. F042
GTCACCCGCTCGAGCGAAAGCAAGTGGGACACCATCCAGCCCTGGGATATCGTGGCCCCGCGCCTGCTGAACTTCCCCGAGCCCTCGCGCTTCTCGTTCTGAGCCGGCGGTTGACCGAATGATCGACCAAGTCCGCCCCGCCGACCTTGCCGCCTGGTTCGCCCAGAACGCCGATGCCACCCCCGTGCTGCTCGACGTGCGTGAGCCCTGGGAACTGCAGACGGCGAGCGTCGCTCCCCCGGGCTTCACCCTGGTGGCGATTCCGATGAACGAGATTCCCGGGCGGCTGGCCGAACTG
>NZ_JBVASX010000067.1:0-298 GCF_057814215.1 Variovorax sp. F042
GACGCCTACAACCAGCGTCTGTCGGTGCGTCGCGCCGAAGCCGTCAAGGCCTTCCTGGTCTCGAAGGGCATCGAACACAACCGCGTCTACACCGAAGGCAAGGGCGAGAAGCAGCCTGTGGCTGACAACCGCACCAAGGAAGGCCGCGCCAAGAACCGTCGCGTGGAAATCGAAGTGGTCGGCACCCGCGCCAACTACTCAATCGATTCCATCGATCATGAAAACCCCGCCTCGGCGGGGTTTTTTTATGGCTGTCGAATTCGTGATTGATCTTTGGCAAAGCCCGCGCGGTGTTTAT
>NZ_JBVASX010000068.1:0-298 GCF_057814215.1 Variovorax sp. F042
TTCATGTTCTTCAGCGCCTGCATCAGCTGCCCTGCTGCGTCGCGGCTTTCCACTTCGATGTGCATGCTCAGGTCGCCGGCAGCGACGGTCTCGGCCACCTGCACGGCTTGCGCCAGCGGGCGCACGATGCTGCGTGAAATGAAGAACGCGAAGATGCCGCCGCTGACCACCGTCAGCACCGTCAGCAGCAATTGCAGGTTGAAGCTGCGCGTGTTCGCCGCGTCGATGGCCTGGCTCAGGTCGTCGATGGCCTGGCGCTCCATCGACAGCAGGTCGAGCACGCGGGTTTCATAGGCCT
>NZ_JBVASX010000069.1:0-297 GCF_057814215.1 Variovorax sp. F042
CGGAACACGCGCGACAGCCGCTTTTCGTGCGTGCCCACGCGCGCCGCCAACTCGGGCAGGGTGGGCACGTTCGCCAGGTCGGCGCGCACCAGGCGCTCGACGGCCTGCGCGAGCACGCGGGCGGTGTGGTCGGCGCCCGGGGTGTCGGTGCCGCGTTCCCGTTTCGCGTTTTCCACGGCGCTCTCGGCCTGCGCGATGCAGGCCTGCGCCTGCTGCCGGCTGCTTGACAGCGCAAGGTGCACGGCCACGCGCGCCAGCACTTCCGCAGGCTCGAAGGGCTTCAGGATGTAGTCGACC
>NZ_JBVASX010000070.1:0-297 GCF_057814215.1 Variovorax sp. F042
GACGAGCGGCACATTGCAAGACCGCTCGCGCTGGCGCGCATGTATGCCGTCGCCAGCCCCGCGTGGGTCGCGCGCCACGGTCAGCCGAAGCACCCGTCCGACCTGGAGGCATTTCCGCTGCTGGGCTTCGCGACCTGGGGGCCGAACCATTCGTGGCGCTTCACGCGCAAGGGCGAGACGGTGCACGTGCCGGTGCGCGGCCCGCTCACCACCAACAACGGCCAGGCACTGCTGTCCGCGGCCTTGGCCGGCGTAGGTGTGTTCGTGCAGGCCGAGGCGCTGCTCGGACCTGCACTC
>NZ_JBVASX010000071.1:0-297 GCF_057814215.1 Variovorax sp. F042
AATCCACTGATACCGCTGCCTGCCGTGGCCATTCCCACGCTCACCCTCCCACCGGGCCTGCTCACATTCGCCGCCACGGGCACGGGCGATGCGGGCGTCGGCGGACGCGACACGCTCGTGCTGCAGAACACCATCGCCGGACCCGGCTCCGGCACGGGCGGCACCGGCAACATCTCGGGCCTGCAGTACCTCAACTTCGAGAACCTGCCCGTCAACAGCGGCACGTGGACGCTCACCGGCGCGGTGGTGAGCGGCGCCACCACGCTCACCGGCGGTCTCTCGGTCTTCGACAACCCG
>NZ_JBVASX010000072.1:0-295 GCF_057814215.1 Variovorax sp. F042
GCGCCGCTGGGCATTTCGCTGCTCGGACCGGCGGGGTCGGACCGATCGCTGGTTGCGCTGGCGCAGCGCATCGTGGGCTGCGGCCGGGGCGGCATCTTTCGGCCACCGTTAAAGTCGCCCCGAAAGCCCACCTCGGGCTCGGGAGCATCCATGCTGAGCTGGCAAGAAGCCGACATCCTTTCCGTCCTCGACCAGTGTTGCGAGAACTATGTGTTCCCGATGCTGGACAACGGCTATGTCTCTCTCGCGGCCACGCGCATGTCGCTGTACCGGTCGCCGCACGAGTGGGCCATGG
>NZ_JBVASX010000073.1:0-295 GCF_057814215.1 Variovorax sp. F042
ACTGTGCGGCGGTGGAGGGGTTCGACGTGAGCATGACCGTCTCGCTCATGCCGTAGCGTTCGAGAATGGTGTGGCCGGTGCGCTCGCGCCACTCGTCGAACGTCTCAATCAAGAGCGGCGCCGAGCCCGCGACGAACAGGCGCATGTTGCGCACCGCCTCGCGCGTGAGGCCCGGCTCGGCCAACAGCCGCACATACAGGGTGGGCAAGCCCATGAACACCGTGGCTTCGGACAGCTTCTGCACGACGCGCTTCGGGTCGAACTTCGAGAACCACAGCATCTTGCTGCCGTTGAG
>NZ_JBVASX010000074.1:0-294 GCF_057814215.1 Variovorax sp. F042
CGGCGCGCGGGCTGGCCGTGAGTTCGAGCGGCTGCGCGGCGCAGCAGGGCAGGTCGAGGCTGGCGGCGATGCCGCTCCAGCCCGGGCGCCTGCGCCAGTGCAGCAGGCCGGGCAGCGACACCGCCTGCGCGCCGCCGGCGCCGCTGGCGAAGACCACGGCGGCCGTACCGTTCCAGCCGGTGCCGCGCGGGTTGGCCAGCACGAGGCGGCCATGGCTCCAGTTCGACAGCGCCGCCGCGAGCCAGCGCGCCGGCGCGAACAGCACCACCGCCAGCAGCGCGCCGACCGTGATGC
>NZ_JBVASX010000075.1:0-294 GCF_057814215.1 Variovorax sp. F042
TGCCAGAAGGGCGTGCCGAGTCCGGGCGTGCTCGGCTGGGCGGCGTCTTGCGCTGCCATGGCGCCGGCGCGATATGCGGTGCGGCCAGCCTGCACCGCGGCGGCGAAAGCGCCAGCCATTGCGACCGGGTCTTGCGCCAGTGCAACGGCCGTGTTGAGCAGCACGCCGTCGTAGCCCCATTCCATCCCCTGGCAGGCATGCGACGGCAGCCCCAGGCCCGCGTCGACCAGCATCGGCACCTTCAGCCGATCGCGCAGCACCTGCAGCGCATAGGGGTTGACCGGCCCGCGGCCG
>NZ_JBVASX010000076.1:0-294 GCF_057814215.1 Variovorax sp. F042
GCAGCCGACGGCGGTGAACACCGCCGAAGCCCAGTATTCCGGCAGGCGCGACGCATGAATCCGTCCGCAGACCCCAGCCGCCGGCGCCTCCTCGGAGCGCGCGGCGCCACCCTCGCAGCTCCCGGCCTTGCCGTCGCCTCTTTCTCCGACAACATGACCACCAACACCGAAACCCCAGACCTGATCCTGCACAACGGCCTTTTCACCACGCTGGACCGCGCCAACCCCGTGGCCGACGCCGTGGCCATCAGGGACGGCCGCTTCACCCGCGTCGGCCGCGCCGAGGACGTGCTG
>NZ_JBVASX010000077.1:0-292 GCF_057814215.1 Variovorax sp. F042
CTCCCTCATGTCCTCTTCCCGACTCTTCGTGCTGATCCCGTGTGCCGGCTCCGGCTATCGCGCGGGGCATGCGCAGTCCACGCAGCCCAAGCAGTACCGGCGCTTGGCCGGCCGGCCGATGGTGGCCCACACGCTGGAGGCCTTCCGCGCGCTGGCGGGGCGCTTCGCCGGGCTGGCGCTGGTGGTGTCGCCGGACGACCGCGATGTGGATGCGGTGCTGCCGCGCTTTCCCGCCGAGAACTAATACCTGCTGCGCGTGGGCGGCGTGACCCGGGCGGCCACGGTGCGCAAC
>NZ_JBVASX010000078.1:0-290 GCF_057814215.1 Variovorax sp. F042
TCGAAAGCGTGCTGTTGCGAGACGGCACGGGTGCCGATGAAGTTGGAGAAGTCCTGGCTCATGTCTGCTTGTTGGTTTGTCAGTGCTCTGCTTCGGAGACGCGCATCAAGGCTGCTCGGTCCAGAACCACAAGGCCGCCCGGCTCGATCCGGATGGTGCCCTCGCGCTCCATGGTCTTCAGTTCCTGGTTGACCCGCTGGCGCGACGCGCCCAGCAACTGCGCCAGTTCTTCCTGCGCCAGTTGCAGGCCGAGACGCATCTGGCTGCCGTCTTCCAGGTTCGGCACGCCG
>NZ_JBVASX010000079.1:0-290 GCF_057814215.1 Variovorax sp. F042
GGCCGGCTCGGCGTGCGAGACCGCCTGCCCACGATGCGCGAGCTGGCCGCCGACCTGGAACTGAACTACACGACGGTGGCGAGCGGCTACGCCGAGGCGCGCAAGCGCGGGCTGATCGACTCGCGCGCCGGCACCGGCACCTTCATCCGCTCCGGCAGCCCGAGCCTGCGGCTGCGCGGCGGCAGCGGCGCCGAGATGACGATGAACCTGCCGCCCGAGCCCGACGACGAGCACCTGATGGCGCGGCTGCACGACAGCGCCAGCCGCGCATTCGCACAGGTCGACTTCCA
>NZ_JBVASX010000080.1:0-290 GCF_057814215.1 Variovorax sp. F042
CCTGGTTCTCGCCGGGCGCGCCCCAGCGGTTCATGGCCGCGCGGAACTGGTCCCAGTTGCGCGCGCGCATGTAGTCCATGGAACCGAAGTACGGAGCCATTCCGCGCTCCAGCCACGCCGCGCGCACGGCATACGCACGCTGCTTGCCCGGCTCGGCCAGCAGCACCGGGCCGTGGCGCGTGAAGGTGTTGACCCCCTCGCGCGGCGCGCTCTCGCCCTTGACCGCGATGCGTTCGGTGACGCGCACCATCGGCTCCCAGCGACCCGGGTAGCGGTACTCGTTGGCATTG
>NZ_JBVASX010000081.1:0-290 GCF_057814215.1 Variovorax sp. F042
GGTCGTACACCTTCAAGACTGTGATCGGGCAGCGGCAATGCACCTTCGTGCAGGGCCTAGCCAATCGAAGGTCCGACGAGGCTCAGACCTGCAGCGGGAGCCTCTGATGCTGCCCGACCTCAAAAAGCCGTTGCTCTGGGCCCTTGGCCTGGGGCTCGTTGCGGCGCTGGCCACAGCCGGCATCGAGCGCACGCGCGCCGCTGGTTCGCGCGCAGATCTGGCCTCAGAGAAGGTGGACCGTGCGAAGGAAAACTCAGCGCGTGCGCTGGCAGCACTGGTCGATCTTCAGC
>NZ_JBVASX010000082.1:0-289 GCF_057814215.1 Variovorax sp. F042
ACACCGCCGCCGGCCACCGCCGCGATCACGCGCAGGTTGGTGGTCTTCATGTTCCCCAGGTCGATCTCGACGCGCGCCATGCGCGCTGCAAAGGCCGGGTCTTCGGCCAGGGGCTTGCCGTTTTTCGTCTGCGTGGCGGCAATGCCCTTGAGCTGTTCGAGCGCGGCCACCGAGAAGTCCACGCCCGCGATGTTGGTGCGCTCGTAGGTCAGCAGGTACTTGGCGCAGGTCCAGCCCTTGTTCTCTTCGCCCACGAGGTTCTCGGCGGGCACGCGCACGTCGGAGAAGA
>NZ_JBVASX010000083.1:0-289 GCF_057814215.1 Variovorax sp. F042
GCCGATGTCGAAGCCCTTGAGCCCCGCTTCCTCCAGCGTCGGCACGTCGGGCAGCACCGACGAGCGGCGCGCCGTGGTCACGGCCAGCGCGCGCAGCTTGCCGCCCGTGATGTGCTGCAGCACCGGCGTGATGGTGTCGAAGGACATCGCCACCTGGCCGCCGAGCAGGTCGGTGGTGAGCGGGCCGCTGCCCTTGTAGGGCACGTGCCGCAGCGTGGTGCCGGTGCTGGACTGGAACTGCGTGCCGATCAGGTGCTGCGCCGTGCCGTTGCCATTGGAGCCGTAGGCC
>NZ_JBVASX010000084.1:0-289 GCF_057814215.1 Variovorax sp. F042
CTCCGGCGTGGCTTCGCCCAGCTCCTGCTCGGCCAGCGCCAGCACGCGCGATTCGTCGAGCAGCCCCAGGAAGGCGCGGCCGGTGGCCGACCACAGCATCGACATCACCGCGCCGGCGCGCACGTTCACCGTCACCGGCAGGCCCGGCTCCTCGAACCGCACGATGGTCGGGCCCTTGTTGCCCATGACCGCGACGAAGCACGTCACCTCCAGCGACTCGCGCAGGCGGATCAGGCAGGGCTCGGCCGCGCGGATCGGGTCGGCCTGCCGCACCGCGGCCAGCCCGATC
>NZ_JBVASX010000085.1:0-289 GCF_057814215.1 Variovorax sp. F042
GGCCGAGGCGGCCACCCGGATCACGCCGCTCGGCTCCTGGCTATCCGCGACGTGCGATTGACCGGCTTCGATCAGTTCCTCGACCGCCGGGCCGCATCGCTCATGATAGGTCTGGCCCGCGCTCGTCAGCGTCAGCTTGCGGGTGGAGCGCTGCATCAGCCGAGTGCCCAGGCGCGCCTCCAGCTGCTGGATGCGCCGGCTCACCGTTGCCGATGGCATGCGCAGCTGCCGCGCGGCCTCGGCAAAGCTGCCGAGGCGCGCAACTTGCACGACCATTGCGACTTCGTTC
>NZ_JBVASX010000086.1:0-288 GCF_057814215.1 Variovorax sp. F042
TTCAAAATCGTCGAGAAGTAATCGTCTGTAGAGCATTGGCCCTTCGGGTCGCCACTTTCCGGACAAGGAGACTTTCATGACCACGTCGCAAGCACTGCAGCAGCAACGACAACAGCGCCTCAACTACGTGCTCCAGTGGGCCGCTACTGCAGCCGTTGTTGCCGTCATCGCCTCGCTGGCGGGCTGCACCGCCCCGCCACCGGCCACCACGGGCACCGGCGCGGCCACGACCGACACCGCCGGCACGAGCAGCAGCGCCTAGCGCCCACCGCCGACCGGCGCCTGCGT
>NZ_JBVASX010000087.1:0-288 GCF_057814215.1 Variovorax sp. F042
TGACCGCCGAATGTCATCAAGGGTGCCCCTCGCGACAGCGGAGAATGGCGTCTTACAGGCTGATTCACAGAGATAGAGAAGAGGAAGAAGACATGATCGTTTTGAAGGCAAACCAAGACAAAGTCCTCGCCGCGCTGCAGTCGGTGGCGGGCATCGTCGAGCGGCGACACACCTTGCCGATCCTGGCGAACGTGCTGATCCGCAAGACCGGCGGCCAGCTGCAGCTGACCACGAGCGACCTCGAGATCCAGATCCGCACCACCGCCGAGCTCGGCGGCGACGAAGGCA
>NZ_JBVASX010000088.1:0-288 GCF_057814215.1 Variovorax sp. F042
CGCGCCGCCGAAATGGCCCGTGCGCGAAAGCTGCTGGCCAAGGGCGAATCGGACGATGCGGTGCTCGAGGCCATGTCGCGCGGGCTCACGCAGAAGATGATGCACGGCGCCATGGCCGAGCTGCACGCTCGCGATGCCGCCTCGCGCGAGCAGACGGCGCAGACGATCTCGCGCCTGTTCCTGCGCAAAGAGCGTTAGCGACGCTCGTCATCGACTGGCCCGACCGGCCGCGATCTTCTTCATGCGCCCTGCCCTCGCTCGGCAGCACCCTCCCCTTTTTTCGAGCCT
>NZ_JBVASX010000089.1:0-288 GCF_057814215.1 Variovorax sp. F042
ACCTCGAGATTGCGCTTCTTGAAGTAGCCCTCTTCGGCCGCCACGAAGACCGAGGCGAAGTCGGTCACGGCCGTGTAGCCGAACACGATCTTCGGAGTGGACTGGGCGCGCGAAGGCAGCGCGGCAATGGCCGACGTCGCGGCAAGCGCCGACAGCAGGGTGCGTCGTTTCATCATGGCTTTTGTCTCCTGGAGATGGTCTTGGTCGTGCGTGGGGTCTTGGGCCGCGGCAGCGCGGCGCGCAGGCCGCCCACGATGAAGCTCACCAGCATCGGCGCCACGGCCGGGT
>NZ_JBVASX010000090.1:0-287 GCF_057814215.1 Variovorax sp. F042
ATTGCAGCATCTCGATGGTCTGGCTGTAGAGCGTCTGGCCCGCTGGCGTGAGCCGCGTGGGGTACGAGCTGCGGTCTACCAGGTCGGTGCCGGCCCAGCCTTCGAGCGCCTGGATGCGGCGGGACAACGCCGGCTGGGTCACATGCCTCAATTGAGCCGAGCGGCTGAAGCTGCGGGTTTCCGCCAAACTGATGAAGTCTTCGAGCCACTTGGTGTCCATACGCGGCGATTATGCGAGCGCCGCGCCATACTGGGCGCCCCCTCCTTTTCCCGCACTCGCCATGCCT
>NZ_JBVASX010000091.1:0-287 GCF_057814215.1 Variovorax sp. F042
GGCGACGAAGTAGCCGATCAGCGTTTCGCCCAGATCGGTGACCGGCGAGCTCACACCCGGTGCCACGCCGGGCGCCAGCAGGCACTGGCAGTGGTAGCCCACGGCCATGGAAGCGGTGAAGTTGGCGCGCGTCCAGGGATGGCTGTAGGCCGTCTGCTCGACCGCGCAGACGGCATCGATCCGCTCGACGGTGAGCGGTTCGAGGCGGGCTTCGACGGGCTGGAGGACGGCGCTCATGCGGGTCCGTTGGCGGCGGCTGCGGCCGCCTTGATGGCGGCGCGCTCTTC
>NZ_JBVASX010000092.1:0-286 GCF_057814215.1 Variovorax sp. F042
ATCACCGGGCGCCTCGCAGACTTACATCGCACCGCGCCAGACGAAGTCGGACCCGATGCGCGCCGCCTCAAGCGGCTGGCCGGGCCACGCGCGGACGACTCGCTGTGGCGTCACGCGCTCGACGATCTGGTCGCGCGCGGTGCGCTGGTGCGCAGCGGCACCTGGCTGCATCTGTCGGACCATGCGGCACGCCTCGGCGAAGCAGAACAGAAGCTCGCACAGAAGCTATTGCCCAGGCTGGCCGACGGCGGCTTCGATCCGCCATGGGTGCGCGATCTTGCGAAGG
>NZ_JBVASX010000093.1:0-286 GCF_057814215.1 Variovorax sp. F042
TGGAGCCGCAAGGAAGCCTGCCTGAAGGCCATCGGCGTGGGCCTGCTGGTGTCGTCGCAGACCTTCGAGGTGGGCCTGGCGCCGGAGCGCCGCAGCGGCGAGCTCTCGGTGGCCGGCCGCATCCTGTGGCTGGTGGTGGGGCCGGCGCCCGAGCGGCTCGACTGCGTGGGCTCGCTCGCCGAATGGCGCCAGACCGCAGCCCGCGCCCAGTCGTTCGGGTCGGATGACGGCGGCACACACATGAGCCGGTCGACCGCTCCCAAGACGAGCACTGCAGCGCGCTACG
>NZ_JBVASX010000094.1:0-286 GCF_057814215.1 Variovorax sp. F042
GCCACGCGCAGTGGTCAAGAGCAAGGCCATGGACATGGTGCTCACGGCCCGCATGATGGACGCCGCCGAAGCCGAACGCGCCGGCCTCGAGAGCCGCGTGGTGCCTTTCGAAAAGCTCGCCGACGAGGCGCTGGGCGCGGCGCTGATCATCTGTGGCTACTCGATGATCTCGGTGATGGCGGCGAAGGAATCGGTCAACCGCGCCTTCGAAAGCGGCCTGTGCGACGGCGTGTTGTTCGAGCGCCGTCTGTTCCACGCGCTGTTCGCCACCGTCGACAAGTAGGAA
>NZ_JBVASX010000095.1:0-286 GCF_057814215.1 Variovorax sp. F042
CCGCTTTGCACTGCGGCGTAGGTGGCGCCGTCGAGGTCGATGACCAGCGTGCGGTTGGCGAGCGGCGTCGATGGTGCTTCGGGCGACGTGGGGGCGGGTGATGACGGGGCCGGCACTGCAAGCGCCGCGCCGCCTGAACCGCTGCCGCCGCCGCAGCCGCTCAGTGCGGCAACGAGCGCGGTCGTGAGCGCGAAGGTGCGCGTCCATCCTGCTGCGCGCTGCCGCGTGCCGGTCGGGTCTGGTGCCTTGCGCGCCCGCATGGCGGCGCCTGGGGGAATGGCTTGGG
>NZ_JBVASX010000096.1:0-285 GCF_057814215.1 Variovorax sp. F042
TTCCTGGAGCAGTACCGTTTGAGCCGCAAGTCGCGAACATGAAATCTGCCTGCATCGCTGCTGCGGCGCTGTCACACGCCGCGTTGTCCGCCGGAGCCGCCGACAATGAGCTTGTCTCGTTCTCGCACAACGACTGGGAGCTGGCCTGCGACAACACGCGCACCTGCCGCGCCGCCGGCTACCCGCCGGACAGCGGGGCGAGCGAGCCGGTGTCGATGCTCATCACCCGCAAGGCCGGGCCCGGCACGGCAATAGACATCCAGCTGCCGATCGGCGATGACGACG
>NZ_JBVASX010000097.1:0-283 GCF_057814215.1 Variovorax sp. F042
GAAGGCAAGACCATCGGCGGCCCCGCCAACGACGGCGCGCTGAAGCTGTTCCCGGCCTTCGCCAGGCTCGCGAAGGTCGATGCGTCGAAGGTAAGCATCACCAACATGGCGCCCAACCTGCGCGAGCAGATGCTCACGCGCGGGCAGATCGACGCCGCCTTCGGCTACGTCACCCCCGTGAGCTTCAGCGCGAAGGCGATGGGGCTCGATCCGGCGAAGGACCTGCGCTTCATCCGCTACGGCGACCACGGCATGGACCTGTATTCGACCGCCGTGTTCTTCT
>NZ_JBVASX010000098.1:0-282 GCF_057814215.1 Variovorax sp. F042
CGCGGCCTTGCGCCCGTGATGCTCAAGCGCGCTGCCACCATCGAGCTCGACTGGGACATCCGCCAGAAAAGCCGTGTCGACGCCACCGACTCGCAGGGCCGCCAGATCGGCGTGTTCCTGCCGCGCGGCACCGCCGTGCGGGGCGGCGACGTTCTCGTGGCGGAAGACGGTTCGCTGGTCCGCGTGATCGCTGTGCCGCAGCCGGTGCTGCGCATCACGCTTTGCACGGCCCACGGCTCGCCCTTCGACCTGACGCGCGCGGCCTATCACCTGGGCAACCGG
>NZ_JBVASX010000099.1:0-281 GCF_057814215.1 Variovorax sp. F042
CGAATTGCCGGCGCTTCCATCCGCGAAGACGTTGGCGCCTTGCTCGATGGTGATGGTGCTGTTGCTGTTGAACTCGACGGTGTTGGCGCCGATGCCGCCTGGGTACGGACTGTTTCCGTTGGTGGAGTTGTTCTGGACCGTGGCGCCGCTGCGAACCGTGATGGTGGCATTGTTGCCAAGGCTGATCGCGGAGCTGTTGCCCGTGCTGACCAATGCACCCGACTGGACATCCACCGAGGTGTTGTCAGCCGTGGCCGGTCCCGTCCCGACGGTCGTGCCTT
>NZ_JBVASX010000100.1:0-281 GCF_057814215.1 Variovorax sp. F042
AGGGAATGACGAGGCAGGCCAGTTCGCCCTCGCTGCCCGCGCCATCGCCGTCGAAGCCCGCCCAGCCGTGACTGAGCCAGCTCATCGCGGGGCTGCCGGGATGGACCAGGTAGGAACGGCCCATCTGCAGCTCGGCCACTTCGGGCAGGCCTTGTGTCTGGTCGTCGAGGCCCCATCGCGTGTGGTAGGCGCGGTCGATCGCCGCTGCGGGCCAGGCCGTGAGGCTCGGCTTGGCATTGTTGTTGTCGTCGGCGCCGCAGGCCGCGGCCATGAAATCCATC
>NZ_JBVASX010000101.1:0-279 GCF_057814215.1 Variovorax sp. F042
GTGCCAATGGCACCTCTGCCGTCGATTTCACCAACAAGGGCAGCGTCATCGGGTCGCTCAACTTCGCAAACGGCAACGATGCGCTGCATGCCTACACGGGCTCCTCGATCACCGGCAACATCAGCGGTGGAGGCGGCGCCAACCTTCTCACGCTCGAAAGCGAAGACGGCGGCGCCTCGACGTTTGCACCGCTTTCCCTGGCCGGGTTCCAGACGCTGCAGAGCAATGCCGGGGTCTGGACTTTCAATGTGGCGCTGCCGTCATCGGGCATTACCAGCG
>NZ_JBVASX010000102.1:0-279 GCF_057814215.1 Variovorax sp. F042
ACGACAAGCACGACGCCGACGGCGCGCCCAAGGTCATCTACCTGCAGGACGTGCTCGACGACTGGTATGGCAAGGACCAGGCCCGCGTGATCCTGCCGATCACCGACCCGTACGTGGTGCACCACGGCGCGCTGGGCTCCTTTGCCACCGTGTACGCCCCCGACGAGGCCCGCGTGCCGGGCTGGATCGAGCGCATCCAGCGCCTGCCGGGCATGGAGCTGGTGCTCTCGCGCAAGGACGCGGCCGCGCGCTTCGAGCTGCCGCCCGACCGCATCGGCG
>NZ_JBVASX010000103.1:0-279 GCF_057814215.1 Variovorax sp. F042
CAGGCACCATTCACCGCGAAGCCCTGCGCATTGCCGGCGAGCGGATTCACCGCGACCGCACGATCGACGTCACCTACCCCTACACCGGCGAAGTGATCGCCACCGTGCCCAAGGCCACGCTCGAAGACGTGCGGGTGGCCTACAAGATCGCACGCGACTACAAGCCCACCCTCACGCGCTACGAGCGCTACAAGATCCTGATGCGCGCGGGCGAGATCATCGCCTCGCGCCTGGACGAGATCTCGCGCGTGATCACGATGGAGTCGGGCCTGTGCCGCA
>NZ_JBVASX010000104.1:0-279 GCF_057814215.1 Variovorax sp. F042
GCGCTGGCGCGCCAGCACACCGGCCATCTTCAACTGGTCGAGCATGCGTTCGATACGGTACGGGTGCTCGTTGATGTCCTCGATGAAGAGCACGCCCTTGTCCACCACGGGACAGTACGGCGTGCCGATCAGGCTGGCCAGCACGCAAAGGGTGCCGCCCCACAGCACCGCGTCTTGCACGGGCTTGAACTTCAGGTCTGCATCGCGCGCCGGCATGCGCCAGCCGGTGCCTTCGCCCTGCCCCGTAACGAGGTCGTCGAAGCAGGCTTCCATGATGTA
>NZ_JBVASX010000105.1:0-279 GCF_057814215.1 Variovorax sp. F042
TGAAGGAGCCGGTGACCTGCAGGCTCTCGGGTTTGATCCAGACGGAGCCGCCCGCCAGCGCGTCCAGTGCGGGCGAGCGCAGCAGCGGCGTGCGCTGCACGTATGGCGCAAAGGCTTGTGCGGCGCGCAGCACGTCTTCGAAACGGGGCACGCGCATCGTGCCGAGCATCGCGTGCTCGATGTGGTCCGGCAGCGCCGCGGAAGAAGTGGAGGAGGTGCTCGTCATCGCGCAGGCCTCCTTCACGCCGGTTGCCACACGGGGGTCTCGGTGCTGCCGGT
>NZ_JBVASX010000106.1:0-279 GCF_057814215.1 Variovorax sp. F042
TGCGGCGTGCCGATAAGGTTGGTGCTGAAGCCGTCGATGTACTGCACGAGGTCTTCGAAGGTCGACTTGGCCCAGTTGCCCTCCCCCACGGGCGATGCCTAGCCGGCCTGCTTCACCGCATCGCCGAAGGCATGCACCGCCTCGACGTGCGCGTGCTTGATGATGTCGGCCAGCACCGCCTTGGCTTCTTCCTCGGTGTCGCGGGCGATGACGTAGGCGTTGACGCCGAAGCGCACCGTGTGGCCGTTCTGCGCGGCCTTGGCCTGGATGTCGTCGATC
>NZ_JBVASX010000107.1:0-279 GCF_057814215.1 Variovorax sp. F042
TCCTTAAAAAATAGTTTCTCTCTTATTTTATGTCTTTGTAAGACAATTTCTTAAGCCTTTTTTACATATCCTCCATCGACAATCCTTGGTATCCGATATCGAATTTCTTGAATTTTCCTGTAGCCTGGAAGAAATGCTCGGCTTTATCTTTTAAAATGCCGAGATTTATATCCTTAGCTTGGCGTTTTACCTCATAAAAAATAACCTTCTGCTCCAGTTCATCGGCAGCGATAATATCGATTTCATTCTCTCCCTTTCTGTCCCACCAGGAGGCTATCT
>NZ_JBVASX010000108.1:0-278 GCF_057814215.1 Variovorax sp. F042
GAACAGCAGCTGCAGCTTGCCGCCGGTCGCGTCGACCTTGGCACTTGTGTGCAGTTCGTAGGGCAAGGCGCGCGAGGGCCGCGTGCCCGTGGCCTGCTGCGGCACTTGCGCGTTGGCCGGCGGCACCACCTGCGGCAGCACGTCCTGGTCGGCGCGGACCTTGTCGGCCTCGGCCTTGGTGCGGCTGCCCGCGAGCACCGGCAGCACCTCGGTGTTGGGCGTCGCGACGTTGAAGGCGCGCGTGAGGTCGCCGCACACCGCGCGGCGGAACGGGCTGA
>NZ_JBVASX010000109.1:0-278 GCF_057814215.1 Variovorax sp. F042
GGTCTTCACGGCCGTCCAGAATCGGGTGGAGAGGATGCTGTCGAGGCCGAAGGTGCGCGTGCGCGCGGTCGGGTCGGAGAGGATGTCGCCGACGATCAAGCCGGCGCGCGGCTCGAGCAGCGGCGGGGCGCCTGCCTTCGTCTTGTCCGCAGGCACTGGTGGCCGCGCGGTCAGCGTCGTCGTGCCGTAGCGCCCGCCGTTGGCCAGCATGGGTTAGGCTTTTGTGAGCGTCAGCAGCGTTACCTCGGCGCTGCCCAGCGCGAGGCTGTAGCCGTAGT
>NZ_JBVASX010000110.1:0-278 GCF_057814215.1 Variovorax sp. F042
CTTGCTTCACCTCTGCCAACGGCCCGCCCGCTGCGGTTGCCGGTCTCGGTGAAGCGAGTCCGGCCTCGGCAGCCCGCACCTGTCGTACGCAGCCTGTCGGCGGCACGCAGCGGTGCGCGGGTGAGGGCGCTTCGCATGGCGGCTGGTGTGTCCGGCGGCACGCTGGCGCAGGCCTCGGGGATTTCCTCCTCGATGCTCTCGCGCATCGTGCGCGGGCTGGTCTCGCCTTCGGTGGAGTCCCTGGAGCGCCTCGCGCTGGGGCTTCATGTGCCGTGGTT
>NZ_JBVASX010000111.1:0-273 GCF_057814215.1 Variovorax sp. F042
CGGCGCTGGAAGTGCCGCTGCGCTCGCACGGCGGGGTGTCGGAGCAGCGCGTGCCGCTGATCTGCAACCGGCCGGTCACCGGCATTGCCGCCAGCCGCCGGCTGCGCAACTTCGATGCGCTGGACCTCGCGCTGAACCACGCCCAATAAACCGTCGCCCGGAGCACTCCCCCATGAGCCAAGCCACCCTGAAGCCAGGCACCATTCACCGCGAAGCCCTGCGCATTGCCGGCGAGCGGATTCACCGCGACCGCACGATCGACGTCACCTACCC
>NZ_JBVASX010000112.1:0-264 GCF_057814215.1 Variovorax sp. F042
GCGTGGGCTACATCATCGTGTTCCTGAACAAGTGCGACATGGTCGACGACAAGGAACTGCTCGAGCTGGTCGAAATGGAAGTTCGCGAACTCCTCGACAAGTACGAATTCCCCGGCGACGACACCCCGATCATCCATGGCTCGGCCAAGCTCGCCCTGGAAGGCGACAAGGGCGAACTGGGCGAAGGCGCCATCATGAAGCTGGCCGAAGCCCTGGACACGTACATCCCGACGCCCGAGCGCGCCGTGGACGGCACGTTCCTGA
>NZ_JBVASX010000113.1:0-255 GCF_057814215.1 Variovorax sp. F042
ACAGCGTCCGAGTCCGAGGCCGATCCGCAAGTCAGCCTGCACGGCGAACACCTGGCCTACGTCATCTACACCTCAGGCTCCACAGGCCGCCCCAAGGGTGCAGCCATTCGCCATCAAGCCCTGTTCAACTGCATGGCCTGGATGCAGGAGTTCTACACCCTCGCAGGCGCTGACACGGTCCTGCACAAGGCCCCCTTCGGCTTCGACGTGTCGGTCTGGGAGATGTTCTGGCCGCTGACCTCTGGTGCCAGACTG